>NZ_FOHE01000020.1 GCF_900111445.1 Oceanobacillus limi | reverse complement strand
AGCGCCGATGGTAGTTGGGGCTTTGCCCCTGCGAGAGTAGGACGCCGCCAGGCAATTGAAGAAACCATGATACGGAATTCCGTATCATGGTTTTTTGCATGAAATTCTGTTATCAATTAGATTTAGTAAGTTTTCTGGAACAAGTCTTAATTTGCCTGTTTGAAAGTCTTCTAGTGGCTTCCAATAAACGTTAAATGACATTCCATTGTCCTCTATTCCTTGAAAAGATTCTAGCTCATAATAGGAAGGATCTATGAATCTTGCATCATATACCATAACAATCTCATGTCCGATTTTTCCATTAAATGTAAATATATTTTCAGTCGTGCCTAAATACGTAAGCTCATTTATTTCAGCATCTATCTCTTCTTTAACTTCTCTTATAATTGTTTCTGAGCTTCTTTCTCCAAATTCAACACCACCACCAATTGGCCGGTAAAAGAATTCCTGTTTTACTGAATCAAATCCTTCAGCCACTAGAATAAATTTGTTGTTCTTAAATATACAAATAGCCAATGTTCTAATGAGTCCCTTTTTCATTTGCAAACCTCCGGTCGAAAAAATAAGTAACAATTAGGTCCTATTTAACTACCAATATCGTATCATATTATTAGTTGATCACCCACATAAACTCCTTGGTTTTACCTCGTAGGTTTGAAGTGGGGGGCTTGCTGCAAGTTATATGCAGGATAAAAAATTTAGAAGAGGGTGAAAGTGATTTATTTTACTTACATACGGTATCAATAATTAATTATATTCTTTTTACACTTTTGAAAATACAAATATATGTAAACATAAACGTTAATAATAGAATTTTCCAAAGAAAGGTCAAATTGCATGAGTAAAAATGTACCCGTATAATAGAGAACATAAGAACGATTATATAAAACTAATAAATAACTTCTTGAACAGAATACTGTAATTACCCATTCTATATGATATTTGGTAATATAATCAAAATAGTTATGGGAACATCTAAACGATTAAAAATATATTATAATAGAAGTAAGAAACGCTTTACTTTATGAAGGAGGAAGTTTCTATGAAACTATTTCATACTGCTGATTGGCATTTAGGGAAACTAGTACAAGGTGTATACATGACGGAAGATCAGAAATTTGTATTGGATCAATTTTTACAAGCAATCGAAACGGAAAAACCAGACGCTGTTATTATTGCAGGAGATTTATATGACAGAGCTGTTCCACCAATAGAAGCTGTACATTTGTTAGATGAAATCTTAGAGACAATTGTTTTGAAATTAGAAACTCCAGTATTGGCTGTTGCAGGAAATCATGATAGTCCTAGCAGGTTAAATTTTGGTAGTAAAATTATGAAGGAAAAGGGTTTTCATGTTATTGGTAATTTATCTAAAGATGTTGATCCGGTTATATTAAATGATGAGTTTGGTGATGTACATTTTCATCTTATTCCTTATTGCGATCCTAGTGTCGTACGTACCGTATTCGAGGATGAGGAAATTCGTTCTCATAATGATGCGATGAGAAAAATTGTTGAAACCATTAAACATTCGATGGAGCCAAACAGTCGACACGTATTTATTGGACATGCTTTTGTCACTCCCTTTGGAGAAGAAGAGGAAAATACGAGTGACTCTGAACGTCCCCTTTCAATTGGTGGGGCAGAATACGTTGATGCTCACCATTTTTCTCCTTTTAATTATACTGCACTTGGCCACTTACATCAGGCTCATAAAGTACTACAAGATAATATTCAATATTCGGGTTCCTTATTGAAATATTCCATTTCGGAAGAGCATCATAAAAAAGGATTCTATGTTGTTGATATGGATGGTGAAGGAAACGTTGCTTTAGAAAAGCGCCTATTTAAACCAAAAAGAGATATTCGTACAGTTGAAGCAACACTAGAAGAATTATTAACACATCCAGTAAATGAAGATTACGTATTTGTTCGGCTTGCTGATGAGGCACCAGTATTATCACCTATGGAAAAGGTTAGATCCGTATACCCCAATGCAATGCATGTGGAACGAAAAAAATATGGGATATCTCCAAATATAGAGGATGAATCAGAATCTGTAAACCGCAGTAAAATGAGTGATTTAGAGTTGTTTAAAGCTTTTTATAAAGAAGTAAAAGGAATTGAAGCAAATGAAGAGACAGAAGCAATCATAAAAGAAGTTTTTGATGAATTACTTCATGAAGAAAAAGAATGGCGCACCAATCCAAAAGAAGTTACAACGAATAAGTAGGGGAGTGATGGGAAATTGAAACCTTTGAAATTAAAAATGACTGCATTTGGTCCTTATAAGAATACGGAAACCGTTGATTTTAAAGAGTTAAATGATAATAATTTGTTTGTTATCTCTGGTAATACAGGAGCAGGAAAGACGACTATTTTTGACGGGATTTGTTTTGCACTTTATGGAAGCGCAAGTGGTACAGATAGAGAGGATCACAAGATGCTTCGGAGCGATTTTGCAGAAGATGACACCCATACATCGATTGAATTAGAGTTCGAATTGCGTGGTCGAATGTACCGGATTCTTCGCCAACTTGGCCATGTAAAACAAGGAAATAAGTCCAAAACAGGTGAAAAATACGAGTTTTATGAAAAAATTGGTGAACAAGAAGTACCTTGTGTTGATCGGCAAATAGTCAGTGAGATTGATAAAAAAGTTGAATCTATTATTGGCTTAACACAAGATCAATTTAAACAAATTGTTATGTTACCTCAAGGTGAATTTCGTAAACTATTAACTTCGCAAACAGAAAATAAAGAAGCCATATTACGAAGGCTTTTTAAAACAGAATCCTATAAAGAAATGAATGAAATTTTACGAAATAAAAAGCAAATGATTGAGAAAGAATTTGATCAGTCAGAACAATCAAAGGACCAACTTATTCAGCAAATTCGTGCATCACTTCCTAATCGTGAGGATTCATTATTATTTCAAGTATTGGGTGAAGACCATTATAACGCGAATCAAGTCGTAACAGGTTTAGAGCAGGAAGCAGTTTTTTATCAACAGAAGATTGAAGCTGATCAAGATGAATACGATCAAGCTTACAAGTCCCATGAGAGAAAACAGGAAGAGTTCTCATCTGCTAAAGTTTTAAATGAACGGTTTCAGGAATTAGATCAAAAAGAAAATCAACGGAAAGAATTACAAGATCGTATTCCAGAATTTCGTACAAAAGAAAAACAATTCGAAGATGCAGAAAGAGCAAGTAATCTAGAAGTATATGAAAAGCAAGTTATTGAATGGACTAAAGATGAGCAAATTAAATCCAAAGCACTTACTAATTCTGAATTTGAAAAAATACAAGCTGATCAACAGTTAGAAAAGACAGAAAATGTATATAGGAAAGAAGAGTCCAGGAAAGCAGAACGTGAAGAAATCGGGAGAAAAATTGACCGTTTAAAGGAGTATCTTCCTACTGTAAAAGACATCACTACTAGAGAACGACAATTGCAAGAACTAGCAGTGAAGGGGAATCAAGCCAAAGAAAAGTTGAAGCTTGTAAAGGAATCCCTTCATAAAGAACAAGAAAAAGCAGAAAAAGTAGACTTAAAAATAAAGCAAATGGATAAAGACGTTAGCCAACTGCCAGAAAAACACCAACAGCTAACGGAGATGAGGGAAAAAGCCAAAGTTTTAAAAGATTTCCTTCACCTTAAACAAACCCAAACACAATTAACCAAGGACTTAGAATTTAAGAAAACAGCCTATGAGAAGTCGAGGGAACAATATCAAACTACAGAAGAACTTTGGATGAATAATCAAGCTAGTTTAATAGCCACACATTTACATGACGGTAAGGCATGTCCAGTATGCGGTAGTTTGGAACATCCGAATAAAGCTACCCAGCATAATAACTCTGTTACGAAGGATGAACTAGAGCAATTAAAAAAAGAACTTGATGAAAAAGCTGATATTTACCGAAATGCCGCTGCTAAACAAGAAGCGAACCTTTCCCAACTAAAGGAAAAAACAGAAGAATTATCTAATTTTTCCATATCAGCTACGGATGCTGTGGAAGTAAATAATAAGTTGGTAGAAGAAGGTACTCGTTTGAACAAGGAAGTGAAAGAATTACAGGAGATGAGGGAGGTATTAGTTAGGGAGAAAGAATCGTACGAGACGATTAAGAACGAATTGAAAAAATTGGATAAACAAAAAGAAGAATTTGATACTAACTATCAAGAACTTCGATCAACTTACCAAACTTCTAAGGCTGTGTACGATGAAAGGTTACGTAATATACCAGAAGAATATAGAACGTTATCAAAATTAGAGGAAGAAATACAAAAGAATGAACAACAAAAATATAAACTTGATCAAGCCTGGGAGCAAGCGCAAAAGCAACTGGATCAGGCAAAACTTGAGCAGACCAAGGCGACTTCCAATCACTCTCATGCAGTAAAACAGTTAGAAGAGACGAATGAGAAATTAAAACTTGCTAGAAATCAGTTTAAAGAAAAGATTGAGGAAGCAGAGTTTGAATCTGAAAATGCATATCAAGAAGCTAAAATAGCTGAGGCAGAATGTAATAAACTAAAAGATTCTATCCAGAAATTTAATGAAAAACGTTCACTAGTAGAACAGCAAGTAGAAGATTTAAGAAAATCCTTACATGGGAAATCAAGAGTTAATGTTCTTGCGATAGAGGAAGAAGTGAAAAAACTAAAAGAAACCTATGAGATTGCACTAAATAAGTTGAATCTATCAAAAGAATATTTAAAGGAATGCACTGAATTAAAACAAAAGATTTTAGATGTCGAGGAACAGCTTCGTATTTTTGAGAAGAAACTTACTACAATTACTGATCTATACAACGTTACCAGGGGACAGAACGAGCAAAAAATATCCTTTGAAAGATATTTACAAATTGAGTATTTGGAACAGATTATTGAAGCAGCCAATGAAAGGTTAAAACGGTTGTCCAACGGTCAGTACTACCTGATCCGTAGTGATCGCCAAGAATCTCACGGAAGACAAAGTGGACTGGCATTAGATGTGTATGATGCCTATACTGGACAAACACGTGATGTAAAAACACTTTCTGGAGGAGAAAAGTTCAATGCCTCATTGTGTTTAGCCCTTGGAATGTCGGATGTTATTCAAAGCTTTCAAGGTAATATTTCAATCAACACAATGTTTATTGATGAAGGTTTTGGTTCATTGGACGAGGAATCTTTAAACAAATCTATCGATACGTTGGTTGATTTACAACAATCAGGTCGTATGATTGGCGTTATCTCCCATGTACAAGAACTGAAAACCATGTTTCCAGCGACATTACAGGTATCTAAGACTAAAGAAGGACATAGCCAAACGAAATTTGTTGTAAAATAATAGTAGTGATAACTTTATTTGCTAGTAAATTCAAATAGAAATTGACTCTCGTTTAATTGATGAAAATATTAATAAATGAAGGTTAACGCTTTCTATTATAAAATCCCGTGTTATTCTCTTTGAATTAACACGGGATTATTTTTGACTAAAGCCGTTCACCATTTTTTAAGCGTTCAATAAATTCATTTAGATCTTCTTTTTTTACTCTCCAATGCCTACCTATTTTAAAACCAGGAATTTTCCCTTCCTGAACAAGTTTATATGTAGTCATTTCACTTAGCTGCAAGTACTCCGCAACTTGTGCAACCGTCATTATCTCTCTTTCCATAAGGTCGCCCCCAAATAGTTATCATGTTTGTATCATACCATAGAACCGCTAAACAATAAAAATATATCAGGTCAGTTAGATTCAATTATACTCAGTTATAAGTAAATATAAAATTATAGCTTTTTATACAATTTAATAGAAAATAAAAGAAAATAGAAGAGTTTCAAAGTAAATCTCGAATGATCGCGTTTCCATGGCGTTTTGAACTGTGATACGGATATGGTATGATTCTTCTTGTTCTTAGCGGTAAAAAACGTCAACATAGTGTTAACGTTATTCAAAAAAAATAAGAGAGGTGCTAACATGAACATACAGCAACTAAAACAAAATTGGTTTGGAAATGTACGTGGTGATGTATTAGCTGGTATCGTTGTTGCACTTGCTTTAATTCCTGAAGCAATTGCATTTTCGATTATCGCTGGAGTAGATCCAATGGTGGGACTTTATGCATCTTTTTGTATTGCGGTAGTTATTGCATTTGTTGGTGGACGTCCTGGAATGATTTCTGCTGCAACTGGTGCTATGGCATTAGTGATGATTACACTCGTTGCAGATTATGGATTACAATATTTGCTTGCGGCAACGATATTAACGGGAGTTCTACAAATAATATTTGGAGTATTTAAATTGGCAAATATTATGAAGTTTGTCCCTAGGTCGGTAATGGTAGGATTTGTTAATGCATTAGCAATATTAATCTTTACCTCTCAACTTCAACATTTCATAGGTGAAAGCTGGGTAATGTATGTAATGGTGGGGTTGACACTAGCAATTATATATATTTTACCTAGATTTACAAAAGCAATTCCATCTACTCTTGTTGCTATTATCGTCGTAACAGCAATTGTTATTTTTGCTAATTTAGAAATGCGGACTGTTGGTAGTTTAGGGAACTTGACACAACAATTACCAGTCTTTTTGATTCCATCAATACCGTTTAATTTGGAAACTTTGATGATTATTTTTCCTTATTCATTATCACTAGCAATTGTAGGCTTACTAGAGTCATTATTAACAGCTAATATAGTAGATGATATGACAGATACGGAAAGTGATAAAAATAAAGAAAGTCGTGGACAAGGCATAGCCAATATCGTTTCTGGATTTTTCGGTGGCATGGCAGGATGTGCAATGATCGGACAGTCTGTTATTAATGTGAAATCAGGTGGAAATGGTAGATTATCAACGCTAGTCGCTGGAATATTTCTTATGTTCTTGATAATTGTTCTAGGGGGAGTTGTTGTTCAAATTCCAATGGCTGCATTGGCTGGAGTTATGATTATGGTTTCAATCAGTACTTTTGATTGGTCCTCAATACGTAATTTGAATAAATTACCAAGAACAGATGCCGCAGTTATGGTTATTACAGTTCTAACCGTTGTGGTGACACATGATTTGTCCAAAGGTGTTCTAGCAGGCGTTCTATTAAGTGCAGTTTTCTTTGCTGCAAAAATATCTAAAGTAAAAGTAAATGAGATTGTGGCATTAGAAGGTACGAAAAAAGTTTATAAGATTAATGGTCAAATATTCTTTGCTTCAGTAAATGATTTATTAGATAAAATTAACTTTAACGATACTGTTAAAGAAGTTGAGATTGATCTTTCAAATGCACATTTATGGGACGACTCTGCTGTTGGTGCATTGGATAAAATAGAGACAAAATTTGAACAAAATAATATTCGTGTATCCTATAGCGGATTAAATGAAGAGAGTAATCACTTGAAGAAGAAAATTGGTGGATTATCCAAAGCTTCTGGACATTAATAATTGATGTATCGGTGTCAGGCACTTGTCGAATACTCGACAAGTGCCTGGCACCTTTTTGTATGATAGAATGAGTTGTTAGCAATTCAAGGTAACTTATGAGGAATCATTGGGATTTACGCATTAATAAGAATAATAATAGATACTAAACTTACTTCGACCAACATATATCGACAGGTGCCTGGCACCATTAGTGAAAGCACCAAAGGAGAGGACAACATGAAGATGGATACTTATTTTTATCGTTTTTTAGAAAACGTGTCGAAAGAGCTGGCATTAGTTGCTAGGGAGTTGGAATTTAGTATATTTACTAGTCCGAGGACGATGTTGACACATGCTAGAGTTTTTGTGGAAAATATTTTGGATCAGGTGATTCGAGCGGAAGCTATTCCATCGGAGCAGTGGAACAGCTTAAAGGATAGAATTGATTTACTTGATAAACATGGATATATTAAATCAGAAATACGTGATGCATTACACCATGTTCGACAAATCGGTAATCAAGCAGCACATGACGCACGTTCATTTCGTTATTCGGAAGCACTAATCTCTTGGGAATCTGTTTATCAAATTGTTAAATGGTATGTTGAGGTATACGGACCGGTTCATGTAAAAGTACCTGAATATCAAGATCCCAAGCCAAGGATGGAAAAACAATATGATATTACAGAAATAGAAGTTCGATTAAAATCCCTAGAAAAAATACTTACGGAATCTGTTCAACAACCCATAAACGATCAGGTCGACGATAATACAGAAATTAATATTATTACTAACGAAAGTCAGATGGAAACGCTAGCGCCAGGCTATACAACGATACGAAACATTAGCTACAAAGGCGAGCAGTTAGGCATACCTCATTTTTTGAGGGATGCATTCTTGTTACCACAGAGGTTTACAAAATCAGAAACGTTTCTGATTAGGCTAGGGGCCGAACAGCAGGCAAGAATCATGAGTGAACTTCCGCGTAGATTGGAGGGGCTACATCATCATGTGAAACGTTTTGGGGAACGTAATGATGAAAATTTGTTTGAGGAATTAAAAATTTTCATAGAGGAAGAAAAATTTCGTAGAAAGCTAACCCTAGAACGTCCTGGAGAACTATTTTTATTTTACAAAGAAAAACACATTGTCCTTACAGAAAAACTAGCCAATGTACCTCTTACGACAGAAGAATTTTCAGGAATTCCTAGTTTGTTACGTCAATTAAAACAAGATCAAATTGAGATGGTTGGTCAATTACCTAGGGAGCTCGTTATTCTAGCAAAATATGAGAATGTCGGCACAGGTACGGTAGAAAATCTGTTTAACCAGATAACAGAAAAATAGGTTGCTAGAAAAAACATAATTCTCCATACTACCCTGCAAAATTAGATACTATTTAATTTTGCGGGGGTTTTGTGTAGCCATATTTATTTTTAATTCGCATAAGTATCTTATTGAAAACAATTGGTGGGGAAAAGTTGAAATAAATTCACTTTACATCATGAAATGAATACAACCAAGTCCTTGCTTACTGAATAAAAGGGTTGGTGGGAGGAGAATAAAGTGAAACGTGCAGTCGTATTAGTTGGGTGTTTCATATCTGTTTTATCAGCTTGTGTGGATGATGCAGAGCTAAGCGGTGAAGTGGAAGATAACAGGAGTGCGGAAGAAGTGCCAGAGGCCAACATAAAAAATGGAGAAAAAGAAGTTAATGAACAAGATATTATTGAAGTCTATACAAAACAGTTGGATGCAATGGAAACTGGGGATGAAGGGACATATATGAATACATTATCCATGGATCCAGATACAGAAGAAAATATAAGAAGTCAATTTCAGCTGATACAAGAGATTGGAGCAGTGATTGAGGCGCAGGAAATGGAAGTCACCTTTGATTCGTCAACGAAGGCTGATTTATATGTTAAGCAAAAGATGTATACGGTGGAAGAAAATCAAGAGTTTTTGGATCGTATCCTAGAAGTTATTTATCATATGGAGAAGGTGCATGGAAAATGGAAGATGGTTGGTTCCTCTGCGATAGGAATAACCTTTCTTGAGGAATTGGCTAATTAAATGTATGTAAAAAAACAAGGGGAATCCCCTTGTTTAACGATCATCATGTGTCCAGGTCGTCTCATTTCCACTAACTGGACATGATGGAAACCTTTCACCTTTAGCAATTTGTACCGTTTTACCAGACTGACATAGGTATTGTCCAGTTGCTGGAACTCCCTGTCCCGTCCGGTATTCCCGGGTTTCGTTTTGCATACATACACCTCCAATAGCATACCTAGGTATGTAGGATTCCCAATTGAAATTTTTTAATTCCTGTCTGGTAAGAATCTATGAATCGATGGGAAAAGCACTTTATAGGTTCGTTAACATATATTGTATTAACTTGTTAAAATTTCAGGAGGGAATTGGTTATGTATTATTTGTATGACCCTTATCAGGCATTGTACCCATCCTATTATCAACCAATTATTCAATATCCGTGGGGATACCCAGTTTATGTTAAATATTTTCCTATTCGCCAACAATATCCAGACGTTGATGCAGATCTCTTTTTTAAATCAGCGGGGGCATTTAAGCATTTAATGGCAGATGCTTCAGTCATTCTAAATAAACTATCAGAGGATGAACAATTGGCGTATAAAATAATGGATGAAGCGCAAAAAAACAAAACAGAAAAAGTTAAAGAATTAATTGAATCTACCGGTGTTCAGGGGGATGTCGATGTCGATTACAACCCAGATGGACTTAACCTTACCATGCACTCTCAAGTAGAAGGAACAGACTGTTGCAAGCTAACCATGACCTTAAGATGGAGGTAGATCCGTAAATCCAACACAATGCAACTAACAATGATAAGTGCCTGGCACCGATTTTGGAATTTTTTTCGTTTGTGTATGCATATGTATAGTGTTGGAGGGGTGATTTTGTGGGGTAATTTCTGTGATGAATTATAAGGGTGGTGTAGGGAAGACGACCATTGCAGCAAATCTTGCTGGGGAAATTGCTAATAGAGGAAATAGGGTGCTGTTAATTGATTTGGATCCACAAGCGAATTTAACGTTGTCCTTTGTGACAATTGATCAATGGCTGGACTTAGACCGTAAAGGAAGGACCATTAAGCATTGGTATGATGAGTTTCTAGATCGGGATCAAGATGTGTCATTAAAGGAGTCGGTCATTACGCCAAGCGTTGTAAATAATAAGCTTGAGCAGGGAAAAATTGATATGATATGCTCGCACTTGGAGTTAATTCATGTGGATATGGAACTTTCAAGTAGGTTAGGCGGAAACACAGAAAGAACGATTCGGAGTAATTATTTACGTGTTTTAACAAGGTTGCAAAATAAACTGGAAGAAATTAATGATGATTACGACATCATTATTATTGATTGTCCTCCAAATTTTAATTTGGTTACCCAAAACGCTATCATTGCAAGTGATGCATTTGTTGTTCCTGCAAAAGCGGATTATTTATCTACCCTTGGAATAAATACGTTGGTTCGTCATGTGAAAGATCTAGAGGAAAAGTTTAATCAATATGCAATTGAAGCGGAGGAAAGAACAATCTCTCCTAAAATGTTAGGAGTTATTTTTACGATGGTTTCCTTTTATAAACAGAAACCAACAGCTGTCCAACAGGAATATATAAATCAGGTTGAACGTGAACATCGCTGCTTTCGCTTTTTGTTGCGGGAAAACAAAACATTGTTTGCGATGGCTCCGGAGACAGGAGTACCGGTCGTACTTGGAAAAGGCTATCCACAGCAGGAACGTGTACGCGAAGAAATACAAGGTATCGTAAAAGAGATCCTAACTTTAACAAGGATGTTTACGTAGGAGGGAGGCAAGTGGGGAAAAAAGAAACAGAAAAACTCTTATTCATATTGATGGATTTTATTTCAGATTTATCGAACGAGCAATATCAAAATTTGTTAAGCGGAAAAGCAGTGGTTCGGTATGAACAGTTGGAGCCTAACCAGCGTACTGCATTGCTAGTAGAAAAGTTTAGGAGCGATATCCGTTTATTGAAATTAGAAGACATTAAAAAACAGTTTAAGAAAGAAGAATTGCTTTTAATCAGCGAGCATTACAATGTTTCAAATAAATCACGAGATACGAAGCAAGATATTATTAATAAGTTGGTTCATTCGTTTGGAGAAAACATAAAATCAACGGCTAATAATGATCACATGCACCAAAAGTTAGCTGAGGAAATACATAAGTTTGATTCGGTCGAAAAGGGTAAGGATTATTTAGCTAATCACCCTAAGCTTCGAACAAAAAAAGATATTATTGCGTTGGCTAAATCGATGGATGTTTACGTTTCACAAACTTATACAAAACAAAAACTCTTAAATCGAATAGCGGAATCCATCATAGGCGCAAAATTACGAGGCCAAATTATACGTTCAGAAAAATAGGTGCCAGGCACCTGTCGGAAGTTCGACAAGTGCCTGGCACCTATTTTTTTGTTTGATTATATAAGTAAATAGTTATATACTAATAAAGTAATATATTAGGGGGGATTAATATTGTTGAATACTGATGTTGTTAATATAGAGAAAGCAGCTGCAATTTTTAAATTGCTGGGGGATCGTACTCGGTTAACAATGATGAAGATCTTAGAGAATAACGATTGCTGTGTTTGTGAGTTTGTTGAAATTTTTCAAGCAAGTCAACCCTCTATCAGTCAGCATTTACGTAAACTTCGAGATATTGGTCTTGTCGAAGAAGAAAGAAGAGGACAATGGATTTTTTATTCCATGAATAAGGAAAATGAATTTTTTCCATTTGTTCAACAAGTTCTTTCACAGATACCAAATCAAGACGACAAGCTAAAACAGTTAGAAGAGAATGGATCAAGAATTTCGTGTTGTTAATTGGAGGGATAAATTTTGCTTACAATGGAAGTAATACTAGCATTTATTATTTTTCTTATCACATTAATCCTAGTTATATGGCAACCTAAAGGTTTGTCCATTGGCTGGTCTGCGTGCGGTGGAGCGATTGTCGCTTTAATTGTAGGAGTAGTAGGGTTTCAAGATGTGATTGAAGTAACTGGTATTGTATGGAATGCAACATTGGCTTTTGTTGCGATCATTCTTATATCTTTAATATTAGATGAAATTGGATTCTTTGAATGGGCCTCGCTACATATGGCTAGGGCGGCAAAGGGAAATGGCATTAAAATGTTTGTCTATGTAAGTATTTTAGGGGCAATTGTAGCGGCATTTTTTGCAAATGATGGGGCAGCATTAATTTTAACACCCATCGTATTAGCAATGGTTCGCAATTTGAATTTTAAGGAGAAAATGGTATTTCCTTTTATTATGGCTAGTGGATTTATAGCAGATACGACGTCATTACCGCTTGTAGTCAGTAACCTAGTGAATATTGTATCTGCAGACTTTTTTGCGATTGGTTTTGTAGAATATGCTAGTCGTATGATTATTCCAAACCTATTTTCTTTGCTTGCGACAATTGGTGTCCTATTAGTTTATTTTAGAAAAAGTATTCCAAGGAAATACGATGTTTCCCAATTAAAAAGGCCAGAAGAGGCGATTAAGGATTTAAAAATGTTTCGTTTATCCTGGTTTGTCCTATCCGTACTGTTAATCGGCTATTTTGTGAGTGAATTTATCAATCTTCCGGTATCGATTGTGGCTGGTGTAATTGCAATCTTCTTCTTACTTATGGCTAGAAATAGCGCAGTTGTGGACACCATGTCCGTAATAAAAGGTGCTCCTTGGGCAATCGTATTTTTTTCAATTGGAATGTATGTAGTTGTATTTGGATTACGTAATGCTGGCCTAACAGATATTTTAGCCTATGTTATCCAACTTGCTGCAGAAGAAGGGCTCTTTATTGCAACGATCTCCATGGGATTCATAGCAGCTATTTTATCATCTATTATGAACAATATGCCGACTGTTATGATTGATGCAATTGCAATTGCAGAGACAGATACAACGGGGGTAATTCGGGAAGCGTTAATTTATGCTAACGTTATTGGTTCGGATTTAGGGCCGAAAATTACACCGATTGGTTCCCTTGCTACATTGTTATGGCTCCATGTTTTATCTCAAAAGGGTGTGAAAATATCATGGGGGACATATTTTAAAACCGGTATTGTTCTAACACTTCCAATCTTATTTATTACGTTATTAGGATTATATCTTACACTTACAATATTTTAACAAAGGAGAATGAATATGGATAAAAAAATAATTTATTTCTTGTGTACGGGTAACTCGTGCAGAAGTCAAATGGCAGAAGGTTGGGCAAAGAAATATTTAGGTGATGAGTGGGAAGTGAAAAGTGCGGGAATTGAAGCACATGGATTAAATCCCAATGCAGTAAAAGCGATGAATGAAGTCGAAATTGATATTTCTGATCAAACTTCAGATATCATTAATCCAGAAATCTTGAATAATGCAAAACTTGCAGTAACGTTATGTGGTGATGCGAAAGATAAATGTCCTGTTACACCTCCATACGTAAAACGGGAACATTGGGGATTTGACGACCCAGCAAAAGCTGAAGGTACAGAAGCAGAAAAGTGGCAAGTTTTCCAACGTGTCCGTGATCAAATAGGGCAGCGAATAAAACAATTTGCCGAGACAGGAGAATAATAATTAAAAGGTGCCAGGTACTTGTCAATCTAATTTCGATAGGTGCCTGGCACCTTTTTGATGATTTGTTGACAAATTGTCAACGGTGTTGTAGAGTTCATAATAGTTAATAGAATAATAGGATGGTAGAGGATGCAAAAAATGGTAACAGAAGGTAGTTTAGGTGAGTTTTTATTAGATTCTATGAAGAAGAAATCTCTTTCCATGCGAAAACTTGGGAAGGATACAGGGATTGATCCTGCGGTTATATCCAAGATTGTTAATGGAAAACGTAAAGCAAATCTTAATCATTTGCAAAAGTTTTCTAATAGTTTAGAAGTCCCATTACCAACTTTGATTCATTTATCGGGTTATTCTCTTGGTGGCAAGAAGGCTGCAGAGGATAGAGGAGAATTACATTTCTCCGTTAATCACATCCAGGCAATGCTTACCCATTCTAGGGTTAAAGCGGATGCTTTTTCCATGGAGAGAATTGAACACCTTCTTTCCCATTATGAATCTTTTGGTGCAACGCAAGCCGGTAGAAAGACGATACGAAATGCGTTTAAGGAAAAGTTAAAAACAGTAGGAAGTGCTGGGTTCTACATGAAGCAACTTGAAGAAATGTATCATTATTTTAGACTACAAAAAGGATCTAAAAAACGCTTACTTATTATGGGAAGTGCGTTACTCTACTTTATATTTACCTTAGACGCTATTCCTGACTATATTTTTGCTGTAGGTTATTTAGATGATGCGTTTGTAGTCCAATATATTACACATATGTTATCGGTAACCGATTCATAGAAATCGATACAAACAAAGAGGTAATTTGGATGAAGCAAAGAGAAGAAAAAAAAGATTACGTTTTATTATTCGTACTAGGATGTTTATTGATATATAGTCTGATAGCTGTATATAGTGGATCCGGACAGTATGTTCAAGAAGATCCTTATTTTTTTGTCAAAAGACAACTGTTTTGGTATGTAATAGGTTTTATCATTATGATGTGTACAGCTTATTTTGATTATCAATTACTCGAACGAGTTGCATTGTATCTATATATAATGGGTGTTACAATGCTACTCACAGTACACTTTTTTGGAGTTACAAAAAATGGTTCCACACGTTGGATTGACTTAGGATTTTTTGACCTCCAACCATCAGAATTTATTAAAATATTTCTTATTTTACACTTGGCTGTGCTCTTGAAAAGAATAGGCGTTGAAAGAATCACGTTTACAGCTAGTATTTTTATTACAGTAAAGGTTATTCTATTTGCTGTATTTCCATTTGCATTAATACTTGTCCAGCCTGATCTAGGATCAGCTTTAATGATTGCGTCTATTACGATCATTATGTTAGTTATTTCAAGTATTTCGTTAAAAATGATTGGATTATTGGTAATAAGTTTATTTACAAGTTTTTTATCATTGGTCTACATCTATTTTAATTATTTCGATTTATTCACTAAGATATTCAAACCTCATCAAATGGGACGTATTTATGGGTGGTTAAATCCAAATGAATATGCCTCTGACTATGGATATCAGTTAAAGCAGGCAGTTCTAGGTATTGGTTCAGGACAATTAACAGGTGCTGGATTTAACCAAGGAGTACAAGTGCAAAACGGAAAAATTCCTGAAGCACATACCGATTTTATTTTTGCAGTAATTGGAGAAGATTTTGGTTTTGTTGGAGCTTGTATTTTAATTAGTTTATATTTTATTTTAATTTATAGGATTATAGTAATTGCTTTGGGGTCAAACGATTTATTTGGCGCTTATATAAGCGTTGGTATTGTTGGACTTTTAACGTTCCAAGTCTTTCAAAATATTGCTATGACAATTGGGTTAATGCCTATAACTGGCCTTCCTTTACCCTTTATAAGTTACGGTGGTAGTGCCTTACTAACAAATATGATAGCCATGGGACTAGTACTTAGTGTACATAAACGTTCAAGAAATTATATGTTTGCTTCTGATTAGGTTAAGATAGGAGTTATACTATGTTCAAAGAGCATTAAAATTCGAAATGGAATCTCATAAAAGAAAATCCAACGTGACATACTAAAAGTTAACGTCAAAGAATTTTCGGTGCCAGGCACTTATCAAAAATTGACAAGTGCCTGGCACCGAATTCGAAAGGGAGGTGGGTTTGTCAATGAGTTTGTCGATGAATGAAAATGAGGTTATGGTGGCTTTAATACAATCGTTGAAAGAAGGGAAGAAACCTACGTTTCAAACCATTGTAGATGAATTGCAGCCATATGATTTGGCGCAGCAATATCTTCATTTGCCTCGAAAACATAAAAATAAATTTATTCTTTATCTGTCAATTGAACAGTTATCGGATCTAATACAGGAATTAGAAGAAAAAGACGATCAACTAGATGTACTACATAAGTTAGGTATAGAAAAGTCATCACAAGTGCTGGATTTAATGGAAAACGATGATTTGGCAATGTTATTATCAGACTTGGAACCCGAAATAATTGAAGAATTATTATCTGAAATGAAGCAAGAGGAGATTGAAGTTGTTCAAAACCTCATGAATTATCCATCAGAAACCGCTGGACGAATCATGACCAACCGGTATGTATGGATTCCTAAGAAATATACGGTTCGAGAAGCCGTAGATAAAATCAAACATTTCGCAGAGCTGGCTGAGTACTTAAATTATTTATATGTCATTGATGAAGCCAAAAGGCTAGTCGGTGTTGTTTCTTACAAGGATTTACTGCTTGCAGATCTTCAAGATAAAGTAGAAGAGATTATGTTCACACGATTGGTAAAGGTAAATGTGCATACCGATCAAGAAGAGGTCGCAAAATTAATTAGTCGGTATGACTTCGTATCCATTCCAGTAATCGAAGAAGACGAAACTTTAGTTGGTGTCGTTACGGTTGATGATATGATTGATGTTGTTATACAGGAAGCCAATGAAGATATTGAAAAACTTTCTGCATCAGGTAAAGCGATTGATTTCAATACGAAACCTATGATAGCTGCATATCGCAGATTACCGTGGCTCATTCTCTTATTATTGATTGGTCTTGTTTCAGGAAGTATTATTAGTGGATTTGAGGATACGTTGGATCAAGTAGTTGCACTAGCATTTTTTATGCCAATGATTGCTGGTATGACAGGTAACACCGGAACCCAATCCTTGGCGGTTGTTGTTCGGGGATTGATTACAAATGATCTCGATTTTAAAAGCGTAATAAAGCTAATCTTACGAGAATTGTGGGTAGGTATTATTATAGGTATTGTTTGTGCCATTTTAATTGCTATTATCGCATATTTTTGGCAAGGTGATTTAATACTTGGTTTTGTTGTTGGGAGTTCGTTATTGTTAACACTAATCATTGGTACATTAGCTGGGACTGTTATCCCACTCATACTTTATAAATTTAATGTGGACCCGGCTGTTGCATCCGGCCCTCTTATCACAACAATTAATGATATTCTATCCCTTTTCATTTACTTTGGATTGGCAACCATATTCCTAACACAATTAACATAAATAACGGTGCCAGGCACTTGCCGAATTTCGACAAGTGCCTGGCACCGAACTACATTAGACACCGTATGTGTTGATTTCAAATAGGTCGATGAGGTCGATGTTTGGGTTCTTATCTTTGAACCAGTTTAAGGAGAATTCGTTCTTGAATAGAACTAAGAAATTTCCTTCCCGATCTCGGACAAGCATATTTCTTTCATCAAATAATGATTCATTTACTTGTTCTTGCTTTAACCATCGTGGAATTCGTTCTCCAATCGTTTCAAAAACGACATCCACATTATATTCATTCTTCATACGATATTGAAATACCTCATATTGTAATTCTCCTACAGCACCAATGATATAGGATTCTGTTCGCTTATCACGGAATAATTGAATGGCACCTTCCTGAACCAGTTGGTCGATCCCTTTTTTAAATTGCTTCGCTTTCATGACATTTTTGGCTGCAACTTTCTTGAATAATTCTGGAGGGAATTGTGGCAATTCATCATATTCGTACCTATCTTTTCCTGCAATAAGTGTATCACCAATTTGATAGGCATTCGGATCATATATACCAATTATATCCCCAGCATACGCTTCATCAACGGTATCACGATCAGATGCGACAATTTGCTGAGACTGGGCTAGCTTTATCGTTTTATTTGTTCGAGCTAAAGTAACACTCATCCCACGTTCAAATTTACCCGAGCATACTCTTAGAAAGGCTACCCGATCACGATGGGCAGGGTTCATGTTTGCTTGAATTTTAAAAACAAAACCTGAAAAGTCTGGATTTCCCGGCTGAATAACTCCTCCCGTTGTTTTACGTGGTGTTGGAGCTGGAGCCATAGAAATAAACGTATTAAAAAATGTCTCCACCCCAAAAGGCGCTAATGCACTCCCAAAAAATACAGGGGTTTGTTTCCCGCTTAAAACGGCATCTAACGAAAATTGATCTCCTGCTTCATCAAGTAGTGTTAGTTCTTCCTCAGCTGCCTCATAGGTTGCTTGGGTTACCAATTCAGTGTGATCAGGCTGTTTCAGTTCCTCGTATGGGATATAGCTTTCCTCTTCATTTCCATTGTACTGTACAAATTGCTTCTCATGACGATCAAAGATACCGAGAAATCTTTTGCCCATACCAACAGGCCAATTCATTGGATACGTTTCAATATCTAACACTTCTTCAATTTCTTCTAATAATTCAAGAGGTTCTTTCCCTTCACGATCGAGCTTATTAATAAAGGTGAAAATCGGAATACCTCGCATGCGACAAACTTTAAACAACTTTAGGGTTTGGGCTTCAATCCCTTTTGTCGCATCAATAATCATAACGACACTATCTACAGCTGTAAGTGTTCGGTACGTATCTTCACTAAAGTCTTCGTGACCTGGGGTATCAAGTATATTTACCTGGTATCCTTTATATGGGAAATTCATGACACTCGAAGTAACTGAAATTCCGCGTTGTTTTTCAATTTCCATCCAATCTGAAGTCGCGTATTTTCCAGACTTCTTCCCTTTAACCGTACCAGCAGAACGAATTAAATTTCCATATAATAGTAACTTTTCGGTTAATGTTGTTTTCCCTGCATCCGGGTGGGAGATAATTGCAAATGTTTTTCGTTTATTAACTTCTTCTTGAATACTCATAACAAAAATCCCTTCTTTATTAGTTCGTTTATTTTTTAGTTTGGGATTTATTTTACATTGGACCAATGCTCCTTCGTATTATCTAATCACCATCAAAAGATAGCACTTGTTCCGTATTTCGTCAATCTCTGTATCTTGACTATTTCAAACGGTCTGTTCTATGATGAAAAAATACGGTGTATGTTTAAGAGGGGAGAGGGAGAACATAGATCTCAATTACATAGGAAAAAAAATAAAAGAAATGCGTCTACGAAAAAAACGAACCCAACAACAGGTTGCTGATGAATGTGGTATCTCTAAGAGTTTATTGTCCAAAATTGAGAATGGACAAACTGCATCGGCAATTGCAACATTGTCCAAGATTAGCGATGCCTTGGAGGTTCCTCTCTCATGGGTACTGGAAGAAAAACCTGAACAAGACCTTGTATTATTACCAAAATCAAAGAGACCGTCCAAAATTGGCGACGAAAACATGGGGTATTCGTATGAGTTATTAGCAAATCGTTCCCAATATACAGGTATTGAACCCACGATTGTACATGTTACGCCGAAGGACCTTAACGTACGTGAGGAATTATATACTCATTCACAGGATGAATTTATTTTTATTTTAGAGGGTTCGATTTATCTGAATTATGACGGTGAAAAACATTATATGGAAAAAGGGGATAGTGCATATTTTCAAGGATCGAAACCTCACTTGTTTATTCCCGTTAATAATGATGGGGCACAAGTACTGACTTTTTTTATTACAAACCCAATGGAAACCTGAGATCTTTTATAGTTCTCAGGTTTTTATTTATAGATAAGCGTATATTAAGCTTACTTATAGCCACAGCTACGTCCAGCTCAGGCGCCCAGCGACTAGCCCAACTCTCTCACCTCCGTACAATAAAGAAGACTTATCTACTGGCTCTGCAGGAGGTTTAGTCGCACTTATACCCTTGTGGTGAAATCGGGCATCGGCTTCCGGGAATAAGGGAGGTCGCCTAAAGTCGGCCTTTGCGCTTTTGTTTTTTTGTAATCTTTGAATTATTGGAATTTTATACAAGAATTATGAGATAATCTATTAATCAAAGGGTGAGGAGTGTTACTGATGGATCCAATAGAGATGCATGAAATTCCAGTTGAGATAAAAGACAAGCTTTCGATTACAAATATCTCATTTCCAAAACAAGGTTGTACTTCTGACGTAGGTATTGTTGAGGCTTATGGAAATAAATATGTTTTAAAACGGGCTAAAGAGAAGCTTTACCGTCAGTGGTTAGAAAAGGAAGCAGAGGTACTTCAACTGTTGTCAGGAACAGCTTTACCAGTGCCTAAAATACATCAGCATATAGTTGATGAAAAGAATGATCAAAGTTGGATTGTAATGAACTATATCGAAGGAATATCTCTTGGGGAAGCACTACAACAAAGTCATACTGAAAATGATCGTTTAGATTTAATCTATCAATATGGAAAAATATTAAAGAAATTGCACGAAACCCCTTGTCCGATAGAATTGATTAAACAAAAGTCCTGGCTGGAAGATATGTTGGAACAATCCCAATTTAACTTGGATCATTATGAAGTGGATGGAAATCAAAGGTTATTAGATGAATTAAGGGAAACTAAACCAAAGGATTATCCACAATCATTCATTCATGGGGATTTTACCATTGATAATGTATTGGTCAGAGATGGGAAAGTTGTCGGTATTATCGATTGGAGTGGCGGAGCTTACGGAGACCCAAGATATGATGCTGCTTTAGCGATACGTCCCAAACCAAAGGCATTTGAAAACGAAGAAGATAAGAACGTATTTTTCCAAGGCTATGGGGAACGGATTATTGATGAATGGGAATATGAATATTTTGAACAAGGGCTTTATGAGTTTTTTTAGGTATTCCTTCCTATTGCATGTTTGGTACTCACAAACTTATCAAAGAGATGGGAGAGATTATGTGGAATTTCAAACAGAACGATTGGTACTTAGACCCTACACATTGGATGATTATGACAATTGGCTTTCACAATTCAAAAGTAGATTACCAGCCCAACATAAGTATGATGACGGCAGACCTATTAATATATCAAGTTTCACAAAGTCATGGTACCGGAATTGGATAAATGGGTTTCAAAAATTAGCCCAAAAGGATGAAATGTACATTTTAGGAGTGTTTCGGAAAAGCGACGGAGTAAATGTTGGGAAAGTAGAATTAATAACATTATTACGAATGGATTATCACTGGGCAACGATGGGGTATTCTATCCATAATCAGCATTGGCGAAATGGTTACGGAACCGAGAGTGTTACTGGTGCAACTAAACTATTTTTCGATAGATTAAATTTTCATCGTATTGAGTTACATATTAACGTTGATAATATTCCTTCTATTCGACTAGCAGAAAAAGCTGGTTTTACATTTGAATGTGTAAGGGAGAAGTTTTCTTATGAAAATAACAGATGGAATGATTTCTTGATATATTATAAGAATCGTTCTTATTAAGATTGTAAAGAAAAATGAGCTTCAAATTAAGCTCATTTTATAGCAATAAAATAAAAGGTTAGCGAATCACTTGTCGCTTGGATTATACTCATCATAAGTAAGACGAGTTACTTTCGTTGATTCTCCATGTTCGATTTCGGCCTTTGTAGCGTCTTCTCCGTAAGAATCTTCTGGATCTATACCTGGAGCCACACCACGAATGTTTGTATTGTTTGTTCTTTTCTTCCTATCCATTTAACGGTTCCTCCTTAAAAATTCGTTGTGAAATAAATATCTATATCTTTACGTTCCCCAACAGTTCACATATTTATCAAAAATCGTGGATTTGCTCATAAACGCGACTTAGCGCAAATTCGACAAAGTTATGCTTATAAATATCAGTTAAATGATCAAATTCGACAAAAATACGCTCATAAAATTTAACTCGTATGAATCGAACTTTTAAAGGCAAAATACAATGGAGTCCAAAGTGAAAGAGGTGATAAAATGACACATCAAGCTCAACAAACGCTACAACAAATTGCACAAATTGCCCAGCAATTAGAACAAACCGAGCGTCAAAATGCTTCTATGTTACAGAACTCTCAGCAACAGGGAGCAGCAAATATGGGGGCACAGCAACCATTAGCTCAACGTGAACAAAATGCTGCGCAGCAATTACAACAGATCCAGCAACTTGTTACCCAATGTCAAACACAACTAAACCAACAACAATAAGCAATAAGGTGCCAGGCACTTGTCGAATTTTCGACAGTGCCTGGCACCAATCCTTCTAAGTTAGGATTTCTTTTTTTCTGAGGTGTTTAATGATTTGTCGTGCTGCATTTTGAACGGAGGTTTGTGCGGTATGGATGGTTAGTTCAGGGTTTAGAGGTTTCTCATAAGGGGAGTCTATACCAGTGAAGTCTTTTATTTTACCATTCCTTGCTTTCTGATATAGACCTTTTGGGTCTCTCCGTTCACAAATTTCAAAAGGGCAATCAACGAAAACCTCTATAAATTCGTGTTCTTCAAATAATTTTCTTACTTGATCCCGATCTTTTTGAAAAGGGGATATAAATGCAGTCATTACGATTTGCCCACTATCTACAAATAGTTTTGCTACCTCACCAACTCGGCGGATATTTTCTATTCGATCTTCCGCACTAAAACCAAGTTCTTTATTTAGACCGTGCCGAATATTATCTCCATCCAATACATAGCTTTGAACGCCTAAATCATACAACTGACAGTCTAATTCATTGGCTAACGTAGACTTTCCTGAACCGGAGTATCCAGTAAACCATAATACACAGCTTTTATGATTATTTAATTGATGTCGGTCTTTTTTGGTTACTACAGTCGGATGCCAAATGATATTCTGTTGTATCAAATTATCGCCCCGCTTCCATTAATGGTTTTGACATACCTTTGATTAATGTTTCGGCTACTTCTGGTCTACTAAATTGTTTTGGAGGCATTTTTCCCTCACGTAACATCGCTCTTACTTTCGTACCTGAAAGGGCAACATGGTGTTCAACTGCATGGGGGCATGTTTTAGCAGTTCCCATGCTTTCACATTTCGTACAATAGAAGCTGTTCTCAAATCGAAGAATAGTTATTCCAATTTCATCTTCTTCAAAATTCTCAAAGATTTGCTGTGCATCATAGGTACCATAGTAATCACCTACGCCTGCATGATCACGCCCAACAATAAAGTGGGTACAACCATAGTTTTTACGGACAATTGCGTGAAACACCGCTTCACGCGGACCAGCATAACGCATTGCTGCTGGGAAAACAGATAAGCTGACACGGTCTTTAGGATAATAGTTATCCAATAAGATTTGGTAGCATTTCATTCTTAGTTCACTTGGGATGTCTCCTGCTTTTGTTTCACCAACTAAAGGATGAAGTAATAACCCATCAACTGTTTCAAGCGCTGTTTTTTGAATATATTCATGTGCACGGTGAACAGGGTTTCGAGTTTGGAAACCTACAATAGTTTTCCAACCAAGCTTTTGAAATTTTTCCCGTGTTTCTTTAGGGGATAAATAATAATCTTGAAATCTATCTTTTTTAGGGTATTTAATTAATGTTATTGGACCACCAACATATGTGTCAGGTCGCTCTATTACTTTTCTAACACCGGGATGATTTTTATCTGTCGTTTGATAGACGTTTTGAACTTCTTCCATTTTGTCTGGTGTAAAGATATCAGTTACAGTTAGTACGCCATATACAGTGTGATCATAAACCAAGTTTACGGTATCCCCAGGTTTTAGCATTTGCGCTTTTTCATTTTCCACAGGAAGTGTAATCGGAATACTCCAAGGAAGCCCATATTTAAGACGCATATTTTGAACAACAGCATGATAATTTTCCTCATCCATAAATCCTGTTAATGGACTAAAGGCGCCATTTGCTAATAACTCCAAATCACTTAAGGCAATAGAATCAAGCTCAACATTCTCCTTTGTGTAATCAATCTTGTAATTTATGTCTATTTGATTAACTAGTGACCCACCGTGGGGGTTAATCATGTTAACTACCTCCTAATTTCTTCGGTATTGCTTTTTCTTTATATAATGGTTGACTCTTTGTTAGAGTCTTTGGTTGCCATATGCCAATTGCAAATACAGTAGCCATAAATAGCAAAAATAGCATTAACCCAGATAAATCTGATTGAATAATCACTTTTACGAGATTGTAAGAAATAACTAATGAAAAGAAAGGGGAAATAACCCATGTTTTTACTAGTTTGGTAATGATGGTTTTCTTCCAGAGTGCTTTACCTAAATCTGATGCACCTACTCCTAAAATACTACATGTTGTTACTTGAGTATGTGGAACAGGGATACCAAAGATAGAAGCAATAATGACCAGTGTAGCTCCAATTCCCGAAACAGCTCCGCCCTGCATTAAACTTAGCTTCGTAATTCGTTTTCCATTTGTTTCGATAACTTTTCCACCAAGGAAAATCGCACCTAGAGCGATAAAAATACCGCCATAAAAGGTTCCTTGTTCCATACTAAGTAACCCCGCTGCTACAAGCGGTCCGACTGAATTGGCGACATTATTCATACCGGCAGAAAAAGCTTCAAAAAAACCTGTAATGATGACACCAATAGCAAGAATTTTAGACCATTTTCCTTTCGTTAGATTTAGTATTTTCTTCTGAAGGTATTGAATGATCTTATTGGCAAAGAAAGCAAGTAGGAAGGATGTAATTGGTACGATAATCCAAAACGCAACGATAACAAGCAAGGTTTTAACATATAAAATTTGGAAAGCAATGCCGACCCCAGCTACTGCACCAACAGTAACCTCACTCGTGGAAAGAGGGATACCACTTAAGTTTGCGATAAATAGGGAAAGGGATGCAGAACTGATTATGATTAGGGCAATGTGTAACGAGATGATATTTTCTGGAATAATTTCCGACCCCAACGTTTTCACTACTTCCTCGCCACCTAAAACAGCACCCAAAAAAACACCTATACCACATAAAAATAACGCAATTCGTTTGTTTCTTATTGCATTTGATCCATATGCAATTCCCATCGAAGCAGCTGCTCCACTGGCTCCAATATTAATCGCAAAAAAGAAAGCTACGATAAATAAGAGTATGGTTATCAAAGTAAACAGTCCTTACTTATGCTTGATGCAATCCACATTCGTTTTTGTTAAAATTTGCCCACCTACCAGAGCGACTATCTTTTCCATCAGGAACAGGTAAGGTACACATAGCACAGCCAATGCTTGGATAGTTAAGGTCGTGTAGTTCATTATAAGGAAGATTATTTAACGTGATATAGTCCCAAATATCCTCCCATGTCCAATGAATTAATGGACATATTTTCACACGCTGAAACTTGTCATCCCTATTTACATACTCGGTTTTACTTCTCTCTAAGGATTGTTCTCGTCTTAAGCCGGAAAACCAAGCATCGACTTTGGACAACTCTTCTTCTAATGGTTTTATTTTACGAATATGGCAACACATATTGGGATTTCGTTCCCATAGCGATTCCCCATGATCTTTTGCTTGTTGCTGTAAGGATAGAGAGGGTTCTACCATTTTAATTTTTAGTTTGGGATATTTATTTTTTATTTTTTCAATCAGTTTGTATGTTTCATTAAAGTGTAGGTGTGTATCTAAGAAAATAATTTTTGCACGCGGATTTACTTTGGAGATTAAATCGATCAAGACAATACCTTCTGCTCCAAAGCTACAAGAATATACGATTTTGTCTTCATAAACGTTGTAGGCCCATTTGATCACGTCCATAAAGTCCTTTAATTCTTGGTTGAGTTGATCTTGTACCTGATCATCCCAATTTTCGTAGGTTAGTTTTTTCTTCATATCCATCCCCCGCTTCGCTAAATTGACAAGTAAGCATTTCTAATTTTTAGAAATTCTAGTTAGGTATTTGTCTTAAAACAATGTATTCAAACGTATAGGCGATTGTTAAAGTGAAAGAGCCCAAATTCATAAATAGATGCTAGAAAAATCTGTAACCAATCATCTCTAGGCGAATATACTTGGTGTATATGGTTCCATCAAAATAAATAAAGGAATGTGTTAGGTTGGGAGAGATACTTGGATGAAAGTAAGCATTTACCAAGGAAAAAATCATACGGATAAAAAAGCAGCTATTACTATAGTTATTGATGTTTTACGAGCTTTCACAGTAGCTCATTACGCTTTTTTACGGGGGGCAAAACAAATTTACCTGGTTTCTACCAAGGAAGAAGCCTTTCATATGAAGAAGGATAATCCTGACCTTCTGCTAGTTGGTGAAGAACATGGGGTGGAAATTACTGGGTTTGACCTCGGGAATTCACCATATCAAATTAGTCAATGCGAATTAACAGATAAGACTCTTGTTCAAAAAACGACGAATGGGGTTCAAGCTACATTGAATTGTTTGGCATCCGACCATGTATTTGTAACAGGATTTACGAACGCAAAAAAGACGGCAGAGTTTATAAGAAAGAGATTATTTGATGGGAATAACGAGGAGGTTCACATTATTGCCTCTCATCCAAGTGGTGATGATGACTATGCGTGTGCGGAATATATAAAAGATATACTGGAGGGGAAAACGAGAGTTACATCAGTTAATCATGTTGTTGAACGAATAAAGAATTCACAAGTGGCAAAAAAGTTTTATGAAACTTCGAATAAAGAATTCTTACCAGAGGATATACGGTTCTCTACCAAAGAGCTCTATTCGAGTTTTGTGATGAAGGTAGATAAAAACTGTCCTATTCCGAAGATTGAGAGGGTGCAATTATGATAGAAACGAGTTTAAAGCTACCATCAAGGGAAAATAAACCACGGGAAAATGGATTAACAATTCTAATCGATAACGGTGCTCCCTTAAATTTATTTAAAGATACAATTGAAAGCAACGATGAATACATTGATTTTGTGAAATTTGGCTGGGGAACTTCGCTTGTTACAAGGAATTTAGAGAAAAAAATAAGTCATTTAAAGGATTTGGATATCGAATTCTTTTTTGGTGGTACATTATTTGAAAAATTTGTTAGCCAGGATAGGGTAGAGGAATATTATTTGTTGTGCAAGCGAATGGAGTGTAATTACGTAGAAATATCGAATGGAACCATTGCTCTATCCAATCGTGAAAAAGCGACCTATATTAAAGACTTTACGAATGATTTTGCTGTTTTTAGTGAGGTCGGCAACAAAGATGTATCGATGGCACGAGAACAAGATTCAACAGAATGGCTTGAGAATATACATGAAGACATTGAAGCAGGTGCGAATAAAGTTATTACAGAAGCTAGGGAAAGTGGAAATAGTGGGATATGTCAGGAAAATGGTGAGATCCGTATGGACATTTTTGACTTAATAAAGGCATCTGGAATTCCATTTGAACAGATAATCTTCGAAGCTCCTACAAAGAAGATGCAATCGTTTTTCATCGAACAATTGGGGCCAAATGTTAATTTGGCTAATATTGCTCTTTCAGATGTGATCTCTGTTGAAACGTTGCGTCTTGGATTACGTTCCGATACATTTCACTTTTAATTCTTTCCCGTATGCAACTGGTAGTGGTAGGCCGTCATAAACGTCGCATGTCGGCACTAGCACGTGCTGAGCTTTGTATGCCCCCACATGAAACCTCTGAGGTGAAATCATGGAGGTAAACTTGAGATGAAGAAAACCCCGACTTATTGACGATTAGTTTTATAAAGGAGGAACATCGTATGCGAGAAACAAATAAAATCTTTCACTTAGCAATTCCTTGTAAGGATTTGGAAGAAACAGTTTGGTTTTACGAAAAATTAGGGTGTAAATTAGCAAGGAGGTATGATGATCGGGTAACATTTGATTTTTTTGGTGATCAAGTGGTCTGTCATTTAAGTCCAGAAAACATTGATGAAAAACCAACTATGTATCCCCGACACTTTGGAATTACTTTCTTAGAAAAAGAAGCGTATGATCAAGCTTTGGAAAGTGCTACCAAGGAAGAACTGAAATTCTTCCAAAAACCAATGGTTCGATTCCGAGGAAAACAAGAAGAACATATGACATTTTTCCTCATTGACCCCGCAAATAATCTACTAGAATTTAAATATTACCACGACTCCAGCATGGCTTATTAAAATTTGGTGCCAGGCACTTGTCGAATTCGACAAGTGCCTGGCACCTCTTTTATGAAACAATTAGCATGATTTGACTTGGATTGGAATATGGTTGGAAGGAGGGGGCTGTCCATACAGCTGCTTAGTAATGGTATGGTAAAGGAGTAACTTATGAGGTCATTTTGGAAAAAACATGGACTAGTTATGCTTGGAGGCATTTGTCAGGGATTCGGGATGGGATTATTTTTATTTCCACAATCAATTCCATCTGGCGGTGCTGGAGGAATAGCAGTGCTTCTAAACTACTGGTTTCATATTAATATGGGACCAGCATTATGGCTGGTTAACTTTTCACTCATGTTAATAGGTGTAAAATATCTTGGTAAACGATTTACGTTATGGACGTTTATTGGGATAACAATGACTTCATTCTCAATCGACTTTTTTGAAAATCACTTTTCCATACCAAATCGAAATGTTTTTTATGATCTCCTAATTGGTTCCGTTTTTTTAGGAACTGGTATTGGTATTCTAATGCGAAATAATGTATCGAATGGTGGTGTAGGTGTCGTTGCAGTAATGATTTCTCACTATCGAGATATTCTTCCAGGTAAGCCACTATTTATAATCAATTCCATGATATTTTTAATTACAGCTGCAATAATAAGTTGGGAAATTATATTTTTGGCTCTAATAAGTCAATGGATTTCTACGACAGTAGTGGATATGATTTGTCGAATTGAAATTCCTAGGTCTTACAGCCTTAGTTGGAGAAAAAAACCATAGTGATTACCATAAATTACATAAGATATTCTTTTATAAAGTAGTGTATAATTATATTTTAACTAAATTTAAGGGAGGCTGTAAACATGGGAAGAAAAGCCTTGATTATGAAGCAACAAAAACCGCAAAAATATGATGTCCGTGCGTATAGCCGTTGTAATCATTGTGGCAGACCACACAGTGTCTTGAAAAAGTTTCAGCTATGTCGAATCTGCCTTCGTGAATTTGCTTATAAAGGACAAGTACCAGGATTAAAGAAAGCAAGCTGGTAATTTTGCCATTTTATATATGTAGTCGGGATTTCCCGACTATTACATATGCCTACATAATATGGTAGTTATGTTGTTGTAAGGTAATTGCTATTCGTTCTTTAGAAACATGTTTGTTGTTGTACTCAATTTTTAACTCTCCATCGTCCGTATCCACTAAAACTCGTTCTATTCCATCAACATTGTTTAATATTTCTTCAATATGTTGAATGCTTCCTCCAGAGGTTGCCTCCCTTACAAAAAGTGTTACTTCATCCATTGAGGTTTCTCCTTTCAAATCGCAATTAATTACTTCATCAAAACAGCTTTTACAACTTTAAACATACTTATAACGAAATTTTGTTTTTGTATTTTTCTTACCATCTTTCCCTTTTACATGTAGTAAGAGTAAGACAAGCAGTCCAACAAGAAATGTGAAAATGGAAATCGATATAAATAATCCTGGGCGTGACCACTCCATTAACCGGGAGAATATTGGTGGACCAAGTGCAACTCCAAGAAAGCGAACAGACCCATATAAGGAGGTCACAAACCCTCTTCGTTCTTTTCCTACTGCTCCAGTAATTAAGCTGTTTACACAAGGCAGTATCAATCCAGCACCGATACTACTCAATGCAAGAACAGCCAAAAAAGGGATTATCTTCTCTAAAAACACAAGGGTACCATACGAGAGTGTCATCAGACCAAACCCAATTAGTTGTAGCTTTTTCATTTTCTCAAAGTTCTTCCCAATTTTACTGCCAGTAATATAGGAGGTCGTAACCATAACCAGTAAAGGTATTGCGAGAATTAAACCTTTCAATACACCATCAATCTCATATTTTGTTTCTAGCTTGTCTGAAAGAAAAAACAAAATACCAAAAAGTGTAAATAAACAGGTTCCTCCAGCTAAGTATGTCGTGAATAACCATCTACCTTCATGTTTAAATACACTGAAAAGACCTCGTACATACTTACGGAAGGGTGGCGGTGCTTGACGATTACTTTTTTCTTTCACAAAGAATAGAACGAGTAATAATGAAATGAGGGTTATTGCTGGAAAAGCAAAGAAAACCGAATGCCATATAATCAGACCAAGTAAGGCACCAATAATCGGGGAGAGCACTTTACCAAGGCCGTTGGATGCCTCAAAAATTCCAAGGACACGACTTTGTTCTCCACCTTTAAATAAATCTCCTGTTAAGGCCATTGCTACTGGTGCAGTACCAGCGGCACCTATCCCTTGCAATGTTCTGCCGATTAGTACCCAAATATAAGCTTTCGAAAAAAGAGCTGCAGCGATCCCTGCTAATAACCCACCTAATCCAAATAGGATTAAAGAAGGGATAATGATAATCTTTCTTGAATATCGGTCTGACAAATAACCAACAATTGGAATGAAGATAGCTCCAGCAATTGAAAATACGGTTATGGTTAGACTAACTTGCATTTGGGAAATGTTTAAGGATGATTTCATATCTGGAAATATCGGTATTAACATAGAATTGCCGAGGGTCATAATAAGAGGAATGGAACCTATTGCAGCAATTACCATTCCTTTATTTTTGGATTTCACCATTTTTCTACTCCTTGCCTTTTCAAGAATGCTGTCTTTTATTTTACATTTATTGGCGGTGGTACAATCCAGCCTTTGTCCTTTGTTATTTGTAAGAGTTTAACCTCATTTTCTTCTTTTTGTGTATGAAAATCGCCAAACATCTCACGGATGTCTTCACGATTTGCTATCCCCATAATATAGCTACATTGAACTTTGGTAGAAATTAATTCCTTTTGGATTAAAATAGCTATTTCAGCATCATTAAATCTTGCTCCTGCAGGAATGTCCTGTACCTCCACATTTGGACGATCTGGTGGTGCTGGTGGCAGACGGATTCCAGTCTCTTTTAACAAAGCTTCAACCTGTTGGGCTTCCTGTGTAAAGACACTTTCTAACAGTTCCTCTAAAAATGCTTTTAAATCGTTGTCGCCAGTGTGATTTATCAAAACCTGCGTTGTAACTAGATACCCTTTTGCGTTAAATAAATAGGACCAAAGATGATAAACTTCACCTGAATGCAAAGGTTCTTCTTCGGATTTTCCACTTAGAACTCCCAATATTTCACCCCCTTAATAAAGCGTGTTTATAGTTTACCTAAACAAAGAAAAAATATAATATCTTCGAGTTAATAGTTGTAAAAGTTTGTAAGGATCAGCCAAATAAAAACATCCACTGCATTCAGCAGTGGATCGGAAGTATGTAACATTCATTTAATTTCCCTTTACGCCATAAATAATGCACCCTACACCAAGAAAAATCCAAAAGAATTTTTTAAGAGATAATTGATCAGCTATTCCAAATAGACCAATGGTTGTAGTTAATAGTAAAACCAATGGACCGATGAAGGCCAGGGAGCTGTTTACAATTAATGCTTTCTCTACATCATTGAAGCGGATCATTAAAAATGCAGCGAAAATTTCGATGAATCCAGATAATAAACGAAGGGATGCCATTCCTAGCACTGCTTTCTCCAATAAAAAAAACATATTATTCTCCTCCTAGTGTACCTCTTTCCTTCACCATTTATATGCACTACTTGTACACCTAAGGACGAAAAATAAATAATTTCCAAATTTATCCGCATTTAACTGATAGGACGACATCAAACGCGGCGTCCTGTCGAATTGTAGGCACTAGCACGTCCTGTGTCTCGTAAGATCTCCACTCCAAACCTACAGTAAAACCAAAGAGGGATAAACTAAAAGTCGAATATCCATTTCGTTCATCTAACAATAAGCGGGAATGAATAAAATACCCATGGATTGAAGCTTCACTTTATTGCACAAAATCATCTTTGTTGTCAATATACAATGATCCATCCGGTTGCACCTCTGCATAAAAAACCTCAGATAGAGAATTTATTCCTGCTAGCTGGAGCTGTTGTTCAATCCAATTTTCATCTAAATTAAGTCTTTTTAGGTTATTGGTGTTAATGATGCCATCAGATATGACTTCCGTAGCGGTTGGGTAAATTTTTGCGGTGGAGTTCAGAATATTCATATCCTCCCTTGTTAGTGGTAATTTGTTTTCTTTTAACTTAACAGACAGGTTACCACTTGTTTCGAAAATTGCGTAATCAACATCAGTTAGTGAGAAAACCTTGTTTTTTCTTAATAAAGAGGTGAGTGAATCCATGTCTAATCGAGTTTTTCGAAGCGAGTTTTCCATCACTTTTCCATTTTTAATAACAATAATCGGTTCACCAGTTGTCACTTTACGAGCCTTTTTAAATTTAATGTCAATTATACCCATAGCAATCGTAAATACAGCCCAAGCACTTAGAGCAATTATTCCATTAGTTATTCCAAAATTCTCATTGGTAACAAGAGTTGCAGCAATCGACCCAATAGCAATTGCTGACACAAAATTAAAAAAGGTCATTTGGCTAATTTCTTTTCTTCCCATTATTCGGGCCAGAATAAACAACACGATAAAAGAAAGAATGGCACGGGTAAGAAGCTCTGTTATTTCCATTAGTATATACCTGCTTTCTGTTTTTTAAGTAGTATTTGCTACAGGCTCCCAACTATTCCTTTTTTCTAGTATTTGGTAATAACAGTTTAAGTAAAAGGTTAAGGCATATAAACACCTAACTAAAACGAGAGGATGAAAGGAGGCTTAAGAGGAGATGTGACCTCAAAAGAAAACCGAATGAGTCTCACTCATTCGGTTTATCCTGAACTAAAAGTTTCTTAGTTTGATTAATTATTCTGAGTATGGGATGCGGAATCAGCTTTTGGGCTAGTTTGACCTGGTATCGGTGTATCGTGAATATATGCAGGTGCTTGATTTAAATTGGGAACTTGTCCCATTGCTTCCGGGTTTGCAATATATTCAAAATTGGCTTGTTTATCCATGCTTTGTCCGGTTGCCCATCTCCCTTGTGCACTTTCTTCTCCCTCCGAAAAATTCATAAAAGAATAGGAGACTTCTTGTTTTTCTAATTCTTGAGGGAAAGTGCTCGGAACAATTGGCTTTTGATTTTGTTCGAGTTCTTCAATGGCAGCCATAAATTGGTTTTGATGCATGGTATCTCTTGCAATTAGAAAAGACAGCATGTCCCTTACACCAGGGTCTGTAGTGGATTCGTATAATCGCACGGCCTGTAATCTTCCTTGTGATTCAGCATTCAGATTTGCTCGAAAATCTGCTAGGAGATTTCCACTAGCTATGGTGTAACGGGATGTCCATGGGTAACCGACGCTGTCAGAAGCTTTCGCACCTAATCCTGATACAATAACATGCTGTGGATTCATACCACCTAAAACAGCTTCTACTGCAGGGTTTTGATCAACGATCGCATCTTGTTCTTTTGCAGGAGCACCATCCAATAATTGAGCGATCATTGTGGCAAGCATTTCTACATGTGCAATTTCTTCTGTTCCTATATCAAGTAACATGTCTCGATATTTCTGTTCGCCTCTACAATTCCAACCCTGGAAAAGATATTGCATCATTACGGTTATTTCACCAAATTGACCACCAAGTATCTCTTGGAGCTTTTTTGCATATACTGGGTCCGGTTTTGTTGGCTTCGCATTGTATTGTAATTCCTTAATATGTTTAAACATTGTTAAGAACCTCTCTTCAATCAAATTTAATTTAAGATTATGGTGCACTTTATTGCTAACCCTATACCACAACTTATCAATTTCCTCTATAATAAATAGGTAATGAGAATCAAAGAGGGGAATTATGTTGCAAAAATTAATTAAAATTACGTATGAAAGCATGATGGTTCTTCTTGTCATGCTTACGATCATTACGTTGTGGACAGAAAACACGTATAATTCAATGGTAAATTGGTTGGTTTGGTTTATTTTTTTTGTTGATTTTTTGTTGCGATTTTTGTTCTCAACAGAAAAGTTGGTGTTTATTAAGAAAAACCCTTTTCTATTATTAGCTATTATTCCGTTTGATCAGTTTTTCCAGATTGCCAGGGTTGTTCGTTTATTTTACTTTTTTCGAATCAAGACAATAGCAAAATACTATATATTGCCGTATGTAAATAAAATGAAGATACAATCTATTTCAATTGTGGTGCTGGTACTTCTAGGTCTTTTCTTATTGGAGGCAGCAATCATTTTGAATTTAGAGGAGTCAATAATTAGCTACTTTAATGCAATCTACGTCATTTTAGGTCATATGTTATTCTTTGGACACGAGATCTTTACAATTAATCATGATATATCGATTTGGTTACTGACGATAACTTCTATCGTAGGAATCGTTATACAAGGTGTAGCATTACAGTGGGGCTTTACAAAACTAGAACTGATTTACGAAAAGATTAAGGGGGCGGAACAATCGAAACGAGTTAGTTAATGGTTTATAAGAATGGAATTGCTTCCGTCACGGGTCAACCATGTAGGTGCATATCTTACTAAAGGTTATGCTTTAGATAGGAGGAAAATTATGTATCCAAATTATTCATACCAACAAGTAAGTCCTTATTATTTCAATCCGTTTTATATGGCCTTTCCATCTCCAAATTTATATTTCTATCCTTATGGAGGAATTAGCCATTTTGCTTGGCATCGACAACAACCTATAAACGGACGAGCGACATGGACAGAAGGTGGGCCGAACACTAAGTGTGGAATTCCGTGGTCTGAAAATGAATTTATGACCGCAGCAGTCGGAGTAAATGCACCGTATCAATGTGGTCAGTCCTTAAAAATTAGAAATACTTCCCTACCAGGTAGAGAAATTATTGTAACGGTTGTTGATACAGTCCCTGAATTTAGTGCAAATCAAATTAACCTTCACCGAAAGGCGTTCGAGGCGTTAGGCGCAAACCCAAGTGTTGGAGTCATTAATGTAGAGATTATTCCTGACCCAGAACTAGAAGAGGAAAAATGGGGGAAGTATTTACTAGAGGTCGTTCAAACTGCATACCCAAATCAAAATATAACAGATTATAATGCTGTTGATACAACAGAGATTTCATCAACTAAGACGAAGGAAACATACGAGTTTACGTTACAATCACCTCAAGGTCAATTGAAAGTAAGAGGAAATGTAGTATATAATCCACAAACGAATCGAGTAATTTCGTTTGATATATCGGAAATGGAGCAGTCAGCCTAATCTTTTAAAATCCTTCAACCTGCATGGTTGGGGATTTTTTTATATACTGCCAGGCATCACTAAATGGATTAAATAAGGCAGTGAATGAACGTATTTGTTATAATAGCTTAAGAGATATTTAGAGGGTGAGCAAATGAAAAAAACAATCGGAGTCTTAGCACATGTGGATGCTGGAAAAACGACATTTTCGGAGCAACTGCTTTATCATACGAAAACAATACATAACCGTGGAAGAGTTGATCATAAAGATATCTTTTTGGATAGTCATGAGATTGAAAAACAAAGGGGGATAACTATTTTCGCCGATCAAGCGATATTCACCTATCAAGGTTCTACTTATTATTTACTAGATACTCCAGGCCATGTAGATTTTTCACCGGAAATGGAGCGTGCTATACAGGTAATGGACTATGCGATTGTCATCCTAAGTGCTGTGGAAGGTGTTGAAGGCCACACAGAAACAATTTGGCAACTTTTGCAGCAACATAATGTGCCAACGTTTTTCTTTCTAAATAAAACAGATCGCGAAGGTGCTGACATTAATAGGGTGATGTCTGAGATACGTTCCAATTTATCTGATAATGCGGTGGAGCTTACAAGTGATTTTCGAAAAGAAAATATGAATGAGATGTTAGTAGAGTTTATTGCTGAGCGAGATGAACAGCTATTGGATACTTATATGGAAACAGGCTATGAACCAGAAAAATGGTATCACGCTTTGAAAAAATTGATAAAGAGAAATCGGATCTTCCCATGCTTTCGTGGTTCGGCCTTGAAAGATGAAGGGGTTAGGGAATTTCTAGATATCGTTGATCATCTATCCGATACTTCCTATAGTTCAAAGGAGAAATTTGCTGGCCAGGTATATAAAATACGTCATGATACAAATGGAAATCGAGTTACTTTTATAAAAGCTTTCAGAGGTTCCTTGCGTGTTCGCGATGAGGTGAGTTATGGTGGTGAAGCTAATCAAGTAACAGAAAAAATAACACATGTAAGAGTATATAATGGCGTAAATCATGTGAATGTAGATGAAGTAACAGCTGGGGATCTTTTTGCAGTTCTTGGGATCACGAAAGCCGAGATAGGGGATAGCATTGGAGAAACTAAAAAGAAAGCAAATTTTGAAATGGTGCCTACTTTACGAACAAAAGTCGTTTTTGATCCATCGATATCCACCAAGGAAATGATTGATTGTTTTCAACGATTAGATGCAGAAGATCCTTCCTTACAAGTGATATGGGATGAGTATTTTCAAGAGATTCATATTCATGTGATGGGAGTTATCCAATTAGAGGTGTTGAAGCAGATTGTTAAAAAAAGGTTTAACTATGATGTTACCTTCCAACAACCTGAGATCCTTTACAAAGAAAGCCTAACTACTTCGGTGGAAGGCTATGGACATTTTGAACCGTTAAGACATCATGCTGAGGTGCATTTGAGGCTTGAACCTGCACCAAGGAATAGTGGAGTATTGTTTGCGAACAATTGCCATGCAAATGACATGTCAATTGGGACTCAAAATCTAGTGCGACGGCATTTATTTGAACGTAACCATAACGGGTTACTTACAGGTTCAGCTTTAACTGATGTGAAAATTACATTATTGACTGGGCGTGCACACCCTAAGCATACTTCGGGTGGTGATTTTCGTGAGGCAACCTACCGCGCTTTACGTCAGGGTCTAGAAAAAGCTGAAAATATATTATTAGAACCTTATTACGATTTTAAGATCAAAGTCGACTTGGATGATATGGGTAAAGTGCTAACTGATATCCAGCAGGCAAATGGATTTTTTGAGACACCTAAAACTGAAGAAGAGAAAGCAATAATAGTTGGTAAAGTTCCAGTTGCAACATTTATGAACTACCAAGCTGAATTAGCTTCTTCTACGCATGGAAAAGGAGTTATAAGTTTACGTTTTGGTGGGTATGGTCGTTGTCATAATGAAGCGGAAGTGATACAACGAATTGGCTATCAAAAAGGTTCAGATCCGCAATATTCGTCTAATTCTATATTCTGTGCGAAAGGACAAGGTTTCACTGTACCCTGGGATCAAGCAGAAAATTATATGCATTGTTTAAAATAAAGAATAGAGACTGGTTATGCCAGTCTCTATTCTTTGATGTGAGATCACGAGTAAATAACATATTTAGGAGCGAGCGAATTATTTCGCTTGCTTTGGTCGTTTAATTTAACTTATAGCCACGCAGCGCCAACAATGATTAATAGGATAAACAATACTACGATTAGTGCAAATCCACCACCGTATCCAAATCCTCCAGTAGGAGCCGCATAACCATATCCACAATGATGACCATATCCGAATGACATAACAGAAAAACCTCCTTAAAATTTGTGCTTTTACTTTTGGGTTAATAAATAATTTTCATTAATAACCAACGTAAGCTGTTCCGACAATTATTAAAAGAATGAACAGCACTACAATTAACGCGAAACCTCCGCCATAGCCATAACCAGCTCCAGCAACAGCTTCACTCATTCAATAACACCTCCATGTGTCATTTGTTAATACTATATGACAGTTTCCCCAGTTTGATCTGGGATAGTGTCCCAGATTCCCCAAAATAGGCATCTCCCTATTAACTTCTTCCACGATTACCCTAATGCATCTATCCCTTACAGGAAGTAGTCTTTAAACATATAATGCCATATAGCTCATGGAAAATGGGAGGTGAAGGAATGTCAGTAGCTCATTATTACGATCTATGTAATCGTCATAAAGGGAAGGGTGTAGAAATTCGTACAAAAGATGGAAGAGTCCACAGAGGTATTATTCAACATGTAAACCAACGTAAAGTTTATATACAGCCAATGGGTGGTGGTAGAAACCTAGGTGGTTTTGGATATGGTTTTTATGGCCCAGGCTTTGGAGGGGGAGGACTTGGAATTGGAATTGCACTAGGTGCTATTGGAACACTAGCACTACTTCCATGGTTTTTCTGGTAGGTATAAATAAAATGAAATGGATAGATCAACGCGAAAAGCATCTCATGCAATTAATTGTATGGGATGTTTTTTATAACCTAGCTTGTACAATATGAACTAGAAAAATAGCCACTTCTCATATGAGGAGTGGCTATTTTTTCAGCATATTAAAGCCAAGCTGCTCCAACAATGATTAGCAGAATAAATAGTACAACGATTAGAGCAAAACCTCCACCAGCGCCGTATCCATAACCAGCACCTGCTCCTTGTGCACCATAACCGTAGCCATATCCACCATAACCGAATGACATAGAATCCCTCCTAACTTAGATTAATCATAAAAACAATTAATATCCATACCCACCGTAAGCTGCTCCTATAATGATTAATAGTATGAATAAAACTACAATCAAGGCGAAGCCTCCACCATAGCCATATCCAGCTCCAGCGCCACTCATTAATGCAACACCTCCATAACCATTTGTTATTAATGTATGTTTGTTGGGGATTTGCGATAGGGATAGTATCCTAGATTCAAGCAATTTGGGCTTAATTTTATTTTTAATATCTATATTTAATACAACTGATAAATATTAGATTCGTAGATTTTTGCTAATTATTTATTAACCTGAGCTATTCTTTCACTAGAAAGATGTAGAATTTCTTTTGACGTCAAATTGTTTTCTAACATAAATTTGGATACTAAGTAATAGCCAACGCAATAACCGACCATTTTAGGTTGGAATTTTAGCCCAAATAAATATTCTGGATGTTTACGATGCAATTTAGGGAGATCCTTATTCGGTAAAATGATTCTTTCCCACATGGTAACTAATTCTTCCTCCGTATAGTATAAGGTCCAAGCTGCAGTATACTTCTTACTAAATTGTTCACGAACAGCATTTTCTGCTAACCCCTCTAAAATCACGGAATCTAATAAGACATAGTCTTTTTCTTTTTTCTTATTTTTCGTTAAGCGACATACATGATTGTATTCATGTGTGAACAAAGCACGGATTTCGTTTTTTGTGTTTTCTCCGCTTATAAATAAGAATAATTTGTCATCAAAAGCTAGTCCTGATTTCCCATTATATTCTACATTCATTTGGCGATTTCTTGTATCGGCAGGCAAAATAAAAATCGGGACGTTTGGTCCGTTCCACAGCTTCATTAAGTTTCGCTCTTCTTGTTTGACGAATTCCCAAACATTTAATCGGTGTAGTTCTTGTACAACCTTTTCTCTTTCTTTATCTGGTTGTCGATACATCCCATTCATCGTTAAGTATTGAAAAATATCAAGAGCGGCTACACCATCGAAGAACTTCTCTATTTTTCCACATATTTCAATTGGCTCATCATACAACTCCAGTAACCACTTGTCTGTATGAATAACAGTCATAACAACACCTCATGTAGATTCTTTTTCTCTAAATATATTTAATTTGTGTTCTAATACGATATGAACGGAACATAGGTGGTGTGCGATTAATAAAAGAAATATATGACACATAGGACGAAGACCCTTTTCAATTTGTTCTCAGTTGAATAGAATATTATATATTTATTTTGGGGAGGTGTGATATATGTTTCCAGGTAGACCAGGACGTCCGATGCCACCATATCCGCCAATGCCACCTCGCAGACCTCCGATTTTGGGTCAACAACAACCGAATCGTCCGAATATCATGTCTTTCTTTCAAGATAATGATGGTAACATGGATCTAGAAAAAGTTACTAAAACTGCTCAGCAAATAAATAGCCTATATGGTCAGGTTAGTCCTTTAATTTCCCAATTTTTCAAGCGATAAAAAGCAAAAGGAACATTTTGTAACTACTTTCATAAAATAGTGTATTCATTGATAAGGCGGGAATTTTATGGATTACACGTATCTGAATTGTTTAGCGGAATTAGGTGTTGGTGGAGCCCACCCAGGTGGGCATCCATTGACTAAAAATCTATTGGATGCAGAAGCCATTCGAGAAGAGACAAAGGTTTTGGAGGTCGGTTGTGGTACTGGAAGAACATCAGCATTTATTTCCAAATGTTATGGATGTCAAATAACGGCAATAGATATTCATGAAATAATGGTGAAAAAGGCAAAAAAACGCTTTTTAGAGGAGAAACTACCTATTAATCTAGTGCGCGGTAATGTTGAAAAACTCCCTTTCGAAGCGTCTATGTTTGATGTTGTTTTATCTGAATCAGTCATTTCATTTACTAATGCTTCATTAGCAATTCCTGAAATAAAACGTGTTCTAAAATCAGAAGGAATTTTGCTAGGAATTGAGATGGTATTGGAACAAAAAATACCCGAAGAGGATTTACAGCCAATGAAAGATTTTTATGAGCTATCCAAAATAAGAACCGTTGAAGAATGGGATTCCTTGCTCGTGGAAAATGGATTTTATGATAGAGAAATAACGACCGTTATCCCCTCGTTTGATCCTTCTGACCCAGACAATGCACCGGAATTTCAGTTATCTGATAATACCGATGTAATGTATTTTGATATTTTAAAGGAACATGAGAAATTAACCAAAATGTATCAGGATGTATTAGGGTATCGAATATTCAGGTGTAAGGGCTAGCAGATATGAATAGGGGAGGGGATGAGTGTGTCTATTAGAAAGGCTACTTTCAAGGAGACCCAATATATACTGGACCAAGCACTTGTTGTACTCAAGGATTCCAGTATGGGTTTTGTGCAACCAAGTATCGAAAAGGCTTCTCAAATAATGACGCCTATTTTGGCTGATGGCGGATATTATTTGGTTTTTGAAACCAATCAAATAATTCACGGATGGATTGGTGTCGGAACAATATATGACTTTTATACGGATGAAACTGTTGGAACGATTCCAGAAATCTACGTGTTTCCTACGTACCGAAAGCAAGGAATCGCAGAAAAGCTAATGAGGGAAGCATTCCGTTATTTAGCTAGAGAAGGAGTACGAAAAGTACAATTAAATGTATTTGCAGGAAATAAGGCAAAAAAGTTGTATGAAAAACTTGGATTTCATGATGTATCAACGTTAATGGAAAAAAATTTAATGAACGATTAAATAGGTTAAAAAGCCGGTTCATCCTTTGTACAAAGGATGAACCGGCTTTTTAACCTAAAGACTAGTTAATGTCTATATATTTACGTTCGGATTGTTTTTTTGGAATAGTTATTTTTAGCATACCTTCTCGAAAAGTAGCTTTCGTTTCCCGTTTCGGTATTTCAAATGGAAGGGTGACAAAACGTTCTCTTTTTTGGAAAGATTGTTGTTTGTTCAAATAGGCATTTTCGTTATTTTTCTCTTCGATAATCGCATTGTCTTCTACCCCTATCCTTAATTGATTCCCAATAATCTCCAATTCAATTTGGTCTCGTTTGTAGCCGGGCAACTCGGCCTCAACAATCACCTTTTTTTCTGTTTCACGTACATTTATCCAAAATGGTCGAAGGTTAAAATGGGAATTCATATGTTTAAAGGAATGGTTGAAAAAGTTATCCATTTGCCGCATGAAATCATGAAGTGGCGTCATGTCAACATCGAAACGGTTTGGAAGTTTGTCTCTATTCGAAGCCATTATTTCACCCCTTTTTCCAAATTTACACTAATAAGTTATGCAGTTGTAGAAAAAGAGTAGTGGGCATTCATAATTAAATTTTAATTCATTAAGAAGGAATAGATTTGTCTATGAACTTCCTTTGGCCTTTCCTCTGTAATTAGGTGTCCAGTGTTTTCATAGCTGATTAATTTTGCTTGTGGCAATTCTTTTTCTAACCTTTTCCCAATTCGAAGTGGGACAACTTTATCGTTTGTTCCCCAAATCAATAGAGAGGGAGTGTGTACTTCTTTCACTTGCTCACTTGTTAAATCGCCTTCTCGGTATCGAACAAAGCGAGTGAGGGATTTGGAAAAATCAGGATCTTTGATAGGTCTTTCGTATTCCTGAATGAGTTCATCAGTAATAAAGGAATGATCGTATAATACGTTTCTTAGATTTTCTAGAACCCCATTTTTATGAATGTGATGTTTAGCGATAACGTGAAAAAACGGTAAATATGAAGCATACACTAACCATTTATTTGCGGCTTGTAAATAACCGGAGCTTGCAAGTAAGATTAGTTTTTGGATTCGATCCGGTATTTTTCGAGCGATGTACATGGCGATTTGGCCACCCATAGAATGTCCAACAATTGAAACGTTATGTAGTTGAAAATAGTCCATACATTTAATGACAAGATCCGCATAATTATTATAGGAATAAATAAAGGTTTTCGATTTTTCACTACGTCCAAATCCCGGTAAATCAATTGCGATTATCGAAAAGTTTTCTTTTAGGTATGGAATTACTCGATGAAACGTATGTGTTGAAGATACAAATCCATGAATGAGAATAATTGGTGGTTTATCGTTAAGGATATATTCACAATAGATTTTTACGTTCGATAGAGTTAGATACGTGTTATTCAATGCATATTCACCTCATTCTATTTCTTGATTATCGTATACAGGAACATTTCTGTAAAGTTCCTCCACCCACTTTATTCATCACCACAGAAAAGAATATCAACCTTTTTTGAAACCTTTCCATTCTCTTTGCGTATAAGAGGAGAAAGATTCTTGTATTTTTGGTAAGATGAATATGTATGAATAAGAGAAATTATAGGGGGATCAGCATTGGATTTTAATAACAACAATAATGAAGAAATATCAAAACAGAAGATGGATCGATTAAAGAAATTAATGAATCGTGTAGGAATTGTCTTAGGGATCCTTGTTGTTCTATTAGTTCTTGGGCTAATTGCTGCTCAGTTTCTAACGGACTATATTTGGATGGATACTTTAGGATTTGGAACTGTATTTACTACTGTTTTAGGAAGTAAGGTCATATTAGGTGTGATTGGTTTCATTTTATACCTCATATTATCTTACGTCACTTTCACCTGGATTCGCCGATCCTATATTGGGCATTTTCATGGAAATCAGCTGCCTTCGTTTATTCAAAGTAAGAAAGCTAGTAGTTTAATCATACTTGGTATTTCCGTATTTGTTGGATTAATTGGAAGCTCGATTATTCAAGGTTTTGGATGGGAACCAGCACTAAAACTATTAAATCATGCAACCTTTGGAGAAACAGACCCATATTTTAACATGGACATATCCTTTTATTTATTTGTGTTACCGTTTATTAAATTTGTTGTTAACATCTTACTTGGTCTAGGAATCTTTTTCTTACTAGTTGAAATAGGTTTTTATTCTGTGTTTAATATGTATCGGATGAGTCGATCAGCTCAGTTGCATATGGGGATAACGTTAGGATTTATTGGACTATTATTAGCTGGATTGCATATGCTAGCACCTTATGAAACGCTACTTACAAATCAAGTTAATATTTTTCAAGAGAGTGTTGTTCATGGATTAAGTTATACCGATGAAGTGATTAATATACCAAAAGCGTATGTATTAGCTGCTGCGGCTATCATTGGTACCGTGTGGTTGATTATTTCGCTTACCAAAGGCAAATTGAAGTCAATGGTTATTCCTGTAATAACCTATGTTATTTTAGTAGTTGCGGGTCAAATAACATCAGCTGTAGTTCAAAACTTCGTTGTTTCACCAAATGAATTTTCCAAGGAAAGTCCGTATCTACAGCACAATTTAGATTATACAAAAGCAGCCTACGACTTGGATCATATTGTAGAAGAAGAGCATCCAGGAAATAATTCCTTAGACGAAGATATGCTTGAAAGAAATAAACTAACGATTGATAATATGAGAATAAATGATGCTAGACCAATTCTTGATGTATACAATCAAAAGCAGACTTTTAGAACGTATTATAACTTCAATGATATTGATGTGGATCGTTATGAGATTGACGGGGAGTATCATCAAGTCTTTGCTGGTGCAAGGGAGTTAAGTACCGTTGATTTACCAGATCAAGCACAAACATGGGTCAATCAAAACTTACGTTATACACATGGATACGGATTATCGATGAGTCATGTTAATGAAATAACCTCACAAGGACAGCCAGAATTTATGATAGAAAACTTGCCACCTGAAGGGGCTATTGATGTAACCAAACCACAAATATATTTTGGCGAGCAGCCGTATCAAAATGTTATTGTTAAAAGTAATGTAGATGAATTTGATTATCCTGCTGGCGACGAGAATGTGTCCAACCGATTTGAAGCGGATTCTGGTATTCCGTTACAAGGCTTTAATCGATTCTTGTTTGCATTTAGTGAAGGTTCATTCCGCATGCTCGTATCGGATCAAATTACTGAAGAAAGTCAACTACTTGATACAAGAAATATTATGGATCGTGTAAACAGAATTGCTCCATTTTTTGATTATGATGAAGACCCGTATATTTTTGTTCGAGAGGATGGAAGTCTTGCTTGGATGATTGATGCATATTTAACAGCAGAGCGTTATCCTTATGCTGAACCACATATGTATGATGAAAACTATATTCGTAATTCAGTTAAAGTAATGGTAGATGCGTATACTGGTGAAGTTGACTTTTATGTAGTTGATCCAGAAGATCCATTGTTAATGACGTATCAGAATATGTTCCCAGAATTATTTACCGAAGAAATACCGGAAGATGTACGTAGTCATTTCCGATACCCAGAAAGATTATTTACGATTCAGGCTTCCATGTATGGAACGTACCATATGTCTAATTTAGAAGTGTTTTATAACCGAGAAGATCGTTGGGAATTTCCAACAGAGAAATATTTCAATGAAGATGTTACGATGGAACCTTATTACATTACGATGAAGTTACCTGAGTACGATGAAGAAGAATTTATTCTCATGATGCCGTATACACCGAAGAACAGGCAAAATATGATTGCTTGGATGGGTGTGCGGAACGATGGCGATAACTATGGGGAATTATTTGTATATGAATTTCCAAAACAGCGGAATATTTATGGCCCACAACAAATTGAGAACCGAATTAATCAGGATAGTTATATTTCTCAACAGTTGAACTTATGGTCTCAAGGGGGATCGGAAGTAATTCGTGGGAACTTACTCGCCGTTCCAATCGAAGACACGATGTTATATGTCGAACCAATTTATATTGAGTCTTCAAATGAAACTTCATTACCTGAAGTTAAACAGGTAATTGTTGCTTACGGTGACTTGATTGCTATGGAAGCGACATTTGATGAGGCGCTTAATAAAATTCTTGATATGATTGATCCTAATGTTGAATTAGATGAGCAGCAACAACCAGATCCGGATGAATTAGAAGAAACAGACGATTCGGAAGATCCAATTGAGTCAATTATTGGTGCAGAGGAATCGTTACGTGAGATTTCTGATTTATTTGATGCATATCAAAATGCGCTGTCAAATGGAAATTGGCAGGAAGCTGCTGAGATAATGACAGATATCGAAGAAAAATTAAATGAAATAGAATAAGCATGAGCTCCTGGTTATTATGTAACCAGGAGCTTTTTCTTTTAATACAGTAGATGTTTTCTATTGTATTTTAATGAATAGTTGATATATGATGCGACATAATGATTTAGTGAAATTCCTATCATCTCCATCTTTCGATAGTGCTAAAATGTCGCTACGACAGAATACTTCGCTTTCCGTGGGCACGGCCTCAGCCAGGGTACTACTTGAATATTCTTCTTTGTTCCCTTGCGCCGAGGAATTAGCTTCGAAGAGTTACTAGTAGACGCAGGCGCATCAATACGGGGTCTTCGGACTCGTGCTGTTCCCACAGTCTACGCATTCTGTCTCCGCTGTTGAGATGTTTCTTATTTTGCAAGAATATACATCATGAAACTATGATTATTGATTGAATAATAATCACAAAATATATCAGCGTAATGTATTTCCGTAGCGGTGATAGTATCTCCCAAAATCTTTTAGAATTTGTTATGTCACATAAAATATACCTTATATTCACTATGATCAACCAACATAAAAACGATTAATTTAAGAATTCAACCACAGAAGTTTAATATCCTTCTGATTGACAGATATAAACATACGTGATACATTTATTTTGAATTAAAGATATTTTAATTAAATATAATATTGTTTCGTATATTACAAAGAATAGATATTGACTGGAGGCTTACGAATGAATGGATTAAAAGGAATGCACCATGTTACGGCGATTACAAGTAGTGCAGAGAAAAATTACGAGTTTTTCACGTACGTATTAGGAATGCGGTTAGTAAAGAAAACGGTAAACCAGGATGATATTCAAACATATCATTTATTCTTTGCTGATGATAAAGGGAGTCCAGGTACAGATATGACCTTTTTTGACTTCCCAGGAATTCCAAAAGGCTCACACGGTACAAACGAGATTTTTAAAACAGCATTTCGTGTTCCTAGTGATGACGCTTTACACTACTGGGTCAAACGATTAGACCATTATAAAGTGAAGCACACTGGTATTGAAGAACAATTTGGTATAAAGGTATTAAACTTCGTAGACTTTGATGATCAAAACTATCAATTGATTTCTGATGAAAATCTTAAAGGTGTAGAAGCAGGGACTCCTTGGCAAGAGGGCCCTGTACCACTCGAGTATGCTATTACAGGATTAGGTCCAATTCATGTTCGCATTGCAAACTTTGATTATTTTAAAGAAATGCTGGAAAAAGTACTTCAATATAAGGAAATTGCCAATGAAGGAGCTTTTCACTTATTTGAAGTAGGTGAAGGCGGAAATGGCGCAAGAGTTGTGGTGGAATATAATCCTGTCCTTCCACAGGCTATGCAAGGATATGGTACGGTACATCATGCTGCGTTGAGGGTTGATGATCGAAATGAATTAGATGAATGGGATGAACGTATGCGTAGCTTTGGCTTCCAAACATCTGGCTTTGTTGATCGATTTTTCTTTGGTTCCCTATACGTACGTGTTGCTCCACAAATCTTATTTGAATTTGCAACAGATGGTCCTGGATTTATGGGAGACGAACCATATGAAACACTAGGAGAAAAATTATCATTACCACCGTTTTTAGAATCGAAGCGTGAGAAAATTGAAGAAATGGTTCGCCCGATTGACACAGTAAGAAGTACTTTGAAAATAGAAAAGGAATACTTTTAGATTGAGCAATGAGGCCTGCATTATTATGCAGGCCTCTTACTATTGTGATTTACCACTGTTTTGTATCATTTGTCATTTGCTCTTGTACGCTTTGATCACTTGTACTAAGCATACCCATATCTTGTTGCCCTTGATTTTGTTGACCAGTGTTATTCATCATGTTTTGAATTGGCTGAGTCATTTGTTGGACAGTTTGGCTATTCATAGCGTTCGTTAGTTGTTGTGGTAATCGTTGGAATGTACCATTTTGAATCCCTTTTCTTATGCCGTAAATTGCAGCACCTGCAGCTCCTACTGTTAAGAGGGAAGTCATCATCCCGCGGTTATTCATAATCATCATCCTTTTCCCGGTTCAGAGTAGCTTTCAAAAAAGAAAGCCATCTATAGTTTTTAATAACTTCTTTAAATCATACGTTCCTCTATATGCCATTTTTTTGCAGGGAAATATTCGAAAGTTACAATATTTTTACGACCAGAAATCCATACTACCTAAAGAGGTGAAATCGATGTTTAAACTATTATCACATAATGATCTCGATGGAGTCAGCTGTGGAATATTAGCAAAGCTCGCGTTTGGTAAAGATGTACGTGTGCGTTACAATTCGATATCCGGACTTGATCGAGAGGTAGAGTGGTTTTTGGAAAATGGGGATAAAAATACATTTTTATTCATTACCGATCTGTCGGTTAACACGGAAAATGAGAAAAGGTTGGATGAGTTTTTCAAGTTATCTGGTAACGTTCAATTGATTGATCATCACAAAACTGCCCTCCATTTAAATCAATACGATTGGGGGCATGTAATTGTGGAAAATGAAACAGGAAAGCTTAATTCAGCTACATCTTTATTATATGAATATTTGGTAAAACATAATTACTTACAAGCTACTAAGGCTATCGATGAATTTGTCGAGTTAGTAAGACAATACGATACTTGGGAGTGGGAAAAGAATGATAACCAAGATGCACAACGACTTAATGCATTATTTTTCCTCATTTCCATTGATGAGTTTGAAGAGAAAATGATCGAAAGGCTTTCCACAAGTGATACGTTTTACTTTGATAAGTTTGAACAAAAGATACTGGATATGGAAGAAACCAAAACAGATCGTTATATCCGAAAGAAACGGCGAGAACTGGTTCAAACAAAAATCGATGATTATTACGCTGGAGTTGTTTTTGCGGAATCATATCATTCGGAACTCGGCAATGAACTAGGAAAAGATAATCCGCATTTAGACTATATCGTTATCATAAACATTGGAGCGAAACGCGCTGGATTTCGTACAATTCATGACCATATAGATGTTTCGGAGATTGCTGGAAAGTTTGGAGGTGGGGGGCATGCAAAAGCGTCAGGATGTTCGTTAACAGATGATGCTTATCAACTTTTCGTTGCTGAAACCTTTCCATTAGAACCATTACGAGAGGATGCCAGGAGAAATCGATATAATGTAAAGGAATCTGATTATGGTACGATTTACCAAGGTCATCAGGATAAATTATTCTTCCTCCATTCAACGGAAGATGGGAAATGGAAAATAACACAAAATAATAATGCAGTTGGTGAGTCATTTCTAACTTTTACTGATGCTGAGAAACACCTGAAGCGTAACTATGAAGCCTGGTTAGCTCGAGATGACGTATTTGTTCATTATCTTATCGAACAAGTGAAAAAGAATTAGGGTTTGGAGTCTGTCAGACGGCAGGCTCTTTCTTATGGATTATAATTGCCTTTCCTATTTCTAGGGCAATGGTCTGTAATAGGAATAAAGTGATAACTATTTCTAAAAGAAAATTGTGCAACTATTGAAAAGCTTCTTGGATAAGTAGCAAAAATAAAGGGGATTTGGGATATTTCCTTTACAAAGAAACTTTAGGTATAAAGTTTAACAAAATTACTAGTCCTACCCGTATGATTTCCCAACATGGCAATGCCTGTAAACCTACATGAAATTCTTTGAGCTCCCATATAAATTTTAGAGTAAAAAATAAAGGAGGAGTTCAAATGAAACTCAAAGTTTTAGGTGGTTTGGCGTTACTGGTACTACTATTTTCTCCGTTAGCAAGTGTAGCGGCAGAGGAAATTGAATCATTGCCGAACAATGCTGAGGGAGTCTCGGTTAACGAAGTAGGTGAGAAAGGTGCCTATGTAAAAGGAGAAGTCGTCGTTAAGTTTAAGGAGAAGATTTCTGTAAACACGCAAGAAAAAGTATTACAGGATATTGGTGCCAAAGTGAAGCCGGCACCAAAAGTAGTTGAATCGCCATTTTTAGTTTTAGAAGTAGGGAATGTAGAGGCTGTAGTAAAAGCATTAAGTAAGAATAAAAATGTGGAATATGTGGAGCCAAATTATATTTTGAAGGCTGCATGGTCTCCAAATGATACGTATTTTAGTCCGAATTATCAGTATGGTTTATTTAACACATCTGCTGATTCTGCTTGGGATGTTGCACGAGGAAGTTCTGGGCAAGAAATCGCTGTGTTAGATACTGGGGTTGATTATAATCACCCTGATTTAGATGGGAAAACAATTCGTGGGTATGATTTTGTTGACGGGGACTATACACCATCTGACTTAAATGGTCATGGAACACATGTTGCAGGTATTGCTGCAGCTGAAACTAATAATCGAACAGGTATTGCAGGTATGGCTCCTAATACGGATATTTTAGCTGTTCGTGTCTTGGATGCGAATGGAAGTGGATCACTAGCAAATATTGCAAACGGGATTCAATATGCAGCCGACTACGGTGCTGAAGTGATCAATTTATCGCTTGGTTGTGCTTGTGATACGCAAGCTTTAGAAGATGCAGTAAACTATGCCTGGAATCGTGGTTCAGTTGTTGTAGCTGCAGCAGGTAACGATGGTACTTCGCAACAATTCCAACCGGCTTCGTATGCAAATGCCATTGCAGTAGGTGCAGTAGACAGCAACAATAATAGAGCTAGTTTCTCTAATTATGGATCATGGGTTGATGTAGCGGCTCCAGGAGTTGATATTGCGTCAACGTATCCAAATAATCGCTATGTATATTTATCTGGAACTTCTATGGCATCCCCTTATGTAGCTGGTCAGGCAGCACTATTGACAGGTCAAGGACGTAGTAATACGCAAGCTCGTGCTGCAATCCAGAATACGACTGATTATATGTATGGCAACTATGTTCGCTATGGGATAATTAATGCTTATGATTCCGTAAATTATTAAGTGTGAAAATAGCACCTCATGTCGGGGTGCTATTTTTATCGATAAATTGAAATTATTTGATAGTGTGATTCACTGTCGGTATTAAGGGGATACTTTTAATAAAGAAATATTTATAAAGGAGTTTTAAAGTTGACCCTTGTACGCCTTGGATATTCTGCAATAAGTGTAAACGTAAAAAATAGTTCTACGTCCAAAACAATGACCTATAGTCGATTCTCACAGATATCTGACTGGGATGCAGCTGTTCATAAGTTAGAGCAAATAGCCAAAGCCAATTTAAGTAATTGCCTTCGATTATTTAAATATAATGTTGCAAATGATATTAATTTCTATCGTATATCTTCCAAGCTCATTCCGTTAGCAGATCACCCAGAAACAGAGGACTGGGATTATATGGATTCGCTTAAGGAGTCTTTAACGGAATTAGCATCTTTTTTGAAGGCACATCCTCAAAAAAGAGTTGATTTTCATGCTGATCACTTTGTGTTACTTAACTCCCCTAAATCGGATGTATTAAAAAATTCCGTTAAAACTTTACGAATGCATTATCGTTTACTGAAAGGGTTGGGAGTCCTTCCTAGACATCGATGCGTGATGCATGTGGGAGGCGGTTATGGGGATAAAGAACAGGCTTTGGAACAATTTGTTCATAATTGGGGTGTGATTCCAACGAAGCTTCAAGAGATGATTATCCTTGAAAATGACGATAAAACCTTCTCATTGTTGGATACGTTATATCTATGTGAAAAATTAGGCATACCGCTTGTTTTTGATTACCATCATCATCTAGCGAATCATGATGAGCCTAATTGGTCTAATCAATGGGATCGGATCGTTCATACATGGAGTACATCAAGTATGCCAATAAAAATGCATATATCTAGTCCGAGGTCTTCAGAAAAATATCGTGCTCATGCTGATTATGTGGATCCAGAGATGTTTTTGGATTTTTTAAATGAAATCAAAGGAACAGTTCCGAAAATTGATTGCATGATCGAAGCTAAACAAAAGGACGATGCAATATTTAGACTGATACGAGATCTTCGTAATTATCCTGAAATTGAAGTCGTAGATCAAGCCAGCTTTTTAATTAAATAAACCTCATAAAAAAGGGTGCCAGGCACCCTTTTTTTATTTGTCAGTAGGACCTCGTGATCCTTCTTTTTTATGGTGTGTAATATAAATCGTTGGTGCCCGGTAGTCTCTGGATGCGCGAATATCTTCTCCAGAGGCTTTCATAAAGGACCATGCGAGTAAGAACATGATAAAAATAATGGGAAACCCGGAAACAATACTTGCTGTTTGTAATGTTTCTAAATCTCCGATAAACATTAAAACAAGTGGCATGATACATAGGGTGAATGCCCAAAACAAGCGGTGCCAACGTAATGGATCTCCACCTTTTACACTTTTTTGAGCAACTGCAGCTAAAATGTATGATGCAGAATCAAATGTTGTTGCTAAGAAAATGATAGCCAGTATTGTAAATATAGCAACAATGAAAGTCGAGAGCGGTAACTGATTTAGAATTGCAATAATGGTAGCAGGAGCACCATATTCATTCATAAAGGAGATAACATCAAAGCTACCTGTAAGCTGCAAATAGAGTCCGTAATTTCCAAGGATTCCAAAGAACAAAATACAACCAATTGTCCCATATACCATTGTCCCTATAATCATTTCTCGGATTGTACGGCCTCTGGAAATTCGTGCAACAAATAAACCAACGAAAGGTGCATATACAAGCCACCACGCCCAATAGAATACTGTCCAACTTTCCGGAAATAATGTTTCATCAAAACCAGCTACATTTGCAAGTGGTTCTAACCAAGTAGACATTCGGAAAAAGTCGTTTAAGAGAATTCCGATACTTGTTACGGTAGTCTCACTTATAAATACCGTTGGACCGAACAGGAATATAAACCCTAGGATAAAAATAACTAACCACAGATTTAAATCACTCAATACTTTGATTCCTCTTTGCAATCCGGAATAAGAACTAATCGCAAAAATTGCAGTACAAAGTAGCATGATTCCTGCTTGCGTTCCTAAATTTACTGGTAATCCTGTTAAGTCGTTAACGCCTTCGGTAATCATTGGTGTCCCTAGTGCTAACGTTGTTCCGGCTCCTCCCATAAGACCAAATATGAACAATACATCGATTACAACACCAATTGGTCCATCGACATATTTTCCTAGGACGGGTCGGATTGCTTCGCTAATTTTTAGAACTGGTTTTTTTCGCACATAGAAAAAATAAGCGATAGGTAATGCAGGTAATGTATAGATTGCCCAAGCAATTGGCCCCCAATGGAAGATACCATATGTGGAAGCAAATTGAATTGCTTCTTCAGATTCGGGAGCGATTCCAAATGGTGGTCCTTGATAATAATAAGCCCATTCAATCATACCCCAATAAAGGATACTCGAACCAATACCGGCAGAAAAAAGCATTGCCGCCCAAGAAAAAGTACTAAACTCTCTTTTGGTTTCTCGTCCACCAAGCTTAATCTTTCCTTGTTTGCTAAATGCAACGAATAGCAGGAATATTAGTGATAATAAGCCCATTAGTATAAACAGAACACCAAAGTTTCCTGTCATAAAACGATTTGCAGCATTGATCACTTCAGCACCTGCTTCAGGGAATATTACAAGCGGAATGGTTACCCCAAATAGGATTACTAAAGCACCAAAAAAGGTAGGCCAATCAATTAAATTCTTGTTCATGCAAAGCATCCTTTCTTCCGAAAAATTGCATCACTAAAAACGAGTGCATTGTTAATATGTAACAAAACTTCGATATATATAATAGGAAATAAAATTAAATGATTAATGTTCTGATTGATTAATGTTAAACTGATTGTAATAAAAAATGTGATGAAGGAAGTGAACATAGTGGGGGATCGAATTGGCATTGATGTAGGAGGTTCGCTTGTAAAAGTAGCATATGAGGAACGTGGTCACATACATACGAAGATATTCTCAAACCAGGAAATAGATGAACTCATCCAATGGTTGCAATTAATAGCTCCAAGAGCAACACTTTACCTAACTGGTGGAAAAAGTGGCGTTCTAATGGAGAAGTTGAACCATAAAATGGTTCAAGTGGAAGAGTTTGAAGCTACTACGGAAGGCGCTAAGTATTTACTTCAAATAGAAAAACAAGTAATAAAAGATCACTTTATTCTGGTAAGTATCGGCACAGGAACGTCTATATATTCTGTTACGGAAGATTCTTATGACAGACTCCTCGGAAGTGGTATTGGCGGAGGGACTTTCATGGGATTGGGGAATTTACTAACTGGAGAATCGGATTTTCGTAAGTTACGAGATTTAGCGTCACAAGGAGATGCTACGAAGTGTGATTTACTAGTTCGCGATATCTATGCACCACATGAAGCCCCTTTAAACGGAGATTTAACAGCTGCCAATTTTGGTAAAGTCTTTACCGAAAAAGCTGAAAACATAGATGACCGTATGGCAAGTCTCGTCAAATTGATTGGAGAGACGATCTTATTACTTTCTACCCAAGCAGCATCTTCGACTCAAGTGGAGCAGATTGTGTTTGTTGGTAGTACATTAAACGGTAACAAGCCTTTAAAAAATGTTTTGACCAGCTTTCAGAATCTACTGCCATATGAACCGATTTTTTTAGAAAAGGGATCACATGCTGGAGCAATTGGGGCATTGTTTTTGTGAGATTTATCACACGGTAAAGAGGCGAATTACGATAACATATAAGATGTAGGTTCAGTAGATCCCGGAGGTTCCTTATGAATATATGGTTTTATCTAAATACAACAGTAATTATTATTGCAACTTGGCAACTGGTTCAAAGGTATCCCTCTATTACGCTACACGTTATTATTGGATTTATTGGTTTAGGCTTTTTTCTGTTTAATTGGACTAGACATGCCGTTTTCTCTACGATCAGAGAAACTTCTGATCGAAAGCTAAAGATTAGGTTAGCAATAATGTCGAAAAAAATTGTTCCGTTTCATCGATGGATTGGGAACATAGCGCTTCTCATTATTCTTGGTCATGCTTATCTTGTACTTAATTTGTTTGGATTTTATTGGAGTAATCCAAAGATGATCAGTGGAGTTCTTGCATTGTTGTTTCTAGTTGCTATGGTAACAACAGGGTGGATGCGATTAATAAAGCCTACAGTGAAAAAAAGAAAAGCACACATATATATTGGAATGACCCTTTTCTTTTTAATTACACTTCACATCATTATTGGGTAAAAAATGTAGATAACATTATACATTAGATAGGGGGAAGTTTTTTGTTAAATCAACGAAAGCCGATTAAAGTAAATGAGGCTATTGAGCGAGTACTGAATCATACATCTATAGGTAATATCGAATATGTTTCTTTAGAAGAGAGCTATGGTCGTTTCTTAGGAGATGATTTAATTGCTGATCACCATGTTCCACCATTTGATCGATCTCCGTATGATGGTTTTGCTGTACGTGCCATGGATACGAATGACGCCTCTCGAAATACACCAATAACATTGGAAGTTGTTGGTGAAATAGGTGCGGGTAGTGTATTTGGTGGTGTAGTTGACAAGGGGCAGGCAGTTCGCATTATGACGGGAGCGCAAATTCCCGAAGGTTGTGACGCAGTTGTTATGCTTGAATTAGTGAAAGAAATAAAAGAAGAGACGAAATCATTCATACAGCTGAAGAGGAGCTTTGAGTCTGGTGACAATATTTCTTTTTCGGGTGAAGATACGAAAAAAGGGGAAGTCCTTGCTTCAGAGGGTACCTATATTAATCCAGGAATTGTTGCTTTGTTAGCGACATTTGGCTATAAGCAGGTTCCGGTAAGCTGTAAGCCTAAGATTGGTATTATTGCTACTGGGAGTGAATTATTAGATGTAGATGAAGAACTGCAACCAGGTAAAATAAGGAATAGTAATGCATTTATGGTATATTCTCAAATCATCCGTGCAGGTGGTGAACCTATTTATTTTGGCCAGTTTAGTGATGAATTCGATACTTGTTTTGAACAGGTTAAAAAGGCATTAGAACAGGTGGATTTTCTAATTACGACTGGCGGAGTTTCAGTCGGAGATTATGATTACTTGCCTGCCATTTACGAAAAACTAAGTGCAAATGTCATGTTCAATAAAGTTGGCATGCGACCAGGCAGTGTGACTACTGTGGCAGAAATAGATGGACAATTATTATTTGGGTTATCAGGAAATCCTTCCGCTTGTTATGTAGGATTTGAATTATTTACACGTCCCATTATTCGAACCTACTTACATGCGTATCATCCAGCCTTAAAGAAAGAAACAGCAATTTTAGGTGCTAACTTTCCAAAGCCAAATCCGTTTGATCGCTTTGTTCGTGGGCATTTGTCATTTGAAAATGGAAAATTAATTGCGACTCCGGTTGGGTTAGATAAATCGAATGTTGTTTCTTCACTAGGTAGTGCTAATGTTTTAATCAATCTCCCAGGTGGTACAAGAGGTTATGAACAAGGGATGGATGTATCTGTCATTTTGTTAGAGGACCAAGAAGGAACTACGTTAGAACAATTTCTTTCTTCCGGCGGTCACACTAAGAGGAGGGCAAGGTATGACAAATAATCTTTATGAAGTGATTGATACCCCAATTCAAGTGGAGGAATTGGTTCAAAAAGTAGAACGTAGGGAAGCCGGTGCCATTACAACTTTTATTGGAACCGTTCGTGAATGGACAAAAGGAAGACGGACAATCTATCTTGAATATCATGCATATGTACCAATGGCGGTGAAAATGTTATCTAAAATTGGCGAAGAAATTGAATCGAAATGGCCGGATACACAAGTAGCAATCACTCATCGCATCGGTCGCTTAGATATTTCGGATATTGCTGTGGTCATCGCTGTATCGTCACCCCATCGAAAGGCTGCCTATGAGGCGAATGAATATGCAATTGAACGGATTAAACAAATTGTTCCCATTTGGAAAAAAGAACATTGGGAAGACGGAGAAACCTGGATTGGTGATCAATTAGAAAATGTTGCTTACCCTAGTGGAAAGCCGACAATGGAGGAGAGTTAAATGATTCGCATTCTATTATTTGCTCATTTGCAAGATGAATTAGGTACAGAAAGCATTGAAATGGATGGAGAGATGACAATTAAGGAACTAAAAAATAATCTACTATTGGATTACCCATCCCTCCGATTAGACAGTGTCATGGTCGCTGTAAATGAGGAGTATGCTTTGGATGATGATATTGTTAAGTCTGGAGATACGATTGCCTTGATCCCACCAGTTAGTGGTGGTTAATGTGAACATACTCCAGATTATTGGTTATAAAAATAGTGGAAAAACAACTCTATCCACTGCTATCATTGAATTTTTAATCGGTAAAAGCATTCGGGTGGGCGCTTTGAAGCATCATGGTCATGGTGGCCGTCCAGTTGGTATAGAGAATACCGATAGCGAAAAACAAAAGAAGGCAGGAGCACTTCTTGCTGGTGTAGAAGGGGAAGGGATTTTTCAATTATCGAAACAAGGTGCTTGGGATGTTGATCAAATGATTGACTTATACCGTTTTTTCGAAATGGATTTTGTTGTTGTGGAGGGCTTTAAAACAGCAATTTATCCGAAGGTAGTCGTTATTAACGAGGAGAAAGACCTGATGCTTATTGATCAGCTAACAAACATTGCAGCTGTTGTAGCATCGTTTCCAATTCCTAAGAAATACGCTTTCCCGGTTTTCCATGATGTGGATGAATTGATTGTATGGTTAGATCAAGAGTTATTTGAAAATGGTGGGGAAAATCGTTTCAATATAAATTAAGGGAGATTTTTTCTGCTCCCCTAATTTATATTGCAAATTTCAATCGGGCAATTTTCACAACCAATTTCATCACGTAAATACTGCATGTCCTCTATTAGGATTTTTCCTTTTTCAACCATGGAAATAACTCCTAGCCTTTTTAGGTCAGCCAACATTCGATTCACACTTTCTCTTGTTGTGGCACAAAATTTGGCAAGTTCTTGGTTGGTTAGCGCAAGGTCAATTAGAATTCCATTATTTTTTTGTATACCATAACTATTTGAAAATCGAATTAGGGTTGAATAGAGTGCACCCTTCTTTCCATTTAAAAGCAAGTCTCTGATCTTACTTTGGAATTTTCTCATATGATCACTCGACCATTTCATGTATTCCATTGTAAGAGCATTGTTGGTCATTAACTCCTTTTCAAGCTTTCTTTTTGGAATCATTATTATTTCGGCAGGTTGTATTACCCTTGCGCTTAAAAAATACTTTGACTTCTCATCGAATAGTGTTAGCTCACCAATCATGTCCTTCCCTTTACAGATTCGTAGGGATAACTCCTTTCCGTCTGATGTTAGCAATGTCATTTCAATTAATCCTGACGTAATGAAGAAGATTTCATGTGCATTTTCACCAGCGTGAAAGAGGTACGTATCCTTTTCAGCTTTAACCTTAGTACCTATCGAAGTTAATAAGTGTTGTAATTCTGTTGAAGGATGTTTCTCATCATGACTTTTTAACAAAATGTCTCTATGCACGTTGGATTCTCCTTTCTCAATGAGGAGAGGGGGGAACAACATTCCTCTCCTACATAAGTGCAACTAGCCTGGCACATGCTAAGTTTTCTGTATAACGCTCTATCAAGTTATCCCTATTGTAACATTGGTTAACGTGTGATAAATCACATGAAAATTACGATATTATGACAATCACAAATAACTACGATTGAGGCCTATGTTAATCAGGTACCTATGCATTATGTCCGCCTATTTTTTTGCTTCGGTCTAATGTAACTCCTGCATCCGTATAGCTTGTAGCCCGGAGGATGGAAGTTGCACCGTATTTATCTCGGATGGCATCCATAACATATCCGATATCTGTTTTTTTTGATCGATCTTCAAATAGGTTTAACTGTGTTTCTCCTTTATCATAAAGCTTATCCAATGTGACATAGACGTGGCGGATATTACTTTCTCCATCATAAAATTCTTGAAATAACTGTTTACACATGTAATAGACATCCATGGTAACGTTTGTGGGAAAGGGCAGGGATCTTGAACGGGAAAACCCTCCGCCTGTTTCTTTCGAATAAGCGATGCCGAGATGAACGTTTTTTCCTACTTTTTCGGCTGTGCGAGCTCTGCGGCATACTTCTTCACATAAATCAAGAATACAGATGTCCACTTCATCCTTATGGTAATCACGTAGTAAGGCAATCCCGTGACCAAATCCTTTCTGGTCCGTTTTTGTAAAGTTACCATAAATAGGACTCAAATCGATGCCCCAAGCATGCCAATACAATTGTTCCCCTATGATGCCGAACCGTTTCTTAAGTTGCTCCGGGTTAAACTTAGCTAGCTGTCCTAGTGTAAGGATCCCCATTCGATTTAGATTTCGTTTCATTCGATTTCCAATTCCCCAAATGTCTTCTACTGGGAAGGGCCATAGTTTTTTCGCAACATCTTCATATCTGCATTCAGCGATTCCTACTTTTTTCCCATGTAGATCCATTACAACCTTAGCAAGGAATTTATTATCTCCTATTCCAATGGAACATGTAATTCCGAAATTATCGAGGATTTCTTGTTTAATTTTACGCGCTACTTCCCAGCAGTTTCCAAATAACCTCTCTAAACCATTAACAGTTACCCAGACTTCATCAACTGAATACTGATGGATAGCTTCCATAGGCACATATTGATGAATAAGCTTTGTAATTTCTACTGAGACTTGAAGGTAATCAGCCATGTGCGCCCGAACAATATGAATATCTGGATCATCTGGTAATTCGAAAAAACGACTGACATTACTAATTCCGTGTTTTCTTTTCAACTCAGGGGAGGCTGCTAATACAATACTTCCAGATCGATTAGGGTCTCCAACAACAGCAATCAGTGCTTTCATTGGGTCCAACCCTAATTTGACCGCTTCTACACTTGCGTAGAAGGAGCGCATATCGATGCAGAGTACGTCATTACGGGGATATAGCGAATAATCCATCGTATCACCACCTAACATTTGTAGAACATTTGTTCTTATTATATGTCTGAGTAACCAAATTATCAAATGGAAATATATGTTTCTATAGAACGTGGGCTAAATGAGTATAAAGTGGTTTAACATGGAATGAATAAATATGTGTATTTAATCTTATTGACTTCTGTATTGTCCCATTGTATGATGAATATCCGCTGCTAATCACAGCGAGATTTTTTCAAGATAGTAGCACGTACACAAATCATTTTGTTGCAAAAATTTCAAAAAATCATTGACAACTTAAATGATAGTGTGATATATTTATAAAGTCGCCATTACGGCAGACGACAAATCCTGATTCACTATATGAAAGTTTTCACAAAAAACTATTGACTTGATATTGTGAGTTTGATATAATTAAAAAGTTGCTTC
>NZ_FOHE01000006.1 GCF_900111445.1 Oceanobacillus limi | reverse complement strand
TGCTTATCCTTTTTCATTAGTTCGCGTTCTTTTTCTTTCAATTGTTGTTCTAACTTTTTCAATCGTTCCTCAGCTGCAACAGGTTCATTTTCAAATTCACGATATTTCGTCATCCAATCATGCAAACAACTTAAAGGAAGCTTTAATTCAGCTGCAATCTCTCTCATTGTTTTCTTTTGCTGTTGTTCTTGCGCAAATTTAACAGTTTCTTTTTTAAATTCTTCACTATACCTTTGCCGATGTTCACCCATGGAACCCCTCCTATGATTATCATTTTAACCTAAAATGATGTTCGTTAAAGGGTATCCACTTTTTATTCTAGCTTCAATGTATCTTCTTGGCAATGTTTTTTGGCATGTGAAGTTGGAATAAGGGTGAGATCAATACGATTTCCGTCATCAAACAACATTAAATAAGCAAATCGATCCTCCTGTTCCGAAGAGTAAATAGAAAACTTATCTGGTGTTTGCATAATAATTCGATCGCCAAATACATCAACCCAATTAGGATTATTTATAAATGAAGGCATATCTCTTACAAAATATACGATATCAAAATCTTGAAATGAGTCAATTGGTGCATTCGGATTCGTTCGTGATCCATTCATAGCAACCCCACGAATTCGTTCATCTTCCTCAGCAACAGATAAAATCAATACCATCATTTCCTTCTCTTTACGCAAATGATTCCCTCCTTTCTTTACATACGAAACAAGTTAGCATTTGGTTTCTTTCTAACAGATCTTATTCACATTTTTATACTCCTAATTGATATAAATGAGTAAGAATGAGAAGGTGTTGACTAGTTACACGGTTATTATTTCGATCTTTTGTTGCAAGTTCACACTATAAACACCTCAATAAGAAACCGATGCAAGCATATTTTAATTGTTATCGATTACTACGGTGCCTTCTTCGGTGCTTCTTCGGTGCCTGGCACCTAGTGTTTATTTACTCAGTGATACATATCCATATAGTGAGGAGCGTACTAATTCTTTGTCTGTCATCAAGTACTCATGACTACGCATCATGCTAGTCTGAAGTGCTGCGGAGACAGATGATGCATCATATGCACATACCGACATTAGACCCATTTCATTAACATCATAATCTACTAACCGTTCATATTTTTCTAGTTTATTGAATATATTTTCTTGTTTCTTCCATTCAACATGCCCCCATGTGCGGACCGTATTATTGTTTAAAAATGGATCTACTAGCTCGTTAAAATGATTTAAAATGGAAAGTGTGTGGAAATTCCCGTAACATTGATAGAATGAATAATTATCAATATAATGAATTAGCTCTCTCTGCTGTCTTGAAAACAAACCGTTTAAACGATAAACGATCTTTTTAAAAATTGTAGGATTTTCTATGATAACGATATGATCCTCCTGTGCAATACCAGCTTTAATATAGGCCAGCATATTCTCTATATAATAATCTGTGTTTTCATAGATATATAAAATATGCGACGCACTGGTTATTTCTAGTTGTTCCGTTAATGGGACCATCTTTGACACGCAACCACTTCTTTCTTCTTTTAATTTTTTGCTTCTTTTCTAACGTATTACATCTTTTCTTGAATAAATAAAGAAGGGAACCGGAAAGACTGATTAAATTGATAGAACGGAGAGTCAACGATTTCAAAGTCTGTCATGAGATATGGATAGTTTCGCATCATCCGAATATGTGCAACAGCCATAACTATTGAGGCATCGTATGAACGGATAAACAGAAATTTGTTGCTACGGTATTTTGGAAGCTTTTTACTTAATACACTTTCTAACTTACTTAACCAATCGTGCTCCTTGTATTCTTGCTCATGGGACCATATTCTTATTATATTTCCCGTTTCAAATCCTTCAATTAATCGATGAAAATAATCTACAATATCTCTTGTTTCATAGTTCATAAATTCTTCTTTATTAATGAAATAAATATATTGTTCGATCTCTTTTTGCTTCACAAGCGAAACAAGCTTTTCCTTCAAGTAATTAATATTCACTACATAATCAATTATTAAACAATAATTCCCCTTCTCTATTCCAGTTAATAGAAATGAAATAGCATGTTTACTATACATATCAAAATTATTATATAAATATAAAATTTCTCCATTTCTATCACTTCTAAAAAATTGACGTACCTCACCAGTTAACGAGTCGTCTTGTTCTGCTTGTTGATTTAAATCATTATGATAAAACTTTAATGGATCAAAATCCAAAACTTTAGCAATATTCATCGCAACAGTATTGCTAGGATTGCGTTTTCCAGTCTCTATCTGTGAATAATAGCCTCGATCAATAAAAGCATAAGAAGCAACCTGCGCTTGTGTTAACTGTTTCGATTCCCGTATCCGTATTAACCATTCTCTCTTCATGAAGTCCCTCCAATCCATACAGATTATCTATAATTAGAAAATTAATTACTTTCTATTTTCATTTAACCACAAAACGATTAAACTAGTGCATGGTAAAATGTGGTCAAATTTCGAAGTGTTTAATAAAATTATAAAACGGTTAAATAAAATAATAGATTTACATTTCTTAAGTTTATCAATTTATAGTCAAACTGCGTGTGGCTAATTGCCACAATTGATGACATAGCTTCTGAACTCGATTAAAATATAATTCGGCCTTCGAAGTTTCTGAAATAGATTTAAGAGACTTTCTCAACTATTGGCCTACTAAGGAGCGAAATTCATGTTTGATAGTGAAAACAAGAAATTAATAAATCAAGTGAAAAAAAAACAAAATGAAATGATTAAAGTAGGGCTTGAAAAAGGTCTTCAACATGAGGAAACTCTTAAATTAAGTCAACAACTAGACAAATTAATTACAAAAGTACAAAAAAAATCTTTAAACTAAAAAATACTTTGGTTAATATAAAGACCTTTGGAAGTTGCAGTTAGCTCCCAAAGGTCTTTTTGATTATCCCGAATATACTCTCTCCTTTTACAAATACTAAGTTTCACGTATTTCAGCTTTTGAAAGGAGAATAAGATGAAGAAAGTTACTTCCGTTTTTTGGATTACCTTGGCACTTACATTAGCAATTTCTATTGCGGGCTCAATCGTACCAGAGAGCTTCGAACGAATATCAGCAAATTTAATGAGTTATATTTCCATACATTTCGGATGGTATTATTTATTAATTGTTACGTTGTTTGTTGTATTTTGTCTCTATTTAATCATCAGTCCTTATGGAAAAATCCGATTAGGAAAACAATCAGATCGACCAGAGTTTACCTACCCATCTTGGTTTGCGATGCTATTTAGTGCTGGTATGGGGATTGGGCTTGTATTCTATGGTGTTGCATCACCTGTTTCCCATTATCTAAATACACCACCACTCGCTGAACCTGGAACGATAGAAGCGCTGGAGGATTCCTTACGAGTAACCTTTTTCCATTACGGCATACATGCATGGGCGATTTATGCAATTATTGCCTTAATATTAGCATATTTTACATTCCGTCATGGAAAACGTGGTTTGGTTAGCGTGACTCTCGAACCACTTTTCGGAGATAGAATGGATGGTGCTTGGGGCAAGACCGTTGACATCCTTGCTGTATTTGCAACCATTGTTGGAGTAGCAACCACCTTAGGATTTGGGGCTGCACAAATAAACGGTGGTTTCACTTACTTGCTTGGTATTGGAAATTCCTTTTTTGTTCAAGTAATGATTATCCTAGTGGTCACGGTGTTATTCATGATGTCTGCTTACACTGGTTTAAGTAAAGGAATCAAATATTTAAGTAATGTTAATATGATTCTAGCTACTATACTATTCGTTGTAACGTTAATTTTAGGTCCGACACAATACATTTTAGATTCACTGACTGATTCACTAGGGGCTTATATCCAAAGCTTACCTACTGAAAGCTTACGCTTATCCCCTAATAATGCTGAGGAAAATCAATGGGTAATTGATTGGACAGTTTTTTTCTGGGCTTGGTGGATTGCTTGGGCACCCTTTGTCGGGATCTTTATCGCCCGGATATCTAGGGGAAGAACCATTCGTGAATTTTTATCTGGGGTATTAATTGTCCCATCAGTAGTTGGCTTCCTATGGTTTTCAGCCTTTGGGGTTTCTGGTATCGATGCACAGCAAAATGGAATTGATATTGCTGGCCTTCCTGATGAACAAGCACTTTTTGGATTGTTTGATTCATTTCCGTTTAGTGTTGTCCTATCGATCATAGCCATGATCTTGATCGGAACTTTCTTTATTACATCAGCTGACTCTGCAACCTTTGTTTTGGGAATGCAAACAACCAATGGGTCACTGTCCCCATCAACAAGTGTGAAATTCGTTTGGGGATTTTTTCAATCAGCAATTGCTGCAGTACTTTTATTTACAGGCGGACTCACAGCCTTACAAAATGCGTTAATTGTAGCAGCACTGCCATTTTCATTTATTATGGTAATCATGATATTCTCCTTCCACAAAGCACTACGGAACGAAAAACTAAAAGATGAAAAAAAATAATAGATGGTGCCAGGCACTTGTCGAATATTCGACAAGTGCCTGGCACCTATTTTAAAATGCCTAAGTATTCTTTCCATGGGCCGACGTCTTCGCTATATCGTTTTGCCATTACTCGTACGATTTGAGCAATATGTGTGAAGTCGTGGACAGTCCATGTAGATATTAGTTCACGTACCTTTACATCTCCCAGTGCAGGGTGTTTTCCTGTTCGCTCAAACTGTAATTCATTTTTTAACAAATGCTTGAGATTTTCTAGGTTTTCGGTTCGCTTCGTTTTGAATTCATGTAACGAGGACTCAATCGAGTAATTTAACTCCTTTTCTATATGTGCATAACGATCAAAAAAAGGAATCTCTATATTTTCTTCGTACTGAAGCATCGATTCTAACCTTGGAATCCAATTCGTTCTCTCTGCCTCCATAAGATGCTCAATTACTTGAAATACATTCCATGTTCCTTTCCCTTCATTACGGATTAACCAATCTTCAGATAAGCCAGATAGAAAATATTCTAATGTTTTCGGAGTACGTTCTAAAACTTCGACTGCTTCATTTAATTTAAAATTCATATTAATAAAGCTCCTTTAAACCTAAAAGGTATAATAGATACAATACTTTAATTAATGTATGCTCACGCACCTAGATTTATTTCGCATTTTATATCTATAATAATGATGTCAGTAGATTGCTATGGTAAAATCATGAATTCAGTTTACTACAATAGATTTTAAAAAGGAGATTTATTAATGGCAGCCAACCAACTATATCACCGTGCGCTTGGTATTTACGGTATATATTCAATACCATAAACTATTGGTCCTTCACAAAAATGGTGACCATTATAATAATCGCTAGCATCTAGCTGACGCTATGAGACGTGAGTTTCAAGAAGAAACTGGCCATGTTGTGCAAATCAACGATCATATTGGAGTTGTTGATTTTAAACTTCCCTGGAATTGGAGGGAGTTTACAAATGTACATCACATTGCTGTATTCTATTCCGTATCAAAAATAGGTGGAGAAATTGTTAAACTTAAAAAGTTTGAAGGCCAGGATTCACTTGGAGCTCAATGGGTCTCCTCGAAAGAAGTGTCAGTCGAGAATGCCTCACCACTCGTTCTTAAAGCATTTGAATGGATGGAAACAGAAAGGGTGGGGATTGAAGTTAACTATTATAATGAATGGGAAATACTAAAATAGAGAGAATCTTCAATCTTGACATTTATACATTTCCTACGCTCGATGAACAAATCGGACATTAGACTTTTAGTTGATCCGCCACTTAACATCCTTGGTTCACCTCTAAAGCTTAAAGTAAGGTTCTTATGACGCACTCATGTCGCGGTAGTGCCGACAATGCGACAGGACGTCGCGTTTATGTGGGAATTACAGTTTGATGCGGTATTAATTTTTTATCTAAAGGCCTTCCTAGCGACTTCCTTGTGATCTAGGAGTGTTCTAATAACAAAGCGCATTCCCTAATTTGAAATCACTTTTACAAACACTCCCATAACAGCTTTCTTATATGCTTTTTCTCCCATCTCACGTATCAGTCCGGAAAAATGAGAAGCAGGAATGAATTCATTGCCCTCTAAAATAGATGGATCAATTAAGCGAACTTTTGTTTTACGATGAAGGTCATAATTTTCATCTTCCTCCTCCACGACAACATCATAGTGAATTTTTTCTAGTAATTGATTAATTTCCTTGTCACCGCTAGATTGAATTTTTTTAATTACTGCTTCATCTTCATCTAAGAAATCCTCAAGACTAATAATTTTCTTATTGATGGATCGTTTCAAAACTTTAGCTAACATATCATAACCATAGATATTTAATGGATCCATAAAGAAATCGATAACCTCTTTATAATAGGTGCCCACAAACCATTCAGCTGATTTTTTACTACTCAAATACATTCTACCGTTTCTCACGTGTAGATCTTCTAAAAACTCTTGAACTTCATGTAAGGAAACCTGTCCATAATGGTACATATCTCGCAACGTATAATCAACACGGTCAGCGCATAATTCAGGTGCTTTTTGCTCAAGTATCGTCCATTGGGACTCATCCAATAATATATCTTGATAATGATATCCATATCCTTGCAAAATTATTGGTATTTCTGTAGTCGTTATTACCTTTTGGAATATTTTTTCATGATAATCTTCGTTCGTATGATCAAAAACGAAATCCACTACATGTGAAAAAGCTGTATGGGATACGTCATGCAATAACCCCGCAATTTGTTCTTCTAAAGATCCGCCGAGCATCCTAATTAATAACATGACACCAATGGAATGCTCAAAACGCGTCACATTCCACTTTTCATTCACTAAATAGCTTGCCCCACCTTGATGTACCCCCTTTAATCGCTGAACTGGCTTACTTAATACAAGCTCCTCTAAAACGCCGTCCACCCGAAATTTCCCATAAATAGGATCATCAATAACCATAGTAAAATCCCCACTTTCCGTTTTTTCATTCTGGTGCCAGGCACCTGTCGATTTCGCTAGGTGCCTGGCACCGAATTATGTCCCTTTTCTTACCATTCATATAGATGCTTTGCATTCGTATACTAAGTGATGAATCTTTTGAAGGAGGAATAATGAATGGGAGAAGTAAGTCAATTTAAAGGTGGAGAAAAAGCGCCGAATAATGGTGTATATATTGAAGTAGGTGAAACTGGCAGTGGCGTTAAAAACCCTCAGCAAGTTGAAATGCACGCGGGTGAAAAGTTCCCTGAAACAAAAAATAATGACCGTGTTTGGAAGAACAAACGTAGCCTTTCTCACCCTAGCCCACAGAATAGTAGACACACCACATAACGATTGATGATAGTGGCGGATTACAAAACCGCCACTTTTCATACAAAGGAGTTAATTGCTGATCTCCACGCTGTATAGAATTCATGAACATTTCGATACCTTTTCAAGCGTTCCCTTTCCGTTGCCTTACAAGCTACTTGATAAAGCTTCAAATTTGCTTCCCACTTCTCTTTTGATCGATCTCGCTCTCCCCCAACTAAACAAAATGCAACAGCCCCCATATTATATACGTTCGTCCTTTCATCTATGGAAGCACCAAGTTCAAATTCCTCAGGAGACATGAATCTCGATGAGCCCCACATTCGCCCCATCTTATTTTCGTACGGCTTTCTTTGATATAAATCAATGTCACAAATCAATGTCTTATTTTCTTTAAAGTTATATAAAATGCTTCCATCATAAAAATCAATAGCTACATATTTTTTTTGTTCAACAAATACATGAAATTCAAAAATATGGTTTAAGACCCCTATACGATCTTCTATTGCTAATTGTTTAAAACGATAATAAGGGGAATTAGGGTGCGTGTTCTTAATTTCCGGCGGGAAAGCCCAATGAGAATGCAGGCATTCTCCATCAAACCAGTCAAACACTAAGGCATACCCATTTTCTAGCTCAAAATTATCCGTTAACCTCACCAGATAGGGAGAAGCTAATTCCTTATAGAGTTCCACGGAATCCTTTAACCTTTTAATAGCATCATCTGGATTCCCTAGATATTCCTTTGTTTTTGCACCAGCATACTTAACAAATTTCTTTTCACCTTCAATTTCCACTCCAAAACAAATATTCCCTGAATCCTGTTCATCAAAAACAGAAAATACTTCCCCTAAATCTGCTAACCATGTAAAATCATGGGCTTCTTTTAATTGAAATACAACACTTTTAAGCTCTACTTGCACCAACTCATCCATCTTGCACCTCCACATATACTTCTCCTCTATATATTCTCCCTAACAACAAAAATACCTCTTTTTTCCGGTGCCAGGCACTTAACGAATTTTGTCGGTGCCTGGCACCATTTAAATGCAGTGTTGTAATTTAAGGATTTATTAAGGTTTGGTTTATTTTCTGTTTAGATTTGATATTTATATTATATTTAGCGTCTAAAAGAAGACGAAATTGAGTTTCAAGGGGGAACGAACATGTTTTTAGCATGGAGAGAATTACAACAAAATAAAATTCGCTACATTCTCATTTGCACGATCATTACTGCCATTTTATTTTTAGTGTTCTTTATAACTGGATTATCAAATGGACTCGGCTACGCAGATAGTGCTGCAATCAGCAATCTGAAAGCAGATTATGTAGTACTTAATAAAGAAGCTGATGGTGTTTTGATAAAATCGGAGCTATCAACCGAAGATATAAAAGAAATTGAGCAAAAAGTTAGAACCGACGTATCACCACTAACCATTACCGTTTCATCTCTAACAATGGAAAATACAAAAGATGTTGATGTGACGTATTTTACAGTAGATACTAAAAAATACGGAAATGTCTCCATAACTGAAGGGAAAAATATCCACGAGTTAGCGAATTCTGAAATTATTGCGGATGAATCATTAAAACGATTTGGATTAGAACTTAATGATACAATTATCGATTCTAGAACGGACACTGCAATGAAAATTGCAGGTTTTACAAATGACCATGTTTATTCTCACATGCCTGTAATATTCACGAGCAAAGGATTAGGGTTTCAATCCTTATACAGCTCAGAAGACACCTACTATGCAGCATTGTATCAAGGTGCTAAGGAACGCTTCACACATTTTGATGTACAATCTGTAGAAGAAACCGTCAAAACGATGCCTGGCTATTCTGAAACACAAGGATCGTTTATGGTAATGAAAATATTTTTAATCATCATATCAGTATTTGTTTCCAGTGTATTCTTTTATGTCATTACTATCCAAAAAATTCATCAATTTGGTATTTTAAAAGCAATCGGTGTGAAGACATGGGACATTGCAAAAGCCATCATAACCCAAGTAAGTATGATTACACTACTAGGGTTGTGTCTAAGTGGCATAGCATTTGTTGGGGTCGTTCAAATAATGCCAGAGGAGATGCCCATTCAACTTTCATGGCAATTGTTCATTGGTACTGGGGCCATGTTTATAGTGTTAAATACTGCCGGCGCCATGTTATCCGTATGGAAAGTAGCAAAAGTTGATGCATTGGAAGCTATGAGGAGGGCTGAATAATGAGCGATTTCGTATTACAATTAGAAAATATATCCAAAGTATTTCATGATGGTGATCACTCTATTCAAGTGTTAAAAAATATCAATTTATCTATTAAAAAAGGAGAATTTGTGGCTATCGTCGGACCTTCTGGCTCAGGAAAAAGTACGCTATTATCAATCATTGGAGCACTTTCAACTCCAACAGAAGGAATAATCCTGGTGGACAATCAGTATATTCAATCTCGTTCCAAGGAACAGCTAAATCATATTCGAGCTAATAAAATTGGCTTTGTTTTTCAATCAGCCAACTTAATTCCATATTTAAATGTTTATGACCAATTACAACTTATCAACCGACTAACAAAACGTAAAAGTACAAACCACCGTTCGAAGGAATTATTACATGACCTTGGCTTATCCCACAGGTTATCCAATTATCCAAAAGAATTATCGGGAGGCGAAAAGCAAAGAGTTGCTATAGCGCGTGCATTCACAAACAACCCTGCAATTATTCTTGCAGACGAGCCAACTGCAAGCCTAGATTCCGATCGAGGAAAACAAGTAGTTGAAATGATCGCGCAGGAAGTCAAAACTAGAAATAAAGCAGCCATCATGGTAACCCATGACGAAAGAATGTTAGACCTATGTGACAAAGTCTATCGAATGGAAGACGGTAAGCTAACTTAATAAACCAAGTGCCAGGCACCTTCCGTATTTTGGTGCATTTTGTCGAATGAGCGATCACAGCGCTACTATTGCATAATTATGCTTATAAATGTGGATAAATGCATTCATTAGCCATTTGAGGTGAATATTTGCTTATGTTACGCTTTTATAGTTGACAAATTGAAATCTACTAATTTATTCCATATTTATTAAAAAAAGTCACGATTTTGATTGTGTTTACGATCGTGATTTTTTATTTGGGGAATAATACGTAGAAAATAATTACATCAGGAGTGACTGTAAAAATGGAATTACATGCAAATCCCCAATTATTATGGTTTATTGGGATCTATGCCGTCTTAATGATAGTTATCGGTATTTATATGTCTAGAAAAGTGTCCAATAGTAAAGATTTTATCCTTGCGGGGAAGAGTTTAGGACCACTCGTATTAATGGGGACATTACTAGCTACCTGGACAGGTAGTGGAAGTATTTCAGGTGGAGAAACATCTGTAGCATACAGTTTTGGAATCATTCCATCCCTTATGTTAATGGTTCCAACATTAGTAGGTATTCTAATTTTATATGTAATCGCGCCTAAAATTAGAGCATTTGGAAAATATACAATTTCAGGTATTCTTGAAGCAAAATATGGAACCTCTGCACGAAACTTGGCAAGTGTTATCGTAATTTTAGCATATGTTGGTATTGTGTCTTATCAAATGACAGGTTTAGGATTTATTCTAAATCTAACCACTGGTATGAGTGTAGAGCTTGGAACAATCATAGCAGCAGTTTTAATTATTTTCTTAGCTATGATCGGTGGACTGCGTTCGGTTTCTCAAACCGATGCAATCAGTGGATTTTTAATGGTTGGTGGCTTAATTATTACTGTACCAATTATCATTTCTGTAGCCGGAGGATGGGATTCCGTAGTTGCTAATGTACCAGATTCCCATATGACCGCAACTGGTGGATTAACAACTGTTCAATTAATCGGTTATTTACTACCTTCCTTATTCTTATTATTAAGTGACCAAAACATGTATCAGCGTTTGGCCGCATCTAAGGGAGATAAATCTTCCAAACGAGCAGCACTTAGCTGGCTTTTCGTGATGCTCCTTATTTCACCAGCTATTTCTATTATTGCCTTTACATCTCGCTCTCTCTTCCCGGACATTGATCCAGGAATGGCATTAATGGCTACTACGCTTGCATTACCTTTAGGAGTCGGAGGAATCTTACTTGCAGCAGCAGCAGCCTTTATCATTACAACCGGGAATTCCTATTTACTTTCCGCAGCGACAAATATGACGTATGATATATATGGAAAGTATATTAATAAGGATGCATCCGATCGTAAACAATTGGTCATGACTAAAATTTTTATCGTTGTACTAGGTGCATTATCGTATTTAATAATCAGTTATTTCCCAACGGTACTAGAAGTTCAAATGTATTCTTACACCGTTTATGGTGCGGGTATTACGCCAGCAATTCTAGCGGTATTCTTCTGGAAACGTGTAACAGCAATCGGAGGTATTTCTTCGATGGTTGCCGGAGTTATTACGACATTATTCTGGGAATTAGTTTTAAATAACCCTGGCGATTTAAACAGCTCCGTTATTTCTGTTCCAGCTGCAATAGTCGTTCTTATTGTGGTATCACTCGCAACACAAAAGAAAAAATAAGGAGTGTTAAAGCATGCAAGAACGTTTAAAGACAGTAACAGCTTGGTTAAAAGAAGAAAATATTGAAGCAGTATTTTTAAACTCAACGGAAAATGTTTACTATCTATCAAACTTCTATACGGATCCACATGAACGCTTAATGGGAATTTTTGTGTTCAAACAAGCTCAGCCTCTTTTTGTTCTTCCTGCAATGGAAGTGAACCAATTAAAAGATGCAGGTTGGGAATACGAAATCATTGGATACTCCGATCATGAAAACCCATGGGATCTTATTCAAAAGGCTATTGATACTAGAAAGTTAGAAAAAGCTGAGAAAGTTGCTCTGGAGAAAGAAATTTTATCCTATGGTCGTAGCGAGGCATTTCTAAGCTTCTTCCCTAAAGCAAAAGTAATTTCTGTGGAAGATAAATTAAATCAAATGCGAGTCGTTAAGAATAAAGATGAGATTGATGTTATCAAACGAGCTACTAAAATGGCGGACTTTGGTGTACAAGTTGGTATTGACTCCCTTACTGAAGGGGTTACGGAAATGGAAGTACTCGCGAAAATAGAATTTGAACTAAAGAAAAAAGGTATTCGTGAAATGTCATTCTCCACTATGGTTTTATTCGGCGAGAAATCCGGCGATCCACATGGCAACCCTGGCGACCGTAAGTTGAAAGCTGGCGACATGGTATTATTTGATTTAGGCGTAGTTCTTGATGGCTATTGCTCCGATATCACACGAACTGTTGCATTCAAATCAATAACAGAGAAACAAAAAGAAATTTATAATACCGTCCTAAAAGCTCAGAAAGCTGCTTTACAAGCAAGCCAACCCGGTGCTCGAATCGGTGATTTAGATACTGTTGCTCGCGATATAATCACAGAAGCTGGATATGGCGACTACTTCCCGCATCGAATAGGGCATGGAATGGGAATAAATGTACATGAGTTTCCTTCGATGAGTCATCTCAATAATGGAATCCTCAAGGAAGGTATGGTATATACGATTGAACCAGGTATTTACCTTCCGGGAATAGGAGGAGTTCGTATAGAAGATGATGTTCTCATTACAGGGGATGGATTCGAAACACTTACGAAATTTCCAAAAGAACTCCAAATAATTGAATAATAGGATACGAAAAGGCCAACCTTAGGTAAGGTTGGCTTTTTTTGTTGAGATGAGTATGATCCTCAAACATTGTTTACAGCAACAATTACACTGATTTTGGATATGCTAAAAGAAAAGCACGAATGAAGAATTGAGTGGATATTTATTATGATTTTTCGGATTTTATTCATTGGAATAATATATGGGGCTATTTTATTTACGGCCTATCTATACCGAACCCCAATTGTAGATTGGTTAAATCAAGGCGGTTATGATCAACTCCCGTTTATGTTCATACTAGCCATTCTATTTAGCACCATTCCAATTGTCCCCTTTACTATCTTTGCAGGTATTATGGGAGCTAAATACGGAGTATGGATTGGAGCCTTAATCAACTGGACTGGTTCAGTTGGTGCATCCATTATCTTTTTTATCTTATCGCGATACTTTTTTGTAGAATCATTCCAGCGTTATATTGAGCGTTATGATAAAGTTCAAAAGGTTGATCAAATTGTTAGTCAAAATGCCTTTATAGCCATTTTATTTACAAGAATGATCCCCATCATTCCTACTCCCATTGTAAATATCTACTCTGGACTTAGCAAAATGCTGTTTCGTCATTATTTTGCAGCCACTGCTATTGGTCAGATCCCGGGAATGATAGTATATGCCTATCTTGGCAACAAATTATTCACATCACTAAGCGCCTTTTTCATCGGTATCCTTATTTACATCGGATTCCTACTCCTCATCATCCCAATCTACCGCCTATGGAAAAAATCTGGATAGAATTTAGGTGCCTGGCACCTGTCGAAAAACTCGACAAGTGACAGGTACCTTTTAAAATGTTTATAATGAATATGCTGAATTTTTATAAAATCATGACAGGGAGTGACGAGCATGGAAAAATTAATCCGAGTCTTACATAATGATGACTATCCCTCATTAGAAAAGATGGAAACTGGTAATGAAGATGATTACGTAAAGCGTGTTTTTCAAAGACTATCATCTGGCCAAAACAGATTATATGGCTTATTTGTAGATGGACAATTAGCTAGTTTAGGTGGTATCTCGATTTATGCGAAGCATTATGTCATGTTAGGAAGACTACGAAGTGACATACGTTTTCGGGGGAATGATTTTGCAACGGAAATCATGGCCTATATGATGAACGAATCTTTTCAAATGGAAGGGATTCACTGGATAGGAGCAAACACTCAAGAAGAGAATTTACCCGCTCGCCGTGTCATGAAGAAAATAGGCTTAGAACCTTATACAATGATTCACGGAGCGATTACGAAAGACACTTCTATGCTTGAAACAGGAGAGAAACCATGGAAAACTATCCATGATATAGAACGTAAAAAAGCATTGTTACGGGAAAATTACATCGACGCTGCTTCCATTTTTCCATATGAATGTTATTATCCTTTTCCTGCATCAGATGCATTATTTCCCGATGAGAAATTGCAGGAGTGGTCCTTTTATGAAAATGACAATAAAACAAGGTTTGTCATCACAAAAAAAGACCAAAAAAAGCATCATTATCTCCACGCAATCTATCCATGGGATGATATAACAGAACAAAATGGCCTATGGGAAACCATTTCTTTAGATTATCAGGAACTTTCCAAGCAAAATGAGGAAGAGGAAACATATATTTGGATGGACCTAACAAAGGAAGAGGCAAAAAAACTCCCAGCTAATCATTCATTTACAATCCCTTCACCCTGGATCCTGCATGGAATAACCAAAGAACAATGGCAAACAAAAATAGGTGCCAGGCACCTATCAACGATGACTAAAGGGGGATTTCTCGATGGCTAATGATGAGATGATTAAAATAGATGGGGTTCCAATCGATTATCAGTATCCTGATCTACCTACAGGCTGCGAGGCAACAGCATTATCTATTTTACTAAGATGGGCCAACGTAGATACAGATAAATTTGATGTTGCCGATAATCTACCAAAAGGAAGGGAAGTTCATGAAGTAAACGGAAAATGGTACGGTGCTAATCCGAACGAAACGTTTGTTGGTGACCCTTATTCAGATGGCTCCAGCTATGGTGTTTTTGAAAAACCCATTCTAGCTACGATAGAAAAGTATTTGCCTGGAAAAGGGGTCAATCTAACAGGAAAGAATTTCAATGACATCCTTCAAATCGTAAAAAATGGAAAACCAGTAATGACATGGACTACTCTAAAACAAAAAGATTCTTATTATGCGAAATCATGGGAGGATAACCACGGCAACATCATTGACTGGTATAACAATGAACATGCTGTCGTTATTGTTGGATATGATAGTGATTTTATTATTGTACATGACCCTGATACGGGGAAAGAAGAGCATTATCTTCGCGAAAGGTTTAAAAAAAACTGGGAATCCATGGGGAAACGGTCGGTTACACTTGATGTTTCATAAAAATGATCTTGTTCAGAAATGAAACCGGTTAGATCCTGAACCTGCTGGTTTTCGTTTCTCTGATTGATAGAGTGAATCTCCAATCAGTGTGAGGGCTTCTCCCCCCACACTGATTATAAGATGAAAAAATCGGCCAGTCTTACTTTCAGTTATCCCAGTTCAGTCCTCCTTGGGTTTACATCGTAGGTTTAAAGCAGGAGCCTTACAACAAACAGGAAGGCCTAGTGCCGACAAGGCGACAGAAAGCCACGTTTATGACGTCATGCTAACTCCACGTGGGATAAACTTTCAGGTTATGTAATTAAGACATAATAAAGTTTTTCCACTTTTGTAACGTAAACACACGAATACTAATCATGAGATCCTATTCACTTAACAGATCTTTTTATAAAATATTAAAGTTGCCCGTTCATTGACTTTTTTACTTACTTCCGTTCTTTTATAGCCAACCTTCTCATATAAATAACAATTTCTTTTTTCTTCTAATAATGTCGAGAGTTCCCATGATTTTGCATGAGGAAACATTTCCTCCACTAATTGAAGCGTTTTTTGGGCAATCCCCTTTCCTTGGTAAGACGGAAGGATAAACATCGGGCTTATCCAAAACGCATCATTGTTTTTCCAATAAATACAGATAGCACCTACTAAATTGTTATTCATCATTATTTTGTAAAATCCACCCTGTGGGTTATTAATTCGTTCGACTGCTCTTTCTATTGTTTCATTAGCAGGGCTATGATCATAGTCTTTATATTTTTCCAATAAGGGACGAAAAGATTTCACTTGACAATTATAAATGATTGCTGCATCCTGGACCGTTGCTTTTTCCAATTCGATCATCCCCTGAAACCTCCTATAGTAGGCCATTTCAACCTATTCCGCTTTTCACTTCTCCTAAACTGTAACAGGAGAGAAGTAGTGTATTTATTTTATCACAATAATTCAAATATAAAAGCAATGAAAAAAGTGTTAAGCGTACATGCTCAACACCTTCTAGATACTAAAGTTTAATTCGGACGATTATTCATTGAGGCTTGATTTTGCCTTCTTACCTCTTCTACATCGGTATCACTGAATATGTTCGTACCACGTCCACCCATGTTTTTAGCGATCCAATCCTTCGCTTCATTATATGAAAGACCTGAGCGACGACTCTGTTCCTTAATCGCCGCAACATCTATGTCAGCAGACGTATAACGATTACCTTCTTTGCTCATAATACCACCACCTCACAATATTTACCCATTATCTTACGCAAAAACTCCATTATCATCCCCCACTACAAAAAGGTGCCAGGCACTTGTCGAATTTTCGATAGGTGCCTGGCACCAAAAAGGCACCGAAGACACCGAAAATGGCAGCGTAAACTGATTTATTGTTGAGTTGCTTGTATGAGTTCTTTTATTTCATTTCGTTTACCTTCTTTCCAAAGGGAAATGATTTTACTGCCGATGATTACTCCATCACAAGCTGCTCCGATTTTCCTCACTTGCTCAGGGGTCGATATCCCAAACCCTGCTAAAACAGGAGTATTACTGTGTTTTTTTATCCGCTTCATATAGTGTTCTAAACCTTCTCCAGTATCAACAGTTGATCGCTCTCCTGTTATCCCATTGACCGTGACAGCATACAAGAATCCTTCAGAAGCTTTAGCAATTTTCTTCATTCTCTCCTCTGAACTTGTCAAGGTCGCCAACTGAATTAGCGCAATTTCATTTTCTTGTAAATGATCCCTTATCAACTCCGATTGCTCTAGTGGTAAGTCTGGAATAATGACACCGCTTATCCCAGACTGTAACGCATTCGTACAAAAATTTTCAATTCCATATTTAAAGACAGGATTCAAATAGGTCATTACAATCAACGGAATACGCACTACTGGTTTCAAATCTTTCAGATAATCCAGTACAATTCTTAACGATGTTCCATGCTGCAATGAACGTTTTCCCGCTTCTTGAATTGTCGGGCCATCTGCTACAGGATCTGAAAAAGGTACACCAATTTCAATAGCTGTCACTCCTGCTTCCTGTAAGAATAATATCTGTTCCTTTAACGAGTCTAATCCGCCATCTCCAGCCATAATATACGGTATGAACACCTTCTGCCCTGATTCTAGAGTGCGGTTTAATGCCTTATCCAATTTCTCCTTACTCATTAAATCCGCCTCCTAACATAGCTTTTATTGTATCTACATCTTTATCTCCCCGTCCAGATAAGCACACAACAATTGTTTCGTCCGCGGTCATATTTTTAGCTAGTTGTACAGCATATGCTATCGCATGCGAGCTTTCTAATGCCGGGATAATCCCTTCCTTTTTACATAATAACTGAAAACCTTGTAACGCATCATCATCCGTAACAGAAGTATATTGAACACGGCCGATGTCTTTTAAATAGCTGTGTTCCGGTCCAACTCCGGGATAATCCAAGCCAGCCGAGATCGAATGTGCTTCTTGAATCTGTCCATTTTCGTCTTGAAGTAAATACATCATCGCACCATGAAGAATTCCAACGGAGCCTTTTGTCAGTGAGGCAGCGTGTTCCTCTGTTTCTAATCCACTTCCCGCTGCCTCAACACCGTACAATTTAACAGTTTCATCATTTACAAATGGATAGAACATTCCCATCGCATTACTTCCCCCACCAATACATGCCACAATCGCATCAGGAAGTCTATGTTCTTCGGCATAGAATTGTTCCTTTGTCTCATTCCCGATCACACTTTGAAAATCACGTACCATTTTTGGGAAGGGGTGTGGTCCCAACACAGAGCCAATGATATAATGCGTATCCGTCACATTAGTCACCCAATAACGTAACGCCTCATTAACCGCATCCTTTAGAGTGGCACTTCCCTGACTTACCTTAACCACTTTCGCACCGAGTAACTCCATTCGAAACACATTCAACTTTTGACGACGAATATCCTCTTCTCCCATAAAAATAATACATTCCAAGTTTAACAGTGCACAAACTGTAGCCGTAGCAACTCCATGCTGACCAGCTCCAGTTTCTGCAACAATTTTCTTTTTACCCATTCGAACAGCTAACAAAGCTTGACCAATGGTGTTATTAATTTTATGGGCCCCCGTATGATTCAAATCCTCTCGTTTCAAATAGATCTTTGGTCCACCTAAATGTTTGGATAAATTTTCAGCAAAATATAGCGGATTTTCTCTTCCAATATATTGCCCCAAGTAATAATTTAACTTCTTCTGAAATTCAGGGTCTGTTTTCGCATTTTCATAGCTTTCTTCTAATTCAATAACAGCTTGCATCAACGTTTCAGGAATATATCTTCCTCCATATTGACCAAACTCCCCTTTTTGGTTTGGGTAATTATACATCCCTTCTCAACTCCCTCGTTCCTTACTTTTTGCTTGATGAATAAATGCTTTTATCTTTTTCGCATCTTTCACGCCATTTGTTTCCACTCCACTAGATACATCAACAATGGCAGGATTTAATTCCTTAATTGCAGCACCTACATTAGATGGGGTTAGTCCACCAGCAACAATAACCTTTTCCCTAGAGATTTCGATATTGCGCAGCATCTTCCAATCAAACGCCATGCCATTGCCCCCGCGATACTTCCCTCCAGGACTATCAAACAAGAAATAATCCACTGAAAAGGACTCTGCACGATGGATATCTAATTTCTCTTTTATTGGAAAAGCTTTAATTACGGGAACGGGAACCCTTTGGCAATAGGCTGGTGTTTCATCCCCATGGAGCTGGACCATATCTAACCCAACTTCTTCAATAGTGGATATAAGTTCCTCCAATGGTGGATTAACAAACACTCCAACTTTATTAACCATTTCTGGAACATAAGAGGCTAGCTCCTTTGCTTTTTCAATCGTAATTTTTCGTTTGCTTTCGGCGAACATAAATCCGATAAAATCAGCACCTGCCTTGACTGCTTCCCTCGTTGCATAAACATCTTTTACTCCACATATTTTGACTTTCATTTGATTTACCTCCTTAAATTGGAAGGGTCAATCTATTCATCGTTTCTTGTATGTTCTTTGACCGCATAAGTGTTTCTCCTACAAGGATTCCTTTTGCTCCCGCTTGAACCGCTCGTTTTGCATCTTCTTGTGTACGGAATCCACTCTCACTAATTAGTAAAATCTCATCCGTATTTAATTTTTCCGCTAATTTTTCAGTTGTTTCGATTTGAACATGAAAGGTCTTCAAGTCACGATTGTTAATCCCTATGATTGATGCATTTATTTCCAAAGCTATCTGTAACTCTACCTCGTTATGAACTTCGAGCAATACATCTAGTTGTTGATATTTCGCATAGAAAAATAGCTCAACTAATTTATGTTTCGGTAAAGCTGCAGCTATCAGTAAAATAACATCTGCTCCATTATATTTAGCCCGATCAATTTGAACAGCATCAATAATAAAATCCTTACATAAAATCGGTACGTCTACTACTTGTCGAATATCATGTAAATCCTTCATTTCCCCTTTAAAAAATGCCGAGTCTGTTAATACAGAAATCGCACTTGCACCAGCTCGAACATATTCTTTCGCCTGTTGGACTGGATTTACTTCCGTAAAGATATCCCCTTTTGATGGAGAAGCTCGTTTTATTTCTGCAATAACATTAAGATGCTTACTATGCTGAAACGCTGCTTGTAACGAGCGTGTTGAATAATATCTTTCCTTATCTGGAACTCCATCTTTTTTCAGTCGAGAAACTTCTTTTTCCTTTTCTTTTACTATTTTCGTTAAAATTGTCATTGATGAACAACTCCATTTTTTCGCTTGTCGCTATACCTAATTAAATGATTTAATTTTTCCAATGCCAATCCTGATTCAATGCTAACTTCAGCTAACTGTACACCTTTTTTAACTGATGTCGCCTTACCATGCGCGAATAAAGCAAGCCCAGCATTCAACAATACGGTCTCATAATAAGGTCCTTTCTCCCCTTTTAATACACGTAGAAGAATCTCTGCGTTTTGCCGGGCATTCCCACCTTTTATTGCATCTAAGGAATACCGGTTTAAGCCTACATCCTCTGGTTTAATAGTAAACTCCTTAATTTTTCCTTTATTCAATAACACCAGGTAATTTTCCCCCGCTAACGATGCTTCATCTAAATGACCAGCACCATTAACAACAATCGCGCGTTTTCTTCCTAATTGACGTAGTGCTTTCGCCATTAAAACGAGTTTTTCACGTTGATAGATTCCTAGTAATTGAGACTGAAGTTTTACAGGATTGGTTAATGGTCCAATTAAATTAAAAATGGTTGGAATACGTAATTCTTGCCGAACCTTCATGATTTGCTTGAGCTTCGGATGAACGTGGGGCGCAAATAAAAAGGCAATCCCATTTCCATCTAGGAGCTGATTTACTTCCTCCATCGAAAAATCCAAGGAAACACCTAGCTCCTCGAGTACATCTGCGCTACCGGTTTTACTAGATACACTCCGATTCCCGTGCTTCGCTATTTTCACCCCAGCTCCAGCAATTACAAAAGCTGATGTAGAACTAATATTAAAGCTTTGTGATCCATCACCTCCAGTTCCACAGTTATCCATTACCTCTTGAATGTTCTTTTGAAATGGCAATGCATTCTGTCTAAGAACTTCAACAAGGCCCGCAATTTCCTCAGGAGTTTCCCCTTTCAATTGCAGTCCCATTAATACTGCAGCTATTTCACTATCTGTCGTCGATTCACTAAAAAATAGATTTGCCACCTCATTCATCTCTGTAAATGTTAAGTCCTCTCTATTAGCTAGTTTCTGTAGATAATCTTTCACGACCTATCTTCTCCTCTCTTACCATAGTTAAGAAATTATTTATAATTGCTTTCCCTTGATGGGTACCAATTGATTCTGGATGAAACTGCAGTCCGAAAACAGGGAAAGTTCGATGCCTTATTGCCATGATCTCACCATCATCCATTGCTGAAGCAGTTATGTTAAAGTGAATGGGTAACGTATATTTATCGATGCTCAATGAATGATAACGCATGACTTGTAATGGAACAGTCAAGTATGCAAATAGGTCTAATCCGTTATGATTTATATGAGATGTTTTCCCATGCTTAATCTCCTTAGTCTGCGAAATAGTTGCTCCCAAAGCTGCACCAATCACTTGATGTCCTAAACAAATACCTAGTATCGGTAATTTCTTATAAAAAAATTGAATCACTTCTATACAAATTCCTGCTTCATCTGGATGACCTGGTCCTGGAGATAAAACAATTCCATCGGGATTTATTTTCTTAATTTCTTCTATCGTGACTTCATCATTACGCTTTACAATAACCTTTGTTCTTAGCTCTCCAAAATATTGATACAGGTTATATGTAAACGAATCATAATTATCGATTAACAAAATCACTTTTTCACCTCCAGCAATGCCTTGGCCTTATTTAGTGTTTCTTCATATTCCTTTTCTGGCACAGAATCCAGTACAACTCCAGCACCTGCTTGAACATAAGTATTGTTTTCTTTTATCACCATCGTCCGAATAGCTAACGCAAAATCCAGATCTCCGTTAATATTTAAGTAACCAACTCCACCGGAATATACCCCTCTTTTTGTTGTCTCCATTTCATTAATGAGTTGCATAGCGCGAATTTTCGGTGCTCCTGATACGGTTCCTGCCGGTAAACAGGCAAACAATGATTCTAATGAGGATACATTCTTACGTAATTTCCCTTCCACTTCAGAAACAAGATGCATAACATGTTTATAGCGCTCGACAGTTAAATATTTCCTTAACTGGATACTACCAACCTCACAAACTTTGCCTAAATCATTTCTTCCTAAATCAACTAACATTCGATGCTCTGCCAACTCTTTTTCATCCGTTAGTAGTTCCTTTTCTATTGCAAGATCTTCCTTCTCTGTTGCTCCTCTTTTACGAGTTCCAGCAATCGGATTCGTTAGGACATGTTTCCCTCTTACAGTTGTTAGACTTTCTGGAGAAGAGCCGATAAGCAGATAGTCATCAAAATCAATGTAAAACATATACGGGGAAGGATTAGACCTTCTCAATTCTCGATAAAATAAAAAAGGACTTCCTTGAAAAGCTGCTTGAAGTCGTTGAGATAGCACGACTTGATAAATCTCTCCTCTTTTTATATACTCCTTCGCTAGGTTTACCTTTTCCATATACGCTTCTTTTGTCATATTCGAAGAAAAAGGTCCTGTCTTTACTTCTTCACTAATAAATTCCTTGTAGGAAGGCTTTTGGAGTTGTTGTTCTACTTTTATCACTTCGTCATTCAGTCGGTCATCGACTAGATTCCCCGATAGATTTATTACAACAATAAAAACTTGCTGAAGCTGATGATCCATGATAACAATCTTTTCATAAAACATAAGGTGGAATTCTGGCATTTGCAATTCATCATGTGGTATCTCTCCTATATCTTCAAATTGCCGAATCACGTCGTACCCGATATATCCAACGCCACCACCATAAAAAGGAAATGGTAGATCCCCTATTGATGTTCTTAATTGGTGTTTAAGAAACTCCAAAATAGTTACTGGTTGTGTATTGGTTTGATTTGTGGTGATATGGTGAACATGACAAACCTCTCCCTGTCCTCTTACTTCCAGGAAAGGATCACAACCGATAAATGAATATCGTCCATTTTTTTCATGTTTTAGAGAACTTTCTAACAGAAACTTTTTCTGACCTATTAAACGATAAAAAATAGATATCGGTGTTAACGTATCCCCTTCAATTTCCTTCACCCTTAGTGAGATTTGCTTTGGAATCTTTGTTCCCAACATGCTCCCTCCTTTATGAAATAAAAAAATCCTCCAATTATACAAAATCTCTATAATTGGAGGACGATATACCGCGGTGCCACCTCTTCTTGGATTAAAGTGATTAATCCCTCTTATTTCGGGTAAATGACATAGGATTTACCTTCCCTTCAAATACCCTATCCTTATAACGGTGGAGTTCCGTGCTTTCCTACTTCAAGATCGGTTCAGAAAGCCTCTCATAAGTCCATTCGGTAAATCCTATCACATTAAGCTCTCACCAACACTTAACTCTCTGTAATGAATCAGATCTACGTACTACTCTTATTCAATGATTTTCAATATTTAATTACATACAAAAAGGGTTCCTCATCCAAAGGACGAGGAACCCGTGGTGCCACCTTCATTAATTGCAAAAAGCAATTCACTTTATGTATCTACGCAATATGCTTCAATACATGTCTCTTGTAACGATGAGACGTTCGCTAAAGCCTACTATCAATTTATTTGAGTTCGGTTTAGAGGCTCAGAAGCCCATTCACTTTTATATCCGCACTGGTTCCCACCAACCACCAGCTCTCTACAGCATCCATAAAAGCTACTCTTCTTCTTCAACACCAAAATATTCAGATCGTTCAATTTATTATTTATTATATTAGTGAAGTAAAGTGAAAAAGTCAAGACCTAATTGGTTTTTTCAAAAAGGTGCCAGGCACTTGTCGAAAATTCGACAAGTGCCTGGCACCTTTTCTCTTTCACTCGTACCATGCTTTCTGTGGTCGGTTTGCAGGGTATCCAACTCGTTCACGATAGGCTTTTCGTTCATCTGTGAAATGGTACCATTGTTTGTTACTAGTTGGATTATTGGCATAATTGATAACACACCGAAGTTGATCCTCTACACAGCTATCTGTCCAAACGCCTAATTGTTGCTCTAACTGATCAAATAACCGTCCTGCCTCTTCTCCCCTTATCTCATCTAATGAATAGATATTTAAGTTACAAACGAGTTTTTCAGCTAACTGGTATCCAATCGAAGGTACGCCCTGAAATTCTGCTAATCCCTTTAGTAATCGAGCACGCTCAGGAGATATATCCAATAGATGAACCAATTCCTCTAAACTTAACAATTTTATTTCTTGCAGCCTTACCTTAGCTATTCGAAGCTTCGTTTTTTCAACTTCTGTAAGTGGTAACTTCGGATTTGAACCCATAATAACCTCCAGACCTGTCTCTAGTTATTTTCATTAGTATAAGTTCAACTATATTTTCTCTTAAAAACATAGGTCAACACAATTAATAGAACTGGGATTAGGGCAATCAATTGAAACCCATTGTTTGCACCAGCAAAGTAAAATGCGATTGGTAATGATGTAAAAAAACTAATAGATAGTAACTTCCAAGAACGGATTATGAAACCATACAGCAACGTAAATACTGATATTCCTAAAGAAATTTGCCAAATGAAAATAACCCAATTGAAGGTCTCCATAACCATTACCTCCATCCTATTCTATAGTTGTACCTTCATATTACCACAACTTACCATATGCAACTACAAATATTTTAATTTTCTGACCATTGTTTTTACATGCAATTCATTCGAATAATTCCTTCCGATCTTTTAAGTAACTCGGTGAATCCTCCAAAGACTACTTTCCCTAAAAAAATTCGGTATTTACAAACTATTCTCGATCCATTAAGTTTACCCATTATGAATAAACACGAACAAAATAATAGAAGTAATTACAAAAGGCAATCCAAATGCAGCAATTCGTAATCCAATTTTCCGATCCTTACGTTCTCTATTACTACTTTTTGTACTTGAATAAAGGTCTCGTTCCCGTACAAACGCTCCTACTATTAATCCTGAAATAAAAACTGAACCAAATCCAATGATCGATATAATGCTTAGATAAAGACTGAAATTAAAGAAGGAAGTAATTGATAGCAAAAGTAACACAGCGAAACCATATAAAATTGATTTTCTCATCCTTTTCCTCCTTCCGCATCTTCCTTTTTATACGATTTTACAGGATGAAAAGTTCCAATTACTTTTCCTTGGTCGCAAAGCCTATACGTAATTTCATTACGATCAAAAAAAGAATTACCCATATCCGAGTAATTCCAATTTTTCTCTTGTAGCACTATTTAATGTAATGTTTCTTGAAATCAGGATACAACGAAAACTTCCGCCTTAATTGAAGAAGGTTTTCACCGAAACTTTCTTCTAACACATCCCGATGTTTATTCATGATCTCCCGTAGATAAAGATCGTGAATAATAAATTCTGTGATTGGCATAACTAACCCGAGATGCATCGACCATGCAGCACGACTGTCTGTTCCTAAAGAAACTACTCCTGTCACTACTTCCGTATCATCTCTACTAAAAACCAACCACCGTCCACCATATTCCTCTGTAATGTCGAGAGTCATGTCGTAATTATAAACGTTGGCGAAATCAGACTGGATGTCTCCATAAGAAATAATTGTAATACTAATCCCTCTGCCAGCTGCCCGTTTTAGTTCAGTCTCCAATTCGCTGTAGTCTTCTTTCCAAATTTCCAACAAAATTCTTTTTTCAGTAGAAGCGATACTTGTTCTTACCTTATCAAATATTTCCGTACGTCCGGTAATATTCCATATATTTTCACGATCGTGAGCAGAATTTTCATAGCTCTCAAATAAAGCCTCCGCTTGATCAAAATTCTCTTCCGCTTTTAACCGACGATTCTTAATAAGCTCTTTTGCAGGAACAGGAGTATATTGAGGCTTTTCACCAGGACTTACCAAAATATCCCCTCTAGTGGCAAGATTGTCTAGTACTTCATAAACCTTGGAACGTGGAACTCCTGAAATCTTCGCAACTTTATACCCTGTAAGAGGTGATTCTTCTAGTAATGCTAGATATGCTTTTGCTTCATATTCATTAAAATTCAACGTTTTTAATGTATCTAAAATAGTATCCTTCATAAGTCCTCCAACAAACATAGTTGTAACCTTAGTAGTTACTATTTTAACAAATAGTATTGATTTTTCAATAAAACATGGTAAACTAACTTAAGTAGTTACCTTAGTAGTCACTATTTATAAAAAGGAGAAATACTTATGGATAGCTTGTTAACATACATATCGATTGCAGCAATGATGGTTATCATGCCTGGCGCAGATACCATGCTACTCATAAAAAACACACTTAGCTACGGAACGAAAGCTGGACGCTTTACTGTTCTAGGAATGGCTACAGGACTTACTTTTTGGACGCTAATAGCAATCCTTGGTTTATCTGTTGTCATCGCAAATTCTGTAATCCTTTTCAACATCATAAAATATTTAGGAGCTGCATACTTAATTTACTTGGGAATCAAAAGCTTCCTTACAAAGAGCATATTCTCATCTCTTGAAGAACTTCAGACAAAGGAAGATAACCCTACTGAAAACACGAGTCAGCATCATAAAGATTCGTTTTTTCAGGCGATGCTTAGTAACATCTTAAACCCAAAAACAGTAATAGTTTATATAACAATCATGCCACAATTCATAAATTTAAACGGAAACGTTAATCAGCAATTGATCCTATTAGCGCTAATTCTTACCGTGCTTGCGGTCCTATGGTTTTTATTTCTAGCTTATGTAATCGATTATGCAAAAAAGTGGTTGACTAACTCGAAATTCCAAAAGGTCTTTCAAAAATCGACAGCTTTAATTCTAGTAGGATTTGGCATCAAAACAGCTATTTAAAAATCCGTTCAATTGAACGGATTTTTTTATAAGTCGATCTACTCTATTTCAGGAGTATCTTTTTTAACTTTTTTGCGCTTCTCTTATTCAATCCGCCATACCCTTCTTTCTCATGATCACTAATAATCATTGCAGTTCCTCCGTTATTAAACCAAATTCGATATGCGTAACGTTTCCTTGTAGTATTATCACTTGATTTATAGTAAAGAGATACTAGCACATCCTCTTTTCTTTCCATGGACGGGTCTATGTGTGGCTCCCAGTTAATTTGTTTAAATATCGCTATTAGTTCCTCTAATGTTTTAGCTTCCGCAATCGAAGTAGGCTCCTCGTACGTTTCATCTGCGTTAACTTCCTGAGCCTCTACTAGTATCAACCCTTTATAGGTATTGCTGGAACAGGAAATTAACAAAAGAACTAGGAGAACAACACCTAAATATTTTCTCATGAAAGCCCTCCATTAACTTTAATTTTGGTTAACTACAGACTCGAGGCAAGAATAAACCAATCGAAATTACTATTACTCGTGTCTAGTCTCTAGATGCCTTAATCATCAGAAATTGGGGCTTCCTTTGTAGTTTTTCATATTTGTCTGGATAATTCCTTTTAAACTGGATTGTTGGCTGAGGTTCAATTACTTTTCTAATAGAAAAATACTGCAAGGTTTTATTCAGAATTTGCTGTAAAGGTCTTCGGTAGAAAGGAACTTCATAGGACTTTCCCTCTTTATTCCACGTGTCTAAAATTAAATCAGTAGAAAAGTAGCTGCCATTTGACAGTAATTCAATATCTGAAAACGGGTGGTGAATGGAAAATAGTATTATTCCACCGGGTTTAAGTATGCGTTGAAACTCACGAAATGTATGATCCCACTCCTTTAAATAATGGAGTGTTAAAGAACTAATTATAAAATCAAATGTTCGATCTGCAAACGGTATATTATCTTCTAGATCTAAACAAATCAATTCAGCTGTACTCCCAACTCTTCTCCTAGTTGATTCAATCATTTTTGGACTAATATCTGTTGCAACTACATTTGCTCCTCTTTGGAGTAATTGTTCTGTATACCAACCCGCAGCACATCCTGCATCCAATACACTCTTGTTACTCAAATCAGATGGAATATGTGCCATCATTGCGGGTCTTTCATATTCACTATTGTACATACTTGTAGTGTCTACAGAGTTTTCATACACATTGGCTAGTTGATTAAACGCTGCTCTTACTTGATTTTTCATCCTTCACCTCATTATCCTCGGATAGATATTAATTCAATAAATACATTCACTAACTAACCGTTTCTTTGTTTAGTTTTTATCTAGTATCATGAGCAAATAACTACCCGCCCAGAGAATATATGCTAGCTGTGTAATCACATACATGGTTGATTCTAAGGAGGTAAGTTTCCTTTCCCGTTTTACTTTTCTAAGTTGTCTATAATAAATAAAGGAGCCCAAAAGTAAAAGTAACACAGAAAACTCATGAAGATTTTGTACCAAATTAATAATCATTTCCCCCTCCTACATAAAGTAACCTAAGCTACAATACTTTTTCTAATCTCACTATCCTCCCCTATGTATTAGCTGTTTCATAGGATCGAACTGGTGATATTAAATGGAGATAGTTGTTATTTCCTTTTGGTTGCATTAGCACAGGTCTAATGGAGCCGTTTATTGAAATCATTACCAACTCCTCCTTGATAACCTTTAATGCATCGACTATTAGATTTCCATCAAGGGCAATCTTAAATTGCTTCTCTCCTTCAATCGAATAGATTGCTTGTGTTTCTTCTATGTTACCTATTTCTGTTGAATTGGAAGAGATTTTCATCATTGAACTATCTTCACTTTCAATATGTATATTATTATTTTTCCTATCACTAGCAAAAAGACGCGCACGATCTATTCCATTTAATAAATTTTTCGTATCTAATGTTAGGATAGTTTTTGATTCGGCTGGTACTAAAGTTGATATATCGGGGTAATTCCCCTCTATTAATTTCGAATATAAAGTAGTTAATTCTGCTTCAAAGGCAATATGCTTTTCCGATATAGAAACATTGATGGGTGTTGAACCAGTGCCTATTATTTTCGTTAATTCCTGTAGTGTGTTACTTGGTATAATACAAGTACAGTTATCACCGGTACGAACTTTCTGTTTCCGCAAAGCTAATCGATGAGAATTTGTAGCAACGGCAATAAGCTCGTTGTCCTTCAAACTAAATTGCACACCTGTAAGTACAGGTCGAGACTCATTTTTAGAAACAGCAAACCCAGTCTGCTTAATGATCTCTGCCAATTCATTACTTGCTAATTGAACCCTACTTATCTCTTTTACGCTAGGAACAGTTGGGTAATCATCTGGATTCATACCATTGAACGTGGTTATGACTTCCTCAGACTGTATCGTTACTCTGTCATGTTCGTTTACTTTAATATGTATTTCACCTGGTAATTTACTTACAAGGTCACTTAGATATTTTGCTGAAAGAATGATGCTACCAGGTTGATAGACTTCTAATACCTGTTTTCCATCCATATACTTTGGAATGTCTTTTTGAATAATCACATCCGCATTACTTCCGATTAGAGTCAGTTTATCTGCAGATGCAACTAATTTTACTCCAGTTAATAATGAAAGTGTAGTCTTTGCAGATACAATATTACTAACGATGGAGATTGCTTTTTTAAAATATGGAAGATTAACCGTAAATTCCATCGAACTATTCCTCCCTATTCATGTGTAGCCTTTTCGATTTCTTCTGCAAGCTTCATATTCTCTCGTAAATAACCAGCTAACATTGTATCATTTGTAATCTCCTCACTTGTCATCCATACCACTTCATCTACTTCATCCGGACTTTTAGCAAAAGCATCCCCTGATTCGTAGTCACAAAGGAAAACAATGTCTACAACATGCTTTCCTGAATCCGAAATAAACGATGAACTATTGACGTAGCTGCGAACTTTCACCTTTATACCTACTTCCTCAAAAATTTCACGTATTAACGTCCTTTCCAAAATATTAGAAGACGTTCCTTCACTCGGATCAACTTTACCACCAACTAATGATAGTGCTCCCGCTGCGTGTTCTTCTTTTTCACTACGCTTGATCAGTAGCCATTTCCCTTTATGATAGATCGCACCTTCTACATTGACAATGAACATATTTCGCCCTCCAATTAAGCATCCAACATTTTCACTAGCTCTGAGAAAAAACAACAGCACACTTCATTTTCTATGGATCCAGAAAAATCGTTCACATTATTATTTTTCTCCATGCCAAACCGTTTAATTTCAAAAGTTCCATAAAACTTTCAGGAAATCCAATTTTCCCTCCTGGTGAAACACCATGTTATCGGTCTCCGTTTTAGATCATAACAACGATCACGTACTCTCTTTACTTATTCCAAATCCCTTACGTTATACTCGGATTTCATACTTGCTATGATTCCCATAGATAGTTGCAATTCCCACTTGTTTACAATGACGTTGATAATACTCGTTCAGCCCATGATTACTAGCTAAACAATCAAAACGAATATACTTTTTCCCTCTATCTTTCACAAAGCCGATAGCCCATTTGATTAGATTTTCACCAATTTTCATTCCCTCATAGTTGCGATCAACAACGATTCGATGGAGGTAAACAACCCCGACATCAGCAACCTGTTTCCCCCAAAGTTCGGTGTCCCATTCACTTGCTCGATCTTCTAGTGTTATAGTGGCCACTGGACTCCCTTGATCATATACAAGATAAGTACTTCCGTTTTCAATTGACTCAATCACTTCTTCCGAATTCCCTTCCAAATCCGTAATGTAATAATCCCACTGCGTTGTTCCTTTCGTTTGTAGCCAAATCACCGCTTGTTGAAGCAAGTATAAGACAGCTTGTACATCAGACTTTTTTGCTTGTACGATATCAAATTCTTGATTATCTACATGTAAGTTCATAAACGATCAACTCCTATTTGCACTCTTGCAATGGCTATGTGTATGAAGGGATTGTTAAGCGAAATCTCACTCCTTACAGACAATTTAATGACAACTTTAATAACAACTATTCTAGTCATGAGGGCTCCACGGAATTTCATTTCCCTGTGAATCAATCGCTTTAAGTTCTTCTATACCTTCAAGTTGAAAAGAGGAATCGGAATAGACTTTATACCAGATCGGTGGAAAATTAGATATTTCTGCTATCTTGGCTTCTTCCTCAGATTCAGTTTCCAATACAATCTTTTCTACATCCTTGTCATAAATAACTCCCCAATAACCTGAAATGTCATCGGAAGTAATTGTTGCCCACAAATATGGATTCGTTTCACCAGAATGTTTTTCCAAGGGGATATTTCCTGACATATCTAGTACCATCCACTTCCCATTCCATTTCTCCCTTACTAAACTGGCATAAACTGATTCCCTGCTTTCATCTTGAGTGAATACTAGAAAAGTATCCGTATTCAATTTTACATCTTCCAAAATTTCTGCCTGTCTATCTACATTCCCTACTTTCGATGTATATTCTGAAATCGCTTGTTCCATTGAATTTCCGGTTACATTGTTACTCTTCAATCCATATCCTTCCGTCCAGAACCATGCGATAATACATACACTAATTAATAAACTGATGAGTATCTTTTTCTTCAAAAGTACTCCCCCCTTACTTGCCCCACGAAACTAATAGGTAAAATACTTCCATTGCTTTTAACGAAAGCGATAAAGGTTATTATTCTACTTATGAAATAATGCGTTCATCTCTTCACTCCGAAATCAACCTTTTCGTTACTATTTCACTAAAAATTTCTTAATAAAATTTTTTATCATTGGACTGAGTCCTTCAGGCAATTCTTCAATTCCAAAGTACTTAACCTCTAAAGACTCTTCACCATCTGGTTTAAGAACGCCTCCCGTAATCTCGTTGGTTATATATGCAATGGTTACTGGGTAAAATTCGTCTCCATTTGGTAATTTGACAAAGTATTCTTTTCCAGAAAAAACATGTACCAGATCCATTCTCCCAACTTCAAGTCCCGTTTCCTCTAATACTTCCCTTCTACCGGCTTCCTCTGTCGATTCCTCTAATTCAACAAATCCTCCTGGTACTCCCCAAACTCCATCACGTCGCTTTTGCAATAAAATTTCTCTATTTTCATTAATGACTCCAACTGCAACACCAACTAATAAAAGTGGTTGATTCCCAACTTTTTTTCGTAATTCTTCAATATACCCCATGACATTCTCCACCGTTTCTAATGATTTTTATAGTTCCATTTAAACTATTCCTAAATGAATCTAGTATTTCAGTTTAATAACACGAATTCTCATCATTTCCCTGACTTCCGGCTATCCTCCTTATGTGATTAACCTTCAATTAAGGCTTGATAAATGAATATTTTCTCATCTTGTTTCACGAGTATATAAAATGGGGCATCTCCTTTCTCGTAGGAATCCTCATCTATTGTATAGATCTCTGTTCCTGTTGGAAGTTTCGTAGCATAGAAATCTTGATACCACCACGTGCTTGATGATTTCTTCTTTACCTCCCCAATCTTTTCTCCTACTAAAATGTTCTGTTCACGAATTCTGTCCTGATCGGATACATTACTATAGACCAAGCCATCCAATTTAATAATATCAGCATTTGGATTTTCCTTTATGATTTCTCTTGCAGTTGGATTATGGGTGCTAAAGGTTAATGGATAGTTGCTCGAAACGGATAGGATCGCTAAAACAACAAGCGTTAAAACGATTATTGAAAATATGAATACTCGCAATTCATCCCTACTCTCTATGCACATTCGATTCTTCTTTTACATCTATTGATATAGACATTGGTGTTTCTTAATTGCAGGTAGCCAAAATTTCAAAAATTAGATTCCCATTTTCTTAAGATCATCAATCTTTCTCTATAATTTACCATAAAAACAAGTCTAATTTGCAAGTATTCAAATATTTCATGAAAAATTCAACCTGACTGTTAGGTATCGTAACAAAAAACCCCTTGATTAAGGGGACTTAGACGATATGTATTATTGGTTTCTATATAAAACGATTCCGATAACCATTGGAATAATCATTAACAGGCCAACTGTTAATGTTGGAAAAGGTAGCTTTGGTGCAAAAATGGCTCCCATTTCTCCTAAAAATCCAGCAATAATAAATGGAATTGCTGTGGTAGCTTTATTAGCTCCTTTTTTCGCGTAATACCACGCATCCCAAACTGCATATACATAAAATCCAGGATAAAACAACATGAAATCGTACACCGTAATATCTAGCGCAGCTTGGTGTTCACCGTTAAAATCAAGGTGTATAGCTTGATTAATTTTGCCAAGAATATTATCAAAATGTTCTATAAAGACGAAAATAATTCCCTTTACAAACTGATTATTGTAAATCTGGCCAAAGCCTGGCATTAATAATGAAAATAATGCTGCAATATTTCTCATAACTCAGTTCCTTTGATGTAAAATTTTAACATTATTATTCATGTTAATGCCTTTATTTATACTAGAAGATAATATTCTATTGTGGTTATTATCGAAGCTCTATATAGTCAAATTCCCAAACAGATACATTCTTGTCCATAATACCGCCGGATTCACGAATAATTTTAGCGATGTATATTCTCGCGAAATAAGAAACACTTTAACAGCGGGAACAGAATGCGTAGAATCCTACGAGAACTGCACGAGTCCGAAGATCCCGCACAGATGCGACTACGTCTACTAGTTACTCTTCGAAGCAAATCCCTCGGCGCAAGGGAACAAGAAATCTAATCAAGTAGTACCCTGGCTGAGGACGTGCCCCGGAAGCGTTCTGTCGTAGCGGCTATCTAACAATATTTCCATTAGGAGAAAGCAAAAGTTATGACGCATCATTCACCTTCTACGCCATCAATAAAACTGGAACCTTAACCTACAATAGCAAAAGCATTATGTAAATATAGAGAGAAAAAGGTTGTATACGGAATGAATGATAATCACAGACCATAAAGAGTTCGTATTTCGATAAAGCAAACCGAGTATAATACTAATGACAAAGACGTTGAATATTGTACCAATTATAGCGATATCACCAAATAAACCATTGTAGAACCAAATTGGGAAATGGATAGAAACAAATAATATAGAAGTAATACTATTTGCTGTCCAAAAACGGAATTGATCCATAAGTTTCCTTAATAGAAATCCTCTAAAAACTACTTCCTCTATAAAACCAACAAGAATGATCGTATTCAACCAGCCATTTAATCCCAAGTCTAACTGAATTCCATTGTTTAAGATAAGCACATAGTAGATTATAAAATAAACCGCAAGAATAAAAGATACCCAGCATGCCCAAGTGATTCCTTTTCGTACATTTTGATCTAACCGTAAATAACGAATCGTATTTTTATTTTCAATAAGTTTGATTAATAAAATAACCGGTATAACCCAAACTAGTAATTTAATCAATGTAGCAACGACAGCACAAACACTTGGATCAAGTAGATTTAAATAATGAACAAGCCATAACTCCCTAATTGTCCAGAGTAGAAAGAACATAGAAAAATAGATCCATACATAACTACGTTTTAAAAGGCTCCATTTCATTATTAATCACCTCATTCGATCCAAAACCTCTTGATTACGGCCCCATCTTCTTTTATAAAATCAGAGTCTGCAACTCCACCGTTGTTTTGGATTGTCTTAATCGATCCCTCATTCGCCTCATCACAAACAAGAAGTAACTTTGTTAACCCGATCTCTTTTGCCTTTTCTCTCGACAAGGACAACAACCTAGTAGCATATCCCTTCCTTCTTTCGGATGGCCGAATTCCATATCCAATATGCCCACCTGCTTGCAATAAAAACTCTGTTAATCTATGACGGATATTTACAACACCAAGCACTTTTCCCTTTCATTTATTAGCCAAAAGGTCGAATCGGGTACATATCCTTTAGGTAGATTAATTCCCTTTTCATGATCCGATAGAAACCGAATCATTTCCTCGAAGTGAGTTGGATCCTTTTCAATAACCCAAGGGATCATATCCTCACCACTCGCTAACCATTCCTTATAAAAGGAAAGATATTCATTTTTCAATTCAACTGTAGGTTTTACTAATTCTAATCGTTCACTCATGACATGCCCTTCCTTCTATTTATTTGCTAATTAGAAATCGTAACTCTAATCTAATTGCAATACACCTCCACTACTAGGAGAAAAACCACATAATTGATAAAAATGTTGATGATGAGATGCAAAAGTAACGGTTATAATTCCTAATCCATATCGCTTCGATTCATCTAATAACGTTTTTACTAACTCTAATCCTAGTCCCTGTCTCTGATAATCGGGATGAACCATGACATCTTCTAAATAACCATGCTCTAACCCCATACCGCAAACATATCCAAAAGCAATTAATTGACCATCCCCATCTCTAATCCCCGCCCAAAAATTACAACGTTTGAACAGTGCTGGATAGTCTTGATCACGCCTTCCCCATCCGATCTTCTCTCTTAAATCTGGAACCTCATGATTTTCTATAGGTGGATTAACCGTCGCCTTATACATCCCTTCTCCCTCGTTTCTCTATCTTTATTTGAAGAAATCGATATCAACAATTGCTTCATTTTTCTCCAATCGTTCTCTCAATTCTATTAGCAACGCCTCTAACTTCCCTGTTCGTCTTTCTTGGGGAACTTTCTTATGTAAAACAGAATATAATGTAGCGTCTCGGAGTCTTAAAAAGAATTGGATTTGTTCTTCCCACTTGTGTGGAGCTGCATTTTCCGTTTCATATCCGTTCATGAAAGCTTTTATAAATCTCTTTGAAAATTCATTTCGTATGTTTTTATTTCCTTGTGGATAACGATATAAATTTGCATAATATAATGGTATTGCTATATCAGAGCAATACCAAAAGTAACAACAATCATCAAAATCGAAAACATGAATAGCGTCACCATCATAAAAGAAATTACTCGAATGGAGATCCGAATGAATCAAACCATAATTATCAGTATTCTTAGGCAATGCTTGTAACTCATTAATTAATGCCTTCGTGTTGGTAATAATTGTTTTCTCCTGATTTGGGACATAATTCTCAATTGACAACAAATCATCTTCATACCAATCAGACCTTCTTTTTATACCTCTGCTAGGTTGATAATCTTTCGTTACACGGTGCATTTCCCCAATTGTTTTTCCCCATGAAAAAAATAGATTATCATCAAATTCATCATTCTCAACACGAACAGGATTTCCTGGCACTTTCGTAAGAAGACAGCTATAAAATACACTCCCATCGTTTGCTGGGATTGATTCAACAAACAAGCCCTCTATCGATGCCACTGCATTACAAACGTTTACCCCAGCGTGATGTAAGTAATTAATCCAGTCTATTTCCGAATGAAGCTCTTCTTCCCTTCGATGAGAACTATGGGTTATTCGTAAAATGAACGGCTTATCATCTCTGTGGACCTCAAACACATAATTCTCGAAGTCCCCTATTTTTTTATATTCATGGTTTAATGAGAATTTATGAAATGATTGCTCTAATACTTCTTGGGTAAATAACTTCTCAACTGCTTTTTCCATGTCTCCAATTCCTTCCCTAGTGTCGATATTTAAAAAATCTATAAATCATTCATTTAGTATACTTGTTATACTTGTTCAACTGTACTCGAATAATACTCTCACTGTCTCTCGAGAGAGCTTCCAAAATAATAGACCTGTAGATAATGACCAAATTTTTCAGACGTAAATTTTGTAACGAAAGCAGCTCCCTGAACCTGAACCTGAATGCGATAAGCCGTTTTCCTCATACACATCCCGCTTTTCCGTGTCTAAAAAAGCAGCTCCATTTTCGGTAGCCACTTTTTGCAATCCCCAGCCATCTATTCCTTTAATAACAGTACTTTAGTTTCATCTACAATTATTCTAGATGCCAAATGATGTGCTAACTTATTTTATTTTTCAAGCTTGAGAATGGTTCTTTGCAGAGGAACTCCTCCCATACTCACGTTTCTTTCAATAAACAAGTATTCTTTGCCGTCAATATCAAATCTTCCATTTCCTTTATAATAAACTTCTCTACCTTGGCTCTCTAACTCTGTTTTTATTGCAGAAATATATTCTTTTTGATCAAAGAAACGATCCTCCAAATCAAGAACAATATTCCCTTTCTTATATCCCATTAACCAATTAAATAACAAGAAAAGTAGTCCACCTCCGACGATTATCGTACCTCCACTAATTAAATATCCCATTAGATCACCTCGTGTAGTTCCTTTTACTTATACTACGGAATCATAAATACAAACGTTTCAATTTTCCGAGAAATTTTTTTCGTTACACACAATCAAAGTTTTTCAAAATCTTATAACGATTAACTGCTAACACTCCTTGCCAATACCGTCTAGCAACAGGAAAATCCTCTGGATAATTTCCCCAACTCCAGGAAATATCCCATATTCCCTCCTCGGATAACTGATTCCAATAGAAGTTTATATTTTCTTCAATAACTTCTGAATACTTTTCATACAGTGGATGGTTTGGACTATCGATTAAATCAAGTGGTAGTGCTTTATATCCTGTACCCCAAGCGGATACATTAATTTCCATACATTGCTCAACAAGTTCTAAAACTTTCATCGTCACATCTTCAAACGAATAACGAATCTTAGTATGGAAAGTGGTTGCATAAGAGGAAATAATCTTTAAGAACTGCTGGAAATTATTAACTTCATGAGCATCCATCTGTTCCGTATTCATTACATGTTGGACTGCTTGTTCAATAGAATGCCAACCGGTTGCAGCAGGCTCACTTCCTTCTTCCGACCAATGAACAAGAAAAGCAGCTAATTCTACACCTGGATTAAACATCCAATTACGTTGCACCCCATCCTCCCAATGCCACCAAGGTGCATGTGGGTAATTATTGTTTTCTGGCAATACCGAGCTCCACATTCCTGTTTCCGCTTGAGCTGTATTAGTTAAATAGGAAACCATTGAGGATACAATTTCATCATTCGGATCAGCATCTATCTCTAGTAAAATCTGTCCTGCAGTCCATGTAGACATTGGGGAGGAGTTAGGCAGCCAAAAATCTGGCTCAATACCGTGACCAAATCCACCATCTTTATTTTGAAACGTCGCTAAATAGGTGCGTACTTTATCAGAGGACTCTTGTTCGAATAAAACTCCCACCTTGCAGCTTCCAATGGTCTTGCATTTCGTTTCATCCATGAGCTTGTCCGGTTAACATATTCTAATGGTAATTTCATCGCTTACCCCCCATAAAAAAACTATTCCTTTACAGAATAACATAAAACCCCAATTTATCGCTGTAAAATTTGGAATTGAAAGAAAATATAGGTGCCAGGCACTTGTCGGATAACGACAAGTGCCTGGCACCTATTCTGATTCTTCAGTCCAAAAGATTCCCAATGTTCCTTCTCCGGCATGGACAGCTAATGATGAGCTAATTTCACCAATTACTATATTAAGTCCAGGGATTTCATTTTCAATTAAGTCCTTTACTTTCATTGCCTTGGTAGGTTCATTTCCATGCATAATTCCTACCTTTTCAATCTTAGATTGATCGTAGGATTGTCTAAATAGATTAATGACTTTACTTAAAGCTTTTTTCTCTGAGCGAACCCGTTCAAGTAATCCTAGTTCTCCATCTGAATTGATGGATAATATCGGCTTGATTTGTAGTAAGTTTCCCAATAGAAATTGAGCTCCAGACATTCTTCCACCTTTATACAACTGTTCTAAACTCCCTAATAAAACTAAATTTCTAGATTTAGGAACATCCCTCTGTAGTTCAACACGGATTTGCTGTACTTCCATACCTTGTTCAGCCAATTCTAGTCCTTTTTCCATGAGCGTTGTAATGGCGAAGGATAACGAGTTGGAATCAATTACTTCCACCTCAAATTTCGCTTCCTGTTTCCCAGCCTCCGAGCTTCGAATCGTTCCACTTAATTGACTAGAGACGTGAATAGCTATTGCCGACTCATACTCTTCGCTCAGCTGTTTATACAAGGCTGTAAATTGGTTTACATTTGGTTGAGATGTCTTGGGTACCTCCCTATTACTTCGAATCATTTCATATAACTGATCTGACGTTAGATCCACCCCATCCTCATATTCATTCCCTTCTGATATAACCACTATTGGGACCACATATACATCGGGATGATTACGCAACCGGTTCGATAAATAAGCCGTACTATCCGTTACGAATGCAATTTTCTTTTTTTTCAATACACCAACACTCCTCTCCAGCCTTCTTATTATTTATGATAATATCATTATTTATTTGTAATACCAAGTATTAATACTAGGTGCTATTTTTAACTTGTGCTTTAGAATATGTAAGCAAGTCATGAAATTAGTATCACAAATTGCAGAATTTGTAACAGTAATTGAGCTTCATAGCTTAGAGAAATAAGAAACGATAAGCCCTTTTTATGGCAATCGAAAGTAAGAAAAAAGAAAAGGAAATAATCACTGATTGAAATTTTGTGTGAATTTGTTATAATAAGTTGTTCTTAAAATTATTGAGGGGGAACTTTTTTGTCAATCGAAATAGGCAGTAAAGTAAAAGGTAAAGTAACAGGTATTACTAATTTTGGAGCATTCGTAGAGCTTCCTAGCGGAGAAACAGGTCTTGTTCACATTAGTGAAGTTGCCGACAGCTATGTTAAAGACGTAAATGATCATCTTACAGTAGGAGATCAAACGGAAGTAAAGATTATTAGTGAAAAAGACGGTAAAATTGCGCTCTCTATTAAAAAAGCAATCGATAAGCCAAAAGAAACAAATTCATATGATAAACGTCCATCGTCATCGTATAAAGGTGGAAAACGCTCTAACGACTTTCGTTCGAAAGGAAAATTCCAACCGAAGGAAAGTTTTGAAGATAAAATGGCGAAGTTTTTAAAGAATAGTGAAGAAAATTTATCTACACTTAAACGTAATACAGAAGGAAAAAGAGGCGGTAGAGGCGGCAGACGCGGATAATTACGCCCTTATTTCCACTTCATTATATACAAAAGGGAAGCCTGATAATTTGGCTTCCCTTTTTAATTTTAAAGGATTCCCCTATCGTTTTTTATAAATGACATATATAATGTACAGAAGCGTAATTTGGAAGGAATAGGTGTATTAATATGAGTTTACTAACGGTAAAAAATCTTAGCCACGGTTTTGGAGATCGTGCGATTTTCGAAAGCGTGTCTTTTCGATTACTACAAGGAGAACATATTGGGCTTATTGGTGCCAATGGTGAAGGTAAGTCTACATTCATGAATATAATTACTGGAAAGTTAGAGCCTGACGCAGGAAATATAACTTGGTCAAAACATACACGTGTTGGTTATTTGGATCAGCATGCCGTGTTGAAACAAGGAATGACGATCCGAGATGTATTACGAACAGCATTTCAATATTTATATGATATGGAAGAAGAAATGAATCAACTCTTTGCTAAAATGGGAGAAGTGGAACCAGAAGAACTTGAACAGTTGCTTGAAGAAACTGGGCGGATGCAAGATTCCCTAACAAACAACGATTTTTACACAATCGATGCTAAAGTGGAAGAGATCGCCAACGGACTTGGGTTAGATGACTTTGGTTTGGAAAAAGATGTCAATGATTTAAGTGGTGGTCAGCGGACGAAAGTATTACTCGCAAAACTATTGTTAGAAAAGCCGGATATATTGCTATTGGATGAGCCAACGAATTATCTAGATGTCGAGCATATTGAATGGTTACGAAATTATTTACTGGAATACGAGCATGCCTTTATTTTAATTTCACATGATATTCCATTTTTAAACAGTGTTGTAAATTTAATTTATCATATGGAAAATCAAGAACTAACACGCTATCCAGGTGATTATGATGAGTTTGTAAGGGTATATGAGATGAAAAAACAACAATTAGAGGCAGCCTATAAGAAACAACAAAAAGAAATTGCCAACTTAAAGGACTTTGTTGCACGAAATAAAGCGAATGCTGCAACTAGCAAAATGGCCATGTCTCGCCAAAAAAAGCTGGATAAAATGGACATCATTGAGCTCGATGCTGAAAAACCAAAGCCGGAATTTCGTTTCCAACCTGCCCGAACTCCTAGTAAATATTTATTCGAAACAAGGGACCTTGTTATCGGATATGATGAACCTCTTTCAAAGCCATTAAATCTAACAATGGAACGCGGGCAAAAAATAGCTCTTTATGGTGCTAATGGAATTGGTAAGACAACATTACTTCGGAGTATTCTAGGAGAAATTCCTGCTATTTCTGGCCAAGTTGAACGTGGTGAACATTTGCATATCGGTTATTTTGAACAAGAGATTAAGGTTGATAACCAAAACACCTGTATAGAAGAAGTTTGGGACGAATTCCCGCATATCACACAATATGAGGTTCGAGCTTCTTTGGCAAAATGTGGACTAACCACCAAACACATTGAAAGTAAAGTACAGGTGCTAAGCGGTGGGGAAAAGGCAAAGGTTCGCTTATGCAAGCTTATAAATAAAGAGACAAATTTACTGGTACTCGATGAACCAACAAATCATTTGGACCAAGACGCAAAAGACGAACTGAAACAAGCTCTTAAGGAATACAAAGGAAGCTTACTCCTCATCTCTCACGAACCGGAATTTTACGAAGAAATTATTACAAACAAATGGAACTGCGAAAACTGGACTACCAAAGCATTTTAAAACCGGTGCCAGGCACTTGTCGAAACTCGACAAGTGCCTGGCACCTTCTTTTTTTAGGTGTACATGCATATATATTACTATGCGAGTATGAGAAAGGGGTTATTTACATGCGGGTAATTTTTTCAATCCTCGGATTACTGGGGGTATTTGTTCTAGTTGGTTTCTTAGAAGCGCAAACGGTTATGGATGACCGTAAATCCAATCATTATATACTAAATGATGAAACAGAAAGTGTTAGTGTTACGATGGAAGAACCAACACTCCCCTCTTCTACACAATATGTCTTAGAAGAAACGATTGAAAAAAATAGGGAAATTATAGAAACTTATCGAGAATATGAGATTTACGAAGATGAAAATGGAATAGTTGTGAAACGAGTTCCGACCTCTAATTATAATTACCTAAGCTATAGTACCGGAGAAGAAGATCAAGTTACAGAATTTGAATACAATGACTAAGGCTTCCAACAAAGTGCTGGAAGCCTTTAATTAATAATGAAATAGAATTGGTGAATTTACTATCCGTCTATATTGCTTCTTTTTCTTAGACAAATCACTACTTTGAATGAACAGTTGATAAAATGCTTCCCAAAGAAATACCCATCCACCAACAGTTAAGCTTAGTAATACTAGTTCAGATACGACGTCGTGATCATTTATTGCTTGAAAATAAACGGAAGGTACTGTGAATAAGAAGGAAACCAGTATATAAAGCGCCGTTTTCTTTCGCTTGATTGAAAACTTGTTCCTCGTCAAATGTAGGCAATAATTAAAATAATTGCGAATTCCTGTCTCAATCTTTTTTTCCATCAATGGATTTCTGGTTTGATTCTGCATATTGAATCGTAAAACAATATTTTTTCTAGGTGCAATATCGTATGAACAATCCTCCAAAAATGACTTAAGACTCCCATCTAAATCTCGAATATTATAGATAGAGGAATCCCAAGTGTTAAAAATATCATCGTACTCCTTCAAGGCAATTTCAATGATATAGTCACCAGAAACTGGATCCACGGTGTAAAATTGATCTAAGAAACTCCGCTTCAATGTAACCCCTCATTTCTTCATTGCTTTATTTGAATCTAATAATCAATACCTTTCTTTTTTATATCTAAATTTAACCAATCGCCCCTTACAGCAAAATTGGATTAAATTAATTTTCAATCAATGAGATGATTCCTTCCCTTCACTTGCGTTTCAACAAGATATAAAGTAAGAAAACTGTTAGAACGATCAATCCCACGTAAATCACTTTGGAATAAACTTCCATGTATTCTATAATAACTTCCCAAGATTCCCCTACAGAAGCACCCAATATAACCAGAACACTATTCCAAATAATTGTCCCCAATGAAGTAAAGAGAAGAAATAAACCAACATTCATATTAGACATTCCAGCTGGTACCGAAATCAGGCTACGAATCAATGGAACAAATCGGCAAAAGAAAACGGTCCAGACCCCATATTTATCAAACCATGCATCTGCACGGTAAAGATCATCTTTCGTAATTCGTAAGTAACGTCCCCATCGATCAATAACTTTTTCTAACCGGCTTACATCCAATTGCAGGCCAATTATATATAAAACGATCGCACCAACAACAGAACCAGCAGTAGACGCTGCAATCACTCCAAAAATACTTAAGCTCGTACTAGTGGTTAAAAACCCACCGAATGTCAATATAACTTCAGAAGGAATGGGAGGGAATATATTTTCAAACGCAATGAGAGCCGTAATTCCGATGTACCCAAATTCATTCATAATATCAGTAAGCCAATTCTCCATTGCCCTCCCCCTTTACAGAGAAATATTCTATGATTCTAGTATCGTATCAATAATTTCTTGACTTCTGTGTCCATCTTCGATTGTAGCTAGATCAGGGTCTTCATTTCCATTTACTAGATAATCATATAGCCTTGTTACATATGTATAAAATGCTGGAAAATAGGATTTTGTTCGTTCCGATAAATGACTAGGGATTTCCTTTTCATATTCTTCAATGCTTTCCATCATTTTCTCATTCGCTTTTCCTGCTGCCAGCTGTTTATCATTGATTAAGGCTACCGTACCTTGTGTGCCGAATACTTTTAAGCTTGATCCAAAACCATGATTAACCCCTGTAACAAGCTGTAGCGAAAAGGTAGCATTGTCTATTGTTACTCCGTGTATAAAAAACGAATCATCAGCATCTCTTACTTCTCCTGCACCTTCTGGAACATGCGTATGGACCATTCCATTTACCACTTTAACCTCACCTGACAACCATCGTAAGCAGTCAATCATATGAGATCCTAAAGCACCTAGCATGCCACCAAATTTTTCTTTCTCCCCTAACCAACCTCTCTGATTAGATAGCATTTTTTGGTACTGGGCATTTGATACATGGTACTCCATATGTAATATATCCCCAACGTATTGGTCCAAAAGCAATTTTTTCATCTTTTGTCGTCCAGGTACATAACGCCATTCAAAATCTAAAAATACCTTTGCATCATACGTTTCAGCTAAATGAAGTAATTCTCTCGATTCATCACTAGTTGTTGTAAAAGGCTTTTCACAGACAATATGTTTCACTCCATTTTCAATGGCGTATTTTACCATCTTAAAATGGTGAATTGGCATGGAACTAACAAACAGTAATTCAACTTTTTCACGGGTAACCATTTCCTGCCAATTTTTATAATGAATAGGTGTATGCTTTAAACAATCCATTTCTTCAGGTAGTTGATGACGATTTACTGTACTAACCGCAGTAACAGTCATATCTGGGTGTGAATCAATAATAGGTGCTTGGACTTTCAATCCAAATCCTCCACCAATAATGCCAACTTTTATCATTTCAATTTCCTCCCTAAATCGCTTTCCTCTACTATAACATTTTGTTGCAAAGTACTAGTATGGAATTGAATTACTACTTTACAGCATACAAAAGGAAATGAATCCCTTCCTTCATATATGCTTTATCCGAGTCAACTTGTAACTGGAAAGATGTTAAATCGATTGGGGTTGATGTTTGAAACATTCGTAAGCGATAGCCACCACCACGAATAATCTTAACTTATCGGCCATTGTCATCTTGGAAAACATTTTTCTCTTTCTCTGGATCACCTAAATTCGGTCCTGTAACAATAAGCGCTTCATTCGAACTAGCAGTTTTGTATCGGAACCTGAAAATAATTAGGGTAATAAGTCCCACCACAAGCACAATGGCACCGATGACAATGAAAGTTACAAAAAGAAAAGCATCTTGTAGCACGTACAAATCCACTCCCTCTCCACGTATATATTCGGGTGATTTGCGTTGAATACACAATTGCCCCCTACTACGAACGTATTAAATGGAAACGGATCTAAGAACTTCGCAGGAAATGTTGCTTGAAAAATTAAAAGTTCTTCAATTTACTTTTAGCCCAAAGGAACCCATAACCATGTCAATTGATCAATAGAAAAATAGCAATAACATACAAAGTGATTGTCCCTTATGGATCTACCTTTTCGACAGCTGCATTATCCCATAAATTAAACAAACAATACTGCCTGCCCAAAGCACTCCAGAGATCCCTATTTCCAATGAAATCTCCTCTGAAGCCATCGGATGCATGTAATCAAACGAAATTGCTTTTATGAGAAAATATATCGAAAAAGAGAAAATAACAAAATGGAGTAATACAAACAAATATCCAGTCCTAAGATTTCGGTTCTTTATCCATAGATAGAGGGTGAATACTACTGAAATACCTATAAAAATAGAAACTCCAACAATTATTAATTCGATTACTCCTTGCTCTAACGGCATTCTGATCCTCCTTTCGTTTAAAAATATCTTTTGATAGATTTCATTTGCGACAGCTGAAAGCTGAAACGAAAGCCTCTACACTCCCCTCGGACTTCATTTAGTTATTTTTGGATAATATAAAAAGCACATGATTCTTGTCATTTGATAAAAAAACATGTGCTTTTGAAATCGATATTTATTTTTGATCCTCTTTCGTTGGTCCCATAACCCCTGGGACAGGTAGACCTGCTTGTCGAAGTAGAACGGTCATCTGACCACGATGGTGTGTTTGATGGTCAATTAATACTCTTAATAACGCTCCCCTTGGTGTTTGCTTACCGAAACTCTCTACAGTCTCAATCATTTTCTCATCTGTTAGCGTTTTTTCTACTTCTCGTTTTAACTCATCTGAAATTTTTTGATAAGCTTCCACAATTTCTGTTGCTTTTGTTGGTACACTTTCACCTTTTGCTGGTGTTACAGAAAGCCCAACTTGTCCCGCAAAAAATACTGGACTTGTAGCTAAATGCCATCCTAGCCAACCTAATGTACTATGATCTTCCACGATAGCTTGATTTAAGGTATCATCTGTGAGTACCTCAAGTACTTGAAGCGTACCACGAGAAGCATTTGTCCAATCGTTTAAGAAATCCTCTTTTGTTCGATACAACCTGTACAACTCCTTCATTCATCTATTATATCCCTATTGTAACCCTTCCTTATTATGGTAACAAATAAAATAGCACACAGAAAAAATGTGCCGTTGACCCTGCAATGACAAAAAGATGCCACACCATGTGATGATATTTAAATCCTCTCCAAACATAGAAAACAGCGCCAATCGTATAACATAAACCACCAACTACGAGTAAAACCACCCCATTGAAGCTTAGATTATCAATAATTCGATACCATCCGATCACAATCATCCAGCCCATAACGACATATAAAATAGTTGAGGTAAATAAATATTTTTTTACAAAAAATGATTTAAACACTGTTCCAGCTATTGCTAGGCCCCAAACAATTCCAAACATAGTCCATCCAAGTGCCCCCTGAATGACGATAAAGGTAAATGGTGTATATGTACCAGCAATAAAAAAATAGATGGAAGAATGATCAAATATCTCAAATAAATCCTTTACTTTGCCAGGTGGCAGTGCGTGTACCAGTGTTGAAGACATATATAGAATGAACATCGTTGCACCAAATATCGTAAAACTTATGATATGCCAAGGGGATCCATGTATGGAAGAAAAAACGATTAATATAACTAATCCAGCAAGACTTAAAACAGCGCCAATACCATGTGTTATTGCGTTTGCAATTTCCTCCCCCTTAGAGAACGTATGCGTATCGGCCATCATCATCCCTCCTAACCTCTTATCTAACTATTATAATGTGGAATGAGGCGCCTGTCACTTAATGCATGTTCGACAGGTGCCAGGCACCTATAGTAAGATTTAAAAATGGGGATACGTAACTTATAATACATAGCTGACCCTTGTTGTACTTAAATAAAGAACCTAGGAGGCTATCAAATGAAATGGATCAGTAACTTCTATCAAAAACAATATGAATGGTGGAATACTTTAACTAGTAAAAATACAGAAGAGCTACAAGATGAGTTAGTAGAGAAAATGGAACAATTTATGGATCAACCTAGTAAAAAAATTCTTGAACTCGGTGGAGGAAATGGTCAATTCGCCGTTACAGCAGCTAAACACGGTTATGATGTTACTGTAATTGAACTAATTTCGGAATGTGTAGAGCATACGACGAAGCTAGCAAAGAAGCATCATGTTGAATCGAACCTCCGTGCCATTCAAGGAGATTTTTTTGAGGTAGAACTAAAGGAAAAGTTCGATGTCATTTGCTATTGGGATGGATTTGGAGTTGGAACAGATGGTGATCAAAAGGTACTATTGCAGCGTATTTCGGAGGAGTGGTTAAAGCCAAATGGAACAACACTTATTGATATATATACCCCATGGTATTGGGCAAAGACAGCTGGAGAAGAAATGACGATTGAAGGCATCAGCAGAAAGTATGACTTTGATGCTATCGAATGCAGGATGCTAGATACATGGTGGAAAACGGACGAACCAACAACGAAAGTATCACAATCATTACGGTGTTATTCCCCAGCCGATTTAAATTTACTGATTAACGAACTCCCCTTACAACTGCAGCATTGTGAACCGAGTGGAGCAATGGACTACGAAAAATGGAAATACCAAACAAAGGTGCCGTTGGGACAAGCAATGTCATATATGGCTAAGTTAAAATTAGATTAACTATTATACTCGTAATCAAAAACAAAGGATAACCCTTTAAGCGAGGATTATCCTTTGTTTTTTTGCTTTTTTGTTAACTCAAATATCCCACCCAATAATCCGATAAAACCACTTATTGCAATGAGGACAAAAAAGAATCGCACGTCATTTGTAAGTATATTGTAGCTACCTATTATGAATAAAACGAAACAGCTTATTATTCCAATGATTAGTCTCAACCTAATTCCCCTTTTTACTCCAATCTAGTTTTTCTTCTTTTGATCCTTCTTCAAAAATACAGTCGCTATTGCAGAAAACATATCACCAATTAATGTTACAATTGCAGCCATTATCCTTCCTCCTTCAAGTAGATGAATTTCCTAGGAAATAATTCAACATTTTTTGCACGGTACTGCACCTATCGTATGGCTTAGCCCAAAATACGTTAAATCACCATATTTAGTCGGTCGCCCCACCTATCCTTCTACAATAAAACTCTATTACATATATACTATTTCAAGAATAACATACATCACGTATCAATATTATATTATTCAAAATTTTAATCAGAGGAATATTTCTTTTCATGAGACTGTAAACAATACACACATAACAACAGAGCTAGAAAGAGCATGATAGACGTACCAGAAAAAACTGCTACTTTCACCGAACTGAAGTGAGCATACATACCAATTCCTACTGTCGTTAGAATGATGAGCACAGCATCTACAAATTGATAAACACTGCTAATCCTCCCCATTTTTTCCACAGGAATATTATTTTGAAAAAATGTTAAAAAGCCTGTGTTTGCAAAAGCTGTAAAATACGCAAGGACAAAAAATCCAATACTTGCTACAAGAAATGAATGAGAAGATGCATATAAAACATAACCTAGCGATACAAATACCGTTCCAAAACCTATCAACGTTGTTACCGATATTTTATGAATGAAAGCATTGATGCATAAAGCTCCTATTCCAATTCCTGCTCCAGCAATGGAAACTAAAAAGCCATATTCCATATTCGATAATTCCAGTGCCCCTTTTGCAAAAGCAGCTTCTAAGGAATCTACCGCACTAGCCAACACTGCCATAATACAATTGAATAAAAAATATATAATCAAGATATAACGGGAATGAACACTAAACTGAAGAACGATGGACCAATCCTTTTGTAAACCAACAAATGTTATAGAACTGTTTGTAGGTAATCTCTTCTTTTCCTCGTCTAATTTTGGCATCAAACAAGTTATCATGCCAGACAGAAGTAACGCTACTCCATTCGTAACGATAGCAATCTCAGGTGTGCCAAACATAAATAGAATCCCCGCAATGGCAGGCCCCACTAAAAATGCTCCAGAAGTAATTAAACTATACAACGAATTAAATCTCGGTCTTAGCTGACGGGGAATCAGTTTGGTAATATACGTCATAGATGTAGGACCAAACATAGCACTTGCCATATTGATGATAAGGACAATGAGGTAAATGAATACCATAGATGATATAAAAGGAAGTAAAAATATAAAAAAGGATCGAAACAGATCAAGGAATATCATGACATTTCGATTATTTAACCGGTCAATAACCCCACCTGCCCATGCATTTGTTAGTAAGGTTGCAATCGGCCGCATGAGATATAAAAGGCTAACAGCCAATGGTGATCCAGTACTGTCTAAAACAATTAAATTTAACGCAATAAAATAAACCCATTCTCCAATATGCGAAACACCAATACCTACCAATAAAATAGTCGGATACTTCCAATTAACTGTATGCTTAATCAAAAAATCCCGCCTCCCAAGCCATTTCGGTCTTGGGGACGAGATCCGGCTATCCGCGGTGCCACCCCAGTTCATTAATATGTCACCATATTAACCTCTTCAAGTACAATCGTTCTATACTCTAGCTCAATAACGGGAGCTCCCGTTACACCATCCCCATTTATTGGTTCCAATGTAATACTCTGAGACTTGCTTCAATAAGACCTTTCATACCCCTTTCCAGCAACCGGAGTTCTCTATAATGATTAGCCCTACCTACTCTTCTCTTCATCGCATGTAAGATAAATTTTTCCTATCTTATCATGGAATGAATTATTTGTAAATAAGAATTAGGTGCCAGGCACTTGTCGACTAGTCGACAGGTGCCTGGCACCTAATATTAAACGCCTTTGTAGACTCTTGCTTCGTATGGTTTTAGGGTGAAGGAATGGTAATCTTGTATTCCTTCGTTTGGATAGTTGCTGATGAGTAGTTCCTTTGCTTCAAAAGAAACACCAGTAGGAAGTTCAAATGGAACTTCTTGTTCACTAAAGTTCGTAACTACTAGTACTTTTTCCCCTTCAAACGTACGTGTGTATGCGTATATCTGATCATGACTTTCTAAAATTAGATCGTATTCACCGTAAACAATAATCTCATGTTTTTTACGTAATTGAATTAGTTGGCGGTAATAATGATACACGGAATTTTCATCGTTTATAGCTTGTTCAGCATTGATTTCTTTATAATTTGGATTGACCTTTATCCAAGGCTCACCAGTCGTAAACCCGGCATTTTCTGATGTATCCCACTGAATCGGTGTACGGGCATTGTCACGACCTTTGACATAAATAGACTCCATCACCTTATCTGGATCCTCGTTTCCTTCCACTACTTTTTCCTGGTACATGTTCAAGATCTCAATATCCTTATAATCATCAATAGAATCAAAATGGATATTCGTCATCCCTATTTCTTCTCCTTGATAAATAAACGGTGTTCCTTGTAGCATGTGTAAAAAGGTTCCTAACATTTTTGCTGATTCAAGTCGATATTCTTTGTCATTGCCGAAACGAGATACAATTCTTGGTTGATCATGATTATTCAAATACAAGCTGTTCCAACCAATTCCTTGCAGACCCTTTTGCCATCTTGTAATGCTTTGTTTGAGATCCTTAAGATCTAGCGGCTTTAAATCCCATTTTCCATTCGGACCAGAATCTAGATCCATATGTTCGAACTGGAATACCATTTGCAGCTCCTTACGATCTGGATCTGTATATTTCTTCGCCTCTTCCACATCGACTCCTGGCATTTCACCAACCGTCATGATGTCGTATTTCGATAGTACTTCATCATTCATTTCCTTTAAATAATCATGGATGCGTGGTCCGTTCATAAAGTACTGTCCGCCACCAACATATTTCTTCCCTTCTGGATTTGGTGCATCAGGTAACCCAGGTACCTTGGATATAAAGTTAATAACGTCCATACGGAAACCATCTACACCTTTATTCAACCACCATTTCATCATGTCATATATCTCTTGACGAAGTTTAGGATTTTCCCAATTTAAATCCGGTTGCTTTTTACTAAATAAATGTAAATAATATTCGTCTGTTTGCTCATCATAATCCCAAGCTGGACCACTAAAAGCCGACTCCCAATTATTTGGTTCTTTTCCATCCTTACTAGTACGCCAAATGTAATAATCTCGAAATGGATTATCCTTTGACTTTCTCGACTCTTGGAACCACTCGTGTTCATCAGACGAATGGTTCACAACTAAATCCATAATTAGCTTCAAATCACGATTATGCATTTCTTCTAAAAGTTCTTCCCAATCTTCCATCGTTCCAAATTCATCCATGATTGCTTTATAATCCGCAATATCATAACCATTATCATCATTTGGGGATTTATACACTGGCGATAACCAAATAACTTCGATACCAAGATTTTTAAGATAATCTAACTTTTCCGTAATCCCTTTAATATCACCAATTCCATCCCCATTACTGTCATTAAAACTTCTTGGATAAATTTGATAAACAACACTTTCTTTCCACCATGCTTTATGAGTCATAACTAATCTCCTCCGTATTCCTTTGGTAATATTACTTAATCGATCCTCTCATAACACCGCCGATAATCCATTTTTGTGCAAAGATATAAACAATAATCATTGGTAACATTGCCATTAAGTAAGATGCAAAGGCAAGGTTATAGTCTGTACTAAACTGTCCTTGGAACGCATACTGTACGAGTGGCAATGTGTATTGATTTGAATCACTTAAAATAACAAGTGGAAGCATAAAGTCATTCCACGCAGCCAAAGCCGTTAAAATAGCTACGGTAGCATGCATCGGTTTCATTAATGGAAATATAACTTTCCAAAATACTTGCCATGTACTAGCACCATCAATAATAGCTGCTTCCTCCAGTTCTTTTGGAACTGTTTTAACAAACCCTACATAAATAAATACATTAAACGCTAGTTGCATAACCCCATTTAGAATTACTAATCCAATAAGGTTGTCCATTCCCCACATCGCAGTTTGCTTAACAAGTGGTAACATAATGATAGGAAATGGAATAAACATGGCACTAATAAAATAAAAATATAGGAATTTGTAGAATTTTTTATGCAAATTTCTAGCAATCGCATATGCAACTAGAGAGTGCGTTAAAATTACCACAGCAACCGTTAAGATCGTAACAAAAGCACTGTTCCCCAATGCTTGGAAGAAATTAGTCATTTCAATGGCATCCAGGAAGTTCTGTATCGACCACGATTGTGGTAGAGCGAGTAGATTTCCCGTCATTTCCCGCGGTGTTTTAAACGCTATTGTAATGGTTAAATACAGTGGGAGTAAAATAAATAGTGCTCCAAGTATTAATAAAATTGTCACTTTCCAATTCGCTCGATTTCCTATCATAGTTATTTCACCTCTCTTCGTTCAAGAACGCGTAGTTGGATAATAGAAATTGCAACAATAACGATAAAGTAAATAACCGCGTTAGCTGATTGATACGCAAATTCTCCGCCTTGGAATCCGCCACGGTAAATAAGTAAAGAGATGGATTCAGTAGCTTGACCTGGTCCCCCACCAGTTAATGCGACGATTTGATCAAAGGCCATTAGGAAGTTTTTCATTGCCACAACCATATTAATCGTAAAGAATGGTGCAATTAACGGGAAGGTAATTTTCCAAAATCTTGCCCACGGCTTTGCTCCATCAATACTCGCAGCCTCATACACTTGATCATCAATCGTAGAAAGCCCAGCCAAGTATAATAATGTATTAAATGCCGCTGATTGCCATACTGCTACTAATACAATACCTAGCCATGCCAAATCTGGATTTCCCAAAATATTGGTTGATAGAAATTCAATATTTAACGCCTGTCCGATTTGTGGAAGCAGATGGGTAAACATAAATTTGAAAATATAACCAACGATAAGAACACTTAAAATATACGGTAAAAAGTATGTTGCTCGAAGTGTCTTACGTAACTTTATGTTAGAATTTAGTCCAATTGCAATTAAGACACTAATAATGTTAACAAGAATCGTGGCTACAATAGCAAACTGAAAAGTAAAGCCATATGCACTTAAAGCACGGCCATCTTGAAAGACATTAAAATAGTTTTTAAATCCTACGAAATCCCAATTTCCATACCCCTTATAGTCGGTAAAACTATAAAATATCCCCTGCAAAGCTGGATAAGTATGAAAGGTGAAAAATAGAACAAAAGCAGGAATAACCATTAGTAGAAAAGCATGCTTCTTTTTCACCATGATGATAATCTCTCCTTTAGAATGAAATAGGGGCTTCTATAATAGAGGCCCCTAAAGAATTTAGCGGTTTTGAACTTTATCCCATTCCGAATCTAATGTTTGTAAAGCAGCATCTTTATTTTTTTCGATAAGGAAGTCTTGAACTAAGTTCTCTGTCCCCATTCCTGCTGGGTAATAGTGGTCAGGGAAGCTCGTTAATCGACCTTCTTCAAAGTTCACACGAATTCCTTCAAATACCGGGTCTTCTTGGAAAACACCTTCTACACCTGAAAATGCTTTTTGCTCTTCAATATAAGTTTGAGCGGTCTCTTGACTAATCATGAATTCAATAAATTTCATCGCTTCTTCTTTGTGATCTGTTGAGTCACTTACTGCTAATGCAACGTCTACTCCTGAAACGAGATCGTTTTCTTCCGCATTATCATTTGAAGGTAATGCAAATGTGCCTAATTCAATATCGGGATTTGCTTTTACAATCTCTGGAATTGCCCAGTTACCTTGGATATAGAAAACACCGTTTCCAGTAGCAAAAGCATTATTCCCATCACCATAACCTACACCAAAATTATCACTATGGCCATAATCTAGTAGCGTTAACATTTTATCTGCTACTTCGTCATACTCTTCAACAAATGATGCTTCTCCATTATTTTTTCTTTCTGCAAAGTCATCTGCCACTAAGTTTCCTGCTACACCATTCCAAACGGACATTCCAGTCCACGCTTCTTGTAATGTGAAGTAAATTGGGATTTCCCCAGCTTCTTTAGCAGCTTCTAACGCTGTAACAAATTCGTCCCAATTCGTTGGAATTTCAATTCCTAATTCTTCAACTTTTTCTTTATTATAGATGACATGATTTGCATTGGTTGCATACGGAAGGCCATAAACGCCATCATGTTCTGGTCCAACCAATTGACCTAGCATGTCCACATAGGATGATTGAACATTCGTTAATACTTCATCATCCGAAAAGTCATGAAACACTCCTTCTCGTGCTAATTCACCATACGTTGCATTTCCACCAATAGACATAATATCTGGTAAATCATTTTTCGTTAAACGTGTCTTTAAAACTGTCTCCGCCTCTGGTGGTGCTTCTAATTTAATGTTAATATCAGGATTTTGTTCCTCAAATTCTGCTATTAATCCTTTATACGTATCAACACTTTCAGACTTATTGGAGAACAGCTCTAGCGTTACTTCACCATCTGCACCTCCGTCACCACCACAGCCAGCAAGTAATAATGATGTACCTAATGTGATTGCTGCTAAACCTTTTGAAAATTTCATGATAATTCCTCCATTATGATGTTCTAATAGTAATATTTATAAAATGATCAACGCTTATTCATACCCATTTTACGTAAACGTTTACGTAAAACTCAAAAAAGAGATTTACTCTTTTTTCAATTCTTTTACACTTTGTCTTTCTACAATTTCATGCGGAAATATCCGACTTTCAACAGATTGATTTGTATTTATCATTTCAAAAATCATTTCTGTTGCTTTCTCCCCCATCGTACTAAGTGGTTGTCCTACAGAAGTTAGAGGAGGTATACTCATTTCGGCTAAACTAACATTATCGTATCCAATCACAGATAGATCATCTGGGATTTTAATGTCCATTTGATAAGCCGTCGATATAACTCCCAATGCCAGTTCATCACTTGCGGCAAATACAGCGGTGACGTCAGGATTTTGTGTAATAAGCTGTTTAAAAGCCTCTTTCCCATCCTCATATCCAAACCCCGGAGCAGCAACGATGTTATTTGTAACTGGCAGTTTGTTTCGATCCATCGCCTGTGTAAAACCATCAATTCTTGGTTGGCCTGCTACTACATCTTCTTTAGTACCACTAATCATTCCAATGTTACGATGTCCTTTTTTGATCAAGTATTCCGTAGCAGTATATGCTGCATGTTGGTCATCCACCCTTACATATGGAACAGGATAATCGAAAGAGACAGTCGATAGCAATACAATTGGTACATCCATTTTCTTCATGAATTGATAGTATTCTTCTGTTAGAACTTCACTTGAGAAAATAATTCCATCGATTTGTTTTTCCCTTAATAATTCTAAATATTGCATTGTCTTCTTCCCATTAGATTCGGTATGACAAATGATTACACTTGAACCGAATTGATGTGCAATATTTTCGATTCCACTAATAAACTCTGACATTAGCATACTCGATAATTTTGGTACTAAAACACCGATGGTATGACTACGCTTACTTATCAAACCTCTTGCAATAGCATTCGGATGATAGCCCAATTCTTCTATTACTTCCAGTACTTTCTTTTCCGTTTCCTTGGAATAGCCTGGTTTATTATTTACGATTCGAGAGACCGTTGCAATCGAAACATTTGCTTTCTTTGCAACGTCTTTAATTGTAATAGTCATTTCATATGCCCCTTTGAAAGAAAGCGTAAACGTTTACGTAAATTATAGTAGCACAAACTGAAATCGTTTGCAATCTTTTTATTAAAAATGGTGCCAGGCACTTGTCAAATATTGACAAGTGCCTGGCGCCATTAAATTACCGCGAAGCCAATTTTCTAGTTAGTCTTTGATGCAGAATGAATAATCCTAATATTAAAATTACGAATGCGGCACAGATCATATACAATATTTGAAAATTAAATAGCGTTACAATGGTCCCCAAAATATATGCTCCAAATGCAATGCCTATATCCCAAAAAATAAAGAACGTTGCTGTTGCGTGTCCGCTTCGATTTCTTTCGGCAGCTTGAATGCACATTGTTTGAAAACTTGGTAATAAAGAACCACTACCTAACCCAATAATAGCCGCAGCGAGCAGGAACATCCAAGCAGAAGTTGCATTGCTAAGGACAAATAAACCGAGACTAAATATGATTAAGCAAGGTATAATCACGTATTTTGGCCCCTTGAGATCGAATAACTGGCCAAGCGATGGACGAGAAAGGATCATTACCAGTGCAAATACCACAAAGAAATAACTAGCAACATGAGAAAGACCTATCTCCCCAGCATAAACACTGATGTAAGATAAAATACTGGCGTAAGCTATTCCTACTAAACTACTAATCATTGCAATTGGAAATGCTTTTACTTCTACCAAATCATGGATGGATAATTTGTGCTTCACTTTACTAAGTGTATTTTGAACATGCTCTGGAGCGTTTACGAAAAAGGAACATATAAATCCGACAATCATAATAAAACTCAAAATGATAAATAAGAAGTGAAATGATAAAAATTGTAGAAGCGTAAGTCCTAGGAATGGGCCAATTACCATAGCGATATTCATGGACATAGCGAAGTACCCTAACCCCTCCCCCCTTCTCTCCTCTGGAACAACATCAGCTGCAATTGCACTCGTTGCGGTTGTTAACACTCCAAATGATAAACCATGAATAAATCTTGTAATCATTAAGGTTATAAAACTATCTACTCCCATATATAGCAACATGGTCACGGTAAATGCAGCAACTGACCATATCAGTCCTTTTCCTTTCCCTAATTTATCTAATATACTACCGGAAAATGGACGGATTATGATTGCAGCAATTAACATGCTTGTGACTACTAAGCCAGCTTGGGCCTCGGTTCCATCTAGTTCCTGGATCACATAAATAGGTAAAGTCGTTAATAATGTATAAAACGCAACAAAAACGATAAAGTTGGTTAATGAAATGTTTATAAAACTTTTTGTCCAAATCGGACGCCGTTGTTTATTCATGATGTTATTGCTCTCCTCTCACCCTAACTTCTGTAATAGATTATAAAGCTTTTGTTTTTCTGTATTGGATAGGTTAGCGACCATTTTTCGTTCTTGCTCAGAAATTGCTTTTTCTATCTCTCCATATCTTTGCTTTGCCATTTCTGTTAAATCGATGAGCCGTTCACGCTTATCGTTTCCTTGGACTCGCTTAACCCAGTTGTTTGCTTCCATTCTTTTCAATGTCCGTGTAACCGTTGGTGCTTCTACATGAAAATAGTGGGTGATCTCGGTTTGAGTCATGGCACCTTCTTTATTCAATAAAAAAAGTACAGACCATTGTGATTTATATAGTCCATACTGACTTAGACAATCATTCAACTGCTTGTTAATGAAACGAACCTTCTGATTTAATAAATGAAAGAAATCCTGATCAGACAAATTGAAACCCCCAATACATAATTACTTACCTAGGTAAGTATCGCATATTTTTGGAATCCTGTCATTCCTTGTGTTTTAATTAAAATGGGAATGATACTACACTTAACAAACTCACTAATTCAAACGGAACGTATCTAACCATTCCCGTTCCAATATGCTCATTTCCCTTAAGTCCCAATATTCATCATCATCAACCTTCAAGTAATCTCTTAGAACCCCTTCTTTTTTGAAGCCTACCTTTTCATAGCAAGAAATAGCAGATCTATTAAACTCAAATACACCTAGACTAACCCTATGTAAACCAAGCTCTGCAAAAGCAATTTCTAATATTTCTTTCATCATTAATTGACCGATTCCGTTTCCTCTAATATTTTTATCACCGATTAAAACTCTACCTATTCTTGCGGAACAATTTTTTAAATCAATTCCAGTCATTGAAATATGGCCGATAGCATCGCCTGTCTCTTTAAGCACGACTTTATACACCAAACTTTTTGTGTTTTTAGCATTTGCATCTTTTATATATTTTTCTAACTGATTGATATCCAATGGCCATGTAAAGCTAGATCCAGCCCATTGCAGTAATAGATCTGGCGAATTAACCCAATGTATAAGTTGGTTAAAATCAGATCGAGTAAAGTATTGTAATTCAATCATAATGCTTCCCCCTATTTGATGACTTTTGCACAGGTTCAATTGAATATGTAGTTTGTAAGATCTCCTAAAAAGAGGAGCAATATCAATATAGTTTATACGATTGATTTCCAACTGATTATCTAGCATAAGAAAATAACAAGCCGACAGTGACTCATTTTATCCATACTTATATTTAAATTTCATTTCCAATTAATGTATCCTATTAATTTTAGCATAAATTACTAGCTAAATTAGTTATTTTCATAAAATTACATAAATCATGTATACATTTTCTCCCCATATCCGTTGCAACATAGGAGTAGGAGGTGAAAAAGTGAATAACAATCAAGATTACAAGGAATCAGAACAGCACTTTGACGGGATTCAGGAAAGTATAATAAACGACCCATTAGGAAAACAAATGGGACTACAAGTAGATACAAAAGAGGATCCCAAAAATAAAAACCCATACAACGTCAAATTAAAAAAAGACCCCCAAATGGATAAACTGAAATAACAGAAAAGGTGCCAGGCACTTGTCGGATTTCGACAAGTGCCTGGCACCTTTTTTCTAACTAACCCTTTCCATTCAATATTGTCTTCGGCCCGACTGAACTTTGACAATAAAAAAAACCCTTCTTCTTTTATTGTTGAGAAACTCCAACTACAGACCGAACATTTCTCTCAAAAACAACGATTATAGTGGAAATATTATGTTAAAATGAAATAGGTTTTACATATTCATGGATAGAGATTGGGGGAAATACGATTGCATTTCTTTTTAAAACTAGGATTAAATTTGATTCGAATGAGAAATTTAACATTATTTATCTCCACAGCACTTTTTACGATTCTAAGTACATTTATTATTTATTTTCTAGAGCCGGATAACTTTGAGAGCCTATTGAATTCATTTTATTTTGTTATGACAACCTTTACGACAGTAGGTTACGGAGATTATTCACCAATAACAATGGCTGGAAAGTTATTTTCAATCATCATGTATTTAGTTGGAATTGGCTTATTAGGTATCATCATCGGAAAAATCATTGATGTCTTTACAATCTTTAGGAGAAAAAGGGAGGAAGGAAAAATGAACTACACAAATGAGAATCATATCATTATTATTGGTTGGGGAAAGAAATCAGAATCAGCAATTACAGAGCTTTTAAAATCAAATCAAACAGTTGAAATAGTACTCATCGACTCTTTACCTAAATCTCCGGTGGATGTTTCCAATAATCGTGTTCATTATATCCAAGGCAACTCAACTGAAGAGCAGACATTTGAAAAAGCAAATATCTCTATGGCGAAATCAGTAATTATTTTTTCTGATGACACGATCCAAGAACCTTCCCTACGTGATGCAAAAACGTTAACAGTTGCAATTGTCGTTGAGCGATTAGCACCCGCTGTACATACAACAGTTGAAATATTAAACGAAGATCACATTTCGAATTTTTCACACGTCAATGTAGATGAATTCATTTTATCTCAAGAAACAATTTCTAGCTTAGCTGTTCGGTCTGCCATGTATCAAGGAGTGAGCAAAGTATATTCGCAACTAATTAGTAGACAGCATGGCGATGACCTCTTTAAAGTCAAAAACAAAAACTGGACAACATATAAAGAAGCATTTAATGATTTATTAGAAAAAGGGGCAACGCTAATTGCCGATGGAGATCGTTTAGACATCAATAGAAGATTAGAAGAGAAAATTCCAACCGACGCTGAACTCTACATCATTTGCGACAAAGAAACATACGAAAAAATCGAAGGCTAAATTAATGAGGTGCCAGGCACTTGTCGACTTTCGACAGGTGCCTGGCACCTTTTTGTACGATATTGTATACTGTAGAAGAAATATATTTTAGGAGAGTGAATAGAATGGGAAGATCCGAGGCGCACAAAAAGCGTAGAAAATTAATTCGAGAGGGTAGATTAACTCCCGAAATCAATCGAAGTCCGTATGCAAAGCTAGACTTACGCACTAGAAAAACAAAAAATAAAAAAGATCATTTATACCGTACAAAACACAAGAATCGTCATCCTCAAAAATGGGAAAACGATTCTTTTTTTATTGATTTATTTGTTAAAAATTGCAAGTCATTCCTATCGTACTTATCCAATTGGTACTAAAACGCATTCCTATTTTCTTCCATGTACTTTCTCCCATTTATAATACTTACAAACCACCCAAATTCATAACGACGTCACTTTTTCAAAACTACATATGGATGTAATGCTTCTGTAGTATCCTTACCGATTTTCTTTATTTCGAAAGTCTGTTTCCCATCTATTAAACGCTTTGCTGACTTCTGATTCGGAGCGGATACAATCGCTTCCAATCCATCTTTTACAGCAAATAAATGATACAAATATAGTGTCTGTCTTACCAATTGACGAACCCCCATAATGCTTTCTAGCTTTTGCTCAAATTTCTCTAGATTTTTCATCGAGTATTTGGCATCGTTTGGAGTTTCATCCATCTCTCCTAAATAATGATCAATTTCCTTAACAAAACCATCTACAAATTCTACTCTGGTAATACAGTTTGATTGGTCGGTTGCAAATAATCCTCCACACTCCTTTTTATAATTACGATAATCGAATTCCTTCAATAACCTTTCTAGCTTTTGTAATTTCTTATTAGAAACTTGATAAGAAGTTTCACCCACATAGGACACAAACATTTCACCAATCCATTTAAGCCTTCCATCTCGATTAACTTCAACCGAATAAATAGGACATGCCCCGTAACAACCAGAACGTTCCAAATAAATCTTCTTAAACAATTCCATTCCCCCTTTTAAGGTGCCAGGCACTCGTCGAATTTCGACGGGTGCCTGGCACCTTGGTTCTTTATATCTATTTCGACTGGAACACCTGGAAATCCTTTTTGCTCCTCATCCAAGCTCAGGACCTGATAAGGTTTACCTCGGCAAAGCAGAAGTAACAACTTATCCCATGTCATGTTCATTAGCTAGATAATTTCTTTCGATTCTCCCATTTTTACTTTTTCATCCAAAATTAGTTTATACCTTTATTTTCACCTACTTTTGGGCATTCTAAAATTAGGTGATGGAAATGAAAGCAAATGACTTAGAAAGAAAAAAATTCGATAATGCTTTAGATGACATTCTTGATTTATTTAATAACTTAGAAGATGATGAACCGATTATTAAATTTGCTGATGATGTTATGGAGAACATTGAGTTTGCTAAGAAAAAATACGGGGATGAAACCGTAGACGAGAAAATAAATACACTAGTCCGAGAAATGCTGTCATGGCTTGACTTAGAGGATGCAGAAAGCGAAGAGGAAAAAGAGGAACAGGAAGAGGAAACGTAATATTGATTTAGATACATACTCATGATAATATAATAAAAAACAGAACATACATTCTATCCAGGGTGGTCAGATGATGAATAATTGGTTTTTGCAATCTAAAGAACTCAAAAAGAAAATTATGATTTTCTATATGGATCGCAATCAAAAAATAACGCAACGAATTATTCGAGTTGTGGAACTAAAGGAAGATCATGTGGTAGCATTTTGCTATTATCGAAAAAAGGTCCGAACGTTTAGAACAGATAACATCCTCTCAGCTGGTCCGTTACAAAAAGATACTGGAACATAATTTCTCATTCCCATTTAATGCCTTCTAACTCTCTACAAACTACCACCAAATCAGCCCAGCCCATATTGTCCGATTATTCCCAGCCACTTAGGAAACACTAATATTAGATCTACACAATTTAGGAGGAGAAAATGACACTTTCCGAAAACTTTCGTATGGAAAGAGATTCACTAGGAACCATTAAAGTTCCAAAGTACGCATATTATGGTGCCCAAACACAACGGGCTGTGGAAAATTTTCAAATTAGTAGTAAACGGATGCCACGTTCGATCATTCGAGCGCAAGGTATTGTGAAAGCTTCTGCTGCAAAAACAAACATGGATTTAGAGTTATTACCAAAATCAATTGGAAGTGCCATTATGCAAGCCGCTGAGGAAGTAATCCACGGAAAATGGGATGATCATTTTGTCGTTGACGTTTATCAAGCAGGTGCAGGAACCTCACAAAATATGAACGCAAATGAAGTCATCGCTAATCGAGCAACTGAGCTAATCGACCCGTCTTTAGGATATGGACGTATTCACCCGAATGACCATGTTAATAAAAACCAATCAACGAACGATACCTTTCACGCATCCATGCAAATTGCTGCCATCGAAAAGATAAATGACAAACTTTTACCTGCATTAGAAGATTTATACCAGGAATTTGATAAAAAATCTATTGAATTTATGGCAATTGAAAAAACAGGTCGCACCCATTTGCATGATGCTGTTCCAATGAGGTTAGGGCAGGAATTCGCAGGATATGCAAATACAATTCGGTCGGTCACCAACCAACTCAAATTATCGGCCGATAAACTATATGAAATTGGTTTAGGTGGAAATGCGATCGGAACAAAAGTAAACTCGCATCCTGACTATCCGACTCTAGTCATTCAAGAAGTGAATCGAATGACAAAACTTCCCTTTCGTCAACCAGAAAATATATTTGAGTTTATGCAAAATACCGGTGCACCAATCCGTGTTATGACAACAATGAAGGAACTGTCCATTCATCTCATAAAAATCACGAGTGATTTGCGCTTACTCGCTTCCGGCCCTCGGACAGGTTTGGCCGAAATAACACTTCCATCAGTCCAGCCCGGATCGACAATTATGCCTGGAAAAGTAAACCCGGCCATTTTAGAAATGACCCATATGGTTTGCCTTCAAGTTATTGGTTATGAAGCTGCTATTGCCAACGCAGGAACAGCTAGCCAATTAGAAATCAATGTAATGATGCCTTTAATTGCCCATACAATGATGGAATCGATTGAAATCATGTATAATGCCGTTTCAACACTTACTACTAAATGCATCAGCGGCATACAGGGAAATGAAGAAATATGCAAGCATTGGATGAACTCCAGCCTTGCACTTGTTACGGCCATGAGTCCAATAATGGGGTATGATCGAGCTTCTCAAATTGGAAAAGAAGCTGATGAAAAAAATATTACGGTAAAAGAAGTTCTTAAACAAAAAGGTTTGCTAACTCCAGAAATTGAAAAAGCTATGGAACCAAAGGGATTAATTTAACTTTCTTAGTGAAATAACCAAAGAAGGATGGGATGTTCGTGAATAAACCAGGATTACAATTAACACTTCAAACCTCTAATCTCGTCATAGGTTTTATGGTTTGGGTCTTGATTTCTTCCTTAATGCCATATATCAGGGATGACATTACATTGAGTTCCGGACAAGCATCTCTCGTTACTGCTGTTCCAGTTATACTAGGTTCATTTGCCCGTATTCCAATTGGTTTTTATACGGACCGTTTAGGTGCTAGAAAAATGTTTATTATTAGCCTCCTAATTCTCATATTTCCTGTTTTTTATATTAGTATAGCTAGTTCATTTCTGGATTTAATAATTGGTGGCTTAGTTTTAGGTATTGGTGGGGCAACCTTTTCAATTGGTGTAACTTCCTTACCAAAGTATTACCCAAAAGAAAAACATGGATTTATTAATGGTATTTATGCTGTAGGTAACATTGGTACAGCCATTACTACCTTTGGCTCACCAATAATTGCTGAGGCTTTCGGCTGGCAAAACGCGGTACGTATATTCTTATTCCTATTAATACTATTTGCTGTCCTCACATTCCTATTGGGAGACAGAAAAGAGCAGCTTGCCAAAAAGTCAATGACCGATCAAATTAAAGGAGTATATCAAAATGCAACGCTCTGGTTTCTTTGTTTGTTTTATTTTATAACGTTTGGTTCGTTTGTTGCATTTACAATGTTTCTACCTAGCTTTCTCGTGGAAAACTTTCAATTAGACCCAGTAGACGCTGGGATAAGGACAGGAATTTTTATCATTATCGCCACCTTACTTCGTCCAATCGGCGGACTCTTGGCAGATAAATTTAATGCCTATATCATATTAATGTTCGTTTTTATAGGAGTTGCTCTTTCAGGTGTACTGCTATCATTCTCACCAGACATAGTTTGGTATACAGTTGGCTCTCTTGCTGTAGGAATTGCAGTTGGGATCGGAAACGGTACCGTATTTAAGCTTGTTCCACTTTATTTCTCCAAGCAAGCTGGGATCGTTAATGGAATCGTTTCTGCAATGGGAGGATTGGGAGGATTTTTCCCACCACTGTTACTAACGGCAGTCAGTAATATAACCGGACATCATGCGATTGCTTTTATGTTATTATCGGAGTTCGCGTTAGTCAGCTTTGTAATTGTCATCTTCATGTATTACCAAGATCAAGTAAGCATCGAGAGAAAGGTTATCGAGGGCACAGCAGAAGGAATTATGATTACAGATAAAGATGGGATTATTAAAAATGTTAATCCTGCCTTCACTCGCATAACGGGATATAGTAAGGAAGAAGCGGTTGGAAACACACCAAAGCTATTACAATCTGGAAAGCATGACTCAGATTTTTATCATAACATGTGGCAATCAGTCAAAGAGAATGGATTCTGGGAAGGCGAAATTCAAAACAAACGGAAAAACGGAGAGATCTATTCGGAACTATTAACAATTAGTCCTTTAAAAAATAATGTTGGGGTTACCAAATATTTTGTAGGGATATTTAATGACATCTCGGAAAACCGAAATAACTCCTAAAGATTCCGTGGAGGTTTTCTTCATTCCCCATGGATTGTTAGGTTAACAAATCTGATAATTCACTTTCCGTATGCCCCCAATTAACAACCTGGGTTTCAATTAGGGGTCTGACTACGTACAGGATGTCGGGTATATGTCAACCTGCCAGTTTTATGCAAAATAGAAAACAAGAGCAACATCCGAAGGGATTTCACCAGGATGCTGCTCTTGTTTTCTTATAAACCTTGGCGGCGATAGTTAGACCTCGATCGATATTGTTGTGGTGGTCTAGTTGGGTATTTTACCGGGATACTAAATATGTGAATCAGTTTGGTAAATGGTATGGCTGCAAACAACGCAAAAGCAGATATTACATGAACCTTAAATATCATCGGTACGCTTTGCATTAATACATAGTCGGGCTGAAGTAGGAATAAACTTCGAAACCAAGGACCAATAGTTAAACGGTATTCATATTCAATCACGGTAGTATTATAAATAATGGTCATATAGGTTCCTGTAGCTGCAACAAAAAGAACAGCTAGTACCGTGAAAAAATCAGCAAAACTTGCTTTTATACGAACAGGATCGATGGTTATTTTACGAATTAGTAAAATAATTAGTCCTGCAACAACCATTAGACCGACAAGCCCTCCTCCGTAAATGGCTCCAAAATGATAGGCATGATCAGAAATTCCAAGTGCTTGATAAAACTCTATGGGAATTAACATCCCCATTACATGTCCAAAAAAAGCGAATATTATTCCATAATGGAATAAGGGGGAACCAATGCGTAACCACTTCTTTTCAAAAAATTCCGTTGACGGCGCAGCCCATGTTAACTGTCTAAATGCATATCGATACAATAAACCTACTATCATAATCGTCAATGTTATATACGGGAATATGACCCACCAAAATAGTTCGGCCATATACATCCCTCCTCTTGAGTTTAATTGGATACCTTATCCCTATTGATACATAATGGGATAAGGTAGTTCTTCTAAGTCTGCCTCTTCTCGGTTGTTTTCCAATTGTTCAATCGCTTCTTGTGTTGGTTCCGGAAATACATAATCCATTAACAAATGGAGGATTTCCATATATGGGTTACCTAGGTCAAGATGATTGATTATCCGTTTAACAGCAACGCCGAGACGAAATTCAAGTCTCTCTTTTTCCTCAGATGCAGGAGCAACTACAAGAAATTCTAGAAGCATCGGTATATAATCTACGAGCTCCTTATCTTCTCTTTCAAAACCTGCTTCTTTAATTATGTTTTGCAACCTGATTAACGCTGCTCCTCGTCTGTTACTATCTCCAAGTTCATGAGCAGTTAAATACAGACCTGATTTCACGCGTAAATCAAATGTACTTACATAAAGCTCCTGAATTTCTTGCTGTGAAAGTAAGGTAAATGCGAGAAAAGCTTTTTTCCAAGTGGTTTTAATTTCTTCGGATTCGATCGATTCAACGATTAATTCGTCCAATTCCTTAAGGTCCTCTTTAAATCCATTTGTAGGATAACTTAATAATCGTGAAGCACCAATTAGCAAAACACGTTTATCCTGATTCATAATTTTTCTCTCTCGCTTTCAGGTAACCAAATGTAGGGTTAACTCCCTCTGGCGGTGCTAAGTCTTCTAGACTACATGTTCCCTGCTTATAATGAAGGTCATCGTCCATTTCCCTTCTTCCTGTTGGAATCACATATCTTTCGTCATACTTAGCAACACCTAACAACCGTGCCATTTCCTCAATTTCTTCTGGACTTGTATTCGCTTGTTTGACTAATTCACTTTGTTTGAATTCGTCAATTCCTCCCACTGTTTTTCCACGCATATACACGCGCATTGCCGAAAGTTTAAGTAACACTTTTCGAACAACCTCTTTATCATCTGCAGCAAGTATAGATGCTAAATATTCAACAGGGATTCGCATCTGGTCAACAGCTGGAATATAGCCATCTGTATCCAAATCATCTTCATTCGTAATATGGTTCATAATTGGACTTAATGGTGGTACATACCAAACCATTGGCATTGTACGATATTCAGGATGTAAAGGAAGAGCAATCTTCCATTTCATTGCCATTTTATAAACTGGAGATTCTTGAGCAGCCTCTAACCAGGCATCTGTTATTCCTGCTTCTTTAGCCTTTGCCTGTACTTCTTCATCAAATGGATCTAAAAAACAGGAAAGTTGCGCTTCATATAGGTCTTGCGGATCCTCTACGGAAGCCGCTTCCTTTACTTTATCCGCATCATATAAAACAACACCAATATAACGAATACGCCCAACACACGTTTCAGAGCAAATCGTTGGGAGACCAGCCTCTGTTCTTGGATAGCAAAAGTTACATTTTTCCGCTTTATGGGTATTCCAGTTATAGTAAACCTTGTGATAAGGGCAACCATTCTGACAAAAACGCCATCCACGACAAGCATCATGATCAACCAGCACAATTCCATCTTCATCACGCTTATACAAAGCGCCTGTAGGACATGAGGCTACACAAGATGGATTTAAACAATGCTCACAAATACGTGGCAAATACATCATGAACGTTTTTTCGTATTCCATTTTAATATGTTCCTGCATTTTCTCTACATTGGGATCTAATGGAACAACCTCACTACCGCCTGCTAGATCGTCATCCCAGTTAGAACCCCATTCTGGTTTATCAATATACTTCCCAGTTATTTGAGATTTTGGTCGAGCAACAGGAAGGTTATCTCCTTTTGGACGATGAATCAAATTGTCGTATTCATATGTCCACGGCTCATAGAAATCCTCCATCTCAGCCATATTTGGGTTGTAGAAGATGTTAGCTAGCTTGGAAATTGGGCCTCCTGCTCGGAGTTTTAGTTTTCCACCTCGTAGCTCCCATCCCCCTTTATAGCGATCGGTATCCTCCCATCGCTTTGGGTAGCCTGGACCAGGACGGGTTTCTACATTATTAAACCACATGTATTCCGTTCCTGGACGGTTTGTCCATGTGTTCTTACAAGTAACCGAACATGTATGACAGCCTATGCACTTATCCAAATGCATAACCATCGCAACTTGTGCTTTAATTCTCAAGCCAATCAACCTCCTTCAGCTTTCTGATAATTGCCATCGTATCGCGCTGATGACCGGTTGGTCCATAATAATTAAAGCCATAGCTTAACTGAGAATACCCACCAATCATATGAGTAGGTTTTAACGTAATCCTTGTAACACTATTATGGGTACCACCACGTTGTTTGTTTATCGAGGTGCCTGGCACTCCCATCGTTCTGTCCTGGGCGTGGTACATATAAACCATTCCTTTAGGGATTCGGTAGGTTAATACTGCTCTAGCTGCAATAACACCATTTCTATTGTAGATTTCAATGAAATCATTGTCCTTGATCCCTACTGATTTAGCGTCATCTTCGTTCATCCACACTACTTGCCAGCCCCGAAATAGCTGAACCATTGGAGTTGATTCGGTAAACATCGTATGGATTCCCCATTTTTGATGTGGAGTTAGGTAACGAACCGTTAACGATTGTCCAGAATCCTCTACACCTTTTTCATTTTTCATAAATGGACCTTTTGTTAATGGTGGTAAATAAAGCGGTAACCCTTCCCCAAAGTCCAACATCATTTCATGGTCTAGGTAAAAGCTTTGTCTCCCAGTTAGCGTACGCCATGGAATGTTATATTCTTTATTGACCGTAAACGGGGAGTACCTTCTGCCGTCTTTTTCCATCCCACTCCACATCGGCGTGGAAATCGATGTTCTCGGTTGAACGGTTAAGGACTGAAGTGTGAAATCCTCTTCTTCCCGATTTTCGGCAATCTCCGTTAACTTCTGACCGGTTTTGGCCTCCATAGACTTCCAGCCTTCAACCGCACGCTTTCCATTCGTTGCTCCAGACATGAGCAATATGGCATTAATTGCTTTTTTATCTGTTAACAGATCTGGATTTCCTTTTCCGATTCCTTCCCGTTTTGACACCCCAAGACGATCCTTTAATTCATCAAATACTTTATCACCAGGCAAGGAAACACCTTTACCACCATACCCCTTCTTCATTTCCGGACCAATAGTAGTCATTTTTTGATAGATATTCGGATAATCTCGAGGCACAACTTGTAAATTGGGCATGGTTTTTCCTGGAATCGCTTCCACTTCGCCATCTCGCCAATCTTTTATTTTTCCATATACTTGTGCAATTTCACCAGGAGAATCATGACCAAGCGGACGCATTAGTAATTCCTCTGTAGCTGGCAAATGTTCTTCAGCCAGTTTGGAAAATACTTTTGCTATTTCACGAAAAATATCCCAATCGCTTTTTGCTTCCCATGGTGGGGAGATTGCAGCATTAAATGGATGGATAAATGGATGCATGTCCGTGCTACTAATATCAAATTTTTCATACCATGTTGCTGTTGGAAGAACAATATCCGAGAATAACCCTGAACTTGTCATTCGAAAATCAATGCTGACAAATAAATCGGTCTTCCCTTCTGGCGGCACTTCTGAGACATTTACATGTTCTGGCTGCCACGAGCTCTCCGTGTTTGTCATTACTTGATGCTCTCCACCAATTAAATGTTTGGCAAAATACTCGTGTCCTTTTCCACTATCTCCTAATAGGTTAGAACGCCAATTAAAGAACACCCTTGGAAAATTCTGTGGGTCATCTGGATTTTCGATTGCCCATTCAATGTCACCTGATTTAATTTTTCGTACGACATCTTCAATGATTTCTTTTTCGGTTTCAGCTCCTTGTGCATGACTTTCCTTCACAATATCAATCGAATTTTGTGAGAACTGTGGAAATGATGGTAACCAGCCTAATCTAGCTGATAGAGCATTTACATCTGCAGGGTGCATATGATTATATTTCCCGCTCCATGTTGTGTTCTCTTTATTAATCTCGGTTTCATAACGGAATTGCTCGGTTGCGAAATAGAAAAAAGAAGTACCATTTTGTAATCGCGGTATATTTCCCCAGTCACTTGCAAAAGAAACTAGATTCCACCCCTCAACAGGGCGTACTTTTTCCTGACCGACATAGTGAGCCCATCCTCCCCCATTTACTCCTTGAGATCCTGTTAGCAAAATGAGGTTTAGAATGGAACGATAAATTTGATCACTATGGTACCAGTGGTTTGTTCCCCCTCCCATGGCAATCATTGATTTACCTTTTGTTCGGGCGGCATTATCAGCAAATTCTTTTGCTATTTTGATGACATGGTTACGATTTACGCCAGTTATACTTTCTTGCCACGCTGGAGTATATGGCTTTTCATCATTGTAGTCTGTTGGATAATCACCAGGGAGATTTCGATTCACTCCAACATGAGCCATCATTAAATCGTATACCGTTGTTATGACTAAGTCATTTCCTATATTGTCTTTGATCCGTTTAATCGGAACACCTCGAGTTACGGCTCCACCTTCTTCTTCAGCAAAATATGGGAACGTAACCTGTACGATGTCATCCGATTCTTCAATAAAACTTAATCTTGGATCAATCGGAGATCCATCCATATTCTTCATTTCGAGATTCCATTTGTCCCCGTCATCCCAACGATATCCTTGACTACCATTTGGTACCTCGATCTTATTGGTCGTTTCATCCCAAACAACTGTTTTCCATTCGCCAAGCTTATGAGACTGCGTTACATCAGATGCGCGTAAGAATCGATCTGTTCGGTATTCGTCCCCATGCTCCCGTAAAATAACAAGGAAAGGTAGATCCGTATATCGTTTCACGTAATCCGTGAAATAGGCTGTATGTTGTTTTACATAAAATTCAGTTAAGATTACTTGGGTCATCGCCATCGCAAGTGCACCATCTGTTCCTGCTCGAGCTGGCAACCAAACATCTGCAAACTTTTCATATTCTGCATAATCTGGGCTTACGCCTACAACCTTTGTACCGTTATACCTCGCTTCTACCATAAAATGTGCATCAGGAGTTCGGGTTTGCGGAAGATTTGTCCCCCATATAATGAAATATTTTGTATTGTACCAATCAGCACTTTCAGGTACGTCTGTTTGGTCACCCCAAACCTGCGGAGAAGCTGGTGGAAGGTCTGCATACCAATCATAAAAACTAAGCAATGTACCACCTAACAAGGATAGAAAACGGGCACCCCCTGCATAGCTTACCATTGACATAGCAGGAATTGGGCTAAACCCAACGATACGATCTGGTCCATATTTTTTGATTGTGTAAATTAAGGAGCTTGCGATAATCTCACAAATTTCTTTCCAATCTGCTCGTACAAATCCACCCTTACCACGAGCCTTTACGATCTGCTCTCTTTTATTAGGGTCGTTTTGAATGTTTTCCCAAGCTTGAATCGGGTGATGTCCTTGCTCTCTTTCTGCTTTCCAAAAATTATATAAATCGCCTCGGATATAAGGATACTTAACCCTTGCTGGGCTATATGTATACCATGAAAAGCTTGCACCTCGGGGACACCCACGTGGTTCGTATTCTGGAAAGTCATCACCAGTAGAGGGATAATCTGTTTGCTGCGTTTCCGATGTGATGATTCCATCTTTTACGTAGATCTTCCAACTACAAGAACCAGTACAATTGACTCCATGAGTAGAACGAACAATTTTATCGTGCTGCCATCTCCTGCGATAAATATCTTCCGAATCACGCGGGCGAGGGCTTTCTTCTGTCCAACCATCATTAATTTCCTTACCACGTTTAAGGTATTTAAAGGATTCCAGTAATTTATTACTTCTCTTCACCACATTATTGCCCCCCTTCAATCGGATTAAATCGTTCACCTACTAATTTAAAGCTATTGTTACCGGCTTCCAATTCTTCTAAAAAGATACGCAATGTTGGTGCATTCGCAGCTACTAATATTAAACGTTCTAAAGCTTCTAGATCATCAATCTCATAAATTTTTTCCACGATACCTGGAGCGATATCACCGAATCTCATTCGTAACACATGTAATAAATCTTCTCGATCCTGGACAAAATCTGCTTCATTTTCAAATAGAAACAACTTTTCTCCTCCTTTATTGTGCTATGGAGCCATCGTCTTAAAGTAGTCATCAATTAAAACTTGTTTGCACGTTTCTCCAGTTGACTCTACAAACTCCCGTAATTCATCTCCTAATGATTCAACTTGCTTATTTAGGAAAAAACGCTCTTCCTTATTTGTGAACTGTTCACCAAAACGCAAGATAATGTGAATCCCATCCTTTTTCTTAATGCCACTCGCTTGAATATCATAGGAGTGGATATGATAATTCGCTTCTAATTCATTCACGATAAATCGGTATGCTTTCGGTGAAATCGACAATAACGATTTTATTTCCGCATCATGTTTACTGGACATCAGCAAATTCCTCCAATCGTTTATTATTCCCGGTATTAATGATGTGGCAATATTCTTTCCTCCTCTAGATTATGGTACATATCAACATGTACCAGAGCATGAAACTGCTGTAATACCTCTTCATCGAATCCATCCATTTCTAAAGAATGCTTAATTTCTTTCACTAAATAACGCATCGTATCATGATCGCGAGTTAAAGCAACTATTTCATCCTTTAAATCCGGGTTTTCCTCGATCATTTCTTTATACAATCCGTTTTCCTCTGCTTCTGCATGTCTTAACGTACGAGTTTCCCAATGTTCAACAGCAATATAAGCTGTTTCTAACGCTTTTTCCTTCTGATTATCCTTTAATAAGCGTCCAAGTATATGGTTTAATTCCTTCGCTTCATTCAATGCAGCTTCGTGAATCGCTGCATGACTATCCACACTTTTCAACCCTGGACCTGACACCCTAATGGACATCCCTTCACCTCCTAACACAAGCCTAGTACTAGTACAAAAATACACATTACCCATTATGATGCACAATTACCAAAAATATACTTCCCTAGTTATCAACTCAGACCTATCAACCACCAAAATTCGACAACTCCTCCACGAAAGGTGCCCAATAGGTGCCAGGCACCAAATTATCCTTTTATTACAGTTATTTGTCTTTAGCTGCGCTACGTAACATTTACGAAATGTATGTCATACTGCATCCTATCCGTACCAAGCAATCCAATAATTGTAAAAAAATGAGATAAGGATATTTTTCCCAGTTTTGTTGTCGCTTCTTGCTACTTCTAGTATCCAGAGATTCATAGACTAATTGGCATTTATTGGTGCTGAAAAACTATGTTACATCTAGTAATCTCTTAGTTGAGCGTGAAAATAACGAGGAGGTTATCACATGAACAAAATAAAACAACTTTTATTAATAACAACATTATCTATTAGCGTAATCTCACTACCAGTTAGTGCTGATGCAGCTTCATATAAAGTACAAAAAGGCGATTCATTCTGGTCAATCGCTAATGAATACGGAGTTCCCGTTCTAAGTCTATTAAATGAAAATAACCGTACAGGTAGTCTTTTGTATGCCGGTGAGACAATCAACATTCCACATGCACCGGTTAGTCAAGCGGAAAAGGAATTGATGGCTAAACTAGTAAATGCTGAGGCAAAAGGTGAGCCCTATGCTGGTAAAGTTGCCGTGGCAACGGTAGTTCTAAACCGAGTTGATCATAATGAATTCCCGAATACAATTAAAGAAGTAATCTACGAACGCTCAAATGGACACTATGCCTTTTCACCGGTTCAAAATGGTGCCATAAATGATGGATTTTCAAATGAAGACATGAAAGCAGTTAACGAAGCAATTGCATTCCAAGGCCAAGGAAATGGTTCCCTGTACTTCTACAATCCAGAAACTGCACAAAGCAGTTGGATCAAAACAAGAGAAACAACAAAAACAATCGGAAATCACGTATTTGCAAAATAAAAAAGTCGGTGCCAGGCACCTGTCGAAGTTTGACAGGTGCCTGGCACCATAGTACATATTTCCTATATACAACTATATTGGGTTTATCATATGATAGATTCAATCATAATGATGGACAAGGAAATGAATTGTTCCTCATTTGAAAAAGGCAAATCTATTGAAAAATAGAGACGCAAAGTCACAGGCCTACGGTGTTTGAACTATGGTGGCTGGACTGCTGAAGAATGGAGAATAACTCAAAACCTATCGAGTTGGTTCAAAATTCTTCTGATTCAAATTAACTATTTGATTTAGGAGGTTTTTTTATGTCAAAGACGAGTAACAAACTAATCGTAGGTATATTTACTACCATTTTCGCACTAATACTAAGCTCTACTTCTATTTCTGCCGATGAACATGAAGAATTAGAGGATTCGCAAACCGAGGAATCAGCTGATGAGACAGTCTCGGAAGAAGGATCACAAGAAAATAAAGACAACGATGGTACTGATAATCCAGAAGAAGGATCACAAGAAGATCAAGAGAATGATTCTGAAACATCTTCTCAGGACTCTGACACAGATTTAGAGGAGGAGCTTTCCCTTTTACCTGGAGATTTCTTTTACTTCGTTCAAAAGTTAAAGGAAAACGTTCAACTTGCTTTAACCTTTGATGATGTTAAGGAGGCTGAATTACTAGCCGAATTTGCTGAATTACGTATTAAAGAAGCTGAATATTTATTTGCAAACGGAGAAGAAAAACTTGCACAAGAAGCTCTTGAAATAGCTTTAGAACAACAAGAAGCCGCTCTTGCTAAGTATGAAGGAGCTGATTCAACAGAGGAAACTGATTCTGAATCAGAAGAAAATACGCAACAAAGTAATTCATCAACCGAGTCAGAAAATGAGTCAAATGAGGATGAATCCGAAGACTCCAATGAACTGGACCAAATTCGAACAGAACTAGAAAACAAATTCTCTGCCAATATCGTTGCATTAACTGCAGCCATGGAAAAAGTCACCAACCCTACAGCAAAAGAAGCACTTCAAAAAAATATAGCAAAAGCTCAGGAAAGAATGGAAAAAAAGCTCAACAAAAAATTGGCTAAACTGGAAGAAAAAGCTCAAATGGCCGATGAAAAGATGTCAAGAATTGAAGAGCAATTGCAAGCAGGAAAAATTGATCAAGAAGAATATGAAGCAGAACTAGCCGAAATTAACAAAGAATATTCAGAAGAAGAAACAGAGATAAAAGAAGAGCTAACAGAAGATGCTGAAGAAATGAATAAGGAAACTGAAAAAGTTGTGAACACAAGCCAAAACAAAGAAGAAAAAGCAAAGAATAAAGCTGAGGATAAGCAACAAAAAGCAAAACAGAAAGCAGCGGAAAAGAAGACTGAGGGAAAACAAAAACAGCAAGAGACAAAGCAACAAGAGCAAAGCAAAAAAGATGCTGAAAAACAAAAAGAAGCTGAGAAAAAGGCTGAAGAGAAGCAACGTGAACAAGATAAAAAGCAGGAAGAAATAAACCAAAAAGCTGCTAAAAAGCAAGAAGAGGCTACAAAAAAAGCTGAAGAAAAAAATAATAAAAATCAAGGTAAGCAGAATAAAGATAAACCTGAAAACAACAACAACAAAAATAACGGCAAAAATGAAGAATAGTTACTAAAATAGGTGCCAGGCACTTGTCAAAAATAGACAAGTGCCTGGCACCTTTATTTGGAGAAGAATGCGTAGTTATTTCGTTGTTCTTTTGCGGTGTATAATGCGACGTCAGCATGATGAATGAGCCTTCTTGCAGTCAAGCCATCTTCTGGATAAAGAGCTATTCCGAAGCTAGATGTAACTTGTAATTCATTTCCTTTTATCAAGTATTTTTCTTGCATTGCATCGTAAATGCGGTCTGAGATTTCAACGATATAATCTCTATCTGTGATATTTTTCAATAAGACAAGAAACTCATCCCCACCTACCCGACAAAGCACATCCTCTCCCCTTACATTTTGTTTTAGCCGATTCGCAAATTGCTTTAAAAGTTTATCTCCAACATCATGACCTAACGTATCGTTAATATCCTTGAAATTGTCCATATCCATATAAAGCACGGCAATCAATTGATCCTTTTGTTTTGCATCTTTTATTGCTTCCTCAATCGCCTCATTGAATGCTCGTCGATTCATTAAACCCGTAAGTGGATCGTGGAATGCCATAAATGTTAACTGTTCTTCCTGTTTTACACGATCCGTGATATTCCGAAATATCGCTTGAACTGCTTTTTTACCATGGTGATCGACAGGGGCTGCTGTCACTTCAGTATAAATCGTTTCTCCGTGATTCCGAATGAGTCGTAATTGAATGGATAGATCTTCATCTGGCCTCGATTCTACCTTGGAAATAAAATCCTTAAACAATTGGTGGTCTTCAACATGAATATAATCGAATATAGCTTCATTCCTGTCTCCCTCTGATTTCCTAACACCTAGTAACTCTACTCCAGTTTTATTTATGTACTCCATAACTCCTTCTCGAAAAATGATAATCGCTTCTGGAGATAGCTCCACTATTTTTCGATATCGTTGTTCACTTTCTTCCAATTGTTTTTGCATCATAACCCGATCGGTAATATCCTTATACATACCAACTGCTAGAATATCTCCCTTGTTGATTGGTCGATAAGAAGCTAACACATCAAGCACACTTCCTCCTTTGGTATACCGCTTTACCTCTAGGTTAATGATATCGTTACTCTCCCGTAGCATGTCCAAAAACGATTCGTCTCCGGTAATGTCATCCTCTGGAATTATACTAGCCGAATGACTTTTTAGTTCATCATTACGGTACCCAAGCATTTTTTCAAACCTTGGATTGGTAGATAAAAGTTCTCCCTCTTGTGATAATAAGAAAATTCCATCTGACGTATTATCCCAAACTAGCTGCAGCTCATTTTTTATTCGTTCCATTTCTGTTTCCATTTCTCGTTTCTTTGTAATGTCAGCAGCTATTCCATAAATCCCTTCTACTTCACCATCTACAGTTATCGGGATGTTTTTAACATCTACCAAAATAAGCGTTCCATTTTTATGCCTAATCCAAGTCTCATAAAAGCCTGTCTTTCCAGTTAATGCATTGGAAAACATATCAAGTACATTCCGTAAATCATTTTCATGAATTAGCTGAAACGAAGAAGTACCAATAATTTCATCTTTACGATATCCAATAATCTGTACTCCTGCTTCATTGATACTGACAAAGTTTCCCTCTTTATCGAGTTCAAATACGGCATCTTGATTATGTCGCACTAAAGATTCCATTCGCTTTTGATTTTTCTCTAATCGCTTTTGAATCGATTTTAATTCAAGTTCGTTTTGCTTACGGTCTGTAACATCTCTTACAATGGCTAAAATATGTTCACATATACCATCCTCTGTAACAATAGGATTCAAAGAAGTTTCTCCCATTACGAACGCATCATTATATCCCTGGATTTTTTCTTCAAAATAGATTGTTTCTTTCGTCACAACAGCTTCACGATATTTTTTAATTAATTTACTCGCTCTTGCAGGAGTTACTACTTCTTCAATTTTTTTCCCAATAATCTTATCTGGATACCCCAATATCTTTAATCCAGTTTTATTTACGTACTCATAACGAAAGGAATCTCCGTCTGCATGTAATAAAAACACCAAGTCTTCTATTGAGTCAAACATACTTATAAATGCATGCATATCTGTAGCAATTTTATTTAAAAACTTTTTCATCGCAGATAAGTAACTCCTCTCTATTTTGCCTTCTTCGTAAAAACTCTCTGATAACCCAAAGCAATACTTCATTCAATAGGGGAAGCTCCTTTTTCCTTTTCCCCACTGTTAGTTGTAACAAAATCCGACATTTATGGGTTCGACCAGCATTTAACTCGAGGTTTGAAGTGGGATATTACTTCCCGTTTCATGCGAGATAATTTCAAACTACTACTATTATTTTAGGCATTCTTTACTCCGATTAAACTAAAAAAGACTACCTATCAGTCAGGCAGTCCTTTCCAAACTTATTTAATCATGTGAATAACCAATGGAATTCGATATCTTTCCCCTTGATACGCTTTAAATAGTGCGATAATTGTAAATATAAACAGCAAGATACCAACAACAAATAACAGTACGAATCCGATCAACACCAAGACTAAAATACCACTGATAATCGAATAGATTGTAAAAGAAATGAAAAAGTTAAAATACTCTTTCCCATGATAATCAATAAAGTCAGATTCATCTCGTTTTAATAACCAAATAAGTAAGGGCCCTAAAATAGGTACAAAAAAACTAACTAAATAAATTAACATGGCTAATAGTCTCTCATCACTACTTGGCATTATTTTCACCACCTTACTTTTAATATGTTTCCACATTATATTATACAGGATTATCGTCTTTAAGAAGAACAAAATTCTATTTTTTGAATAAAAAAATGGGTGTAACACCCATTTTAAATACTCTTTTCTCCTTCTTGTCCGTTAATCGAATAAGTCACCTCAATCTCAGCACTTAACGAATGAGAAACGGAGCAATATTTATCTTTAGAAAGCGCAATTGCTCGTACGACTTTATCTTCAGGTAATTCACCATCTAGAGCATAATGAATATGAATGGTGGTAAATTTTTTTGGATGATCTTCAGCTCGTGTTCCTTTCACATCCATTTGAAAAGCAGTTGGTTCTAATCGCATCTTTTTCAATATTGAAATGATGTCAATACCCGTACAGCCTGCAACAGCATTCAACAGCAGTTCTGTAGGTCTTGCTCCGGTATTTTCTCCACCAACTTGTTCCGCTGCATCCATTTTTATTTCATGCCCTGAAGGTGTTGTACTGGAAAAAGCCATTTTGTCATCCCATTTAATCGTTAAATTCATTCCCTCATCAACTCCCTACAAATTATAAATCCTATTTATATTTTCCCTTTATTTACTAATTATGACAAGAAAAAAACTCACCACATGCTTAGTGAGTTTTTAAAGAGAAAATCAATTTTTGACGAAAAAACCATCTTAGGGATAAGAAAAATATTTATAAGCGCGTTTAGGAAAAGACATTCAACATCCCACCTAAAACACGCTCAATACACTTAGGTATCCAGTCTAGTCGTACGTTGTTTCGAATATGCTTCGTCTGTTTTAAACAATAAGGAAAGGCAAACCAAACCACTAATACCAACTAAGGAATAGATGATCCGAGCTAAAAATGCACTTTGTTCACCACCTCCAAATACGGCAGCAACTAAATCAAATTGAAATAACCCAATTAGTCCCCAGTTTATTGCTCCAATAATGACTAGTGCTAATGCAAGACGTTGGATTCCATTCATTTACTAAACCTCCTTTACTACATTTAAAAATATTTTTCCCGATCTTTCCCTAAACATACACCGACTGAAAATATTTGGAAATACTGTATCTCAGTTAGTGTAGTAAACTATGGTAAAATGAGCTTCTATAGAAGTTGAAAGATAGGGGTGAAATCATGAAGGAGAAAATCCTCCACATATTAAACAACATGGAAAAGGTAAATGGTATCAAAATTCTTTATGCTTGCGAGTCAGGCAGTAGAAATTGGGGGGGTGCATCAAATGAAAGTGATTACGATGTTCGTTTTATCTATGTTCATCCTCCTTCCTACTACTTAAGCATTGATCCTATCGGTATTGGTCATAAGCGCGATGTAATAGAACAAATCGTATCAGAGCATCGTATAGATTTAGCTGGCTGGGAACTAACGAAAACACTTCGTCTGTTTCGTAAATCCAATCCTTCCTTGTTGGAATGGTTACATTCAGGAATTGTATATTACCAAAATAATGACGTAATCAATAAAATACATGAATTGCTGCCACCGTACTTTCGTCCAAGGGCATGCTTGTTACATTATGTAAATATGGCAAAAGGTAACCTTCAAAAGTCACAAATGGAATCAGGATTTGTTAAAGGCTATCTCAATGTGTTGCGTCCCATCCTAATGGCTCGTTGGATAAAAACAAATCATTCATTTCCTCCAACCAATTATTCCGAGCTAATCCATCAGATTGTGCCAGAAGGAACAGCGAAAGATGAGATAGAAAGCATGTTAAAAACAAAGCTCGCTGGATATCAAACATTGGACCGTAACGAAATGGAACATTTTCATCAGTATATTCAGCAGGAGCTCCAACAAATAAATGCGTATATAAAAACTTTACCTAAGAAACCCTTCTCTAATTCGGACCAATTAGATAAACTCTTTCGCTCCACTTTAGAACAAGTATTCAAATAAGGAGGTGCCTTATGCGTTTATGGCATGAACTATTACTTAGCAAATTACCACGCCAGCAGCTTCTGGGGCAGCATCGAGAATGCTGTGCGCTCCGGGGAAATGGTTGGAGAAAGCCACATGCTACAGTAAACTATGTTTTCAATTATTCGCCTTACCGACTTTTTCTATATCATGAAAAAGTAATGAATGAAATGGAACAAAGAGGCTATCAAGTAGATCAAATGTGGAAAATTCCAAGCTATCGCGGGAAAAATTGTCCACCTCATGATCAGGATACATTGAGGTTAGGTGATGATCGGTTCCCAATTCAAGCTCCGATCTATCCAGAACATGATGATACCTATTACAGAGAATGTGTGGACAACCTCAATGCAAAAGGAATTTTGCTCAATTAGAAAACTAGATTTTATGATATTTTTCAGGTGATCTCGAGCCGCCTTCACTCGCTGACCCGTTTTACGATTTTCTTCATTGTCTCCACCATTAACGCCCCTTCATTATACAAAGTCCAAAACTCCCCTTATGGTAAACAGGACTTTTACCCTTTTACCATCCGTCTACCTTAAGGGGAGAAGTCATTTATGAATCACCCACTTAAAACTAACCCTTGTCCAATTCGCATTTCCTACGTAAAATATTCAAGCTTTGCTTCAGGAAAAAGGCGTTGCATATAGCCACCTAATGTGTCTTTAATATCCTCCTGCTCCTCACTCGTATAAACATACTTTCCAATCCCATACCTTCCCCATTTCCACTTCCGCTTCGACTCATCAAGCTCAAGCTTTGTCATCGGATAATTTTCCTGTATCACTCTCTTTGCTGGCTTCGTAAAGCGATGCTGGATCATCTCAAACGTTAAATCCTTTCGTGCATGACTAGGCAGAGCTGCTTCAAGTTTTTCAAACATTTCCAAGTATCCTTCTTTCCAACCTTCATGCAAATAAATAGGAGCTACGATAAAGCCTAGCGGATACCCTGCTTCAGCAATTTTTACAGCAGCTTCAATTCGTTCATGTAAACGTGAGGTTCCCGGTTCGAAGTATTTAATAATATAGTCATCATTTATACTAAAACGAAACCTTGTCCTACCATTATGCTTTGCATCTAATAGATGATCTACATGAGCAAACTTTGTTACAAAGCGCAGCCTCCCATGCTCAGACTCACCGAAATATTCTATTGCTTTTTTTAATGTATGTGTTAAATGGTCTACACCTACTATATCGGAAGTACAAGAAGCTTCAAATCGAGTTGGCTCTGGTGCGCGTTCTTTCATGTATTCTTCCGCTTTATCAAAAATCTCATCTACATTCACGTAGGTTCGAATGTATGGCTTACTCCCCATTGTCGTCTGTAAATAACAATAATGGCAATGCCCCATACAACCAGTTGCAAACGGAATCGCATATTCTGCGGAAGGTTTTGACGTATCAAATTTTAACGTCTTTCGAACCCCTACAACTAATGTTGATTTGGCTATCCGATATTTTTGGAAATGATTTTCTCCTGGTAGATTACGAATCTGATTGTGTGATGTCGTTTCCCGAATTTCGATACCTTGATTCTCGAATTTCTCAACTAATTCTTTCCCTAAAGGATATTCCATTGCACGTGGTTCTACATAGACAAGCTGTGGAACAAATGGTTTAACCATAGAATTCCTCAATTTCTACAGTACCAAAGGCTTCTTTGTAGGCGGATTCTGCTTCCTCTTCTGTTTTAAACACGGCAAATTCCTCAGAGAATGGATAGTAATTTTCATGAGCAAATAATGCTAATTCATTTGGTTTTTCAGGATTTTCAACGACTGCTGCTTGTTGTACTTGAGCCACATCCTGTGCATGTGGATTACGGATAATAATATATACTACTTCACCTGGTCTAAAATCTTGATTCAACATATTCACCTTACCTTTATTCAAATTAGTTTCATTATCCCTCACTGCAGTTAAATTATGTAAACTCTTGTAACAGATGTAGTACTGTTTAGCACTTTTTGGCATTAATGTTAGGGTAGTACTAATGAAAAGAATTTTTTAATGGATTAAGTGTGGTAGCCATTCACCTTCACTGAATTGACAAACACTCTTTTGAATAACTCCAACTGAACTGGGGAAAATATCCATAAACGATAAAAGGAGATTACCAATGGAGACAGAACACCCTATTCGATTAACTTCTGCTGAGCTTTCTAGTCTATGGTCCAACTATATGTTTGATTCTATGTCCATTTGTGTCTTTACTTATTTCTTAGAAAAAGTAAAAGATGAAGATATTCAGCCCATTATACAACAAGCAATGAACATATCAATCGAACATATTGATACAATTGAACAAATATTTGCTGACGAAGGAATTGCTATTCCAATTGGATTTACGGAGGAGGATGTGAATACGGAAGCCCCTCAATTATTCTTGGACACTCTTTTCTTACACTATATAAAACATATGGCCAAAGGCGGAATGGCTATGTATGGAATCATTCTCCCAAATATCATACGAGAAGATATTCGTGAATTCTTTTCAAACTGTCTCGCTTCAACTACTGAATTATATAATGAATCAACGTCTCTCTTATTATCAAAAGGTATTGACATACGTCCACCCTATATTCCTTATCAAAAAGATGTTAGCTTTGTAGAAAAACAGAATTTTCTTGCGGGATGGTTTGGGGAACAACGGCCCTATACTGGTCAAGAAGTAATGCACCTTTATGCAAATGTCCAAACCAATAAACTCGGAGAAGCACTTTCTTTAGGTTTTGCTCAAGTAGCTAAATTAAAAAAAGTTCGTTCATTCATGCAGCGTGGAAAGGAAATAGCGAATAAACATACAGATATCTTCGCTAACTATTTACGGGATTATGACCTTCCAGTACCAATGACATGGGATCACGAAGTATTAGAATCCACTGAGTCACCATTTTCTGATAAATTAATGATGTACCATATTAGTTTGTTAAATGGATCTGGAATAGGCAACTACGGATCTGCAATTTCGATGAGTCAACGCAGAGACTTAATAACAAGCTATACGAGATTAACTGCAGAAGTTGGTTTATATGCGGAGGATGGAATGAATTTAATGATTGATAACGGTTGGTTAGAACGGCCCCCACACGCCTCTGACCGCGGAGAACTAATTAAACATAAGAGATAACCTGGTGCCAGGCACTTGTCGCATTGCGACAAGTGCCTGGCACCAGCTATTCATTTGTCTTCTTCCAGGGGGGATCGCCATGTTTATGTAGTAACTGGTTTGTTTTATACGTTAAATAAGGAATCGCAAAGGCTAAAAACGTACAAAAGATATATAATTTTCCCGGCCATAATTCTACTAGGAATTGCCACATGTTTAATCTCCGTCCCCTTCCTTTGTTTTATTGGATGTTCCTGGATGCTCAATATTCGTTTCTACATTCACTTTGATCTCACTATTAGAAAAGTAGTTCTCACGTGTATCCCAATTTTTTCGTATCTTCTTCCACAACTGATAATGGTGTTGCATGAGGTACCGATCTAATCGAAGCGCATCTGTTTGTAGTTCCTCTTGAACAATTTGAATAGTTTCTTTTGCTTTCTTTTCCACTGCCTTTTGATAGGCTGTTTCCAATTCCTTCAAAATGGTGTCGTTCGTCACATCTTCTTGTCCAAATACCTCTGCAATTGATCCACTAACAAAAAGATCGATCGTAAACCTAATATTCGTTTCATCCTTGACATCCGCACTAACTTGGTGACTTAAATCTAAGTTTTCAATTACTGCTATATTTTCCCTTAGGTTCACCTTAATTGTTCCATCTTTCACCTTGCCCAATAAAAAATTTAATCCCTTTGTCTCTTCACGGTCTAGGGAGCCCGTTAACTGATTTAACCGACTATTGTATACGGAAATCCCATCGAATTCTATGTTCATATCCTCCGTAGCTTTTAACCGTGGCGCAATGAAATTCAAATCACTCAAGAGCCCCTCCTGAACGTCGCCTACCTTCAGTGGCTCAATCGTCCCGGCATTGGAGTGATTTTCCAATAATTGTTCCATATATTCGCCTGGAATATTTATATGTTCTGGTTTCACTTGAAGTAACTGTGCAGCATTCCCCTCCACAAAAGCTACTTTCATTCCACGACGCATTTCGCGATCACGCAGAAAAAAATCCATGATTTTTCCAAATAGCTCTGGTTGTTTAGCGACTTCCGATGAGATTAGAATCACTTTTAAATGTTGGGAAGAAATCGTTCTGCTTAGCATCGTAGAAATTTCCCGATTAATATCCACTAGACTTTCACCCGAACTGGAAACATTGCGAAAAGCCTGGCGTTGTCCAGCGCTCTCAACTGTTGACGTACCAACACCGGCAGGTACAACAAACTGATTGGTAACGGTTATTTGAAAGTGATCGCTTCTACTTTTATCAGCTAAATCAATAGCTACAACATAATTAAATGCGCGGCTTTCTAGATCCTGACTGTCCCAACAACCAGAGCAAATCAGTAAACAAAACAGTGGAATTATTGGATACCTCCGTTTACGATTTTTCACTTTTTTTCACGCCCCTAACCTTTGCTAATAGTAATAAAAGTACGGTTACAGTTGCTGTTAAGGTAAAACCATAAATACTTATAAACTCCCCTAGTTTCGTTACCTCAGTAAAATTTCTTGGAATTGCATTTATCAAGTAAATGAATGGAACCAATAGAATGACAAATCTAATTTTCTTTACTTTAGGAAATAAGTTTTGCAATCCCAAAACAGCTATATCAAAGGTCATGGTCGCTGTATTAAAGATAGCCATTGTCCAAACTACAAAAAATAATGTTTCAAATCGATTAAAAAAACCGCCGGGCAATTCGATGGCTCTTGATAATTCAATTGTTGGAAACAATAAGTTAGCAGTTGTTACATTCCCAAATACAGATATACAAGTGATAAAAATGATTACATACAAAATGAGAACCCAAAGCATACTTGCAGAAACTTTCTTTGGCGTTTTTTGTGGACTTTTTATTAGAGAGATATAGAAAAGAACCATACCAACCATGCCAAATCCTGATATAGAGAGTGCACTACTTTGCATTGCTTTTCTGTATCCTACGAAATCGGTTTGAAATCTTGGCATCCAATTTTCTACATTTAGAAATGCAAAAGATAGAAAGATAACAAACAAGGTTATTCCGTATGCAATTGGAAAGAACAGAGAATGCAGACGAAATAACCCCGCTCTTGAACCGGCTACAGCATAAGTGACAACGAATAAAAAAGCTAAACTTACTACTTCCATTGGTGTTTTATCAAATAAATATTGATGGGATATTTCCGAGATCGCCCTAATTTCAAAAGAAGTAAGCATGACACCTAAAATAATATATAGGGACGAGAATAGATAGGCTACTGGTTTGGTAGCTAAACGCGATGTATAAGTCAGGAACGATTGGCGCGGAAATTTCACCGCTAATTTAGTCGCTAACCAAACTAATACAATAGCTATTCCCCCACCAAAAAGTAAAGACACCCATGCATCGGCTGCAATTGTTGATTCAGCTAAATACCTGGGTAGAGTTAGAACACTTACTGCCACAACAGTAGAAGGAACAGCAATCATTATTTCCCTGTCACCAATATGTTCATCAGCGTATTTGAAATCCGTCATGTCCTGCTCCTTCCCTTATTGCTCGATTTTTTATCTTGGGTCATTAAATACTTTGGACGACCAGTCAGCATTAATAATGGAGCCCTAAAAACTAAGTCTTTCCAATCTTTAATAAAACTCGGTGCAAATGGCGTTGAGTATGGAATTCCAATACTTTTTAAATTCACCAAATGAATGTTTACCATAATATAAATTAAAATAATACCATACAGGCCAAAGATGGCAGCAGCGATCATAAAACCAAACCGCATAGCCCGAAATGCGATTGCCACACTATATTGCGGTGTTGTAAACGAGGCAATCGCTGTAAGCGCCGTAATAATAACCATAATCGGACTTACAATTCCTGCACTAACCGCCGACTCTCCGATTACTAGCCCTCCAACAATTCCAATGGTAGATCCAATTAATTTCGGCAAACGAATCCCTGCTTCATGTAAGATCTCAAACGTTATTGCCATGGCAACAGCCTCAATGACAGCAGGAAAAGGAACGCCTTCTCTGGAGGCTGCAATCGAAATGACCAATTGAGTAGGCAATAAATCTGGATGATAGGAAACAAGCGCAATATATAAAGCTGGTAAAAACATAGCAATAAAAGCAGAAATAAAACGCAAAATACGAAACAAGGAAGACGTTAACCAGCGCTGATTATAGTCCTCAAGAGATTGAAGGGAATCAACAAGTGTAACTGGAGCTATAAGAACAAAAGGTGTACCATCTACCAAAATGGCAAATTTTCCTTGCATTAATGCAGATGAAACTCGATCCGGACGCTCGGTATCCATTAGCTGTGGGAATGGAGACAAGAAACTATCCTCAATCCACTGTTCAACTTGACCAGAGTCCAGTGATTTATCGGTATCAATTGTTTTTAACCTGTGATTAATTTCCTTGATTAAGTCAGGGTTTACGATTCCCTCCATATAAGTAACAACGAGTTTTTGCTTTGTTCTTCTGCCAACCTCATGTGTCTCAAAACGAAGATTGGGATCTTTTAAATCTTGTCTAAGCAAGGACATATTGGTTTGTATTTGCTCTACAAAACCAGCTCGAGGCCCACGTACTAGCCTTTCAGATGGGGGTTCCTCAATTTGTCTACTTTTCCCACCTGCAGTTCCTATAACTAATACTTGATCAAAATCATCTATGTAAACTGCAGTATTGCCTTGTAAAATTCCGTATGACACATCATCTAATGCTTTTACTTGCTGAACATCGGATAATGGAATTACTTCCTGATTTACCGATTCTAGTAAGCCCATTTCAAACGTTTTGCGATTGTATTGGATTGGTTTTATAATATTGTTTTCAACCAGATCTTGATCGACTAGCCCGCTAATAAACACAACCGCACATTTTATTTGGGTCTTCCCAACTGGGATTTCACGGATTACTAAATCATCTGGATCACCGAGCATTTTTTTGACACTTTGAAGGTTTTCATCTAAGTTAGTAGTAATTTCAACTGTATATTCACTTGTTTTTTGGGAACGAGTTCGAAATCGTGATCGCTTGGACATTGCATCTCCTCGAAAAGTTATTTGTTCATTCTTTTGATTCCCATTTCTTGGTATTTTTATTCAAGTTGATGAATGTTATAATTGTTTTTTAGAGGTACGATACAATTAAGTTCGCTATTGAGGGATATGGGGCTCAAGGAGGAGTTACATTGCAAACATTACAATTTCATTCTAAATGGGAAAAGACGATTGCCGAAAAAGACCGTCAGTCAATTGAAGAGGTATTTAAAAATACGTGTATTGAAGCTGAGGATACAATCGAATTCACGTTACTAAGTCAAGCAGTAAATCATAAGGGGGAACTGTTACTAATTACCCTAATACATAATACTACCAACCAAAACTTCACCTTAAATAACCAAACCATCGGATATAAAACGGATGAACAAAACATCATCAAGCATTCATTCACATACCCAACCCTAACCATCCCACCCAAAACTAGCACCCCCTGGACATTCATCTTTCCTCAGGAGGTGCCTGGCACCTCTCGGGTTTTGTCCATTTTTGTCGAGTGATTTCGTTACATAAAGATAGGCTTCGCCAATTTGGATAGCGAAGCCTTTTTTAGGATAAATTTTAATGATTTACCTCTTCCACACGAATTTCTTCTTTTCTTAGTCGTTTATATATAGTTGATTTAAGTTCTGCTAATTGTCCATTTTCTTTTAGTTGCAGCTTGGCACCATCTGAAAAGTAAAATTCATAATCTGAAAATCCTTCTTCTTTTGGAATTCGATTATAAACAACTCGATCGATCTCATCCCAAGAATATTGATGTTCTTCACTCGTAAATAGATAACGGTATGAAATGGATTGATCTGATATAGACGTATATGCCTGAGATGCAATATGGAAACATATAACACTCAAAATGGCGCAAATAAAAGCTAATAGAAGCGACGATTTCTTAATTCTTAATAAAAACGGTAATAATGCAGCAAAAATTAAAAATAATGCCCCTACACCATAGACAGCATAACTTCCCCCAGGTACAAACACAAACCAACTACCGTCTGTGTTGTGCAAGCTATTTGCAACAAATGAAGGTAGCAACAACAATAACACTGGTGAAAGAAACAAAATAGCAATTGCTACTGCCATAAATAAATGACGTGTTTCATAATGAACTCCCATCTCTTAAATCCCCCCACATTATGCCTTTCACTATATATAACGTATGATTTATAGCAAAAAGTTTCATCATTAAAAAAAATGATAAAAACATACATAGATGCCCGTTTAGCGCTCTTTTCGTTATACACTAGAAAGGTGCCATTGTACATTGCAATGGCACCTTTTTCAATCTTCTTTTAATTCAATTAAACTCGATATTTCTATTTCCTGTAAAGCTTGGGAAGCTAAGTGATCTGCTTCTCGATTTTTCTTTCTCGAAACAAGTTGATATTCTGGGTGAATTCCTAGTTCCCGTAGCTTGGCCTCAATTCGATCGGCCCATCTAGCTAATTCTTCTTCATATACCGGCCACTCCCCACTTAACTGATTGATTACAACCTGCGAGTCGCCGACAAATGTTACTGGTAAGTGATGAACACCCAACAATTCAATCTCCTGGACTCCTAAATGAAAAGCAGCATATTCAGATTCATTATTTGTATCCAATTCATCCACTAATGCATTTTTTCGTAGACGAAGTGACTTTCCATTTTGCTCATAGTAAATCGCACATCCAAGGCCGGATCTTTTTGTTTTCAAATCAAATCCACCATCGAAATAAACCGTTACATCATGAGGTTCCGTTTTTATGTCTTCCATTTGCTTTCTTAACTCTTTCAAGGACCATGCATTATCTTGGCTATCAATGAAAACGATATGCTTGAGGCGACCTGTTTTCTCTAAATCCTCTGCTAGCAATAATGCCTTTTTTGCGCGCATTTCTTCTGTATTAAACAACGTTTCCGTTCCTTTTGGCGTACGATAAGTAATTTCCATTCGAACATTCATGAAAAATACACCCTTCAGTATAGTTTAATCAAATATACTTTCATTTTGACCAAGTTTAGTTGGATTAAACAGCATTCTTTTTTCTTAACCATTCCTTAACTAAACAATTTTTAAAGAAAAAACCACATCTACTAAGCAGTAAATGTGGTTTCCGCGTACTACATTCCGTCAACAGCAGAATCTTTTACGTCTTGTGGTACTTCAATCGTATCCACTGTGTTAATGCCTTTATACTCCGAATTCACTTGCTGAGTTATACTTACCTCTTCTCCCTCAATAGTCATAACCATAGACATATCTAAATTATATTGGATTAACTCATACGTCTCTTTGTCAATGACGATCTCAATGTTAAGGTTGTCGATGTCCATATTATCTAAGACTTCGCTAACTGCCCCTAATTCTGCTGTTAATTCTTCTGGCATGTATTCCTCAAGCATTTCTTCTGTTAATTCTTTAAATCCTTCTCCATCAGCAGATAGATGAAAGACGTATTCCTGATCCTTTTCCTCAAACTCAAGCTCTTCTACATATTCCTCTAACATTTCCAGCTGCTCTTTTGTATCAGGTTGTTCAGCCATTAAAGCATCCAAAGGCAATGTTGAGTTGTCAAGCTTCATCCACTGCCCCATTGTTGACTCATACATGTAAAATTCCTCACCGACAAGGTATGTCTCGGTTTCCATATCCATTGGAGGCATGCTTCCCAAGCCTTCTCCCTCCATCGTCATGGATATAGTACCTTTTTGGTGCATCGCAATTGGATCCACAATCATAGAACCTTCCATTTCACTCTCAATGGACATCTCCCCATCCTCTGGTAGGCCCATCTGCTGGTTCATTTCCATAACAAATTCAGCACTTTCCATCTCTTCCGCAGCTTCCATTGCATTTGTATAAACTTCCTCTGCGCTTTCGCTACCACATGCAACAAGGCCTATTGCTAAAGTCATTAGTGCGAAAGATATGATCCATTTCTTCATAAAAAAATTCATCCCCTTTTTTTATCAATACAACAATACTTACGCAAAAAGTCGAGAAAAGGTTCCATAATTATGAAATTTTATAAAAATGATTTCGGATTAACTCGAATGAAATAATGATAGCTGCAAAATTCTACTAGATTTCAGTTAGTCCCGCAGAGTTGCTGTCTTCTTGAAACCAATTCGCTAAATAATCATGTGCATAGACATCATTTGGATATTCAATAAAAGCAGTACCTTCTTCTTCATATAGAAATTGCAGGAATTCATTCAACGCTCCCATATATTGCTCATACAAAAATTCAAAGCTAATTGTCTCTTTCGGCATCAAATTTTCTTCACACACCTTAGGATCCGTATAATTCATATATGTCCGGCACGGTATCGGTCGAATCTCATAGGCCATACACTGGTTTGTTTCCGTGTTGAGCATTGGACATGGTAAAAGACTCTTCCGGTAATTGTATTTAACTGCTTCACTAGATTCAAAGTCAACTGAAGTAAGCTGCTTAATTTTCTCACCATAGGTAGCATAGTAAGCTGATAAGTGCGACTGGATTGCTAATTTACGATCTGTGGGGAATTTTTCAATAGCCTTTTTCATTAATTTTGCTTCCATCTCATTAATAATAATTGGAAAATAACAACAAAAAGCACACCCCATTCTGCACGTTGCTTTCATTTCTGCAGTCTCTTCCATCCTATTAATCTCATAACTTACTTGCTCCAATAGCTCCGAGAAGCTAGCTAGCAATTTGTCTTCTGTTTCAAGATCTTGGTCAGACCACTTCTCAACAATTTGATAAAATTTATCCTCATCGATTTCATAGTTCCGCTGTATATGTTCTATTTTATTTTGAATCTCTTCAAAAGTAAGGTGGGTTTCCATCCGTTCATTCTCCCTTTCCATTTCAATAACATTATCTATTGTCAACTAATTCGTATAAAAAGTAAATAGGAGAACATTGGGGTAACCGAATCATTACCATAACATCTTAACGGGTTCAGTTGTGAGGTGCAAAACGTTAATTCTCACTTAAAATCAAAATGCGATTCACTAAGGAATTCAAACAAAATTCACATTAGATATCTCACATCAAAAAGGGACTTAACAAATTCTAAGTCCCTTTAGCATGGGGGCCTCTTCAACTAACGCCACATTATATTGCAAAAGGTCATTTTCTTTTTATCCTAAAAATGTATCTGTATTAAACTCTTGAGTGTACTGTCCATCTTGAAAACGCTTTATGATTTTTTCATTAGTAATCTCATTTATCAATCCCTGCCAAAAAACATAAGCAGGTTCGGTTATTTTCTACTTGAGTGATTTTCCAATCACGAGGAAACAATGCAAACAATTCATTAGCAATTCTCTTCCCTGTTTCTACTTCATTTTACGGGTTAACAGTTGTTCACCTGATATTTCAAAACACTCAATCCCTAACAACTGTTTCTTCATACCACTCCCACCAGCATAGCCGGCCAAATTACAATTTTTACCAATTACACGATGGCAGGGAATGAGAATCGGCAAAGGATTGACAGCATTAGCATATCCAACCGCACGATTCGCGTTGGGCTTTCTGATAGAAGTGGCTATTTCAGAATAGGATCGTACCTCCCCATAAGGAATATTTCGTAAGGCTAGCCACGTTTCCTTTTGAAATAAAGTCCCTTCCAATTCAAACAGCAAGTTGAATTGCCTTCTATCTCCATGAAGATACTCATGAAATTGTTGACGGATAGGTCTTCCAATTTCATGACTCATTTTCACCTTGTACTTGGCAGTAAAAGCATGCCAAAAGTCTTCTGTTAACGAGATGCGAACAAGTCGGCCGTCTTCCTTGAATACAAATCGCAGATAACCGATATTTGTAAGGCACTCATCATAAAGGAACATATTTGAATCTCCTTTCGGATGTCGAATTTAAGCCTATTCGCTTAATCAAACAAATCCAATCAATCCTGATATCGAGCCTGAAATTGACTTGGAGAAAGCCCGGTACCCCGTTTAAATGCATGATAAAAACTGGAAATACTTTGATACCCAACTTGATAACCAATTTCCGTGCTATTTAAGGTGGTTGTTACAAGAAGTTCTTTTGCTTTCGTAATCCTGACCTTTTCCAAATACATACGAGGAGTATTTCCAGTTCTATCTTTGAAGAGCCGGTTTAAATGAAAAGGACTGACTCCTACCATGGCTGCCATTTCATCCAAAGTCATTTTTTGACTATAATTATTTTCGATAGCTTGCATCGTATCTTCTATAACAGATTCGATTGGGTCATAAGTTATTATTGATTTCAAGTCTGGCCGACATCTCTTACAGGGGCGATATCCCATTTTACAAGCCTCAGCTGCATTTGAAAAAAAGGAAACATTTTCACGTTTAGGGATCCTAGACTTACAAGAAGGTCGACAAAAAACACCCGTTGTCTTGACTGCATAAAAAAATAATCCATCATATGCAGAACTACATGAAATTGTGGCATTCCACATGACAATTTGAGACAAATTATTTTGGCCCCTCATGAAATTTCAATCCTTCCTTGTAAGATAAAATCTTCTTACTTAAAATCATATAACTTGAATATAAGACTGCCACAATCAAAGGAACAACAATATATAACTGAAAAAAAGGAATAACGAATAAACACATAACGAAGGACACAAGTGATGCCCACCATGACATTGTGTTTTTTCTAAGTAATTTAATGCCTGCTGCCATAGTTAGAACGTAAACTATAATTCCAAGTGAAGTCGGTATAAACAATATATCATCAAACGTTAGTGACAAAGCATTTGTTACCAAAACACCTGTTATCGAAAAACTGATAACAAATATAACCATCTTTCTTGGAATTTGAGTAGTTGCATGCAGTCTTGAAAAAAATCTTGGAAAGGCCCCATTCCTACTTAATGAATATCCCAATTGCGTAAGACTGGCTACAAATGCATTCGCTGTCCCTGTACAAATAATTAACGCTAAACATGCCGTGACGACTTTTGCTCCCAAGCCTACTGTATCCCCCATTATAACACCAATAGGGGATAGGTTACTTTCTTTACTTCCATAAGTAGCCGTTCCTATAGTAACCAGGCTTAACGATAAAAATAATAAGCCAATGACAACTGCACTAACAACAGCTCCTTTGACGATATCTTTTTCTGGCCTTTTAAAGTACAAAGCGAGATTACAGATCGCCTCCCAACCGAAAAAAGACCAAAAGATAAACGTTACCGCACTTCCGACAGAAAACCATCCATTTGGAACAAAGGGAGAAAAATTGCCCCATTGTACTCTTGGGATTGACACAAATATAGTTGCCAATAAAAGAATCAGTAATAAAGAACTTAAAATCAACGCAACTTTGCCACTGACATTTACGCCGTAATAATTGGAAACACCTGCAATTACCAAAATAAAGATGGCAGTTACAGTTGTTTCAAGATGTGAATATCCAAATGCCTGACTGACGTAAAAAGCACCGGTTAAGGATACAATTGTTTGACCGACTGCTGCTGTTACGAAGTAAAACCACCCAATGATATTGCCAAGATGATATCCGAAAGAACTTCTTACAAAGGTTGCTGCTCCACCAGCATCCGGATATTCTTGTGCCAAACTAGCAAAGGAATAAGCAAGCGGAAAGCAAATTAAAATAACAATAAACCAAGATAAAATGGATGCAGGACCTGCTATTGATGCCGTTACTCCCGTTAAAAAAAGGACACCTGACCCTAGGATAGCTGCAATGTATAAGGCAATTCCTTGATATAACCCAATGGATTTATTGTTCATGATCTCCCCCCTTATATAACATTTAGTGTATTAATAAAAAGGGGGGAATTCTTCCTGTTTTTTGCGGTTTAATTCGATTAATAAAATCTCCAATTCAATTATTATAAAAGATCTTATTTCACAAACCTAATTCATTAATTTAAGTATATCCATTCACAATATCCCCTCATACTAATCTGATAGTTCCAATATGTGAATTTACTTTTTAAATCAACAAGACTCTTCTCATAACAAGAAAATCGCACGGTGAATTTATATATAACTCACCGTGCGATTTAGCTTTGAATGAAATTGTGTGTACCTCTAAACGGACTCCGCTAAGATATCTGTCCCTTTCTTAATCGCGCTTTCTTTTATTTTTCTTTCCATTAATGTTTAAAAATTCACTATCGCTCGAAAACTCTACATCATCCTTACGGTTACGCTCCGGCTCTGTGTTATATTTAATTACGTTTCGCTGCTTTCCTTTATCCTTATTGCGATTCTTATTTTGCTCTGACATGTAATAACCTCCTTTAAAAATCCCATCTGGTTTAGTATGTCCATGGGTAAAAAATCTTATTTTATTTGAAGTAATTCGTACATTTTTTTATTACAAATCGTCAAACTAAACCCTAAAGGAGGAGATTCATTATGGCAAAAGACAAGAAGAAAAAACATAAAAGCAAAGAAGAACTAAATGAAATGAAAGGCAAAAAAAGATTCCCTAAAAATCGCCAATAATATATTAGGTGCCAGGCACTTGTCGATATTCGACAAGTGCCTGGCACCAATCCATTACACTTTAAATGTTTTTATGAGTTGATCAAGTTGGTTAGAGAGTGAGTCGAGTGAATCACACATGCCCGTTAACTCTTCCATGGTTGCACTCTGCTGCTGTGCGGATGAAGCAACCTCTTGTGTACCTGATTTCGCTTGCTCTACTGCACCTGCTGTATTAGTTGTAGCCTCCACTATTTGTTCGTTTTTAGCGGTTAATTCTTGCATTTCAGTATTAATTTGCTCGATCTGCTTCTTAATACTCGTTGTTGCATGATTAATATCTTTCATAATTCCTTCCATATCATTAATCGAAATTACCATTTCATTTATTTCATTCTTACTTACACCCATATCCGCAGCAATTTGTTTAATACCATCTTGTACAGCTACAATTAAACTTTGTATTGTGTCGGTTGAGTTACTGGATTGTGTCGCAAGCTTCCTAACTTCATCAGCAACCACAGCAAACCCTTTACCGGATTCGCCAGCTCTTGCCGCTTCTATTGCAGCATTTAACGCTAGGAGATTCGTTTGTTCTGCTATACTACTGATAACGTGAATAATCTCCCCAATTTCATCCGAATGCTTTGTTAAATTAGTAACATTTGCAATCGTTTCATCTGCATTTAACTGTACTACCTTCGACTTGTCAATTGATGTTGATACAGCCTTTTCCCCGGACTGTACCAATTCTGTTACTTTCCCAGCATCTTTACTCGCGTAATCAACATTACTAGCTACGCGCTGGCTTGAAGCAGAAATAACATTTGCAGTTTCCACAATTGTATTTATTTCCCCTTCCATTACTTCACTTCCATTAGATATCTCTTCAACATTTGAAGCGATTTGTTCAGAAGCTGCTTGTGTTTCTTTGGAAGCCTTCTGCACTTCATTTGATTGCGTTTTCATTTGCTCACTAGAATGCTGTATTTCCTGAATCAATCCTTGGATACGATCTGCCATACCATTGAATGTTTCACTTAGCTGCTCAAACTCATCCTTCGTTTTTATTTTACTACGTGTCGTAAAATCATTTTCAGATAGTCGCTCTGCTAACTGAGTAAGTTGATTTAATGGTTTTTTGATCAATAATTTTATGATTAAATAAGCCCCCAATGCACCTAGCAAAATACTAACCAATGCAGATACTACATTTAGCATCAGTGTATTTTCTAAGTATTGCTGTGCAAAGCCTAGCACTGTAGTACGAAGCGTTATTAATAAAAATAATAAAACAACAATAAAAGCTGTTAACTTAATCTGCAAACCAAAACGAACCTTTTTCATATAATACACTCCAGTTTATACAAGTGCCTGGCACCTGTCAGTTTTTGTAGAATTTTGCCATTCCTATAATATTATTATATCAATTGCATTTTTAGAAGATAGTTGTAAATTATGGGTTATTTATGGAATATTTGTGAACATCGTGTTGAGGGTAATGTTTGTTCTTGGAGGTTGATAATTCTGATAAGTATTTAACTAGATGAAGGAGTGAATTGTATTTACCACCTCCGTTCCAAATAATTGAATACGTTAAGGAAAATCACCGGAATTTATGTTGATCGTGACTTTATAAAATAATATAGGAGGGGCATTAGACGTGAACAGTCTTTTAGCTCCTCCTGCCATTTTTAATGTTACATTCACATGATTTTGTTGTTTAAATCATACTAACCATTTAAACGAATCTTACTAATACTTGGGTTTCCTACTTCTTCAAGTTCTTCAAGAAAACGTTCATTTAAGACTTTAATATACGTACCTTTCATCCCCAACGAACGAGAATCAATAACACCAGCACTTTCAAGTTTTCTCAGTGCATTAACAATTACGGAACGCGTAATTCCTACTCGATCAGCTACTTTAGAAGCGACAAGCAAGCCTTCTATGCCATTAAGTTCCTCGAGAATGTATTCAATAGCTTCTAATTCACTAAAGGATAGGGAACTAATTGCCATTTGAGCAATCGCTTTTGTTCTTGCCTCTACCTTAACTTGTTCTGTATTTTCATGTAGAATCTCTAATCCAACAACCGTTGCACCATATTCAGCAAGTAACAAATCATCATCGTTAAAGCTCTCAGATATTCTGCCTATTACTAATGTTCCAAGACGGTCTCCACCACCAATAATTGGTACGATTGTAGTTAACCCATCTTTGAAAAATTCACGATTTTCAATAGGGAAAACTGTATAATTACTTTCCACAGTAATATTTGCAGTAGTTTCACGAATTTCAAACAATCCCTTTGTATACTCTTCAGGAAATTGTCTCTCTTCTAACATGCTTCTCATCCGCTCATTGTCAATTTCCTGGTTAATTGCGAATCCAAGCAATTCACCTTCACGATTAAGAATGAAAACATTCCCTTTAATGATTTCTGTTAATGTAACCGCCATGTCATTATAATTTACAGACTTTCCAGTTGATTTTTGTAACATGGAGTTCATGCTTCTCGTTTTCGTTAATAAATTCATAATGTATCCTCCTAATTTCCTATTCGTTTTTCTTCACTCCGGTAAAATTACTATTTTTATCCTTCACTCACTGTTAAACGTTGATATTGAATGATTAACAGATCAACTTCTCTACTACTTTCTAATGTATGTTTGCTCCCAAACCCAGTAAGTTTGGCAGTTTTTAGCATCATTTCTCTTTTTTGATTGATCTTTTTTAATAAATTTTCCTTTTGCAAAGTCGACATCTCCTTCGGATAATAATAGGTCATGCTGCAATGGGAAAATTCCTTTATGTATGATGTAAAAATCAAGAAGTAGTTAAGCTTAATAACATAGTAACCATGCTTTACCTACATAAATGAAATATATCCAATAACTATAGAAGTATTATAAATTTATAATAAATTACGAATTCACTATTGTGAATAAGAAGTCCTTCTCGTTCTATATAGTACTTTCTTCTCATTATCGGTGCCTGGCACCTTTTTAATCGGAGTGTATAAATTGCTTTGTTCTGTATCATCTTAAGTTTGAGGTGAATATATGTTGAATCGAGCAATAACGACAGCTTTGATTGGGATTGGTGCTGCACAGTTTCTGAAGGTGCCATTGCATTATTTAGAAACCGGCACATGGGACTGGAAGAAGGCATTTGGTTCTGGAGACATGCCTAGTTCTCATTCTTCTGCAGTAACATCTTTAACTACTTACATCGCACTTAAAAAGGGAGTACCATCGATTGACTTCGGTGTGAGTAGCATTTTCAGCTTAATTGTAATGTATGATGCAATGGGAATTCGGTGGCAAGCTGGACAAACTGCCATTGCTGTTAACGATATGTACGAACAGTTAGAGAAGCTCGCTGATGACCACCCTGGTTTTTCCTATAAAAAACGTGAGAAAGAACTGAAAGAAATGCTTGGACATATGCCTATCGAAGTAGTTGGTGGAGCAGCGCTAGGAGTTGCGATCGGTTCACTCAGCTACTTAACAGAACAAAACAGGGGCTAACCATGTTGGACTAGCCCCCACACCTCAACATCACTTTCCACATGCTTCTCTCAACTTTCTATAGATGGCCTCCATATGTTTTCGATCCAGTTCATTCATCGACTCCATATCAAACACGTTTATAATATGATAATGAAAGGCCCATATTTTTCGAATGATCGTCCAATTTTCGATAATTAATGTAATTTTATACAGGACATCAAGAATACTATAGCCAACTGAAACATCCTCTCTCCCATAAAATATAATTTGCTGGAAACTTTTATATAAATATTCCTCATAAGAATGCGCTTGTTTGATAACTCTCAACTGTTCATTCTCGTCTGTTAAATATCTTACTTCTTTGAAATCCCGACCTAATTCACCTAATATAGAGCCTATTCTATTAATACACGAAATAGCAGTGTCCGGGTCATTTACTGAAGGTGAGACTGCTTTAATCGCTATTTCAACTAACTTCTGTATATTAAATTCGATATCCTCTAGATCTGTTCTTTCGTTGCCAATAATAATACACTCGTGGATGCTATCCAGCCCCTCACATTGTTCTTGTGATTTCAACTGATAAATTTTCAGCATTGGTAAATGTTTCGTAACATACGCGCCTATATGATATGGAATTTCAATAATGCAACCATTCTTCTTGGCCCAATTCACTAAAAACAACCAATCAATTTTCTGTATATACCCAGATGCTGTAGCATGTACATCATAAACGACAGTTTTAATTTCCTCAATCTCTTTATCATCCCACGCCTCATGCTCTCCATATTTCTTTTTCTGTTTCAGATTTTCTATAACCCGTGTACTATCTACATGAATAAAATCAACCAATCGACTAACTTGTAGCCACCGGGAAGCATGATGAATAAAATAAATAAAAAACCCTAAGGAAACGACAGCTATGATAACCATCAATACCGGTCCACTCACTGTATCATGAGCTCCCAATACGATTAAATTTACTAGCGCAAATATAAACCCAAAACAAAAAACACCTAAAATGTGGTGCGTAATCCGACTTTGCATAAAGTCTTGTAATGTCCTTTGCGAAAATTGTGAAGAATACGTAGTTAAGACGACCATAATTACCGAGAAGCTAATTGTAGTCATTGTCAAGATCGCAGTAACTAACGATGTATATAACCCCCTCGCAATATTATCATCTATAATTAACAGGTTTGGTAATTCTTCCTTTTGATATCGAAGCAGCCACTCGTCCACTTGATGTAAAAGGACAACCAGTACCAATGATACAACGCTATAAACTGTAGGAACGAACCAAAAGCTATCCCTCATTTTAATCCAAACTTTAAACCCCTTAAACAAGTAAATGCCCCCTAACAAACTCAAATGGTTACAATATTATGAGTATTGGTTTGGAAAGCAATCGTTATTCACTCGAGTCACAAGTCGCGTACTTTTTTTGACAATCTTCAATTACACTAAAATTTCCGAAATAATTGCTTTATGAGCTTGTCTTACAATCATTTCCCCTGTTATGAGAGCAAATGCTCCATATTACATACCACCTCATCATTTGACGATTCGATTTCTATTTTACTATACTGTTAAAGTCTACTCGTGACTTTAGTCGCATGAAAGTTGAACTAGGGAGATGTTTTTTATTTGTTACCTAAAAAAATTATTGAATAATACTTCATTATCTAGAAGCTTTTTACTAGTAATAAGTATTTTACTTATAATGAATTTAATTGCTTGTTCAGCAATGAGCAGTAATAGTGAAAACAACGAACCAAAAGACGATAAAGAAGAAGATACAGTCAAACTCGTTTACGTGGAGTGGGCCTCCGAGATAGCTAGTACATACGTTGTAAAAGCTGCTATCGAGGAAAGATTAGGCTACGAAACCGAGATCCTTCCAGTATCTACAATCGCGATGTGGGAATCGATCGCTACTGGAGATCAAGATGGTATGGTGGCAGCATGGATGCCTTCCCTACATGAGAACTACTATAATGAACATAAAGAACATATCGAAAATCTAGGACCTAACCTAGAAGGAGCCGTAATGGGACTTGCTGTACCCGACTATGTTCCAATTGATTCCATTGAAGAACTTGAAGAATATGCCAATGAGTTTGATGGGAAAATTATTGGAATTGATCCAGGATCAGGGATCATGGAAAAAACAGAAGATGTACTAAGTGGTTATAACCTTGATCAGTTCAACCTAATTACCGGTAGTGATTCTACCATGACGAAAACGTTGAAAAACGCGATAAACGACAATCGTTGGATTGTTGTAACAGGATGGACACCGCATTGGAAATTTGCCAAATGGGACCTAAAATATCTACAAGACCCAAAAAACATTTATGGTAGTGAAGAATACATAAGTACCATGGTACGTGACAATTTACAGGAGGATAAACCAGATGTTTATCGCTTTCTCGATAATTTCTACTGGGAACCAAGTGACATGGAACAAGTAATGTATTGGCAAGAGGAAGATGGTTTAACACCTGAAGAAGCTGCCCAGCGTTGGATTCAAGAAAATCAAGATACAGTTGATCAATGGTTCAATTAATCTAGTTCCAGCAAGCCAAGAATAAATAAACAAGGAGTGGATGTGCACCATGAATGATCGAATAAAAAATACGACTACTACGATGGTTAGAAAAAACCTATCCAATAAGTGGTTTATCGTATCGGTCGTTACTACAATTTCGCTTATCATCCTTCTTGTTTGGGGATTAAGTCATTCAAGTCGCACATTAGAAAGCTTTGAAGAAAATGGCTTGGCGATCGAGAAAGCTTCGGGTGAATTATTATTAAGTACGAAGGAACTAGAAATGGCAGTACAAATGGCAGCAGCGACAGGTGACCTTGCATGGCAGGAATCATACAATCAGACCAAGCCAGAAGTAAAAGCTGTTCTAGGCCGTATATCGAAACTCATAAATCTCGAAGAAGCCTCACAGAAAACCGAGGAAATAAACACCTATTTAGAAGAAATAAATGCATTAGAACAAAAAGCCTTCAACCTAATAAGCCGTGGTGAAGTTGAAGATGCCGTAAAACTAGTATCAGGTTGGGAATATACAAAAAATCAGATTGCCTTAACAGAGGCTACCGAAGAATTAACCCACTTTACGAATGACTATATTAGTAATCAAATTGCTTTTGAAGAGAAGCTAACTTCATACCTCTTATCCAGTGTGTTTGTTCTCCTTATCTTATTAATCCTGTCCTGGCTAGTATCTATTAAACATTGGAAAAATAACTTCATGAAAATACGAGAAAAAGAAGATGAGATTACCTACCTCAGTTACCATGATTCATTAACTGGAATTTATAATCGTAGATACTTTGATTCGGAACTACGTCGCTTAGATAAAGAAAAACAAATTCCAATCACGATCATTATATGTGATGCTAATCGACTGAAAGAACTGAATGATACGCTAGGTCATCATGTTGGAGATGGATTATTAATCGAAATAGCCTCTATCCTAAAAGAAGTAGTCGGGAAAAAGGGGATCGTATCTCGTTGGGGTGGAGATGAATTTGGAATCATTTTGCCATATACAGACTCCACAGCAGCCAAATCGATGATTACAGACATAAACAATAAATGTAAACAATCAAATTTTGAACCAGAAACACCAAGCATCTCAATTGGTTTTGCGGTAAAAACTCAATTGCATCAAGATATTAATCGCACCTTTACATTGGCCGAAACTAGAATGTATAAGAAAAAGAACAGCCTTAGAAATGGGAAGACTAGATATAAAAAACGACATTAAGATTCAGCACCGTAATCGTGTCCCTCAGTATAGAAGAATTTCTATCAAAAAGCCTAAAACGACATTTCATCGATTTAGGCTTTTCTATTTCTAATCATTCTTACTTAATTTTTCCACATTCGCTTTAACAGCATTTATAATAGCTGAGCGGAATCCACTCTCCTCCAAACGAGCTACCGATTGAATCGTAGATCCACCAGGTGAACAGACTTCATCCTTTAATTGAGCAGGGTGTGTACCAGTCTCTAACACCATTTTTGACGCCCCATATACTGTTTGAGCAGCCAACGTATATGCTGTCTCTCTTGGCATTCCATATAACACAGCAGCGTCAGCTAGTGCTTCAATATACATATAGATAAAAGCAGGAGAGGAGCCTGCCACAGCACTTGCCGTATCCATTAGTTTTTCATCAATGCACTCCACTTTGCCGAAGCTTTCAAACAATGCCTGGACTTCTTCTTTTTCTTGCTCTGTTACGAATTCGTTGAAGCTAATACTTGTCATACCTTCCCCAATTAGAACAGGGGTATTTGGCATAGCTTTTACCACCTTTAGCTTCCGTTCGAAACGCTCTTCATTTTCAGCTAAACCTTCCCCAGCTGCTATAAGAATTATGATTGCATCTTCCCGGATGGCATCTTTAATTTCGTCGATCACAGTAGGATATTTATCAGGAGTAACAGAGAGGAATACGATCTCACAGCTATGTGCAACATCTATATTGTTTTCAGCAATCTGGATGCCATAGTTTTCCCTTACATCCATTAATTTTGGCATGGTACGATTGGAAGCGAGCACATCCTCAGGACGAGCAAAACCTGATTGGACAATACCACCTATTATCGCCTCTGCCATATGTCCACTACCAATAAAGCCTATTTTTTTGTTCATATAAAAAATCCTTTCAATATGTAAGTCAGTCCAACTAACTATTCTAGTATAGGTCAAGGATTTACTCAACTAACTGTATATTAGGAAAGTTGTTAATCTTATTAGAAAACAATATAGTATGAAGGATAGAAAAGCTGCCCAGTACAATAGACAGCCCTCCATCACAGAATGGGATTATTTTTTCCCATCATTTAGACGTCTAGCTTCTTCAGGACTAGACATTTTTGTAGATCCTTTATATCGTAATCCTACATCACGATCAGATTCAACACGACCACTTTCTCGAAGTTTCTTTTCTTGACGATCTCTACCCATTTCAGCACCTCCTACTCTGTTAAGATAAGTTGAAAACTAGTATTTTATTCATTGATTAATATGGACTAAACCATCCAAGATATAAGATTATGACAAGTGATGTAACATTAAGGATAAAAACAAACCAATCGCAGTTACAAAACCTACAAATGGTCCCCCCTCCTTAAATGCCTCTGGCATCATCGTTGATGCAATCATGGATATAATTGCTCCACCAGCAAATGCACTCATGATTGCTTTGATACTATCAGGGGCCGAATCCAACAATGCCCCTCCCCAGGAGCTTAGTGCGGAAAAAAACACAACAAGAGCCCATAAAAATAGTATCTTTTTCTTAGAGTACCCATTCTGTTGTAGCCCAACTGTACTGGAAATACCTTCTGGCAAATTACTAATAAATATCGAAATAACTAGTGCAAAACTAACCGACCCACCTCCAATGAGGCTCATTCCAATCATTGCAGATTCTGGAAGGGTGTCCATTATTGTACCAATGAAAATTCCTAACCCAGACCCCTTCGAACTACTTCCAGAATCCGATTCACCTCGGTCTGAATGTTTTCGTTTTTGACCGCCACGCCGAGAAATAATGACATCTAAAATGGTAAAAATGAGTGCCCCACCAAGAAAGCCAAACGCAATCTCTAGAAACCCACTCATTTTTACGGCATCTTCTAATAATTCAAATGTTGTTGCACCTATCAATGCACCTGTACCTAGCGCCATAATAAATGCAATCACCCGTTTAGGAATGGAGAACTTTAGAACAATTAATGCACCTAACATTGTCGCTGACGCAGCAATCGTTCCCCACATAATCGCATACCACAAAATAAGTCCCCCTTAATCAAAGTAAACATTACTAATCATTTTTTTCTAAATCCTAATAAGATATACTTCACGACCTAATGATGAAGATGTTTTTTTCAAGTTAAACAAGGAAATCACTTTCATATCCCATGGTCCCGTCCTATAATAGTTATGATAAAAGCGAAAATTGTCTAAACTGGAAATAGAGTAAATTCTTCAATCAGCGAGGTTTTCTTCATCCCTCCTGTTTGTTAGATCAACGAATCGGACATTTCACTTTCAGTTAATCCCTCTACTAACCTACTTAGTTTTACCTTGAAGGTTTGAAAGGGAGGTCTTAGGACGCACAGGACGTGCTAGTGCCGACAATACGAGACAACCTCACGTTTATGTCGGCCTATCAGTTATTTAGGGATGAAACACATGGACGGGAGTGTGGATTTTGCAAAAACTACGAAATATTATCTTTTTGGTCATCATTGTTGGTATACTTTGGCATTTTTATAGTGATGCGTACGAACGCTCAGGTGTACAGGGCGTCATCGAGGAAGTACGAACCGATGTAGTCCAAATTAAAAACAATCCAGCAATTATTCATACAATAGAGTCGATCAATACAGAAATCCAACTCCTATTTGATCGGTTTTCTAACAATCAAAATGAACTGGATCAAAAAGGAGATTCTGCCCCAGAAAAACCCGAGTTACATGCACCATCTGAACAATCCTTCTCCATTCATAATATTGAAATCGGTGATACTCAATCAGACGTGGAACAACAGGCAGGTGAGCCAAAACGATCATCTTTCAATGAATATGGTGTCCATTGGAATACGTATCATGAAAATTATCAAAACTTTTTTATGGTTGCATATGATCAAAATGATAAAGTTGTTGGTTTATACACCAACCAAGACTTATTATCTTCTACTTTCGATATTCATTTTGACCGAACAAAATCCGATGTTTTAAACAATTTAGGTGAACCACTTCAAGGAATACAAAAAGGTTTCGTCACCTATCAAACGAATCATAATGACGAATATCATCTATTTCTTCAGGATAATAATTATGTAACGATTTTCTATGATAAACATGAAAACGATACGGTGACTGCTATTCAAATAGTAAGTAAAGATCTGGAACAACAAAAGACCGGATATTTCTCAGAGGCTAGCAAGCAATTACGAGAAGGGTTGGAATACCAACTATTCGATTTAACAAATGCTACAAGAGTTAAACATGGCCTGCCTGTATTAGAATGGGATGAAGCAGTCCGAGCTACTGCCAGGAATCATAGTACAGATATGGCTGACAACAACTATTTCAGCCATACGAATTTGGAGGGGTTGTCTCCTTTTGATCGATTGAAAGAAGATGAAATTGCCTTTCGTACTGCTGGAGAAAATCTAGCATCCGGACAATCAAGTAGTATTTTTGCCCATGAAGGCTTAATGAATTCGATTGGTCATCGGGAAAATATATTAAATCCAGACTTCCAATTCTTAGCAGTTGGGGTATCATTTAATGAAGAAAACAAACCATATTATACGGAGAACTTTCGAACAAAATAGAAGGAGAATTAGCCACCTCTACCATTCTTTCTAGCTTACACTTATTTAAAATGCCCTCTACCAACTTGGCAGGGGGCATTTAAGTTAAGAAATTCTGATAATTTATCACGTGCCACAAAATGTTTGATACACACGATCGGATGGTTCTGGTAGTTGCGCATATATTTCTTGATCCGAGGTATAGGAATAAGGATCCTTCAGTACTTCTAATAGTTTCTCCATCCGATCAAGATCCTCATTGTTAACCGCTGCATCAAGCGCTTCTTCAACCCGGTGGTTGCGAGGAATTACAGCAGGGTTATTTTTCCGCATAAGCTCTTGTACTTCTGTTTTTGATTTGGATTGTTTTTCTAATCGATCATGCCACTGTTTACGCCACGCTTGAAACTCACTACTAGCATACAATTCAGGGGCTTCATCCTTATCGAATGTTAATCCACGAAACGTATTCGTATAATCTGCCTGATATTTCTTCATTAACATTAACAGATCTTTCACGAGCGCTTCATCGTTTTCTTCCTTATGAAATAGTCCTAGCTTTGATCGCATACCGTCTAGCCAGTATGTTTGAAATAGTCGGGCGTAAGTCGATAATTCCTCCTTGGCTAGTTCGATAGCTCGATCTTGATTTTCATGAATTAATGGGACTAGCGTTTCAGCAAATCGAGCCAAGTTCCATTGACCAATAGCTGGCTGATTTCCATATGCGTACCGCCCTTCCCTATCAATGGAACTAAACACCGTCGCTGGGTCGTATGTGTCCATAAAAGCACACGGACCATAATCAATCGTTTCTCCACTAATTGTCATATTATCTGTATTCATTACTCCATGGATAAAACCAACTAGCTGCCATTTCGCTATTAATTCTGCTTGCTGTTTAATGACTTCATGAAGGAATGAAAGATACCGATCTTCATTTGCTTCTATATTCGGAAAATGTCGCTCTATCGCGTAGTCTGCCAGCTCTTGAAGTTCTTTCGTTGTTCCCCAATTGGCAGCATATTCAAACGTACCAACTCGTAAGTGACTGGCAGCAACACGCGTCAATATGGCACCTAGAAGCTCCGTTTCCCTCTTTACAGCTTCTCCTGTAGTTACTACAGCCAAGCTACGTGTAGTAGGAATTCCAAGGCCGTGCATCGCTTCACTTATAATATATTCCCTCAACATTGGACCAAATGTTGCCCGACCATCCCCACCTCGAGAGTAGGGTGTTCTTCCAGAGCCCTTTAACTGAATGTCATACCGCTTTTGAGAGGAAGTAATTTGTTCACCTAATAAGACTGCTCTTCCATCTCCTAACATCGTAAAATTACCAAACTGATGACCGGCATATGCTTGAGAAATTGGAATAGAGCTATTCGGAATCTTGTTCCCTGCCAATACCGATATTCCTTCATCCCCTTGAAGTGCATGCACATCAAGATCCAAGGAATTTGCTAACGATTTATTTAATATACGTAACTTTGGAGAACGGACAGGTGTTGGATCTTGCCTAGCATGTAAAAGTTCTGGCAACGTTGAAAAACTGTTATCAAAGTTCCAACCTATGTCCCTATTTTCATGATTCATGATATCTAACCTTTCATTTTTGTATATTTTTAAATTTAGTTTATTTTCTACTTCGATTCATTTATTATGCGATACCGTTTCTTTTGTGAGTTTGAAGATATCGTTATCAGCCTTCATTAAAACATTTTTTACTCCCTTGCTGTATTTCTAACATCTTACCAATAGCTAATGCTGCTTTTTGCATTGTCTAAGTAAATAAGTCTTAGCTAATTCATTATTTATTTTCCCATTATGTATTTCTAATACCTACTCTAGTATAGTTTACTTTAAAACACTACCCCAATTTATTGTTTTTGGTTTTTAATAGATTGAAGTAGCAACGATTAAAGGAGTTATTGCGTTAAATGTAAAAAAACAGTCTCCCACTTAGCAAGAGAGACTGTACTTGATAGCCCTATTATTTGTCAAAATTATATACTTCAATCATTCACGACTACTATTGAGAATGTTTTTTTGTAAATGCTAATGGAAACATTATCCAACTCGGATTTCTCTGATATATAGCAACTAGTAGAAAACCAACAATCCCAAGCCCATCCGTAATCGCCCCTGGATACATTGCCAATATTCCGCACACAATTAGAATAACCCGTTCAACAAACACAGCCCTTTTCAACAACCATCCGATTAATCCAGCAGCCAATGAAACAACACCGAATACTGCCGTAAAAATAGTACCAATTACGGTACTCGTAGGACCTATCAAAAGTAATGAAGGCTCAAATACAAATAGAAATGGAACAACAAAACCGACCACACCGATTCGCACTGCATCCAAGCCGACTCGGTTCGGTTTTGCTCCTGCTATTCCAGCAGCTGCAAATGCAGCTACAGCAACTGGTGGAGTAATTGCAGAAAAAATCGAAAAATAGACGATAAATAGGTGGGCAGACATGGTTGATACGCCTAACTCTATTAGAGCTGGTGCAGCTAACATGGCAGTCAGAATATAGGCTGCAGCTACGGGCATCCCCATCCCTAAAACAACACAAATAACCATTACTAATAATAAAGTTGGAACGAACATCCCTTGAGTGATACCGAGCACAATACTTGTTAATTTTCCTCCGAGCCCAGTGGACATAATTCCAGCAATAACTAAGCCCGCAGCAGCACATGCTGTTGTTACAGGAACAGAGGACTTGGCACCACTTACCATTGCAGCACCAATTTCTTTAATCCCCATGCGCGAACGTTTCCGAAACCAACTGACGATAACAACTGATAATATTGCAAAAAAGGCCGTGCGTGTTGGGCTATATCCTTGTATTAAGAAGAAGATCAAGAGAATTAATGGAATAAAATAGTACCAACCTTCCTTTAACACATCCCAAAAGCAAGGGAGATCCTTTTTATCTGGTTGTGGTAAATCCAATCGCAACGCCTCAAAATGAACCATTGTTAATAACGAAATATAATAGAGGATCGAAGGGATAATTGCTGCTACAACGATCGAGCCATACGAAAGTTGCGTAACTGCCGCCATTAAAAAGGCAGAGGAACCCATAATCGGCGGCAAGATACTTCCACCAGTTGAAGCAGCTGCCTCTATAGCTGCAGCAAAGGATGCTTTATACCCACTCTTTTTACTTACAGGAATGGTAAAAGCACCTGTTGTTACAACGTTAGCTGTTGGACTTCCTGAAATAGATCCAAACAACGCACTAGCTAAAATCGTAACTTTAGCAGCTCCCCCCTTTGATCTTCCAGCAAGCGCTGTCGATAGTTTAAAAAAGAACTCACCAGCTCCTGCCTTTTGTAAAAACGAACCAAATAGTAAAAACATAAACACAAACGAAGCTGCTACAGATATTGGAGAACCCCACAGTCCATTAAAGCTATAGGCTAACTCATCCAAAATTTCTATTGGGCTCATTTCACGATGGTAGAATAAACCATTCAAATGATGTCCAAAGAGAGCATATCCAATACCAATGAGAACGATAATAATTATCGGAACACCGATTGTACGACGTGCAGCTTCCATACTTAAACAAACAAAAATCAAACCAAAAACTACATCCACACCTGAAAGCGAATCCATTATTGGGATACGAACGGCCAAGCGCTCTGCATGAATCGTAAAGTAGAAGCCTAAACCTAATGATAATAAGACGAAAACGATATCAACCTTTGATGGGATAGATGAAGTCGTTTTAGTTGAATATCCATATAGCACAAAAGTTAAGGACAAAATAAAAGATAAATGAATCGCCATTTGATTCATTGGATCAATTTTCCCCCACATAACAGACCAAACTTGAAATAAACATAAACCAATCCCTAGCACGGAAAATAGATAATGCGACCGTCTAGGTAGGTCACGTCTATACCCAGCATGAAAACAACCAGAAAATTTAGTTAAATAACGCACATTCTCTCCCCCCTCCTTCTACGGTGAAAAGATAACCATTTTACTTTATCAATCCTTTCTCTCTGTAAAACTTTTCTGCACCAGGGTGGAGAGGAACCTCTCCGACATCAATAATATTTTCCCCCTTTAAATTGTTAAACTCCTTATGCACTGTCCGTAAATATTCAAGATTATTATAAATAGCCTTCGTAACCTGATAAACTTCTCGGTCTGAAACCTCTTTATTTACTAATAAAAGAGCCGGTGTATTAACCGTAGCAACATTTTTTTCTAAAAAGTCATATCCCCCTGCCTCAATCGTACCAGGTACTAACCCTAAGTCCTCTGAAACAAAATCGATCGTCTCCTTACTCAAGGAAAGCATTTTTAGTTTCATTTTCGTTGATGCTTCTAATATGTCATTAGAAGGAACGGAAACTGCATCTCCCGCTATGTCGATCCGCTTATCAGCCATCAATTCAAACGATTTCGAACCACCTAAATGGTCCACCGATCCTCCCCACGAGATAATGTCATCATAGGTAATCCCATATGAGCGAAGTATACTCCGGGTAATTATCTCACCAGCAGATCCTTTTTGATCAACAGCAATACGGATGGGTATTTGTTTTTCAATAACGTCATCCAATGAATCATATTCAAATGTATCTCTGACGACAAATTGATAATAATTTGCAGGAATAACGACACTTACTGCCCGAATATCCTTATAGGCTTTATCATAGGGTTCCTGCCCTATATAAGCAGCATAAGCCGTCATGGAATAAGATAAGCCATAAGGAATTTTATTTGTACCAACAGTAGGTGGATTTTCTACAATACCACCTGGCTCTACTGTAATAACGGCATCCTCATTTTCTCTTCGAATTGATTCGGCTACACCCTCTGTAAACACAGACCATGCCCCACCAGTTCTACCTCCTATAATTGTCGATGATATTGGATTGTTCTGCTCAGATGCTAGTGTACTAGATTCTGATTCACTACTATCAAGACTTACACACCCCGCCAACATACCTAACCCGATTACTACACAAAATAAAATAATATATGTATTATAATCTGCTAGTCTCATCATTTACTCCCCCTCATCAACCTGCAGACTTATATCTAACGCATTTACAGAATGTGTTAAAAAACCTAACGATATAAAGTCAACTCCAGTTCCAGAGTAGGATGGTAGGTTCTTTAGATTGATACCACCTGAGGCTTCTGTTCGGATCTCTTTTGGTACAAGCTTAGCAAATTCTCTCACTTCTTCTGGACTACGATTATCAAACATAATAACGTCTGCTTTTGCATCTATCGCTTCCATTACTTCTTTACGAGTCTCTGTCTCTACCTCTATTTTCACCATATGGCCCACCTTTTCTCGAACCTGATGAATCGCTTGTGTGATCGAACCACAATACGCAATGTGATTATCTTTTATCATAACTCCATCAAATAAACCACGACGGTGGTTCTTACCACCGCCAGTTACAACGGCATACTTATCTAGCATCCGCATCCCCGGGACAGTTTTCCTTGTATCACAAATTTGAATGGAAGGGTCATTTAAAGCTTTGATGCTTTTATGTGTTAAGGTTGCAATTCCACTCATCCGTTGCAAGCAATTTAAGATTAACCGCTCCCCCGTCAGTAAATGAGTAATCGGTCCTTCTACCTTTGCAAGCGTTTGTCCAGAAACTATGTGTTCTCCATCTGTCACTTGAAACTCAACATCAATTGTTTCATCGAGTAAATGGTAAACTTCTTTTACCAATTGGATGCCGGAAATTATACCATCCTCTTTCGAAATAAATACTCCTGTCCCCACTTTATCTTTAGGAAAAATAGATTGACTCGTCAGATCTTCGTCTCCAATATCCTCTACTAAAAATGATTCAAGCATCGTTCGTAACTTTAATTTGTTCATAACATGACTCCTTATCTATTAATTAATATTGTGAATTAATTCACATAAAGCACCTGCGTTACTCTTATTTGCATAATATACATCCCACAACCAATAAATATATACATATGTCTTTACACATATATTTACATAAGTGATGCATTATGGCAAGAACTTTTTATGGTTTATGTAACGATAAAAGGATATTAACGGAGATTTCTAGTGAAGTTCCGATTGAATAAAACGTTTAAAAAAGTTCTCCACAGTCATGAATACAACATGAGTTACCATTTACAGCACCTTTACTTTTCCTATGAGTAGACTTTCTTAGATCACAAAAAAATCCGCCCCTCAAAAGGGAACGGATCTAATCACATAAAATCAAAAAAGTAACGAATGATATGAAAAAATACTGGAGAAGTATAGGTTAAGCTATCTACTTTGTTCAAATAGCGATCCTTGAGCAACTCATATTTCTCACGGTCACCAATTAACAAATCTCGCTTTAAAACCGAAATTGTTAAACCTCCACAATACCCTGCAACACTAATAATAACACCCGATAGAATTCCAAATGTTAAATCGAAAGGTGTTAAATGTGGATAAAGAATATAAGAGATACAGGTTGTTATTAGGAACGAACCAATAAAACCTTCCCACGTTATATTCGGATTAGCAGATGGTGTAACCTTTCTTTTTCCTATGTATATTGATATTAAGTATTGTATGACATCATTTACCTGCGTTAAGACCATTAAAAATAGCAGTAAGTTCGCTCCATATTCTGGGGTAGCTATTTGATAATAAGCTAAATGACTTAGTCCAAACACCATTAACATTAAGCCCCATTGCGTAAAACTAACCGACCGAAGAAAGCCCAGTGTCCCCTTCCCAATGATCCGTGGTAACGGTAAAAATAAGAATACATAAACAGGAATAAATACAATAAACATCCCGTACCATCCTATATATATCCAATAAAATTGAATTGGGATCATTAAATAAGACCATAGGAATAAGCGCCGATCTGATTTTCTCGTTTTCATCATCGAAAAATATTCCCGTAATGAAAAGAAACATAGTATCATAATAGAGAGTAAGGAAACAACGGGGTTAAATAATGTTGCAAAACAAAAAACGGCAAACATTCCCCACCATGTTTTCACACGAAGGTGAATCCTTGAAAAATCTTTATCTGGTTGTATCCTTTTGGCTACGTAAAACACTATTGTCGCAAGTAATAACGTGAATAAGATAATTGATAACGTCCAAATTGTTTGCGTCATAGGTCACACCCATTCTTTTGTTTGATGACTCATTCATTTTATAGGATATATTGTATAATGAAAAGGTGTAGAAGATATTTAGAGGAGGGATAGGGATGAGTGGTGAGCGCTATGTCTACATAATGCTGTCCGATACTGGCACTTTATTTACCAATTTAATTAAGAAATATACGAAAGCACCATATAATCACGCCTCCCTTTCATTTGATCCAGAACTAAAAGAAATGTACAGTTTCGGACGAAAGAATCCGAAAAATCCCCTTCACGGTGGTTTTGTGAAAGAGGACATCCATACTGGAACCTATAGTAAATTTAAAGATACGACCTGCGTTATTTATAAACTGGAAGTAACCGAACGGGAAGTTGAAAAAATGAAACGAATCATAGATGTTTTTATACGTAATGATGATAAATTTTTATATAATATCCTCGGTGTTATTGGGGTATCGTTGAAGGAGCCTGTTGAATTCAGCAATTCCTATTTTTGCTCTCAATTTGTTGCTGAGATTCTTCGACGTTCAGGGATCCACTTATGGGATAAACTCCCTGTTATGGTTACACCGGATGATTTCCGGAAAAATGAACGCCTACAATTAATTTACGAGGGAAAATTATTTAACTTTGAACCTATTAAAAAACAACTTTAATGACAAAGGTTATTTCAAGAAGCATTTTGGGATAAAAGGATAGTATTAAATATTACTTTCCCAAGTACAATCTACTCCAATTGCTTCCAATTATATGCTAAGATATTGATTAATTAATCAACCGAATTCATGTAGAAAATGAGGATGAAGATGAATAATTTAGATAAGTTATTATATGATTTCTTAACAGAAAAGACTCCGAAGATTACGGAAGCATGGTTAAATAAACGAATAGCAGCATCGGGATCTATTTATTCTGCTGATACAGTTATGTCGATCGAAAGTATGTTAAGATCACAGAACACCCTCACTAATAAAACGGTGATATGTGCTCTGCTAGACGATAAGGAAGTTTTTCATAACCATGTAGAGCAATGGGCAAGCATTGTTGCAGAAAGTAGAGTGAATTCCGATACACCAATATTTGAAGTTATTCATGCCATTAATGTTGCACAAGACACATTTATGGAATTTGTGATGGAATTTATCAAAGATCATAATCATCACATTTCCAAACAAGATGTGACTCGGTGGTATGCTACGTTCAATTCTGCGTTTCATGAGTTAAACACCAAGTTTTCTAGGAGGTATTATGCGATTACTAGGGAACGTTTATCGAGTCAACAGGTACTAATCGGTGAATTAAGCACTCCAATCATCCCTATTTCAAATCGTGTAGCTATTTTACCATTAGTCGGAAATATAGATACCTATCGAATGAAAGAAATCTATGAATCTATTCCCATGAAGGTAGTAGATGCCAAAGTACAATACTTATATATTGACTTATCTGGTATACCTGCCATAGATATATTCGTAGCTCAACAAATTATACAAGTCATAAACCTTCTAAGCATGCTAGGTATTACACCTGCCCTCTCAGGTATTCGACCAGAGGTGGCACACACATTTGCGGAGTTACAAATTAGCGGTAAGGACGTTCAGACATTCAGCACATTAAAACAAGCATTAGATTCGTTGTCAAAGTAATAGCATTAAAAGTTACGGTCTGCTTAAACCGGTGCCAGGCACCTGAATAACATCCGACAGGTGCCTGGCACCACTTTGGCACCACTTTATATTCGTTTTTCCATTATGAGGTAGGATTTTCCACCTTTTTCAAATCGGTTGTTTGTTTCTTGTAGACCAAATTTTTTATAAAAATCGGTTTTGTTTTCTCTGGCATTGCACCAAATTCTAGCTATTCCATGTTTCTTCGCTTCTTTTATAGCAAATTCCAGTAATGTTGTTCCGTATCCATTTCCCTGTTCATCTTGTAAAGTAGCAAATTTTCGAAATTGACATTCTTCTTCAGCTATGAATAGCGAGACAACGGAAACGAGTCTCCCCTTTGTAAACAAACCAAAATGGATACCCAAATCATCTTCCGCCAATTTTATATAGTTAAACGCTTTATCTGGCCACATTACTTGATGTCGAATTTCCCATACTAACTCTTTTTCTATACGTTTAATTTGGATAGACATTAGGCTCCTCCTTCACTCATACCAAACGCTTCATTATTTCCTAGACCAGGTACTATTAACTTCAACGCCCGCGTCTCTCAATAGATTATATAATGGACATCTTTTTTCTACCGTTTCTTTTAATAATTCTAACGCACCTTCACTCTCCTCCGTCTCGATAACAACCTCTAGCTTTACTGTTTGGAAATAAGTTTGAATTCCTTCTTCACCTTTAAACCCCCTTGGATCAATGGTTCCATCTGTTACATAATCTAATCCTTGATAAGAAAAGTTTTGCTCCTTGGCTACATAAGCAACCATAATTGATGTACATGCTGATAATGCACCTAAAAAATATTCCAATGGGTTCGGACCAGCATTTGTTCCTCCAAGCCTTTCTGGTTCATCAACAAAAAAAGGTGATAAGTCTCTAACATTTACTTCATTTTTCAATCCCGATTTTAAATTACCGCTAACACTTAAAGTAGATAATTGTGACAAAAGATAGTCTCCTCTCTGTACTTGGTACAAAGAGATTTTATATCTATTAGAATTGAATGTAAATGTATTCGAATTGCTGTGAAATAATCTATGACCTCCCCTTATTCCCTGTATACTAAATTATTCCCCATAGATTTTGTGGACAATTTCATTTAGTGGTTCTCACGAATAAGATAAACCAATAGCATTTTAGGAGGATTTACATGGCTGTTATAAAAGCGAACGAACAAGATGTAAAGCTACTAGCACGATTAATGCGAGCAGAAGCTGAAGGTGATGGCAAGCTAGGTATGTTAATGGTTGGAAATGTTGGGGTAAACCGTACAAGAGCTCGTTGTTTGGATTTTAAAGATATTAATACAATAAACAGAATGGTGTACCAAACCCCAGGGGGATTTGAAGCAACTACGAAAGGATATTTTTATCAACGAGCACGTGAACTGGATATCAATCTTGCTCGAAAGGTTATTAACGGAGAAAGGTTTCATCCTGCAAGTTATTCCCTTTGGTTTTTCAGGCCAGAAGGTGCTTGTCCTGCTCAGTGGTTTGGACAATGGAACTCGGGAAGATTTAAAAGTCATTGTTTTTATAATCCAACGGAATCCGAATGTCCTAGCGTTTTTCAGACCTTTTAACAATTGCTTCAATCTTACTAAGATGACAAACAAATGCCTGAATCCCATCGAAACTGGAATTCAGGCATATAATTAATCTTTCGTTGCTGTTATAGTTTAAACTGCCCTACTAATACATTCAATTCATCAGCAAGACCTGCAAGCTCCTTCGATCGATCCACCATTTCTTCCATGGAAGCACTTGTTTGTTGCGAAGAGGCAGATGTTTGTTCTACACCTGCAGCAGATTCTTCAGAAATGGCTGCAATATCCTCAATAGACCGATTCATTTGTTGGCTTCCTACTGCTATACTAGCTAGATTTTCTGATACTAACTTAACCTTGTCAACCATGTCTGTTACAGCACCATTAATCCCCTCGAACTTCTCTCCTGTAGCTTCTATTTGACTAGTTCCTTGTTCCACTTCTTTATATCCACCTTGTAGCGATTCTGTTACGACGCTTGATTCCGTTTGGATATTTGTTACGATGTCTGTAATATCCGTAACAGAGTCTGATACTTGCTCTGCTAACTTTCTTACTTCATCAGCAACTACTGCGAAGCCTTTTCCATGTTCACCAGCTCTTGCTGCTTCAATTGCAGCATTCAATGCGAGAAGGTTCGTTTGTTCCGCAATGTCCTTGATTACAGATACCAATTTCGATATTTCTTGCGATTGCACGTCAAGTCCCTGTACTTTTTCAACGGCATCTTGAACAATATGGTCTATTTTCTCCATTTGTTCCTTCGAGGAATTCATTAATTGGCTACCCTCATTTGTAATACTTAAGACTTTACTGGAAGATTCATGGATGCTTGATCCGATTTCATTCGCGTTTTCTACTTCTTTACTGAAGGACTGCATGGTTGACGACAGCTCACTAGTACTGTCTGCTTGCGACTCTGAACCAGACGCCAATTCTTGCATCGTGGTAGCAACTTGTTCCGAACCTGCCTTTACTTCTTCTGCCGATCTCGTTAGTGCTTCACTTTGCTCCGTAACGTGTTTGGAGGCCGTTTCTACTTTTTGAACCGTCTCTTTCAAGTTATCCTGCATCACATTCATTGTACTAGCAAGCTCATAAATTTCATCTTTACTCTTTACAATTACTTTTTCGTTATTTAATTCGCCATTTGCAATTTTTCCAAGTCTATTTTGTATGAGTGATAAATTACCGCTAAACCGCTTCACAAAAACATAAATCGCAGTAGAACCAATTAATACAAATATCAATACGGTAATTAGCGATGTTTGCCATACATCTTGTCTCAGCAGAACCGCTAGTTTATGCATATCAAAATCAAGACCAATGACTCCTACTGTTTCTCCATTACTATTCTCCATTGTTTTCGCTAAAGTAATCGTTGATTTTCCTGTTCCAGTATCTAAGTATGGATCTGTCCAAATAATTTGCCCACTATTTTCGCTAGCTTGACTATACCAATCTGTTTCTGTAGGATTATACTCATTTAAATTTACCTCTTCAGGAGGAATATTCGATAAATAAAATTCACCCTCATTTGTTGCAAAGTATAAATTCAATGTATATTCATATTCTTCTGAAACTTCACTTAAGTAATCTGCGTAAAATTCGGTCTTAACCGGATCATTTACATTAGGCATATTTGTTATACTCTGTTCTGTTTGGTTCTCAAAATTATATGTATCATATTGCATTTCTGGCAACTCACTAATATCTTCCAAGGCGCGTTCATAATCATTGAAGATGGCTTCAAAATCACTTGAAAGTTCTTCCATATCATCCTTTTGAATGACGGCATATTCCAATGCTTCTGATTTCTGATAGGAAAAATATCCAACGATTACTGGTGGAATTATTAATAGCACTGCCATCATGATACTTAACTTAAATTTGATTGTGTGTTTCCATTTCATCTTAATTTCCCCCTTATGACTAGTTTCTTTCAATCCCCTAAACTTTAGATATCCAGAAATTTAAACCCTTTCATTAGTTAATTGGGTCTAATTTCCTATTTATATTTTCATCTATTGTATAATGTTTGTTCGCAAAATTCAACATTGTTCTCCATATTTTAAATATTTAATATATTTGCGGTTGATTCATTTTTTTATCCCTGTTATTTCAATCATGAAAGTTAGGCTCGGTGTTGTGTTAGATATTGAGGTGAAGAATGACTTTAAAAAAACGTAGTTCTAAATATTACTTAAAATTCACTTACATATTCACGAGGATACAAATTACTAAAAAAAAGCGCTCCCCCCTTCTCAAAGGGTAAACGCTTGTTTAAGAAAACCACTGATTGATTACACAGCCACATTTTCTCATTGTTCATTTTTTTCCGTGAATGAATCTATTCAACATCTTGGTTTGATAAAAGCAATTGATCTGCTTCGCCTTTTACTTCTGCTAGACTTTTAGCTTACTGAACAAGTAATTGCATCGTGTTTAATTGATCATCACTAATTCCCATTAACTCTTCAAACATCTCAACGGATCCGTCTGAAATTGATTTAAATTCTCATATGATTGATTGATTTGTGTTGAACTAGAAGAGACTTCTTCCAATGACATTCCAAGCAATGACTAAATTACTTTCTTTTTTTATTTAATAAAGCTTTATAATTTTCGACATCATTAAATTCCGTTGAAATATATATTGGAGTATCATTTATTTTTATTAGTTTTATTGGTTCTCCATTATTAATTCTATCAATTATTTCAAATGTGTCTTCTTTACCTAATCTTATTTGAAAATTTTGCTGGTTTTCACTATTTATTATATATACATCATTTTCTTTTTCGTAGGTTCCCTTATCCACTTCCCTATTTTCAATGTATTCAACATAGCTGTTATCCTCTGGTTGAAAAGACATTTGAACAACATATTCAGATCCTTGTATATCACTCTGGTAAGTACCTTTTAAAATAGGTTCTGTGTTTGATGTACATCCTCCCAAAAGCAAACTAACTATCAAACCTAAGATAATAAATATATTTTTCATAATTTATCTCAATCTAGATATACAAAATAAGCAAGCATGAAATTCTTTCTAGTAAAATTAAAATCTTTATTCATAATATTTTAAATAGAAAAACATATGGGCATACACTACTTTCAACTGATAATAGAAGTTTTTACTGTTACTACTTTTTGATATTTTATAATTCTGTCGTATATAATAAAATCACGTTTCATTGTGATTTTTAATCAAGACCCTATAATTTATGATTCATCTTACTAATAAAACAAAACGCCTAACCATTGATAAATCAAGGATTAAGCGTTTATTGTTAAGATGATTCCGATTGGGCTCGAACCAACGACCTCCACCCTGTCAAGGTGGCGCTCTCCCAGCTGAGCTACGGAATCAAATTATTTACTTTACTTTCTTAAGTATAAGAAGTCTAGCATTTTCTGTCAATATTAAAAGAGAGCAGTATGAAAACTGCCCTTCTATTTATTGATACTTTTCATCAACTACTATATAAACAAAACCGATATTACCATCATTATTATTAATTGATACTTCATGAGCGTTTTCTGATTCTCCTCTTGTTACAAAGTCATTCTCAAACGTAATTGTTGCATCAATGTGTAAATCGGTTAATAATTGATCAATCTCATTCTCATTATAGTCAATTGATTGTGGTGGAGTATAGGTTACCCTCTGTGCAGTACCTTCGACAAACATCACTTCCACAGTACCATCTTGGTAGGTAGAAGTTATAGCAGGAACTCTATCTTCAGTACCTGATAACCGGAATTCTGTTTCCTCTCTACTATTCGCTTCTCCTAACACTCCTTCTACTTCCTGTTCACTTTTATCCATAATATTATTCATATTTGGTACAGCGCTTGCTCCATCCTCTTCATTTATCGAGTCTTCCTCTTTTTCCTCATCTTCCTTCACAGATTTGTCATCCTCAACATCTTGCCCCTCCCCATCTTCCACCATCTCTTGATCAGCTGTTTCTACATCTTCTTCTTCCGTTTCATCTGCACCAGCAAAAATGATCCATAGTAGCACGATTGCAATCAACCATACCCACCATCTTTTATAAAAAGGTTTCTTTGCCTTACCCATTTAACTAGCTCCTCCCTATTAGTTAAATACAGGAGGAATAGTTTAACCAATCAGTTGACACCTATTCATACCCATTTATGCATATCTAATGCCATCTCCATTTATAAGAAGGTGGGACTAATACGTTAAATTGTACCTTCCATTTTATTTCTATACTCGAAATAAATTCTTGGAAAAAATCCTACTTTTACCTTATAATAAAGAGAAAATTATTTTAAATAATTTATCTAGACAAAGAATTTTGACAACGGGGGTTTACTAGTGAAAACAGTTTTTTCATCTCTTAAGAATTTCAAACTACCTGCTTTTGTTGCCTTAAGTCTTATGCTTGTTGAGCTGGCAGTAGAGCTGCTCCTCCCATTTTTTCTTGGAAAAATGATTGATAATGGAGTTTTAACAAAAGACTTAAACAACATTGTTACATGGGGAAGCATTATGATTGGTCTTGCATTTTTCTCCTTTATTTCAGGGATTATTAACTCTTTTTTCGCTTCTCATGTGAGCTGGGGATTTGCATACGATATGCGGGACAGATTATTCCGTAAAGTACAGGAATTTTCATTCGCCAATTTAAATAAATACCCTACATCAGGTTTGATGACTCGCTTTACAAATGATGTTCGCCAAGTTCAAAATACCATTTTCATGGGATTGCGAATTATGGTAAAAGCACCCCTTCTTGTTTTAGGGGGAGTCATTATGGCATTCGTTGTCAATCCAAGATTAGCGGTTATTTTTGTTATTACGGTGCCACTATTGATTGGCTTCCTTGTATGGGTGCTAAAAAAGGCAACAAAGATGTTCGACCGTGTACAACGAAGTGTTGATAACGTAAACCGTGTGATGCAGGAAAACCTTGCAGGTATGCGATTAATCAAAGCATTCTTTCGTCGTGATTATGAGGAAGATCGTTTTACAACAGCAAATACACGACTAAAGACAAATACAAGAAAGACATTCCGGTTTGTAGAAGCATCAATGCCAGTACTACTCTTCATTATGAACGTTAGTATTATTGCCATTATTTGGTTTGGAAATGCCCAATCGATCGCTGGAACAGCAGAGGTTGGGGATGTTGTTGCTATTGTTAACTATGCAATGCGAGTAGCAATGGCTATTTCCATGTTCTCCTTCATTATCATGGCATTCTCACGTACGAAAGCTTCTGCCGACCGTTTAAGTGCTGTGCTTGACGAAGAGGTAGATTTAGCTGATCAAGATGATGCAGAGAAACAGCAAAAGGTTTTGGAAGGAAAAATCGAATTTCGTAATATATCCTTCACCTACCCCACTGCGGAAGAGCCTGTTCTTAACAATATCTCTTTTACAGTAAATGGAGGAGAAAAGCTGGCAATAATTGGCGCTACCGGAGCTGGAAAAACGTCACTTTTCCAATTGATCCCGCGTTTATACGATACGACAAAAGGAGAAGTTTTCCTTGATGATAAACCAATATCTTCCTTTACATTGGATACCTTACGAAGGAGTATTGGCTATGTTCCACAAAGCCCGCTACTTTTCAGTGGTCCAATTATTGATAATATTGCTTGGGGAAAAGACAATGCAACCAATGAAGAAATCCTTCAAGCTGCACGGGATGCACAAATTCACGATACGATTATGGAGCTACCTGATCAGTATCATACAAAAGTTGGCCAAAAAGGAGTTAACCTATCTGGTGGACAAAAACAACGGATTTCCATCGCGCGTGCATTAATTCGCAAACCTAAAATTTTGATGTTAGATGACAGTACAAGCGCACTTGACTTAGCAACAGAAGCACGTCTCCTTGAAGCCATTGAGGATGACGTCAATACAATGCTGATTATCACCCAAAAAATATCAACAGCAATGCGGGCAGATCGGATTATGTTAATGGATAACGGAGGAATTTTAGCAATCGGAACCCATGATGAGCTTGTTCAAGAATCACAACTGTACCGCAAGATTGTTGAATCGCAATTTGGAAAGGAGCATCCTTATGTCGATTAAGCAGCTGAAAGAGCCTTTTCAATATAAGAAAATACCGATCGAAAATATCTCAGATGAAATAAAGCAGAAACGTGCCAAAAATACAGTTGGGACATTAAAGCGAATTTGGTCCTATCTTGCACGAGAGAAAGGGAAGCTTTGGCTCGTTGTATTAATGGTAATCCTGAGCTCTGGTCTTAGTCTCTTGGGACCTTTTATGGTTGGAATGGCAATTGATGATTATATTGTTAAGCAAGAGGTTTCTGGACTAGGTAATCTCGTTATCGGTTTATTATTTGTATACCTCTTTCATTCCCTGTCGATTTTTATGCAGAATTTTTGGATGGTTGGGATTGCACAAAACACGGTATATGACTTGCGTTCCGATCTATTCCACCAGTTTCATCGCTTACCAATCTCTTATTTTGACAAGCGCCAGCACGGGGAATTAATGAGCCGGATTACAAATGACATTGATAATATTAACAACACATTAAACCAATCTGTCATTCAGATCTTTACTAGTGTACTTACTTTACTAGGTACATTAATTGTCATGATCTATCTAAGTCCAGTTTTAACACTAGTTACGATGACGATTGTTCCGGTAATGTTTTTTGCGACACGTTGGATCACTAGACGAACCGGCCCCCTTTATAAATTACAGCAAAATGATTTAGGAGAATTAAATGGATATGTAGAAGAAATTGTTTCTGGTCAACATGTCGTCAAAACGTTCTCTCAAGAAGAACGTGTCATTTCGGAATTTGAAGAAAAGAACAAGAAATTAAATCGATCTGGTTTTTGGGCATTAACGATTGCTGGATTTATCCCAAAAGTCATGAATATGCTAAACTTCCTAAGCTTTGGTTTGATTGCTCTAGTTGGAGGTATATTAGTTGTAAATGGAACTGGTTTGGTAACGGTTGGTGTTATCGTGATCTTCACCGAGTACGCAAGACAATTCACGAGACCGTTAAATGAATTATCCAACCAATTCAATGTTCTCCTAGCAGCTGTAGCTGGTGCAGAACGTGTATTTAACGTTATCGATGAAGAGAAAGAGGAAGAAGATGAACGTGCAGCTGTTAAACTACCAGAAACAGAAGGACATTTTAAATTTACCCATGTGACGTTTGGTTATGAAGATGAAACAATCATAAATGATATTAGCTTTGAAGCAGCGCCTGGTGAATCGATTGCTTTTGTTGGACACACTGGTGCCGGGAAAACAACCATTATCAATTTAATCTCACGTTTTTACAATTATGATGGCGGGAATATTACGTTAGACGGGATAGAATTAAAAGACATAAAACGCTCTAGCCTTCGCTCCCATATGGCTTTTGTTTTACAGGATTCCTTCTTATTCCATGATACAATTCGTGAAAACATTCGTTATGGTAGATTGGATGCATCGGATGAAGAAGTAGTTAACGCTGCGAAAAAAGCCAATGCACATGATTTTATCAAACAATTACCCGACGGATATGATACCGTACTTGATCAAGAAGGTAGTGGAATTAGCCAAGGGCAAAAGCAACTATTGACCATTGCACGTGCGTTTATTGCCGAACCCTCTATCCTTGTACTGGATGAAGCAACAAGTAATATCGACACAATCACAGAAATGAAGATTCAAGAAGCATTGAAAAAACTAATGAAAGGAAGAACAAGCTTCATTATAGCCCACCGTTTAAATACGATTCAGGAAGCAGACAAAATCATTATGCTCGAGCATGGGGAAATTATGGAACAAGGTAGCCACGAGGAACTACTTGAACTACGAAGGAACTACTTTGACCTTTACAAAGGCCAATTACAAGAAGTAGGTAGTTAATTACTCACTTTATCCTAATCAACTGAAGTTCATCCTGCTAGTTACGGGTTCCGTAAAATGATACACTATGATCAGAGAGATTTTGAAAGTGAGGGTTTACCTTGGGACGTAAAGGAAAAATGATTGAGCATGAAATTGATAGTAGTTACTTACGAGAAAAAATGACGCTAAAAATATATCAACCGGAGTCATTTACACCATTGTATAAATACCATATTTGCATCATGCAGGATGGTAATGATTACTTTCAATTAGGTCGCGTAGCCACACTGAGTGATCGGCTTCACGACGAATACGAAATTGAAAATACAATATTTGTTGGGATCCATTATCAAGATCGTCAGGATCGGCTTAAAAAGTATCATCCAGACGGCGAGCAACATGACGCTTATGTGAAATTTTTAGTCCATGAGGTTGTTCCGTATTTAGATGAGCAGTTACCAACCTACCACATGGGGGGATCACGCGCTTTAATGGGTGATTCTCTAGCAGGCACGCTTGCCATTGTGGTTGCAAGTAAATATCCGAACACGTTTGGCAAAGTAGTGATGCAATCCCCTCTTGTTGATGAGAAGGTACTTGAAATTGTAGAAAATGCTCAGAACCTTCAAGGGATTGATATCTACCATACAATTGGTACAAACGAGACCAATGTGAAAACAACCGTTGACCCGGATGTAGATTTCGTTACACCGAATCGTAAACTAAAGGAATTAATCGAGCAAAAAGGCTCCACCTATTATTACAAAGAAATTCCGGATGGTGAACACACCTGGAAATATTGGCAAAAAGATATGCAAACTGTGTTAACAACGATGTTTAATTAGCGTTTTTTAAATTTTTCTCGATATATATCTTCTTTCTATAAGGTAATTTTTGTTATAATAAAAAGAAGACTAAATTTTCGCATCTTAGAAACCTGCATTCGGAGAATCATTATGCAGGAGTCTATCTACTAATAAATGGAATAGGAGGTTTTATGATGAAATATGGTATTGCGATTTTCCCATCAAAGAAAGTACAAGATGAAGCCAATTCTTATCGCAAACGCTATGATCCACATTATGCACTAATACCACCACATATCACAATTAAAGAAGCATTTGAAGCTGATGATGATATGATTGATGAGTTAGTAACGGAATTAAAATACATCGCGAACGAAACAGAACCATTTACTATTCAAATTAATAAAGTAAGCTCATTCGTACCAGTTACAAATACAATTTATTTGAAAGTAGAGCCACATGATACATTAAATGAATTGTATGAAAAAATGCATTCCGGTAAGTTTCCAGACAATAAACAGTACAATTTTGTTCCACACATTACCATCGGTCAAAAACTACTTGACGACGAATACTCTGATGTATTTGGGAGCTTAAAAATGAAGGACTTCCAGATCGAAGACACCATTGATCGATTCCAGCTTCTTTACCAGTTGGATAATGGATCTTGGACAGTGCACGACTCGTTTGTATTTGGGAAGGAATCACTGTGAATATAAAAGTAGTAGAAACCAATCAAGAAAAAAAGCATGCATTTCAAGTTAGAACCGAAGTATTTGTTGAGGAACAAAACGTACCACCGGAAGAAGAACTGGACGAACATGATGCAGAAGCCATTCATTTTATCGGATACGAAGATGAAGAACCAATTGCAGCAAGCCGGCTCCGTTTTGTAGATGAGTACGGCAAATTAGAACGGATATGTGTCGTTAAAGACCAGCGAGGTAAATCAAACGGAAAACAAATTATAGAAGCGATGGAAGCAGTAATCGCAGATAAAGGTTATTCCAAATCAAAATTGAACGCCCAAACCCATGCCGAGGATTTTTATAAACGTCTTGGATATAAAACCATATCTGGTGAGTTCATGGACGCAGGCATCCCACATGTTACAATGGTTAAAGAATTAAAATAAGATGTATGAAGGAAAGATCGCTTGTTTTAGCGATCTTTTTTACTGTGTAAGATCATCTGTCTCTTCACTGAGTTACGAGTTATCGTCTCTTTGGTTACATGTTATCGACGTTCGACTGCGGGTTTTCGACGTTTATTCCGGCTTATCAACGTTCGATCGCGTGTTATCGACGTTTATTCCGGCTTATCAACGTTCAGACGCGAATTATCGACGTTTATTCCGGCTTATCAACGTTCAGACGCGAATTATCGACCTTTATTCCGATTTTTCAACGTTCGGACGCGTGTTATCGACGTTTGGACTCGAGTTATCAACCTTCATTCATGTTATCAACGTTTAGGCGCACTTATCGACGTTCATTCTGATTTATCAACGTTCGGACTACTCTTATCGACGTTTACTCCGAGTTATCTACGTTCTTCCCCAACTTATCAACCTTTATTCCGATTTATCAACGTTCTTCCCCAACTTATCAACCTTTATTCCGATTTATCAACGTTCGACCTCAACTTTTCAACCTTTATTCCGATTTATCAACGTTCGACCTCAACTTTTCAACCTTTATCCGAATTATCGACGTTCTTCCCCAACTTATCAACCTTTACTCCGAGTTATCAACGGTCGACCTCTACTTATCAACGTTCGGCACCAACTTTTCAACCATCGCCCCCAACTTTTCAACTATCACTCCATATTTTCCTCTTCCCATTCAATTTTTGCATGTCTTTATCTTTCTCGGACATATTAAGAAGAACGAGATATAAAGATAGGGGGACTTTTGTATGAATCATTATTTGCCAATGTTATACGAAACGTTATTTGGGTTTGTAGCCCTATTTGCACTAACAAAAGTACTTGGAAAAACATCCATTTCCCAGATCACTCCTTTTGATTTTATTTCAGCATTAATATTAGGAGAATTAGTAGGAAATGCATTGTTCGATAAAAAAGCAGGCGTACTTGATATAGGTTTTGTGATCATTTTATGGGGTGGCTTACTTTTAGTTCTTGAAATCATTACGCAGAAATATAAAGGAACACGGGGTTTTTTAGAAGGAAAACCAGCCATTGTTATACATAATGGACAGTTAATCCGGGATGTTATGAAAAAAAACAGACTTGACGTGAATCAACTTCAGCATTTACTACGTCAAAAAGAGGTATTTACAGTTGAAGAGGTACAGTTTGCGATCTTAGAGACAGATGGTACGGTTTCGGTATTACGAAAGTCTGATTACCAAACACTTACACGGAAAGATATGAACTTAGCACCGCAGGAAGTATTATTATCAACCACTTTAATCAATGATGGCGAGATTTTATATGATAACCTTGAGGAAAGCAAGCTTACGGAAGAATGGTTATTAGATGAGATCGTAAAACAAGGCTATACACGAGTTCAGGATATCTTTTATGCCGAATATACAAAAGGGAAAAAATTGCTAATTCTCCCTTATGTCAATAAGAAGGAAAAATAAAAAACGAGGTAAATGAACCTCGTTTTTATTATTTATACTTTTACATTTACATTTTCACCTGTACCGGTCAGATCTGCATATATTATTCTGCTTTCTTTTGTTGAAGCCTGTGAGCTGTAGTTGTCCTTTTTCAACTCCTCATACTGAGACTCTAAAATTGTTTTAAATGGTTTCTCAATAACATACGGATTACGCTTTTCCTTTATAATACGTTTTTGGTAGTCATGATACTCATGGTGTTGGATAGGTAAAATATAGCCCACTTGAACCAACTCCTCCCATTTTTTATATCATTCGTATACTATTATCATTTTATGTCTGTCCTTATCATTAGTTTACCCTATTTTCTGAAAAGTCAAACCTAAAAATCTTCCATTTTTTTGTCAAGATCCTCTAGCCATTTTTCCAACTTCTCGACATCTTCTAAAATAGGACTATTCCATTCATCAAAATCTTTTTCAAATTCTTGAATCTTCTCGTCCGGGTATTCCAACCATTTTTCGTTTTTATCTAAATGTTTTATGATTGCATCAAGCTGCTTTATCCAATAAGAATCTGGTTCATTTGCCATAATACACTCCCTCTCTCCGATAAAAAAAGAATGCAGCTAAAAAAGCTGCACACTTCATTCACATAATTCCATTCATTAAATCCAGGAAAAAGGCCTTCTTTCATCTTTATCTTCACGTTCATCGTCAACTAGTTCACTACTTGATTCGAATTTAAGACTGCTGGATTCATCTGTATCTTCTCTACGATCACGAACCATACCACCAAAGAACGGGTCACGACGTCTAGGTGGTTCGAAATAAACATTGTCTGCTTTGATCACAAGGTCTTTTACACGAATTACTCTTTTATTATCAGACATTTAATGGTCACTCTCCCTATAGAAATTTAGTCGATATTAGTCTATGCCCGAATTGACATCCGGTATAGACAGGTGCCCTTATTCATCTCGAATTTATAAAGTTTTCCAGATAGAAATGGAGGAGAAGTACCTAAATCGTAAATTTTAGTCAATCTCAACGCCTGCCCACACCATAACGCCATTTCCACATATTCTATTAGGGACAAATGAGTCAATAAAGATAAAGAAAGGAGTAATAATTCATGGGTTGTGGATGTAAAAAAGAAGGTGCAACTGGTAATTGCGTATGCGATATCTTGCGCGAGATTTTAGATGCTCAAAGTGATGTTGTGGAGAATTGCTGTGATACTAGTTGTGAACAATCAATCAATGATTTATTAGGAGAAACAGATCCAGGTAATGGCTTGGATACTGTACCAGTAATCTTATACTGTAAAGATGGTTGTAAACCATTCAAAGGTTTCGGAGCTTATCGCGGAAGCACACTAGGTGAAATCGGCGAATGTGTATCAAGCTTTGTATTCCGAGTAAAAGATGTAGACGATGATTGCTGTGCAGTACTAGAACTACTAAGATCTACAAATGACCCAACTCACTGTGATCACTTGAAAGATCCATGTGACCAAGACTTGAGTAATTTAGATAACACTGGAATCTGCATCACAGTTGATCTAGATTGCTTCTGCCATGTAACATGCTTGCCAGCAATATCTGTAATTGACTAATTGAGTAATTGAGTAATAATTAACGAACACCATTGGAAGTTCACTTCCAATGGTGTTCTTTGTTTAAAGACCTAACATCCTAACTTCTATGACATCTTCAAATGAAATCGTAACATTTCTTCTTCCAGCTACCATCCTTATCGTATCGTCCTCAAAACTCAAGACAACCCCACGATAGGAACGTTCATTTGTTTTAATTTCGCATTTCATTTTTGGTATATGCTTTGGTGTCTCAGCAAAATAAGATATTTTCTGTCTCAATGTCATATCCTTAAATTTTTTTGGTCGCTCTTCTTTCTCAGCGGACTCTTCTTCTGTTTCATTTTCAATTTCACTCTTTGGTTCATTTCGCTCCTCTACTTTTGATTGTGGCTCTTGAACTTGTTGTGATCTCTTAATCCGAACTGGCCGTTTCGGGATGGACTGATCTTTTATATCCTGTTTATCGGAAGGTCTTTCTTCCTTCTTTTTAGCTGTTGTATATTGATGCTGCATTTGCGCTCCCGATCGCTTCATCCTTGGCTGATGAATATACATTAATGGGTCACTAGCATATTTCTTTTTTCCCATTAGGCACTCTCCCCTTCATATACAGTTATTCAACTCATTATATGAACCCATAAAAAGAAACGTGTAATTTTAGAAAACAATAACACCTTCATCTTGTCTTATCCTTAAACGGGAATTAATCTAAAATTGAACGCAATATATGTAAATATATCTTTACATATCTGTCTGATTGCCTTAAACTAATTGTAAAGATATCTTTACTTATTAAAGAGGTGAATAAGCTTGAGAGTGATTAACCATATAAAAGAAATTAGACAGAAACGAGGGATTACCCAAGTAAAAATGGCCGAAGACCTACAAATTACAAGACAGACAATAAACGCCATTGAAAAAAATAAATATAACCCAAGTTTAGAACTTGCGTTAAAGCTGATTGCCTATTTTGATGTACCAATTGAGGAGATATTTTATTTGGAAGAAGAAGTGACAAGGAGGAATAAGCATGAAAAAACGCTATGAAATAATGATTTATTTATTTGTAATCGGGATGATTATTGTTGGGGGATTATTAGGTGTATATTTTATTGGTAAAGAAGAAGGAGAATACAACTTTGAACTAGCTCTTGCAGTAATCGTAGGGTCAGTAGGTGGATTTGTCATTTTTTCTCTGTATTCAACATGGCGAAAAAAACGAAATGGGAATGTACCAGAAGTGGACGAAAGAAGTCTGTTACTAATTAAAAGGTATTTATTAATTGTTCTCTATTTCATCCTAATTGGAAGTGGTGCGATCTTACTTGTTTTATATGCGATTGGTATTCAAACGATTGAAGTAGGAATGCTAATTGTCTACATGATGATTTTGTACATGTTAATCGGGATTGGTGCAGTTGTTGTAAAACGTCTCTGATGTTGATAAAGGTATTTCTACCAAACACCAACATTATACATATCCTAAAACTAAAGCATAGTGTTCGTTACAATAGGCATGGTTGAGCCCTAATTCAAAAACATGATGGGCTCAACTGTCAGCCGGCTAACTGTTCGAAGGAGTACACGTATATAAAGTCAACTAATTTCTAGAAACTTCTTCTTACAAGTATACACTTTCGTTAAAGAAGTACCCCCATAAAGGCAGTTGCAATTGCAAAATAAATTAATATTGAAATAATATCATTTATCGTTGTGATAAAAGGGCCTGAAGCAACTGCTGGGTCTATTTTTATTCTGTCCATAATTAGCGGTACAAGTGACCCCGCAAGTGTAGCAACCACTAGCGCAGCCATAATTGTCAATCCTACTAATAATCCTAAGTAAAAATTCTGCTGCCACAAGGAAATAATAATTGTAATGACAATTCCACACACCGTACCGGTAATCATTCCAGTACTGGCCTCCCGTAAAATTAATTTCAATTTCCCATCACTACCATATTCACCTGTTGCTAAGCCCCTTACCGCTACAGCGAGCGCCTGTGTTCCCGTGTTTCCTGCCATGCCGGCTATTAAAGGAATGAATATAGCTAATATTGCTTGCTCATTTAACGTAGCCTCAAACTGTCCGATTAAACTAGCTGTTAGCATTCCTAAAAATGAAAGCACAATAAGCCATGGAAGCCTTTTTTTAGCCGCTGCAATTGCTCCATCTTCTGGACGATCAACATCAGAGATACCAGCTAGTTTGGAGTAGTCATCACTTGCTTCCTCATCAATTACATCTAAAATGTCATCAACAGTAATAATCCCTAATAAATGCTTTTGAAAGTCCACAACTGGAACAGCAAGGAAGTCATAGTCACGGATTGTTTTTGCAATATCCTCCTGGTCATCTGCAACCGATACATAAACGATTTTCTCGCTCATGATTTCTTCAATTAAGGTAATCTCATCTGAAATGATTAAATCTCTTAATGAAACAACACCTACTAATCGCTTGTCCTCATCCACAACGTACATATAATAGATGGTTTCGGCGTCTGGCCCTTCCTTTTTTAATTGCTCCATTGTTTGTTTAACGGTTTGCGTTTTGTAAACCGAAACAAACTCCGTTGTCATAATACTACCGGCCGTTTTCTCTTCATAATGAAGAAGCTGCTTAATTTCATCCGATGCGTTTTTTTCCATGATAGTCAAGAAGCTAGCAACCTTATCCTTTTCCAATTCATTCAAGATATCTACAGCATCATCTGTTGCCATTTCTGCAAAAACCATGGCAGCAAAAGTTGGGTCCATTTCTGTAAAAAGTGGTTCCGTATTATCCAAGTCAATGTGCTCCATAAGGTCTGAGATTTCTTTTGGTGACAAATACGCATATATCTTTAATCGATCTTCCGAATCAATCTCAATAAAAAAATCTGCTTGATCATAAGGATGCAACTCTAAAAATGCCTCTCGAAATTCATCCATATTTTCATTTCTAAGAGCGAACTGGAGTTTCTTTACGAGTGTATCTTGTATGTTATCATTATCCATAAGTCATCCCCCTCTATGTAAAACAGAAACATTATATCAATACAAATACCCTTCTCTTTATAACATAATCCTAAAAATAATTATACACATCAGCATTACTAAAAGTACCTAAATCGAGTAAACTATCTATTGATAGGTGCCTGGCACCTGGTATAAAGGAGTGTTCAATAATGAAAGTAGATATAATTGGTGATGTTCACGGGTGCTATGATGAATTATGTAATCTTTTTATGGAATTAGGCTATCATCGTCAGGGAGAGGTCTTTGTTCACCAAGATGGTAGAATCCCTATATTTGTTGGGGATATTACCGACCGAGGACCTGCTTCGATCCAAACAATCCAGCTCGTATACGAAATGGTGGTCAATCAGAAAATAGCAAAATATGTACCTGGAAATCATTGCAATAAGCTCTATCGATTCTTTCTTGGGAATAAAGTGCAGCAAAAGCACGGGTTAGAAACAACTGTCGCTGAATATAAGGCGTTGGATAAGCAGTTGCAGGAATCGGTTCGAAATCAATTCATGAATTTATATGAAAATGCCGATCTTTATATCACCCTGCCAGATGCAAACGTTATCGTTGCACATGCGGGAATAAAGGAATCTTATATTGGGAGATCTGATAAAAAAGTTGAAACATTTGTATTGTACGGGGATATTACAGGAAAGTTCGATGAAAATGGAAAACCAATTCGCCGCGACTGGGCACAGCATTATAATGGGGACCATTGGATTGTCTATGGGCATACCCCAGTCAAATCACCACGGATAATTAATAAAACCATCAATATTGATACAGGCTGTGTATTCGGCAACGCTCTTACAGCATTTCGTTTACCCGAAGAATCCACTGTATCTGTACCATCAACACAGCCCTATTTAGAAGAAAAATTCCGTTCGTTTTCCTAAGAATTAATTCTTGATTATGTTGCGCATATCCTTTGGAATGGATGAGGAGAACGTCATCTTTTCTTTTGTAATTGGATGCAGGAAAGTTAATCGATGGCAATGCAGGGCTTGCCGTTGTATTCGATCTTTACATCCTCCGTATAAATCATCCCCTGCTAACGGATGACCAATATGAGAAAAATGAACGCGTATTTGATGCGTCCTTCCCGTTTCTAATTCGATATCGAGTAATGAGTGGGAATAATTGCTTTGAAGCTCAGAATAATGTGTCACCGCTCGCTGACCATTTTCTACAACGGTTCGTTCAATAATGGAGCCTGCTTTCCTTCCAATGGGAGCATCTATCACTCCAGATTTAGGGTGCATTTTTCCTTCCACGACTGCAACATAACGCCTTTTAATCAATCCTGCTTTTTGTTGAGTCGATAAAATCGAATGGCTATACCGATGCTTGGCAACTAATAATAGTCCTGATGTATCTCGGTCAAGCCTTGTCACAACATGAACGGTGTAAGGGACATTATTTTTTTGGTAATGCGCAATGATACCATTAGCAAGTGTTCGGGTTTTATGGTTAATAGAAGGCATTGTAGCCATTCCTGCTTCCTTTTCCAGGACAATTACTGCCTCATCTTCATATCGGATATTCAAGGGAAGTGGTTCTGGATGTAAATTCGTGCCAATAGTTTCTGGTGGAAAATCAATACGTAGCCGGTCTCCTTTCCTTAATGGAAATCGCACCGTTTTCGTATGTCCGTTAACACGAATACTTCCACCATCATGAATAATTGCTTTTACTATTCTTCTTGAAAATTCTTGTTCTCTCAGTAAAAAATCGCGAATCAAGACTCCATCAAATTCGGATGAGATCGTCCACTCCATAGCCCTTCCCCTTTATACAACAACTTATTTTGAATGATCGTTGTCGCTAACAAATGAATCTCGTACCCGATTCCAGAACGGGAATGGTCGGAATCGTGCAAATCGGATTTTTTCTTTTGCCACACGACACTGAATCGATTTAACATTGGCATAGTTTTTCGTAAAATGATCAATTGTAATCAAAAAACTACGATCTACAATCGGTTTTAATAAACACGTATGATGCTTCGGCAATATCAATGGAGATCCAATTGTACGGAAAACTCGGTTATTAATAGATGCCATTTCAGTTAGCTGTATGGCTTCTAATGTCGGGTGGATAATCCCTCCTCCAAGTGCTTTATTATATGCCGTACTTCCAGATGGCGTAGAAATACACAGTCCATCACCACGGAATGTCTCAAAATGTTCTCCTTTAATGTCGACGTCGAATACTACCGATCCATCTGGGGTTTTTATAGTTGCCTCATTTAATGCCAGAAAACGGTCTTCATTACCACCTGATTGTGGCCGGATAATCACTTCTAATAATGGATATTCTACAACTTGATAAGGTGTTTTAGCGATTTCAATAATTAATTTTTCGAGTTCTTCTGGAACCCAATCCGCGTAAAACCCCAAATGTCCTGTATGAACACCAATAAATGCTGTTTTCTCTAAGCGATGATTATAGCGATGAAATGCTTCTAAGAATGTTCCATCTCCCCCAACCGATATGACTAGGTCTGGTTCCTCTCGACAATATTCCAAGTCAAATTCGGTTAAATAATTTCTCATGGTTGCCTTAATTTTCTCAGAGCGGTCATCACCTTTTGATACGATTTTGAATTTCAATTTAATCGTCCCCCTTAGACGAGAATAAATATGTAATTAATATAGCTATTTACGATGAAATACTCGTTGTGCTTCTCGAACTTCACTTTTTATTTTAGACATTTCTTCATCCAATTTAAAGGCAGCCTCTGCAGCACGCTGTAATCGTATTTTGATATCATCTGGAATAGCGCCTTCGTATTTGTAGTTAAGCGAATGCTCATTAATTGCCCAGAAATTCATTGCTAACGTTCTTATCTGCACTTCTGCTAAGACTATTTTCATTCCTCGAATTGTTTCAACTGGATATTCAATAATCATATGATAGGAGCGATATCCACTTCTTTTTTCCCTAGCAATATAATCTTTTTCTTCAACAATCGTTAAATCATTACGGGAACGAATCATTTCAACCACTGTATATATATCATCAACGAACTGACAAACAACTCTTACTCCAGCAATATCCTGCAAATTCTGTTCTATCTCATCCAGTGGAATACCTTTCTTTTCCGCTTTCTCCATGATGCTTGATACTGGTTTCACTCTCGCTGTTACAAATTCGATCGGAGAATGGCGCGACTCATATTCATATTGTGCTCGCATTCCTTTTAATTTTACTTTTAACTCTTCTACTACTTGTGAATAAGGTGCAAGTATTGCTTCCCAATTCATTGTCTAAACACCACCTGAATTTCAATACATTCAACGTCCTTATTTTACCATATTCCGAATGGATATTCTTTGCATAAATGTCTTTCATTCGCCATAATCAATATTAAAATATTTATTATTTCCGATAAAGGGGATTCTATCATGCAAGAAATCGAAATTGAATTTAAAAATATACTTACAAGAGCAGAATACCATAAGCTTCTAAATCACTTTCCTTTTCCCAACAAAGGAAAGATTCAAACGAACTTTTACTTCGAAACAAAAGATTTTGCCTTAAGAAAACAGAAATCTGCCCTTCGAATTCGGAAAAAAGACGGAGCTTACCGTTTGACGTTAAAAGAACCCCATCCACAGGGTTTACTTGAAACACATGATATTTTAACGAATGAAGAAGCAAAAGCATGGATTAGCGGCAATTGCATCCCTAAAAAGTATACGGCGAAACAACTGAATAACTTAAACATTGAACCGAGCAAGCTAATCTACTATGGACAATTAACAACGGAACGATACGAGTACAAAAAAGATGATCTTCTGTATGTTCTTGATTATTGTACTTATAATAACCATGAAGACTATGAATTAGAATTAGAGGCTAAAGATGAAACCAATGGCTCAACTGCTTTTCAGTCATTATTAAGAGAATTTAAAATTCCAAAGCGGGAAACACCAAATAAGATTCAACGTTTTTTTGAAACATTGAAATTATAATGAATATTTTGTTAGTTTAAATCAGATAATTTGCTCAAAAATAGTTTCGTTGCTACAATGTATACACAAATAATTACAAAAATATTTATTTAATAGAAAATATTATTTTGGGTTTATCCCATCCCGTTTTTGAAGGAGAACAGATATGTCAGAGCACGGAACAATATATGAAGCGATCGGTGGTTTTGAAACCGTCGAACGATTAGTAACCGCTTTTTACAGTCGAGTTGGAAATCATCCAAAACTAACTCCTATTTTTCCAGAAGACTTAACAGAAACAGCTAGAAAACAGAGTTTATTTCTTACGCAATTCTTTGGTGGACCTAAATTATATTCTGAAGAATTTGGCCATCCAATGCTACGTCGTCGGCACTTGCCATTTGAGATTACACCCGATAGAAGAGACGCATGGATAGCTTGCATGGATGCAGCACTAGATGAAGCAAAAATCGAAGAACCATATCGTACAGCTATATTTGAAAGATTAACGATGACCGCACATCATATGATGAACACACCAGATTAGGAATACCCTTATCGTAGAACGAGTTGACACAAAATAATACTTTCTTACCTCTTTTGAAAGGAGAATCGATGTGAGCTGGAATTACGCAGAGCTAGAGAGCTCCAATCAGACAAACACATCGCCTAAATATAGCTACGTTGTTAATAAACCGATTGAGATATACGTTTTCATAGATCCGTTATGCCCTGAATGCTGGTCATTAGAGCCTAATCTAAAAAAACTCTCTATCGAGTTTGGACGTTTTTTTACCATCTATCCGATTGTAGGCGGCTATTTAAATCCGCTCACAAAAGATAAATTTGATCAACCAAAGAAATTAAAAGATATATGGGAAAAAACAGCGAAACGAACAGGTATGAGCTGTGATGGTGATCTGTGGATTGAGAATCCAATCAACTCTCCGAAAGCAGCCTTTTTAGCGATTAAAGCAGCAGAGCTTCAAGGCAAACGTGCTGGAAGAGTATTTTTACGCAAAATCCAGGAGAGTGTTTTTCTATATAAACAAGATGTTTCCAAGGAACAAGTACTATTGCAATGTGCGCAGGATGCAGGTCTTGATTTAAATGAATTCAAAAATGATCTCCACTCCGCTTCTGCAAAGAAAGCCTTGCAATGTGACCTTAAATTGACAAAAGAAATGGAAGTCGATTATACACCGACTATTGTTTTTTTCAACCAAAACACAGAGGACCAAGGCATTAAAATTTCTGGCCTCTATCCGTATGACATTTATGTCCGCGTTCTCAGTGAAATGTTGCAAAGTAACCCAATCCCTTCGGAGCAACCACCATTAGAATCGTTTATTGCCGATTATGATGTAGTGGGAAGTAAAGAAATCGCCGTGGTTTACAATTGGTCGTTAAATAAAGCAGAACGCGAAATGAAAAAGCTCCAATTAAGGCAGGAAGTAGAAAAAATACCAGCTAAGTATGGAACGTTTTGGAAGAGATTAGATTAGGATTGGTATGGAGACTTTAACAAGTAAATAATATGTAAAAAAAAAGATATACGGGGCAGCGTATATCTTTTTATTTTCTCACTTCTTTGTATAAAAACAAAGGGGGATGGGAGAAAGTTTCATGATCAAACAAAGGGGTTTTGTTTGTGAGTCATCTCACATTTATAATATAACAAGCTTCTCCATATTTCGCAATAATTTTGTTCATAGATTCACAAAATCGTCACTTCTAATTTCAATTTTTGATACATATTGTATTAGTAGCATACGGATATAGCTTTCAGTGGAGTTATACTACTCGTTTGAGAGAATTTAATTCTAGATAGGGGGAGATTGTATTGAAAGAAATTCTACCTTATTTATTCCTTGTGTTAACGATTTTTGCTTTTTTCTTAAATATTTTCGGATTAATGCAGCTTATCCCACTCTACTTCACGTTACCTCTTCTCTTCTTTTCCATCTATTTTACAATCTTCTCATTCACACACAAGGACGTATATCGAGGAAGAATGAGATGACTTTTACAAGCGGTACTAAGTACAAAACTATTTCTGAATAGAAAACCCACCAACGGTAGATAGTTGGTGGGTTTCTTCACTTAACCTAGTAATTTTTCCATTTCTTCAAGTTTTTCTTCGAATACAGCAAGTGCATCTAAAATAGGCTGCTTGGATGTCATATCTACTCCAGCTTTTTTCAATACTTCAATTGGATAGTCGCTGCTACCAGCTTTCAGGAATTCAAGGTAACGATCAACTGCTCCTTCTTCCCCATCCAAAATTTTACTTGCTAGTGCAGTTGCTGCAGAATATCCTGTTGCATACTGATATACATAATAATTCATGTAAAAGTGAGGAATACGAGCCCACTCAAGACCGATTTCTTCATCAGAAACAACATCATCCCCAAAGTATTTCTTGTTTAGGTTATAGTAAATTTCTGTTAATGTGTCTGCCGTTAATGCTTCTCCATCTTGAGCACGTTTATGGATCTCATGTTCAAATTCAGCAAACATGGTTTGACGGAATACCGTTCCACGGAAGCCTTCCAAGAAGTGGTTTAAGATATATAATTTTTTCTTTTCATCATCAATATTTTTTAGTAAGTAATCATTTAAAATGGCTTCATTACTTGTTGATGCAACCTCCGCCACGAAAATTGAATAATTACCATAACGATGCGGTTGATTTTTTCTTGTATGGTAGCTATGAACCGAGTGGCCTAATTCATGAACCAATGTAAATAAGTTATTTACGTTGTCTTGCCAGTTCATTAGAATATATGGATTGGTTCCATATGCACCAGAGGAGTATGCCCCACTGCGCTTTCCTTTGTTTTCTTCTACATCAATCCAACGATTTTCAAAGCCTTCCTTCACGATGTTTACATACTCATCACCTAATGGTTTCAAAGCTTCTAATGTATATTCTTGTGCTTTTTCATATGGAATCTTCATATCCACATCCTGCACCAATGGCGTATACATATCATACATGTGTAACTCATCTACACCTAATACTTTTTTACGTAATTTAGCATAACGATGAAGAAGTGGCAGCTTCTCATTTACTGCTTCTACTAAATTATCATAAACTTGTTCAGGAATATTATTATTATCTAATGCGGACTGTCTAGCTGAGTCATAATTACGTACCTTCGCATTAAAGTTATGTGTTTTTACGACACCACTTAATGTGGAAGCAAATGTATTCTTGAACTCTCCGTATTTGGAATACATTGCTTTGAATGCTTCTTCACGTACACTACGATCCTTCGATTCTAAGAACCCAATATAACGTCCGTGTGTTAGATCAACTTCCTCCCCATCTTCATTTTTCACAGATGGAAATGTTAAATCTGCATTATTTAACATACTAAATGTCTTAGAAGCTGTTGACATTGGCTCAGAAGCTTCTGCTAACAATTCCTCTTCACGTTCACTTAAGACATGATCACGCTGTCTTGTAATTTCATTTAGTGTATGTTCATATAATTTCAGCTCTTCTTTTTCATCTAAGAAACGTTTCAGTTTTCCTTCATCAATTGCTAAAATCTCTGGTACAAGAAAACTCATCGAACTAGATGCCAACGTTAATACATTCTCTGCTTTTGAATTTAATGCTTGATAAAATGAATTCGTTGTATCTTGATCATAACGCATACGGGAATATGTATATAATTTTCCTAAACGTTCTGATATTTCATCTTGTAATTTTAACATTTCATATAAAGTATCTGCAGATTCCGCTAATTTCCCTTGAAATTGTGACACTTTTGGAATATCATTTTTCAGGCTTTGTAATTCTTTTTCCCATGCCTCATCGGTTTCAAAAATATCTTCTAATCTCCACGTTTTTTCTACTGGTACTTCACTTCTTTTTGGTAGCTCTTTTGTAGCCTTAGCCAAGTGTAACTCCTCCTTTTTCTTTCTATACTATCTTCATTCTACACGAACAAAGATAATTCATTAAGACCCTACATTATTTAGTATAACGAAATACTTCTCCTTCATGCTTCTATTTTGCTCATAATCTTGACAATAATGTATCAATTAATTGTTTATCCCCAGTTATTGCTTCTTCTAATTGCTGATAAAAACGGAAATGGTTCACCTTTTTGTATTGTAGCTTGGAAGTCTGCTGAATGATATTTAAATAACAGAGAAATTTCAGGTACTGTTTAACGGGGTTCTTAAAAGCATGGATCAATGTGAATTGGCTTTTGGAATGAAAGTGGTTTTTCAACAGGAACATGCAATCTTGCATAGAAAATTGCTCTCCAATTGCAATCGGATCAATGATATCCAATGCAATTCTACTTTGCCAATCCCATGTAGGGGTCTTCATTACGTATTGAGTGGATATAGGAAGAAAGATAGCAGAGGGTAATTGGTCAATTGTTTTTCCTTTATTGTATAACCAATGTTGCCAAACTAATTTCCGACCAGTTAAATGCTTTTGCCTTTTCATACGATAGGTGTATTTCTCTTTTTGCCATTGTTTGAGGATGTCTCTTGTTTTTAACTTATGATACTGAAACAAATGAGGAAAACGGATGTCATTAAGATTTTTCACGTTCAATTTAGCAATCGCTTTTTTTGTGGTGATTACATAAAGGTCTTGAACCATAATGAAGTAGTTATTAGTGGGGTCAAAATAATAAAGGGTAAGCTCTTCGGGGGATGTAAATTGATGTAAGAATTGAAGGGTAAATAGATTCATTTTCACTAAATTACCACCTATACGTTGAAAGTGATTCGCCCCTAGAATCCATATTGGGATAATACCTAACTTTCGATATCCTTGATTTCTTTTTTGGATTTGTTCTAATGGTACGCGTGCACATTGGTACTCAATTGCAATTTTCTTGTTGTGTCGTATAATCAATAAATCTGGCCGTTGATTAATTTCTGACAAATATGCTTCCAATAAAACGGTATAGCCTTGACTTTTCAACCAGTTAAATAATAATAATTTACCTTTTTCGTGAGCAGCACTTTCCCCTTGCTCGTTAGCAGGACAAATTGTATTTTGGCGATGGGCAAAATGCGGAATAATCTGTGTACCAGCTTTAATAATAACCGGTTGGTTGCATGATGGACAGTAAAACGGTCGACTTCTTAGCTCCTCAATTTTACTTTTCGGTAACGTAGCCAGTGTTGTCACTACTCCTTTTTTTGATTTTGCTTGTAGCAACGTATATCACCTCCACCCTATTTATTCGACTTTCGTAAAATTTTTCCTGCATCCATCTGGAATAATGAGAGAAATTTGCAAAAAAAAGATACCTTCCATTTAAAAGGTATCTAGGCTTTCTGTGGAAAGTATTCACGAACTTGTGAGAACGTATTTGATGCAAAAATTTGCTTTCCGTATTCTTGGAGATAGTGGATGGTTACATCAGAGTCATCCGCGAACTCCAACACTCTACTTATCGTATCCTCTTGTTGTTTTTCATCAGGGTCTTCATTCGAGAATTCCATGAACAAGTAATACTTATTATTCAATGAGTACAATGCTTCTTCAATGCTTTCTGTTTCCTCGTTAAACGAGTGGCTAAGCTGAATAACATCTTCGAAATCTCGGAAGCTTACAATGATCCATAAGTTTGAATCATCTTCTTCATCTTTTTCTAATTCATCATCGATGCTTTTACCGAATTTCTCTTCTAACAAGTTTTCCACTTTTTCATCAACTGGTATATCAATTGTATTTCCATCTTCAATTGGTAATTCGAGGTTATCTCCATTTTTGGATAGTTGCGCTTTCGTGACAATAATTTCTAGACCTTTTTCTAATGCCTGCACTTGAATCCATAATGGACCTTCAACATGGAAATCTTCTTTATAATTTAATTCATCCATCATTTGCCAAAACAACTGCTCGCTACGTTCACGATTATACCAAATTTCTTCCCGTTGGAAACCACGATCTTCAATATCACCATACGAGATATAAAATTTCACCGTATTCTCATTTATTCTCTCTATCTCCATACCTTTACTACTCTCCCTTCATTTATCATTAGGGTGAAGAGGAATTTCTTCATCTATCCTATAATCACGTTGTGATTCTTTTCTTACTATAATAGTATGATAGCATATCGATATTTGAAAATTAATATGCCTATAATCAACTATTTAAAGATTAATTTTAACGTAATTCTGCATATTTGTCACCATTAATGATTGTACATTTTGACAAATAAAAGCGTAGACCTCTACATAAGTGATCTACGCTTTTCTCTTTTAATTATGTTGCTACTTGGTACAAATCATTAGTTAACCAAACGTTGGGCTTCCCGTAATTGAAATGTACGAACCGTTCTCGGTAAAAATCGACGAATCTCATCTTCGTTATACCCGACTTGCAGACGCTTTTCATCAAGAATAATTGGTCTTCTCAACAATCCAGGGTTATGCTGGATTAAATCAAATAATTCCTTTAAAGGTAATTGATCAATGTTGACGTCTAACTTTTGAAACACCTTTGAGCGTGTAGATATGATCTCATCCGTTCCATCTTCAGTCATACGCAATATTTCCTTTATTTCATCCAGTGTTAGTGGATCGGAGAATATATTTCGCTCTTTGAATGGAATATCATGCTCTTCCAACCATGCTTTTGCTTTCCTGCAAGATGTACAACTTGGTGAGGTATAAAGTGTTACCATGAAACTTCACTCCTCAATCTAATGTTTATCATCATTTCATAAACATTTAATAACTTATTAAATTAAAATAAGTTTAAATAACCTATATGTATAAGTATACTATAATTGTCAAGCAAAAGGTAGAGGGTTTTCAAGAAAAGTTGGTTATTTTCAAGATGTTCACAAAATGTTTTCATTTAATTGTAACATACCCTAAATCGTTTTCAATTAAACCTTATATTTGAAAAAAAGTTCCCCACTCCCGTTCCTCCCACCTGAAGTCTTCATCCTTCCTAGTCTAAGAAGCTCACTTTAAAAAATTGAAAAATAAACAATAACCATGTTAAGAAAAGTAACATGGTTATGAATTGTCGAAATTAATAATTAAAAAACTCTATAGAAACACTTGATTTTTTAATGTTTTAATTTTATGATAATTAATATTACTTATTATGTAAGGTAACCTAACACAAAGGAAAGGGATGATTAAATGAAAAAAATTGAAGCCATTATTCGCCCAGAGAAATTTCAAGTCCTTCGAGATGCACTTTCCTCTATTGGTATTGGTGGACTGACCATCACGGAGGCAGCTGGAACAGGTAAACAGAAAGGACAAAAAGGATTATTTCGGGGAAATACTTTTCAAATTCAATTACTTCCGAAATTAAAAGTTGAAATGGTTGTAGATGATCACCAAGTAGATCAAATTATAGATCAAGTCATCGAAAACTGTTACACCGGAAATATAGGAGATGGAAAAATATTCATCTACCCTATAGAAGAAATCATTCGTATCCGTACAAAAGAACGTGGCAAGGAAGCAGTACAGTAGTAGTTTAAAATAATGAGGAGGAATTATCTTGTTAAAGAAAAGTCTTGCTTTATTTACCATGATATTTTTAATTGCGTCCCCAACTTATGCAGCTCCAACCGTTGAGTCACTTGAATTATCCGTAAATTTAGTTTGGGTTATGCTAGGCGCATTTTTAGTCTTCTTTATGCATGCAGGTTTTGCTATGGTTGAATCTGGCTTTACCCGTTCCAAAAACTCCTTGAACATTTTGATGAAAAATTTTATAACAATTAGTGTTGCCGCAATACTATTTTATGTCGTTGGTTATGGCCTAATGTTTGGCTCAACCGGAGCATCATTCATTGGTGTTGATGGGTTCTTGTTAAGCGGTGTAGGAGATATCGGATTCTTTGTCTTCCAGGCAATGTTTGTTGCAACGTGTGCAACCATTATGTCAGGCGCCGTCGCCGAACGAATCAAGCTCGGAAGTTATATCGCTATCGTCGCAGTAATGACTGCTGTCATTTATCCTGTTGTCGGCCATTGGATATGGCAAGGGGATGGCTGGTTAACTTCCCTTGGGTTTAGTGATTTTGCAGGATCCACAGTCGTCCATTTAACAGGTGCAGTTGGTGCATTAATGGTTGTACTTATTCTAGGCCCTCGCTTAGGTAAATACAAAGGTGGAAAAGTAAATGTCATACCAGGACATAATATCCCTCTTGGTGCCCTTGGCGTTTTCATCCTTTGGTTAGGATGGTTTGGTTTTAATGGTGGAAGCTCCTTAGCAGCTGACCCTGAATTAGTACCTATGGTAATCGGAACAACCTTGTTATCTACTTCAGCGGCACTTGTATCATCAGCCGCCTATACAAAGTTACGCTTCAAACGAGTGGATGCCTCTCTATCATTAAACGGTGTATTAGCTGGTCTAGTCGGTATTACAGCAGGGTGTGCGGAAATTTCACTTGGCGGATCTATAATTGTAGGGCTTACTTCCGGTGTATTACTTGTTGAAGGAATTCGATTTCTAGATGCAAAGTGTAAAATTGACGACCCTGTTGGTGCGATTGCGGTACATGGAATCTGCGGTATTTGGGGTACAATCGCAATCGGTTTCTTTTCAACAAATACAGGATTATTTTATGGGTATGGTCCGGCACAACTTGGAATACAAGCGATTGGAGTAGTCGGTGTTATTGCATGGGTAGCAGTAACCGTTGGAGGTTTTACGTATGTACTCAACCTCATTTCTCCTATTCGCGTCTCGGAAGAAGAAGAAATCGCTGGCTTAGACTTTGCTGAACACGGCTCGAACGCATATGAATTTAAAGATTCTGTATTAACAAATGATGATGCTGAACCAACCGCAGGGCTCGCACTAGCAGATCGATTAAACAACCTCTCAACTGATAAACATATCAAAACAGAGTGAACAAAAACGAAAGCGCCCATTTATATGTAAACAAAAACGAAGCCACTAGGGCTTCGTTTTTTATAGCTTACATATTTTTGGTTGCACCTAAATTTTCTAATATATTATCGGATTCACGTTCTTCATCATACGTTAAAACCTCATCAACCGGTTGATAAGACTGACCATATAATTCTTCATCTTTATACGTGTGAATATTCTCATATAACTTTTTCATCTGTTCATAAATCATTTCTTCTGATTCATCATTCGGTGACCAATATAATATTTCCATTGGATTTTCTTCATTTGTAGCTAATGAGCGGCGGTTATAACCGATGGATTGCGCGTGGGTAAAACCTTCTCTTTTGTAAAAATGTAATCTTTTTTCCGTGTCGGAATCCTCATAATCAACAGGCTCTACTTCAAGAATGATTGGTTTTTTTCTTTCTTTAAGCTTTTCAATTAGTTTGTGACCTATACCTTGTCCTCTTGCTTTTGAAGAAACCCAAACATAATCAATAAAAATAAACGTGTCGAACTCAGCGTACATCATTACATGCATCGGACTTTCGTCTTTATGATATACGTCACCTTTTTCCTTTAGTAGGAGTTCCATGTGTTCTTGTGATTTCATTTCTTCTACTGGAAAATATTCATTTAATTTTTCATACCAGTTTTTCATTGATCTACTCCTTTGTTATTAATCCAGCGAGCACCAGTCGAGCTGAATCAAACCTCGTTTCTAGGTGCTTTCATTTTTGATCATCCTGTCTTATTATAAGTCATTGCGTATTTTTTGTTAAATTGCCTTTTTATATGTATTGTAAACGTATTCTTAGGATACCGTAAAAAAACGGAACTCATAGAATAAGTTCCGCTTTTTTCAGCAATTATGGCGTATAATCAACATTATCGCTATATGAATTACCCGCATTCCAAATTAAGTATTCATTTATTCCATTATCTTGAAGCGCTCTAATTTGTGCTTCAACCTCTTTTTTACCATATTGTTGAGTAGATATCCCTGTACCACTATATATCCAAGGGGCTTCAAAATCTTGAATCCACGGACGGGAAACCGGTGGGTTATCTAACGCACCAAGTACTTCATTTTCAACTTGAGCATATTCATCTACTAAACGATAAGGTTCTTTATCTGGAATTGGTATCCCAAAATAATTATTCGTCCAGTGACTTGGATAGATCATCGATGAGATTACGTCAACATTTGAAGATATTTTTGAGAAATTTTGACCAATGCCCGGTGTTTCTTCTAACGTTGCAGCATACCCAAAAATGTCGACAGAGACATCAACATCATATACTTCTAACTCTTTTTTTGCATATTCCACAAAATCCGTAACTGCCTCAACACGGCGCTTTATGTTATCTAAGTCCGAATTCTCATAATCACCTAATGAATATCCCAATTCATCATCTCTACGCTCAAACCCTTCTGGGAAACGAACATAATCAAATTGAATTTCTTGGAATCCCATTTCCGCTGCCATCTTAGCTATCTCTACATTATATTCCCATACTTCCTTTTGAAAGGGACTGACAAATGCTTCCCCACGACCATTAATCCATACTTCTCCATCATCTGTAAACGATAAGTCTGGTCTCTTTTTCGCAAGTGCTGTATCTTTAAACACGACAACACGCGCGATTGGATACACTTCTTTTTCTTCTAGCTCTTGCATCATTTCTTTTGGATTATGAATGTATTTTTGACCAATTTCTTCATAAGGCGAACCTTCTTCTGGTTCAAAAGTTAAATACCCATGATCATCTTTAATATCGACTACCATCGCATTTAAGTCTGTCGTTTCTACTAAGTCCAATAACGATCCAAAACGGCTGCCACCAGCAGAATGTCCAGTAACATAAATTCCTCTTACAGCATCTGGATATTCAAAGTCATACCCCGAATCAAACACAAATCGATTATGTTTTTGATCAGCGTCAATCGGCTGAATACTAGTTTGTCGCTCGATGTGCTCTTTACCAACAACCTCTTCTTCCCCGCTACTTTTGGATGGGATTACAAAGGGGAGAGTTAGAACAATTAGGAGAAAACTAACGAAGGATATTATTTTTACTTTTTTGGATTTCATACTTTATCAATCTCCTATTCTCAGAATTATAAGATACCAAAAGTTACTAGACAAACCTTCAGCAAGCTCTTTTAATCTATTATAAAGCACAGATGAGAATAGTTAAATGGAAAATGATAGAATTTGTCGTTTTTTTAGTTATTTTGTTAGATTGATAGAATGATGTGTGCCGTTATTCAAGTGAAAAACCGCCCGTAATTATCATCACAGACGGTCTCCTTATTAACGCTCATTAAACTTAAATTCAACTTCTTCTTCTTCGAATTTTACAACTTCTAAATCATATTCCTCTAGAATCCAGGAATCTTCTTCATTTAAGTAAAAAGTTATTCCTTCCACTTCATCCTTCACATGAATATCTCCATGTTTACCATAGGACATTCCTAGAAAATAATTTGGATAGATTGTTGGAATTCCACCGTATATCTTAAGAAAAAACTGTACAAAATCTCCTTGCTCCAAATCCATTTCTTCTATAAACCAATTTGCTGCTTCTTCCTTAACATGTAAACCCATTGGCACACCTCTTCTTTTGGAACATTATTGATAATTTTAGTTTACTTTCTCTTAGTATATTGTTCAAGTTTAATGAAATTAACAGTTAATCGTTCATTTCATTAATCTTACCTATTTTTAATCTTTTAAAAAATTCGACTATAGTAGAGTTAATATTTCGAATAAAGGATGTGAAGTATGGCTTATAAAGCTCGGACAAAGTCGAATGAATTAATAATTCTTGAAGTTTTGTATAACAGAATGAACTTATCAGGTAAAGATAAGCAGCACTATTTCAATTTAAAAAAGGGATATGAAGGAGAGATACAATTTGATAAATTAGCAAGTAAATTCCAGTGTGATTGTTTCATTTTAAATGACTTATTATTAGAAACAAACCATACAACCTTTCAAATTGACTCCCTAATTATTACTGCAGAAAAGATCTACTTTTTCGAAGTAAAGAACTATGAAGGTGATTATTTTTACCATTCAGATAAGCTTTATAAAAAGCCAGAAACAGAAATACTTAATCCGCTTAACCAACTGAGCAGAAGTGAATCCTTATTACGTCAAATACTCCTCAACCTCGGGTACAAGCTCCCTATCGAAGCTTCTGTTGTATTCATCAATCCCCAATTCATGTTGTACCAGGCACCTCTAAATATTCCTTTCATCTTTCCCACTCAAATCAATCGTTATATGGCCAAACTTAATACCACATCTTCAAAAATGACAAAAAATAATCAACATCTAGCAGACAAGTTAGTATCATTGCATATAACAGACTCTCCTTATTCATAAAAACCTTCTTACAATTATGATCAACTAAGAAAAGGAGTCATCTGTCCAAAATGCCACTCTTTTTCCGTAGAAATGGGAAAAAGGAATTGTATCGGTCAAAAATGCGGACATGCAACTGTCTTCATCTTTATAATGAAGGAAGTTTCTGTGGTTCCGGCTCTTATTTCTGTCCTTCATCAACACGATGAAACCATTTTTAACAGTGCCAGCGCTCCATTTATTTATAATTACTATTATTAAGCTTTTAGTGAATGAAAAGAGAGTTAAAAGCAGAAACAAAAAAGATCGTTTGTTCTGCTTGAGCTTTTATTAATTTATTGAAATGGCAAAATAATTTTAACAACTAAATAGGTGTAGTGAAGTGAGCGGTGGCTAGCTCTGTTCTTATGAAGGGATGTGGTTCTATAACGGTATTTGAAGCATTAAGTTTAGTAGCGCAATTTAGTTTATCACTAATAGCAACACTAACATTACTTATAAATTTTGTCGTCTACATCAATAAAAAGAAGTAATCGCTCATTCACTGGTTAGCGATTACTTCTATGCCAAAACTTATTAAGCTAGTCAACTGCTCTTTATGCAGTTAGTTGTTGGGTAGTCCCTGCTACTCGGTACCTTATTCTAATTATAGTAAAAAATTATTAAATTATACTGTCAATTTATAAATTTTATTCTGGAGTGTAAATAAAGTTGAACTTCATTCAATGGGGTTTCGCTCTTTCCACGATAGGTCGTTAGCACCTCAAAAATGTGATACAAGGCCCTCCCCAACTTACAATTCTTAGATTTCCAACGAAGTCTTGAAGCGGAAATCTTGCAACCAGTTAGCCTGCGATTAATTTATAAACTTTAATTCCTAAAATTATTATGACAAAAAATGATATTTCTCGATATTTTGTAGTCTATAAGTAAAAGCACATTCACCTTACACACCTAAGATATTTAATGGCATCTTAAACAACTACATCTTTAGTAGGATTTAAATTGTTACACTTCACTTAATGTTTCTTCCCTAACCTTCCCATCTAACAATTGAATCTGTTGATTTGTCCTTTCTGCAATGGCTTCATCATGTGTAATCAACACTACTGTAACTCCATCATTTGCATTAATTCCCTCTAATAAACCAATAATTTTTCTCCCCGTTTCAGAATCTAAGTTTCCTGTTGGATTGTTTAAAACAAACCTATATATAATAATAAAAACTAAAGTATCATTAGCAATGACAAAGGCGTAGTACAATAACCCACTGATTTTTAGAGAGCTTGTGGTTGGTGAAAACAAGCATCAAGGTATATTGGAATTGGACTTTCGAGCTAATTAACGATTAAAGAGATTCTGCACCAATTGCAGAATAAATAGGTGGCACCGCGGCGTGTGTGTCACCAAACCACAAACATGGAAATTAAAATAGATAATATAGAGTATATTATTATAGAATTAACTATCAAAATCGGGTAAATACAACCAAATTTTATTGTTAATATATTAACAAAACAGATTATAAACCGTATAACACTTGTTAAATCAATAAAAAATATTAATTGTTACAACATCAAAATCAATACCTTTTAGTCCAAAGGTTGGTAGAAAATACATTTTTAAAAGCCGCAATATAACCTTACACCTTACTTAAATTCTCTCCATATTTGATAGATGGATACTAAAATTCCTACTCCTAATGAAATAAACGTTAGAATCAACCATATGTTTATGACTGGTTCTTCAAATATGAACAGATGTGGCCATGGCATAAACGTTCCCTGTGTAACTACCTCCATAAAGGTGTAGGTCGCAATAATCCCTAGTGAAATCTCTAAACTTCTTGTTGCACTTAAAATAGCAATACCAACAATTTGATAAAATACAAATAGGATAAGAAGATGGATACTAAGGACACTATTAAAAAATTCAACGCCATTAATCTTTATGGTCAAGAAAATTAATAATAAGATAAATATCGCATGCAAAAGCATGTAACGTACTATATCGATAATGATTACCTTACGATAATAATTTATTAAAGCTTCTTTTGCACCATTATCATATAAGCTGGCATATAAAAACACCAGATGCCAACCAGCTATTGGCACAGCAATACCCTGTACGATTGTATAAGATGTAAATGGGGAGTCCGAGCTTGACCCAAAGTTTATGATAAGTATCATACATAATATATGGACCACAAATGGCAAACTATATAAATAACGCAACAATTTGATATCAAATAGGAATAAATGAATCAATTTACTCATTACCAACCTCTTTTAAAAGCGCAAGGTACCCATCAATTAATCTCGGATTAGCCGGTTTCCCTATTGGCTTATCGGATAATATTCTAACCACTATTTTTGATGATTCCTCTTGTATTTGTATAACCTCTTTTGTCGCAATAATATCATCTAACTCTTGGAGGGAAACATCCATTTCATAAATGCTATGTAAAGCTTTCTTCTTCAATTCATCTGGTTTTCCCTCAAATAATACCTTACCGTTCCTAATAATACCTATCTTGGTGCAAAGAAATTCGATATCTTCTACCAAATGGGAAGAAATAATCACTGTATGATACTTCCCTAGCCGTTTTAAAAGGTTACGAAATCTTATACGTTCCTCAATATCTAATCCTGCAGTTGGTTCATCAAAAAGCAGTATAGCAGGCTTTCGAAGTAAGAGTTGTGCAATACCAACTCGCCTGCGCATCCCTCCTGATAATTCTCTCATTTCCTTATATAGATGGTCAGATAAATTCACTTGTTCCACAACTTTAAAAATCTCCTCTTTGTAGGAGAATCCAGAACGGTTACCTTGTAACATTGCGATGTGTTCTAGTACTTCATACATTTTTAGCCCTGGGTAAATCATAAAATCTTGAGGCAGATATCCAATTTGAGATGTTCTCTTAACATAGCTGGAGGTGCTTATCAATTTATCGCCCAAGTATACACTTCCAACGTTAAAGTTAGTTAGACCTGCTAATATTTTCATCAATGTTGTTTTCCCAGCACCATTAGGACCAATCAAGCCATATATGCCAGAAATTGAAAGGTTCAAATTGAATAATATTTGATGTTTTTTGATTACTTTGGATAAACCTTGTATTGTCACTTCCAATCTATCTCCCCCTCTCCACTAATTCTAATACCTGATCCCATGTCCAATCTTCGTTCATATTTCTATACCATTCACGTAAAAATTGTTGCTTTTGCTCAAGATTTAATTGATTATATTTATTATAAATGGTAAGGACAACATTATGTTCTGCCTCAGAAAGAAAACCAAAGTTCGGACTTAATCCAAACATGTTTGTACCCCCATTAGTTATATCCCGAATATACTCGCCTGACATCGTTACCCATTCATCAAAAAGTAAATTAGAACCCTTTTGGGGCACAATAAAACGTATCAAATTATTATGTAAATCCTTCATGGAAATTTCCGAATTTACTGCTTCAAGATATCCTGTATTGTAAACAAGGTGGTCTTTAATCATAAAAGATGATAATCCGAAGTTAGAAAAAACAATATTTGAAGGTAGTGTATCAACGGTCGTAGGTGCAATCCGTTTTATTCCAGTTATTGTCTTATCTAATTGAAACAACACTTCTGGTACTCTCTCTTCCATCTTTGGCCAATCAGCTGGATATGTAATTAGATAATCATCATACGTAAGCTGATTTCCTTGTCCATATATTAGTGTTACAGCTTGTGTGTTTCCATGGTATACCTCACCTTTTTTAGGAAGATTAGTAAATAATGGTTCTCTTACCTGTAATGTGAATACATAGTTTTCTTCCGGTATAAAATCTTCAGTCAACTCAATCCAATCTATAAGTTCATTTTCTTCATACATATGTGACGCTCTTTTTTTGGGGTACCAAGCTTTATCTGCGAGTAAAGCGATGTTGCTATTGGTATATGGAATTAGCTGAGTATCGATTATCTCATACTGAAAAGTAAGGGAATCAGTGTACCCCAATAAATTCACCTTAAGGATATCTCCGCTTCTTTTAAAGTCCACAAGTTCGTCTTCCTCTTTGATCCATTTTATTGGGTAAGCATGATATAACTGAAAAGTTGGATTTTTTGTATTCATTTTAGAGAAATCTATTTGAACAGTTACATTGTGATCATTCATCGAAATGGTATATGCTTCTATTTCATAACGGAGGTCTGTTTTAGGATTATCTAAATCTTTATAATACTCCACTTCGATTGTCTGATCTGCTCTACTAAAAGCCTTTGTACTTAGCTCTATAGATCCATTTGCTGTAGCTATGGTAACAAACGCAATAAAAAAAACTATCATGAGAACCCAATTTCTCTCTCTCACAATTAATGTCCAACGTAAAGACAGGATTAATATTGCTCCTGTAATTACAAGGAACCATGTAAGAAGTTTAAGCTCATTTCCCCAATGCATATCAAATCCGATATAGGATTGATAAACATGCTGTACACTATTCAATCCAATGAATAAAAGGCTGCGCCATTCATTAGCTTGGATAGAACTAAAGAAATCAACGAATAATTCAGATACCATACTACCAGTTACAATCCAAATCAATAAAATAAGAAAGAAGCTAATTTTATTTTTACCAAAGAGCATTGCTACAACTATTCCATACATCATGCTAAGAACAAATGGAAAAAACATATAGAGTAAAAGAAATCGAAACAGAGATAAGTAGATGTAAGATATTTCTATTCCTACAGCAAAGTAAGTGACTGCAAAAATTAGATATGTAACTGCTAACATCATTCCTTGAATGATTGTATGAGCTACAAACATCGAACTTATTTTTTCTACCATAATACGATATCCATCAACAAAGAACGCTTGTATGCCATAAAGAAGTTCATTCGATTGTAACCGAAAGAAAAAAATGATGTAAAAAAGGGAAATCATTTGTACAATCATTGCTATTTCGCCCGGGAGCTGACCGTATGCTTCTGGATTGAATTCGTTAGCAAAAAATATAATCAATCTAGTAATCAACAATAAAAAAACCAAAAAACTAGCACCCATATATAATTTACTCTTGCCTATTTGTTTCAAATAAAAGACAAGTAGTGAATTCCATCTCATGTACATCACCCATTTCTCAAGAGAAAACTAATTGCTGTTTAACATATTTGTTTTTTTACAAAAATCTACATCCAAACTTGTATTAAATATATATAAATGCTTATAATAATAATAAGTTAGGAAGGTATAATAAAACTTTACCTTCCTGAAATGTCTTTTGTGTGGTGTAATCTTTAATATACTGTTAAAGTTACAGCACCTCTTGCCGACAATGTTTGTCCAACAATCTGACCGTAATATTTATGTCCTGATGTTTGTGAGAAATATACTCTTTGAGATGTTCTAGGATTCAACCAACTTGTAGACGCAACCGTACTATCAGGCCACCAGCTGATAGATCTTTTTGCAGTCCCTCTTGTAGTAGTATTCGCGCCACTATTTGTAACATAAATATTACCAGTTGCACCGCTGGTTGCTGTTAGAGTTGCTGTATTAGCATTATTGCTAGACCCACTTAAGTATGCAGTTGACTGAGCTGCGCTAACTGCACCAGCAGAAATCATCAAAATTAATGTTAGAACAACAGCAGCAAACTTTGGTCTTAATCTTGATCTTTTACTTATCAACATTTATTTCACCTCCTTTCAGTACTATTAACTTTTGACTATTAACTTTTTAGATTCAATTTGATAAACTGATTGACCGCTAGATAGTTCTCCAAACCTATTTGTAAATATAATGTAATTCATATTCTTAAAATCCTCTTTTAAGAATTTTTGAAATAGTTCTAATTCCTCATAATCTAAGTGTTTAGTAGGTTGATCGAATATATATATTGTTCTATTTAAAGATTCTCCTATTGAAATTAAGTATACAAGTTGCTGAAATTTTGAAAGAGAATTTATCGTATCCTCCAGAGATATGTTATATTTCTTACATAATTGGGTTGATTGCTTTTTTGACTTTATTACTTTATAGATATCCTTCAATCGGTAGTTTTTCCATAACTTATGGAAGTTCTCTGTTATCACGAAAAAGATATCTTTACTTTTTTTCTGTTCTACAGCAAGACTATTTTCATCAATAAAAACTTCCCCTTCTACCACTGGTTGGAGACCTGCTAAGGATAATGAAAGTATTTTAGTGTTAATATCATTTTGGGCAACAATAATGGATTGAGAAGAAATATCACAACTGCAATTATGCAAGATTAGTTGTTTATTTGATTTAATAGAAACGCCTCTTATTCTTAGCATTATCCTCCACTCCTTGGTTCAGAAAACATATGTTTTAGAATCTTTTCTTTATCTCCAATCGATAATCCTGAAAAATCATCCCATTCTTCTGATGTTATCGAAGAACTATCCCTAACCCAATTTATATAACCAGTAGTTTCAATATCCAATTTTTCATTTAAATATTGGCTTACTAGTATACTTAGTTTTTCATCTTCTAATAGTCTGTATGGAATTAGGAAGGTTGATAATTCCATCAGATGAGTAGTAACAGGTCTATCGTTCACATCTAAAAAAGGATTAACATAAAATGTATATTGCCCGTTATGGGTTGTACTATCGTATAGGGAAAAGGCATCGGTTCCAATACTTTTTGGAGTAATAACAATAGAATGTGGATCGACTGAGCAATTTAACTTATCTTTACTAGAATAAAATAGTTGACATAGTTCGTTCTGAACTACTAGTAGGTGTTCCTTTAATTCCACATAATTACTTCTTTTAGTTGTAAATGGTTGATAAATTACTAGATCTGTATCGTGTATTTCCAATCGTTCATATGGGCCTTTAATAATGGATAGACAATTTGGATTATTCCCTTGCCAACTATAATTACTTTGTCCAAATACAATTTCATTACGTTTACAACTGTTGGTTTCCACATTACTATGAAAATTTCCTATAGAGTCTACAGTATACTGTTTCAAATTTTTATACTGTGGATACCAATTTGATTCAGCAGGCAAATAAATAACATTTGATGTTATAGGAAAAAAACTGGTACCTAATGTCTCTTCGTAGTAGATTGTTAATGACTGAACTCCATTTGTTGCAATTTCTACAACATTTCTATATTGCTCGAATTCTAAATTTTTGTTTTGACTTAACACATGGGAGATAGAAAATTGTTCGTTAATAGAAAAGCGTACCAAATCTGACCCTTTATCAATAGAAAGCCTAATTCGAATAGGATATTCACTTTCCGCTTCCAGGTCAACACCTGTAATTCTCCAATTATCTGTCATCTCAGTGTTGTTTTTAACTGTATCCTCTACTTGTTGGTATAGTTGATAATCATTAGCTAATAACTTTTTATCTATTTGCAAATTATATTCAGCACTATATACTCCGTAAGTTATGAAGAATAAAAAAGCAATACTTATTAATGAAACAATAATTTTATGCTTTATCATTATAAAAATAAAAACAACTAAGATTGAGCATGTGAGAAATATTAACTTGAATAGTAGATTATGCTCTAAATATGCCAAACTATGAATAGGATCAATATATGGCCAGCGATTATCTATGAATATATTAAAAGAGTTTTGTCGATACTCTAGACAAAATAATAGTGTAATCCATGTTAATAGAATAAAAGAGAACAAGATAGCTTTTTTTGGGGGAAATAGTATTTGAGCACAACTAATAGCCCCCCCAGCAATCCATGACCATAATAACGGAAACATAAAATAAATAATATACAATTTAAAAGTTAATATAAAATTATCAAAACCTGATGAAAAAATCATCATATTCACAGTTGCTATTACTATGCCTAGGATTATTTGTATTGCTAAAAAACAAAGGAAAGCAGTGCTTACATGTCTTAGCTGAATTGCCATAGGCCTGTGAACTAATTTATTTAATACAAGCCATTCGTGTGGTATTGATCTTAACAACAAAATATTCAAACGAGAACTAAACAAGAACCAAACAAAAAATCCAATAGGCAAAAGATATTTGGTATATAATGTAAACTCTATAGGATTGATAGCGTATGGATTACTACAATAAAATACTAGAATAAATGAATACGAAATAATAAGGGTTATTTCTATTTTCAAACTTTTAAGCATCCTTGACAATATCACCAATGTATGCATTTCATTTTATCCTTTCATTTTATCCTTTCATTTTATTTAAGTATAATCTTATAAATATATTTTTCGCCTTATAAATCCCTCTAGTCCAGACAAAAATGTAAGCGTAGTCAATTAACTCTATTTAAATTCTATCATAGTTTCTTGAAACTAATATTGGGAAACATTGACAAAATTCGACTAAGATAATCATGAAACACATGAAAATCTTTCCTAAATCGCACAAAATGATATAATCTGAATGAGTTTTTCTCTTGCATTTCCCCAGAGGACTTTATATAATAATAAAAACTAAAGTATCATAGAGCAATGACAAAGGCGTAGTACAATAACCCACTGATTTTTAGAGAGCTTGTGGTTGGTGAAAACAAGCATCAAGGTGAATTGGACTTTCGAGCTAACGAACGATTAAAGTGGTTCTGCAGTTATTTGCAGAATAAATAGGGTGGCACCGCGGGGCGTGTGTCTTGAAACCACAAAACTTTACAATCAAAGAAGACAGTCTAGAATATATAAAGTTAGAATTCACGGTAAGAAGCGGTTGACTATTCCTGCATTTGTTATTTTTGAAGCTTAGTTTTACAACGTCAATGTCCAAAGGAGCTTTTCCTTTGGACACTTTTTATACTATTTAACTAAGATTTATAATAGATTATTTCTCTCCCACATCCTATGTAGCGCAACTACATGTGAAATAATTGTTACACACGCCCCTGTTGCGAATCCCTAGGACTAATTAAGTAATCGAACACATCTGTTTATCCGTCCAATTGTATTTTAAAGGGGAAATTTCAACACCACGTACGTTTGGCGATATTTTTGAACATACATTCCACTTAAATTCAATGTAAATTAAATACTGCTAACAATAATTGTAAGTAAATTTTTAGTCCGTGCCCTACTACTTCGCAATATACAATCACCGCCGCCAATACTATCATAAGAAAAATTGCAAATACCATACCTAAAAAGACATTTTTACTCTCCTTCTGACACTGACTATATTTATACTGTACCAGCAAATCAGGATATTTTGAGGGATAGTATTTGCGTTATCGCCTTCTTTTGTTATTTTTCTAGGCTGCCTAAAAAAACACCCACTCTTTACTATCCAAGTAGTTGAGAGGCGTGCATGAACTGTACTTTTTCTGGCGTTTTATAAAAATAACACCCTTAGAGGCTTACAACAAAAAAGAGATAGAAGTGACTTTACAGCCTATCTACCTCTATTAGCTTAATTATTGGTAATTTTTTAAATTAGTAGAGCCAAGTGAAACTCCATCCCATGCATGAGAGGAATTCGAAAAGTTTACACTGATACCAGAATTCGATACACCTACACTTGAAATTTCACCGCTGGACCAAGTGTGTGTCCAATGAGTTCTAACATTTGTATTTACTTTCCCTTTAAAATCAGGCCAAACACTCAATGTTGCTGTATCCCAAGAATAACTATGAAATGGATTAAAAGTACTGTTTTTCATTGTATCTTGCGCTTTATAATACACTCCAGTTTTATCGATTTTATGTGGATACAAGTTATTGTTATACGTGTTGAAGTTTTCATCGTATGTATAGAAATTAGTTTCGCCAACGTCTAAATTAGTGCTATTGGAAAAATAAATTCCTAATCCATTTGCCCCACCTACTTTTAAAGTACCTATTCCTATAGGTCCATGATCTTTCCACCAACGCACATTACCATGTTTATTTTTCCAGTTAGCGCTTGCCGTAATAAACATTCCTTGTGAAGACATATAAACGTTTGGGTTATTAATATTAATTTTATCTCTAGGCGGTGATGTTATACTTAAAAGTGAAATTTCCGACACTTCATTATCCGTAAATATTCACCCAACGTAATAAAATGAAATGCATCCGTCCATTCATTTAAAAATGTGGCTTCTAATTCTATTCCATAAGGATTTTCAACTGGTCCATCATAAATTACTACCGGGTTTCCAAACTTCCGACACCAGATGTAAATAAACTGGAGACGATTGGGACGAGTAAAATGAATAAAACAAATAAACTTGTGAACAGCATTCCGCTAAATAATTTCGCAAAAAAGATTCTTTCTTCTTTGTAGTGGAAGGAAAGCATACAAATTCATCCCTTTTCTTTTCTTGGTGGCTTCAGAGGATACGGTATTACCGAAGACAAAACAGCCGATTAAAATAATAAATGGGATAAAAAACGTCGGTATAATTTGATATAAAAAGTAAAACCCTGATTTTCCATATCACTTCGTTGTATCCTCCAAAAATTCTAATACTTCCCCAGTAAATTTGTCATATATCTTAGGATGAAAAGCCGTATAGGTATCTTTTTGGACGAAAGGTTCAACACCTGTTTCCGCTAAAAATTTTTTTCTTCCGCTGTTGCTCTCATCGTAAACCTGGAAACGACTTGATCCATTGTAATATTCGTTGGGTAATTTTGACTCTCCGAAATATTTACATTGTTGTCAAGCATCTCAAACTGTTTTTCTGAAATAGTTACCCAATTGCCTGCCACAATATTGTCCCATTCAAACTGTTTATCTTCGAGCATTCTTTTATATATCTCAATACTTTGCCTTAGATCCTTGGCTGCCCCCCCCCACTTCAAGGGTTCGAGAAGAGTTTGAAAGTTGTATTTGTGGAATCCTTAGAAAAAACTGATTTGATCAACTAACCTTAAGACAGGCTAGCAGAGAAGAAAATAATACAATGTGTATTTATTCCTTAATTTTATATACCCTGCTTTCAGCATAAATATATATTTTGCTATCTTCTCCAATTAGAGAATATATTGTAGCCCCCTCTCTTAAATAAGTAGATTCATTATTTTTCAACTTATAATTAGGATTATTTTCCTCTTCACTATACATTACTCTAAATGTGATTTTTCCTAGAGTTTTATCAATATCTTGTACTGAAACTTCCTCTGTTTTTGCCTCATCAAAATAATAATGAACATCCTCCCACATGATAACATCAGCCCATTCTACAGAAGACTGCATTTCGTCATTGTGGATTTTACTTTTTTCGTTATTTTCTTCCAGTGATGATTGATTAGAACACCCTAACAAAATCATTAAAATGATGGATGCGATAAAAAGGAATTTTTTCACATTTATCCCCCTCGTAATATACACACTCTCGGTATTCGCCCTTAGATAATGTTTTTTCTTGTACCAGTCCATTTTATTTCCTCCTAATTTTTGTAGGAGAATTTATTAAAATAATATGGATGGGAAATTGCATGTCACATTATTTTAAAAACCAGGCAATAATTGGTTTTTCAAAAACGTCCAAACAATTGCGCTTAAGGGCGGATTCCCCCTTATTAACACAATTGAGGCGTTGTTAAAGAATTCAGTTTTGCACTACACGAACACGAAGTTCAACAATATTATTTTCTGGATTTCCTACTGAACAACTATTCTGGTGGTATCTACATGCACGGAATCAAAAGTTTCTGTTATACTGAAAAAAATTGACCGAACATTCCACACATACACAAAAGGAATCAAACTTCTGTTTCCAAAACTATCCATGGTAGAGAATTGTTGAGAATATGGATTATCATCTGAAAGCTAGCAATCCTCTTTCTTCATTGATGTACATCAGTGTTTTTATGGAATTATGATTTGCCAACATATTTGCTTAGTTTTGTTATCAAAACAGAAAATGGCTTTTCTCAAAGAACATATTTTGATTTCCCATTTTGTTTTGGTATATCCATTGTTCTAACATGTGTTTATGTCATCAATCTTTTTTTATGCATTTAAGAAGTAATAATATATCTTATCAAATTTAGAATTTGTACGTTTATCACTAAAAAATTTTTATATACACTTTATATAATTCTATGTTTCCTTCTTAATATTTAAATTACTACTCACAGTAGTTACTCGTATTCTTTTAATACATCTGCTCTTATTACCTCATATTGCTTAACTTCTTCTTTATTATTGGAAATGAAACCATATTTTTTTATTTCGCCAAAAGTACTGAAGTCTGTAATAGTAAAATTTCCACCAGATTTTTCATAAGAGTATTTACCAAATCCTAGTGCCACAATCGCATATTCATTCTTAAGATCACCTTCATTTAAAAAAAGTATATATTCTTCACCATCTAACATTTTAATATAGGATTCTGTAGCTACATATTCACCATCAGCAACAAAAGCAGGTTCTATAATAGTTATTTCACCTTGAATTTCTTCACCATAGGATTTTAAAACCTTCACTTTCTTTTTGGAACCAAAAGTTTGACCATCTATCACATCATTTCCTAAATCACTTAATGCCTTTACTTTAACTATAATTTTTGAAGAGTTCTTTAGGGCATTCAAATCAGTTGGAATTTCATAGTCCGCCATAGATTGGTATTGGCTTATTGGTGTTTCTTCATTAATGTAACTGTTTGTATCAGTTTGATTACACCCAACTAAAAATATGGTTATAGCAATTAATGAAATTAGTATTCTTTTCATCTTGTCTCCCCCCGCATCTTAATATTGGTGACGCAAATTCAACTTATCTAAACTGGTATAATCACTATAAGAGTATTTACCAGATTTCATAACGGAATTAACACTAGAATGTTGATGTTTCATATAGAATGCATGACCAAGCTCGTGCATGGCAGTCTTATTATAGTTACTAGTTGTAAAATTAGCTTTTTTAGTCGAATCTTCATTAATTCTCAAAGTAGCCTTGCTTGAATTCCAACTAGCATGTCCATACCACGAATAATTAGATGAATTAATTGAACTCATACTTATATGTGGAGTTGAGCCACTACTTAAATTTATTTCTGCATTCGTAATTGCATTCATTTTATTTACAGCATTCATCCATGCTACTTCATGAAAAAGGTAAGGTGTCGAAATACTGTATCTACCATTATTGTGGTAATTATTTTTCCCAGAAAATGCATCACCATTTCTAAGTTCAGCATCATTACTAGCTTCTACCGAATTGCCCAAAGAAAAAAACACAAGCAAAATTAAAAAGCAATAAATTACTTTTTTCATACATTTGCCTCCTCATTATAGATTAATACAAATGTATTCCATTTCTTTCCTAATATGACTAATTGTGTATAGTAAATTTTTCTCTTACCATATTATATTTAAAAATCAAATTTCTACTTTTTTCATTAAAAATTACCATTTCACTTGGTACTTCTCAAGAATAAGACGTCCTCTAATTGAATATAGTTTCATCTTCTTAGTAATCAAATAATAAAAATCATTATTGAAATCAGTTATTTCACTCTATCTAAATCTGGAAAAACCTTACATCTATTCTTTTCCTCAGCACGTCCTCGTTACTCTAGATAAAGATGTTTTAGTGAGTTAGCCCTTGCATTTTCCCAAAAGACTATATATAATAATAAAAACTCAATATCAATAGCAATGAAAAAGGCGTAGTACAATTACCCACTGATTTCTAGAGAGCTTGTGGTTGGTGAAAACAAGTATCAAGGTAAATTGGAATTGGACTTTGGAGCTAATTATTAATGAAGTGATCTTTAAGTTTTAAGATAATTAGGGTGGCAACGCGGTTCATTCGTCCCTTTTCATGAGGGAATGAATGGGCTTTTTTTAGTTTCTACGATAATTTAAAGGAGTGAAGCAAATTATGAATACCATTTTTTCTGGGATCCAACCTAGTGGGACACTAACATTAGGGAACTACTTAGGGGCAATTCAACATTTTGTAAAATTACAAGAGGATCATAATTGTTATTTTTGCGTGGTTGATGAACATGCAATAACAGTTCCACAGGATCGCCTAAAATTAAGAGAAAACATTAAATCACTTGCAGCCTTATATTTAGCATCGGGAATCGATCCAAACAAGTCTACATTATTTATTCAATCAGAGGTTGCTGCGCATACGCAGTTAGGTTGGATGCTACAGTCGCTTAGTTATATGGGAGAGCTAGAGCGCATGACACAATTTAAAGATAAGTCTGAAGGAAAAGAAGCCGTTTCTTCTGCCCTGTTTACGTATCCATCGCTTATGGCAGCAGATATTCTATTATACAAAACGGATATTGTTCCCGTCGGAGAAGATCAGAAACAGCATTTAGAATTAACAAGGGATTTAGCACAGCGATTTAACAACAAATTTAATGATATCTTTACAATTCCGGAAGTTAGCATTCCAAAAGTAGGCGCTCGTATTATGTCATTACAAGAACCTACGAAAAAAATGAGTAAATCCGATGAAAACGAAAAAGCATTCATCTCCATGCTGGATACACCAAAGAAAATTGAAAAGAAAATTAAAAGTGCAGTAACTGATTCAGAAGGCGTTGTTAAATACGATAAAGAAAACAAACCTGGCGTATCAAATCTACTGACAATCTACGCAAGCTGCACTGGTGAATCCGTAGAAGCAATTGAAGAAAAATATGCTGGGAAAGGTTATGGGGATTTCAAACAAGGTGTCGCAGATGCAGTAATCCATGTATTGCAACCAATTCAAGAGCGATATAATGAATTAATTGAATCTGAGCTTCTTGATGAGATCCTTGATCAAGGTGCTGAGAAAGCCTCTTTCACAGCTAACAAGATGCTTGCAAAAGCTAAGAAAGCCATGGGATTAGGTAGAGTTAAGAAGAAAAAATAAAAAATCAGTGAGGGAAAACTTCCTCACTGATTTTTTGATTTTTGTTTGGGTACTCCTTGTTCATAGCTATGCTCAATTTCCCACATTTTTTCGAGGAAAGGCTGTCCCTTGATTAATTTCGCACAAAGGTCTTCATGAGCTCTGCTCCACCCAACTTTTACACCATCATATAATGCTTGCCAAACTTTTTCCTCATCCATAAAACGAATAAACGGATATTTTTTCGGATCCCATTCGGTTAACCAATAACGTAATTCCTCAATATTATTCGTTGTACGAAGTTGATCGAGCCCCATCATGAGCAATTGCTTTAATTGCCGCTCTCTTCTCGTTAAGCCAAATACTAAATCTGGTGACATCGAAAGCATATGATACTCTTTCTCATAGGAATCCGCATCAAAATCAAAGTTTTGTGGTTTTACTTTTTCAATCATATCGTACACGAGTTGCTCTTGTCTTGGAATGAGTCTACTTTTTCGAATTGGAATACGGTACCCAATGGTATCAAATGCTATAATATCATTTCCATCTGTTACAACACATGCATAATCTAGTCCTGTTCTTTCTTGCCCTTTTCTCAAATAGGCTCGTTTATATATCATATCTAGTAAAGGCTTCGGTAGATCATGCATATCATTTTCAATATAATTATATAAGCCTTCCGTTATGTACAACAATGGGACCTGATCTAAAAGCTCAATTTTATCGTCTTTTCGCCATTCATGATAATAACATACGTTATACCCGTTTTCCTCACCTTCAAACCAGTTCACCCAAACATCGTGCAAATATAACATACAACACCCCTCACTTTTGAATGAATCATTTTCGAGGTTGTTCAAAACCTTGTTGTTATCATGTTTTGAACATCACTTAACATACATTATGACCATCCTGAAAAAATTTATTCGAAGTGAAGTAAGATTATGGTTTATTTGGAAAACGATAAATAACCAGTGTCATGATAAGAAGTCCAATCGGAAGAAAGTAGCATTCTATTCTACCTTTAATAAAAATAAAATATTCTACCCATGATACACCAGCAGGTAAAAAGTTCATATACGCGATCGTAGTAACTCCGCCTGTAACAGCTAGCCCAAATCCTATTAGAAATAAAAACATATACCCCATATCCATCACCATGCTTGTCCTATATTATTTATCTAATACTATGCTAGGATAGATGGATACATGATAGCTTTAATAGAATTTAGAAAAAATATTGTAGAAGGAAGAAATGTAGCAAAGAAAAAAGACTGACCCCTAGGCCAGTCTTCTAAATCAACAATTATTCTTCAAATTTCTTAAACACCAATGCAACATTATGTCCGCCGAAACCAAGTGAGTTACTAACAACAACATTAACTTCCTGTTTCCTAGCTTCGTTTGGAACATAATCTAAATCACAATCAGGGTCTGGAGTTTCATAGTTTGTAGTTGGTGGTAGAACGCTATCTTCTATCGCTTTTATCGATATAACAGACTCTATTCCACCTGCTGCCCCTAACAAATGACCTGTCATGGATTTCGTAGATGAGACTGCTAATTTGTATGCATGATCCTCAAATACCGTTTTAATTGCTTCAGTTTCAAATTTATCATTCAACTCTGTACTTGTACCATGTGCATTAATATAATCCACATCTGTTAGTGAAACGCCAGCGTCTTTAATAGCATGCTGCATAGCTCTTGCTGCTCCTTCACCATGCTCAGCTGGTGCTGTAATATGGTAGGCATCACCAGTTGCGCCATATCCTACGATCTCCGCATATATATGCGCACCACGTGCTTTTGCAGACTCCAACGTTTCCATTAGTAGAATTCCTGCACCTTCACCCATTACAAATCCGTCACGGTCTTTATCAAATGGACGACTTGCCTTTTTTGGATCTTCATTAAGTGATAAAGCTCCTGCTGTAGAAAATCCTGCAAAGGACATATTTGTAATTGGCGCTTCTGCTCCACCAGCGATAATATAATCGACATCTCCACGTTCAACCGCTTTATAGGCATCACCTATCGAATTGGCACCAGAAGCACAAGCTGTTACGGTACAAGAGTTGATTCCTTTTGCTCCAAGCTGAATGGACACTTGTCCCGCTGCCATATCAGGAATCATCATCGGCACGAAGAATGGACTAACTCGTTTATACCCTTTATCCAAAAAGCGACGGAATTGGTCTTCATACGTTTGCATTCCACCAATTCCAGAACCAATCCACACACCTACTCGATGGGCATTCGAATCATCAATTGTTAGCTTTGCATCTTCGACAGCCATCTTTGAAGCCGCCACCGCAAATTGGGTAAATGAATCCATCTTTCGTGCATCTTTTTTATCCACAAAATCCGTTGGGTCAAAATCCTTCACCTCAGCTGCTACTTGCGCTTTAAAATCCTCTTTATTAACTCGTGTTACGAAGTCAACTCCCGATTTACCAGCTAATATATTTTCCCACATGGATTGAACGTTGTTTCCAACAGGGGTAACCGCTCCTAGTCCAGTGATAACTACTCTTCTTTTCTCCATTCGTACTCCCTCCTATGTTCTATAATTTTCGCTTTTATTATTTTCATGATAGTTTATTTCCCCCAACGTAGAGCAATTGCGCCCCATGTTAGACCCGCGCCAAATCCTACTAATACGACTAAATCATCATTCTTAATTTTACCATTTTTTACAGCTTCTGATAAAGCCATTGGTATAGAGGCAGATGAGTTATTTCCATATTTTTTAATGGACGTTGCCATCCGATCTTCCGAAATACCTAACTTCTCTCTAGCTGCTTCCATAATTCGAATATTGGCTTGGTGTGGTATTAAATAATCTACATCTTCTTTATTTTGACCAATTTTCTCAATGACATTTACAGATGACTCTGGCATCTGTCTCACAGCAAATTTAAACACTTCTCGACCATTCATATACAAATATCCTGATTCAGGATCTTGGTATAAATGCTCTCCACCAGATCCATTGGAACCTAACTCAAATGAGAGGATGCCTTTTCCGTCAGCCACTTCTCCCATTACGGCTGCACCAGCCCCATCGCCAAATAATACACACGTATTACGATCGGACCAATCTGTTATTTTAGATAGTTTTTCTGCACCCACAACTAGGATATTTTTATATACGTTTGATTCAATAAATTGTTTCGCTGTGACCATGCCATACATGAACCCAGCACAAGCAGCACTTATGTCCATTGCTGCAGCTTTAACTGCTCCTAGCTTTTCTTGAAGCATGCAAGAAACGGATGGAAATGGTGTATCTGGTGTCACTGTAGCTACTAGAATAAGATCAAGATCTTCTCCTTTTACATTCGCTTCTTCCAAAGCAGCCACAGAGGCACGATAAGCCATTTCTGAAGTCTCCATATCATCCTCTGCTATCCTTCTTTCCTCTATCCCTGTTCTTGTGCGAATCCATTCATCGCTCGTATCAACAATTTTTTCAAGGTCTTTATTCGTTACAACTTTTGATGGAGCGTAATGCCCTGTACCTAATACACCTACACCCATATATACATCCCCTTACGTAGTATATCTTATTATCAATTCTTATGACTTGGTACTAATTTTAATGCAAAATATCCTTATTTGCAAGTTGCAGTTGTTCCATATGCCAGTAAAAAGTTATTCATTACACTTCATTTCCATTACACGCTTGAACTAAGCAATTCATTTGGCAAAAGCGCAAGTGCCTTATGTAGTTTCGGTAAGTAAGCTTAACAAAGCCAAATTTTGATACATTCTTCTCTATCAAAAAAATTACCTAATCATTGATTAGGTAATAAACCAGTATTTTTATAATTTTCAATAGCTTGCTCTAACGTATGTTGAAAATCTTCAGGAACCTCTGGGCTGAACTCACCAAAGGTAATAAAATTGTCTTTAAAATCAAACGTAAGTATTTCTCCTTCTAGTTCCCCTTCACTAAACTGGTCAGCTGTTAAAGTGTATAGTTTGTCTACATGTTGTACGGTGCTTGTTAAAACCGTTTTCGGACCAATATCGTGTTGATCCGATACAAAACCAATAGCAAATAAACCATCTTCACTAGCAGCTTTAATAACTTGTTGACTAAATGCATCGCCAGCAGGATAAAAGACATCTACGCCTTGTTGTTTAAGCTTTTCATACATTTCTAATGCGATTTGGTATTCATTCCAGTCATAGATAAAGTCCATATTTACTTCTGTCATTGGATTTTGATACTTTACCCCTTCATAAAATCCTTCAATCTCTGGTTGCCATTGGTATGCTGCAATAATACCGACTTGATCTGTTTCAGACATCTCACTTGCTAACATCCCAGCAAAGAAACCCATTGCGTGTGAATTAAATGTTAAACTAGTAACATTATCACTATAGTATGTCCCATTAAAATAAACAAAGTGAACATCTGGATATTCTTGACTAATTTCAAAAAACGTTTTTCCATATGCACTACTGTGTCCAAAAATTAAATTAACGCCGTCTTCTACAAATTCATCAACGGCTTCCTTAATCTCTTTTTCCTCTATGATACCTTCTTTATATTCTACATTTACATCAAATTCTTCTTTAATACTTAATAGACCCTGGTACCCTTTTTCTCCCCATGCTTGATCATCAATGTTTCCTTCAAGCAGCAAGCCAACCTTTTGTAAGTTTCCTTGTTTTGCATGATCACCGCAGCCTGTTGTGAGCAAGAGAATGGCAACCATAATGAATAGTACGATGTATCGTTTTTTCAAAACTCAAGCACTCCATTCGTTCACCCAGATCTTTACGTTTCATATAACTTATTATAACGTCTAAAATGCTCTTTTAGCTTATTAAGACGATCTTCTATAGATACATTGTCACGAATGTAGAGGCAATTTTCAAGTTTTAGGCTTTCTTTATTCGTTTTTTTCCTTGCGAAAACGTCAATTTGGCTGGGCAAATTACTACTCTCTACCCACTGCAGCATTGCTGTCAAAAAATCTTCAATATAAACAGCTTCTGTCAAAAAACGATTTGATTCAAATGATATAAATTGATCCTTATAGTAACATCCATCTTCTGTCATAGGCATCCATTCCCCAATTAAAATAGGTGTATTAATTTGAACAATATTATTTGAAGAACTATGGTAGTTGCTATCTCCAATTAGTAAGATACGGCTTGCGGAAATGTTAGAAATAAGTGAGGTATCTCCAATAACAATCGCTGTTTCATAGTTCGCTAACGCCTGTTCTTCCACGAATGTAAACTGGCTATTCCTACCAATAAACATGGATAAATTATCTTTTTTTGTTGTGTCCAGTTTATCCAATCCATCCACTTTATTTCCATTATCAAGTAGATAATTAACTAAATGATACCCGATCCAATGAAAGCAATTCACTACTAAAAATGACAAATTTACTCCCTCCTTCTTCACTATACTCACCACAATTAAATACTTTCATTTTATAAGATGATTTGGTAAACTATATGATATATGTACTAACTAAAGTAAAGGTATTCTTAATTTATATGATAAAAAATGAGGTGTAATGTATGCGGTATCTTATGACAATTGTTTGGGCAATATTAATTGGATCTGTATTATCATACGTACTAACGAGTATGGCAGGTGATTCATTCGCAATTACCGATACGCTTGTATTGTCTGCAATAGTTGCGATTGCAATTTTTGTACTAGGTGATGGCGTAATTAAAGCTAAGAGCGAATAACAAGTACGAGTAATGCCATACATACATGCTATTATAATAATAGTTCAGTGAATATCTTGAGAAAAAACCCTTGCCTCTTGGTAATGAACGGCAAGGGTTTTCCTACTTTAAAATTGCATAATTTTAGTACCAAGGTAATACACTTAATGCAGTTAAGGCTGCTAATGGAAGGACAAGTCTACGGAATCTTCTTCCAGGTCCAAAATAACCTGGATACCCAAATCCGTACCCTGGGAAGCCATATCCTGGAAATCCATATCCAAAACCATAACGGTCATCATCGTCATCACGCATCATTTGTCCCGTTTGTTGTGTTCCAGGTTGCCCACCAGGCATTTGTTGCGTGCCTTGCATTGGTTGTTGCATTCCTGGATATTGCTGCATTCCTTGCATTGGTTGTGCTCCTGGATATTGCTGCATTCCTTGCATCGGTTGCGCTCCAGTCATTGGTTGTTGAGCACCTGACATTGGATCATTTGGCACGGCCATATAGACATATTCATCGTCTAATCCAGTAACAATCCCATCAACTTGAGTTCCGTCATTCATTTCTGCTAATACATACGAATGCATGTGTTTTTTACATAAATCGTACATATGTTTATGTTTGTGCATATTACCAACCTCCTCACCAACAGACTATTCAATTGCCTATTTTTTGGTGACACTTGCGGAGATTGGAATAATAAGATAAAACTTCAAACAGGGGAGAATTTTCCCAACCCTGCTGATTTTTTGATGGAGGATTGAGCCGAACGGGAATAATCCCACCTTACTTTTTTCACTTCATGAAGCTTTTCGAGTGGGGGATTAACGCGCAGTTACATGCGGAAGAATAGAAAAGTCTTTCATATTAGGAGGTAAATCTTTTGGAAACAATGAGTGAATTTTGGACATTATTCAACTATATACTACTTGGAACAATTCAGGGGATTACCGAGCCAATTCCCATTTCTTCAAGCGGACACCTTATCATTTTACGAGAGATTTTCGAGATCGATGCAGAAGGTTTATCCTTTGAGATATTGGTTAATTTTGGCTCATTAATCGCTGTGCTATTAGTCTATCGTAAAGACATTATTCGCCTTATTCAAAACGGCTTTCGTTTTTTAGTATCCAAAGACCCAGATGCAAAAAGCGATTTTATGTTTATTGTATTTTTAGTTATTGCTACGATTCCAACTGGAGTTATAGGTCTTCTATTTGAGGATAAAATAGGAGATTTAAGTCGTGCCTACACGGTTGGAATAACTTTATTAATTACAGGGGCTGCATTGTGGATTATACGTAACTTGCGTGGGAATAAAAACGATGGTGAAATCTCAATGAAAGATGCATTAATTGTAGGCTTTGCTCAGTCTGCCGCTCTAATTCCAGGTATTAGCCGTTCAGGTGCTACCATAGTCGCAGCGATGCTCGTTGGAATGAAACAGGAAACGGCATTACGTTTTTCCTTTTTATTATATATCCCGGTAAGTTTAGGATTGGGAATACTATCCGTCGGAGACATGATCAACGATCCAGATATGGATGCGTTGATGATTCCATACCTATTAGCCTTTATGGCATCTATTATTGCATCCTATTTTGCGCTAAAATGGTTCATGGGTATCATGGCAAGAGGAAATCTAAAATACTTTGCTTTCTACTGTTTTATTGTAGGGATCTTATGTATTCTATTCATGCGTTAAATTCGAAAAGGGAATTGCTTACGTGGCAATTCCCTTTTTCATTTGCTCTATACTGGATATGAGCGTAATTATGATTTTTTGAGCGCATTTTTGTCGAATTTGAGCATTACTGTTATTTTATGAGCACATGCTTATGCTTTTTGAGCATATATCCTTTTTTATGAGCATTTCCACTACAAGCTATGCTTTTGTTTTTTTCTTTTCCCGCATTGCTCGGGGAATATACACGCAATATGGTTCACTTTCCATGTAATCTCCTGTTACATTATAGGCACGTGATCGTGAGCCTCCACATACATGGCGGAATTCGCAAACACCGCACTTCCCTTTATACTTGTCTGGGTTTCGTAAGTTTTGGAACACCTCTGATTCCCGGTAAATCTCGGCTAGAGGAGTTGTTCGTATGTTCCCTGCCTTTATTGGTAATAACCCACTTGGATAGACATCTCCTGTATGTGAAATAAACACAAATCCGTTCCCATCATTTACTCCTTTTGGCGCACGACCAAGACCGTCAATTTGTCCTGTTTTTCCATTCATTAGTGCATCTTCGTAAAATATATGCTCTTTATCACTCATTCCCTTTTGCTCGCGCATTTTATTTTGGATAACAACGCGACGATAATGTTGAGCTGCAGTTGTCTTAATGTCAAATGGAACACGTTTGGAAAGTTTGTACAACCATCGCAATACTTTCTCATGTTCGGCAGGTGAAATCATATCGGATTCCTTCCCCCTCCCAGTCGGTACTAGGAAAAATACACTCCATAAGACAACACCTAGTTTTTCTACCATTTCAGCCATCTCATCCAAATATTCATAATTATATTTGGAGATTACCGTATTAATTTGTAATGGCATATCTAATTCGTGTAAATAATTGATTGCGTTCATGGTTAAATCAAAGGACCCAGATGTTCCACGGAAATGGTCATGTACCTCGGCGCAATGTCCATCAATACTAAAAGCCCATCTTGATAAACCGACATCCTTTGCTTTTTGCATTGCTTCTTTGGTCACATTTGGCGTTGCCGATGGTGTCATCGATACCCGAACACCTTTTTTCACCGCATACTCCGCTATGTCAAATACATCTGGTCGTTCTAATGGATCACCTCCAGTAAATACAAGCATTGGATTATCCATTTCATATATGTCATCGATTAATTTCTTTCCTTCTTCAAAATCTATTTCTAATGGATGGCGATGATATTGTGCCTCTGCACGGCAATGTAAACATTTTAATTGGCAAGCGCGTGTCAATTCCCAAATAACGATAAATGGATTCTTATTGTAATCACGAGCAAACATACTATCCCTCCAGCATATTAAATGACTTACCTTTAATGTAAAGGAAAATAAATTCATTAGATGTGATATATTTCACTAAATAAAGTGATGTCATAAAATATACAAAAATAGATCTCCCACAAAAGAGAAGATCTATTTTCTAGTCATTTATTCTTTCCTATTACTACTCGCCAAAGAGTCGGTCCACTTTCTAGATATTCCCAAGTAAACGTCCCCTCTCGTTCAATCATAAATTGATAGTGCAATGGCTTTGGATCGTGATCATTAGATAATTCCATAAACTCGCCGTTATTTAATGCATCAAAAACTTGTAAAATCCTTGGATGTCTTACGCGTGGTTCAATATCTGGAGCGTGTAACTTCACGGCAATTTCTATACCTTCCATTTTGAAACCTCCTCTATTTATTACATATTCATCGTAAGCCTTTTCTTTCTAGGGAGTTGTGAGTAGCTACACAAACAACATATGATTTATATCACATATTTCCATAAATCATTCTTTTATTATTTCTATAGGTAGAAATATGGTACGATAGTAAAAACCCATCATTGATAATAGAAAGGGGTTTAAGATGAATATACAGACCGTCAAGGAACTCTTACAAAAGTTTCCTATTTTCAAGGATCTTACAGATGGAGAAATGGAGCCAATTCTTGATTTAGCCAAACACCGCATGTATCGACAAGGGACCCATATATTTATGCAAGGTGATCCGTTAACAAATGTATATTTTATACATCAAGGAAAAGTAAAGATTTATAAAACCGATATACATGGCAAGGAACAAATCGTTAATGTTTTACAAAAGGGAGATATGTTTCCTCATCAAGGGTTCTTTCGTCAGGATGATTATCCTGCACATGCAGAAGTTGCGGAAGACGCTTTGTTGATTTATATTCCGATTAATTTATTTGAAAACTTTTTATTAACGCACCCGGAAATCTGTGTAAAATTATTTCGTGTCCTAGGAGATATTATTGTAGATTTACAACGAAGATTAGAAGAAAAAATTATGCTTAATACGTATGATCAAATTATTATGCTCCTCATACGCTTAGGAAACAAACACGGCCGCGAATTAGGGAATGGAAATATCCATATTACCACACATTTCACCAATCGAGAACTGGCAAATATGATTGGTTCAAGCCGAGAGACCGTAAGTAGAACACTTACCCAACTAAAAAAAGCTGAACTAATCACCAACGATGAGAAAGGCGACCTTATCCTAGACATCGAAGCCCTCGAATCCGAATTATTCTAATAAGAAAAGGTGCCAGGCACTTGTCGAATTTCGACAAGTGCCTGGCACCTTTTTTTGGCTTCTTTAATCAATCTGGAATTCCGAGTGCAATTTTAGCATAGCGGGACATTCTTTCTTTCCCCCATGGTGGACTCCAAACGATATCTACTTTGACCTCTTTTACTTCTGGAATATCTGCCAACGCACGTTTTACATCTGCCTCGATATGTGCAGATAGCGGGCACCCCATTGCTGTAAGTGTCATTGTAACCGTACATAATCCTTCATCATCTAAATCTACATCATATATCAAACCAAGGTTTACAATATCAATACCTAATTCTGGGTCAATTACATTTTCCAATGCTCCCATTAAATTCTCTTTTAATGCTTCATCCATGACCTCTACCTCCTTTACCATTCATACCTATATTTAAACATATTTTACGTCCAATTAAAAATGATTTTCATCACACTATAAGTTCTTTTCAAACCATTTTACGGTTTCTAATATCGCAAAACGAGTTACTTTGTGATCCTGTCCTTTTTCCCTTAGAAATTTAATGTTTCCCTTATCTTTATACATCTCTCTTGTCTCTTCATAAAAGGAATGGGAATGATCAAAGGGAACCGTAGGATCTTGATCCCCATGCCAAAATAGTAAAGGTCGCTGCTCTAATTTTTCTGGCTGTAAGGATAAATCGAGTTCCTCTAGCTGATTATAAATCAACTCAATTTCCTCATCTGTAATCGGTAGGTCTCCTGCCTTTTTATAGCTACTCACTAACGCTTTAGCATAGGTAGTAATTTTAGGTGAACCCATTAGAATAGCTGCGGTCTTAATCCAAGGATATTTTGTTAGTACAGCCGAAGTCGTAATCCCTCCCATACTCGTTCCAGCAACACCAATTCTTTCATCCAATATTAAATTATGATCATCTAAGTAATTTTTAATATCATTAAACTCTTTCACATTTTGCATCACGATATCCCAAAAAGAAACATGTAATTTTAGCGATGAAATGTCCTCTTCTCGATCACCATGTAGTTTACTATCTGGAAGGATTACCCGATATCCTTTTTCTGCTAACAGATATGCAATTGGTAAATTATGTTCTTTCGCACTGGTAAACCCGTGAAAATATGTAACAACTGGTAGTGGCTCGTCTTTTTTTGCAGCATCTACAACAATAATACTTGAAATCGTATCCCCTATCGTTTCTTTGTATACGCCAATCATACTACTCAGATCCTCTCTTAAAAAATTTCCTCTTTTATCCATAGTAATACCATTTTTTTGTATAGGCAAAGAATTTCGACTTTACTTATTAATTAACTCCTTATACACTATAGGAATACGAGGTGAAATATATGGAAAATAAACAACATTTAATTGCATTAGATTTAGATGGAACACTCTTATCCGATAAAAAGGAAATTAGTGAAAAAAACAAGCAAATCCTTCATCAAGCAATGAAACAAGGCCATATTGTAGTAATTGCTACTGGTAGGCCACACCGTGCAAGTATTCAATACTACCACGAGCTAGGATTGAAAACACCGATGGTTAATTTTAATGGTGCCCTCATTCATCATCCTACTGATAAAAAATGGGACGCGCTTCATAGCCCAATGCCAAAGCGAACTGCCTTAGCTGTGGTTGAGGCTTGTTATGAATTAGATGTTAACAATGTGTTAGCAGAGGTTAGAGACGATGTTTTTTTAGACCGTTATGACCAAGAGATTATTGATTTATTTCAACATGTAGGAAATGAAGAATCGCCGTTTACGATCGGAAGTTTGAAAAGCCACTTAACTGAGGATCCTACTTCCTTATTAATCCATCCGAAAGAAGACCATATCACAGAACTACGAAATCATTTAACAGATTATCACGCAGAATTTATTGAACACCGCAAATGGGGTGCTCCGTGGAATATCATTGAAATTGTCAAAAAAGGCATGAGCAAGGCCGTCGGTTTGCAAAAAATATCGCAATATTATCATATCCCGAAAGAGCGAATTATTGCATTTGGAGATGAAGATAATGATTTAGAAATGCTTGAGTATGCTGGTGTTGGCGTAGCAATGGGCAATGCTATAGACGAGCTTAAATCGGTTGCAAATCATGAAACAGAAACAAATGAACAAAATGGTGTAGGGACTTTTATTGAAGAGTACTTGAAGTTAGAGTCACGCGCATTTTAATTGTTATATTTTTTTACTGATACCGATATTTTCCTACCATATTTAAATTAAAATGAACCATACTAGCTAGTGAACGTATCATTACGTTCACTTATTTTGTTGGGGGGAATCTTCTTGGGCAAAAAAAGCAAATCAAGACGATTTAGTCAACAAAGTGCTGATTCTGTTAAAAAGCATGACGAAAAATTTCCTTATCGATCACGCTTTACTGATGCTGAACGCAAAGAAGAAGAAGCAGATCACCATACGCTAGGAGGGTTTTAAATGGCAAATGGAAATGGAAACCTATTACAACAAGCTATGGATGCTGTAAACCGCATCACAAATAATAACCAGGCAAGTGATCAAGATAAGCAAGCTGCACACAGTGCAATTCAAGCTGCTTATAATGATGCTACCCCCGCTGAAAAACAGCAATTGCAACAGCTTGAACAACAATTGCAACAACATCAGCTTAGCTAATCAAACCTCCGAATTCACTTACTGGAGATAATCTTGTGATGGTAATTACTAATTCATTCAAATAGGATGAAAAAGGATTACTGGAAGCAAGCACCATGAGAAAAAGGTGCTCCTAATTATTGGGAGCATCTTTTCTTTTTTAATTCTCCTCTAAATCTGCTAATATGTAACTATAATTGGATTTATAGGAGGGATTATCAATGGGAGTAAGAGTAGAAGCTACACCAAATCCTAATGCATTAAAATTTACGACTGATAAACTAATTTTTGAAGGAACGAATAGCTTTTCTATTCGTGCTGGGGAAACGAGTGAACACGAAATTATGAATGAATTAATGAAACTTGATGGTGTTGATACCGTTTTCGGTTATCAAAATTTCATTACCGTTAATAAAGAGTTTGACGCGGAATGGGATGCATTAACACCTAAGGTAGAAGAAGTATTTGAAAAATACGGATACTAATCGCGCATGAAAAACACAGACTACAGCTAACCTTGAACATCAGCTTAGTTGTACATATGATGTAAGAGAAAAAAAACGCTTGGATATTATTATCCAAGCGTTCTGCTTTACCTTATTTTGTTTAACTTCACTTTAGTTGTAGTTGAAGACCGTTTATTTTGAAACGTTTTTTGTGTAAAATCTCTCACCTTATTTATTTTCTTTTGATCTAATTAATGTTACCAATGGAAAAACTGTGAATAATGATGGTAAAATGTAAAAATATGAGATGGCAATAATTCCTGTCACACACGAAACCAAAAGTAAAGAGGCCGCATACTTTTTATTCCGTTTCATTAAATTAGCACCTACAATCGCTATTACACCACTAATTACACCCAAAAATCCGATGTTACCAAATGTATATGAGTCATCGATGATGGCAAACAACTGACAAAATAAAGATATAACGATACCTAAAACCCCGCTTAATGTTGCTAATGTTCTCATTATAAAATACTCCCTTTCTCAATTTAATCACTAAAAAGAAATTAATAGATTGTCAAAAAATAATAATATTAAAATATCGAATGATATAATTATCCAAAATAATTTACTTTTAAAGAATAAATAATGAACAGCATTGGTTAAGCATACAAAAGGAAAGTAAAACAATATTACACTACTTGTAATTAAGGAAGCATTCCCTAAGTATGACTGAGCAAGATATATTATCATCCCTAGAATTAGAAATCTTACCATAAGCATTAGCACCAATAAACTCCTCTTAAAAAGAATTAATTTTTTAAATGGAGATGGCTTTACTTTTTCGATATATTGCACCTGTTCATCAATAGGTTCTTCATGAATACCGAATGTTTCTTGGACATTATCTAGGTGGCCTTTACAGACATCACACTCTTCAACATGTTCGTTGATAACTTTTTTAACATTGGCATCCAAATCTTGATATAAGGGTAATAATTCATAGGCTAACGTGTGCAGCTTTTCGCTATTTCCCAATCTAATCCCTCCTTGTATTATCTTTAAGCACTGTTTTCTTCAATCTAAATAACTTTGATTTAACTGTGTTTACTGGTACATCTAATAACTGAGCTATCTCATCAAACTTATATCCGTAATACTCCTTAGCGATAAAAATGGAACGGTCTAATTCGGAAAAACCTTGTAAGGCTTGTTTTATACTTTCCCTCATTAGAAAGGTTATTTCTGGATTATCCGTATTCCCTATTAGTTTGACCATCACATTTTCATCTTGGAAAAGCGTAGGATTTTTCTTTCGTTTAAAATCAATAAATAGATTTTTTGCACAAGTTATTAGCCAACTACGAAAATAGGTGACAGTGACAACTTGTTCCGGGTTTTTCAGAACTTTTAGGAACGTTTCCTGTATTAAATCTTCAGCTATTTGATCATCTTTTGTCAGTTTAAGTATAAAATTTTTTAAATAGAGATAATTCTCTTCATACTCTTTCTCTATTAAAACAAATAAACTGTCGCGACTGTTGCTCATTGAATCTCATCCCCCCCACTACCCATAAATGAAACGAATCGCAACGGTATAAAGTTGCATTGATAAAAAAATTCAAGGAAACCTATCTTAGTAAAGGTTTCCTTGAATTTTTTATTGTCAAACGAAATAAAAACGCATTTTCTTCGTAAAATTACGTAGGATTTAATTCTTCATACTTACGATAAAGTACCATTACCAACAATAGCATGCTCAAATGTTGTGATGACAAATATAATTACACCTGATATGACTGCGAGTAGTAATTTAATAATAGGACCATATATAGGGTGTTACCAGAAAATTGAAAATGCTAATACTTGAATCAAGATCTTATAGATTGTCAGTATCAAATTTATTGTAAAGCCAAAACATGAGCCTGTTAACAATATATACTTCAAATTAGCTTCCCTCTCGAAATCAATTTGCTTCTTTAATTTAAGTATACTAGTTCATATTCACAATATTATATTACCATAAATACCCAAATTTTAGTGTTTTGTATAGAAAACTAGTACCATAATTGGAGAATTTTAGCAACCGAATTATGCAAATGACAAGAGTCTACAGGTCCCTGTAAACAACTGATTATTAGGGGATCAATTTACTATATTTTGTGTTTAACGTTATTAAATTAACAAATAAAAGCAGTCCAATCTATATGGTGATTGGACTGCTAAAAGGATTATTATTATATAGTAAGTTAAAGGTACATCAAACTGTCTTTTTCTATTCGAGATAATCCTTGCCTTAATACTCTGTCAAATCAATCGGTATATAATTCGGATTCACCATGTCACCATTCTCTCTTTTGGCATACAGCTGAAGTATTGGAACTTCAGTTGAGTTTGAAACGTCCTCACTTATATCAACTTCAATCGAAAAGTCAACCCATTCATCTGCTTCGCCATCAACAGGAACTTCTGTTTCTTCTTGGATTTCTTTTTCCCCTACTAAAACCATATAATAGAAAGCATCATCGGGCGTATTCGCTTCGCCAGTAATCTTAGCTACATTATTTTCTACTACTACTTCAACATTTTGAAATTGAACCGAAGTTGTATCCTTCACATCACCTTCATTTACTGCTTGCTCTTGTTCCGCATTTCCCCCCTGTTCTTGCTCCGCTTCTTCATCAGCACTACATCCTAACAGTGTGAATGCAACTGTTAAAAATAATAGTAATTTTTTCACCATTTTTCCCCCTAATCCTTGCGAAAAAATCCAAAAATACCGGTCGTTTGAACGATATTCGTGAATGCTTGTGGATCAATTTCACCAATTATTTTCTCTAAATCGTATAATTCATAACGAGTAATGACAAGATACATCATATTTTTATCTTCTTTTGTATACGCACCTTTTGCTGGCAAAATGGTAATTCCTCGTACCATTTTATTATGAATTGCTCGCTGTAACTCATCTGCTTTACGTGTAACAATCATAGCTGTAAGCTTCTCGTGTCGTGTATGGATGGCGTCTATGACCCTCGTTGTTACATATAAGGTAACTAGTGTATATAATGCGTTTTCTGGTTCATACAAAACACCGGCTAAAGCGATAATAACTGCGTTCAATGAAAGAAAATATACACCAATAGGTTTATCTTTCATTCGGGATAGTACCATGGCAACGATGTCCATACCACCTGTAGACGCACCAAATTTCAAGGTCATCCCTACACCTATTCCGGCAATTAATCCCCCAAATACGGCATTTAAAATAATATCTTCTGAAAGCTGAATAATTGGAATGATTTCGAGAAATAGAGTTGTAAACATTACAGATACAACACTATATATAGTAAAACCTTTTCCTACTTTAAACCAACCTAAAATCGCAACTGGAATATTTAAAATAAATAGCAAAATACCTGTTCCAATTCCAATTCCAAAAAAGTCTTTAAAAACACTCGAAATTAACTGTGCTGCTCCAGTGAATCCACTTGCATAAACATTTGCTCCAATTAAGAAGAAATTCAGTGAAATGGCACCAAGCAAGGCTCCTACAATAACTACTGCAATTCTTTTTGCTTCGACTAAAAACATGGCTGCCTCCTTATCAAACACCAAACTGCTAATACTATAGCTTTTCCTAGTTATTTCAATATTAATACAATATGCTTTGACTATCTTCCCGTATAGCTATAAACTAAACATAACACATTTATTATTAAAGATTGAAGGTGAAACAATGACAGTAAAAATTCTTGCTGATTCAGCATCGGATTTGTCAAAAACCCATTATAACGAATATGACATCGAAATGGTATCATTAACTGTTCATTTAGAAGAAAAAGATTATGAAGACGGACAAACAATCTCACCCAAAAAAGTATATGATGCGATGAGAGAAGGAAAAGCACCGAAAACATCTCAAGTATCTCCTCAGACGTTTAAATCGGTCTTTACTTCTTATGCTGAATCCAATCAACCCTTATTATATTTAGCCTTTTCTTCCGAATTGTCCGGTACATACCAAACAGCTAAAATGATGGAACAAGAAGTGAAAGAGGATTACCCAGATGCTCCGATCCATGTGGTGGATACCAAATGTGCTTCGATCGGATATGGTCTTGTAGTTTTAGAAGCTGCTAAAATGGCTAAAGCGGGAAAAACAGTCGAAGATATTCAAGAGGATGCTAAAAGACGAGCAGCTAATATGGAGCACATTTTTACTGTAGATGACTTAGAGTATCTTTACCGTGGTGGGCGTGTAAGTAAAACAGCTGCATTTGTAGGAACATTACTAAAGATCAAACCTATTTTACATGTTGAAGCTGGTAAATTAGTTCCTCTTGAAAAAATTAGAGGATCTAAGAAACTTTTTGGACGAATGCTAGAAATTATGGAAGAACGTGGTGGAAACTTTGAAAATCAAACGATTGGTATTAGCCATGGTGATGACCTCGAGCGTGCAGAACAGCTAGCCGAAATGATTCGAAATAAATTCGGCGTAAAAAATATAGAAATCGAAATGGTTGGATCAGCTATTGGTGCCCATGCAGGACCAGGAACCATTGCATTATTCTTCTTAAATAAGTCATTTTAATACGTGAGTGATACTGTTTCATCGACATACCGTTGAAGCAGTATTTTTATACTCTCTATTCTAAGAATCCTGTGGAAACATAAGTAATCCCTATCCCACAATAATTTGAAACAATTATTTTGGAACCTTCGTCTTATTAGCAAAAGGGATTAACCTTTCAAAAATGAGGTGAAAAAGGTGAAAAAGAAAATAGGGTTAATTAGTATTGCGATTATTTTCGCAATCGGAATTGGTTTCTACGTCTATAATGTTTTATCTGATGAAACATCAGCAGAGATTCCATCAGCTTCTAGTTTTGCTCCCACTTTTAAAGATTGGACGGTACACTTTTCAGAGGAAATGAACCCTGAAACATTTACAACGAGTACGGTCACTGTGACAAATGAAGACGGTAAACAGGTACCAGTTTCCTTCGAGTGGAATGATGATTTTACCGTATTAACACTTGAAGCCCCCACTGAAGGCTATACTGTTCATAAAAACTATACCATTCATATTTCAAATTCGGTCGAAACAGCAGATGGAAATAATTTAACGAAGTCCTTCACGCATAATTTTGAAGCTGTTGAAGAATTACCAAAAATCAAAGATAACCAACAACTCCTAACCTTATTAAAAGAGCGCATGCAACAACCAGAACAGGAAAATAAATTATTTTCCTTTGGTAACGAAGATTCCGCAGACGATTCTGCTGAAATGGAGAGTGCTACTGTAAATGATAGTGATAGTGGAGCTTCTGTTTCCGAAACAAATGTTCAAGTCAGTGGAATTGACGAAGGCGATACGGTTAAAACAGATGGAGCGTATATTTATTTCGCACGAGATAGTGATCTTGTTATTGCTTCCGCTGCAGAAAAAGATAGTAAAGTGATGAGCACCATCGAAGAGGAACGGTTTACCCCAAGGGAAATCTATGTCCAAGATGACATGCTTATAAGTATTGGTCATACGCATGAACCAATACGGGAAACGAAAGAGCCTGGTGGAGAAACAATAAATGAAGACATCGCTATATTTCCCGTATACTCCAGTCAAACAACTGTATTTATCTATGATATAACGGATCGGAATAATCCTGACCAAATACGCGAGGTTACATTTGAAGGATCTTATAACGCTTCAAGATTAATGGACGATCATTTATATCTAGTTGCGAATGAACGGCCTCCATTCCATATTCTAGAGGAAGAAGAAAATATGGAAATACGTCCTTTTGTTAAAGATACAGCGATTAGTGACGAAGGCCAACCGGTTGATTTTGACGATATGTATTTCTTCCCAGAAAGTGACGATGAAACTTATTTATTATTATCATCGATTGACTTAACAGATATGGAAAAAGAGGTACATGTAGAAACCTATTTAGGCGCTTCGAATGAAATGTATATGTCCGAGAATCATTTATATATTGCCGTAAATAAATACGATGATAGTGAAGAAAAAACTTCTAGTAGTGGACCTGAAATTGCTATCGCTCGTCCTGCCCATGATACAGAAATTAATCAGTTTAAGATTGATAATGGATCCATTAGCTACAATGCATCTACTGTAGTAAACGGGACATTAATTAATCAGTTCGCAATGGACGAACGTAACGAAACCTTTCGTGTAGCTACGACGAAAGGCAATACGTGGAATAACGAAGAGGAATCAACAAATAACCTATACACATTTGATATCGACTTAAACCCCCTAGGTTCTGTTGAAGGTCTTGCTAAAGGGGAACGTATCTACAGTGTCCGCTTCATGGAAGATATTGCTTACATGGTAACATTTAAAGAAGTGGATCCACTGTTTGTTATTGACTTACAAGATGCAACCAACCCTACCGTTCTAGGCGAATTAAAGATTCCTGGATTTAGTAATTATTTACATCCTTTAGACGACAACCATGTGATTGGATTCGGGCAGAATACAAAATTAGAAGAAAACGAGCATAGTTCCGAACCTATCGTAAGAACAGATGGGATTAAAATTTCAGTTTTTGATGTCAGCGATCTTACAAATCCTGTGGAAAAATATAGTGAAGTAATTGGCCAAGGTGGCTCACATACCGAGTTAAACCATAACCATAAAGCTTTGTTTAGCCACCCATCAAGAAATTTATATGGACTTCCAGCGATGTTATTTGAAACCAAAACGGTACAAAAAGATGATATGACGTATGAGGAGCAAGACTTCTTGTTTCAAGGGGCATTACTATACCATATTACAGCAGAAGATGGGATTCAATTGAAGGATACAATAACCCATCAAGATGAAAATCGACAAAACCATCCAAATTGGGAAGGAGAAATTAAAAGAATAGTTTCTGTGAACGATACGATCTACACATTGTCCTTTGATCAAATGAGCGCATATGATATCGATTCTGAAGCAATCCTACAAACAATTGAATTCCCTAAAATGAAGCATATGTATTAATTATTGGAACACTCGCCCTTACGAGTGTTCCTCTTTTTAACTCCACCATTCAATTTTTACAAAATCGTTACGCATGAACTAGCTACCTCCGACATACATTCGTAATAGATACCTTTATGGCTCTTAAACTATTGAAGGAGGAATCGTATGCTGGTCAATGAATTAGTTACTGCTTATGAAGCCGAACGGAAAGAAGCCCCCAGAACAATGAACGATTTGCTAGATTATTATCAAAAAAAGTATATCGCAGGAGAAATTGATATTAAAGATTATCGTGATGTTTATAATTTTTTACACCAACAAGGGGCTACCTCCGCACATGAATATATGTAACGAAACTTTATAATCGCCTACCTAAGTCCTTTATAGGGCTTTTTTCTTTTTACCATGATTGAATTAATTTGATTCGGGAAAACTAAACAGTAAACGTTTTGAATCATAGGAGGCATAGAATGGGACAAGCAAATGAACCAAAAACACCCCCAGCACAGGAACAGAATCAGCAACCCGGAATGGAAGCCATGATGCATCCCGAACCAGAATACATTCGGAGCAATTATCAAGGAAGCAATAAATTAATAAATAAAGTTGCGATTATTACAGGTGGTGATAGTGGTATCGGACGAGCAATTAGTGTCCATTTTGCTAATGAAGGGGCAGACGTTGTCATTATGCACTTAAAAGAAGAAACGGATGCGAATGAAACGAAACAACTTGTTGAACAAGCAGGAAGAAAATGCTTATTGATTGCAGGTGACATCGCAGATCCTACTTTCTGTGATACCGCAATAAAACAGGTGATAAATGAATTCGGTAAAATTGACATTCTTGTAAACAATGCTGCCGAGCAACATCCGCAGCAGGGCTTAGAATATATTACTCCCGATCAACTGGAACGAACCTTTCAAACAAACGTATTTGGTATGTTCTACATGACGAAAGCAGTACTTCCCCATTTATCTAATGGTAGTAGTATTATAAATACATCTTCCATTACTGCATATGAAGGGAATAAACAACTCATTGATTATTCAGCAACAAAAGGGGCCATAACAACGTTTACTCGTTCTTTATCCGAATCTGTAATAGGCAAAGGAATTCGAGTGAACGCCGTAGCACCAGGGCCTATTTGGACTCCATTAATCCCATCGACTTTTGATGCCAACACAGTAGATAAATTTGGACAAAATACGCCAATGAAACGAATGGGACAGCCGAAAGAATTAGCACCAGCTTATGTATACCTAGCAAGTGAGGATTCTAGCTACGTATCTGGCCAAGTCATTCATGTAAATGGTGGAACAATCATTAATGGATAAATCAGGGTTGATTAGGTTGATTAAGTTCATACTTCCAACATCGTCTAACTAGTAAAGGCTCAGGAATTTATCTCCTAAGCCTTTTCTTACATAGCTTCCATACATGGCTTGGTATCTCATCCTAATTATTACTTGGGTATTTCTCCTGTAAAAACGTCACCGATTGTTCAATTAAAGCTTTCAATACTTCTAAATCAACATCTGCTAATTTGTTCACATACACACACGCAGCCCCGGATTTGTGCTTTCCAAGCTTTGATAACAATTTATCACGGTCGGTATCGCCTGTTGCAAAATAAAGACTAAAACGAGCCGTCTTAGGTGAGAATCCCACAAGAGGCGCATCACCTTCATGGCCCGAATCATATTTATAATGATAGGCTCCAAAACCAATGATATTCGAGCCTCACATTTTTGCTGGATAACCTGTCGTCTCCGTAAAAATGTCTAATAATTGATACGATTCTTCTCTTTTTTTGACACTTTCCACATTCTCGATAAATTCAATCACACTGTTGTCGTTTTCTTTTGTCTTTAATTCATACCCCATTCAAATGCCTCCTTGGAATCAATTATTTATTTCAAGTGGATATAATACGTATCATAATCTTCTTCAAATACGTAACCTAGTTTTTCCGCTAGCTTCACAGATTCCTCATTTGCTGCATCCCAGCTAGGGTATAAGCCTTGATCCATACAATCTAGAATAAGTGCTGCAGCTGCAACTGTAGCCAAACCCTTCCTCCGATGCGTTGGATCTGTACCGATTTCGATTTCAATTCCAGCATCATAGATACTATAAGAAGCTGCTCCACATACGACCTGTCCTTTATACAAAACAGCATAACCAATTCCTCTATTTATAAAATCATCAAGTGACTCAAACTGGGCCGTAAAATCTTCCGAAACGTGATGCAAAGAAGGTTCTCTCACAATATCAGCATCCATTTTTCGCAATTCATAGCCATCTTCCAAAGTAGAAAGAAACTTTTCTAAATGATGTCGATCAAGATCTTTTCGTTCCTTTCGAAAACGATAGCGTTGAATTTTATTACTAGCATCCTGATGAACCATTTCAATTTTCTTTTTCCATTCTTCCGTATCAACGATTACCAAGGAATGTTCTGGCAAATTATATAACAATTCTTCTGTAGCATTTGCATTCGGATTCCCCGCATAAAAAACAAAGATTCCTACTATTAATTGAGATACAGTAGGTTTTTCAAGGTCATCTACCCAGGCAGTACCCATATGACCTTGCAAGCAGGATTGAATAACCGTATCCTCCATCCCTTGATACATCGGTAACAATTTCTTTCTTACTTGTAAATCCGCTTCATAAATCATCTAGTTTCCTTCCTTTATTAAATATTTCCTTCTTGTAACTACATATTGAACAATATTGTTTAATAGAATAAACTGTAAAATAAGTAATTATTAGGAGTTGGTTTCCATTAAGAAAATTAGTATACTATTAAGCTTTATTGTTATTTTTCTCGGCATCTATATTATAGTAACAAACAGCTATAACTTATTACCGCTTAGTCTTCTACTAATAAGTCTGTTATTTTTTCACTCAGGCGTAGAATTATTACGGAAAAAGCAGCGGGGTTTTGCATATACTTACTTTCTCGTCGCTAGCTTTAATATCGTTGTTTTGATTAACATTTTTCTAACATAGAAACAATTATTTGGATCCTTTAACAGGTACATAGCCAGTCTTTTCGACGAAAGCTTGATCTTCTTCGACTGGATCCAACTCAAAAATGGCATTTCCTTTTCATTCCAATAATAACATAGTTACCCTTGTTATAATTTAAAAATTCTTATTTTTCAAGGTGTTAACAAAAAAAGTATTAGGCCAATAACCTAATACTTTCCTGTTTGATTATTCTTTTTCTGTTTTCGTGTTAAATAAAAAATACCAAATACAAAAAGGAGAAAAACGACAATCATTGGTGAAATAAAGCCCCAGTTCAATCCTGTGTCATTCTCAATGACATACACTTCAGCAGATTCTCGAGGAATTCCGACCTTATATTTCCCATTATCTTGCTCCCTTGCAATATTATCTCCTAATAATCCCCTTAGCTGGTATCCTGAATCCATCTCAATTGAAACCGCACGGGATTCACTATCATTATTGATCGCAATATACATGGTTTCGTCTTGGTATGTTCGCTTAAAGACGCTCATTCCTTGATCTGTAGCAACTAATTGATAGTCTCCATACTTCATCACAGGGAACTCTTGTCTTAAGGACGTAATTCGTTCCATAAATTCTTTTAAGTCTGGCTCTCCACTATTAAAATCAACTAACCGTTGACTATCAGGAAACTCACCTAGCATCGGTATTTCTGACCCTTGATAAACTGCCGGGACACCCGGGCTTGTTAACATATACGTTAAGGCCAGTTGCCATACGGTTAAAGAATTCCTACCATTGACTGAAAACAATTGCGTAAAACGATCTGTAAACGCATTATCTACATATACGAAACCATTTTTTGGAGTCTCATTTTCCCAGACCTCATAAAGTTCAGAAGTTGGGTTATCAACTGTTGAAAATACATTTGTCATCGCTTCATACAAAGGCTTATTTTCAACGATATCAATGTTTGGATTAGTAAAAACATGTTTCGCATCATTATCTGTTAAAAGGTCTGCAATTATATAAAAGTCTGGATTGTTCGTTTTTATATGTGTTGTAAATGTATCTAAGAATGCTGGTGAACTTTGATCTGCCGCATGAAGCTTAAGCCCATCAATATTAGCTTCCTCTATCCAATAATCAGCTACATCCATTAACAATGCTTCCACTTCTGGATGCTCTTGATTCAAACGTACCACATTATCTTCCCATGTGTTAGCCCCTGTTGGAATTGGTTCGTTATCATAAAACCAATCACTTTTTTCTGGATCTGATACCAACGGACTAGTCTTTGCCACGTAATTTGGTACAAATTCCAACACGATTTTCATATCACGATCATGCGCCTCTTCAACTAGTGTTTGTAAATCTTCTAACGTACCAAATTGCTCTTCTACTTCATAGAAGTCTTCTATCCAATACCCATGATAACCATCTGGCGCATTAGCAAAGATTGGTGATAAGCTAATTGTAGTAAAGCCCAATTGCTTCAAATCGTCTAGCTTTCGTGTGATCCCTTCTAGGTCTCCACCATGATAGGCATATGGATCTTCTAAATCTACCTGCTCTGTTAATGCATGATTCCCATTATTAAAACGGTCTACGAAAATTTCATAGATAATTTCTCCGTTTATATCTGTCTCCTCGGCCGATACTTGTTCGCTTGACTGAATGTATATAGAGAGTATGGCTGTTAACAACAGCATTATTTTTTTCATAAACCTTTCCCCCAACTTAAAATAAACTCTTGTTCTATTATTAACCATCCACATTATTAGTCAATCCTAAACCTAAGATTGTTAAAAATACTTCATATTTGGTTGATTTAAAAATGATATTTTGAATAGTTTTTTCTTAAGATACGACGTATTGAAAGAGTAATGTGACTATATTTGAAGTTCTCGTCCGAAGTGAACTTCCACGATCGTGAAGCTTGATCGACGGCTTAGAAAATACTTGCTATTCCTAAATATTGGTTTCAACCTAATTTACTACGCAATCCATCAACTAAATTCAATAACAGCTAAGAACAAAGAAAGAGCTACTCCGATATGTGGAATAGCTCTTATAATTCATTTTACATCAATCCGCCTGGTAGGCGTACAAATCCAAGTATAAATGTTAGAATCACAGCAATAATTAGCTGGATATAACCACCTTTTGCAGGCTTGTCTTTTTTAATTTTTGCCAAAGTCATTTCCATCGCAGCAATTACCCAGATACCAATAATTCCTTTTGCAATGGCTTCTCCCATTAATGGACTATCTCCACCAAAATAATTTGCAATTAAATCTCCACCAGAATACAGAATTAACAGGTAATCCAAGCGTAGAATCATTTGTACAATTTTGGATCCTTTCGCATTTCCTTGTTTATGTAACATAACGGCTACAGCAAACAGTATCAATGCTAATACCCATGCTGTAATATGAAGATGTGTATTCATTTTATTCCTCCTATACACGACTTAATCTTACATATGTAATCTATCATACCATGGATAAAAAACAAATACATATGAAAATGTGTCAAAACTGTTATAATGTAATTAATAATTGCATAATCATTATTTTCTAAACTATTGGAGGGATTTTATGGTACATAGTAGTCAACAAGTTATTGATCAAACAGAAGAATTTGGTGCGAAGAACTATCACCCACTTCCCGTTGTCGTGACAAAAGCAGAAGGTGTTTGGGTAGAAGATCCTGAAGGAAACCGATACATGGATATGCTAAGTGCCTATTCAGCTGTAAACCAAGGGCATCGCCACCCAAAAATTATTGATGCATTAAAAAAACAAGCTGATGCCGTAACATTAACTTCCCGAGCTTTTCATAATGACCAGTTAGGTCCTTGGTATGAAAAAATTTGCAAGCTAACAAATAAAGAAATGGCACTCCCGATGAATACCGGTGCAGAGGCAGTTGAAACAGCAGTAAAAGCTGCTCGTCGCTGGGCATATGATGTCAAAGGTGTTGCTGAAAATAGAGCTGAGATCATTGCATGTGAAGGTAATTTCCATGGCCGAACAATGACAGCGGTCTCATTATCCTCAGAAGAAGAATACAAGCGTGGATTTGGACCAATGCTTCCAGGCATAAAATTAATTCCTTATGGTGATATTGATGCCTTAAAGGCCGCTATCAATGAAAACACAGCAGGTTTCTTATTTGAGCCAATTCAAGGAGAAGCTGGTATTGTAATTCCTCCAGAAGGGTTTCTAAAAGAAGCGTATGAGGTATGTAAAGAAAACAATGTCTTATATATTGCTGACGAAATTCAGGCAGGTCTTGCTCGTACAGGTAAAATGTTCGCATGTGACTGGGAAGGTGTCACCCCAGATATGCTTATCCTAGGAAAAGCGCTTGGTGGCGGTGTTATGCCAATTTCTTGTGTCGTAGCCAACAAGGATATTCTTGGCGTATTTAATCCCGGTTCTCATGGTTCTACATTCGGTGGAAACCCACTAGCAAGTGCCGTCTCCATCGCTTCTCTAGAAGTACTATTAGAAGAAAAACTAGCTGACAGATCACTAGAATTAGGGAATCATATGATGGCAGAATTGAATAAAGTTGATAATCCTATCATCAAAGAAGTTCGTGGAAAAGGATTATTCATTGGTGTTGAACTAACCGAACCTGCCCGCCCTTATTGTGAAGCATTGAAAGAGCGTGGTCTTCTATGTAAAGAAACTCATGAAAACGTAATACGTTTTGCACCACCTTTAATTATTGAACAAGAGGATCTTGATTGGGCATTAGATCATATAAAAGAGGTTTTGAAGGGGTAATTATAGAGTCAAAAGAAGAGAGCTTGCAACGTTGCAAACTCTCTTCTAATATATCTTGATCAATGATTAACCAACTATCAATCGTTCTTTTGGATAATGATAGTTTAGCTCTTGCTTTTCTTGATGGAATACAAAAATAAAGGATAAAATACCAATTCTTCCTATAAACATGAGTGAAATTATCACTAATTTCCCAACAGTACTTAATTCAGGAGTAATCCCCATTGAAAGACCCGTTGTACCAAAAGCCGAACTCACTTCGAACATAATCTCCATTAATGAAAAATTTTCTACATAGTTCAAAATTACTAAAGCAATAAAACAGATCATAACAGCTAAGAAACTAACGACAACGGATTTTCGAATATCTTCTTCGTGTATTTCCCTTTTGAACACCTTTATACTTTTTTGTCCTTTGGCAAAAGAAAATACTAATAATAGTATAACTGCTAATGTTGTTGTTCGAATACCTCCACCTACAGAACTTGGCGAAGCACCAATAAACATTAAAAAGCATAAAGCTAACAAAGTAGATGTCGAAAATAGACTAACATCCATTGTGGCTAATCCGCCATTTCTAGTTGTTGCAGATTGGAAAAACGCATAAAAAAAGGATTCGTGCCAACTTTTCCCTTCAAAAAAATGGTTGGCTTCAAACAATAAAATCACCAAAGTTCCAAATACCATTAATGAAAAGAAAGTTATTGTTGTTAACTTCGTGTATAAAGTAAATTGGGTACCATAACTTCGTTTATTTTTTATAAAATCTTTGAGCTCGATGAGCACTGGAAAACCAATTGCTCCAAGGGTTAATAATATAATATTAATGATTTGCACGAAATAATCCTTTGCAAATGGAATTAACGAGCTTCCAGTAATATCGAAACCAGCATTAGTCGTGGCACTAACTGAAGCAAACAACCCTTGTAAATAGGATTCTTGCCAAGTTGGAAAATAATCGAGATAATAAAAATATGTTCCTAGTATAATAGTACCTACAAGCTCAATTAGTAAAATAATCACTAATATTTGTTTCATCAAACTAACTAACCCAGATAAGTTAGATTGATTTTGATCCGTTCGTATTAGTCGCCTTTCCCTAAGACCTATTTTCTTTCCGATGATTAGCCAGAAAAAAGTACCAAGGGTCATAATACCTATTCCACCAAATTGTAGGATAAACAATAAAATAAACGTTCCCGGTGTACTAAACGTATCAGCAGTAGACACTACTGTTAAACCTGTTACACTAACGGCGCTAACTGCTGTGAACAAAACATCAACAAAACTCCACTGAACACCCGGCTGGGTCGTGATTGGTAAACTTAGCAAACAGGTCGATACAATAACGGCAATGATATAGAACGAAACAATAAGTTGTGCAGGACTTAAATCGTATTTTTTATTTATTTTTAACATATTTATTTCTCCTTATAATTGGGGATACGAGTCAAACTGATAGGTAGATTATTACAAACCCTTCTCTTCAAATCGTTTTAAGCTCTTGTTATCACCCATAACAACTAATATATCTCCCTGGACAATTTTATCATCTGGCAAAGGTGATACATTTACATGTTCTTCCCGTTTTATCGCTAGTATTGTACAACCATATTTTGCCCTTACATCAAGATCAACCAAAGAGTGATTGGATACTTTATTAGTTGCTTCCAATTCGATAATACTATAATTCTTTGACAATCCAATATAGTCGATAATCTTGTCAGAATCCAGTTGGTTTGCAATTCGGATGCCCATTTCTTCCTCAGGGTGGATTATCCGATCTGCACCAATTTTTTCAAGGACTCTCTGATGTTTTAAATTCTGTGCTTTTACATATACTTTTTTAACACCAATTTCTTTAAGGATCAATGTACATAGAATACTAGGCTGGATTTTTTCTCCTATTGCAACGATAGCATGATCAAAATTTCTTACACCAAGAGATTTTAGTTCATCCTCATCCGTTGCATTTGCAACGACAGCATGTGACGCATAATCCGAGATTTCTTTTACAGTTTCAATATCATTATCAATAGCTAAGACATCATGTCCTAATTGAAAAAGTCGTTTACAGACACTACTTCCAAAGCTTCCTAAACCAATAATAACAAATTGCTTTTTCATATTACGCCTCTTTTCTTAACTAAAAATAAAGACCATCACAAAAAGATGGCCTTTGGTTGTTACCTTCGACCTTCCTCTCAAAAAACAGCAACGCTTACGAGGTTAGCTGACGGATTAGGGATAGAGAGTACCCCTTCTTACCTAAGTAAGATTCACCCCAAGATAGATAAATATATCTATCTAAATTGGTTCCCCCGCTCAAAAAGATTAAGCGATTTAAAAGGTTTGTTTTAATTTTGTAAGTAATAATCTACGCCTGTTTCGTGTTCATGTCAATATCTTTCTAAACAACTTAACCCTATTTTCATAAAAACTCTACCTTAGCCTATAAAATCAAAGAATACTTAGTTTATATAAGGCAGTTATGAGGCATATTTACTAAAGAGAGTAAGGAAGTTAAATTACATAGCTTTATGGAGGACATAATGTTTGAACTAATCAAAAAAGCAATAAAGGTAAATACACTCAAGTTAGTTGCTATAGCAACTTTTTTTTACATACTATGTGCATTTATTATTTACGCAATTGAACCGGAAAATTTTAAGAATCCTTTCATCGGACTCTGGTGGGTTATGACTACAGTTACGACTGTGGGGTTCGGTGATTATTCACCTGAAACATACATGGGCATGGTTTTTGGGATGTTTCTGTACTTTTCTGGTATTGGGCTAATCGGAATTATACTGGGCAAGATTGTAGATTCATTCACATTGTATCGAAGGTTTAAGGAGGAAGGAAAGTTGAGCTACCGTGGAGAAAATCATTTCGTTCTTATTGGGTGGTCTAAGAAGGCACAAAAAACACTTGATGAAATTCTGATTAACGAAGATAACCAAAGTGACATTGTTTTAATAGACCAACTAGATAAAATACCGGTTGAGCATGAGAACCTATACTATTTGTATGGGGACCCGACAAAGCGCGAAACACTCGAAAAGGCAAATGTATTAAAATCAAACTCCGTTACGATTTTTGCTTCAGATAATGAAGATGAGGTCTCCGCTGATGGGAAGTCCCTGTTGATAGCATCTGCTATTGAAATCTACGGCATGGAACATAACAAAGACATTTATACAATCGTTGAAATGGTTCGGGACAGTCATGTAAAAATGTTTAATCATGTAAAAATAAATGAATTTCTGCCTTCCAATGATACATTCCCATTCCTTATGGCGAAATCCATGCAGTACCATGGATCCAGTCATTTATTCATGCAATTGCTTAGTAAAAGATACGGGGATGATTTGTGGAAAATAAAACCCCATCCAACCTGGAAAACGTACCGTGATGCCTTTCATAGCTTACAAGAAAAAGGAGCAAACCTCATATCTGCTAACAACGACTTAGGCATTATAAGACGATTAGATGAAGCTATTCCCAAGGGTACTAATTTGTTTATCATTTGCGATAAAGAAACCTTTCATTCTGTACAACAAAAATAATAGTGTATGCTAAGTACATTTAAGGAAGCATCGTAATAGTGACTTTTAGTTATTATTACGATCATTTTTTTCATTATCAAATTAAATAATACTTAGGTATTCCAACTTTAAATCTACATTGGACTTACCACTTACGATTCTTTCTTTCATTCGACAGAGTTTTTCCTTCACTTTCGGATTCTGTTTTTTATCTTCGCTCAAAAAATTGGAAAAATACATATAAGAATAAATCTGCCTGTAATCTAAAAAGAATGGCAGTTCCAATATCCAATGGTGACTAAGCTGATTTTCAGTGTAATATCCTTTTAAAAATGAACCAAGAAACTTGAGTGCAAAATTATTTCTTTCTTCTACCTTCCACTCTTCAATTGTTTCAATAGCATGGTACAAAACAATAGCAATGTCATAAATAAACCAACTATACTCACAATCTCCAAAATCAAATAAGATCATTTGGCCATTTTGGACATAAAAATTGTTATGGTGAAGATCATTATGGATCATCCCATAATCATTACTGTCCCTCGGCAACTTGTTAAGTCTATCTATATACTTGTTCCATTTCTCTTGGATTTGTACACATGCATTCGTTCCTTTTGTAAAAAGGGAACTACTATTCCAGCTTTTTCTAGTTACCTTATAACTTGGATTGTACTTTTTAGATAAGTAATGAATTCTTCCCAACGTCTTTCCCCACGTAAAGAAAAAATCTACATTCCATTCTTGTTCATTATCAACATTTACAACCTGACCTTTTGCTTCTTCAAAAGCTATGAGAAAGCAAACCTCCCCATTATCTTCCTCAACTTTCTCTATTGAATTTCCGTTTAACGAAGGAATAGGGGGAGTTACCTGTACGCCTGAATGATACAGATAGATTATCCAATCCAATTCTGACGCTATAGAATCCAGTGAATAGATCGAGTCAGGGTGGAATTTTAAAACTTTTCCATTACTGTGAAAAACATTATTGGAAAAACCACCCATTGGTTTCATTTCGTTATAAGGAACCCCAAACCTTTTGGCACCTTCAATTAAAACAGCTTGTTCCATGATATCAAGGAACCACCTTTGAATTATACTGTATTACCATACTGCCCTGGCTTTAGCTAATCAATATTCCGAGTAATTAGAAGTAACATAGGTAGAAGCAACCAAATCATGAATCGAACGTCGATCGTTTCTATTCATGATTAAGATACTTACCAATGTTAAAATTCCTGCACAAATACTATATAATAACCCCGCTAGCAACTCTCTTTTTACCATCATGGAGAGAGATAGTTTTTCATTTGTAATAGAAGCAATTCGAATTCCGACAAATCGCTTTCCTATCGTGTAACCATTCCATAGTAGCGGTAGAGTTATTGCATAAATATAGGAAGAAATGACTGCTATAACGATAACTGAAGTATCATAAAGAAGCCCCGCAATAGATGCAATCGTAAATATAACAATTAAATCAACGACGAATGCAATGAATCGCTCAACTATTCCTACAGGACTATCTTTCACATAATCCATGAATACCCTCTCCTGAAAAAATTATAATAATACGGACATTATGCCCATTCTCTCCCCCTCTTTCATTCTATTTTAACATATCTGATAATTTAATTATGTAGGGTTATAGATATGTTATCTTATATTTTTGCTATAAAAATAAAAGACCAATCTTCTGAGGACTGGTCTTTGTTCAACTTACCCATTGGAATTTTTCTTTTGTTGTTGTGTTAATTTAGGCTTTTGGTGTTGTTCTGCAATGTCATGGTTTCTTTTTAAAGTTGATGAACCTAAATTATTATTTAGAGCTGCTTCCTCATTAAGTCTTTCTTTTTCAGCCAAGTTTATCTCCCTCCAATAAAAGATGTTCTCTTATTTTCCCCTATTACTGCGTATAAATGTAATGAATCTCGAATGGGATACCTGCTCATCACTCTTTATTTTCAATCGCAACTACTTTATTCTGATTCCAAGGCGCAACTTTTACAGTAACAACCCATTGCTTTCCAGAATCCAAATGCTGATATTCATCCACTTCTCCATGGATTTCCTCGAAACCATATTGGACCCGGTGATTATCTGTTATCGAATCCGTATAGTTATATTTTGCCTGTAATACAATTTGATCAGAACTCGGTTCAACCTTATCATTGGCTGCCTTTATAACCTCATAATAGCCATTTTCGTTTTCCTCGAGTAATACATGGATTACTTCTTGATAATGAATTTCCTCTGAGATATCCCACTTTTCATGGGGTATTGTATTTATCTCATATTCCATGCGCATCGAGCCGAATTCGAAAAGTGAATTGTATTTTAAAGGATCTTGTTGATCTTGTAGCAACTGAATGGATTGACCATATTCATCAATCAAGGTATCTTGCCAGGCAATTCCTGATATAATTACTATTTGCAACAAAATGACACCATAAACCAACAGTCGCTTCATTTTGTATTTCCTCCTTTATTGGAATCCACAATCGCACGACGCTGTTTTTCTAAAAAGAAGCTAATCGAAAATAATAATATTCCACCTACTAAGAAGAACAACGATTTATTCATCGCGTCCCAGCCAAACTGTATATAAACGGTAAATGTACTAAGTAAAAAGCTAACGGTACCAAGCAATACTTTCTCGTGGTCCTCTTTTCGATACCCCAAAAGTAACCAAGCGATTGAAAAAATAAATAAACTAACCAAACCAAGAACATACGAAAATGGTAAATAGCAAATAGGTAAAAATAAAACCAGGTCAATGAGCTCTAACTGGCTTCTTGTAAGCAATTTAAGTATTACAGTTCCGAGAATGGCCAATCCCCATACAATTATAAAGCTAGTTTGTAAATTCATATCTTGAATAAAAAATGATTCTTGTAGTAGAAAACTTTGATACATGCCGAATAAAAAAATACTCAGTAAACTAATGTATTGGAATGTTTTCTTTAGTATTTCTTTTGGCAGCAATTCCCCGATCACATACAATGCTAGGAATAAAACAATCAGCCAATAGTACTCATAAGCATTTGCTATCGTTAGTACTACCATTTGCAGAGAAAAACTAATAGCAAATAAATAACTAAATACATAATTTGCATGGTGATAAACAAAATGCGTATATCCTACTATAAATACGATAAGGATTAGCCAACTAAATGAAGCAAATTCCATTCCACTATAAATTTGTCCCGCAGTTGTAACAAGTAATCCTACAACAAATATTAATTTATGCTCATAAATAAAATAAAGCAACAGTCCAATAACACTCCAAATTAAAAACGGCCAAGCACTAAATAATTCAACAGTATAAATGTTTAAGATTAATAACATCCCTGCACCAAAAACAATATATCCTAAAATAACAAAACTTACCCCTAATAATTCCGAACGCTTTCGGTACAAAATATCGCCGAGAATATATAATCCAACAATGGCAGCTAGTATAACGAATACCCTAGAAAAATGAGCAACTTGGGCCCAATCCGACATGATAAAGGTAAGAAATCCCAGGCCTGTTAATAACACAGCAAAAACGATAATAATAAAGTTTGGATCTTTTTGTTTGTAGGTTTCAAGAATTCTCTCTAATTGTTGCTCCGATATAATTCCCTCTGCAACCCATTTTTTCCCCTCTTGCTTTAGTTTTGTTTTATTCATACCGTCACCTCTTCCTTAGAATCTTTGTACTTTTAAGATACCACATCCTACACTATTTCTTTCAACAATTCCCCGTTTCTACATAGACTACTATGAGGAGGGATGCGAAAATGCCAGCAAAAGTAGGCGCAGTAAAAGTGAATAGTGTATCCGCATCCGCCATATTCAACATTGGGGACGTCTATACGATGAATCCAAGAAGTACTGCAAAAACATATGCTGGTGGTGGCTCATTTAATACTGGAGATGGAATTCGTGTTAATTTAAGAAATTCCAACACGTATGTCTATGATAAAGATAAAGTCGATCAACCTGTTACAGAATAATGGAGTGATAAAGTTGTGTCTCACTGTTCATCAATCCATCAATATAAACTTATTAAAAGTTGGATCCATCACAAATTCATCGGTTTTACAAATTGGAAGTACAGGAAGTATTCAAGCCCAGGCTGATTTATATAATACTGGAGGATACACCGAAGTTGCTGAAGAAGCAGAAGCTGTTGGTACACAGATTCCCCCTATTGTCCCGTTGAGGAGTCCTACTAATTAACAAATAACTTAGCCATTGCATAGGCTATAAATAGGTAAGTGCCTAGGGGAAAGGGGCGATTTAAATAATATGTATGATTGGAACAACTACTTCTATCAGTTACAGCAAGCTAGCCAACAGCAGCAACAACAAATACAAGAATTGCAACAGAGAATGAGTGAACTTGAACGTGTTATCCAAGAAAAAAATTCTCATATGGTTGACAAAGTAGAATATCATTTTGACCAACTAAAAATTGAACGACTGGATGGAACACTTCATATTGGGTTGTCCCCTAATGATTTAGCTAATATAGACGATCTCGGTTTCGGAAATCAGATCCCACTGGACATGAATACAAATCAACAGCAAGCAAATCCCAATTCCACACATCATCAAGTAATGGCAGATTTAACAAACTTTCTAAGGAATGAAGGACCTAAAATGATCCAAGATCTTGCTCAAAGTCATAATCGTTCAATCGATGGAAATTACCAATCCTTGCTTATTCAAGATATGGAAAGACAACTACCACACCGCATAGCTTATTATACAAATGAAGCATCAAATCAACATTTTTCAACGGAAGATGAACTTCATTCCTACTTATACGAGCAAGTTAAAAAGGAGATTTATCACTCCTTAACAAAATATATGCAGGGTAATAATGAAAAAGGAGCAGAATTATGAATATAGAAGTACACAATTGGGGGTTACAAGTTGGGGATATTAAAATCGATGCGATTGCGTCGTCATCCGTTTTCTTAATTGGTGACAATGAACAAATTACACTCTCCTCATTTTTTGATACCCCTCCAGAATCTTATGAGGTGGGATTATTAGTTCCTTTAGCACCACCTATGGCTTAAAAGAGGGAGAATATTGTCTAACAAACGTTTATCCGATGTGAAAACGATACGAATTCATTCCATTGCGTACAGTTCCATTTTTAATATTGGAGATAGTAACAATGCGAATCCAAGGTCGAAAATTATCGCCCTTCAACAAGAGGGGGCTATCTTTAACGATGCATATGATGTACAATTCGAGGATTATCCAATTTTTCAATTACAACCTAACTGGCCAAATGGTAGAAGAAATGTCAAAATGAGAAGCAGGCATCACTCAAATACGATCCGTGTAGGAAATGTATATATCAACGGGGCTAGCCAATCCGGAATTATCCAAGTTGGAAGCTTAAAGCATATTCACTCCGATTCCAGAGTCAAACATTTTCGGAGAATTCGCTCTGAGAAAGAAGAAATATAAAAAGATCCCACACAATTTAATTTCCTAATCATAAACTATAATAAACGAAAGTTAGTAGGTGTAAATACAATGCCATCAATTGTTGGAGGACCTTTAAAAATAGTTAGTGTTGATAGTGGAGTTGTAAACTTTGGTGACTCCTTTTACTTGGCACCAAAAGGAACTGCCAAAACCAATGCAGGGTCTGGGTCGTTTAATACCGGTGACTTTATCAATACAAATACCGGCCTCAGTTCTACAAATCCTTTTGACCCAGATGTTTCCGATCAAAATATGACCGCCAATGCATAGAACAAAAGCGCAAGCGCCTTGGGTAGAGACGTACGGACTGCGCCCATCCATGATGGGTGAATCGATGTTGTCACGCAAAGTGACGGTTTTAATCGATTATTCATACCGTAGGAGAAGTAATGCTACGTCAGCAAAACATCGCACGCAGAAAAAGTGTATTCCTTTTTCAAGGAGATAAAGGAAACATGCCACTAAAAAAGGGGTATGTCGACGTTGGCCTCAGGAGGCCGACTTTAGTCGACCTTCTTTATCCCTCGAAGCCGATGTTGACTTTCACCACAAGGGTATAAGTGCGACTAAACCTCTGGCAGAGCCAGTCGGTAAGTCTTCTTTATCGTACGAAGGCGAGGGAAGTCTCGCTAGTCTCTAGGCGCTGTAGCTAGATGCAGCTGTTCCTTCCAATAACTCATCCAACAGGGATTTAATTTTATACTTGTCTAAGCATAGAAAAGAGTGTATCAGCCAGCTACAAGGCTAGATACACTCTATTTTCTTACTCATAATCTGATGGATTAATAAAGAGAAGTTGTACTAAATAGATAAATATCGCGATCGCCATGGTAATAAATCCCCACCCAAGGGTTACCTGTTCAGCTCGAATGTAGTTATTACATAATTGATCAGGTGAAGCAATATAAATGATACCCATTACTGTAAATTGAATCAGGAAAATGATAAATGTTAGGTTCTTCCCAAAATCACTGAGCTTTTTCCAGCTATCTCTTAATGGTACGCCAACTAAAAATGGTAGACTAACAAACTTAAAATACTCTACAACTGAAATCGCTAATGCATCGTCCATTGCCCTTGGAATCGACCAATAAGACATAATGATGATAAAGAGCATTATCCCAGGTATTCCGTTCTCATTCCATTTATTAAAGAAACTAGGAAATTTCGCTTGGAAAAATGGAGCCATTAATAATCCAGCTATCACCAGCAAGGGCATCTGCATATGCATGTGAATGATCATGATCGATTCCAATAGATTCGCTACAGGTGGAAGAATAAGAAAGATTAATAGTACCAGTCCATATTTTGCCTGTGTCATCATTCATCCCCCGCTTCATCTTGGAGATATTGCTCTACCTTCGCTGCAGCTTCTTCAGGTTTCGTATAATCCATAACCTCTTCCAACTGTCCCTCTCGATTGACTAAATAAAAAGCTGAATTATGTGTGAAAATCCCATTTTCTTCTGGAATGACAATGACACCAAATTCATCTAGTAACCTATCTAATTCTGCTTGATCAGGTATTCTAGCCATTCTCCACGTATCTCCATCACTTCCAAAAAAACCACGATATTTTTCTAAAGTGCGAGGATCATCTTGTTCCGGATCAAAACTAATACTCAAAAAGACGATGTCTTCCCCAATCGCTTCTACTGGTAATCTCTGATAGACTTCATGCATGTTCATTTCCAGCTGTGGACACACATCGGTGCAAGCCGTATATAGGAACGTAATAAATACATACTTATTTTCAAATTCATCAAACGTATAGACCCGCTCCTTACTATCCTCAAATGTTACATTTGGAAATTGAGGCTTTTCTTCAATAAGTTTATTCGTACGAGCAGTTTCTGCAGTGAATGCTTGGAAACCATCTGTACCAAAGTAAAATACTCCAAATCCAAACAGTAACACCACTACTATAGCAACGGTATTATGTCTTTTTTTGATCACGGAACTCACTTCCTTCTGCACTAGATTAAAGGGCGAAATAGGAACCTCCTTCTCCTGCAAGTTACACCTGAGATATCACCTTTGGATTCGTGAAAATCGCCCCTTAACTCTATGAAATCAACTTTCAATTCTTTGAATTCAACCTTCGTTCTAGGATATCAACCCTTCATTCCTTGTTATCAACGTTCGGCCACGACTTATCGACCTTCAGTCCGAGGTATCAACGTTCGGCCGCCACTTATCGACCTTTATTCCGAGGTATCAACGTTCGACCGCCACTTATCGACCTTCAGTCCGAGGTATCAACGTTCAGCACCCACTTATCGACCTTATACCGCGAGTTATCAACGTTCAGCACCCACTTATCGACCTTCATCTCATGTTATCAACGTTCGACCCCCACTTATCGACCTTCAGTCCGAGTTATCAACGTTCAGCACCCACTTATTGACCTTAAACCGCGAGTTATCAACGTTCGACCGCCACTTATCGACCTTCAGTCCGAGGTATCAACGTTCAGCACCGACTTATCGACCTTAAACCGCGAGTTATCAACGTTCAACCGCCACTTATCGACCTTCATCTCATGTTATCAACGTTCGACCCCCACTTATCGACCGTTATTCCGAGGTATCAACGTTCAGCACCCACTTATCGACCTTAAACCGCGAGTTATCAACGTTCGGCCGCGACTTATCAACCCTTCATCCCAAGGTATCAACTCTCATTCCTTCATCTACCATGTTCTCCATGGCGGGGACCCTGGATCACCGATAAAGTCTACGACTGGTATAACATAAGCCATCGCTACGATGATAAGCATAATAAGAATGGTTCTGCTCCAGCGTTCTGTCCAGAATGGGGTTTTCGTGGCGTTTTCTTCTTCTTCCGCGATAAGGAATTCGGACTCGCCTTTCGGTGCACGGAACATCAGATGGAATACGGCGAACACTTGCATGAGTACAGCGATTATAAGAATTGTTCCACCAATTGCCAAGAAGATTAAATATGGATCCCAACCTAATGCAGTTGCATGATCGCCATAAGTTGAATAAGAAGTTCTTCTTGGAGATCCTAATAATCCGACTAAGTGCATTGCTACAGCCATCAAGGACATTCCGACTGTCCAAAGGATTGTTTGGAAAACACCAAATTTATTCATTTTAGTAGTTAGGATACGACCTGATACATATGGTACTAACCAATAACTTACTCCAAAGAATGTCAGTGCTACCGTCATTCCTAGTGTTAAGTGAAAATGTCCAGTGATCCAAAGTGTATTATGTGCTACTTGGTCTAATTGGTTTGTAGTTTGGACAATACCACCCGCACCAGCCGGAATAAATGCGATCATCGCGATCATTGGAGCTAAGAATCGAACATCACCCCATGGTAATTTTTTAAACCAACCGAATAATCCTTTTGCACCTTTTTTTCTACCTGTTCTTTCAAACACTGCGAACATTGCGTATGCAGTCATTAATGAAGGAAATCCTACTGCTAAACTCATAAATACATGCATGAATTTTACTGCTTCCGAGATCCCTGGGTCGATGATTTGATGGTGGAACCCACCAGGGATATTAAGAATAACCAATAAAATGATCACGACACGTGTTAGCATGTCACTAAATCGTCTGCCTCCAATTACTTTTGGTACGATGACATACCAAGCAGAAATCGCCGTTAGATACCAAATATTAACTAAGGTATGCCCAAACGCCCAAAACAGCGTACGACTAAGCATTACATTAATCGTTTCCATCCAACCGAATGACCATGGAATAATCATGAACACTTCGATTGCAACTGGAATACTAGAGAAGAATAATAGAACAAATACACCTGTTGCAAAGAAAGATAAGATTGGTAAATGCGTTCCTTTGTTTCGTTTTCTCCAGTTAGCTACTTGAATAAATGCTCCAAATGCTGCCATCCAAACACCTAATACAATAAACACTAAGCCTATATAAAACATCGGTGAAGCTGCCATTGGCGGATAGAATGTGTACATAACGGTAGCATCATTCATTAAAATTGGAATAACAGCTAACACAAAACCAACCATTTTCATTCCAAAACCGATCCATACCATTTTTCTAACTTTCGGAAGTAAGCCATCCAAGTTATGGGATAATACAGAATAAAAGTAACCAATTGTAAAAAATGCTGTAAATACGAGGATTAAGAGTAATCCGTGTGCTGTTAATACTTGATAATAGTTAAGCCATGATGGCAGTTCAAGAAGACCTGCTCGGTTTAATCCTTGAAGTAAGCCTAAGATCCCACCTACTAATAATGCGACAAAAGTTACGGTAAAATATGATTTCGAGATTCGTGCATCTTCTGGGTTTATCCCCATTACTTTATTTGCTTTGTTTTTTAAATTTAATGCAATCGACATGTTGCTTCCCTCCTTTATTTAACAGTGATTGTCGTCGACATCATTTGGTGTCCTGCACCACAATACTCGTTACATAAAATTAAATATTCACCCGGTTCATTAAATGTCTGTTTAATCTTTTGGATATATCCAGGCATTACCATAGCATTGACGTTTGTACCAGCAATTTGAAAGCCATGTGTTACATCTTTAGATGTCATCGTAAATGTTACCTCTGAACCAGCAGGTATCTCAATTTCGTTTGGTGTAAAACTGAATATCTGAAGCGTCATCACCACTTCATATTCATTTTCACCTGTTTGATAAACACCGGGTTCATCAAAAGGAGCTGTTTCATCCACTTTTTGCGGATCGATGGTCTCCTTATGACTTGGCGGCCCCAACTCTAACGCAAACGTTTGATAGCCAGCAATTAGCAAGAAACCAATAATCATCGCACTACTTAATGTCAACCAAATTTTTTCATGTTTGTGCATTTGCATTTTCTTCCCCTCCTATAGATCAACTCGAACCATAAATAACCAATAAATTGCTATATACAAGAATAAAATAAATCCTCCAACAAAAATCATGGATGCAGCGAATGCACCTTTTGTGGAATGTTCATCTGTGTGTGTTTCTACCTTTTGCTCAAGGTTAACTTTCTTTTCTGCCATCTGAATCAACCTCCCTAACGATTTCTTACCTTTATACTAATTGAGAAGTATTATCATGAAAGTGAAATGAATCACAGGAGGGTGTGATATTGGTTACAGGTAGAACGATTTTTGACAAATTGTTGACAGAATTAATAATTCCTACAACTCTAAGGTAAGGAATGTTTAAATACGATAAAAAAACTTGGATCAGACATTACTCCAATCCAAGTTCACGTAGTATACGACCAAAATTATTATGTTTTTCTTTATATACTTAAAAAGCTAGACCATTTAATTGGTCTAGCTTTAAAAATCATTCCATTGGCACCTTTACAAGAAGTTGTCTTGCGAAAAAATACAAATATGCTTCTTTAACTGGTTGCTGCCAAATCCGTTCTAATGCATAGCGATATAAGCTTAGCTGGGTTTCATACCTTTTGACAAGTTTATCGATCGTTTCGTCTGTAACTTCACCTGTAATTGTATCCGTTTTGTAATCTAAAATAATCCATCCGTCGTCTTTAGGTACAACACAATCAAGCACACCTTGTAGCAATATCTGTTCATTCGTATCACTTTTCCAATTTGCATATACTTCCTTAGCCGGTAATGTAATACTAAATGGAACCTCCCGATAAACAGAAGATTGCTCTTTTAAATAGTTCGCTATTTCTGTGTCAAAGAATTTTTCAATTGCTGGTATGTCAATAATATCCGCTTCTTGTCTAAGAAGAATTTCTTTCTCTACCAACCCTTCAATAAAATCAGAAATATCACTAGTATTCATTTGCTTTGTAAAAGGAATATGCTGCATAACGGTATGCATTGCTGTTCCTCTTTCTGCTGCGGATAATTTCTTTTCTTTTTGCATAAATGCTGGTTTCTTCACAATTGGAGCCTGGAATGGTGTAATCAATTGCTCAGCACTATACTCATCCTTCACTTCGCGCTGTCTCTTGATTTCAGTAACTGTTTGTTTCACTCGTGACTTTGCCGCTTCCTCATATGGATACGTGTACGATAATCGATTCGCTACAAAAGTATCTAGTTCTTCGTCTTCAACATCCATCGGGTTCCAATCGTTTATTCGATCTTGTAACTGCTTGTCCGCTTCCAAACGAAGATCTTCCATATTAGTTAAATCACTACCATGAATAATGGATACATCCCACTTAGAGGGGTCTATACGAACCTCCTCTAGTACTGCATCCTGAATTTCTTCCGATCGGAGCATTTCTGTTTCTTGATGACGAATCAATGCTGGTCCAACCCAATCCAAGTATGTTTTTGACTCGATTCGGAAATGAGCTGGTAGAATCCATTCGGAATGATCGAGCATTTTCTGCCATTTTTCCTGTTTCTTCTCAAAGGAAGCCACATTTCCGATCATTACGAGTTTTTCTTTTGCTCGAGTCAATGCAACATATAAAACCCGCATTTCCTCTGCTAATAATTCTCGTAATTTTTCCTGCTTAATTGCCTCAAAATAAATCGTTGGATAGGTGATCCGCTTAACTGGATCAATATATTTGCTTGCAAATCCTAGATCCTTATGCAATAAATACCGCTTATTTAAATCCTGCAAATTAAATTGCTTCTCCATTGCTCCAACAATAACAACTGGAAACTCAAGACCTTTACTCTTATGAATCGTCATGATACGAACAACGTCCTCTTGTTCACTTAGCGCTCTTGCTGCTCCTAAGTCATCGCCACGTTCTTCCATCCGTTCAATAAAACGAAGAAAACGGAACAGTCCTCGAAAAGATGTCGTTTCGTAACTTCTTGCTCGATCATACAACGCTCGTAAATTGGCTTGACGCTGCCGTCCTCCAGGCATACCGCCAACAAAATCATAATAACCTGTTTCCCGGTAGATTTGCCAAATTAATTCGGATAAAGCTCCTTGCCTTGATGCGATTCGGAATTGTTCTAATAGATCCAAAAAGCGTGTAATTTTATTCGCAAGTTCGTCTTGATTTTCTTGTTTATATTTATTTAACGCATCAAAATACGTATGTTTCCGATCCGCTAAACGGATGGAGGCTAATTCATTTTCATCTAGACCAACAATAGGAGATTTCAGGACTGACGCCAACGGAATATCCTGGCGCGGGTTATCGATAATCTTTAAAAAGCTAAGCATGATTTTTACTTCAATTGCTTCAAAATACCCTGTCGATAATTCCGCGTACACTGGAATTCCTTGTTTCTTTAGCTCATCCACAATAGTTGGTGCCCATGTCATGGAACGAAGTAATATAACAATGTCACGATATTGAACATCGCGCTGTGTTTCTGTTGCTTTATCTACCACCTGTAAAGGTGCTTTTTCTTTTTGACCGATCCAGCCTTTAATTTTTTCCGCATAGGCCCTTGCTTCCAATTGGGCTTTTTCTAAATCCTTATAGTCTTCTCCATCTTCAGAAGTATCTTCTTTCTCATCTACTTGCTGCCGATCAATAATAACTAACTCCGGATTCGGCTCAGAATAAGGTAACGTATCATACATCTTGTTCCCATAGATTAATTCTGCATCCTGATCATAATTAATCTCTCCCAAGCCTTCATCTAAAATTTGCCTAAATAAATAATTTGCACCAATAAGAACTAATTCTCGACTGCGGAAATTCCGTGCTAAATCAATTCGTTTCCCAACATTTTCTTCCTTAGCAAAACGTTTATACTTATCTATAAATAAGGAAGGCTCCGCATGACGAAAGCGATAAATACTTTGTTTAACATCTCCAACCATAAACATATTCCCTGGTCCTACTTGGTCACTGATTAAGGTTAGGATTGTTTCTTGTACTAGGTTTGTATCCTGATATTCATCTACTAGTAATTCCGTAAACTGGTTTTGTAAATTTTTAGCAACACTTGACGGAACTACCTGATCAGATGAAGAGGTTTCATCCACTAATAATTGCAGGCAATAATGTTCTAAATCGGAAAAATCTACTACCGCTTTTTCTTTTTTTAATTTTGTAAAGCGGGCACTAAATTCTTTTACCAAATCGGTTAAGGATTTAATAACAGGAGCCAACTCGCGCATATCCTCTATATGAAAGGAAAGCTTACGGCTGAACCACCCTTTTTGCATTTTCTCCCACCGTTTTTTATAGTTATTTCGTAATACCTGTACCTTCTTTTTCTTTTCTTCATCACACTCCGTACCTTTTCGTGATAAAGCTTTAAACTTACTAGATGCCATTATTTCCTGTAAGCCATCCCAAGAATGAAGTGTTTCTTTCGCTTGGTTTAACATCGCTAAGTCCGACTCAACTGCCTCTGTATATTGCTCAGGGCCATCCGGGTCTTGTGTTAATGTGTAGGCATGCTCCATCTCCTGTTGAATCGCCTCAAACTTGTTATAAACTTCTTTTTTAATAATTTCTAGCCATGTTAAATCCTGTTCCTGCCACTCATCAGGAATATCATATACATTCGCTAGTTTATCAAGCCATACATTGGGCCAAGGGTTCTGTATTGCAAATGTATATAATGATAAAACCAAATCCTCCACATCCGCATCACTTCGATCACTGGAGAAACGATCAACAACAGAAAAGAAACGCTCCTGCTCCTCACCATCAGCGCCATACCATTCCTCGAATAAATCATCCATAACTTCCTGTTGCATGAGATCTGCTTCCATATCATTGGCAATCCGAAATCCAGGATCAATATCTAATAAATACGCGTATTGCTTCACAATATCCAAACAGAAAGAATGCAAGGTTGAAATCGATGCGCGCTGCAATAAAGATAGTTGCTTCTTAAGATGTATGGATGTCGGATCTTCTTCGAGCGCTTTCTCAAGTGCGAGTCCTACCCGGTTACGCATCTCTTGTGCAGCTGCGTTGGTAAACGTTACAACAAGGAGGGTGTCGATATCAACTGGTTTTTCTTTTTTTAATAACTTTTGAATGATCCGCTCTACTAACACTGCCGTTTTACCAGATCCAGCAGCTGCGGCAACGAGGACATCACTACCATCCGTATAAATCGCATCTTCTTGCTCTTTCGTCCATTTGACCATTTATATCTCCTCCTCGCTGCGAAGTTTTTCAAGTATTTCATCATCGTCCATATCTTGCAGTTTTCGGAAATCATTCGTTTCTAACGACGTATCAAACTGACAAACAGATAAAAATGGACAGTACGTGCATGCTGATTTTTGCTTATGTTGGAAAGGGTTTAAATGCACCCCACCTTGGGTAATGTCTATTCCTGCTTGAAGCATCAACCGATGAATATGTTCTTGTAAACTAGCGAACGTATCCTGATGCGCAACTTTTGAATTTCCATAAAATTCGCCTGATTTTTTCACACCTAATGGAAGCATGTCACTCCAACCCGTTTCCAAACTAGTATCCATTAATCGTGCTACTTGTTCGTTCGCAATGACCATTCCTTGCATTTTGTATTTCTTAAAGATTTCCTTTTCTATTTCCTCATCAGAAATACGTTTATTGCCAGAGATCATTGGATTATGGACATGGAAGTATAGAACCCCCGCAGGAGTTGCCTTCTTCTGTAACCAGTTTTCCGATTGGGATAACACGACATCCAAATAGGTTAGCATTTGTAACGCCAAACCATAATACACTTCTACTAAATTCAAGCCTTTTGCACTTGATTTATAATCAATGATACGTAAAAATAGTTGCTCCTCATTTAATGCTTTATCCACTCTATCGATTCGACCTCGTAGCATAATTTCATACCCATTCGGTAGCTCTAAGGTCACAGGCTTTAACTTATCATCTTTTGACCCAAAACCTAGCTCCAAACCAATCGGAGAAAAATTACTTTGTCTTGCCTGCTCACTCAATACAAATGCAGCACGTGCAATAACTTCCTGTAATTTTCGTTGGATATATTGGTACCGGTTGGAACTATGCAAAATCTGGTGCTGTAATATTGGAGCTAAATTATCCACCGCTTTTTGTGCATAGGTCGTTGTATCCTGTTTTGTCAAACCAGCAAAATCTCTTCCTTCCTCTTGAATCCATTCGGTAATGATTCGTAATGCTTCATGAAAGAGGTTCCCAATATCTGGTGCATCCAACTTGTACGTTTTTCGTTCATCAAGTCCTAAACTATATTTAGCAAAGTGCTGATACGAACAACGGTAGTAGGATTCTAACCTTGAAACACTTGCCTTCACTTGTTTGGGATACAATTCCTTAACCGTTTCTTCAGCAATGTTCGTTGGCTTATTTTCATAAAATAGACTTTGTAAAATGGTATAGGTCGTACTTTGTTTGTCGTGATGATTCATATACCAATTGAGAACATGCCACCATACTGGTTTTACAGGATAGCCTTTTCTACTACGAGCTAATTGAGCAGTTAATGCAGACCTTGTCTTCACTGGTGTCGTTATATAACGCTCCGCATCAACCAATTCATCTGGATCCTGTAATAACAGATGACTGTTACAATCTGGGAATAAGTCTTCCATGCGTTTAATGAGTTGTGATGGCATTTTTGACTTTCCATCCTCATCACTTAATGGATAACTAACCCACAGATAATCCCTAGCCGAAGTAAATGCAAGGTACATATAGAACCAATCATCTAATAATTGTCGTTTACTTGTTTCTGCAAGCTTCATGCCGTGGCCAGCTAACCGTTCTCTTTCTGCCTCATTAATCATGCCATCTGCTGGTGGCTTTAATGGCCATACCCCTTCATTAACCCCAAGCAAAAATGAGCATTTTATACCACTTATTCGCGAACGATCAATCGTACCAACAATGACATGGTCAATACTTGGTGGAACATGGGAAAATTTCAGCGATTCAAACCCAGCATCCAATGTTGCTCGAAACGTTGCCAATGACATTTGCTCTTCACCGGCCATTTCGACAATTTCATCCATCAACTGAACGATTGCATTCCACACTTGTTCTTGCTCTCGGCCTTTTTCAATAAGTCCTTGATCGTCATAGTAAGCACGCATTTTTTCCAGTCGTGCTGGTACATCCAATCTTTCTAATAATAAGTATGTTTCTTCACATAATGCTTGGACGGTGCTTGCTTTTCGAATGTTCGTATCAAAAGCCTCCAAGGCTTGGACAACTTGCTTTCGATAACGGTTAATACGTAATTGCGTATTTTTTTCTTCATCTGTTTGGGCTGCATGATCAAACCCACGGAAACGCTGAAATTTCCATTCTTCATTCCCAGTCCATCTCTCTCGTGACCGAACTCCATATTCTAATACGTAGTTTTCCAATTCATCAATTGCATCATTGGTTAATGGATATTCTTCGTCAGTCTGTGGAATGAATCCAGTTTTTAATACGCGAAAGATTGCATCATATCGCCAATTTCCTTCTACAATATCTAAAACAGATCGGATAAACTCGATTAAAGAATGATTTAACATCGTTCGTTTTTCATCAACAAAGACGGGAATATTATAATCTTCAAAAATAGTCGAAATAAGGTCTTGGTACATATCGGCTTGACGAATCAATACAGCCATGTCTCGAAAACGGTAATTTTCATCTCGCACTAACCGTAATATCTCTTGCGCAACCCCCTCCACCTCTGCTCTTGGGTGAACAGCTTCCGCAAGTTGGATTGGTGCATCTCCTTCGTATGAATTAGCTGGCCTTACATCGAAATACTTTTCTAAATGAGCAAAAAACGGACGATCTTGAAACCTGCCATCCTCTGGTTCCAGCACGATGTCTTCGGCAATTGGAATGTTATTTTCTTGGGCAATTGATTTGAGCGCATGATAGGTCTCCGTTGTTTGATAAAACAGATCCAAATCAGAGACGTGTTCTTCCTCTGGATCATCAATTGTTAATGTTACCGTGATATTACGACACTTCTTCATTAACGTTTCAACCACAACTAATTCTTTCGGAGTAAATCGATGGAATCCATCAAAGTAAATTTCAGCACCTTGTAAAAACGACGCCTCCGTTATCTTTTCAGCTAGTAATTGAAGCTGATCTTCACTATCAATGTAATTGAATTGTAGGGCGTGTACTAATTTTTCGTAAATATAATGCAAATCTTCTAGTTTATTTATTAACGCCTGTTCTCCTGGTTCTTGATGAACAAATTGATTAAGTTCATTAATTTGCATTTGTAAAAGTTCTGGTGTAATTTGATAACGTTTAAATTCCGTAATCATTTTCTCCAGTTGGCTCAAAAAGCCTTGTTTTTCCATCGCTTTTTGAAAAACAAGCCATTCTCCTTGCTTTTCCTCAATGATTTTTCGGAGCATCATTTGGATTCCAACAGAACTTATAAATTGTCTCGTACCCCCTCCCGTTTCCTGGAGTACTCGCCATGCAAGCCGTGAAAAACTTACAACCTGCGTTCGAATACTCCCTTGAAATCCTTCATCCTTAAACAATTCATATTCTTGTTCAAACGTCATTTGATCCGGAACAATATAAAATATTGGCGTTCCTTGTGGATCGTTCAACGATTTTTCACGAATTTCGGCAAAGGATTGCTCACTCTTTGCACTTCCTGATCTACCTACGATAAATCGAAGTCCCATACTTATCCCCCCTAGGTGTATGTTGGTAATATGGAAGGTTTGTTCTTTAAATTATCAAAAGTAACAAACGCTGTGAGACTAAGGAAAAAACTCCTATCCATACCAGACAGAAGTTTATCTTATCATTATGTAGCGTTCTGTTATTCTTCAATCTCATTTGTGTTGTCATTTAATAATGCTTTTCGTTGTAATCTTTTTTCGATAAGTTTCCCTATGATCCAGAACAATACGATACAAATTCCTACAATTATGGTTCTAATTGGATTTTGCGCAAATGAAACAATACTGGAACCAATATAGGATATCGAGAAAATCATGACTGCTTTCCCCAAAAGTACTGCTAAAATAAACTGTTGGATACTAATTTTTGATAGTCCAGAAACGACATTTATCACAGACGAAGGGGAAAATGGAAAGCACATAAGCAAGAATAGTGGACCAAATCCATGCCTTTCTAACCATTTTGTCACTTTATTAACCTGTTTATTTCGACGAATCGCTTTGAACATTCGTTTATCACCAAGATTACGGATGATTAAAAAGACTAATATAGCTCCTAGACTGGAACCAGCCCATGACAATAAAAAACCTTCTAATAATCCATAAGCGGCAGCATTCCCCATTACAAATACTACTAACGGTAAAAATGGAAGGAACGCTTCAATAAATGGCAATAGTATCCCTGGCAGTGGTCCAAGCCGCTCATAATCATTTAGTAAATGCATAATCAAATCATCTAATTGGTCATTTTCTAATGCAATCTTCCATTCCGTTAGGATGTTAAACAAATACATGTAGGCAAATCTCCTCATCATTGTATAACGTCAATAAGTGGTAATATATCTATGCAATAATACTTCTATTTTAAATTAAACTCGCCAAAAAGCATAGTATGAACTAACTTCCAACCTCTTTCTTTTCATTTCCAAAATTTATTAGTGTTATTTTTATACTTTTTGACGTATAATAGAACAAACGTTCTTAAATGTAGAGGTGAATTTTCATGCGTTATCTGACAGATGAAGAAGTACAACTAGCTTCTCGCTTTCTTTTCTTATCCATGACACTAGTCGTCATTAAGCAAGATATTGACCGTTTTCGACAAGGGGAATTTAAAATTAAGGAGCCTTATGTGAATTTACTGGAAAAAATGGCTTCCGAAGCAAGTAACGAACGCAAACAATTACGGAAAAAAATGAATAAGAAAAAGCTTCAGGTCACCCTATTAACCAAAAATGATTCCTTTTCTTCCTACCTTTTCTTATGCCAAGGAAAAGAGGAAAAACGTAATTACTTTAATCCCGCAATTCGTAAAAAGGTAGAAGCAATCTTTCAAGAGCTTATGTTAAAGAGTCTATCTTATCATCATCCCGTTGCTTCAGGAACTTAATACGACTATCTAACAAATAACGAAACTGTGCTGTTCGCTGTACTTGATTAATTAAAGAGCCAAAAGAAATTTCTAAAGTCACTTTCTTACCTGTTTTAAAAATAATTTCTGTACAATGATTACCAGCTCTATTCAATTGGTCAATATGGGAATGAGCAATCCAGGAACATTTTGGGCTTGAAGGTGAAGACGTAGGAAAGAAATACATTCCACTTGAGGGATCGATCGAAATTGGAACTTTATGTGTTATACCACATATATCTCTAGTCCCGTCCTGCCTGCCCTTTAGACTAGATCCGAAGAACCTACAGGAGTAGTCAATCAACTTGCTAGGGGAATAATCAATCATATATTCCGTTTCTTCTTCTAAAACACAAGTGCTAAGGTTTCCATTATTATCTAGTTGGGCTAAAACAGCCATTGTCTGCGGGGTAATCTCATGGGATGGAGTATAAAATTCATTTAACAATTGAATTCAATCCTTTCGTTAAATGAAAAGAAAGAGGTGGTAATTATAATTTAACAAATTTACCGACAAAAAGATACATAAAATTTATATTTTTCCGAAAAAAATGCTGATTATTGCTCTTCATCCATTTCTTTTTGGGGTTCAACGTTTTGTTCCTGCGAACTAATGGTAACTTCTCCATCCATTGCTTGAAAATCTGGATTTAATATCGTAAACGTATCTAATTCAGGTGCTTGGTTATGTTTTTTGTCCATGTTCATCATCCTTTCTTTTTCTAGTATGAAACATCTCTTATGATTTCATACTGACGAAACGACTACTCCTCCCTTTCCATTAGAAATGTTTATCAACAGTTTGGAATTATTTCATATTTGTACTTTATGCGACGCAACTAAATAATTGTTATTCTAATAATCAACTGATGGTGGAATACTTAAAACCGATAGTGGGAAAAACAAAATTCATTTAAGCACCATTGGATCCAAATAGCGGAAGAACGATCCTCAGCGATGACGAGGTGGATCCTCATTCCGCTAAATGGCTGAATTAATTCGTTTCGAGCATGGTTTTGGTTCCTCTTTCCTTTATTCACCATTTTCCAGTATAATTTTCACTGATTTATGGCTAATAGCGGAATGAGGATC
>NZ_FOHE01000044.1 GCF_900111445.1 Oceanobacillus limi | reverse complement strand
GGGGGAGGGGAGGGTACTCATATCTCGATACAACTGCAGAATTGAGCCCATGCACCGGTTTCCCAGTCAAAGTTTTTTGTCGAAACTTTTAACCCGGGGGGTATTATATTGTTTTGAATGTAACTGGTTTGTGCTCTTCTTCGCTAATTGCTTTCATCATTGCACTAAGGTCTATAGTAATTTCATATTCATTTCTATTGAAATCACTGTATTCTCTCTTAGCATACATATAAATACTTTCCTTCTTTAATCTTTCAATGTCTTTCTTCATATGTTCATACTCTTTGATTGGCATTGTTACTGTTATCATCTGATCACCACCATTCATCATCCCATTTCTTTTCTTTTTTACTTGCTTTGTAATTAAATCGTTCATGCCTTTTATTGTGGCAGTCCTTACACAATGTTCTAAGATTTTCATCATCTAACGCTAACTCAGGGTGATCTTCCAACTCTTTAATATGGTCAACTTCCAATACTACCTCATTACCATTTTTATCTAAGCCACCTGCTACTGTTACATATCCTTCTTCTTTACACCACTGGCATTCATAATTGTCACGCTTCTTTATGTCTTCTCTTTTCAGCTTCCACTCTTTTGAGTTGTAGAAGTTAATTTGTTGTTCTTTTGTTTTATAATCAGGCATCTAATCATCTTTGCTCATGTATTTACCAGTAGATAATCCAATTTTATTTAGCTGAATGTTTTGATTGCCTTTAACGAAATGCTGAATGAGATAGTCAACTCCACCTGATAAAGGCAACTCACGCTTAGTGCTCCATCTGAACCGAATCTCATCTTTCCATTTTATCTCTTCACCTTTATAAAACACTTTTGGTACAGACGATTCATTTTCTAATTCAATTGTTAATAAAGGTGGTTCTTTAATTGGTTCCCCATCTACATATATGGTTTTTTTGTCTTTACCTGTTTTCATGCATTCATCTCCTTTTATGCATACTAAAAAGACACCTCGTTAGAGATGTCTACAGAAATATAATTATTAGTATAATTGGTATAGTAACAAAAATGGTTAATAAACAACCACAACCCATCATACTACTACCAATTTTCTCCATTGACTCTCCTACTTCTTCTAGTTTATTTCCCATTACCCTCCTCCTCTTGTCTTGTACTTAATTCGGCAAAAAGGAAGGAATTCCCTTTTTTATTTCCTGTTACTCCTTATAGCTCCCCCGCGTCCGCGCTTATAGGTATCTCTGTTCATTCCCATTAAATCATGCCAGTTTACCTTTTCATTACGTTTTCGTTTCTTTTTATAATCTTTCATTCGCTTCAGTTTCTTATGTTGTTCTCTGCTAAGATGATCTGCTACTTTCATATTCATCACCTCTAAATGTATCTCGCGCATATAGCTAATCCATTAAAGTATTAACCTATAATCTTTTGTTCTTAGTGGTTCATTGTTTACGCATGGTTGATAGTTAAATGTGAGTAAAATCAATGAGATCAACAATACTCCACCAATTTTCATATCTATCACCTTCATTTCATAATAAAAGCACTCACCCATGCGTAATGAGTAAGTGCCTAGTATATAAATTTCCTATGGTACAATCATAACTTAATAAATAGTTTGTGTTCTGCTTTCTTTCTGCCATTTATCTGCCATTTTATTTTAATTGGTTTCTTTTTCTTTTTCTTTTCTGTATTCTTTCAACTCTTTAAGTGCTTTTCTCCCTCGAAAATAATTTATTGAACCAGTGACAAATTTTTCGTAAAGATCATGGTGTTTAAAGTAAGTTTTATCATATGGCAGTTTCAGTTTTCTTCTCATTTTATTATATTGATAAAAGACATATCTAATTAATCTATTGTCATAATCGCCTTTTATAGGTGTTCTATCTCCCGTTTCGTCCATCCTTATTTGTTCCTGATAAAAATGTTCTTTGATTTCCCATATTCTACTTTCCAACCCTGGATCAATCAAAAAAATGTTCTGTTTGTATATTTTATTTAATTCAGTGAATAAGTCCGTATCAACACCTAAATAACCAAAAGGTCTTCCATAATCTTTCATCAACTTATCAATAAATGCTCTATACAAAGGTGTATAAACTTTATTAAGGATTTCTAACTTATGTTTTTCGGTTTGTAGTCGTCGTTCCTTTGATATTGCTAGTTTATGAGTCACAAATGATGTTACTGCAGCAATTAAAACAGCAGAAGCAATTTTTGTCCATGTATCTGATAAATCAAACATTTCTACCCACCTCTATTTAATAGTTGTATCTATCTAATTATCCATATCTTATATTGTGTGTAACTAGCCGAAAGGCTAGACCCCTTATTACCACTAATTCTATCACAATCTACTAAAATGAGTTACACGTTAATTTAATATGTGTAACTTATAGTTTTATAGACAAACTAAAAAGCCCTCCAATGAATGGATAGGCTTATATTTTAAACTCTTTTATTGCTTTGTTCATGGCATCTTGGTCAATACCGATATATCTTAATGTAAACGCTGGGTCTGAGTGATTTAATATCTTTTGAAGCAATGCAACATCTCCTGTTTGCTTATATAGGTGATATCCAAA
>NZ_FOHE01000029.1 GCF_900111445.1 Oceanobacillus limi | reverse complement strand
TTCCTCGGAAGCAAAAACCACTTCCTGCGGGATCTTCGGACACGTGCTGTTCCCGCAGGAGTCGACTGCCCTTCTCTCCAATCACTGTATTTGTTTTAACCATATAAACGATAAAAAAATTCATACTAGCGAAGGAAATTCACGGAGACTCCTGCGGGAAAGCGAAGACGATAAGACCCCACAGGGAGCGTTCTTTGTGAGCGAGGAGGCTTATCGCGAGCCCGCGGAAAGCGTAGTGAAATTTCCGCAGCGGCGGTTTGAACTTTCATTTTATATATCAATTACTGAAAGCAAATTTAACAAATCATTACGTCGCATAATACATCTATTACGAAATAATAAAAGTTGCATCTTTTCGAAAACACTTCAAGAAAGTAAAAACGAAGCTACCGTTATGGCAGCTTCGTTTTACATTTTCACCTTAAAGTTCTCCGTTATGGTGGATTCTACGGTCTTGTACTTTTCAAAGTAGGCATGGATTAACTCAACAGCGTCTTTTTGAATTTCTTTAACGACCGGTTTTCCTTTAAACATGTCGTAGTTTCCACCCCCACTAGCACGATAATTGTTCAACACAACCTCATATGTATAGTCCTCTTGAAGCACCTCACCATGATACGTGATATTTTCTATACGAGAGCCTATTGGTTTGGAGACATTGATCGTATAGTTTATACCTTCCCACATATCATAGTTATAATGCTGTGGTTTAGGTGTAACATAAGCAAGGTTTACTGATAACTCTCTGTCTTCGTTAATAACAAAGTATTCGGCACTTTTTTCTAAGGCTTGGATGATATCTGAACCATATAATTCAAGCACAACTAGTGTATTTGGATACATATAATTGGAGACTATATCACGCATTGTTACAACAGTTTCAAATCCCTCTGAATCATTGTTTAATAGTGCGGTCACAGAAATGTCGGCCCCGCTTGCTTCCATTTGAACTTTTTGAATAAATTCAATAAATGGGTGCTTTTTAACTCTTGCTTGGAACGGATCACTTATTTTCATATCCCCGTTTATATGACCTATTGGTTGGTCTAACCATTGCTGTGTAGAGCTTTCGATGGGTTTTATATACTGTAAAACCTCCGGATGGGCTTCGACCCCTTCCACTGTTTTTATAGTCGCTTGCTTATCCAAAATAACCCAATCGCCATTTACTCTCTCCAAATCAATATCTATATCTCCATACATTTTCCCATTATTACCAGGCTGAGTAACAAGGACATTATTGATTTTTCCCGTAAGCGTTCGGTGCTGATGGCCTGTTAATAGAATATCAATTCCTTCGATCCTTTTACACATCTCATACCCTTGATTCTCCCCGGTGAGTGGTTCTGTAGGCTCACTGGTATTCAAGTCTCTTTCTAGTCCCCCATGGTAGGAAGCTATTAAAATGTCAGGATGGTCATTCTTATGAATGTATGCAACCCATTCTTTTAATGATTCGTAGGCATCCTTAAATTCGATACCTTCTATATGTTCCGGGGATTCCCAATTCGGAATATAATGAGTTGTTACGCCAACGATTGCTATTTTTATTCCATTTTCCATTGTTTTAATCATATAAGGAGGGCCAAATATTGGCTTCTCCGTTTTAGCGTCTAATAAATTTGCCGATAACCAAGGATAATTAGACTGTTCGATGGCATCTAATAATATCTTCTTGCCAAAATTAAATTCATGGTTACCGATTACTCCCGCATCAATTCCAATTTTATTCATAATACCAATCATTGGATTTTCTTTTTCATGGTGTTCTTTTACATAATGTGTCATCAATGGTGTCCCTTGGATAAGGTCTCCATTATCAATCACGAGGACATGCTCATTTTCGCTTTTAACTTTGTTAACGACAGTAGCATATTTTGCTAGTCCTAACTCTGCTTTTTCGTTTGTACCATATAAAAGTGGCATAGCATTACCATGTACATCGCTTGTATATAAAATTTTGAGTGTTGTTTTAACCAATTGCGTACATCCTTTCGTTACGAGAAACTATTGCTCTATGAAAGAAACGAAATTAAAGGACTGCTTTAATTTCGTTTCCGATACTATGATTATACAATTTTTCTTCGGATCTTTGCAGAGAAGAAGTCGATCACAGTAACAACTACAATGATCGCGAGCAAAATTAATCCCATCTCGTTCCAATTACGGTTACTTGCAGCAAACATGATCATTAGTCCGATACCACCTGCACCAACAATACCTAAAATGGAGGATGCGCGGATGTCAACTTCAAAACGGTAAATGGCATAGGATAGAAATTCTGGAATAATTTGTGGTAGTACTCCATGAAAGAGAATCTGAATTTTGTTTGCACCACTAGCTTCCATCGCTTCAACTACCTTCATATCAATCGATTCGACTACCTCGGAGTATAGCTTTCCTAACATTCCAGTCGACCCGATAGCAATTGCCATAACACCTGCAAAAGCATTAGGCCCAACAGCTACTACGAATAAAATAGCAAGGATTAGATCTGGGAAAGCGCGGATACCTGATAAAATCCATTTACCAATACCAGATACAAAACGACTTCCTGACATGTTCTGTGCAGCCAAAAATCCTAAAGGAATTGCTAATATGGCTGCCATTAGTGAACCTGCAAAGGCAATGAAAATGGTTTCCAATATCTTTTCACTTACCTCTCCAAGTGCTGCCCAATCTGGGCTAAACAGTTTAGGTAGCACGATACCGAAATTCTTAATTGCTCGTTCAATAGCTCTACCCCAGTCAATATTAATACCTAAAAACGTCCATACATATAAAGCGATAACAGCGACTGTGATTAGTATTGTTTTTATTTTTTTCCATGTTGATCTAGCAGGCTTTGGAGGTAAATTATACGTACTCATTAAATAAGCGCCTCCCTAATCTTATTACTAATATATTCAATCGCAATTACAACAACAAAGATAACAATGATGATAGTCATTGCGTTCGGATAATTATAGAATCCAATTTGCTGATCTAGGATTAATCCAATACCACCGGCTCCAACCAGACCAAGTACAACAGATGCACGAATGTTAATTTCAAATACATATAGTACAAATGAAGTGAATTGAGGTAGAACTTGTGGAACTAAACCATAGGAAATAACTTGTAATGTATTTCCTCCAGAAGCTCGAATTGCTTCAAGTGGGTTCATATCAACGGCTTCTATTGTTTCACTAATAAGTTTTGCTAGAATACCTAATGAAAAAATAATAAGTGCTAAAATACCAGGAAATACACCAATACCAAACATTCCAACAAATAGTACAGCAAGGACTAAATCGGGAATCGTACGTAATATGTTTAAGAACGTTCTAAAAATAAAATAGATTGGTTTAAACGTTGCTATATTACGTGCGGATAGTAAAGCTAACGGCACGGTTAAGATAGCGGCAACGGTTGTCGCAATAATAGCCATCTGAATGGTTTCAGCCATTGCTGGCATTATAGCAGATACTACATTGAAATTTGGCGGAAAGAACTTCACCATTACGGACCACATGTTTGTTAATGCACTACCAATCCCGCCGACCATTTCATCTTGGGCTCTATACATACTGTAAAGATAAAAAGCAATGACAGCAAATAGAATAATGCTTACTTGTGTCTTTGTCTTAGCAGGATAAATAGAAGGGGCTTTAGTTATTGTCAATTGTTCTTCTTTTTTGGTCACGACTCGTCTGCCCCCCCAACCATGTCATCCTCGCGTATGGATCGGCCGTAAATTTCTTCGAACGTTTTTTCAGATACCTCAGAAACAGGACCGTCAAAAACTACCTCACCGGCACGCATACCAATGATGCGGTCAGCATATTCCATTGCCATGTCAATAAAGTGAAGGTTTACAATCGTAGTAATATTATCCTCTTTATTGATCTTTTTCAGATAAGTCATTACTTGATGTGATGTTGGTGGATCTAATGATGCCACAGGTTCATCCGCAAGAATATAGGAAGGTTTTTGAGTGAGAACCCTAGCGATACTAACACGTTGTTGTTGACCACCACTTAATTCATCGGCACGATTATATAGTTTATCCGCAATGTTGACACGTTGTAAGCTTTCGTAGGCCAGTCCAACATCTTCTTTTTTGTAGAGGTTAAGAATAGAACGCAGTGTACCAGTGTGACCTAAACGACCTGCAAGAACATTTTTCAATACATTCGTACGTTTTACTAGATTGTAATTTTGAAAGATCATCCCTACTTTTGTACGAAGCTTGCGGAGGTCTCCGCCACGGTATTCAAGAATATCTTCACTATCAACTAATAATTCACCAGAAGTAGGAGTAACCAAGCGGTTTATACTACGAATAAACGTAGATTTTCCGGCTCCAGATAAACCCACAATAACGACAAATTCACCGTCGTTTATTTTTACATTTACATTTTTCAGGCCTTCCGTACCATTCGGATAAACCAAGCCGACATTCTTAAATTCAATCATAATAATTTTCCTCCAGTTACAGGCATTTAGATTCTGTTATTTTAATTGTCTGTAAATATCTCGTATAACGTAATAAAAAGGGGAGTAAAAACCGCCTCCCCTTTCCGAATATAAAATTAGATTTATATACTACATTTCAATATTATCTTTAAATTCTTGATACGTTTGTCTAACTACTTCATATTCCTCGTCAGAAGCTTCGTCAATCGCATCCCAATTATATACTTCATTCATAATTTCAATCATTTCATCATCATCATTAAATGATAGGAAAATCTCTTTAATTTCTTGAACTAGCTCATCATCTAATTCTTTAGTAACTGAAATGGTGTCATTTGGAATTTCAGCTGTATAATCAAGGATGTCTAGTTTTTCCATTACATCTGGATATTCTTCTTCCAATTCTGTACGAACATCATCAAATGTAGTCGCTACATCAGCATCTCCTTCATAAACTGCGATAGCTGAGTTATCATGTCCACCAGATGGTAATGTACCACCGAAGAAATCATTTTCTAATTCTGTAGCTGATTCTAATTCAAATTCTTCCATTAATTGACTTGCAGGGAATAGGTATCCAGAAGTTGAACCTTTATCTGCATATGCCCAAATTTTACCTTCTAAATCTGCGAAACTCTCAATACCAGAATCAGCACGTATCACGTATTGTGCTTTATAAGTTCCAGAACCATAACGGATAGATTTTAATAGTACTTCTACATCATATTGCTCTTGTGCTTGAACATAACCAAAAGCAGGAATGAATCCAACTTGTACTTGGTTTGAACCCATTGCTTCAATTAATGCAGTGTAATTAGCCATAACTTTACCTTCAACAGTTATACCAAGTTCTTCGCCTAAACGATCAGCTAACGGCTCTACCGTATCAGCAATTGTATCAGAATCTTGTGAAGGAACAAATCCCATGACAATCGTATCCGGAGTTTCTTGTTCTACCTCATCGCCGCTGGAATCGTCAGAACCTCCACCACATGCGGCTAATACTAGAGTAATACTTAGCACAAGTGCAAAACCAAATAATTTCTTCATTTTGACCCTCCTATGTAATATACAGAATAAATTATCTTTCTATCTCATTAAATACTATTTTTCCGAAAAATGCTAGACTAATTTACAATTTTTACGTCAAATTTACAAAAAAAATTAGTGAAAGGGTATTCAATATTATGTATCATTCGGTTTTCGTGTAATTATTTTATAATTAAAAATTTTAAAATTGATAGTTTACTAACGTTGTTTATATTAATTGATGGAATCGATAATTAAAAGTTTAAGTTTATATCCGAATGATAAATGGTTTTTTCTTTTAATATAATTGGATTTTAGTTATAAGTGAGCTATATTTTAGGTGTTGAGGAGGAAAATGTACTCAGCGAGCGTGGATTTGTATGTATCATTGTCACTAGTGAATTGTTTTTATGTTTTTATGTAGTAGTCAACAATATTTACAAATATCCAGTTTTTAATAATAGAAATCAGGGTAAGTACTAATGTACGGCAATACAAGGAGGCTAATCTGTGATTGAGAATATCGTAACAGTTTATATTAGTGACAATTGTGCTTACTGTGACAAGTTAATAAAAACGTTAAATAATTGGGGTATTGTTTTTGAACAGAGAAATGTTTCCTTAAATCGAGATTATATGAAGGAATTACAGGAAGTTGGTATATATGGTACACCAGTTACTTATATTCGCTCTACTGGTCAGTACATTTTAGGTTTACAAATAAATGTAATGAAGAAAGCGTTAGCTATTGAATAACACTTTCACATCGCACTGAATTCTGCATATTCTATAAATAGAAAAGCAGAAAGAGGGGTGTGGTGTTATGAATTTTGGGCCTTATTTTAACCATTCTCCATCCTACCATCAAAGGTATGCGAATTATCAGTACCCATTATCAGGTCAGCAGTTCACTAATTATAATCAGCAAGCTGAACCGTATTATTCACAAACTCCATTTGAGCATTTTGCTAAACCGAAGCAACCAACTGATTGGTATCAGAATATGCAACCCAATCAAAGTTCGAATGCACAACCTCAGCCGAACGCACCGAATGGCTTACTATCACAATTTCAAGATGAAAATGGTCAAATTAATATAGATAAAATGCTATCTACAGTTGGACAAATGGCCAATACGTATCACCAGGTGCAACCAATTATTAAGCAGTTTGGAGATCTTATGAAAACTTTTCGCTAGCTATAATTAAATAGATGTCGTATGAATATCGTTTGGGCTGATTATGTTGGTTTAATCAGCTCTTTTATCGGTGGAAAGAGTTTAAAATGGGGGATATGGAGAGTATGTTTTCGTGTGAACTGGGAAAAAGAAGTAGTGAACTTTTTCAAGGAGACTACTCTGGGTTAAGTGAAACTTAGGCTTAAGTTAAGTATATTTTACAATAGGCCTAGTTTTCTAAAGGAGAATGAATATGATAGGTTGCTTAATTATTCACGGATTTACTGGTGGTCCATATGAGCTAGAACCACTAACAGTATATTTAAAGGAGAAAACGAATTGGCATATTGTTGTCCCTACTTTGCCAGGGCATGGTAAGCAATTAGCCTTAGATAATGTCACCCATAAAAATTGGATTCAAACAGCTGAGGAATCATTGAAACACTTAAAGGAAAAATACGATGAAATATATGTAATAGGATTTTCGATGGGAGGGATGATTGCGGCGTATTTAGCAGCTAAGTACAAAGTAGATAAATTAGTCTTATTGGCAACAGCGCGGAAGTATTTATCCCTTAAACAAATGGGGGTTGACTTTGGAGATGTTCTTAAAGACAGTATTCAAGGTAATTTAAATCAAAATAAACTTTACTTAAATTACAAGCGTAAACTAGGTGCCGTCCCTTTCAAAGCAAATATTGAGTTCCTAAGGTTAGTAAGGTTTACAAGAAAGTATCTGAAGAAAATTAAATCCCCAGTACTTATTGCACAGGGGCAAATGGATAGTATGGTGCCTTATAAGACGGCTTATTACTTAGATAAAGAAATCCCTTCCTCCAAGAAAGAAGTGGTGTTTTTTGAGCGATCTAGACATCTTATCTGTTTAGGGGAAGATCGGGATACACTGAATCGAATGATCTATCAATTTTTAACGAAAAAGAATGAAGAGTCTGTTCCACTAACAGACTCCCCACTCTAAGCCGGTCGAATATGACTGGCTTTATTTTGTTTGTATACAACCAAGCTATTCGAGTAAAGGGAATCTGGGTTAGGCATCTTTGAAAAATGAAATAACCAATGCACCTTCACCGCCATAGGTTGATATTAACGGCCCTGTTTCCGTTAAGTATGCATCTTTGAATGGATATTTACTGGTTATATCATGAAGTACCTTTTTAGCTCTTTCTTCTGCATTGCAATGAGTCATCATAATGACTTTATCTTCGACATTTTTAGTATACTCACCAATTTGCTCGATAAAACGCCTAATAGATTTCTTGTCGCCACGAACTTTTTCTGCGACTTCGATGGTGCCTTCATCACTTGCTTTCATTAATAACTTTATATTTAACGTTTTTGCGAGCGTTCCCTTTACTTTGTCTAAACGGCCGCCAAGAACAAGGTTTTCTAAGGTCTTTAAAACAAATAAGGTTGTTGTTTGCTCGGTTCGTTTGTGTAAATGATCCGATAGCTCATCGAAGGAGTAGCCTTCCTTCATTTTCTGACCTGCTTCGTGCAACAACAATGCCAGTCCACAGGATGCACTCTTCGCATTAATCACGGCAATTTTTCGATCGGGTTCTTCTTCCAAAAGCATGTCTTTGCCTGTCACAGCGTTTTCGTAGGTGCTGCTAAGACCTCTTGACAAACTAAGCATGATGATTGGTTTATTTGCGTCAATTTTTTTATATGCTTCATAAAAATCATTTGGGCTCGGAGCTGAGGAACGAGGTAATTCATGCATTTCCTCTATTTTTTTATAAAAAGTTGGTAAATCAATTGTTACTCCAGTTTTATACTGTTCATCACTAAAATGTAAGTATAGGGGAACGACAACGATATCTAAAGTGTTCGCTAGACGTGCGGGGATATCAGCTCCGCCATCAGTCATTAATTGCATCTCCATTCCTTCACCTACTTCTTCTTAATTATTGTAAGTATAACAGTTTCTGCAATAGTTTGTAATTAATTTTATAGTGTGAGATCATCGATGCCTTTTCCGAAAAGGATGATTGATTGTTCAGTTATGTTAAAGTTCTTCTTGTTTATTCTAGAAAATTAGAAAAAGGACTCTAAGGTAGCCTTTGCCGTTGTTATTTTTTATGTGAAATAGTTACTTTTGCTTTTCTTGTGGTGCTTAAAATGAATAAAAACAATCCGAATATGACTATCGTACCTCCGAGCCATTGAGACCAAGTAACAGTTTCGCCTAAAATGATATAAGCTAAGATGGAAGCGCCGATTGGTTCAAGTACAATTCCCATAGAAATGGTAGCTGTGCTCAACCACTTTAGCGCCCAGTTAAACAAAGTATGTCCTAGAAATGTTGGAAAGATAGCTAATGCTAGAAAAAGGATCCAATGATCTGTTGGGTACCCTACAAAGGAATTGTTGAGTACGAAATTATAAATAATAAGGGTGATACTACTGATGCCATAAACGATAAATGTATAGGTCATTAGCGAAAGACGCTTGCGAGCTGTTTGCCCCATAAGAAAATATACAGTAACGGTAATTGCTCCTAATAACGCGAGAGTATCACCAAATAAAGCCATTCCGCTAATTTGGAAATCACCCCAACTAATAATTATACTTCCTAAAAGGGCGATGATCATACTTATAACAGCACCAGCTGAGAAACGTTCTTTATAGAAAAGGTATGTCCCTAAAAAGGCGAAAATTGGCTGGAGGCTGACCAATACAACGGAGCTAGCTACAGATGTATAATTTAAAGACTCAAACCAGAAAATAAAGTGAAAAGCTAGAAAAACACCTGCGAAAGCCGAGAGTATCCAATCTTTTTTCTGGATCAGCCTAAATTCTTGCCGATATCTAAATATAATGATTGGTGTCATTAAAATAACTGCGAAAAGAAGTCGATAGTTAGCAATAATTGCTGCAGGTGCTTGGTCAGCAAGCTTCACAAATATAGCGGAAGTAGAAATCGATATAATGCCAACAGCAACTGCGAAATAGGGGTTAACTGGAGGTAGTCTCATAAAAACTCTCCTTTAACAATATATAGAATGAATATTTGTGAGAAAAAATTTTATGTAAATGAAGCTGATCTTAGTCTGTTTTTGGATAAGCAAACCAAGTCAACCACGATTTCAGCAGGTACGTTACCTACGAGTCATATGTAGCGTACACTATATTTTATCATGGTAAAGCGAAAAATCATATGATAACTAGTGGCTATTGTAATATGGAATGTGTTATGATAAAAAAACGATTAGTATGCCACGGTGCTAAATATATCCGGAATGTCTATTTAGGAGAGAATAGAAACATAATTTCGGTATAAAAATAACGGAAAAGTAACATTTTTATTAACCTCCAATTAACTGGGGACGAAAGAATATTAGGGGCTTACTTCACCTATGGTTGATGTCTTTTTACAAAAAGCACGCTGCTGATAAGTGAGTAATGTCATTCCTCTACTGGCTTGGCGTATGCCAAGTTATCTAAACGTTATTCTTGGTAGTAAATATTAGTTTATTCCTACGTTTTTTAATATACAGCATATTAGTAGCTAATGATTTTAGCATCACGGCAAGTTTGAAGCGCTAAGGCGAATAATGAACAAAAAGGAGTAGTAAAAGCGTGACAACATTTAGCGAATTAGAAATTTCAAATCCTATTATGAAATCACTTGAAAAGATGGGCTTTGAAGAAGCAACGCCAATACAGGCGGAAACAATTCCACTAGCAATGCAAGGGAATGATGTGATCGGACAAGCACAAACAGGAACAGGTAAAACTGCGGCGTTTGGAATTCCGATGATAGAAAAAATTGATCCGAAACAACGAAAAGTACAAGGTTTAGTTGTAGCTCCAACTCGAGAGCTAGCTATTCAAGTAGCAGAAGAATTGAATCGATTAGGAAGAATAAAAGGGGTACGTTCTTTGCCTGTTTATGGTGGGCAACATATGGATCGTCAAATTCGTTCATTGAAGGATGGTCCCCAAATCGTGGTAGCTACACCAGGCCGTTTGCTAGATCACTTCCGTAGAAGAACAATTCGAACAGACTTTGTTAAAACTGCTGTTCTTGATGAAGCAGACGAAATGCTGAACATGGGCTTTATTGATGATATCCGCGAAATCTTGAAAGGCATCCCAGAAGAAAGACAAACATTGCTTTTCTCTGCAACAATGCCAAAAGAAATTCGTGATATCGCAACAAATCTCATGAAAGAACCAAAAGAAGTAAAAGTTAAAGCGAAAGAAATGACTGTTGAAAATATCGAACAACATTTTGTTGAAATCCCTGAGAAATTTAAGTTTGATACGTTAACAAACCATTTGGACATCAATAACCCTGATCTTGCAATTATCTTCAGTAGAACGAAAAAACGTGTTGATGAAATTGCAGAAGGGTTGCAAGCTAGAGGATTCCGTGCAGAAGGGATTCATGGTGATTTAACACAGGGTAAACGTATGTCTGTATTGAATAAATTTAAAAATGGTCGAGTTGATGTATTGGTTGCGACAGACGTAGCGGCAAGGGGCTTGGATATTTCTGGAGTAACTCATGTGTATAACTTTGACATTCCACAAGACCCGGAAAGCTACGTACACCGTATCGGACGTACCGGTAGAGCTGGAAAAACGGGTGAAGCAATTTCGTTTGTTACTCCAAGAGAAATTGCACATCTTCGTTTGATTGAAAAAGTTACTAAAAGTAAAATGAAACGAATGACTGCACCTACGAATCAAGAAGCGAGACAAGGCCAACAACAAATTACTGTAGAAAAAATACTAAAAACGATTGAAAGAAAAGATCTAGAAGCGTATCGGGAAACAGCTAACACCCTACTACAAGAACATGATTCTATTACCGTTGTGGCAGCTGCATTAAAGATGCTAACAAAAGAGCGTAGAGAAGTCCCTGTACAAATTTCTTCTGTAGCGCCAATTAGTGTTAAAAAAGCGCAAAACATGAAGGACAATAATAAAAAGCGTCGTAACAATAAACGTTTCTTTGGCAAAAGAGGTCAAGGTGGCCGAAACCAAGGTGGACGCAATCAAGGCGGTCGAAACCAAGGTGGCGGACGTAACCGTAAAGGAAACTTTCAAAAACGGAGAAATAACGACTAAGTAATATACAACATGAAAAAAGCTCCTAGTGAAGGGGCTTTTTTCTATGTAAAACTTTTTATAGAGGTTGGAGGGATCGTCATGAGGCAACCGCCTAAAAATAGGGTTGCTAAAGATGCAATGAAAGCTTGGAAGATATCCGCGATATTATCAGTAGGAGTACTTTGGTTAATAAGCTTAACCATTGGTATACTTACTTCTCTATTTGCCTGGCCAATTTGGATTATCTTTATTGCGTTGGTAATTAGTGTTGTAAGTACGATTCTATTTGTATTTATACTTCCTAGACTTCGATGGAGAAGGTGGCGGTATGAAGTGTTTGAACAAGAAATTTACATTCAACATGGGATTCTTATTGTATCAAGAACGCTCGTCCCAATGATTCGTGTACAACACGTTGACACGAAACAAGGTCCAATTCTAAAAAGGTTTCGTTTAGCTAGTGTTACAATCTCTACTGCTGCAACAACGCATGAAATTCCAGCATTATTAGAAGAGGATGCATCGGAATTGAGAGATAGGATTTCAGGCTTGGCGAGGGTGGATGAAGATGATGTCTGAACAGAGAAGATTGCACCCGGCAGCAATTATTTTTAATTTTATTAAAGCTATTCGTGAAGCACTTTTTGTCATTATCATAAGTTTTATTTCCTTCAAGGATGACTATCTTTTTTATTATTTATTAGTGGTAGCGGGGTTGGTGCTAATCATTTTAACGATTAGTGTACTATCATGGTATCGCTATACTTATCGTTTAGTTGATGATGAACTGCAAATTGAATACGGAATTATTGTCCGAAAGAAACGATATATCTCTAAAAATCGTATACAATCCATTGATCTAACTGCCAGTGTTATTCATCGAATTTTTAAGCTAGTGAAGGTGCAGATAGAAACGGCGGGTAGTGGAATGTCAGCTGAAGCTACGTTAAAAGCCGTAACGGTTGGGCAGGGTGAACAATTACGACGAGAATTAAAAGTAGTTCAACAGGGAGAAGGTGGTGAAGATTTCACCCGTAATCAAGAAGAATTGGATTCGCCATCTAAGCAAATATCATGGAATCGCCTCTTTGTCGCCGGTTCTACTTCGGGTAGTATTGGAGTTATTTTAGCTCTTTTGGCGTTTGGGTTGTCTGAAATAGAGCAATTTTTACCTGATCAATTTTTTAATCAAACGTTTGAATGGGTAATCGGACTCGGGATTTCGATTGTAATCGTTCTAGCGATCATCGTACTATTTGTATTGTATCTACTAGGAATCGCGGGTACCATGATAAAATATGGTAATTTTACAATTCAAAAGAACAAGGAAGAGCTTTTTATTACTCGCGGATTGTTAGAAAAGAAACAACTAACCATCCCCTTGAAGAGAATACAGGCAATTGGAGTCCAGGAAAGTATCATTCGGCAACCATTAGGATATGTAACTGTATTTGCTGAAGTAGCTGGGGGTTCCTTGGATAAAGGGGAAGATTTTTCTACCGTGTTATTTCCAATTATGAAACGAGAAGAGGTCGATGCATTTTTACAGGAGTTTATACCAACATATGTATCGGAACGAACTAAATTACACCCGTTACCTAAACGAGCTCTTAAATTTTACTTATTTCGATCGGTTATTCCATTTTTTATTGTTGCTGCACTTGTTTTATACTTTTACCCGCAATTCATTTGGGGTCCAGTAATCCTTCTGCTTGCAAGTCTGTACCTTGGTTTATTACGTCATCGAGCTGGAGGGTTTCGAACAGAAGAGAAGTTATTAACGATTCGTTACCGTGTACTTAGTAAAAATACAATGATTATCGTACATAAGCGAATCCAATCCTATGAAAAAAAGCAACATAAACTACAAAAAAGTCAGCAACTGGCTACATTAAATCTCTCGATTATTGGTAAATTAGGTGTAGGAAAGCACTACAAATTAAAAGACTTGGCTGTAAATGACGTCGATTTACTCGCGGATTGGTATTCTTATCGTAAAAAAGGCTGATTCACTATATTAGTGATCAGCCTTTCCTCTTAGCTTGGAAGTGCAGTCTGTACGTCTCAAAACAGGGTGCTTGCGCTTTTGTTCTAAAATAGTCCAATTCGACTAATTAGACCAAATAAGACGAGGATCCCCAACAGTATCCATAGAATATTCTTCTTAATTTTTGACGTATTCCTTTTTTTGTTCCAACGATTCGGATCAAATTGGATTTCATCATCTTCTTCATAACGATTACGATAATTTCTCCAAGGTGAATAGGGGCTTACATTTGCTAACACGATAGGAGCCAGTGCAAATCCACCAATAAAACCAAATAAGTGACCATAAACGTTAATGTTGGGTTGAAGGAATGTCATGACAAGCCCAATGATAAAAATGGTCATAATAATTTGAGAGTTAGCAGAGTCGATGAGGTGTTTTCGGAAAGCAACCATGAAAATATAAATACCAAAAATTCCATAAATGGCGCCAGACGCACCTACATGACTATAAAATTCAGTAGGTCCAATTAAATAGGTACCTACATTTGCAATAATACCAGCACCAAGGTAAGCGGTGATAAATTTAAACCGTCCAAGCATTTGCTCTAACGCGGGTCCAAACAATACGAGTGCGAACGAATTGAAAAGTGTATGCATTAGATCAACATGGAGGAATATAGGAGTGACTAGTCGCCAATATTCACCTTGATTAATTAAGTAGTTGATCCCACTTCCCCAAGTATATAGTTCCCATCCCAAAGGCAGTTGTAAAAAGTGAATGAATACCCATAATGCCAGGTGAATGATAACCAACCAGGAAACAATTGGGTAGAATTGCATAAATTCCTTAATACTTCTCTCCGTGCGAAAAAACATGAGTTTCCCCCATTCTATAAAAAACATAATTGTAATGCTTAACCAGAAAGTGATTACTTTGTTATGAACTATCGTTCTTGTCGGTTATGATAAAAATAGCAGTAACTAGTCTAAGATTACTAAAATACGATGCTCAATTGCAATTATATGCTATTTAACAGCTAAAATGATAGGGGTGGTTCGGATGATTCAAGGGATAGGAATTGATATTACAGAATTACATCGAATAAAGAAAAGTATGAATAAGAATAACCGATTTATCAAACGGATACTTACCAATTCAGAACAGGAAATTTTCTTCTCCTTAGAAAGTGAAGCTAGAAAAGTAGAATTTTTAGCCGGACGATTTGCGGGAAAGGAAGCATTTGCTAAAGCTGCAGGTACGGGGATAGGAAAGCTGAGTTTTCAAGATATTGAAATCCTTCGCCAAGAAAATGGGGCACCAATGATACAGGTCTCGGGATTTGAAATGAGTAAGATTTTTATTTCAATTAGCCATAGTGAGGCATATGCCGTTGCGCAAGTGGTATTAGAAGATTAAAGTTATTTGTTCTCCTGCATAATTGCCAAGGTTGTCTCATATATTTTAGTGCGGGTAGGAGGGAACAGATTGTATCATTTCGCCGCAAAAGAAATGTACGATAAAACCATTACACATGATGCGTACTGGGAACGAGGAGACCATTAACGGAAATGACGGGGGAGGGTTAGTATGAGAAGGTGATTCGTATTCTAAATAATAGAGGTCGAATTCCGTGATTGTTGGAGCGCAGCTAACGTATGAGCTGTAACTTTTATAGTTGCTCGAATTCGCTCAATAATCATTGCGATTAGCTCAAAGAAGTCTCTTATATTGTTATATCTGGGGCTCCCCACATTCTAAACGAAAGGTATTAGTTAGTATTTCTGTACAAGCCAATTAACCAATTGTTGTAGCACAAACAGGTATGTGTTTATTGTCAACATCCGAACCTGTATTGGGCAACAATGGACTTTATTTTTTGTTGCAAGTCTCCTTCGAAAATGAATTGTATTCAATCAAATCAATTTGCGGAAATAGTTCCTGGAAGCTAACGCGATGGACCTAACGGTAATCATAGGGAAGCCCTAATGGATGAAAATTTAATGAAGTACCATGTGCCTTAGTATGGATGTACCCAAGCTAGTATAAGTCTTTAAAACAGCTGTTGATTGGTATCATCTGTAAATTCATCAGGGTTTGTCTGAAGGCTATTGTGTATTTTTCCATAAAAAGGCGGATGTTAAGTTGGTAAGAAAGTGTTCCAGTGAAAGGTTATGTACATTGAATTTGGTTGGAACAAATGCAAAAAGTTCAATGGGAAATAATTCGGGTGGATTTTATCTACTTAAGGTGAGAACTTATGTCCAAGCTGCAATCCGTCTAGCGATCCTAACACCGTGTTCCAAAGTCAATAGTATCCCGACATTGGTGAAACCGTTTCATGCTGCGCTTGTCTTTGTAAAGGAGTATCAAGTATCGTTTGTCAAATGCCAAACAGGTAATTAAACGATTATTCACAAAGCGTTAGGTGAACGAATCAAGCTATGGTTAATCTAGGACTAGCAAATCGTGAAGTTTACCTAGAATCACAATGGTGAGGGTCTTGTATAACGATGAGTGTTTCAGGCGATCCGTTCTTCGTGGTGCAGAATTACAAACGAATATAATTCATTGCTCATCATGGTTTATTGGCTGGGTGTAAACAAATAGTTTGCAACATAAGTTCGTACATTTCTTTAAGAGTGGTGTTAATTGTTGTTTCCTTTGTTAATACAGAAAATCTATTGGTAGATAGGTTAATATGTATGAAACCTATAAATAAGGGAGATTTGTCCATGACTAAAAAAATTCTTTGGATATCCATTTTCGTATGCTTCGCACTATTACTTTCCGCTTGTGGTGAAAAGTCACAGGAGGATGTAGTGGAAGAATTGCAGAGTAACTTGGAAGACTTAAGTGGATATAAAGCAAATGCAGAAATGAAAATGAATACTGGTCAAGAGGAGCAAACGTACAATATTGAAATATGGCATAAGAAAGAAGATTTTTATCGGGTTTCATTATCGAGTGAACAATCAGAGGATGGAAGTCAAATAATCCTAAAAAATGAAGAAGGCGTATTCGTTTTGACTCCTGAGCTAAATAAGAGTTTCAAATTTCAATCTGAATGGCCTGATAACAGCAGTCAACCATATTTATATCAATCATTAGTAAATGACATCCTTACTGATGAAGAAGCAGAATTTACTATGACTGAATCAGAGTACGTATTCCAAACAAAAACAAATTATCAAAGTAATAATAATTTACCATTACAAGAGATTCGTTTTGATAAAGAAAGTTACACTCCAGTCCTTGTGAAAGTAATGGATAATGATAAAAATGCTTTGGTAGAAGTTAAGTTTTCGGAATTTGAAATGAATCCTACGTTTGAAGAGAAGGATTTTGAAATTGAAGAGAATATGGCTAGCGCAAAACCTGACGATGTACCAGTGTCAGGAGAAGCGAACAATGAAACATTTGAAATATTAATTCCGAATGAAACGGTAGGGGCTGAATTAACAGATCGAATTGAACAAGAGATAGAAGATGGAAAACGGGTAGTTTCAACTTATACCGGTGAAAAAAATTTCACTCTTGTACAAGAGAAGCGAGACGTCTTACCAACTCTCTCATCTCCACAAGAGGTTAATGGGGACATAGTAAGCTTAGGACATACAGTCGGTGCCCTCTCCGAAAATGCTGTAGAATGGGATTATAAAGGAATGAATTTCTACCTAGCTAGTGATCAATTAACAAGAGAAGAACTAATAGAAGTCGCGCAATCTGTTGTAGGAACAGAAGTGAAATAAAATGGTAAGAAATAGAGCAGACTCAAAGTGGAGGGGGTCTGCTTTTTATTTTCATTTTTAGACCACTCCTTCCTTTATTGTTTACTTACCATTTGAATTCTTTGACTTGTTTGTTGGTAGACAGAGTAATAAAATATAAGTTAATGTACGTAACGAAAAAGGAGTTTTGTTGTGGTGGAGAACTTTTATCGGCAAACATGGGCGGAAATAGACCTTGGTGCAATCAAATATAATATTGAACAAGTTAAAGCAAAGCTACCACAACAGAGTGATATTATTGCTGTTGTAAAAGCGGATGGATATGGACATGGAAGTGTACAGGTAGCTAACAAAGCACTAGAAGCAGGGGCAAAGGCACTTGCTGTAGCACTTTTAGAGGAAGCTTTCGTGTTAAGGGAAGCAGGATTTAAAGTACCTATTCTAGTATTAGGGTGGGTATCACCAGAGTACGCAGCAATTGCTGCTGAAAATAATATAACACTAACATTTTTTCAGAAAGAATGGATGGATGAAGTAGCTTTATTGCCAATGAAGAAGAAGGTAAAGCTTCACATGAAATGGGACACTGGCATGGGGAGAATCGGCATACGGACGGAAACAGAACTAAAGAATATTTTACAAGGATTAAAGAACAATAAAAACATCGAACTGACTGGGGTGTATACTCATTTTGCTACTGCTGATGATCAAGATCTAACGTTTTACCATCAACAGAATAAACGATTTCAAGAATTATTAAAGGTGTTCCAGGAAATATGGTCAGAACCAGTAGTCATCCACACCGGAAATAGCGCTGCTTCCATTCGTTTTCCAAAAGAAATGCATAATTACATTCGTTTGGGCATATCAATGTATGGGTTGTATCCTTCTAAACCTGTTAAATTAGAAAGAAGTCTCCAATTAAAAGCGGCTTTTTCATTACACAGTAGGTTAGTCCATGTTAAGCGAGTTCCAGCTGGTCAGAGTATCAGCTATGGGAGAACTTACATAACAAAGGAGAGTGAATGGATAGGCACTATCCCGATTGGTTATGGAGATGGATGGAGTAGGAGATTGCAAGGTAAGGAAGTTTTAGTTAATGGAAAAAGGATGCCGATTGTTGGAAGGGTTTGTATGGACCAGGTAATGATTCGGTTGGACCAAGAATATAAACTAGGTACAAAGGTAACGCTGATAGGAGAGCAAAAAAATAATTCAATTGAAATGGATGAAATTGCCGATTATTTGGATACGATCAACTATGAAATTCCTTGTATGATTAATGAGCGTGTGCCGAGAAGATACAAGGAATAAACTGGTAATTTATCCGTAACGTGGTAATTTGGCGAACGATGTCGATTAATTTAGGTGAATGAACCACATTTTTTACAAAAAAGTCCTATAAACCTTTGCATTACGGTCTATAGAATGATATTATTAGAATGAATTTCAATATGGTCGTTCAACAGTTGGCGGAGGTGCATGGTTTTGTCAGAGAGTTTACAAGAGATTATGGTGCGGCTACCAAAAAACCTGTTAAATGAGGTGGATGGAATAATGAAATATGAAAATAGTGATCTAAGTGATTTTATTTGTCAGGCAACGAGAAAGTATCTTGAAACGAAGAAAGAACAGCACATTCAAAACTTTTATGAATCCATGCAAAAAGGCTATGAAGAAATGGCTAGAATAAATCTTAATATTGCTTCGGAGGCTTTTCAAGCTGAAGAGGAGGCTGAAATCACTTTAGAGCGCACTGTGATCGGGGTGTAGTATTTTGATCGTACAAAGAGGCGAAGTATATTTCGCTGACTTATCCCCTGTTGTTGGATCGGAGCAGGGAGGAATTCGTCCGGTACTGATCCTTCAAAATGATATTGGTAACCGATTTAGCCCTACTGTAATTGTTGCTGCGATTACTGCGCAGATACAAAAGGCAAAACTACCTACTCATGTAGAGATAGATGCCAAACGGTATGGGTTTGACCGTAACTCTGTTATTCTTTTAGAGCAAATCCGTACGCTTGATAAACAACGTTTAACAGATAAGATTACAAAGCTAGATGATGAAATGATGCACAAGATAAATCGTGCGGTTGAAATTAGTTTGGGACTAAAAGAATTATATGGTCAGTAATATAACCCTAGTTTGTTGAAAAAAAACTAAGGGTTTTTATTATGTATAATGGAATCTAGTGAAATTTTTTATTATAAAATGATTGAAAATTTATATTTCCTAATGAATTTTGTTTTATAAAATAAATTTCTGCATTATGTTTGCACTTGAAGTCGATAAATGTGAAAATATTGATAAGAATTTCAATGAATAGGGGTACGGAGTAAATGGATAGAAACTTAAAGCGTATTGCATTAGAAAACAGTGATACGATTGTGAAAATGTGGATGAATGAAATTAACACGATAAAAGATGGTAATTATACTGCGACTATATCGGATGATTTATTTGAGAGTACAAACCGAGAATTTGTAAATGTTATTTTTGCAAGTATTAAGGATCAAGGGTCTTCGAAGGTTGTAGAAGACTTCTCAGAAAAGATTATTCAATTAGGTTGGCCACTCAGTTACATAACAGATGGATTACAGATATTTCGACGAGTAACGATTGAATATATTTTAAATAACTCAGAGAAAGTGAATTCAGATTATTTTTCCAAAGTATTAGAGAGTGTAGATTTATGGGTGGAACCTATTATACGTAGATTGGTTAATGAATATTCTGGCAGCTGGGAGCATACGGTATCATTGCAACGAGTTGCTTTACAGGAATTGTCCGCTCCGCTTATTCCGGTGCTAGAAGGTATAACGGTTATGCCGTTAATTGGAACAATAGATACGGATCGTGCCAAATTGATAATGGAAAATCTATTAGAAGGTGTTATGCAACATAATTCAGAAGTAGTATTAATAGATATCACTGGTGTCCCAGTAGTTGATACAATGGTTGCGCACCATATTATTCAAGCGGCGGAAGCGGTCCGTTTAATTGGTGCAACATGTATCCTTGTAGGTATTCGTCCAGAAATTGCCCAAACGATTGTTAATTTAGGAATCGATCTTGGTAAATTCCCAACGAAGAGTTCATTGAAAAAAGGATTTATGACTGCATTAGAGCTTATGAATCGTAAAATAGTAGATCTAGACTCTAAAGAGGAAAGCATTGAGAAAATGATAGAATCGATTAAAGGGGAGTGAACCTTGTGCGAATTCCTATATTAAAGCTATATAATTATTTACTTATTTCCATACAAACGGAAATAGATGATCAAACAGCGATACAATTTCAAGAAGACCTTTTAAATGAAATTCATGAAACAGGCTCACAAGGGGTTGTCATAGACCTAACCTCCGTTGAGGTAATTGATTCATTTATTGCGAAAGTTCTCGGAGACGTTGTGACGATGTCAGATCTAATGGGGGCGAAAGTAGTACTAACGGGAATACAGCCAGCAGTTGCAATGACGTTGATTGAACTTGGGATTCATATGCAAAATGTCCCAACTGCTATTGATTTAGAGCAAGGCTTAATGAAACTCCATCAGGAATTGGGGGAATAGATGATGAGTTCCCAATCCTGTGTAACCATACAAAAAGAGTGGGATATTGTTGCTGCGCGTCAGCTTGGTCGAGAAATTGCCAAGAAAATTGGTGTTGGAACAGTTGACCAAGCGCGGATAGCAACAGCAGTATCGGAAATAGCCAGGAACATTTATCTATATGCTAAAAATGGGCAGGTTTGCTTTGATGTAATTGACACCATTGATCAAAAAGGCATTTTGATCATTGCAGAAGATTCAGGCCCTGGAATTGAAGATATTAGTCAAGTGATGGAAGATGGGTATTCAACTTCAGGTGGATTAGGGGCTGGGCTACCTGGGGTTAAGCGCTTGATGGATGAATTTGATATTAAGTCCGAAGTTGATAAAGGTACAGTAATTAAAACAATAAAGTGGGTACGAAAATAAGATAAATAATGTAGGATAAGCGTTTTAAAATAGGGTTATACAATATGTGTGACCCTGTTTGTGATGATTGATAGGAGAGACCTTACGATGGATACATTAGAGTTTGATCGAACGAATTATAAGGAACTATTGAAGAAATATATCGAAACAAAAGATGAGCAATCACTGTACGGTGCGGAACAAATTTCGAAATCCTTTATCAAGAATAATATTTTGCCAGAAGAAATTGTGAATTTACATATACAAGCAATGATTGAGCTATATCCCGGAAAAAGTAAAGAAATATACTCGTCTATGAATTTCTTGTTAGAAACAATGATTTCATACGGATTAGCACACCAAGAATACCAATCCTTACGTGAAAAGCAATTAGAACTCCAATCAGAAATCTCCGTAGCTGCCAGCATGCAAAATACGCTTCTAGCGACCTCTGTTCCTAAAGTAGATGATTTAGATATTGGTGTTATAAGTGTGCCCGCTCATCAAATGAATGGAGACTATCATCATCTAGTAACAGGTAAGGATGGAACAATCGGAATTGCAGTTGCTGATGTAATAGGGAAAGGTATTCCGGCGGCATTATGTATGTCGATGATTAAGTATTCTCTAGAAAGCTTTTCAGAGCAATCGGCGAATCCAAAATTAATTTTAGAAAATTTGAATCGTGTCGTGGAGCGAAATGTTGAAACAGGTATGTTTATTACGATGTTCTATGCACAGTACAATCCATCTACTAGTATATTGCATTATGCCTCTGCTGGGCATGAGCCAGGCTATTATTTTAATGCAGAAAAAAACAATTTTGAGGAAATAAATGCAAAGGGCTTGGTATTAGGTGTTTCCTCTGACACGAAATATGAACAGTATGAACTAACCCTTAATAAAGGAGATATGGTTGTTCTTTTGACCGATGGTGTAACAGAGTGTCGTAATAATGGAAAGTTCATCGAAAGTGAAGAGGTCATTGAGGTTATAAAAAATTATGCGCATTTACCTGCCCAGGAGGCGGTAAATCAAGTATATAAATATTTTGAACGATTACAGGAATTTCAACTGAAGGATGACTTTACATTAATCATGATGAAAAAGAACGTTTAAGTTGTGTAATTATAGGGAAAAGGAACTCTAGATAATTACATCTAAAGAGAAATGATGGTTACATATTGATGTAAAAAATTACTCGTTTTTAATTAAGGGAGGATTTTTATGAATTTAGAGATTAATGTTACCGAACATCCTGATATAATATTGGTTCAATTATCTGGTGAAATAGATGCTTATACAGCGCCGCAGCTTAAGGATAAACTGATACCACTTACGAACCGCAAAGGGGTAAGAATAGAGGTTGACTTGGAGAATGTTAATTACATGGACAGTACTGGTTTAGGTGTTTTCATAAGCGCGCTTAAGTCATCCAAGGAAAATGGAAGTAAAATAACCTTATTCAATTTGAAAGATCGAGTCCAAAGACTCTTTAAAATTACCGGGTTACACCAATTGATTGATATTAACTTGGACGAACGAGGTGTGAATAATTAATGGATACATTTGATTTTATTGAAATGAAAGTTCCAGCAAAAGAAGAATACGTCGGTGTAGTTCGTTTAAGTATTTCTGGAATTGCAAATCGAATGGGGTTTACTTATGAAGACATTGAGGACCTCAAAGTAGCCGTTTCTGAAGCAGTGACAAACGCTGTAACTCATGCATATGAAGTGAATGAAAATGGGGAGGTTACGTTAGGGTTCGCAATATATAAGGACCGTTTAGAGGTTATGGTTGCAGATCATGGAGGTAGTTTCAACCTTCAGGAAGTGAAAAAGAATATAGGACCCTACGAGAATGATCGATCGATTGATGAGTTACGTGAAGGTGGATTCGGTCTCTTCTTAATGCAGGCTTTAATGGACAAAGTAGAAATCAACAATGATTCAGGTGTAATTGTTCTAATGACGAAGTTTATCGAAGAAATTGGGGTGGAACTTGATGACGACCACGTCTCAACCACACAATAAAGGAAGAGATGAGGTTTACCAATGGATTAAAAAGTTACAAAAGGATCCAACAGATGAAGTACTACAGCAACAAATTGTCCTTTCATATCAAGATCTAGTCCAATCCATTGCTCGGAAATATTCGAAAAACAGTAGTATACATGAAGATTTAGTCCAAGTAGGTTTAATAGGCTTGTTAGCAGCTGTTAAACGGTTTGACACCTCATATGGTAAGACATTTGAATCATTTGCAATCCCTACAATTGTTGGTGAAATTAAACGGTTTATACGCGATAAAACATGGAGTGTTCATGTTCCGCGCAGAATTAAAGAACTAGGTCCCAAGATTAAGAAAGCTGTAGATGAACTAACGACAAAGAATCAGAAGGCGCCAACCGTATCGGAAATTGCAGAATATTTGGGTGAGTCAGAAGAAGATATTTTAGAAACAATGGAAATGGGAAGAAGTTACAATGCGTTATCGGTAGACCGTCAAGTAGATGTAACCTCCGAAGGTAAAGCAGTTGCTATCTTAGACTTAATTGGTGATGAAGAAAATGGATATAACCAAGCTGATCTGAAAATGATTATTGAAAAGATCCTTCCCATTTTGTCGGATCGAGAACAAGAAATTTTGCAGTATACTTATTTTGAAAATATGAGCCAAAAGGAAATTGGAGAGCTGTTAGGTATATCACAAATGCATGTCTCAAGACTAATGCGTCGTTCATTAAGAAAACTCCGTGAAGCAATCCAATCTGATAGTACGGAGGTTTTAGATTGAGTAATACATCGAAAGTTCAAGTAGCTGTCTTCCAAAAAGCTAAACAAGGAAATGTTTGCTGTGGAGATAGTTACTTTTATATAGAAACCGAAAACTTTTTCTTATGTGCCATTGCTGATGGACTAGGAAGTGGGGAGTATGCAAGGGAGTCTTCACAGGCAGTAATTGATATAATCAAGTCGAATAGTGATGGAAATGTCGAACAGATTTTTCAAAAGAGTAACACCGAATTGTTTGGAAAGCGTGGAGTGGTTTTAGGAATCTTGAAGATTAATTTTCTGAAACAGAGATATTCGTTTTCTTCAATCGGAAATATCGGGTTTATTACCGTGGATAAAGATAAAAATAAAAAAAGAAATATTCCAAGAGCTGGTTATTTATCTGGATATAAACGACCGATTCAGGTGAAAGAGGAAAAATTAGAGCCAGAAATGAATTTTATTATGTTTACGGATGGAGTAAAAAATAATGAATTATCATCTCATTTTTATACACATACAGATGTAGATTATATTACGAACGCATTTGCGTTTCAGAGTGACGCGGATAGGGATGATGATACAACACTAGTAGCAATGCGATATAGTGGATAACAAAGACTGGCGGTAAAGCCGGTTTTTTGTTTTTTAGGAAACATTATAAGTAGTGGAGGAAAATATGCCGTAAAATAAGCGCGTGCAAACTATACTCGATAAAATGGGAAATTGTGTTGGTATTTGATAGAATAAGTTTGTGAACAAAGGAGGAAAAGTTGTGTCTGATGAATTAAAAAAAGAGCTTACTCATTGGGTAGCTAAGGAAACTAAAGTTAAACCTGCTATTGTAGATAAAGTGATTGCGTTGATGGATGAAGGGAATACAGTTCCTTTCATTGCCCGTTATCGAAAGGAAGTTACTGGGGGACTTGATGAAGTTCAAATTAAGCTGATTCAAGATAAATGGCAATATGCAACTCACTTAGCTGAGCGGAAAGAAGAGGTAATACGATTAATAGAGGAACAAGGAAAGCTGACGGAAGAACTGGAACAGGCAATTAAGTCAGCAACCCAGTTACAGCGTGTGGAAGATTTATATCGTCCTTATAAGCAAAAACGAAGAACGAAAGCAACGATTGCGAAAGAAAAGGGATTAGAGCCGTTAGCTCAAATGGTTTGGCAACAGTCAATACATAAGATTGATGAAAAAGCGCAAGAATTTTTATCCGACGAACATGAACTACATACTTTAGAGGATATTTTTGCTGGTGTGAACGATATATTAGCCGAATGGATCTCTGATGAGCCGGCTTACAGGGAGCGTATTCGGGAAGAAACGTTTAAACGAGGGATTGTCCAAGCTACAGTGAAACATTCGGATAAAGATGAAAAAGGCGTTTATGAAATGTACTATGAATATAGTGAAGCGGTTCGTTCATTGGTGTCACACCGAATACTAGCTTTAAATCGCGGTGAAAAAGAAGATGTTTTGAAGATATCCATTGATCCACCTATTGAACGGATTATTGAATTTCTTACCAATAAAGTTATTCGAAAAGATTCACCGAATGATATAAAAGGGATTCTACAAGGGGCAATTGAGGATAGTTATAAACGATTAATCCAGCCTTCTATTGAAAGAGAAATTCGTAACTCTTTAACAGAAAAAGCTGAGGAACAAGCAATTGAGGTGTTTTCAACCAATCTTAAAAATCTATTGCTTCAGCCACCTTTAAAAGGGAAGACCGTTCTCGGTGTAGATCCAGCATACCGAACTGGGTGTAAACTAGCGGTAGTTGATGAAACTGGAAAGGTACATGAAGTTAGCGTGATGTATCCAACTGCACCTAAAAATGACATTGTTGGTGCTGAGAAGATTGTAATGGAGTTTATAAATAATTATAAAGTTGAGCTTATTGCGATTGGAAATGGAACAGCATCAAGAGAGACGGAACAATTTGTTTCGGATGTTATATCAAAACATAGCTTAGATATTCCGTATATTATCGTAAATGAAGCTGGTGCAAGTGTTTATTCTGCTTCCCAATTGGCTCGTGAAGAATTTCCAGATTTACAAGTAGAGGAAAGAAGTGCTGCATCCATTGCTCGTCGGGTACAAGATCCGTTAGCTGAACTAGTGAAAATTGATCCGAAATCAATTGGTGTAGGACAATATCAACATGATGTAACTCAAAAATCGTTAAATGAATCACTTACTTTTGTAGTAGAAACAGCTGTAAACCAAGTAGGGGTGAATGTAAATACTGCCTCTAGTTCATTACTTCAATATGTATCAGGTCTAAGTAAAACAGTTGCTAATAATATTGTGAAACAACGAGATGAAACTGGCAAATTTACAAATAGAAAACAATTGAAAAAAATACCTAGACTCGGTGCTAAAACATATGAACAAGCAATCGGTTTTCTTCGCATTGTTGATGGAGAACATCCTTTGGATCGTACACCTATCCATCCGGAAACCTATTCTCATACAGAAAAACTATTAGATATGATTGGATGTGAAGTGAGCGATATCGGTTCACAAATGTTAAAAGAGAGATTAGGTGAATTAGATATTAGCGCCACAGCGGAGAAACTTGATATTGGGAAACCGACACTACAGGATATTATGTCAGCTTTAAGTAGACCAGAAAGAGATCCGCGTGATGATTTACCAAAACCATTATTAAAACAAAACGTATTGACATTAGAGGATTTAAAACCTGGGATGGAATTACAAGGTACGGTAAGAAATGTGGTAGATTTTGGAGTGTTTGTAGATATAGGTGTAAAACAGGATGGTCTCGTCCATATTTCTAAAATGGCTAATAAATTTGTGAAGCACCCAATGGATATTGCATCTGTAGGGGATGTTGTAACCGTGTGGGTAGAAGATGTCGATGTGAACAAAGGAAGAGTGGCACTTTCGATGATAGGAAATGAAAAGTAAAAAAATAGGACTTGGGTAGCCGAGTCCTGTTTTTTACTTTTCAAGTTTTTCACCCAGTCTCTAATTTATTTGTTGAAAGTTTTTGCGACACCTTTCTTATACTTAATTGATGATAACTATGAAAAGTGTGCTTTCTAGTAATTAACTAACCCTATATTAATGAGGTTTTAAAAAGAAACGATGATTTGGAAATTATATAATGGTGGTTATCTTTATGTGGATATATAGTTGCGGTGTGATAAAATAAAATCACTATTAAATGAGGAAGTAGTAATAATGAGTCTTTTAAATGAAAAGCAATTATTCAATCTGGTAAACGACATATCAATAAAATATTTCCATAAGCCATTTATAGATAGAGTTTACTTTAATCATCGTTTACGTACAACTGGTGGTAGGTATATTCCAGGGAAAAGGGTTATTGAATTAAATCCGAAATATGCTATTGAAATGGATCATGAAGAGTTTGTTGGAATAATAAAACATGAGCTCTGTCACTACCATCTTCATATTGAAGGGAAAGGGTATAAGCATGGTGATGCAGAGTTTAAAAAACTTTTAAAGGAAACAGGGTCTCCAAGGCATTGTAATCCATTGCCCTCTTCAAAGAAAAAGGTTAACTATCGATATGAGTGTATGAAGTGTCATTATATATATGAGAGAACTCGTCGTGTTAATACGAATAGGTATGGATGTGGGAGGTGTCGAGGGAAGTTAAAATTACTAGGTAGGAAGTAATGGTGGAAGAATATTAAAAAGGTACTATATATTTATATTGAAAAGTTATTGACGAATTTATTTGGACATGTTAAATTATATAAGGTCTTACAAATTGGTTTAAAAAATTAAAGCGAAAAAGATATAAAAAAAGGCACAAAAGATGTTGACAATCCTTTTTAAGTGTTGTATGATAGTTTTCGTCGCTGTTAAATTAGTGAGATCAAACTCATTGGAAACATTCCAAAGTAGCTCAGTGGTAGAGATGAGCAAGGCATCCACCGAATAAGCTGCGAATAACCCCGAAGCACAAAACATCATTGAATAAGCTAGGAGATGTAGGGGTGTAACTTCACTGATTAAACTTTTAAAAAGTGTGGTCAGGGAAAAAATGATAATATTCCACAGTAGCTCAGTGGTAGAGCTATCGGCTGTTAACCGATCGGTCGTAGGTTCGAATCCTACCTGTGGAGCCATAATGGAGAAGTACTCAAGTGGCTGAAGAGGCGCCCCTGCTAAGGGTGTAGGTCGTGTAAGCGGCGCGAGGGTTCAAATCCCTCCTTCTCCGCCATTGTTAATGGCCCGTTGGTCAAGTGGTTAAGACACCGCCCTTTCACGGCGGTAACACGGGTTCGAATCCCGTACGGGTCACTTTAAAATTAATATTGGAAGGTCCGGTAGTTCAGTTGGTTAGAATGCCTGCCTGTCACGCAGGAGGTCGCGGGTTCGAGTCCCGTCCGGACCGCCATTTGTTGGGCTATAGCCAAGCGGTAAGGCATCGGGTTTTGATCCCGTGTATCCTAGGTTCGAATCCTAGTAGCCCAGCCATTTCTTTTTGTTCTTATGTGAGAAACGTCACAATGACGGATCGACTCACCCCGAAGCACAAAGCTTCTATAAATAAGTAAGAAGGTGTAGGGGTTAACAAAATATGCAAGCTACAATTAAGTAAGAACATTTAATAAAAGGAGCCATTAGCTCAGTTGGTAGAGCAACGAGCATCGCTTCCACCGAATAATCTACGAGTAACCCCGAAGCACAAATCTTCTATGAATAAGCAAGAAGATGTAGGGGTCACAAAATATTTAAGCTATAATTAAGTAATAACATTTAATAAAAAGGAGCCATTAGCTCAGTTGGTAGAGCATCTGACTTTTAATCAGAGGGTCGAAGGTTCGAATCCTTCATGGCTCACCATTAATAATGAAATTTATATAACCAAACTAGTCTCAATGCGGTCGTGGCGGAATGGCAGACGCGCTAGGTTGAGGGCCTAGTGGGAGTTAATCCCGTGGAGGTTCAAGTCCTCTCGACCGCACTTTTGCTTTCCGAACAGATGAAAAGGCATTGACTAATAAAGTTAAAAATGTTATATTAAAATATGTCGCTTTAAAGCGCCCGTAGCTCAATTGGATAGAGCGTTTGACTACGGATCAAGAGGTTAGGGGTTCGACTCCTCTCGGGCGCGCCATTTTTACGGGAAGTAGCTCAGCTTGGTAGAGCACATGGTTTGGGACCATGGGGTCGCAGGTTCGAATCCTGTCTTCCCGACCAGCAGGAATTCAATTAATAACTATGTGAAAACACACCAAGAAAAGAACATTTAGTGTGAACCGAAGTTAGCATTATTATATATCTAAATTGCGGGTGTAGTTTAGTGGTAAAACCTCAGCCTTCCAAGCTGATGTCGAGGGTTCGATTCCCTTCACCCGCTCCATTTATTACGTGGGCCTGTAGCTCAGCTGGTTAGAGCGCACGCCTGATAAGCGTGAGGTCGGTGGTTCGAGTCCACTCAGGCCCATTGCACTTTTTGAAAAATGTATTGACTTACTGAGTTGATCATGTTAAACTTAAAAAGTTGCTATTAAAGTCAAGTATTTGCTCTTTGAAAACTGAACAAAACAACTAGTATGTTAAGATGAAAAACAACCTCGTTTTTCTAACTTATTTAAATCTAGAAGCTAGTGTTTCTAGTAGCTAAGAATTATCATTTGGTTGATTGGTGTCAATCAAATACAAACTTTTTTGGAGAGTTTGATCTTGGCTCAGGACGAACGCTGGCGGCGTGCCTAATACATGCAAGTCGAGCGCGGGAAGCAAGTTGATCCCTTCGGGGTGAAACTTGTGGAACGAGCGGCGGACGGGTGAGTAACACGTGGGCAACCTGCCTGTAAGACTGGGATAACTCGCGGAAACGTGAGCTA
>NZ_FOHE01000005.1:224912-228518 GCF_900111445.1 Oceanobacillus limi | reverse complement strand
CATATGGTTTGAAGGAGGCATTTCGCTCCTGGTTTGATGAAGCAAAGAATGGAACAAAAGATTTAGGTGAGATAAAACAAGATCTATACCACTTTTACAACCAAGTAGAAAAGTCAGGAATGGATGAGTTTATCCAAGCAATCGGCACACTTAAAAATTGGCAACCAGAGGTTTTGAATAGCTTTGCCTTTGGCTATAACAATGGATTTGTGGAAGGGTTGAATAATCAAACTAAAGTTATTAAACGAAATGCATTTGGCTTTAAACGATATGATCGATTAAGGTTACGTGTATTACTACATCATCAATATAAAGATTTAGACTTTCAAGTAGGATAAGGGATAGGAGTGTGCACTCCTACCCCAACATTTGACGTAGAACCAAATAAAAACACAAAAAAACCACCAACGTTATGTATTGGTGGAGACGGTGGGACGTGCTCTTCCATGCTTTCGTCATGGCACTGACTATATCTTGAACCTATTACCAGGTTCTCCGGCGTCTTATGCAGAATGTAAATTTGCATCACAGCAGATCCTGCATCCTAGTACTACCAATTTTGGCAGCCTATAAGTCGATACACGGCTGTTGGATTACTCCACACACCGCTCGGTATTGCCTTATTGCTAGAGTATCAAATAGCAACTTAGGTTTCACCGATAAAGCCGGATTTTCACTTTTGTGTTACCACAAAAGGCGACTATTTACTAATCGAACCCACGTCCAGAGATATCGCCACTCAGGCTTCTACACGTGTAGTTGGTATATTATCATTCGCTTACTTTTCAGCCTACCAACAGGCTTCCAAGTAGCTAGTCTGATTCATTTCAACGCCCATCCTCAGACGGTGGATGACCGTATAGCCCACTATAAGTTGAGACCCTACAATCTGCTACATGGGCGATAGCAGGTAGGATCCTTTAGACAGTGCTTACGCAGCTGCTAAAGATAAATTGTTTTCTTTGCCAGTTATATTTAGGCGAGTAACGTTTTACGAGCCGTAACCTCGACGCGCAACCTGAGCTCGATCTACCCCTGTCGAATCCGTAACGCCCCCATATAAGAGAAACGCTTGGGATAAATATTGAGCACATTCATTATTTATGAAGTTATTATGTCTTATCTCCAAGACAATTTCTATTATAACACATGGCACATTAAAATCAAGGTCACTTCAATGGTAGGTTATGCCAAATGACTTAATGGTTTAACACATGTTGAATTACTCGATTGGTAAGGTTCGGAACAATTTCTAGAGAATACGTCATTTCCATTCGTTCTAATTTTTTATGTGCATCGATTCCATAAGGTCCTATATTGATAACAGGAACATTGATATCTCGTATATCTTGATAATTCACATAAAACTTTGAACCCCAACTTGGATTATTATCAGCAACAGGAGCTAGATCCTGATCACTATCACTTAAAGCCATAAAGCTCATATCGGAAATATAAGGATAAAAATTCTTCGTTACAATAGGGTACTGGTAGTTTGGTTGGATTTCCTCTACTGCTTTTTCTAAGCCTTCAATTACAATTTTCTCTTGCTTGGTTTTCCCAGTCAATTCAATTCGAGGTGAGTAGAGAGAAGAATAAAATACGATAATTGTTGGATTCTTATCCTCCATCCACTTCCATGCTTCTTCTACTACTCTTGCTGCGTACATTCGAATGTCCAGTGTATCATCATTTAACAGTTCCTTTTTAAACATTTCCATATGATTCGTATATGCTACTCCATGGGCATTCGTCAGCATTTGATTCATCTCTTCATAGGTGAATACCCGAGGGTTCCATGTGATTTCCTGTACTTTCTGACCACTAACATGACAAAACTGCTTATACCGCTCTTCAAAAATGGTTAGCGCCCGTTTAAAAGCTATTTCCGCTTGTTCTTTTAGCAAATTCAGAACATATTTTGGTGACCAAGAATGAATAAAAAAATTATAATATGCATAAGCCGACAATGCTGTTTGTACGTCATACGCTGGTTTTAAATCTATCTGCTTTAATGAAACTGGAGGCATGGTAACTTCACCATATGCTTCATTACAAAGTGCTGGATTGTAGCTTAACTGTTTCGTCAACTCCGATACGACAAAATTTGGATCTAATCCTTCAAACGCTGCTCCAACATGTGTTTCCGCTCCAGTTACAAAAAAAGAAGGCAATAATTTTCCAACCGTACCTTTATAAATATATCGGTTAGGATCCCCTTCATATCTAGGTGCTACAAAGTCTGCATTAATTGCTGCCACATAGTCAAATCGGTGTTGTTTCTTCCATTGTTTCAACGTTTTGAGTGCAGATAAAATCCCATTGGAGCTATCCTCCTCATCACATTCAGCAACAAGAACCAAGTTTCCAGCTAATTGATGTGGATTTTCTGCATAATAGCGCAATAGATATAAATGGCTTGCAAGCCCGCTTTTCATATCCAATGCTCCCCTTCCAAACAACCAATCACCAGAATCTAATTGGTCCCTTGCAGTTTCCGGGATATCTTCTTCCTTTAGTATTTCCATCCAATCATCAGGGGAAAAAGCATATTCATGCAGCTTATTAAAATCGCCAACGCCAACCGTATCCGTATGTCCCATTAAAATGACCGTACGATTACTAGGTCGTTTCGTTCCTTTAACAAAAGCTAATACATTATAACGTTCATACTCGTCGTTAACCGTCTGCTCAATTACAAGGTTGTCAGGATTTTCCATGAAGTAAGGATAGGAAGACAGTAACGTATATAAGGAATGAGCAATAACCACCTCCCCTTCTGTATTAACAATACTATTAATCCCAACAAGCCTCTTGGTTAAGGAAAGAACTTCTTCCCGACTATCGAAAAATGCATCAGCCATCCAATTACCCCCATCCTAAAATTGTTTATATTAAAATCCATCAGCAAAAAGATGTCTTCCTTCTACTGATGGATTTATTACTACATTATATTTTAGAATTAGCGCATATGATCTTTTATAGCACGATCAATATCACGTTTTACTTGTTTCTTCTTGAGGTCTTCACGTTTATCGTATTTCTTTTTCCCTTTTCCAAGTCCAATTAACACTTTGGCATAACCATTTTTGATATAAATTTTGAGTGGAACCAATGCGTACCCTTGCTGCTGCGTGAGCCCAATTAATTTATCAATTTCTTTGCGATGTAATAATAATTTTCTTGAGCGAGTTGGATCATGATTAAAGCGATTCCCTTGCTCATATTCAGATATATGTAAATTTACTAATTGAACCTCACCACGACGGTCGATACGAGCATGGGAATCTTTAAGATTAACACGCCCTGCACGAAGCGATTTAATTTCCGTACCTTTTAAAACAATCCCCGCTTCATACGTATCCTCTATAAAATAGTCATGAGACGCTTTTTTATTTTGCGCGATCACTTTTCCCTGTCCTTTTGGCATACGTAACTTCCTCCTACATCTTCCGTGAACTTTATTTTACCAAATAATCGGCTTTAATCCAATTAGAAATCATTTTAACACTTACAGTCGATTTTTCTATTTAAGTGTTAATTATTTGGGTGGGACGATTGATTTTTCGGACTGAACGTTGATTCTTCCGGGCTTACGGTTGATTT
>NZ_FOHE01000005.1:129997-224143 GCF_900111445.1 Oceanobacillus limi | reverse complement strand
AACGTTGATTCTGCCTAACGAATTGTTGATTTCTCGGACTGAACGTTGATTCTGGCTAAATTAATGGTTGATTTCTCCGATTGAACGTTGATTCTCTCGGACCACCCAACCCTTAAAAAAACTGCGGTCCACATAAAGTAGACCACAGATCTATCCGCTCTCTCTATTACATTAACATCAATAAACTTATTGCCATCACAGCCATACCACTGATTAGGCCGTAAATGGATAGATGGGCTTCATCGTATTTTTTGGCTGCAGGTAGCAATTCGTCTAGTGAAATAAACACCATGATTCCAGCTACAGCTGCGAAAATTACACCAAACATGATTTCTGATAAGAATGGCATGAGAATTAAAAATGCCACAATTGCTCCGATTGGCTCAGCCAATCCAGACAAGAAGGAGAGCTTAAAGGCTTTCTTTTTACTTCCAGTTGCATAATAAACTGGAACAGAAACAGCTATTCCTTCTGGGATATTATGAATTGCAATAGCGATAGCAATGGCAAAACCAACTGTTGGGTCCTGGATGGTAGATACAAAGGTTGCAATCCCTTCTGGAAAGTTATGAATCCCAATTGCTAGTGCTGTAAATACACCCATTTTTAATAAATCTGGATCATTTGCTAATGTCCCATTTTTCTTCATATCTTCTACTTTTTTAGGTTCGTGAGGATTGGAGCTTTTCGGTACAAAGCGATCTATTAACGCAATTAATAGCATCCCAGCAAAAAAAGATCCAACGGTTAGCCAATTTCCGCCTGGCTCTCCTAATTCACTCACTAGAGATTCTTGTGCTTTAAAGAATATTTCAACCATGGAAACGTAAATCATAACTCCTGCGGAAAAGCCTAATGCAAAAGATAGGAATCGTGTATTTGTTGTTTTAGCAAAAAATGCCAACAAACTTCCAATACCAGTAGCTAAACCAGCAAATAACGTAAACAGAAACGCTAATAGTATTTCATGTGACATTTTACGATACTCCTTTTTGTTGTACATGTTAATTAGTTTTTACCTAAGGAAACTTTTTAAGTTAGATCCATTTTATTCTATTCATCTAAAAAATGCAACAAAAATAATTAGAAAATAATTAATTTATTGGTTCTTTCCGATTTACTAATGGTAATCTTGTTGTTTTTTCATTTTGACCTGATTGGTTACTACTTCTTCTCTGTGCCATACTCTCAAACAAGCCATAAAAAAAGACTAATTCTGCTTTAAAAAACACAGAATTAGTCTATGCAAGATCTAGATGACGTGCGCCTATCTTTTCTTCTTTGCTTTTATTTTTTTACCTGGTTTCTTCTTCCCTTTTCTCTCACTGGGGACTCCACCACTAACCATCTCAAAATCGATGGCGTGTTCATCCATATTTACTGCTGTAACCTTTACCTTAACCTCTTGGCCAATCTTGTAAACCTTTCCTGTCCGCTCTCCAATCATTGCATAATGCTGTTCATCAAAATGATAGTAATCATCCGTTAGATAGCTGACATGGACAAGACCCTCAATCGTATTTTCTAATTCTACAAAAAGTCCAAAGCTTGTTACAGAACTGATGACACCCGTATATTCCTCACCGATGCGTTCAGCCATGTATTCCGCTTTTTTCAAGTCATCTGTATCTCGTTCCGCGTCCACAGCAGTACGTTCACGTCCTGAAGTATGGCGTGCAATTTCAGGCAATTTATCCTTCCAGCTTCCAATCGTCTTCTTATCCATCGTTTTTTCGATTAAATACGTACGGATCAACCGGTGTACGATTAAATCTGGATAACGACGTATTGGAGATGTGAAATGTGTGTAAAACTCTGTTGCTAAACCAAAATGCCCGATACCTTGTGGATCATATTTGGCTTGTTTCATCGAACGAAGCATTAGCTTAGATATAATCATCTCTTCTGGTTTCCCGGCAGCTTCTTCTAGCACTTTTTGTAATGCCTGTGGATGAATTTCATTTGCCGTTCCTTTCACACGATAACCTAGCCCACCTAAGAACTCAAAGAAATGCTGAAGTTTTCCATCGTCTGGATCCTCATGGATACGATGGATAAATGGTACATCCATCCAATGGAAATGTTCGGCTACCGTCTCGTTTGCAGCAAGCATAAACTCTTCAATTAAGCGTTCAGCTACAGAACGTTCTCGGATCACAACATCCTCCGCTTTCCCCTCATCATCAACAAGTACTTGTGCTTCCTTAAAGTCAAAGTCGATCGCTCCACGTCCGAACCGTTTATTACGCAGGATCTCTGCTAGTTTTTCCATATCCTCAAACATTGGAACGAGTGCTTCATATCGTGCACGTACTTCTTCGTCTTTATCCACTAATATTCGGTTAACGTCCTTATACGTCATACGCTCCGTTGTTTTAATTACACTTTGAAAAATTTCGTGATTAACAACTTTTCCTGAGGTATCTATTTCCATTTCACATCCTAGTGTTAACCGATCTACTTGTGGATTTAAAGAACAAATTCCGTTGGATAATCGATGCGGAATCATCGGAATAACACGGTCCACTAAATAAACACTTGTTCCGCGTTCAAATGCTTCCTTATCGATCGGAGAGCCTTCCTTCACGTAATAACTTACATCGGCAATATAGACACCTAATTTATAATTTCCATTCTCTAATTTTTTCACCGTTACGGCATCATCCAAGTCTTTCGCATCTGCACCATCAATCGTCACGATCGTTTCATCTCGTAGATCTCTGCGGTTGGATATTTCATCTTCACGAATGGTTTCTGGAGTTTGTGCCGCTTGATCCAACACTTCGTCAGGAAAATCAATCTTGATACCATGTTTATAAATGATGGAAAGTATATCAATTCCAGGATCATTTTTATGGCCAAGGATTTCTGTAACTTCTCCTTCTGCACTCATGCGTCCTTCCGGATATTTGGTAATTCTCGCTAACACTTTATGGCCACTTACTGCACCATTGTTTTGATTTTTGGGGATAAATATATCATTCGGAATTCGTTTATCATCCGCAATTACAAATCCAAAAGCTTTATTATCCTCATACGTACCAACTACTTCTGTTACTGCACGTTCTAAAATGCGAATAACGGTACCCTCTGGCCGGCTTCCAGATCCATCGCCCTTTTCAATTCGGACGAGAACAAGATCATTATTCATCGCAGATGCTAAGTCATTTGGATGAATATACACATCGGTTTGATTTTCATCATCAGGTATCAAAAAGGCAAATCCTTTGGCATGCATCTGAATCTTTCCACGTACTAGATTCATCTTTTCTGGAAGGCCAAAACGATTTTTACGAGTCCGTACTAATTCCCCTTGGTGTTCCAGTTCATTTAATGCTTTCACCAATTCTTTAAAATCAACTGCATCTTCAATTTCTAGTTCTTCCTCTAACTCATGAACTGCTAATGGCTTTGTTCCATTCTCTTTAAAATAATCTTTAATTTTGGTCATCATTTCATTCATCGTTTACACCTTCTTTCTTCTACTATATATTGTTAACATTTTTTGCTAAGATAATCATTCTTTCCAATCCAACGACTCTAGGAAAGCATACATATCCTCATGGAGTTTGTCCTTTTCTTTATCCAAGGTGATCACATGTCCAGATTCTTCATACCATTTTATTTCTTTTTCGTCCGCCTCGACATTTTCATAAATATATGTAGCGCTCTCTGTGTTAATCATTTTGTCTTGGCGAGCTTGTACAACCATTGTCGGTGTATAGATTGTGTCAACATTACGTTTTACATTCGTTATAAAGTTCCCAAGTTCCGTAAACATTGGTTTGGAATGATCCATAAGCGTTTCTAATTCTTGATTGATTGTCGTTTCATCTTTTCCTTCCAGTTGCTTATATTCTTTTGAAAAAGCTTTGAAACCAATCGTTAATTGTGTTTCATTATCAAAAAACATCGGAGAACACATCGTAATAATTGCTTTTATATTTTCCGAATATGCCAGTTTTAAACCCAATACCCCACCTAAAGATAATCCAGCAACTGCAATTTCTTCGTAACCAAGGTCTTTTAAGTGTTGAAAGGCTTGTTGTACATCTTCCCACCATTGGTCAGGGTTAGACTTAATCAATTCTTCTGGCGGTTGGCCATGTCCACGATAAATTGGCGCATGACTAGTATACCCTTTTTTCTCTAAGAACCTTCCCAACATACGCACATCTGCAGAATGTCCCGTAAAACCATGTAATAACAACACCGCTCTTGGACCAGCTTCAAAAGTAAACGGTTTTGGTTGTTTAATTTTCATAACATAAATCTCCTTCATTTTCCCCTAGTATCTACTCTTCCTTTTATACAATATACTAGTAGTTTTTAACAGTAAAAAACCCTTACCACCTGATGGTAAGGGTTTGAATCCTATTGTAAAACGTATGCACTTAAAAATGCTAGCACAAAAAATAGCACACCGGTAATTATTGTTCCGCGATGTAATACGAGATCAATGCCTCGAGCTTTTTGCTTCCCGAATAATTGTTCAGCTCCACCAGAAATTGCTCCAGATAGACCTGCACTTGCTCCACTTTGCAATAATACTAAAACAATCATAATAATTGCATCAATCACTAATAATACATTTACTAAACCAGCCATGTTACCATGACACCTCCTGCGCAGACAAATAGCTACTACTAACTTTAGCATAGATAGAGATAAAATATCAAGCTAATTTTTTGAAAATAAGAAAGCATTCTATCAATACAATGTATTTACTGTCCAAGTTGTCGGAACTTATTTATAATAGAAACTATAATTCAATCTTTCCATAGATAAATTCAAATATACGATATGATAATCTTGTTGATCGGGGGTAAAAATAAATGAAAGCTAATTTTTGGTTAACGATGTCAGACGAAACAGAAGTATATGTTCAAAAATGGTATGATGCTAAAAATTCTCCCAAAGCCATTGTTCAGCTCGCTCATGGAATGGTCGAACATATTGAACGGTACGATGAATTCGCAAATTTTTTACAAGAGCAAGGGATATTTGTTTATGGGAACGATCACCGGGGACATGGAAAAACAGGCAATAAACAGGGGATAATGGGTTTTTTTGCTGAGGAAGATGGTTTTTCAAAGACGATGAATGACCTCGTTGAAATAACAAATCATATCAAACAAGAATATCCTTCTACACCACTCTATTTATTCGGTCATAGTATGGGATCGTTTTTGGCTCGCATGTATATTCAACAATACAGTGATAAACTTGACGGATTAATCTTATCTGGAACAGGGTATTACAATAAAGCAAGCACACTAGCCGGAAAAAATATAGCCCTGAAATTAGCTCCTAAAGAGAAATCACCCTTCATGAATAAACTTGCCTTTGGTGGCTTTAATCGAAAAATAAACAATCCTAAAACAAATTTTGATTGGCTAACCCGAGATCAAGATAAAGTGAAGGAATACATGCAGGATGAATATAACGGCTTCATTCCAACTGGTCGATTTTTTTATGATTTAATGACTGGGCTTGATACGATCCATAACCAAAAGAACAACAAAACGATTCGCGCCGACCTACCTGTATTCATTATTAGTGGAGATGCAGACCCTGTAGGTAATTACGGAAAAGGAGTATGGAAGGTAGCTCATTTATTAACAGATGCTGGTTTAACAAATGTTACCACCATGTTGTTTGATGGGGCACGACATGAGGTATTGAACGAAGTAAATCGTAAAGAAGTTTATGATACAATTTTGGAGTGGATAGGCCATTAGTCACAAAATGTTCACATTCAAACGTTTACATATTTGCCACTTCGATTAACACCTCATCTATTACTTGAATCAACAGAAACAAACGGTTTAAAATAAAAAATAGGTCGAAATTTGAACTTTGATAGAAGGGTTGGTCGAAAGATGACGAATATCCAAGGAATTGCAGCATCATCTGGTATTGCAATCGCAAAAGCCTACCAGCTTGTAACACCAGATTTATCATATGAGAAAAAAGCAATTGAAAGTCCCGAGCAAGAGATTGAACGCTTAGAAAGTGCACTAGCAATTTCCAAACAAGAATTAGAAAAAATTAAAGCTCATACACAAAAGGAAATTGGTGATGAGCATGCGGAGATTTTCTCAGCTCACTTGCTTGTATTAGGTGACCCAGAGTTAATTAACCCCATTAAAGACAAAATTACTAACGAAAATACCATGGCAGAGGTTGCTTTAGAAGAAACAGCTAATATGTTTATTAGCATGTTTGAAGGCATGGACAATGAGTACATGCGTGAACGTGCTGCTGATATTAAAGACGTAACGAAACGCGTCATGGCTCATTTGTTAGGAGTAAGTTTTCCTAACCCAGCATTAATCGATGAAGAGGTTGTTGTCATCGCAAATGATTTAACCCCTTCCGACACAGCACAATTAAACCGTCAATTTGTAAAAGGTTTTGCTACAGATATTGGTGGACGTACTTCACACTCAGCAATCATGGCACGTTCTCTAGAAATCCCTGCGATTGTTGGTACAAAAGAAGTAACCAAAACCATTTCACAAGGAGATCTCGTTATTGTCGATGGAATCGATGGTAATGTGGTTGTTAATCCAAGTGAAGATGAAGTAGCAACCTATCGCAAAAAACAAGAAGAATTCGCCAAACAAAAAGAAATTTGGGCTGAACTAAAAGATGAACCTACGTTCACTTCAGAGGGAGAACAGGTTGAATTAGTTGCTAACATCGGTACACCGGATGATGTAGCAGGTGTGATTAATAATGGTGGTGAAGGTGTTGGCCTATATCGTACCGAATTCTTGTACATGGGTAAAAATGAACTTCCAACCGAAGAGGAGCAATATGAAGCATATAAATCGGTTCTAGAACAAATGGAAGACAAACCAGTTGTCGTACGCACATTAGATATCGGTGGAGATAAAGAATTACCATACTTAGATCTACCAGAAGAACTGAATCCATTTTTAGGCTTCCGTGCGATTCGTTTCTGTTTGGAAAATGAACATGTATTCCGTCCGCAATTACGTGCATTATTACGAGCAAGTGTGTACGGTAACTTAAAGATCATGTTCCCAATGATCGCTACAGTTGAAGAATTCCGACAAGCAAAAGCCATCTTACTTGATGAAAAAGAAAATCTAACAAACGAAGGAATTAATGTATCGGATTCCATTGAAGTAGGGATTATGGTTGAAATTCCATCAACGGCCGTCATCGCAAAACAATTTGCTAAAGAAGTTGACTTCTTCAGTATCGGTACAAATGATTTAATTCAATATACAATGGCTGCTGACCGTATGAATGAACAAGTTTCTTACTTATATCAACCATACCATCCAGCTATTCTGAATTTAGTAAATAATGTAATTGAAGCTGCTCACAGTGAAGGCAAGTGGGCTGGAATGTGCGGAGAAATGGCTGGTGATTCCATTGCCATCCCAATTCTACTGGGACTTGGATTAGATGAGTTTAGCATGAGCGCAACATCCATCCTACCAGCACGTACACAAATTAAGGGACTTTCTAAAAAAGAATTGGCTTCCTATAAAGATAAGCTATTATCCATGGCAACAGCAGATGAAGTTGTCGCGTTTATTAAAGAAAAAACCGAATAGATATTGTAAACACGTTAGGTATTTGGCCTAACGTGTTTTTTCGTTTGGGGATTGAACGGGCTTGTGTGTGTGATTAGGGTGGTCGGGCATTACGGGAAATCTGGCTTTCGGGATTTACATTATTAATTCAGGACCACACTAATTCGGGACTTGTGCAATTATTTCACTACTTCCTTTCTCCCCCTAATCTAATCTAGCTTCTTCATAACTTATGTACGAATTACTTCAAGCTTTTCCTCAATTGGTGTTCTGCCTTTATTTCGTGGAATAGATTTTGGATAACCAATTTGCAAAACTGCTGCTATTTTATCCTTTTCTGGGTCTAGCCCTATTGCCCGACTAAATTCTGGATCATGCATATATGGTGTTATTGTCCAAAGCATCCCTACTCCTTGCTCCCATGCAGCTAATTGCGAGTTTTGGATAAATGCGCACACTGCAGCATACTCTTCTTCATAACGAACTAAATCTTGCTCTTTCGGAAAGTAGATCAGGGCATGGTGAGGTATCGCTAAGAGAAATTCCTTCATTGAATTGATCATTTTTATTGTTTTAGGATCCTCATTCTTATTCAGCATTCCTATCCGCTGATAACTTTCAATGATAGAATTTACAAAGTTAACTTTTCCATTTTCCTGGTATAATTTTATATTCCATGGTTCCTTCATGTAATGTGATGGCGCATAGGTACCATAAGTGAAAATTTCATTCAACGTTTCTAAATCTACTTCCTTTTGCTCAAACGCGTGCACTGACCGTCGTTCTTTAATTGTATGTAAAATAGAAATTTCATTCACCTCTCTCTTTTTATCTATTGGTCGTAATCAATCCTCTGAAATTGCAGGGATCTGATAAAGTGACACTCCATTCAGTGGGCATTTCTTTTCTTCGCCTCTATGAATGTTAGTTAACTTAAAAGGAACTTAAGTAATTACACTATACTATTATACGTTCCTAAACATTGTTTGGAAAAGAAAAACCATATCATACCATTTGGGTCATCGTTGCCATGAAGTCTTGGTAAAACTTCTGATAATCAAAGTTAAATGCAATCCGATGTCGTTTTATTTCTTTTTCCGTTTCCTCTTCCAAATCTCCGAACGGTCTGATATCCGCAATGCTTTGCCCCCGTTCTGTACCTTCTGTTGCTTGCACAATCGTAATCGGTAGGTCTTGAAAACCAAACATATCCGGTCTGTTGACAGCCATTAATGTAAGGACGTCATGTAATGGACTACCTTGTATTTGTGGATTTCTCTGCTTGTAATAATTATAATAGTAATCTAATAATGGCTTTACAAGATCGATTTGTCCTACATGATCTATATAATCGACCATTTGTGGTGTAGCAATCGCATACTCTGTCACATTCAAAGGAATAATTGTTACATTTTCAGCGTAGGTCATAACTAATTGAGCCGCTACGGGATCTCCATGAAAATTTGCCTCGGAAACTGCGGTAACATTGCCTGGCACCCAAAAAGCTCCCCCCATAATGTAATAGGCTTTGATATTTTGCATCGTCTCTCGATATAGCAAAAACATTGTAGCAAGAGAGGTTAAGCGCCCAATATTCACTATGATTAGCTCATCACTATATGCTTCGATAAGGCTGACAATTTCAAAAAAGTTTTCAAACGTAAGATCAATTCCTGCAGTATCCGGTGTAATAGGACCAAGCCCATATTCTCCATGTATTTCTGGAACAAATTCAGGAATTTCCGAAGTCATTGGTATTTCTGCTCCTGCAATAACTTTGGTATCTTTCACCTTTTCCGAATCAAATAAGCTACGGACATATTCAATATTTGCCAGTGCATTCTCTCGTGAAATATTTCCATAATCTGCAACAATACCAACAATATCAATTGAGTTATTTAAATATCCATACAATAAAGCGATCGTATCATCTATTCCAACATCGGCAAAAATTAAAACCTTTTGTGCCATCAGATTACCTCCAATATTATCTATTGCTTTATTTTATTAGTTCCAGTCTTCGTCCTATGAATTTTAATATGCATGCAACCTCTTCATTCCTGCAATCAATATATAAAGTAAAACTTCATTCAGTGGGGGGGCTTTCTTCCACCAATGAATGTTAGTTGAACAGAATCGAACATTTACAGGCAGTTGTACAACAGGGGGATGACCGATCCTTCCCAACTTATTCTCTTTATCTTCCCCCAATAGTATCGAAATGGGGTATTACTGCCCGTGACATCCGGGATTAAATAGAAAGTGGCATTATGCCCTAATAAGTATACCCGAGTATACTAGTCACCTTCCTTGTCCAACAAATATAATAACAGGCGTTAGAAAAAAGGTTTGGAGGATAAGTTAATGACAAAAAACAGTGTATTTACGTTTATGGGATTCGTAATGTTCATCCTAGTATTAAGTGGTTGCTTTGGAAACGATGGGATTACAATTCCCGTTGGAGAGAATGGAGAAAGTATTACAATTGGTGGGGATGAGGAAGAAGGGATAAGTATTGAGGCAGAAGATGAAGCTGGAGATCGTTTTACACTAAGTTCTTCTACAGAGTTACCCGAGGATTTTCCTGAAAATATTCCATTCCCAAGCGACTATCAAATTGTAAGTACGATGAAGGTATCAGAAAATGGGGAGGAAGGAATTAATGTATCTTATATAACGGAATCTGCTCGAGTGGAAGAGGTATGGAATATGTACAAAACGTTTATGGACGATAATGGGTATGAAAATAGTTACGAAATGACTACCGATGGCTTTCATTCATTGAATATGCAAAAAGGACAGGAATCTATCAATTTAACAATTACGACGGATGGTGAAGAAAATACCGTGACCGCAAATATATCTTATTTTAAATCTCAAGAAGCAGCTGAAGAATAGAATAAAAATAGGGAAAGTAATATTAGAGCCTAAACGAAATTCGTCTTTGGAAGTAACTTTCTAAACAGGTTTTACAGGAGAGGATAATTCAACCAGATAGTTCCAGAGTATGTGAGTGATACACGTAAGGTGTATGCGAACGCGAAAATATGCTTCTAATTATGTTTTCAGTAACTAACGAAAAGAGAATTTACTTCGTTTTTCGGAGTGGATTCTCTTTTCTCTATACACCGATCATATATAGTTCTCCTTTCTTTTAATTTTTCATTTCTACCCTTCTTTTTAGTTAACACACCTTAATTGCTAAAATCAAGACTATTACTCATTACTAATACTTACGAAAAATCCACATATTATGAAGTATACATTTAGATAGAAAAATAAGGGAATCTACAATCAGTTAACGTATTACTGCCAGTTATACGCGAGATAAAACGGTACTAAAGTCACGATTTTTCTATGTTAGAATGGATATATAATTTGATTTGGAGGGTGGATACACTGAATATAAAAAAAGGGATATTTTTATGCATCGTTCTCTCTGTAATTTTACTTTCTTGTTCAGATCAAAAGAGAATTTCTTTTTATGGGGAATAAGACAATTGGAAGGTGGAATACATTGTCTATATAAATAGTAGTACCAGTGAGGAAGGCGAGCTAAGTATTAAATACACAGGTGAAGAACAAGTGCCGAATACCATTAATTATAAAGTAGGAGCCTATTCAGGCGAAGGTCGTCCTTTAGGTGATGATAATTCTCCAACATCTATTACGCGTAGTACTGGTTGCTCCGGTTGTTCTGTGACAGAAGAAAATGATGAAATTGATGTTGAAATAGAATGGAACGGAAATTCTGAGACATTTACACTTACCTCAGAGTAATTAATTGTTGGGACCATTCAAAAAGGGAGTTATAAGAACTTTCTTTTTGAAATTATGATTACTTCTACAATAAAAACTGTTGGCCATCATTGAAACGTTCCCTCCCCAAAGAGGGATAAATTCTGATAAAAAACTTTATGTTACATAAAAGAAACTACCAAATTTTTAGGGGAGTGAAGACTTGAAGCTACTAGAAAATCACAATGCATTCGACTGGATCCATGAGGAAACGAAAAGGGTTAACTTTAAAGAATGGGATAGCTATGGGTGTAGGGTATTAAATTTGCTCCCTAACCGATTTACACATTATTGTAAAATAATGCACCCTTTTTATCGTGACTTAACAGTTAAAGATGAAACGTTGCTGTGGAGGGATTGTGATCCAGATGAATTAGTAGATCTGGCCAATAGTGAGAGCGTAACGTTTAAAGAAATTGCTAAAAAGTACAATATTCCATGTACAAAAGAGATAAACAGTTCAACGATTAGTCACCAACTAGGTGGATATCCACGATATTTAATTCTGCCCGATGAAGGAACAATCGACCGAGAAACGCTACATGAACTGCTTCCCGTTCTTACGACTTTTACGAGAGAACTTCCATGTTATTTCCATTATGATTTCTTAAAACTTATTCACGTCCTTCCTTTCGAAGATGATGTTACGGACAATCACTTATATTATGGGAACCTAGAAGACGTTTTCTCGCTGTATGAAAAAGGGAAAGACAAACTTGAGTTAGGTTCACCAACCTACTGGTGGCCCAAAGATAGAAGTTGGTGCATCCATACAGATTATGATCTTGATTTTTCCTTGTTCGGAGGCACGAAAGAAATGGTCAATCAACTTTTATCGAAGCCTAATCTCGAATGCATTGAAGTAGACAGAAACACAAGAATTGATCCCGACGCAGACAAAGAACAAAAGCGCAAGCGCCCTGTTTAGAGACGTACGGACTGGACTGAGCCGTAGGAGATAAAGGAAACACGGCGACCGAAGGAAGCCGATGTTGACTTATCGTACGAAGGCGAGGGAAGTCTTGTGCCTGCGTTACCTCGGCACAAAGGCGGTGAAGTTTACTCGTTGAAGTTCCTTCGCTAGTCTCTGGGCGCTGGTCGATGAAAACGCCACGTCCTGTGGCGTCATCGACACTAGGACGTCCTGTCCGTCGAAGCTAGACGTAGCTGTTGCTGTAAGTAAGCTTAACATAGCCAAATTGTTATACTTTCTTACCTAATAATCGAAAAGAGCTTGGAAAGTCATTTTTCCAAGCTCTTCTACATCAATCATTATTTTTTCAAGTTATAGAATGATTCTAAACCACCATACACACCCATGCCAGCTAATTCATCTTCAATACGTAATAATTGATTGTATTTAGCTACACGGTCCGTACGTGATGGTGCACCTGTTTTAATTTGTCCAGCATTTGTTGCAACAGCGATATCAGCGATGGTTGCATCCTCTGTTTCACCAGAACGGTGAGAAATTACTGCTGTATAACCAGCACGTTTTGCCATTTCAATAGCTTCAAATGTTTCGGTAAGGGTACCAATTTGGTTTACTTTAATTAAGATTGAGTTACCTACACCTTGATCAATACCTTGAGAAAGTTTTGCTGTGTTTGTTACGAATAAATCGTCCCCAACAAGCTGTACACGATCACCGATACGTTCTGTTAATAGTTTGAAGCCTTCCCAGTCATTTTCATCAAGCCCATCCTCAATAGAAATGATTGGATATTTATTAATCATTTCTTCATACCAGTTAACCATTTCTTCGGATGTGCGTACAACACCTTCACCTTTTAGGTTGTACTTGCCATCTTCATAAATTTCAGAAGCTGCAACATCCATTGCTAATTTAATTTCTTCGCCTGGCTTATATCCTGCTGCTTCAATAGCCTCCACGATGGTTTGTAGTGCTTCTTCGTTAGATCCTAGGTTTGGTGCAAATCCTCCTTCATCACCAACACCAGTATTGTATCCTTTAGACTTCAATACGCTCTTCAGTGAGTGGAAAATCTCTGCACCTGTACGTAGAGCTTCTTTGAACGTAGGAGCTGCTACAGGCATGATCATGAATTCTTGAATATCTACATTATTATCCGCATGCTCTCCACCGTTTAGAATGTTCATCATTGGAGTTGGTAGCGTTTTTGCATTGAATCCACCTAAATAATTATATAAAGGAAGTTCTAGGAAGCTAGATGCTGCATGAGCAACCGCCATTGATACACCAAGAATTGCATTTGCACCTAATTTCCCTTTATTATCTGTACCGTCTAGGTCAATCATTAATGCATCAATGATATTTTGACGTGTAACATCGATACCAATTAGTTCTGGAGCAATAACTTCATTTACATTGTTAACTGCTTTTTCTACCCCTTTACCTAAGTAACGGCCTTTGTCTCCGTCACGTAACTCAACCGCTTCATATTCACCAGTTGATGCACCACTTGGAACTAGCGCAGAACCAAATGCACCTGACTCTGTAAATACTTCAACCTCAACAGTTGGGTTCCCACGGGAATCTAATACTTCACGAGCATAAACATCTGTAATATATGGCATGTAAATTCTCTCCTTTAATTATAATTAAATTTATTTTTTAAGTAATGATTTTCCTGTCATCTCTTCCGGTTGTTCGACACCTAGTAGATCCAATAGTGTCGGTGATAGATCCGCTAAAATACCGCCATCTCTCAATTCTGTATCCTCTTTCGTGACGATGACTGGAACTGGGTTTGTGGTGTGTGCTGTCATTGGATTTCCGTCCGTTGTTATAACCTCATCGGAATTTCCATGGTCAGCAGTAATGATTGCATTTCCGCCCAATTCTAAAATCTTATCTACTACTTTTCCAAGACATTCATCAACAGCTTCAATTGCATCAATTGTTGGCTGTAACATTCCAGAATGTCCAACCATATCCGGGTTTGCAAAATTTAAGATAATGGCATTATGTTCTCCAGAATCAAGTTCTTGAAGTAAAGCATCTGTAACTTCATACGCACTCATTTCTGGTTTTAAATCATACGTTGCAACTTTTGGTGAATCAATTAGCACACGTTTTTCACCAGGAAACTCCGCTTCACGACCACCACTCATAAAGAATGTAACATGTGGATATTTTTCAGTCTCAGCAATTCGAAGTTGTTTTAAATTGTTCTGTGAAAGAACTTCTCCAATAGTGTTATCCAGATTTACTGGCTCATACGCAACATATCCATCAACTGACTCACTAAAATTAGTAAGCATAACAAAGTCTAGGTTCTTTGGTGGATTTTGACCACGATCAAAGTCACGAAAATCTTCATTTGCAAACGTACGAGAAATTTGAATCGCTCGGTCAGGACGGAAGTTATAAAAGATTACCGAATCCTCATCTTCCACTTTTCCTACAGGATTCCCATTCTCATCCGTAACAACAGATGGAATAACGAACTCATCATAGATTTCATTTTCATAGGATTCATCAACAACTTCCATTGCACTAAGATAAGCTGGGCCTTCTCCATAAACCATGGCGTCGTAGGATTTCTTCACACGATCCCAACGTTTGTCACGGTCCATGGAATAATACCGTCCAGAAACTGTGGCTATCTTTCCTACACCAAGTTCTTTCATCTTTTCTTCTGTTTGTTCAATATAAGTCTTCGCTGTTTTAGGACCAACGTCTCTACCATCTAAGAAAGCATGCACATAAACTTCCTCTAAGTTTTGTTCTTTTGCGAGCTTTAGTAAAGCAAACAGATGATTAATATGGCTATGAACGCCGCCATCCGATAGTAATCCAAATATGTGTAATGCTTTTCCTTTTTCTTTAGCTTTATTGATGGATTTTAGAAAGGCTTCTTTTTCAAAGAATTTCCCTTCTTCAATCGATAAATTAACACGTGTTAAACTTTGGTATACAATTCGACCTGCACCAATATTTAAGTGTCCTACTTCAGAATTCCCCATTTGTCCTTCAGGAAGTCCAACAGCATTTCCACTTGCACGTAATTGATTGGTTGCGAATTTTTCCCAATACCGATCAAAATTCGGCTTTTTTGCTTGTTTTACAGCATTCCCAATCGTTTCATCACGAATTGCAAAACCATCAAGAATGATTAATGCAGCTAATTTATTGTTACTCATTTTGCTCCTGCCTCCACAAGCTGTATAAAGGAATCTGCTTCTAGACTTGCTCCTCCAACTAACGCACCATCAATATCGGATTGTGATAATAACTCATCCACATTCGCAGGTTTTACACTACCACCATATTGAATGACTACTTTTTCAGCTACAGCATCAGATGCAACATCTTTAACTACGTTACGAATATGGGCACACACTTCATTCGCATCTTCACTTGATGCAGTTTTTCCAGTTCCAATCGCCCATACTGGTTCATAAGCAATAATGGTTTTTGTGATTTGTTCATCTGAAAGACCATCTAATGCTTTTTTTACCTGCATTTCAACTAAACCTTTTGTTTCGTTTGCTTCACGCTGTTCAAGTGTCTCACCTACACAAACGATCGGAGTTAGTCCATGGTTAAAAGCTGCTTTTGTTTTTTTATTGACGGTTTCATCCGTTTCTGCAAAATACTCACGGCGCTCGGAATGACCTAAAACGACATGGGTTACCCCTAAGTCCTTAAGCATAACCGGGCTTACCTCTCCAGTAAATGCACCATTATCTTCAAAATGCATGTTTTGGGCACTTACTTTCAGGTTTGTACCCTTTGTTTTTTCAACAAGTGACGTTAGAAATGGAAATGGCGCACAAACAATTGCTTCGACATTGTCATTAGCAGGAACTTTGTTTACAACATCATCTACAAACTGATTCGCTTCAGTAAGTACTTTATTCATCTTCCAATTTCCTGCAATTACTTTTTTTCGCATCGTTTCACCTCAAATTTTATTTATCGTTTAAAGCTTCTACACCAGGAAGAGCTTTCCCTTCCATGAATTCTAGCGATGCTCCACCGCCTGTTGAAACATGATCCATATCTTCAGCAAAGCCAAACTTCTCAACAGCTGCTGCAGAATCTCCTCCACCAATTACCGTATAGCCTTCAGTATTTGCTAATGCTTCTGCAACCTCTCTCGTTCCACCTGCGAAAGCATTAAGTTCAAACACTCCCATTGGTCCATTCCAAATGACTAATTTAGAATCTGCAACGATTTGGCCATATTTTTCACGGGTCTTCGGTCCAATATCCAATGCTTCCCAATCAGCAGGGATTTGATCAATATCAACTACCTTTGTATTAGCATCTTCTGAGAAATCATCTGCAACGACAACATCTACAGGTAATACGAAATGAACACCTTTTTCTTCAGCCTTTTTCATGAAGTCTTTGGCTAAATCTATTTTATCTTCTTCTAACAAGGATTTTCCAATTTCATGACCTTGTGACTTAACAAAAGTATATGCCAATCCACCACCAACGATTAAGTTATCAACTTTATCTAATAGGTTATCGATGACATTAATTTTATCCTTTACCTTTGCTCCACCAATAATCGCAGTAAACGGGCGGTCAGGGTTTTCAAGTGCTTTGCCTAATACGGCAATCTCTTTCTCCATTAAATATCCCGCAGCTGCTGGTAATTTCTCCGCAACACCAGTTGTTGAAGCATGTGCACGGTGTGCTGCACCAAAGGCATCATTTACATAGAAGTCTGCCATATCTGCGAATGCTTGAGCTAATTCTGGATCATTTTTTGTTTCTCCTGCTTCAAAACGTACATTTTCGATAAGAAGAATGTCTCCATCCGAAAGCTGAGATACTGCTTCGTTCACTTCACTTCCATAAACTACGTCCGTTTTTACAACATCCTTACCAATTAAATCACTTAAACGTTTCGCAACTGGATCTAGACGTAGTTCTTCCACTACTTCACCTTTCGGACGTCCTAAATGACTTGCTAAAATAACGATTGCACCTTGCTCTGTCAAATAGTTAATGGTAGGCAATGCAGCTTTAATTCTTGTGTCATCGGTTACTTCGCCATTTTTCATTGGAACATTAAAATCAACACGGCAAAAAACTTTCTTTCCTTTGACATTCAGGTCTTTCAATGTTTTCTTATTCATCCTGATTCCTCCCAAATAATATGTAAAATATGTCATTTAGGCTTCCCAAAAACTTTCTCATTAAACAAGAGAAGGAGGAGGAATACCCCTCCTCCTTCAACTGACTACGACTTATAGTCCTTGTTTTGCCATGTATGCAGCTAGGTCAACACAACGAGTGGAGTAACCCATTTCGTTGTCGTACCAAGAAACAACTTTAACCATATTACCTTCTAAAAGCATAGTAGAAAGACCATCTAAAATAGAAGAATGTGGATTTCCAACAATATCTCTAGATACTAATGGTGCTTCACTGTATTCAAGAACACCTTTTAAATCGCCTTCTGCAGCAGTTTTGAATGCTTGGTTTACTTCTTCAACAGATACATCTTTATCAAGCTCTGCAACTAAGTCAACTAGTGAACCGTCTGGAACTGGTACACGAGCAGCCATTCCGTTTAATTTACCTTCAAGTTCAGGTAATACAAGAGAAACTGCTTTTGCAGCACCAGTAGTTGTCGGAATGATGTTCTCTGCAGCTGCACGAGCACGACGATAATCTTTATGTGGTAAATCAAGAATTTGCTGATCGTTTGTGTATGCATGGATCGTTGTCATTAACCCACGCTTAATACCAAAGTTATCGTTAAGTACTTTCGCAAATGGTGCTAAGCAGTTTGTTGTACAAGAAGCATTTGAAACGATATCGTGTTTGCTTGCATCGTAATCCTCATGGTTAACACCCATTACAACGGTAATATCTTCGTTCTTAGCAGGAGCTGAAATAATAACTTTTTTCGCACCAGCATCGATGTGTTTTTGAGAAGAATCACGATCTACAAAACGTCCAGTAGACTCGATTACAACTTCTACTCCTAGATCGCCCCATCCAAGATTAGCTGGGTCACGCTCTGCCATTACTTTAATTTCTTTTCCTCCAACAACTAGGTTAGAACCATTTACAGTTACTTCTTCTTCCAATACACCATGTACGGAATCATATTTTAATAAGTGTGCTAGCATGTTCGCATCTGTTAAATCATTAACAGCTACAACTTCTACCTCATTATTTTTAAGCGCTTGACGAAATACATTACGTCCAATACGGCCAAATCCATTAATACCTACTTTTACTGCCATGTTATATTCCTCCTAAAATTTATTGAAAATATCTATATTAAAGGGAATATTCCCTTAATAGCTGCTTTGCCGCTGCTTCATCTGTGACTAATACATTTGTTTTCCCTTGCTTAAAGTAAGAAGCAATCGCCTGTCCTTTGGATGTCCCACCAGCAATCGTGACTACATGGTTAATATTTACCAAATCTTCTAATTGAATACCAACTGTTCGCACCTTATGAACAATATTCCCATCTCCATCAAAATAATAACCGAATGCTTCACTAACCGCATTTTGTGAGGTTAATTCACTCAAAATTTTGTCAGACGTTTTTCTTCTTTCCGCCATTTTTAATGCATCTCCAATTCCATGCATGACGATATTTGCACCCTTTATTTGTTGCAAAATTTCATTGATGGACGGTTCATTTATGATCGTTTGATAAGTGGATTCACTTAGTGGATCTGGTACATATAATAAACGGTATTCTCCGTTTGTTTTACGTGCCATCTCGGAAACAATCGTGTTGGCTTGATTTTCCACTTTCTCCCCAATTCCACCGCGGGCGGGTACAAATAGATAACTGCCATCCTTTTCTAATGGCTTCATTACTTCTGCTACAGCAGCCATTGTTGTACCACCAGTAACAGCAATTGTGAAATCAGATTGAACAACGTTCTTTAGGTATGCTACACAAGCCTTTCCCATTTCCTGTTTGACCCAATCCTGTTGATCACTATCTCCAGGAACAATAATTACATTGTCTATATGTAATTTTTCCCGAATTTGTTTCTCTAAAACACTTAATCCCATCACTTCACTCATAAAACTAGCTAATTGATCAAGGAGTATTTTACCCTCTTTTGTACTATGCATTCCTTTAGAAGTGATATGGATGAGTCCCTGCTTATGTAAAAAGTCAATCTCACTACGGACAATTCGCTCCGTTAAATTCGTATGTTCCGCAAGTCCTCTTCTTCCGATCGGTTGAAAGAGGTCTACGCTGTGCAGAACGGAATAACGTTGTTGCATAACATCCAACAAATCTGGGTATAGTTTTTTTTGTAAGTCTATTAGGCTTCTCATGAAAGATACTCCATTTCATCCAGTTGGTCTTTTATAGTCCCGTGTGGTGTTATTATGTCCCGCATATGAGAAAAAAATACGTAATAAAAATCGACGAATTTTTTATTACACGTTCATTATAGCATAACGTGAAAAATAAACAATAAAAAAGAACGAATTTATATTACGATTTTTCCTTGATTGCTTGCTCCAATACTTCCATATCCATATGCTCACAATCAATACCTATATCTTTAATTTGGACATAAGGGATTAGAAGTTGATATTCCTCCAACCACTTATCATTTGTATAAATATCTCGCTCCTCAATTTCAAATTCATAATCATTCTGCAGCATATGCAATAAAGCCATGGCATCATCACATAATGAACAAATTTCTTTTGTATAGAAAATTACCTTTAACATTTTAATTCCCTCCAACTTTTCGTTTCATCGATGATGGAATTCCTAATTGCTCCCGATATTTCATGACAGTTCTACGAGCAATTTTAATCCCAAATTCATTATCTATCTTCATTCGGATTACTTCATCTGATAAAGGATTATGTTTGTCTTCGAATTCAACCAACTCGGTGATGACTTTTTTTATCGTGAATGCTGCAACAAACTTCCCATCGCGTTGTTTGATGCCTGGTTGTAAAAAGAATTTCAACGGTAGAACGCCATAGTTTGTTTGAACGTATTTGCCTCGTATTGCACGACTGACAGTAGAGACATGGACACCGAGCTCATCTGCTATTTTTTGTAGGGTAAATGGTTGTAACATAAAGTACCCATGCTCAAAAAAACTTGCTTGTTTTTCTACTATTTTATATATGACTCGTTCCAATGTATTTTTTCGATAGGTTAAAACATATTGCAACCAATCCACCTGATTATACTTTTCTTTTAAATACGATTCGGCTTCTTGACCTACGTCATGCACATCTTTATATGTCTCATCCATTGTTATGGTTGGATTACTCCATGAATAGAAAGAAATCCTCCATTCCCCGGCTTCCTTTCGAACAACCGCTTCTGGTATGATAAATTCGGATTTTTTCTCCACTAACAGAGTACCTGGCTTGGGGTGACAGCCCTGTATCGCTTGAATTGCTTTTCGAGCATCGGCTCTCGTAATTTGATACTCATTAGCGATCGCATCCAAATTTTCCTCTGCAACCCATGCTAATTTATTATCTAATAAATCCTCCATATAAAACTGAAAAAGATTCATCTGTTTCAATTGTAATATAATACATTCCCTTAATGAGCGAGCACCAATACCTGTAGGGTCTAATGATTGAATATACGTTAGCGCTTGTTCAACCTTATCTAGGCTTGTTTCACACTGAGTTGCCCATTCATCTAAAGTTATATCTAGATACCCAGAGTCATCAAGCGAATCGATCCCAAAGTTAACAATCGGTTTATATTCTGGGTTTATGTTGATCGTATATAATTGTTCTTTTAATTGATCTGACATGGATAACGTTCGCTCATTCAAGTCCTCAAAAGGCGTACTGGCAGAATTATTGCTTCTATACTCTGCTAACTCATAATCATAGCTTACTTCTTCTATTAATGGATTATCCTTTGTAACTTGTTGAATATATTCCAGCAATTCTGTGCTAGAAAATTGCAGTACATTAATAGCCTGAATAAGAGATTTATTCATTTTTTGCTGTAATAATTGTTCGTGCACAATTTTCTGCTTCATTTCAACACCTCAGGTAAAAAGTCCCTAGTTTAATTATACGAAAAAGGATACTCTTCGTAAATACAAGGAGAATAGTTCTTAACACGATGAAGTAAAATAGATGATTAGAGAACGATATAATAAGAAGGAGACGAATAAATGGATAATCTAGATCAGGAACAAGTAATAAATATGCTAAACACGTTGTTAGGAGAAGATATACGTGAAGAATTTGAAACGCAATTAAAAGAAGCTGGAGAGCATGGCAATCCTAGCTTTATCGTAGCTAATAGCGGAGGTTCAACTGCGGAAGTGTTTGTAGAATGGAATAAGGAAGGGGATTATTTATCGTATTCAATTAATGAGGATTATCAGGCTGAATAAGTGATCGATTTACGGGTATAAGCTATGTAATGCCTCAATTAAATAAGAAGGTTTAGAGCAATGAAAATAGGAGTTAAAGTGGTATATTAACGAGAAAAGTAACTTTATACTTCAATGAAAAGATGAGACCTAAAAAAGTAGTTTAAGCATCCACTAACAAACTTATAATTGAGCAAAATAAAATTCGTCGGTATAGTATATATACCGACGAATCTTTAGCCTAACAAGTAATATTTATTTATCAGCTTTACGTTCTAAAATACGGTCGATCAAGCCATAGTCTACAGCTTTATCTGCAGTCATGAAATTATCACGCTCTGTATCAGCTTCGATTACTTCAATAGGTTGGCCTGTACGTTGAGAAAGAATCTCGTTCATTTTACGCTTCATCTCAACAATACGTTTCGCATGAATTTCAATATCTGTAGCTTGACCTTGAGTACCACCTAATGGTTGGTGAATCATCACTTCACTATTTGGTAGTGCGAAACGTTTGCCTTTTTCACCTGCTGCTAATAGGAATGCACCCATAGATGCCGCCATACCTGTACAGATTGTAGATACATCTGCTTTAATAAACTGCATGGTATCATAAATAGCCATTCCAGCTGTGATGGATCCACCCGGTGAATTGATGTATAGTGAAATATCTTTCTCTGGATCTTCAGCTTCTAGGAAAAGTAATTGTGCAACAATAGAGTTTGCTACATTATCATCTATTGCACTTCCTAGCATAATAATTCGGTCTTTTAATAATCTTGAGTAAATATCATAGGCACGTTCTCCGCGGTTTGTCTGTTCAATAACTGTAGGTATTAAATTCATTATTACTTCCTCCTTAATCATACGTTCATCCATTTATTTTTGGATCTATTTTTATCATAACTAAAAGGTCAATGAAGGTCAAACAAAAACGTTTGACAAATTTCTATATGTATAATGCCTCGCCATTTCGCATTACACTCCCCATCATACCCGTACCAATTGGAAAATAAACCTAGTCATAAGAAAATACTTGTTTATAGAGTTCGAAAACGTTATAATAGCGTATGTGTCCATTTTATTCATAACATGCGCCCATAGCTCAGCTGGATAGAGCACTGGTTTCCGGTACCAGGTTTGTCGGGGGTTCGAATCCCTCTGGGCGCGTACCTAATAGAATCAAGCGTCAGTTCTTAACTTGACGCTTGATTCTTTTGTTTTATTTAGGAAATATAGGAAATTTCAGATATACAAAACACCAACAAAAAACATGTAAAATCATTAAGACTTCACATGCTTGAGTTAATTTTTATCCTTTCATCCGTCCATACACATTTTGATCCTATTGTTATTTCTTTCACAAAATCATATTCAATTAATTCCCTTGTACGAATGATACCAATTGATCAAGTGCTTCTTCTTCATCGGAACCGTCCGCAACTAACGTAATAGACTCTCCAGTTGCTATAGCTAAACTCATTATCCCCATAATACTTTTAGCATTTACCTTCCGTTCATCCTTTTCCAAAAACACATTCGCTGCATACCGATTTGCCTCTTGAACAAATTGCGCAGCTGGTCTTGCCTGTAAACCTGTTTTCAACGTAACCTTCACATTCCTCTCAACCAAATTCCTCATCCCCTCTTTTAGTAAGCGTTCCCATAAGCTGTTTAAAAACAGACATTCGTCCAAGCTTATAGACGAATGCCTTTATAGCAGTTTATCTAAGAAAAATGCAATGACTTTCTAAAAATCTACTATGGTCGTAAGTAAAATGTATAAATATTCAATCTGCTAAATTATCGTTATTATATCATGATTCAATATCCATGAAAACAAAATTTTCCACTTAGCTTAAATTTGCTTCACCCTGTTTAATTTTCTCAGCAAATTCATCAATTTTTTTAAGCCGATGATTTACACCTGACTTTGATATCTTGCCACTAGAAACCAACTCACCTAATTCCTTTAATGAAACATCCTCATGTTTCACGCGTAAGGCAGCTATCTCTTGAAGCTTTTCTGGTAATGCCTCTAGACCAACTGTTCTTTCAATAAAACGAATATTTTCGATTTGACGAAATGCTGCTCCAATCGTTTTATTCAGGTTAGCCGTTTCACAATTAACGAGACGATTCACCGAGTTGCGCATATCTCGAACAATACGGACATCTTCAAACTTAAACAAGGCTTTATTAGCGCCTATAATACTTAAAAACTCGGTAATTTTTTCTGCTTCTTTCATATAAACAATGAATCCTTTTTTCCGCTCCAATTTACGAGCATGGAGGTTAAAAGAATTTAATAAATCACAAAGGGCATCATTATGCTCCTCATGAATATTAAAGATCTCCAAATGGTAAGAAGACGTCTCCGGATTATTGATGGATCCACCTGCTAAAAATGCTCCTCGTAGATACGATCGGTTACAGCAGTCTTTTTTCAAATACTTTTCCGAAATTGTTCGAACAAATGTATACGACCCTTGTAAAATATCTAAATCAGAAAGGATCTCTTCTACATTATTCTTCAACCGTACGATATATACATTATTTTTCTTCAATTTCATTTTTTTACGAACTAACAATTCTACTGGATATGGATAATTTTCTTTTACTAATATATAAATTCGCCTAGCAATCGCTGCATTTTCCGTTTGTACATCAAGTATGTACTTTTGCTGTGAACCTAATGAAATCGTCCCATTCATGCGAATAAGTGCAGCAAGTTCTGCATGCGAACAACAGGAATCCACTTCAATGGCAGTCAATTCCTTTTTAATTTCTGAAGCAAAGGACATGATCTCTCCCCCTTTACCTAACCGGATAGTTTAAATTAACGAATATAATAATTTCGCAATTTTATTGGTATCATGTCGTAACATGGATCTATTATGATCAATAATATCTCCCTCAATAATCTTTAACCCCATGGATAACAACCTCTCCGTATCATAAACCACTGGCTCCGCATTCTCTTCCGCATAAACTTCTCGAATGGAGAGATCAATTGGTTCATTATGCACTACGATAGAACCAACACTACCATCCCCAACATGATCAAAAATCGCTTGTACATGATCTGCAGCTGAAAAACCTGTTGTTTCTCCATACTGAGTCATAACGTTACATACGTAAACCACCTTAGACTTAGCTTGGCGAATTGCAGAATCAATTTGTGGGATAATTAGGTTTGGCATAATACTAGTAAATAAGCTCCCAGGAGATATGACAACCAAATCTGCTTCCTCAATTGCTTTCACAGCATTTGGCAATGGTTGAACATCTTCAGGATTTAGAAAAACTCGTTTTATCCGTTTATTTACAAGCGGAATATTGGATTCACCTGCTACGACCGTTCCATCTTGCATTTCTGCATGGAGCGTCATATTTTCATTGGATATTGGGATAATATCTCCTTTAACATTTAGAACCCGCGAAATTTCTTTAATTCCTGTATAAAAGTCTCCTGTAATTGAGGTCATTGCAGCTAGTAATAGGTTTCCCATCGAGTGTCCAGATAGGTCATTCCCTATAGAAAAACGGTGCTGAAACAATTGAATAAGCATCGGTTCAACTTCAGAAAGAGCAGCAATCACATTACGAATATCACCTGGAGCAGGGATTGCCATCTCATTACGAATTCTTCCGGTGCTTCCCCCATCATCTGCTACTGTCACTAATGCAGTAAGCTCGATAGGTAAATTTTTTAAACCGCGCAATAAAACGGGCATACCGGTTCCTCCACCGATGACTACAATACGCGGTTCTCTATTATTCATCATATTTAATGACCCTTTCTTTTATCAATATCGCGATGACTAACATGTGTAATATAATGGGTCGCTAAATTTTTCGAAAAGTATTCCGCTAGCGCAACCGATCTATGTTGCCCACCGGTACATCCAATCGCAACAACAAGCTGAGATTTCCCCTCTTTTTTGTATTGTGGAAGCATAAATTGCATAAGATCCATTACTTTTTCTTGGAATTTTTGTGTATCGGACCATTTGAAAACATAGGAAGATACATCCGGATTCAAACCAGTTAGTGGTTGTAGGTTTGCTACATAATGAGGATTTGGTAAAAACCGCACATCGAATACTAAATCCGCATCAATCGGCAGGCCGTATTTAAATCCAAATGAAACAAAATGAACAGAGAAAATCTCTTCTTTATCTTCATCAGTATAGGCATTAATAATTTTCTCTCGTAATTCACGGGGCTTAAGATTTGTCGTATCAATAATTCGTTGCGCTCTTCCACGTAATTCATCTAAAAGCTTTCGTTCTTGCTTTATTCCATTTAGAGGTAGATCGTCAACAGCTAATGGATGAGATCTTCTCGTCTCCTTGTACCGGCTAACTAGTTTCTCATCTTTCGCATCTAAAAATAAGATATGCTCTTCTAGCCAACCTTCATCACCGAGAATATCAAGGGCTTCAAACAAGGAATCAAAAAATTCCCGTCCACGTAAATCCATAACTAAAGCAACTTTGTGTATGTTATTCGTTGAATCACGCATTAGTTCCAAGAATTTTGGCAATAACGTTGGCGGTAAATTATCTACACAGTAATATCCTAGGTCTTCAAAGCTTTGAATTGCGACGGTCTTACCTGCACCAGACATTCCTGTTATAATCACTAGTTTTGTTTCTTGATCTTTTCCTGTCATTTGCTCCCGCCCCTCTCTCTCAAAAATTTACACTTCATCGTTCATACGACAATCAATTAGCTCAAATTCATTGGTATAGGAAAAAGCTCCAGAAACGGGTGATGAAGCAGATAAAATATACTCATAAATTTTATGGTCACCTTCTGCCATTGGCAGGGAATGAATATGATCAATTGGTACCCATTCCAGCTCTCCTTCGTCACAGTGTTCCGTTAACTCTCCTTGGTAGGATGTTGCTTTAAATGTAAACATCATCCATTCGGTTTCTAATTGATCGTTATCGTACATGGAAAAAGTAAATACACCAGACAACTTTGGATTTTCAAGTGTTAAAGCCGTTTCTTCCCAATACTCTCGAACAACGGACTCTTGAATCGTTTCACCTGGCTCCATTTTTCCACCGGGTATTGCGTACCATCCACGTCGAGGTTTTTTTAATAATAATATATGATTATTTTCAATAACAATGCAGTTTGTTACTCGTTGCATGACAAACACTTCTTTCATGAACATTCAATTTTAAACACTATTTCTATTATATTAGAAAACCTGACATTTCGCCAAGCCTTTGGAAAGAAAACAAAAGTTGCATTTATACAGAAAAGGAAAGGATTCCTATTGTTACTAATAGATGGTTTAGAATTAGGGTATGTTGGCTTGCCAGTTATATCCTAATCCGACAAAAATGGACAAGATTAAAAGGCTCACAGTGCAAAAAAAGGGCACAGATGGAATCCATCTGTGCAAAATCCTAATCTATTTATTAAAAAGGGGGTCAATTAGTTATTCTTATTGTACCCCATATATATTTCGTGCGTGTTACAGTGAGGTTAAAAAGTATTTACTTTATCAAAAAGTTTATGATTTTGTTGCGTTCAGTTTTTCTGTTAACTCTTCAATATATTTTTGTGCCGCTTCTGCAGCAATACTTCCATCACCAGTAGCTGTCACGATTTGTCGAAGTGTTTTTTCACGAATATCTCCTGCTGCATATACTCCTGGAATGTTGGTTTCCATATGCTCGTTTGTTGGAATATACCCCTCATCATTCGTAATACCAAGTGATTTAAATGGTTCACTCAATGGTACCATTCCAATATAAACGAATACGCCATCAGCAGAGAATTCTTTTTCTTCACCTGTCTTCGTATTTTTCAGCGTTACACTGCTAACTTTTCCATCTGGTCCATTAATCGTTTCTACAACCGTATCCCAGATGAAGTCAATTTTTTCATTATCAAATGCACGATCCTGTAGGATTTTTTGAGCACGTAATTCATCACGACGGTGCACAATTGTTACTTTATCCGCAAAGCGAGTAAGATATACGCCCTCCTCAACAGCAGAGTCACCTCCACCGATAACAACTAATTCCTTCTCTTTAAAGAATGCACCGTCACAAACAGCACAATATGATACACCACGTCCTCCTAGCTCTTCTTCACCAGGGATTCCTAATTTCTTATATTGCGCTCCTGTAGCAATGATTAATGCTCTCGTATTATACTCTTTATTCCCAGCAACTACCGTTTTATAATCACCATGATCGATCACTTCTTTAATATCGCCATAGGCATATTCAGCACCAAATTTTTTCGCATGGTCAAACATTTTATTCGATAGGTCTGGCCCTAATATATGATCAAAACCAGGATAGTTCTCCACATCTTCTGTATTGGCCATTTGTCCACCTGGAATTCCACGCTCAATCATTAACGTATCTAAGTTTGCCCGTGATGTATAAACAGCTGCAGTCATCCCTGCTGGACCTGCACCAGCAATAATCACATCATACATTTTCTCTTCGGACATGATTCACACCTCTTTTTAATCTCTGTCTTACTACTACTAGGGTAGTAAATTCGAACTTATTCGTCTACCTTTTTGCTCACTCCATCCAAGGGGCAGATTCATGAGCTAACACCGGATGCTTCCTGCCCCCCTCCTGCCATATCGAATTCGCTTTGTCTATTTCGCCAAGTTGGAAAGCCGCTAAACTATACCAGCGATAATAAGAAATATGGCTCTTTACAACAGCTTTGGATAGCATTCGGAAACGTGTATAAGCTTCTTCAAAATAGCCTGTCCTAGCTAACGTTGTTGCTATTCTTAACTTTTGCTGTTCGTGTATTGGATATACATTAAGTAACGCACGTATATGCAATTGATACGCTTCTTGGTTTGTTTCATAATAAAAAGTCGCTAAGTTTGTGTGGCTATACAGATTAAACGGATCTTCTTGGATGTTATCTTCTTCCATTTTTATAGCCTCTTCTTTTTCACCATCAAAAAATAACGCATGTGCATATTCGTGTTTTATCGTTTTATGCTCTGGGAATAAGGTTTGCATCTCTTCTAATACAAGTAATGCTTTTTCCCATTCTTTATGCTCTAAATGATAAAATGCAGTTTCCTGATAAATTAAGAGCTCGTCTTCATCCTCTAGTGGCGGACCAAAGTCTTCCTCTTCATCATCGTCTTCAAACTCCATTAATTCAATTAAGCTTTTCGCTTCTTCACTAAAATCACCATTAGGCTCTAAGTCCAAGTATGACTTTGCATACTTCCTGGCATCATTTAGCAAGCCTAAATGCGCATAATTATTTGCTAATAAATAATAACAATCAACATATTGATTTCCACTTGTTTGTAATACATCTGTCAAGATTTGATTTGCTTTATGATAAGAACCAATTTCGGTATATATTATCGACATTTGACACTGATATAAAGGGTCTTTCGGTACAGCTTCAACTGCCTTATTCATCCATTTTAACGCAACCTCAAACTTCTTCTTACGGAAGGCTTCCACACCTTTTGTGAAATAAAAATCACCATCAGGGATAAAAGGGATAAGATTGTTTCGTTTCTGTCCTTCTACACTGTTCTTCACGTCTTGCATACATATCCCCCTACTATTTAACATATCGAACAAAGTATACCACAATTAATAGTAGAATAATATAGTGATATTTTCTATTATATTTTAATAGATAATGTTCCTAGTTGTTCTTTAAATAACTATACCTGTTCAATTATTTTGTTCGACCCCCGTAACGAAAAAGCTTCCACCCTCGGTACGTGAGTGGAAGCATCTTAACCATTATTTAACTGGGGTAACTGCCTCTCTTAATAACTGCTCTAACTCTCTTTTATAAGTATCTTTTTCCTCCGTATCCCAATTCAGTACTCCTTTCATATATTCCATGACCGGCTCTTTATACTTTTTAACCCAATCAATGGAAAAGAATAACGAACCTGTGCGTCGTACAAAAAAATCTACTGGTTTGTATGCGAGTTCATATCGTATTGCGTAATCCAACTCCGCGAATATAAGTGAATCCGTTATTGGCTGATCGTTCTTTTCTATTTTATCCTGGAATATTTCGTATACCTTCTCTACATTAGATCCATAGCGCTGTACAAGTTTTTTTGCATCTGCTTCATGTAATCCAAGAGTAATTCCTTCGCTCACTTTTTCTTGTTTGTATTGTTTAAAACCAATCGAGCCACCTACATCTCCACCAGAAATAGGCAACTTTTCTGTCTCTGATTTTGAAAAAAGGATTCCGTCCTCTTTTTTCAGCTGACGAACAACCGTATTTACTGCCTGTTCCGCCATTTTCCGATAGCCTGTTAGTTTTCCTCCTGCCATTGTTATTAGACCAGAATCAGAAACAAACACTTCATCCTTGCGAGAGATTTCACTTGGACCTTTACCTTCTTCAGCAATTAATGGTCGTAAGCCAGCCCAACTGGATTCCACATCATCTGCAGTAATGGTTAATGAAGGAAACATATAATGAATAGCTTCTATGATGTAGTCCCTATCTTCTACATTCATTGTTGGATGGGCGATGTCTCCATGATAAGGAGTATCCGTTGTCCCGACATATGTCTTCCCATCACGCGGTATCGCAAATACCATACGTCCATCAGGAGTATCGAAATAAATCGCCTGTTGTAAAGGAAAAACTTCTTTTGAAAAGACCAAATGAACTCCTTTTGTTAACAGCAAATGTTTGCCCTGTTTCGATCCATCCTTGTCGCGTAATTCATCTACCCAAGGACCTGCTGCATTGATTATCTTTCTCGCATAAACTTTATATTTTTCCTTTGATAATTGGTCCTCGATTACAGCACCAATTACTTTACCTTCCTTGTTGTAAATAAATTCAATTACTTTCGTATAATTTAACGCAAATGCTCCTTTTTCTACAGCTTTTTTAATAACCTCTATTGTTAGCCGTGCATCGTCTGTTTTATATTCAACATAATATCCAGCACCTTTCAAACCAACATGCTTGATCAAGGGTTCCCTTTGGAAAGCCTGGTCTGCAGAGAACATTTTTCTTCGCTCCGTTTTCTTAACTCCTGCTAAGAAGTCATAAACACGTAATCCGATATTTGTTGTAAAAGGCCCAAAAGTCCCTCCTTCATGAAAAGGGAGCATCATCCATTCTGGAGTTGTTACATGCGGACCATTTTCATAAACAATGGCACGTTCTTTTCCAACCTCCGCAACTACTTTCACATCCAATTGTTTCAAATATCGTAGCCCACCATGCACTAATTTCGTTGATCTACTCGATGTACCGGCAGCAAAGTCTTGCATTTCAACTACTGCTGTTTTTAGCCCCCGTGTTACAGCATCCAGAGATATTCCTGCTCCAGTAATTCCTCCACCGATCACGAGTAAATCCAAGGTTACCTCCTTTAGTTGAGAAATCATTTGCTCCCGTTTCAAACTAGAAAATTCGTTCATGCTATCCACTCCCAAGTAAATAACGTTGTGATAGAACTGGTCACTAGGTACTTTACCCTTGAAAAGGTCACTTTACCTAATAAAAAAACCGCAAAACTAACTAATGCTATTCTTAACATTAGCTGTTTTGCGGTTCTCCAATTCTCCATGCTTTCTATTAACTTAATTTTACTTTATCACATTCTACCGAGGTTCTCAATGCTTTTGTTTCTTTATTTAAATGTCTGCGCAGCCGAAACAGCTTTTTTCCATCCATTATATAGCCGTTCCTTTTCTTCCTCAGGCATCTTATATTCGTATGTTTTATCAATCTTCCATTGCTTTGCGATCTCTTCTTTACTCCCCCAGTATCCAACAGCCAAGCCTGCCAAATACGCTGCACCTAGTGCCGTCGTCTCATTAACAACTGGACGCTCTACGGCTGTGCCTAATACATCACTTTGAAATTGCATCAGGAAGTCATTTTTGACTGCGCCTCCATCAACGCGTAATTTTTTTAACTCAATATTCGAATCTGAAATCATTGCCTCGACAACATCACGAGTTTGATAAGCCAATGACTCTAACGTCGCCCGTACAAAATGTTCTTTAGAGGTACCACGGGTCAATCCAAAAACAGCACCACGAACTTCACTATCCCAGTATGGAGTTCCTAATCCAACAAAAGCAGGTACAACATATACCCCATCTGTTGAATCAACCAACTTAGCCAGTCCTTCACTTTCTGGAGATTCATCGATCAATCGCAACCCATCACGAAGCCATTGTACGGCAGAACCAGCCACAAATATACTTCCCTCCAAGGCATACTCTACCTTCCCATCGACACCCCATGCTAAGGTTGTTAGTAAACCGTGCTCGGAATGAGCAGGATTTTCGCCCGTATTCATTAATAAGAAGCATCCGGTACCATATGTATTTTTTGCCATTCCTTCCTCATAGCAGGCCTGCCCAAATAGAGCTGCTTGTTGATCCCCAGCAATTCCTGCTATTGGTATTTCCTCCCCAAAGAAATGATAATCAACCGTGTGACCGTAAACTTCTGAGGACTGTTTCACCTCTGGCAACATACTTTTCGGGACCTCAAAAATATTCAGAAGTTCCTCATCCCATTGTAAGTCATATATATTATAGAGTAATGTTCGAGAAGCATTGGAATAATCGGTAACATGCTCTTTACCGCCAGTTAATTTATACACGAGCCACGAATCAATCGTACCAAATAGTAAATCCCCATTTTCAGCTTTTTCCTTGGCACCTTCCACATGTTCAAGAATCCATTTCACCTTCGTCCCTGAAAAATAAGGGTCTATTAACAAACCGGTTTTCTTCTTTATCTTATCTTCATGCCCGGTACGCTTTAATTCTTCACAGATTTCAGTAGTTTGTCTTGATTGCCAAACAATTGCCCTGTAGATTGGTTTGCCGGTATGCCGATCCCATACTACCGTTGTTTCGCGCTGATTTGTAATTCCAATTCCAGCGATTTGTTCAGGTGCTACGTCACTTGTACGTAAAACATTAGCAATACAAGCCAAAACAGAAGTCCATATTTCATTTGCATCATGTTCCACCCAGCCGGGATGTGGGAAGTGTTGTTCAAACTCCTGTTGGGACGAGCCGACAATTTCACCTTCGTGATTCATAATAATTGCTCGCGAGCTAGTTGTTCCCTGGTCAATCGCCAATATAAATTTCTCTTGCATACCTATCCTCCTCATTCTCATTCAATCTATTTCTACTATATATATTCTTGATCACACCAAACTTTCCCTGCTTAAGATATTTTACTATGATGTAACCATAGTTGGTAAGAGATGTATGATGCGACATAAAAAATGTATTCATAAATGAAGCTGATGGTGGAATACTTAATCCGCAAATGGGGGAAGTAGGATTCATCTAACCGTCATTGGATCCAAATAGCGGAAGAACGATCTTCAGCGATGACGAGGTGGATCCTCATTCCGTTAAATGGTCGAAATAAGTCCTTTGAGCATGGTTTTGGTTCCTCATTCCTTTATTCACCATTTTCCAGTGTAATTTTCACTGATTTATGACTAATAGCGGAATGAGGATCATCATACTCCTTGTTTGGGCTGTGTTTTTGTCATTTAACGGAACCACGATCCTCATCAATGACGAGGTGGTTCCTCATTCCGTTAAATGGTAGAAATAAGTCGTCTGGAGCATGGTTTTGGTTCCTCATTCCTTTATTCACCATTTTCCAGTGTAATTTTCACTGATTTATGACTAATAGCGGAATGAGGATCATCATACTCCTTGTTTAGGTTGTGTTTTTGTCATTTAACGGAACCACGATCCTCATCAAAAACGAGGTGGTTCCTCATTCCGTTAAATGGTCGAAATAAGTCCTTTGAGCATGGTTTTGGTTCCTCATTCCTTTATTCACCATTTTCCAGTGTAATTTTCACTGATTTATGACTAATAGCGTAATGAGGATCATCATACTCCTTGTTTAGGTTGTGTTTTTGTCTTTTAACGGAACCACGATCCTCATCAATGACGAGGTGGTTCCTCATTCCTTTATATATAGGCTCAGGCAATCCGCGGAAAGCGAAGCGTTCTGCCGTAGCGGCTATCTAACAATATTTCCATTAGGTGAAATCAAAAGTTACGTCGCATTATATCCATTATCTGCAACATTCAAGACGGGTTACTTTAAAACCCCCATCCTAGGTAGATGGAGGTTGCATTTATTACCATAGTGTTTTATCTGAGGTTGTGATTGCAACAGCTCCCGCTTCAAGGGCAGCTGTTACATCGGTTTCTTCTTTGATTAACCCACCTGCTATGATGGGTAAACCAGAGTCTTGATGAACTTTTTCAATCATTCGTGGGATAATCCCTGGTAACACTTCAATACAGTCTGGCTTGGATTTTCGAATGAGCGTTAAATTATTATCTAGTGCACTACTGTCTAGCAAGAACAAACGTTGAATTGCTAACAGATTATGTTTTTTTGCTAAACCGATTACCTTCCCTCGTGTAGAAAGTATTCCATCTGGTTTAACCTCACGTATAAGAAATTCCATACCGTAATCATCAGCTTTTAACCCTTGAATTAGGTCAAAATGGAGAAATACTTTTTTATTCTTGCGCTTGGCATAGGCTACCATGTCCTTTAATTGAGCTAGTCGCGTTTCGAGCAGTACAATCGCCTTATGCGATGTTTCTAATACTTCATCAAAATCCTTCATATTACGAATTGCAGGTATGATACCTGTTGGAATCATTGGATGCACCTACCTATTAAATATCACCTTTATTCATTCGGTTTTCCATTTCCTCTTTTGTATAAATCACTTTCATTGGATTTCCTCCAACAAACGCTCCTGCTGGAACATCTTTATGAACAAGTGTTGCTGCAGAAACAACTGCTCCATCTCCAATTGTAACCCCTGGCAGTATGGTTGTATTGGCACCAATTAATACTTCATCTCCAATAACAACCTCCCCAATTCGGTATTCCTTGATTAAATATTCATGAGCCAAAATCGTTGTATTATAGCCAATAACACTATTCGTTCCAACTGTTATTTTTTCTGGAAACATCGTATCCGGCATTACCATCAATGCAAAAGAAGTCTCTTTGCCTACCTTCATCCGAAGAAAAGTTCGATACAACCAATTTTTAATTGGCAAAAAAGGCGTATATCGTGCAAGTTGAATAATAATAAAGTTTTTTACTACTTTCCAAAAGGAGACCGTCTTATAGATATGCCATAATGAATTAGCTGATTCCACCTGAAATCGCTCTGTTTTACGCATCTATTCCACTCCTACCCATTTACCAAACGAGTGTTACTTAAATAATCACTTTACTAATTGCAATAAATCGCGCATGTCTTCTAACATATATGTTGGTTTATATTCTTCTAAAAATTCTTTTCCCTTATGGGACCATGCAACACCAGCAGTACGTACTCCAGCATGATGACCTGCTTCAATATCATGAGAATTATCTCCTACCATTAATGTTGTTTCACGGTCTCCGCCAAGTTCTTTCAATCCCATGAACACTGGTTCTGGGTGTGGCTTTGCGTGCGTAACATCATCAAGGGTTACAATCGATTGAAAAAATCCTTCTAATCCAGTTATTTTCAAACCTAGTTCCACACTATTTCTCATTTTAGTTGTTACAATACCAAGCTGTACTCCTTGATCACGTAATGCGGATAGTGTTTCTAGTACATTAGGAAATATTTTCACGTATTGTTCGTGGTGGGATAGGTTATGTTCTCGGTAAACGTCAACCATCTCATCCACCTTCGTCTTATCAATTTTTTCAAACGTGTCTCGTAATGGTGGTCCGTTAAAGGAACGAATTTCTTCCTTCGTAAAATCCAGTCCATAATGTTTAAATGTGTGCATAAAAGATTGGTTGATTAATTCATTTGTATCAATTAATGTTCCATCTAAATCAAAGAGTATTGTATGAATGTTCACTGGTGATTTCCTTCCCTTTCCGCTGATCTGCACGTCTCCAAATAAATGCAATCGTCATCGTTAAAAGTATGGCAGTTACTAAACGGATAATAAGTAGCGGCCAAACCGGTATCCCTAAAGGAATAAATACGAGTGTATCTTCAACAACCGCGTGACAAGATACGAGAAAAATCAATGCCAGTGTCATATCTCGTCTAGATACTCCGTCTTCCTTTACTGCTTGAATCATTAAACCAGCACCATAAGCAAGACCAATGGTTAAGCCTGCCACAAGTGTCATGGATGTGTTTTTTTCCATTCCAAGTACCCTTGTAAACGGAGCAAAACTATTTGATAATTTCGTCAGCCATCCTTTTTCACGTAAATACTGCATAATGATCATTAACGGAATAACGATTAGGGCTAATTGCAATACAGCTAAAAACGCTGTTTGAATGCCTTGAAGTCCAATTTCTCCCCAATTGTTTAATACAACCTCACTAGAAGAAATGAGTCCATATTGTGCTAACTCGGCTCCACCATTCCAAATCAAATTAATGATTACTGCTGCGAGTAAAGCAAGACCGACACGGACCCCAACAATAATCCACCACTTCACTCCAACCTTAGAAGCAACAGCTGATTCAATAAATAAATTATGGGAAAAGGATAGCATAATCGCAAGAATGAATACTTCCTTCACCGTAAAATCAAATGAAACAATTGCAGCAATCCCAGCATACAAATTTAATGCATTCCCAAGTACTAATGGAACAGCAGCTTCCCCTGATAAGCCAAGCAAACTCATTATCGGACTAATTTTATCAATAATCCACGGCAAAACAGGGGTATGCTGTAGGATCGTAACTAGTAACGTAATTGGAAAGATTACTTTCCCCAATGTCCATGTTGTTTTTAATCCTTCTTTAAGCCCCCGGAATAATATTCCTGACATTTCCCCACTCCACCTTTGTTGTTATTCTATATTACTTCTTCTTTTTCGTATTCTTTTTAGTTCCCTTCTTATTACTGGAAGGCTCTGAATCATTATAGCGTGCTTTTATTGTTCTACGGCGATAAATAATAAGGATGATCCCAGCAACAATAATCAGTATCGAAATTACTTGAGCTGCTCTCAATCCACCACCATATAAGCTATCGGTCCGCATTCCTTCAATAAAGAAACGCCCTACACTGTATGACATTAAGTACGTTATAAACAATTCACCACGTAATAGGTTTTTGCGGCGAAGGACTAGTAATAAAATTAATACGAAGATATTCCAAACGGATTCGTATAAAAATGTAGGATGGTACAATACACCATCAATACACATTTGATTCATGATGAAATCAGGTAGATATTGATGAAAGCTATTATAAGTAGACTCCGAAATTGGCCCACCGTGTGCTTCCTGGTTCATAAAATTACCCCAGCGTCCAATTGCCTGCCCTAAAATCAAGCCTGGTGCTGCTACATCTGCTAATTTCCAGAATGACACTTTCTTCACCCGTGCAAAAATAACAGCTGTTAATACAGCTCCGATTAATGCTCCGTGAATGGCTATTCCACCTTCCCATATGGCAATAACTCTCCATAACGGGCCATTTGCATAATTCTCCCATTCAAATACAACATAATAGATTCGAGCACAAATAATCGATATTGGAATCGCAAATACAACTAAATCCACCATAATATCTTTTTTCATGCCCAAGCGATTTGCTTCTCTTGTCACTAACCAAAGTGCTAGAAATGCCCCGGTAGCAATTATTACTCCATACCAATAAATAGGTAAAGAGCCTATCTGTAAAAATACCCGATCTAGTGCTGGTGCATCACAGCTCACAACACATTCCCCCTATCCTAATCCATTTCATCTTTATCATGATCCATCATGGTTGTTAAACGCTCGGAAAATTCTTCTGCAGCATTAACACCCATACGTTTTAAACGGAAGTTCATTGCTGCAACCTCTATTATAACGGCAAGGTTTCTACCTGGTCGTACAGGAATGGTTGCTTTTGGAAGCTTTACATCCATAATTTTCATGGTGTCTTCATCTAAACCTAATCGATCATATTGCTTTTTCTGGTCCCACAGCTCTAGATTAATAATTAAAGAAATCTTTTTATAGCTCCGTACAGATCCCGCCCCAAATAATGTCATGACATTAATGATGCCAAGACCACGGATCTCTAAAAGATGTTCTATTAAAGGTGGTGAATTTCCAATCAAAGTATCATAATCTTCCTGGCGTATTTCCACACTGTCGTCTGCAACTAGACGATGTCCACGCTTCACTAATTCCAAAGCCGTCTCACTTTTTCCGACACCACTTTGCCCTGTAATCAGTACACCCACACCATAAATATCAACAAGGACACCATGGATAGCAGTAAAAGGGGCAAATTTAGCCTCTAAGTAATTCGTGAGTCGACTGATCACACGCGTGGTTTTACGTGGGGAATGTAAAATTGGCACCCCCGATTTATTGGCAGCCTCGACTAAGATTTCTGGCACTTCCATTCCCCGAGATACAACGATCCCCGGCGTAACATCGGTACATAACTTTTCCGCACGGTCACGTTTTTCTGCATCACTTAAATCTAAAAAATAGGTCATTTCTGTTTTTCCAAGTAACTGTAATCGTTCCTTTGGATAATATTTAAAATAACCCGTCATTTCAATTCCAGGACGAGAAATATCACTCGTCACAATTTCTCTATGTATTCCGTCTTCCCCTGCAACTAATGTTAAATTAAAATTCTCAAGTAGATCCTTTGTTCTGACAGTTGATTTCATTTTAATTGCCTCCATTAAGGTCATAACTGTATCTCATTGTAGCATATTTTATCGTGTGGAAGGAATCAAGCAGACCCCAATTTTTATAATACATAATTTTATCCTTCGATAATGAAGGACAAGTTTTGTATTTTATTGATATTCACGAATATTAGTTGCTAGTTACAAATTGCAAAATTCACCAACAAAATGATTTATATACAAAAACGTAGACTCGATGGTACAAACCCCAAAAGTTAGTGTAAAAAAACTAACTTTTGGGGTAACCACCGATGCCTACGTTTTCATCGTGTCTTTCATTAATTGATTGAGTAATAAGTTTAATATTGAAATAACAATTGCTGCTATAATTGCAGTTCCAAACCCTTCAATTACAAAAGTAGAACCCATTAAAGCTTGTGTGATCATTAATGTGATCGCATTTATCACAAACAAAAATAAACCAAGTGAAACTACTGTAATTGGCAGTGTTAAGATAATTAGGATTGGCTTTAACAAAACATTTAAAATGCCTAATATAAAACTAGCAAGTAATGCTGCACCAAAACCATCCAAATGAAAAGCATCAAATAATTGCGCCACAGCTATTAATGCAACTGCATTTAGAAAAATGGATAACAAGGCTCTTTTTAGCATTTAGCGCAACCCACTTTCATTTGGAATGATAAATATTGCAATTACATAGGCAACTAGAAGAAATATATTCGTAACAAAAAATAGCACTACAAATAACAATCGGACGATGGTTGGATCGATATTAAAATACTCGGCAATCCCCGCTAAAACTCCTCCTAGCATCCGGTCCTTTTCTGACCTATAAAGGCGTTTCATCGGCTCACCTCACTTTATATGATTATCCTATTTTCACTCATATTTCCAAATGTAAAAACGCTCTTTTCCTAAACGTTTCTTCGCTTCCTCTTTCAAATCTTCAGAGATGTTGCCATCCTGATTAAAGGTTTTTAACATTCCACTCGCTTGCGATTTATGGGCTAAGATAGCTTCCATTTTTTTATCAAAAATACCTTTTACATCATTTATAACATCTGGTTTTCCTAAGTCTTCATAGTGGGTATTCGTTATTGCTTGGGCCCAAACTGTTGGCCTTTTAGTTGGGTCCATAAGACGGACTGCTTCAACCGCAGCAGCACCTAATGCATTATGGTCAGGGTGAATCGCGTGCTCTGGGTAGTGCGTAATCACTAAACTAGGTTCGATATCTTCTATGAATCCTTTTAAATGGTTCGCAACCTGTTGTCGATCCTCAAATTCGATCGTCTTATCACGATACCCTAGCATATGTAAATCCATATCTAGTACGCGGCAGGCATCGATTAATTCTTTTTTGCGTATTTCTGGTAAAGACTCACGGTTTGCAAAAGTCGGGGAGCCCATGTTTCTTCCCATTTCCCCAAGAGTACCGCATAAATACGTTACTGGTACACCTTGTTCACGGAATTTTGCGATCGTGCCAGCTGCACCAAAAGACTCATCATCTGGATGTGGATAAATAACAACGACATGTTTTTCCATACTATTTCACCATTCCCTTTTTTCGGTTGTTCATACGTTTTTAATAACTAAACGGAGTTTCACTTATTTGTAAGGCTACCATTAATCTTCCTTCACGATCATGTCCTGCAAGTAGTAGTTTGGTATCTTCGTAGATCTCCCAATCGGTTAAACCTTCTGCATAAATCCAACCCTTCTCCATTTTCAAGCCGGCACGGTACGAGTTACCATCTCCAACGATTTTCGCCTGAGAAAATGATACGGTTGTATTTCGAATGTATACACCAACATTATATGCTTTATCATTAAAGTGGCTTGCATAAGCACCATTTGTTGTTTCTAAGTGGACGTATACTTCTTTATTCATGAAGCTTTCTAGCATTTCTTGAACTTTATCTATTTCAATTGGTTTCATCAGATTTCCTCCCAACTTTCTTCTCTATTTTACCTTACCGAATTACCGATGGTGCGTCAAAAGTTTGATTCCATAAAAGTTCATCTCGCATCCTATGTTGCGTTTAATGTATATAATGCGACGAAAATTGCAATGGTACTGATGCTATTACACCGCTTCGGAAACACATTTCGCTTTCCGCGGGTGGCTGGTGAGCCTCCTCGTGCTGGCGCACTGTGGGGTCTCACCGATGCCTTTTCTCCCGCTGGAGTCTTCATGTGTTTCCTACGCTAGTTATTGCATTCAGTTTTTAAATAGCACTTTTCTCTAATTAAATACTTGGTATAAAGAACTTCATCAGCGGAGGCAGAATGCGTAGACTCCTGCGGGAACAGCACGAGTCCGAAGACCCCGCAACGGTGGTCTATCCGTGAGGAGGCTGAGGCCGTGCCCGCGGAAAGCGAAGCGTTCTGCCGTAGCGGCTTTCTAACGAATACATCCATTAGGACAGGATAATTTTAAGCAATAAAATAAAGTTACATCACATTATTCATCTACTATTCATTATTAATCCTTGCAGAGGAATATCGAATAGAAACACCTTTGCAGATACCAACAGGGTAGCAAGCTCTCCTGACTTACTACCCCATTGTGATTTGTTATTTAGCTTGAACTTTTTCTTTTTCTAGTAAGGATTCTTCTAGACGCTTTTGATCCCGCTCAAGTATTGGCTTTAAATACCTACCAGTATGTGAGTTGTCTTCGCTAGCTATTTCTTCTGGAGTACCAGTAGCAATAATTTGCCCACCTCTTGAACCACCTTCAGGGCCAAGGTCGATAATATGGTCTGCAGTTTTAATGACATCTAAATTATGCTCAATAATTAAAACGGAATCTCCATTTTCTACTAATCGCTGCAATACTCCCAGCAATCGTTTGATATCGTCCACATGTAGCCCTGTTGTCGGCTCATCCAATATATAAAAGGATTTACCTGTGGAACGGCGATGCAATTCACTAGCTAACTTCACACGCTGTGCCTCTCCACCAGATAATGTTGTAGCAGGCTGACCAAGTTTAATATAGCCTAACCCCACATCATAAATTGTTTGAAGCTTACGTTTGATTTTCGGGATATTTGCAAAGAAATCCAATGCTTCCTCAATTCTCATATCTAATACATCTGCAATATTTTTCCCTTTATATTTCACTTCTAAAGTCTCTCTATTATATCGTTTTCCATGGCATACTTCACACGGCACATACACATCTGGTAAAAAGTGCATTTCAATTTTAATAATACCGTCTCCACGACAAGCTTCACAACGCCCGCCTTTTACGTTAAAACTAAAGCGCCCTTTCTTATACCCTCGTACTTTTGCTTCATTTGTTTGAGCAAAGACATCCCGTACATCATCAAATACACCTGTATAGGTAGCCGGATTGGATCTAGGGGTACGACCGATAGGTGATTGGTCAATATCAATTACTTTATCAATATAATCCAAGCCTTTAATTTCTTTATGCGCTCCTGGTTTCTGTTTGGCACGATTCAACTCTTTTGCCAACGATTTATATAGTATTTCATTTACAAGGGTACTTTTACCTGAGCCAGAAACTCCGGTTACTACTGTCATTAATCCAATTGGAAATTTAGCAGAAGCATCTTTTAAATTGTTTTCCGATGCTCCCACTACTTCAATAAAACGTCCATCAGTTTCTCGCCGTTTAGTTGGAAGTGGAATGTATTTTTTTCCAGACAGATACTGTCCTGTTAACGACTTCTTGTTTTTCATGACACTATTTGGAGTACCACTTGCAACAATTTGACCGCCATGCTCTCCTGCACCTGGACCGATGTCAATCAGCCAATCTGCTGCTAACATTGTATCCTCATCATGCTCTACGACTAATAATGTATTATCTAAATCTCGCATATTTTTCAACGTATGAATTAGTCTATCGTTATCTCGCTGATGTAATCCAATAGATGGTTCGTCAAGGACATAAAGCACGCCGGTTAGCGCAGAACCAATTTGCGTGGCTAATCGTATCCTTTGTGCTTCTCCACCAGACAATGTTCCCGCGGCACGAGACATCGTTAAATAATCAAGCCCTACATTATTTAAAAATTCTAGACGATTATTTATTTCCTTTAAAATTAACCGAGAGATTTGCTCTTCTTTTTCAGTTAGATCTAATCCAGCAAAGAAGTTTTGCGCTTCCGTTATGGAATAATCCGTAATCATACTAATATGCTTGCCATTTACCAATACTGCTAAAGCTTCCTTTTTCAAGCGGTACCCTTTACATGTAGGACAATGCTTTTGGGCCATGTATTTCTCTAATGTCTCACGAATAAAGTCTGAGGATGTTTCCTTATACCTTCGAGCTATATTATTCATGACCCCTTCAAAATTGATCATGTTATCTCGAACATTACCAAAATCATTCACATAATGAAAATGGATCTTTTCTTCACCGCTTCCAAATAGAATTTTCTCCATTTGGTGTTTTGGGATGTTTTTGACGGGAATATCCATGTCAATGCCAAAATGATCACAAACACTTTTTAATAGCTGTGGGTAATATTTTGAACTTATTGGCTCCCATGCAGCAATTGCATGTTCATTTAACGTTTTCTCCCAATCTGGTATAACCAGATCAATATCTACTTCCAAATTCGTTCCTAAACCATCACAAGTTGGACAAGCACCATAAGGACTATTAAAGGAGAACAATCTTGGTTCTAACTCACTAATGGAAAAACCACAAATGGGACAAGCATGATTTTCACTAAACATTAACTCTTCTTCACCAATGACATCAACAATAATGTTGCCTTCCCCAAGCTTTAAAGCTGTTTCGATAGAATCACTTAAACGCCCTGCTACTCCATCTTTAACGACAATTCGATCAACTACAACCTCGATCGAATGCTTTTTATTTTTGTCCAAGTCAAATTCTTCCGTTACTTCCCGCATTTCCTGATCAACACGGATTCGTACATAACCTTCTTGTTTCAACTTTTCAAATGTTTTAGTATGCTCCCCTTTACGACCAGACACAACAGGAGCAAGAATTTGCAGCTTTGTTCGTTCCGGGTACTCTAATATACGGTCAACCATTTGCTGGACCGTTTGCGAACTAATTTCTACCCCGTGTTTTGGACAAGTTGGACGACCAATACGGGCATATAGTAATCGTAAATAATCATATATTTCTGTTACGGTACCAACCGTCGAACGTGGATTTCTACTCGTAGTTTTTTGGTCAATCGAGATTGCAGGAGATAAACCTTCAATTGCATCTACATCTGGTTTATCCATTTGACCTAAAAACTGCCGGGCATAAGCTGAAAGAGACTCAACATATCTACGTTGTCCTTCTGCATAGATCGTATCAAAGGCCAGAGAGGATTTCCCTGAACCTGATAATCCTGTTAATACGACAAGCTTATTCTTAGGTATTTTTACATCAATATCTTTTAAGTTATGTGCGCGCGCACCTTGAATCATAATTGATTTACTAGGCATGAACAGGTCATCCTTCCACTTTAAGTTCAAGAATTATATCACGAAGCTCAGCTGCTCTTTCAAAATCAAGCGCCTTTGCAGCTTCTCGCATTTCTTTTTCCATATCTTCGATTACTTTTTCTCTTTCTGCTTTGTTTAACTTTGCAATGCTCTTTGTTTTAGAATCATATTCTTCCGTATCTTCTGCTGCAATGGTTGCTCGAATTACTTCACGAACATCTTTTTTAATCGTTTTCGGTGTAATATTATGTTCTTCATTATAAGCCATTTGTTTTTCACGACGGCGAGTGGTTTCATCTATTGCGACTTCCATAGATCGGGTAATCTTATCTGCATACATAATGACTTCTCCATTTTCATTACGTGCCGCTCTTCCCATTGTTTGGATTAGGGAACGTTCGGAGCGTAAGAAGCCTTCCTTATCTGCATCTAAGATTGCTACTAATGAAACCTCAGGGATATCTAACCCTTCACGTAATAGGTTTATTCCAATCAATACGTCATACTTACCTACTCTTAAATCTCGAATTACTTCAATCCGTTCTAGTGTTTTAATTTCAGAATGTAAATAAGCCACTTTGATACCAAGTTCCTTTAGATAATCCGTTAGATCCTCCGACATCTTTTTCGTTAAAGTCGTAACAAGAACACGTTCATTGCGATCTGTTCGTTTGTTGATTTCACCAATTAAGTCATCAATTTGCCCTTCAATTGGACGAACATCAACTTTCGGATCCAATAATCCAGTTGGACGAATAATTTGTTCAGTCATCTTCGGAGAGTGTTCCATTTCATATGGGCCTGGAGTTGCCGAAACATAAATTAATTGGTTTGTCTTTTGTTCAAATTCATCAAATTTAAGTGGACGGTTATCCAAAGCAGACGGCAAGCGAAACCCATGATCCACTAGAACTTGTTTGCGGGCTTGGTCACCGTTATACATTCCTCGTATTTGTGGAAGTGTAACATGAGACTCGTCTACAACAACTAAATAATCTTCTGGAAAGAAATCGAGCAGTGTATACGGTGTTGCACCTTGCTTACGTAATGTTAAATGCCTCGAATAATTTTCAATTCCTGAACAGAATCCCATTTCTTTCATCATTTCAATATCGTAATTGGTTCGCTGTTCGATCCGCTGTGCCTCTAAAAGTTTATTATCGTCACGAAGTTCTTTTACCCGTTCTTCCAATTCTTTTTCGATATTTGCAATAGCTATTTTCATTTTTTCTTCTCTGGTTACGAAGTGAGATGCTGGGAAAATTGCAATATGCTCTCGGTCCCCAATAACCTCTCCTGTTAGTGCATCCACTTCCCGTATACGGTCAATTTCATCACCAAAAAACTCAACCCGAATACAATGCTCTTCTCTTGATGCTGGTATGATCTCTACAGAATCTCCCCGCACGCGAAATGTCCCACGCTGAAAATTCATATCGTTACGAGCATATTGAATGTCTACGAGCTCTCGTAACAATTGATCACGGTCTTTTTCCATTCCCATACGAAGGGAAAGAACTTGGCTACGGTATTCTTCTGGAGAACCTAAGCCATATATACAAGAAACACTTGCGACAATCAGTACATCGTTCCGTTCGAATAGTGCCGATGTAGCAGAGTGTCGCAACTTATCAATTTCATCATTAATACTTGCATCTTTCTCGATAAACGTATCTGTCGATGGTACATAAGCTTCTGGTTGGTAATAGTCATAGTAACTTACAAAGTATTCTACTGCGTTATTTGGAAAGAACTCTTTGAATTCGCTATACAGCTGACCGGCCAATGTCTTATTATGAGCAATCACTAAGGTTGGTCGATTGATTTCTTTTACGACATTTGAGACGGTGAACGTCTTCCCTGTCCCTGTTGCACCAAGCAATGTTTGATGTCGTTGACCAGCTAATACTTTTTCAACAAGTTCCTTTATTGCTTTCGGTTGATCTCCACGTGGCTCATAATTTGCCACTAGTTCAAACGTATTTTCCACGTACCTTCCTCCGTTCCTACATTTACCAACTAGTTTACCAAATTTTATTCCATTTTAACATAAATACGAACGAATATTCGATTTTTTTGTTTGTACTTTATTAAAAAGTTCTTTTTCATGATTTATTGCAGATAACGTATATAATGCGACGTAACATTATGTTGGAAATTGGTACTACTTTACCTATTAGCGGTAAAAACCGCTATCGGTAGAATACTTCGCTTTCCGCGGATTACCTGAGCCAATATATAAAGGAATGAGGAACCACCTCGTTTTTGATGAGGATCGTGGTTCCGCTAAATCACAAAAATACCGCAATAACTAGGTGTATGAGGATCCTCATTCCTCTATGAGCCATAAATCAGTGTGAATTTTACTAAAAATAGGTGAATAAAGGAATGAGGAACCAAAACCATGCTCCAAATGAATGATATCGGCCATTTAGCGGAATGAGGAACCACCTCGTTATTTAGGAGGATCGTAGTTCCGCTAAATCACAAAAATACCGCCAAAACTAGGTTAATGAGGATTCTCTTTCCTCTATCAGTCATAAATCAGTGTGAATGTTACTAAATATAGGTGGATAAAAGAATGAGGAACCAAAACCATGCTCCAAATGAATGATATCAACCATTTAGCGGAATGAGGTTCCACTTCGTCATTGATGAGGATCGTGATTCCGCTATTTCGACCCAATGGTGGTCAAATGAATCCTGCTTTCCCATTGACGGATTACGTATTCCACCATCAACTTCATTTTTGAATACATTTTTTATGTTGCATAATACATCTACTACGCATTTAAATAAGCAACTTTCCTAGACATTCTTATCCAAAGTCCTTTATCCCCATTCTACCCTTTTATGTGTTTGCGAAATCAACGTTTTTGAACAGAAGAAAAAACAACTACATATTTGTAGTTGCTATGCAAAAGGGAATATTTCTTCTAGTATTTCGACCATTGACCTGTTTTCGAGTTGCTGATGATAATGGTCCACGGTACGATGATATCCTTTTTGTTTATCCACATCAGAGAAAAATGCTTTGATTTCGTCTTTCGCCGATTCACACGTTACAGGTTGTACAACACCCAACCGCTTTAACTGTTGTTCATTAATTTTTTCTTGACCAGGTAATGCATTACATACAAATATAGGCTTCCGCTTTATCAGACATTCACTGATGGTTACCCCACCAGGCTTTGTAATTACAGCATCTACCTGATTATAATAGGCATTCATTTCCTGTTTTCGCTCGATATATGGAATTGGTGTTACATCCATACGATTCGTTGCCTTTAATTGCTTGTAAAGTGATGTATTCTTCCCACACAAAACATAATAGTGCATCGCTTCGGAGGGTTCACTTAATATCTTCTCTAATCCTCCAACCCCTAAGCTTCCGCCTGTTACCAAAACCTGTAACTCGTTAGGATTCTTCTCTTTCATTTGAGTTGTATTGTTAAATTCCCGATGTACGGGTATCCCTGTAACATAAATACGTTTTTCGTCGACACCGAGCTTTTGGAGAAATTTCTTCACCTCAACAGATGGGACGAAATGATAATCAACTCCTTCTATACCCCATACTCGATTTACAAAGTAATCCGTGTATACATTTACAATGGTAGCCTGTAATTTTCCTTTTTGTTTTAACACGCTAGCAATATTAGATGGTAATGCATGTGTACAAAATAGAATTCTTGGCTCATGCTCTTTTAAAAGCCGTTTAAAAAAATTAATAAATAGTAGTTCATAAAGATAGTTACGATTTCTTTTATCTGCTTTTTTATACGCCATTTGATCGTAAATCCAATGGTATGCATTAGGAAGATTCTTTATCCAACGTAAATAAGTGCTTGAAACAACGGTTTCCATTTTGCCATAACTATAAGACAGAATATCAATTTTATTACACCGAACAGTATCCATGTAACTCATTAAATCTTCCATTAGTGCATCCGCAACATGATGGTGTCCTGTGGGGATTTGCATAAATGGCAAAAATAACGCATCTTGCTTTAGCTGTTGTTCCATGATGTTCAACTCCATCTTGCTGTTAGGCAATATTACTCCCTTCATTTACCAATGATATCGATGAATAAACCATGTTATAATCCGTTTTGGGGAGGAGATACAAAAATGTATATTTTATACACTATACTCGTTATCCTTTTAGGATATTTGATATATAAAGCAAACAAAAATACAAAAGATATTAAGATAACTAAAATTAAAATAGAATCAAATACTTCATCATCACCATCAAATCCATCATTTTCAATTCTTCAACTATCTGACTTACATTTAGAAAACATCTCAATTACGCCAACTGAACTAGCAAATAAAATTAAAAATGAAAAACCTGATATGATTGCTTTAACAGGCGACTTTTTAGACCGAAAGCGTACACTGCCCAAGCTTGTAGCTTATTTAGAAGTGTTACAAGCGTTAAAACCACCTCATGGAATTTATGCTGTCCTAGGTAACCATGATTATGTGTTAAAAAATGATGACTTAAATACACTTAAAAACCTATTAACAAAATATGATTGTCATGTACTCCAGAATGCTAGTGAAACAATTGAGATCAATGGACAAGTTATTAATATTATTGGCATCGATGACTATAGCACGAATCGAAGCAATTTACCTTTGTCATACCAAAACGTACAGGAAGGTATGAATATCGTACTAACACATGATCCAAACGTAGTACTAGAGATGAATGATTATCATTTTGATTATTTACTCGCAGGACATTTCCATGGTGGCCAAATCTGTTATCCAAAAGCATATCACCTCGTAAAGATGGGGAAACTTGCTCGCAACAACATTATTAAAGGATTACACATGCATAACAATTCACCATTTTATATTAGTGAAGGCCTTGGTCAAACTGGCGTAAATATTCGTATAGGAAGTCGTCCGGAAATTACATTCCATGACGTTGCCATCCAATCGAAAAGTGCTTAATTATTCGTTGCATACTTTTTGATTAAGTCATTTTTAGACATGAATAGATAAGCAGGCTCACCATGTTGGGAAGTACTTGCTAGAAGGTTTATTGGTGTAAAAGTTAGTTTTTTATACAAGCGATAATATTGATTTTTTATTCCAAACACTTCGAACCCTAAATGCTCTACACCTTTATGCAAGGTAGTAATCCCTATCACACCTTTTATATCCTCATTCTTAGGGTGTAAGTGGACATATTGAGCTAAAGTAGGGAGCGAACGCTTTACCATATGATAGATAAATACTGCTCGTCTTACTTCACTGTTAACGGACTGTATTTCATTTAAGATGCGAACATTGTGTAAATGTATTTTTAGCAAAAGATCATTTTTATGAATGGTTGTACCATCTTCCAATGTAACCGTCGATCCTTTATAGCGTGTTAATCGCACTCGAAAAACACAAGGTTTCTCATCGGAGTTTGGAAGATAGTTTAATCTTGTTAATGTATAATAAATGGGATCAATTGTATTCCACACACCTAATAGATAGCTCTTCATTGTCATTTCCTTTCACGAGTTTATCCATTAGTAGTTTGGTTAAATTGATACAAAAATATTTACAAAATAAGTTAAAAAGCGTGCTCTGATTCATAAAAAGAATCAAAGTACGCTTTTGATTATTGCCCACCAACTTCTGAGCCATCGTCTTTTCCATCTGCGGTTACTTTAATATATCCTACTGCACCTTTTGTAGCATGATTAAATTGATGGGTAACAAATGGATAAACTCCTTCTTCTTTTACCGTAAACTCAACAACTGCTCCACCACTTGCAGGTAGCATGACCGTTTGCATTCCTTCCATATGATTTGCGGGGTTTCCATCAATATAAACATCATCAAATATCGTTCCAACAACATGAAAACTGCTTACTTCATTTGGTCCCACATTGTTAACGAATAAACGAACCTTATCACCAACTTTTGCTAAAAGTGGTTCATTTTTCACTGCGGTAACTGTTCCATTCGTATTTGGTTGCCCTTCATCTAAAGCTTTTGTTGAGAAAACTACTTGGGAAGGTACACCATTTGTCATATCGTCTAGATCATTATAACGATACCACTCGTTTTGAATGATAGCATACTCTCTATCTACTTCATCATCTGTCGGGTATCCATCGTTTGGTTGAACGATGATCACTCCATGCATTCCGTTAGCAATATGCGATAAAACGGGATCAGTTCCACAATGATACATAAATACTCCTGGCTTGGAAGCTTGATACGTAAAAGTTCCTTCCTCATTCGGCATAACATCCGCAAATCCTTTATCTGGAGCAGTGTGTACTGCATGAAAGTCCATACTGTGAGGAATAGCCGGGTCTAAATTTTCAAGTGTAAAATGAATGGTATCCCCCTCATTTACGACCACTAACGGACCGGGAGCTTCCCCATTAAAGGTCCACGCCTTATAGTTATAACCTTTCTCGATTTCGATGTCTGTAATTTGGGAGGTCATTTTAATATAAACATCTGAACCTTTCCGTTCCATCTCTAAAGGAACTGCTGCATCATTTAAATTCTTATGTGCTCCAATTACCTCAGGGTCTTTCTCTTCTGCACTTACTGTTTCCACTGCATCTTCTTTTGGTGATATCTCTTGCTTAGATTCTTCTGTTTCATCAGCACATGCTGCTAATAATAAAACTGTTCCACTTAAACCTACTAATACCATTCGTGAGAGAAACTTGTTAAACATAACACTCACCTCATCAATTTATTAGATAAGTTTTATCGAATCCACTCTTTTAACATACCACTTATCTTTAATTCAATTTTAAGTTGATACCGCTTTCGCACCCGTGATTTGGCTCACTTAATTCATGTGCAATTATGAACAATCTTTGACACACAATATACACATTTTTATCAAGGTTATTACGGTATTAATAGTGGAAATAACTGGTTTGCAGAACTTGTTTTTTCTCATAATTATGTGAAATGTTCACATTTTGAGTTGCGATCCATTCTAAAGACACTGACTTACATAGTTAACCTTCAATCAATTGGGCTTACTGATAGGTACGTGCAGGTTTAAAATTAAAAATGGCTAGATGATTCATATTTAATCGATGATGCGACGTAAACTTTTAGTAAAACCTCCTTCCTTTTCCATCTTTCGAGAGTGCTAAAAATTTCGCTACGACAGAATACTCCGCTGTTGTAGTGGTTCATATTTCAGAGGAAGAAAAATCATGAACTCTATGACTTTATGATAATTACCAAGCCGCTATAGCGAAGGAAATACATGGAGACTCCTTGAAAAAGAAGACACTTTTTCTACGTGCGATGTGTCGCTGACGAAGCTTTCTTTGTCCTGTGGGAAAGCGAAGACGATGAGTCCCCACAGTGAGCGAGGGTACTACTTGAATAAACTTCTTTGTTCCCTTGCGCTGAGGAAGCCTGCTACAAAGAGTTACTGGAAGACACAGGCGCACTTGTTTTGCGAACGAGGAGGCTCAGCGCAAGCCCACGGAAAGCGTAGTGTATTTCCGTAGCGGTGTTAATAGCCACGTTACCTCATAAATTTTGAACAATAGAATTTGATAAATTACGTCGCATTATATATTATCTACACCACCTACGTAAAACAAAAAATCCCGAACTAATTCAATCCTAAGTAAGGATAAAACATAGTTCGGATTATTCTTTGATAATATACTATCGTCCTTGCAAAAAGTACTATTTATTACGATACGGTTTCGTAATAAAGATAAGGCCTAACTCATGATGATCTCCTTCATACAAGGCACTCTGTACAAAACGCACTTCACCAGCATCATCAATTACTTCCATTTTAAAAAACGCACCCGTTTCTTGTAATGCTTCATAAAACTGTTTTTCTGTAGATACTTTTTGTCCATTTACTTTGGTTATCATTTCTCCAATTAATATATTTAAGCGATCTGCAGGTGAACCAGGGATAATGGAAAGAATTTGTAATCCATTATCCACTTGACGAAAATAAGGTTGATTGCCATTGTCTTGAATACGATGTCGATAATTAATTATTTCTCTACCGATGATTCCAACAACGATGGCTACAATAGATAACCAGGAAATAAAAACACTTCCTATTGCAATAGCTGTGACAAGCAATGCTAGTACAAATACCGCTTTTGCAATCCTAACCCCAGCTTCATGTGGCAGGCTCCCCTTCACCAAGTGTTCAAAACCGATGAGAAATGGGATTAAGATTAAACTATATGCTTCTCCCCCAATAGTAATATATGGCCAGTAGGGAGCAAAAGGTGTAATCAATCCAGCGGGTACTAAAGTAAAAAATGGAATTACGGAAAGCTTTTTAATCCGATGTTGGCCTATCCAAGCACCGCGGCTACTTCGTATTAGTTCCGGAAAAGTTTCATTTCGATCCGTTTTCCGAAGTTGTTGCGCTTCAAAAATTAAAAACAGTCCCATTAAAATACTCAAGCCTGTAAAATTTGCTTCGGAAAATAAACCTTTATTAATTAAGGTTTGATACTCCATTACTGTTGGCATTAACAGTAATAATAGATAGGTAATACCAATTGAATAACTAGCTGATAATAATCCAAACCGTAAAAAAAGGCTTAACAAGATTACGACTACACTTAGTAAAATTAACGTTTCATAGGAAAAGACAAAACCAACTCCAACCATGAGGAGGGATATAAATAAACCAAACAACATGGAGGCAAGCCATGTATCCTTCCACTCCGAAAACAAATTAAATACCTTAACGCCAAAATTTAATCTGTCTCGTTTAATTCTTCGATATCCAACCAAGGTCATCAACAAGAATACCCAATATAATAAAGGGTTTAAAAATACCCTACCAATACCTTTTACAACTTCTATCAACCAAGATTCCACCATTACGATCACACTCCACCACGTTGCAGCTATTCTTTATCTAATTATCCATATCCATATATATTCGTTATGTGACTATATTTCTCCTGCCTATCTATGTAAAAACAGTGAAAAATCCGTGAGTTACGAACTCACGGATTTACATCGATTATTAATAAAGGACTTCTAACGCTTTTTCTAACTGCAAGTCATCCTTACCTTCACGAATGGTTTCAACTACTTGATATTCAATCATACTAGCTGTTTCTTGGTCAACCTCACCCGTATCAGTTAAATCATTTTCTTGCTGAAACTTGCTTACAGCATCCTCTGTTGACTTATCAAAATAACCGTCTGTTCTTTCCAGATTATAGCCTAATCCATCCAACATCTTCTGAATGTTTTCTATTTTATTATCGGATTGGTCATAACCTAAGGTTTCACCATCATCTAATTGAACTGGATTTGTATAGAAATAATCCGGCTGCTCTGTCTCCACTGTAGGTTCAACCCCTTCTTCGTGAATCCAGTTTCCTTCAGGTGATAACCACTTGAAAAATGTAAGTTTTACAGTACTACCATCTCCTAGAGGAACTGCTTGCTGGACGGTTCCTTTACCGAAAGAAGTAGTCCCTATGACATCATAGCCAGCTTCTTTCATCGCAACTGCTAAAATTTCCGATGCAGAAGCACTGCCCTCATTGACAATAACATTTATTGGATAATCTTTTTTCTTATCTAAATTAGAATGATATGGAGACTTATTTCCATCTCTATCTTCTATTTGCACATATGGAATATCTTTTGGCACAAAAAGACCTAGAATTTCTTCAACTGAATTTAACAATCCCCCTGGATTACCACGCACATCAATTACTAATCCTTCCATTCCATCATCCTCTAATTGCTGTAGTTGTTCAGCAAACTCAGCAGATGTGTTCTCAGAAAAATTCGTAATTTCAATAATTCCCGTTTCTTTACCATCTACCGTTTTCATTTCTGAATAAACCGTATCAACTGGAATCGTATCACGAATAATTGGAATATCAAATGCTTCCGATGCACCTGGTCGCATGATCGTAATGATTACCTCTGACCCTTTTTCGCCACGTATTTTAGCTACAGCTTCATTTAAATCTAAACCTTCTAATGATTCGCCGTCAACTTCTAATATCTGATCATTTGGCCTTAATCCAGCTGTCTCTGCAGGGGAATCTTTAATCGGAGCAACGATCGTTACATTTCCATTAACCATACTAACCTCTGCACCTATACCTTCAAAGGAAGATTCAATTTGTTCATCAAATTCCTTCATCATTTCAACGTCCATATAAGTACTATATGGGTCTTCTAATGTCGCCAGCATTCCCTGAATCGCACCTTCAATTAGTTGTTGGTCTTCCACTTCTTCCAAATAATTTTCTTGGATAATGTTAAATGCTTGGACTACCTTAGACATATGCTGTGGTGACTCGTTTGAAATTTCAACCTCAGCGTTCTCCTCATCTTCAACAGGAGATTCTGTTTCATTTGGTTCATCCTGATTAGAAGCAGCCATTTGAACACCTGTATACCCACCGGCAAAACCCAAAGCTAAGGCCGCAACTAGAATAAGGATAATATGTGCTAATTTTAATTTCATGTTTTCACCCCAAAAATTATGTTTAGTACATTTTATGTAATATAAAAAAGCATACCACTATATGCTTAAGTTGACTATGGATTTAACTTATTTATTTATACATAAGTATGAAAAAAGGCATCACACCCAGTGAAGGGGATGCCTTTTCAACTTAACGCAAATATTTCATCGGATCTACTGGATTACCATATCCTCCAATATGTACCTCAAAATGAAGGTGTGGTCCAGTTGAATTTCCTGTATTACCTGTTCTTCCAATGACTTGTCCTTGTTTCACTTCTTGTCCAGGTGAAACTGACATACTGCTCAGATGTGCCGATACGGTCGTATAGCTTTGACCATCAATGTAATGTGAAATGAAAATGGCATTTCCAAAACCACCGACCCACGCTGCACGACTAACTACTCCATCAGCAGGAGCTTTCAACGCAGTTCCTGTTCCTACAGCAAAATCAGTTCCTGAGTGTAATTTGTTTACATGTTTAATTGGGTGATATCTCATTCCAAATTGAGATGAAATTCTACCATTTGCTGGGTGAATAAAAATTCCATTTGGATTTCCTGAACTAGCTTGTTCATTATCATTTTTGTTCAATTGTTCTAACTCACGTTCTGCCATTGCAATTGCTTTTTGCTTTGCAGAAGCTTCTGCTCGTAGAATTTCTTGTTCCTCTTCTAGTGTAAGTTCAATTTCTTCTAAGTGCTCATGCTCTTCTTCTAGCTGAGCCATTAGTGATTCTTTTTCAGCCATTTGTTGATCAAGTTGTCCCTGTAGCGCCACTAGTTCTTCTTTTTGATTCTCTAATGCAAGCTTTTTATCTTCTACTTCTACTTTCTTTGCTTCTACTTCTGTTTTATTATCTTCGACCTGAGTTTTTTTATTTTCAACTGTGATACGATCTTCATTTAATGATTCCATGATTGCTTTATCTTGGTCCATCATCACATTAACAGCCGCAGTTCGACTAATAAAATCTGCAAAACTACTAGAGCCTAGCAATACTTCTATATATCTCATCGTACCACCATTTTTTTGGATCGCACGTAAGCGGTCCTTGAGTAAAGCTTCCCGCTTCTCTATCTTTTCTTCTAATTCCTTAATCTCTTCTTTTAACTCTTCAATTTCTTCCTTAAGCTCTTCGATTTTATTTCCTAAATCATCAATTTCCTTATTTGTATCATCAATTTCACTTTGTTTTGATTGAATAGAAGCCTGTGTGTCCGCTAATTGCTGATCCAGCGAGTTAATATCACTTTGAACCGAATTTTGCTTTTCTTTATTTTCTTCTAGCTTCTTTTCCGTATCGCTTTTTTCACTTTCTAAGTCTTTCTGTTTTTTTTCAATTTCCGACTTCTCTTTTTTAAGCTCATCTAAGTTTTTTGATTCAGCCGAAACAAGATCACCATGAATATTTGATGCAGACAATACTAATGCTGCAATAAGCAAAAAAGGTAATAATTTCTTCATCCCATCATTCCCCTCTCAACGAATCAACTTTGACTCTGTTCTAATTCATTACTAAACTTTTAAGAATTTACGTACACTCATGACACTTCCCCAAATTCCGATCAACGCTCCAATTCCTAGAATAATGAAGGAAAGCTGCCATGCAAATGGATTATATTGTAGTAAATCTACGAATCCTATAGCGCTAATTTCTGATATACTATTTTCAAAGAATTTATAGCCAGTCAGAATACCTACTATTGGAATAATCGACCCTAATACTCCCAGTAACATTCCTTCAATGAAGAATGGCCAACGAATAAACCCGTTTGTTGCTCCTACCAACTTCATAATTCCAATTTCTTTACTACGGGCCATTATTGTAAGCTTGATCGTGTTTGATATAAGGAAAGCAGCCGTTAATACTAGCCCTACAATTAATACAAATCCAATCGTTCTCGCATAGTTATTAAACGTGAAAAGATTACGGACGACTTCTTGTCCATAAGAAACTTCCTCGACATGATTAAACGCACTAATTTGATCGGCAATAATTTCTGTGTCCTGTGGATCAATAGCTCGAATAATGTACGCATGACTTAATGGATTTTCTTGTTCGAATAATTCCCACGACTCTCCACTTTCACCCATACCTTCAATTAAGCTTTTTAATTCCTCATCTTTAGAAGAAAATATAACCGTATCTACTTTTTGTAAGTCCTCAATTTCTTCTTTTAACGTTTTAATTTGTTCATCATCAGCTGTTGTGTCGATCATAGCCTTGATCACTACATCGTCTTCAATTTTAGTAGCCATATGGTTTAGGTTTAACATAATTGCCAAGAATGCTCCTACCAAAACCAATGTGACTGTAACAGCTCCTGCAGATGCAACCGTCATCCATCCGTTACGGAATAGGTTTTTTATACTTTCACGTAGATGTCTTTTTAATGTTCTAGCTTTCATAACCGTATTCACCTCGGTGTTGGTCTCTTACAATCAAACCATCTTCAATTGCAATAACGCGCTTTTTTATGGAGTTAACAATTTCTTTAGAATGTGTAGCCATCAAAATTGTTGTACCTCTAGCATTAATCTCTTCAAACACTTTCATTATTTCCCATGACGTCTCTGGATCTAAGTTTCCAGTAGGCTCGTCCGCAATAACAATCTTTGGATGGTTAACGATTGCACGGGCAATGGACACACGCTGTTGTTCACCACCAGATAACTCATCAGGTAAAAAACGGGCTTTATTTTTCAATCCAACTAAATCCAATACATCCATAACACGCTTACGAATATTTTTAGGGGATTCTTCGATTACTTCTAAAGCAAAAGCAATATTTTCATAGACTGATAGCTTGGAAAGTAATTTAAAGTCCTGAAAGATAACGCCTATTTCTCGACGAAAATGAGGGACATTCTTTTCTTTTAAATCACTTAAATCCATATTATTAATCATGAGTTGTCCACGGGTAGGTTCGACTTCGCGATACATTAATTTAACAAAAGTCGATTTTCCTGCTCCACTTGGACCAACTATATATACAAATTCACCTTGATTTATATCAACTGAAATTCCATTTAAAGCCGTTACCCCATTGGGATACGTTTTATATACATCTTTCATTATTATCATGTAAACTCACCTTTATTATTTGATATGTTTATTCATGCAGAGACTAAGTAGTACTTTAGCCCATATAAAAAAGTTCTTTTACATTATAACATTTTTCAGCAATATTTTTAGACATAAAATTATTACAATTATATTTCATCGGAGTTAACATTGGGTTGTTTTGTAATATTACGTCAATATTAAGTAGAATTTGTACTTGTATAGTACTTCGTATATTCTTTCAAAAATAAGGGGGATCACCTGAATAGAAAAAAAAAGCTTGATCCGTGTGAGATCAAACTTTTTCTAAAACTTTATTTCTTTTCTGCTAACCAATTTGCAAGTGTTTCAGCATCTTCAGGATCAACGTTTTGCGGCTGCATTGTACCAATACCTTCGTGGATAATCTCTTCAATTTCTTCTGCAGAATATTTTGATCCAATTGCAGTTAAGTCTTTACCAGCTCCACCGGATAAGTCTGCGCCATGACATGCGGAACAGTTTTGTTGATAAACCTCTTCAGCAGCAGAAGCTTCGGTTGTTTCTCCACCATCTCCATTACCACCTGAGTCTGCTCCATCATCATCTCCACCACATGCCCCAAGCACGAGGGCAGAACCAAATAAAATTGCAAACAGCCATTTTTTCATGTTAAATCCCCCTAACAAAATTTGTATAAATCATCTATCATGTTTATTATAACCCATTAAAAAAATAATAAAACCACGTGTTAAGCAACTATTTTGCTGTTGAGAATGCTAAAACCAGGCGTGCCAATGATTTTAGCAAATTGTGGCAAATTCATGAAATTATCTCAAACACAAAAAAACGCTGAATCCCTTGTTACGCAAGGAATCCAACGTTTTTTAAAAGCGTGACATTAATCACATTTTCAATCGTAAATAAGCATCGATAAATGGATCTAAATCTCCATCCATTACCCCTTGTGTATTCCCAATTTCCATATTTGTGCGATGATCTTTAACCATAGAGTACGGATGGAATACATAGGAACGAATTTGACTTCCCCAACCAATTTCTTTTTGCTCTCCACGAATATCAGCTAGCTCTTGCTGTTGCCTTTCAATTTCGAGCTGATATAACTTTGCTTTTAACATTTTCATGGCTGCTTCTCTATTTTTAATCTGGGAGCGTTCATTTTGACATGTAACAACTGTATTTGTTGGAAGGTGGGTAATACGAACAGCAGAATCTGTTGTATTAACATGCTGCCCACCTGCTCCACTAGCCCGATACGTATCAACCTTAATATCTTCCGTTCTCACTTCAATGTCTACATCATCTGAAAGCTCAGGCATCACTTCACAAGATGCAAATGATGTATGGCGCCGTCCCGAAGAATCAAAAGGTGAAATGCGTACCAAGCGATGGACCCCTTTTTCTGCTTTCAAATATCCATACGCATTATGCCCTTTAATAAGCAACGTAACACTTTTAACTCCTGCTTCATCGCCTGGTAAATAATCTAAGGTTTCCACAGAAAATCCTTTTGAATCCGCCCATCTTTGATACATACGAAGGAGCATACTAGCCCAATCTTGTGACTCTGTTCCACCTGCACCGGGATGAAGTTCCAAAATAGCATTATTTGCATCGTATGGTTCACTTAATAGCATTTGCAATTCAAAATTATTAATTTCTTGCCGAACAGCTGTAACTTCGTTATTTAGCTCTTCATATAACTCTTCATCATTTTCTTCTTTTACCAATTCATAGTTGACCTCTAAATCGTCAATCCGTTCCGCTATTTCATCAAATTTATTTACATAACTTTTTAATCCATTGGCTTCGTCAATTACTTTTTGTGCCGTATTTTGGTCATCCCAAAAACCCGGTTCGGTCATTTCTAATTCCAGCTCTTGAATACGTGCATTTTTTGAATCTAAGTCAAAGAGACCCCCTAAATTCCGCTACACGCGTATTCATTTTATCTAATTCATTTCTAATTTCTGCAAGTTCCATAAATAGTCACCTCAACGTTAAATTCTGTTTAAAGGAAATACATTACTTCTATGCTTCATACCTAGACACGTGACATGGTCAGCATTCTAGGTGAACACACTTCAACTGTCATTGAAAACACCCCCAAGATTTTGGGAGTGTCCAATATGTCATTACGGCTAATTACTACCATGACAGTTTTTAAATTTCTTACCACTTCCACACGGACAAGGATCATTTCGACCTACATCCTGTTTCTTCACATAAGGCTTCTTCGTCTTTTTCTTCTCTTCTTGTCCACCACCGGAAACTGCTTGCGTATTTTTCACAACTGCTTGGCGTTTCAGATTGTCACGAATTTGTGCTTTCATAATGTACTTCGCAACTTCTTCTTCAATACTTGCAACCATTTCTTCGAACATCGAGAAGCCTTCTAATTGATACTCACGCAATGGATCGTTTTGTCCATATGCACGTAAATGAATTCCTTGTCGTAATTGATCCATTTGATCAATGTGATCCATCCACTTCGTATCAACCGTACGCAATAGAATAACTTTTTCAAACTCACGCATTTGCTCCTCATCAAGTTCTTCCGCTTTTTGATCATATCGGGTACGAACCTTATCCATGATTAATCCAATCATTTCCTCTGGTTCTTTACCTTTTAGATCTGACTCAGCAATATCTTCTTGTTCCAGCAGATTTCCATGTAGGTATTCCACGATTGCTTGAATATCCCATTTCTCGTCATCTTCGTCCTGAGTATGCGTTTCTATCACTCGTTGTAAACTAGACTCGATCATATTTTCAATAATCTCACGGAGTTCATTGCCTTCTGCGTCAATAACTTCAAAGCGTTGTTTATAAATGATCTCACGCTGCTCACGTAATACGTCATCATAAGAAAGTACGGTTTTACGGGCATCAAAGTTGTTTCCTTCTACACGTTTTTGCGCAGATTCAACGGCACGTGAAACCATCTTACTTTCTATTGGTTGCGTATCGTCCATACCTAACTTATCCATCATATTACGTAAATTATCAGAGCCAAACCGACGCATTAACTCATCTTCCATGGAGAGGTAGAATTGCGATAAACCTGGATCTCCTTGACGTCCAGAACGTCCCCGCAACTGATTATCAATACGTCTTGACTCATGACGTTCAGTACCAATAACAGCGAGACCACCCAATTCCTTAACACCTTCACCAAGTTTAATATCTGTACCACGACCAGCCATGTTGGTCGCAATTGTAACAGCACCCTTTTGGCCAGCATTTTCAATGATTTCGGCTTCGCGATAGTGGTTCTTCGCATTAAGAACATTATGCTTCACACCAGCTTTTTTCAATAGCTGGGAAATAACCTCTGATGTTTCAACAGCTACCGTACCCACAAGTACAGGTTGACCAGCTTGATGGCGGTCTTTAATATAGTCTACCGCTGCATGGAATTTTCCTTCCATTGTTTTATAGATCATATCAGCTTTGTCATCACGAACTACTGGTTTATTCGTTGGAATGGCAATAACATCCATGTTATAAATATTGCGGAATTCTTCTTCCTCTGTTTTTGCTGTACCTGTCATACCGGATAGCTTATTATACATACGGAAAAAGTTTTGGAATGTAATGGATGCCAATGTCATGCTTTCATTTTGAATCTTCAAGCCTTCCTTCGCTTCAATCGCCTGATGAAGTCCGTCACTATAGCGACGTCCTTTCATTAATCGTCCAGTAAATTGGTCGACAATCACAACTTCTTCATCTTGCACAACATAATCCGTGTCTCGATGCATGGATACGTGCGCTTTTAGTGCTTGGTTAATATGGTGTGTTAATGATACATGATTTAAATCGAATAGGTTTTCAATATTAAAATAACGTTCTGCTTTATTGATGCCTTCCTCGGAAAGCTGTACTCCTTTTGTCTTTTCATCAAACGTATAATCCTCTTCATGTTTCAAGGTTGCGACAAAAGCATTTGCTTGAGTATATAAAGAAGCCGATTTTTGTGCAGAACCAGAAATAATTAATGGGGTACGTGCTTCATCGATTAAAATGGAGTCAACCTCATCAATAATCGCAAAATTTAGTGGCCGTTGTACCATTTGTTCTTTGTATAGCACCATATTGTCACGTAAATAATCAAAACCAAATTCATTATTGGTTCCGTACGTAATATCAGCATAATATGCTTCTCTTTTTTCTTCCTTAGATAGTCCATTTCCATTTAGGCCCACCGTAAGTCCAAGAAATTCGTATAACTCACCCATTTCTTTTGCATCACGATCAGCTAAGTATTCGTTAACCGTTATAATGTGAACGCCTTGTCCAGACAAAGCATTTAAATATGCTGGCATTGTGGAGGCAAGTGTTTTACCTTCCCCTGTTTTCATTTCAGCTATATTTCCATGATGTAAGGCGATTGCCCCCATTAACTGTACTGGGAATGGACGCATATTTAATACACGCTTGGAAGCTTCACGTACGACTGCATATGCTTCAACAAGTAAATCGTCCAAGCTTTCCCCATTATTATAACGCTCTTTAAATTCATCCGTTTTTTGTTTTAGCTGATCATCGGATAGCTTTTCCATTTCAGGTTCTCGCAACTCTATCTGATCAACTACTTTTTGTATTCGTTTAAGTTCTTTTTGATTTGGATCCCCAAATATTTTTTTTAATATTCCTGCCATACATGAACGCTCCTCATAATAGAAAAACTTATCATTTTTTATACTACTTTACCTTGTTATGTAAGTACATTTATCCATATTTTATAATAACACTACTTCATCAAATATGACAACACTTGCCCTATGCTGCAACTTTTAATATATACAGCTTCACCCACATCAATTCAACGAAACAGAAAAAGACGATCCCTTAAGTTGGGACCGTCCATTCCGTAAATTTAGCTATGCGGTTCAATTAGACCATATCTACCGTCTTTTCTGCGATAGACAACATTTGTATCTCCTGTTACAGCATCTTTATAGACATAGAAAGTATGTCCAAGCATATCCATTTGTAAAATGGCTTCTTCTGAATCCATTGGTTTCAAATCAAAACGTTTTGTACGTACAATTTCTAATTCATCTGATTCTGTCTCTTCGTTTTCTAGTGCAACTTCTTTTTCTAATTCCGCAAAAACATGTTTTGGAGCACCATTTTGACGGAATTTACGATTTACTTTCGTTTTATATTTTCGAATTTGTCTTTCAAGCTTATCTACTACTAAGTCAATTGCGGCATAAAGATCTTTGTGTTGAACTTCTCCCCGTAATAACAATTCAGTCATCGGGATCGTAACTTCTATCCGTTGTTCATCATTATAGACACTTAAATTCACATGTACATCTGAGGTTGGTGTTGTATCAAAATATCTTTCTAGCTTGCTGATTTTCTTTTCTACGTACTCACGTATTGCATCAGTCACCTCAATATTTTCGCCACGAATGTTGAATTTCATAAAAGTGTCCTCCTTTGTATCTTTATATATATATTATACTATATTTCCCAATAAAATTCCTGCATAAACTAATAATCTTTTTATGTCATAGTAATAGTTTCCCGAACAATGCTTCTATTAAACGGTTTTCGTTAATAGCTTCACAAAAGATTCATGTTTTGAGTATAAAAAATCCCACTTTATTAGTGGGATTTAATTATTTTTTACGATCCATAAACATACCGTCTGCGGTCTGAACCTTGTCATATGGATTAATATATGTTTTGTTTGACTTCTTTTGTTTTTTCGACTGCTTCATTTCCTGTTTCAAATCATCAAAGATAACGCGCATTTTCGCTTCAATATCTTTGTTGAGTGGAATAAGCTTTTCACCGATTAACTTTTCCTCAGCAGAAAATGGAGGCTTCGCTTCATGCATTGCATTTCCACGTTTGTCAATCAACTGATTGATTTGTTCAATTACAGCTTGTCGGTTTTTGGCTGTAATGTCTTGATTGACTATTTCGTTTAACTGAAGCGTGATGTCATAAATATCTTTCATGCGATTCATTATACATGTGCACCCTGAGCAAATTTTTGTTGACGCGTTTTTTGAATAACTTGTTTCCATGTGTCACGGAATTCAATAACAAATCCTAAAACTTCTTCTAACTTTGAAACGTCATTTTTAATATTCGCTTCTTTAAGTTGATAATGCATATATTCGTAGAGTGGTAGAATTTGTTTTGAGATCTCGACCTCTTGATCCAAAGTTAACATCAACTCTTGAATAATGTTTTGTGCTTTTTGGATATTCGTATTTTTTGCCTCGTACTTGTTTTCGTTCATGTCTTTCATCGCTTGTTTAATAAACTTAATGCAACCGTTGTATAACATTAATGTTAGTTCGCCACCTGAGGCCGTGTTAACGGAATTATTTTGATAGGTTTGATAACCTTTATTAAGTGCCATTTTAATACTCCTTTGTTCAGAAATTGGAGAATGACGATTACATCATTCCTCCACCAAATTGTCCCATTAACTGCGCAGATTGTTGGTTCATTCTAGAAATTGCTTGTTCCATTTGACTAAATTGTTTCCAATAACGATTCTCGACCTGCATCATACGTTGTTCAAAATCATACATCCTAGTACTCAATTCCTTCAACCGTTTACCTAGAGAATAGTTTTCCAATGTACTTGTTGATTTTCCAGCTTTATTTTCTATTCCAGCCATTGCTCGATCGAGGGAATCTTCCAAACGATTTACCAATCCCCTACTTGGATCTTCTTTATCTTCCGTACTATTGGAGAACAGTTTCATTACACCTTCTGGATCTTCGCGTAATGCATCTTTTAATTCTTTTTCATTAATTTCTAATTTACCACCATCTAAATAGTTAGCCGATGTATTGATGCCAACTTGCGTTAAGGAAGTTATATTTCCACCAGTCTCAACCTTGGAGTACCAATCATTTCGCATGGAATAAAGTCCACTTGTTAGAGCTGTTTCTCCTCTAAGTATCCCACTCTTTGCTTTCTCTTCCCAAAGTTCTATTTCCTCTTCAGACATTTCTTCTTTTTGTTCAGAAGTTAGTGGTTTATAGTCATAGTTCTTTTTCTCTTGTTGAGATCCGTTTATTGCTTCAACAATTTCATTGTACTTATCAACAAATCCTTTAATTTTATCATAAGCTGCGTCTACGTTGTTATCGACGGTTAAGCTGGCACTTCCCGTATTCTTGAAGTCTAATGTGATGCCGTTTAGGTTATATGAGTTTGTTTTGGATTCCATGACAACATCACTATTGTTATACCTAAAAGTAGCGTTCGTTCCACCAGATTCGCCTTCTAAACCTAATCCTATATTATCAAAAAATGAACCTGTTCCAGTTTCGAAACCAATTTCATTACCACTGAATTCAGTAGTTGAGTTATAATCCCCTGTTCTAGTAGTCTCCATAATTACTCTTCGTGATGTACTATCAAAAAAAGCTTTTACATTGTTATCTTCATCTGTTATTTTTTTTAAAATATCGTTCAAGCTATCATCTGTAGTTACGTCTATTTCACTTTCAGTCATTTCCCCTAAACTTTCATCATAAGTGAAAATTGAGATTTGACTTCCGTTATAATTGAATGCTGCATCTGGGTCTACGTCATCTGCTAATTTATCTCCAATATTAATTGCAGAACTCGCTAAACTATCCACCTGAATATTATAGGAACCATTCTGCGCACTCGTACTGGCTGTACCTGTAATTGCACCTTCATTCGTTGAACTAACTGCCTTTGACTTATATGTAGGACTCATCTTCATATCGAATATCAGTTTATCGAATTCGTCCATTTTTTGATAGATTTCGCGATACCCATCACGTTTCCACTCTAGTAATGACTGATCCTGTTCCATTTTTTCTAATGGTTTTCTTTCCGCTGCCATTAGCTGACTTACTAAAGAATCAATATCCATTCCTGATGCTAGTCCACCAACTCGCATTGACATATACATACACTCCTAAATTTTTTCATCAATTATAAATCCCATAAGTTCCGCCATCTCAGCATACATATCCAACATTTTTTTGGATGGTATTTCCTTAATTACTTCATCTGTGTTTTTATCAATCAATGTTACATAATACTCTTGTAATTTCTCATGGTATTCAAATTTGATATTTGCTTGCAGTGGTTCGATAAATTCATTCATTTTATCAACAACTGTATCAATTTTTTTTGTGTTATTATTAAACTTATCTTTAAATAAATCCTCTTGACGGCTTCGTTCCTGCTCGACAGTTTTTGATTTACTTGCTATCTCTTTGTTGTGGTTACTGTTCTGCAAGGGTTTAGAAGCAGTTGAAATTGAATCTAATCGCATCCCCCAGCAACTCCCTTTGTTTTTTATATTATCGGTTCAATACATTGAAATGTTTAACTCTAAAAGAAAATCTATTCCTTATTTTCTAAAAGCCTTAATAAATCAGATGATATATTCGCAGCTTCACTATTTTGTTCCGTAATTGCCATATATATCTCTTTTCGATGTATATCAACTGATTTAGGAGCGTTTATCCCTAACTTAATTTGATCCCCATCAACGGAGAGTACTTTAATTTCAATATCTTCACCTATTTGAATCGACTCATTGCGTTTTCGAGTTAGGACAAGCATCATTACTCTCCTTTCCTATTCGAAGATCCAACCGGTGTAATGGAAGCATTTGTTGGATAATGATCCATATTTAATATGTACTGCTTTCCTAGTTTATTGGTACTATTCAATATTAGTGGTGCTTTAAGGTTCATTGTACTATTTGCAAATGGCTCCTTCAATGTGACAATCGAATACACAACTACCTCTTGTTTGTGTTTAATATCTATGCTTTCCAATAGGTTATCGTCCAATTCAAATTCATAGTCCTTATAAAAATGATATGGATTTGTTACTACAAACGCTATGTTTATAGAAGTAATTGATTGCAAAATTTGAAATACCGAATTACCAGGTAGATCAAGTAAAATAAATTTAGTTTGATCCACAAATCCAGGTAAACCCGAGGGGAATTGGATAACATTTGAATCATCTATTTCCAATTCACCTAAATACTTAGTTTGTATTTTCATTATTTCAACACCTTTTTTAATTAATTAAACGGTTTCACTAAAAAGATTCACAAAATTGATTTCCAAGTTAGCATGCTGTTTGATACTCGTTTCTATAGAACCTGGTTCATACTGTACTATAGGTTCATTTTTTTTCGCTTCTACTATAGGATTGTTCGTTTTTACATCAATATTCACTTCAGCTGGTTGATAATTAGTTTTTACAGCAAATGTCGATGGAATAAATTTGATTCCTAATGATTTCATCGAATCATGGCCATTCGTAACCGCTTGGCTAACTAATGGATCTCCTTCATTCTCAATTTTCATTAGTTCTTTACCTTGTTGCGCACGACGCTCCATTCCTTGTAACGCCCCATTACGACCTTCCTGAGCAAACCTTTGGATACGTTTTGAAATATTCATTAAATTCATATCTTCAAATGCTTTTGTCTGATCAATCGTTAATTTAGAAGGGGTAGTACGCATTTTAATTTCAGCACGAGGTTGTTGGATACTTAAATCCGCTTTTGGTTGTTCGATTGTTTGTCTTGCATTTCTTTTTGTTAACTGAATCTGAGCCAATTGAGATTCCATACGTATTTGCGGTAGTTTCAAAATCTATCCCTCCTTCAAAATAAAGTGAATTTTCTTCATCCCACTAATTCTTAGATGAACAAATCGGACAATTGACTTTCAGTTGATTCCACTTAACCTCTATAAATTTTACCTCGAGGGGGTTAAATAGAGGTCTTGTAACGCACAGGTCATGCTAGTGTTTAAAATGCAACAGGACGTCGCGTATATACCAGCTTACGAGTTTTTCGCGAGATTAAAAAACCCTAACCCTTTTATGGGTCAGGGTTCATTATTAACGTAGAAAATCTAATAGTGTTGGTTGAATGATCCTTGAACCAGCAGATAATGCGGCACGGTGGACGCTTTCTTGAGTAATTAAATTCGTAATTACTTCTTCATAATCTATATCTTCATTCTCAGACATCATTTTAGTAGCAATTACCTCTTGCTCTGCTAAACGATTCTCTACTAGTTCTAGACGATTCATACGCGCTCCTAAATCAGCACGAGTATTAATCGTATTATTTATATTTTCATCTAAGCTCTCAATACTTTGATTTATACCCTCTTGATTATTATCATTTAGCGCATTTATAAATTTATCAATATCCCCAAAAACACTGCCAGACGCACCAAAAGCTTTAACAGGATCAATATTTGCTTTCAATTTTGTACCGTTTGCAACTTCTATGTTAACGTCACTTGTATCAAAATCTATTGTATTAATTTCTCCATCTGCACCAAAGGTAATTGGAGCGTTCTTTGTATTGTCTCCGTTAAAAATATATTTGCCGTTAACTTTCGTGTTTGCTATGTCTGCTAAATGTTCTTTAAGCTGTTCTGCTTCTTCCATAATGCTTTTTCTTTCATCCGTATCGTATGTGTCACTACTAGCCTGAACAGCTAACTCACGTAATTTCTGCAATGCTTGTGTCGCCTTATCCAATGCAGCATCAGAGTTATCCATCCAATTATGAACTTCCCCTATATTCCTCTGAAATTGTTCCACTTCAATTACCTGACTCCGATAGTTCATTCCCTTCATCGCTACAACTGGATCATCTGAAGGACGATTAATTTTCTTTCCCGTACTCAATTGATCCATATATTTCCCTAAGTTGGAATAACTATTGTCTAGGTTTTTTAACATATTATTTGAAAGCATGCTTTGTGTTACTCGCATTTTGTTTCCCTACCTTCCAACTAATCCCATATTATTAATAATACGGTCAATCATCTCATCTACAGTAGTCATACTTCTTGCTGCAGCATTATACGCATGTTGAAATTTAATCATATTAGACATTTCCTCATCCAATGAAACAGAACTTACGGATTGACGGTTCTCTTCAACTTGTGTCCGAAGTGTATTCGTATTTTCTGACATACGATTTGCTTCTTGCGCTGTAACTCCTAAACTACCGATTAGAGATTCATAGAAACTTGTAACAGAAGTCTTTTCTCCTAATACAAATTCACCTTCATCATTTTTTATTTCACTATCAGATACAGCTGCTAGATTTAAAGCATTTTCACCATTACCGGCTGCACCTTCTTTACTACTAGCAGCGACAAGGTCAGGGTCATCAATGATAGATTGTAATACGTTGATTGATCCAGCATTTAATGCATCACTATCTTCTGGACCAAAGAAATTATTATCAGTAGTATCCCCTAAGCCATATCCCTCACTGTGGACTTTATTAAACTCTTCTGCAAAAGCTTTTGCCATTGTATCTAAATCATTTAACATTCTTGTAAATGACAATTGATTCTCCGATTGACCTTCATAACCATGAGCATTGATTAATGCATGTAATGAACCATTTGATTGTGAGATTGCTGGTATCTCTTTGTCACCTACCATTAAATCATCAACCGAACCACTTTCACCTAAATGAATTTCTTGCGTTTGTTGATCAGCCTCAGGATTTACTAGATAAATTGGTGGTTTGCTAATTGATTGGCCATCATCCCCTACCAATTCAATTTTAGACAATCCAGCAGCGTTATCAGGGGCACTATCTGAACTTTCCACCCGGTGTACTTTGACATTGACAATCCCAGATAATTCATCAATTAAACGATCACGCTCATCATATAAATCATTTGCTTGGTAACCATGAGGCTCTACTTCTTTTATCTGATTATTAATACTGTTAATCTTTCGAACAATGGAATTAGCATCCTCAATGGTAACATTGATTTCACTTTCCAAATCAGATTTCATTGTATTTAATGAATCAGATAAGTAATTAAACGTATCTGAAACAGCAATACCACGTTGCACAACTACAGATCTCGCTCCTGAATCTTCAGGGTTAACCGATAGATCTTGCAAAGATTGCCAAAACTTGTCCATCGTGTTGTCTAAACCGCTTTCTGAAGGCTCATTCATAACTTCTTCCATACGACTAATAGCACCTGACATCGTATCCCAGTATCCTTGCTTACTATTTTCCGCACGGTACTGTGCATCTAAAAATTGATCTCGAATTCTTTCTACAGAACCAGCTTTAACCCCCGTACCCATTTGACCAGGTATTTCTGGACGGTTTCGAGAGCCAGTTGGAAAGGCTGAAGTTGTTTCAAAGTTAACACGTTGACGAGTATACCCCTCCGTATTCGCATTCGATATATTATGTCCCGTCGTATAGATAGCTGATTGTTGTGTGAAAAGGGCCCGTTTCGCCATTTCCAACCCATTAAAAGTACTCATGTAAATACTCCTTTTCTTAAAACTTATCCGATTTTAGGAGTCTAAGCTCTCGAATCAAACATAGAGCGATTCGAGGATGACTGATCCTTTTCATTTCCATAGTTCATATTTTTTAAAGAAGGACTCATTAAATCTAATGACACTTGAACAAATTGCATTGATTGTTGGATTAGCGCCAAATTCAATTGTTCTTGCTGTTTTAGTTTTAACATTAGCTCCGTAAGCTCAACCGTATGATTCTCTAATTCCTTCTTTTCTTTTTCATTCGTTAACGATTCTAGTATTTTTGAAATTGTTGTATCCTCAGTAGGAAATCCGTTTTGTAAAAACCATTCATCTACTTTTTTCTTTCTAGAATCTTCCTCTTTATCTAAAAGTTGAACTAACTTTCTCTCTTTAATTAAAACAGTTTGTAGTTTATCGACCGATCCCGCTTTCACTACCTCTGTTTTTTCTTCAGAGATTTTCAACAGGTTCTCATGTACTTTAACAAGATTTTTTATCGATTGAATAATTGATTCAACGGACAATGTTATGTCCTCCTTCTATTACTTCGACCAAAAATCGATCATTTTTTGTGCTGTTTTTTCATGGTCAATCTTATATTCCCCTGATTCTACAGCGTTCTTAATTTCCTGTACATAAGCTTCACGTTTAGGGTGAACCTTTTCACTTTCTTGAAGTTGTTTCGCCGCACTAGAAATTTCTAATTGATCTTTTTGATTAACATTTTTCTCATATGCTGATTGTTTTTGAAGTTGATTTTTATATGGGTTAAAATTCGTTGAATTAGGTCCATAAATTTTCATCAAATCACCTCGTTTCAAATTCTAATCCGAATTATATTCTATATATTTATATATCGGCACATTCGGTAAATATTAAAGCTTATTTTTTATGTTTATCTATTGTATAATATATACTCTTACTTTTTTCTGCTACTTTACTCTGCTTTTCATGTTCTTCTTTTTCAAATTTTTCAAGATCACTTAGAAATCCTTGTGAGCAATTCGAACACAGCTTCCCAGATACTATATTCGCACCACAATTTTCACATGGATATGCTAGCTTAGGAAATTGTGTTGTATGCAATCTTCTTTCTTTGATAAACTTTATTATTAACTTTTCTTCTACACCTGTAGCTTCAACTACTTCCATTAGTGTTGCTTCTCTGTTGACTTGCTTTTTTAAAAACCGATAGACCGTTTGAAAATCTTTTTCCTCTTGTTTATAACATTCCTGACAAATATCTCGTATCGTTTTCACAAAAACTTTATCACAGCGAGTACAATTTGCTAACTCAGCCATTTCAATTCCCCTTAATTTATAATATTCTTTTTAACCTCTAATTAATGTATAGGAATACACCATTGGGCAACCATGTTCTTTTAACAAAGCTGCTGCGTGGCGTAATGTTGCGCCTGTTGTATATATATCATCGACAAGAATAACCGGTTTGTTAATAGGTTCTTCCAGTTTAAATGGATTTATTGATGAAATTCGTTCTTGTCTTGTTTTCTTAGACTGTTTTTCACCATGAATACGGGACAATGCATTTACGCTTTTGATAGGCAAGAACTGTGCCAGCATCTCTGCTTGATTAAAGCTTCTTTCATATAACCGCTCTGGGCTCAGTGGAATTGGAACAACAATTTGTTGTTTGGTTTGGATAATCTTAGGAAAACAATCTTGAAAGGTCGTTTGAAAAACATAACCTATCTGGTAATCCCCTCGATATTTCCATTTTGTAATCATTTCTTGCATCCGATCATTATAAGCAAAAACGGAATAATTCTTGTCTAACACATCATTTCCATTCATAAATTGCTTCCACCATGTACAATCTGAACAAACAGAATCTACTGTGATTCTACTACAATGCGAACATCGCTGTCCATGTAATGTATGAAGCTCAGCTTCACAGGCTTGACATAATCGGTTTGGTTTTGGTGGAAGGAATACGTTTATCCATGATGTTTCTACCATTATAACATCGTGACACCAAATGCAGTTCAATTTCTAAAACCCTCCCCGGCTATTCATTTGTTTAATGGACCGTATCGCATGTACGATCGCATCTGTTTTACCATCATGAAAAAAGATAACTTCCCCGGTTGGATCATCGGAACTTCTTCCTGCTCTACCAGCAATTTGGACTAATGCAGCCTCATCAAAAACCGTATGTCCAGCATCTAGCACAGCAACATCAACCGAAGGAAATGTTACCCCACGTTCAAGAATGGTAGTTGTAAGTAAAACACGCAAATGCTTCTTTCGAAAAGACTTGATTTTCGCTTCACGATTGGGATCCTCGGAATGAACAGAAGTAACCTCTGATTGCTGGGTAACAATACCAAAAGATAGGAGCAAATTGGCAATTATTGGTGTCATTTCTTCTGCTAAACCAATAGTGGGGACAAAAATTAGCATTTGACGAGCAGGGTTTCCTCTTTTGGATATCCATCTCACAAATCGAGCTGGTGGATTTTTCTTTTTTAAATCCTTTCTAAGTGAAAAGCACATAGATAATGTTGGAATCGGGAGTGGGTGACCATGATAACGTGTAGGGACAAATACATGTGGGAGCTTATTTCGGTCAATTTGCACACGATGTTCTTGTCGTGGAGTGGCAGTTAGGTATATCGTTGTATGGAGTTTTTTTCTCGCTCGTTTGGAAGCGAATAGTAAGGAAGGGTCGTTGTGAAATGGGAAAGCATCTATTTCATCAATAATTAGTACATCAAACGCTTCTTGAAAACGAAGCAGCTGATGGGTTGTCGCAATCAATAGTTGTGCGGTCCCATCCTTGTTCTCAGCGCCGCCATATAACCCTTGTATCGTTATATCGGAAAAAGCCTGCTTCATTCTAGGTAGCAACTCTCTCACTACGTCTGCTCTCGGCGTTGCAATACAAATTCTTTTCCCAAGTTGGAGCGCTTTTGTAATTCCTGCAAAGAGCATCTCTGTTTTCCCAGCTCCACAAACAGCCCATACAAGTAGCTCTGGTTGCGCGGTTAAAACCGCTTGTACTATTTTGTAAGATGCATGCTGTTGTACTTCTGTTAAGGTCCCGGTCCATGAGCAAGGTCTTTGATGTTGAGGCCAATTTGGACTCTCTCCGGACCAAAAATATAACGGGGTACATTCCATAACTCTCCCCATTTCAATACAATTCCTGCAATATAAATGCGTCTGATGACAGGATTGACATGGGATCTTAGCAAATAGCGAGCGTTTTTGATTTCCACATCGTTGGCAAATGAAGAGAAAATTTCGGCGGATAATGGATGGGATTGGAGAAAAGTTAGATCGTTGAAAGTTGTCGTCATCAAGGTCAATTTCACTGCGGAGAAGGAGTTTACCTGTATAGCGAAGGGCTAAATCTTGTTGAGTAAGTGGATGTTGTTGATTTGTGGAAGGAGTTGTCATGTTATCTTCCTTTCTTATTGAGGATGGACTACCAGAGCAATAGGCACCTGGTAGTCAAATATAATAATATGAGTTCTATTTACGATACCAACCTACACCAATTGCACCTTCACCTAAATGGGTACCAATAACAGGTCCAAAATAGCTAATAGATGCTTCCGAGGATGGGAATTTTTCTATGAAATTGTCTTTTAATTCGGTTGCAGCTTGTTCATCATTTGCATGAATAAATACGACTCGGAGATCGTTTTGTTGTGCCTCTTCTTCTAGAATTCCAATAATACGATTTAAAGCTTTCTTCCTTGTGCGTATTTTTTCAAATGGAACAATTACTTTATCTTCAAAATGTAGTACTGGTTTAACCTGTAACAGGCTTCCAACTAATGCTTGGGCTCCATTTAATCTTCCGCCACGATGTAAATTTGTCAGATCGTCAACCATAAAATACGCTTTGACACTCTGCTTCATTTCATCAAGACGCTCAATAATTTGCTCTGGGGTTTTATTCTCCTTTGCCATTTCTGCTGCTTCCAATACATAAAAACCTTGAACCATACAACTAATTTCGGAATCAAATGCATACATTTTAATTCCATCAACCATTTCACCAGCACTTAGAACTGCTTGATATGTTCCACTAATTCCACTTGAGAGATGGATCGAAATAACTGCGTCATAGTCTTTTGCTAACTCTTCCAATTTCTCGGTTACATACCCGATAGATGGTTGGGACGTTGTTGGTAACTCTTTGACCTCTTTTATTTTCTGATAAAATTCTCCAGTCGTGATGTCAACTTCCTCCTGGTAGGTTTCATTACCAAAAACAACACTAAGTGGGACCATATGTATATCATGTTCATCCCGAATCTCTTTTGGGATATAAGCAGTGCTGTCAGTCATTACAGCAACTTTCATTTATTCCCTTCCTCTCCACTTGTAAATTATACTTTATCTTAGGCATTTGCCTTATATTTTACATGAATACTAGAAAAAATGCATTCGTAATGCAGAAAAATACGGATAGATCATTGGGGTTTATCAACTTTCAGGTGGGGAGATCAACTTTTAAGTGGGGGAATCAACTTTTATTTGGGAATATCAACCTTTGGTCTGGGCTTATCGACGTTTATTTTGATATATCAACCTTTGAACCGGACTTATCAACGTTTATTCTGGGATATCAACCATTTGTCTGGGCTTATCAACGTTTATTTTGGGATATCAACCATTTGTCTGGGCTTATCGACGTTTATTTGGGAATATCAACCTTTGGTCTGGGCTTATCGACGTTTATTTGGGAATATCAACCTTTGGTCTGGGGTTATCGACGTTTATTTTGGGATATCAACCATTTGTCTGAGGTTATCGACGTTTATTTTGGGATATCAACCATTGGGCTGGGCTTATCGACGTTTATTTTGATATATCAACCTTCACACCAAGTTATCAACGTTCATCCCCGACTTATCAACCTTCATCCCAAATTATCAACGCTCATCCCCGAAATATCACCCTTACCTCGAATTTACCGACATTTTCCCCTATAGATCCATCGTAATCACCTAGTTATCCTCTCCACAATCTATACTCCCACCACGTTCAACTTAAAAAAGCTCTGGCACGATTTACGTTACCAGAGCTTGATTGATTGCACAATCTATTTATACAACCTCTACCCAACCTTTACGGATTGCTGTTACAACGGCTTGAGTTCTGTCATTAACATTCATTTTTTGCAGAATGTTACTCACATGGTTTTTAACTGTTTTTTCACTAATGAATAACGTTTCCGCCACCGAACGATTACTCTTTCCATCAGCCAAAAGCTGTAGTACTTCACATTCACGTTTTGTCAAAATGTGCAGTGGACGGTGATACTCAATAGCATTATCTGTACTTCTACTAGCACTTTCCTTGGATAAGCGACGGTACTCTTGGACCAAATTATGGGTCACTTTTGGATGCAGATACGATCCACCTTCACTTACAACTTTTATTGCATCTATCAACGCATTCGAATCCATCTCTTTTAATAGATAACCTTGTGCACCGGTTTTTAACGCATGAGTCACATAACTTTCATCATCATGGATGGATAAAATAATGACATTTGTTGTAGGGAAAAGTCTAATTAAATCGGCAGTAGCTTGGACACCATTCATGTTCGGCATGTTTATATCCATTAATACAACATCAGGATTATGCTCTTTAACTAGTTTGGTAGCCATTGCTCCGTCGTCACCTTCTGCTACTACGTTAAAAGAAGGTTCAAAATCTAAAATTCGTCTTACTCCCTCACGAAACAACTTATGATCATCGATTAATACTATATTTATTTGTTTGTCGCTATTCATCCTTTTGCTCCTCCTACGTTTTTATCTATTTTCCCTATTCCATAATTTATGATAGATTTATCAATCTTCTATTCTATATCGTAAAATCACTTCTGTTTAGTATGCTTCATATGGAACTTGCATAATGATCTTTGTGCCGTTTCCAGGTGATGATTTAAGTTTCATTACTCCATTAAACATTTCCACACGTTCTCGCATTCCGATGATTCCAAACGATTTATCCTTTTTTTCGCTCGGATCAAATCCTTTTCCATCATCCGTTATAACTAATGTCACATATTGCTTATAAATCTCCAGCTTGACATTGATGACAGTAGCGTCAGCATGTTTAATCGCATTTTGAATAGACTCCTGTGCTAGCCTAAATAGCGCAATTTCATACTTTTGATTTAGTCTTTCATCCTTGCCAATGGATGTAAACTCTATCTTAACATTATTATACTCAGCTGTGGTGGCAATGTACTTTTTTATAGTTGGGATTAAACCTAAATCATCAAGTGCCATTGGCCGTAAATCGTAAATAATTCTTCTTACTTCATATAATGAAGTCCGAACCATCTTACGCACACTTTTGATTTCATTAAGTGCGTCGTCAGAGCTTCCTTCTCGAAAGATTCGATCTACCAATTCGGAACGCAGTAAGATATTGGCAAGCATTTGTGCGGGTCCATCATGAATTTCTCTTGAGATTTTCTTACGTTCTTCCTCTTGTGCCTCAATAATTTTCAAACCAAATTCTTGTTTTTCCTTGGCTTCTTCTAGCATATCATTGACTTGTTTAAAATCATCCGTTAAATATGTAAGGATAACCGTTATTTTACTTGCTAGCCCTTCAGCTCGTTTGATCGTTTGGTCTAGATTTAATAGTCTTCTCTCTAACTCGTCACGCTTTTGACGAAGAATTTCTTCTTCCTGTCTCATAACAGCTAGCTGGGTTTGTAAGGCGTGGGTACTTTCATATACCTCACGAATTTCATCTTCACCATATCGGTCGAAATGTTTGCTCACTTCGGATAGGCGCTTCCTAGAATAGCTTACATTTTGTTCCAGCTGATCTCCATCTTCAATATAATCAATGACTTTTGTCTTTGTTTCCTCTAATTCGCGAGATAATTGTTCATATTCAGACCGTGCTTCTTCACTGATATGGAAAATTTCATCTTTGCTGTTCTCAACTACATTAACCATTTCATCGAGTATAATTTCCAATGTTTTCTCCTCAGTTTTAACAGTCATAATTTATCCACCAACCTATGATATAATTATACGTATCTCTGGTACATTTTTATAGGGGTCTATTCGCTCATTTTGTTTACATGCAATAATCATTTTTTTCAAACCTTTATGATAATTATTTTATCATGAACGAGCCTTATTATATACTATTATTACTATAAAAAGGGGGATTTCTGTGTGTTACCAAGTTATTTCACTGTAAAAGAACAAGGATCTGACGAGATTATAGTTCAAAAGTCCCGTTTTATCGGATATGTCCGTCGAGTGGAAACTGAAGAAGCCGCACAGGCATTTATTCAAGAGATTAAAAAGAAGCATCATGATGCAACCCATAATTGCTCTGCGTATATTATTGGTGAACATGATCATATTCAAAAAGCAAACGATGATGGTGAGCCTAGTGGAACTGCAGGTGTTCCAATGTTAGAAGTTTTAAAGAAACAAAATCTTAAAGATACCGCTGTTGTCGTAACCCGTTACTTCGGAGGAATTAAACTTGGGGGTGGTGGCTTAATCCGTGCATACGGTAGTACTACTTCCCAAGCAATCGCTACTACAGGTATTGTGAAAAGACAACTTATGCAAGGGCATTCGATTACGGTAGACTACACACTCTTAGGGAAGTTAGAAAATGTACTTCGAAATTCAGAGTATATAGTAGATGCCATTAACTATTTAGAAAATGTAGAGATTATTGTTTACGCCAAAAACGGTGAAGAAGAAACATTTAAAGAGTGGATTGTAGACCTAACGAACGACCAAGCACAAATACAAGAAACCGACGTCAAATATATTGAAATCGACGTGAATAAACAATAAACAAATGGGTGCCAGGCACTTGCCGAATAGTCGGCAAGTGCCTGGCACCTATAATTTAGTGCTTGCTGCTTTGTCAGCAATAATTGTTACGTTCTTATGCTTTTGGAGAATGGAGGCAGGGAAGTCTTCGGTTATTTCACCGTGAACCAACTGTTTGAGAGCTTCTGCTTTATTCTCTCCTGAAACGAGCAATACGATTTCTTTACTTTCCATGATCGTATCAATCCCCATGGTAATCGCCTGTGTTGGCACTTCTTCTAGCGATTCAAAAAAGCGGGCATTTGCCTTTCTCGTAGACTCATCTAATTCAACCACATGGGTTCGACTGCTAAACGAAGTCCCTGGTTCATTAAAACCGATATGTCCATTTAACCCAAGACCAAGTACCTGAACATCAACCCGATCAGCATTTTGAATAGCTTGTTCATATTCCTTACATTCAACTTCCGAATTTTCCGCCACACCATTTGGAACATGAGTGTTTTCTAACGGTATATCAATATGATTAAATAACTTCTCATTCATGAAATAACGGTAACTGTTGGAATCATTTGCATCAAGCCCTACATACTCATCCAAATTGAATGTTGTCGTATTTTGAAAAGAAACTACCTTCTCCTTGTTTTTAGCGATTAATTGCTCATATAAACCCTCTGGTGTAGAACCTGTTGCAAGTCCTAGTACTGGATGTTCATTGTTCTCAATCACATCTAATAGTAGGGAACTCGCCTTTTCACTCATATCATGATAGTCTTTTACGTTAATAATTCTCATTGATGTTTTCCTCCTCAAATGCAATAACTCCTTGACAAATCGTATAGGATAGATTTAATTCATCATCTACTAAGAGTAGATCTGCGTCTTTTCCAACAGCTATACTTCCTTTTTTGTCAAATATATTCAATTGTTTAGCTGGATTTATCGATGCCATCTCTATAACTTGTTGCAATGATACATCCTTTATCATTAACATACGCTGTGCACCATGCTGCAATTTCAAAATACTTCCAGCTAATGTCCCGTCCTCTAATACAGCACGGTCTTCTGTCACGGTTACGGGTTGTCCGCCAAGCTCATAATCTCCTGCCTGTAAACATTTGGCTCGCATCGCATCGGTTATTAAGATTAATCTTTCACTGCCGACGTTACGATAAATTAATTCAAGCATGTCGGGAACAACATGTATTCCATCTGCAATTAATTCCGCCCGTAGTTCTTCCAACGAGAATGCCGCTCCTACTACGCCAATATCGCGATGGTGGATCCCATTCATGGCATTACATAAATGGGTGATTTGACGTACACCATGAGATACAGCTTTCTTCATCCCTTCAAATCCCGTGGCTGTATGTCCAGCAGATACATTCACACCTGATTCAAATAGGTGACGAATAAAAGAACCATCTTCATCATGTTCTGGTGCCATCGTAATTGTCTTAATTTTATTCCCAGACAGTTTCTGCCATTTATCAAATTGAGCAATATCTGGCTTCATTATATATTCCAGTGGTTGCGCACCTTTTTTACTTGCTTCAATAAATGGACCTTCTAGATGCACCCCTAATACTTCTGCTTGTCCAGGTTTATTCGGATACTTGGCAATATTCTGTAGTGCCTTCTCTATATTTTCCGGGGATTGCGTAATAGTAGTCGCTAAAAAGCTAGTAGTCCCTTCCATTGGTAAAACCGATGCCATGGCATCCATTGCTTTTTCTGTTGCATCCATGACATCTGCACCATTTGCTCCATGGATGTGACCATCGATAAACCCTGGAATTAGGTTTAAGTTAGAACCGTCCAAGATTTTAAAACGGTTGGGGTAACTTGTAGGCTTTTCATTTTCTGAAAATATAGCGTTGATTTTTCCGTCCTCTACAAGCACACTTCCATTTGAAATTATTTCATTTTCTGTGTAAATCGTAACATTTCTAATATAAATAGAGTTTGATCCGCTTTCCATATTCTCCATCCTTTCTATCGGTGTGATCCGTCATCGTTAGCGGCGAATGGATGCTGCCATTCTTGTATAGGTATGTCTTTTCCCGCGAATCGTAATGGAGTATTGCATAATGTTGTCTGGTACTGCGATTCCATGTAAGCCCGCATCCCCAATATGATGAACATCAGCACCAGCCATTTTATTATGTAACGCCATTTGTTGAATGGTTTCCTTCTCTGCACCTTCTTGGCTTGTCCCAATAGAAGTTAGAGCTAGTGCCCCTTCTCCGTGTGCTGCATGAATTAGCTTCTCCGTTTTTTCGGCCGATGCCCCTGGAACCGTACCTACGCCAGGTACTAAAATAATATCTGCACCAGCTTGGACATATTGCTTTATGGTATCCGTATCAGCAAGTCCATCTGCTGTATCTGTTCGAACACCGGCGCCATGCATTTTTCCTGCTATGATCACAACTTTATCGCCTGCAACTTCGCTCGCCACCTTAACAGACTGTTGTATCGCTTTATTCGAAACACCGGTTTTTGGATTCCCAGTAAGGCAAATAATATCCGCCCCAAGTTCCTTTGCCTTTTGTATAGAATCTTTAGTGGCTCTTCTTCCTTCTGGCAATTGGTCTAGTTTTTCTAAGTTATCTGCTTCCGGATCTACTGGCTCCAGATTAATTCCAACCGGACGTCCAAGTAATTTTTTGAGTTCTTGAATAACATTCCTAGATTCCTTTGTTTCGATTCCTTCAATATATGGTTCATTCACATCAAATAAATTTAATAAAATAATATCAGCTCCAAATGCAGCTGCATATTCCGCATTTGTTAAACCAGGATATAATGGAGTCGTTGTGCAAACAACCTCCGAAATTAATGTTCTCCCCTCCGATGCTTGAATGGACTGAACAAATTCATGCTTATTCATATGTAGAAAATCAGAAGCCGTACAATTTAATAGACGTTTCATAAAGATTCCTCCATTGTTATGCCCGTTTTGTGCATGATTTTAAGCTAGTGCAAAAATATACACTAGCTATCCTTCATACTATACTATTTCAGAAAAAAATTCACTAGTTCAAGAAAGAAGCTTTCCTATTCATTACTCACAATGAACTTTTTTACCAAGCTTCCCAGAAAGGTGATCAATTAACCTTTGGACTACTTCATCCGATGTTTTTATTTGATCGTTCTCCGTATCCTCGATAACCTTCTTCATCATTTGTTTAAGATCTTCCCGTTCTCTCATCCAACAATCGCCCTCAATAAATAAATTTTAAACTATCATAGCACAAATTTTTGGATATGAATATCAAAATTTTCCAAATGGAAGTACATTTATCCTGCATATTCAATCACAGAGAAAAGTATAAAAATAAAAACCGTCAGAACAACTAGACGGTTAGGTGGCTCTTTTAGCATTATATGTAAAAAAATTAATCTTGTTTCTTTCGCCATTTATTAAATTCAAGGTATTCTTTAAATTGTTCCTTTGATACCCCTGATTCCATCGCTTCTTGAACAATTTTCAACCATTCATCATCTAAATCTTGCAACTGCTTCGATCTATCTGCATTAATTATTTCATTAACAGATACACCAAGAACCGAGCTAATCTTCTCGATAAACTGGATCGATGGGTTCGATTGGAGGTTCCGTTCAATAGAACTCAAGTAAGATTTTGCTACATTTGCTTTTTCGGCTAACTCTGAAATAGACATCTTTTTCTCTAGTCGTAATTGCTTTATTTTTTCACCGATCAAGTTCTCTCACCTCTTTCATAGCGAAATTATACCATAGAATAGGTGAGCAGTTCTATTTAAAGCACATATTTTTTCAAAAATTTATACATTACGCTGTGCTTCCTTGATAAAAAGGCGAACCTCCTCAACCGTCATCCCAATCGATCTTGCTTCATTAATCAATTCAACCCACTCACAATCCAGTTTGGCTTTATCTACGACTTTTTCCAAAATCCTTTCCCCCATCACTTTTCCAGGTAATCCAGCCGTCCTAGCATCTTGCGTTAGACCTGTGACTTTGCGTCCTCATTTTTCAATGAGTTTGCCTTTCTCTAGAATATTAGTATTGTTCTAAGACTATTATACTGCATTAGCAAGGCATATTGGATGTCTTCTTTTGTCAGAAGTTAACTAGTTTTGTAAATTTATACAGTTCGTTCATCTATGTTTTTCCTCTTCAAGATATGAACTCCACCAAGAACTATTCCACTAGCTAGTAAAATACTACCTATTAGTAAAAAATTAAACATACCCGATGCTGTATCAGGTAAAACGGATCCTATTCCACCTGAATCTCCATCTGTTCCTACATTACTTCCTACACTCTCTTCGTCTTCTTCATCTGTATCCGCTTCTTCGGTTCCTTCAGCTGTAAATATAAACCGAAAATGTACCTCTAATCCTTGGTATTCATTCCCTAAATGCTCAGGAAATTTCACGGTTATGTCTAATTCTTCCTCGTTAGATGCCGCGAGTTCTCTTACGTCTAGCTGGTCAAAATCAGCTAGTTTACCAGAGTATAGTTCATTCGTTGAATCATTTATTTCCAAAACCAACTCATTGAACAATTTGTCTGTTCCTTCATTACTTACAGTCATTGAATAGTTAAAATCCATTTTTCCATCGTTTTTTACTGTAATTGTTCGTGGAGCCCAATCCCCTGGTTTTATGTTATCAACATTAAATAAAACATCGCTTGGGTTAAGGCTAATATCTATTTCTGAATCTTGATTCGAATTTGACTCATCTGCTATGGTCGATATTGGAGTACCAATGATAAGGAACACTATCATTATACTAGCACATAATATTAATACCCGTTTCAATTCATCGCCCCCTTTTACAAGCAAATTTTCTACGTAACTAAACGACTTCCTCTTCCTCCGAAGCTTCCTTCTTATTGGCAAGATCCAATTCCCGAATTGCCTGCCATATAGCAAATCCTGCATAACCAATCAAAATAAACCCTGGAATTAACAACATAAATGCACCATTTTGTGATTGAGCAAAATTTACTAAGTACCCTACATATGGAATTGTAAATCCAGTATATTCTGCCACGACATTTTCTGATAGAACTGGATTAATATCTTCTGCATCATTATTGTCTCCTTTTGTTCGGTATAACACTTCTTCTCCACTATGAATCACTTCTGTTATCCGGTGAGTTACTAACCGTTCGTCTTCCTGCATAAATGTTATCACATCATTTTCTTTAAACCGTTCCATATCTCCACCAGGTTCTACCGCTATGATGGACCCAGTTTTAATATCTGGCTCCATCGATCCGGATAGTACAGTTTTGAATTGATATCCAAATACTTCAGGCTCTCCACCAGAAGCCTTGGATGAAATGACAATGAATAACATGCCTATTAAGAACAGAAACAACAAAGCAGTAGTTAAGTGATTGAAAAATTTAAATACCTTGGACTTAGTCAACTTTTTCATCATCTTTTCCTCCTTCTTCCGGATCATCTATATTCGTGTTATTGGATTCCTCACCAGATCCATCTTCTTCAGATTCCTTTTCTACTGGATCATCCTCTTCTGTTTCTTCCTCTTTTACACCTTCATTTTTTTTGCTATTTTTATCACCCTTATCGACATCTTTATCATTTTTTCCTATTTCCTCATTATTTTGATTTTCTTGTTCATCAGCATTATCTTCGTCTGACTCATTTTCATCTTCTTCATTTTCGTTTGTTTCTTCAACTGAATCATCCTGTTTATCGGATTCTTCTTCCTCTTTATCATTTTCTTTACATTTAACCATTACTTTCTCACTCCATATTTCACTTTCGGAATCTCCTTCATAACCAGGTCGCTGGCTTACTTGGAAACTATATACCCCTTCAGCATCTATAACATGTGTTAGGTTGAAATATTCTCCCGCTTCTATTGGATTTAATGTACCATTTTTAATTTCCTCGCCATTTTGTTTCGGGTTTCCATTTTCAACATAATAAAGTTTATAATCACTAGGTCCAATCATGCTAAAGCCATTATTAATTAGTTGAACAGAAATTTCTATCTCAGGACAAGCTTTAACATTTTGATTTGGCACACCTGTAAATTCTAAATCACTTCCATCCCACCAAGTACCTGCTTGAATTGAAAATTTATCATTATTGATCGTGTTAAAATAGGCCCCCGTACCAGACGAAATGTAACTAAACCCAAAAACAACTATGTAAGTAAAAACAATTAGTTTAATTATGAAAACAAGCTTTTTTTTCTTTTTAAATTTCTGAAGCCGACTCATTCTCAAGGCCCCTCCCTCCTTATTACTCTTTATTTTGCTTTATTAAAGATACAAACCAATTTAGTAGTCCTTAATAAAACAAAATAACCTACTTCTTATATATGTTATGTAGGGAAGAAAGGTGGGAGACCCACCTTTCTATAAATTTAATTATCTTTGTTCGCCTTCTTCTTGCTGAGCATCAAATGTCCAAGTTAAGTTCAATGCGTCTCCTTGGAATTCATTTTGGTCTTGACCGTTATCAACAAATTCAAATGCAACGTACATTTGATCGTTATCTCCAGCAGCTAAACCACTATCTTCACCATTACCACCAAATAGCCAAGTCCAGAAGCTTTCTAGGTCTTCAACTGCATCAGGTGTTTGATTTTGAAGGTCATATAATGTTGTCTCACTAACAATATCGTTATAATCCCAACCTTCAATTGGATTCCAATCTGTCTTATCTCCATTTTCTAGGAATAATACTTTGATATGTTTACCCATATCATCCGTATTGTCACCTTGTGCATCGTCTACTGAATAATCCGTAAGTAAATCAACACTTGAAATTCCTAAGCTACCCTGGTTTATTAGTTCAAATTCACGGAAAATAACATCCCCTGGTTTTAAATTATCAACATCAACAATTGTTGTTGGATCCACGGATAAATCTAATGTACCTGCAGCAAACGTATTATTTGTTTCTTCTGCATCACTAAAATACGCAAATGTTCCTCCCCCTACTAATGAAATTCCTAGTGCAGCTGTTGCGATTCCCATTCCTAATTTTTTCTTAATACCCATTTTGTTTCCTCCTTAAATTTTTTGATTTTTTATTTTGAACCCTATGTAGAGTCAAAAATAACTTCATTCGTTCTTTTTAATGAACGATGTGACCTAAATAATATGGAACGATTAAGTGATTCTTGTAAAATGCCGATTTTTCATTTAATTCCCCCTTATGTATTTAAATAAGGATGACTTATTACCTAAGTTGTTCTTAGTAACGAACTATGATTAGAGTATAAAACAAAATGTTCTCAATACAAAACGTTAAAATCAAGTAAAATACTCAATAAAGAACAAAAATGCGATGATTTTCTTTGATTTACTCCTAGTTTCTTATATTTTCTATTTTTTTAAGAACATTTTGTTATTATTAAAGAACAAACAAAGTGAATATATTCCTATAATTCATGATATACCTAGTAATATAGAATTATTAAAAATTAGTATTAAAATGAATTATTTAACTTTTAAGTTATCCATTTATTCCTTATACTAAAGTTAATTAATGGATAAAGGAGAACGTATAATGAAGAAATTCTCAATATTACTTATCATTTTTGGTGTTTTTTTCTTAATATATGGTGGATATCAGTTCGTAAAATCAACAAATGAACAAAATAAAGCCTTAGCCGAGGCGAAGTCACTTGTTGAAGATAAGAATGTAGGTAAGCTTACAAAGGAAAATTTAACTGCATCAGAAGGTCCAACCTTTCCAACAGATTTCAACCCATCTACAGGTGAAACAATTGGTTTGCTACATATACCAAAGCTGGAATCAGATCTCCCAATTGTAGAAGGAACCGATGAGGATGAGCTTGAAAAAGGGGTAGGCCATTTTGCTGGTACTGCTTTTCCATTACAAAACGATCAAATTGTGCTATCTGGACATCGCGACACGGTTTTTAGAAGGATGGGGGAGTTGGAAATAGGGGATATATTAACGGTTAAACTTCCATATGGAGATTTCTCCTACGAAATCATGGATACCAAAATTGTGGACGCGAATGATCGAACGGTAATTGCCTCAACTGCACCAGATGAAGTGTTAACCGTAACAACGTGTTATCCGTTCTCTTATGTGGGGAATGCACCTGATCGATATATTATTACCGCTCTTCCTCAAAAAAATCAAACAGAGTAAACCTCAAGAAATAGAATAGACTAATACTATATTATCCTATATAATTTATCCATGATTTTCTAACTTGTACAATTGAATGTTATAGTGCTTTTCTTAATGGAGGAGAATTGTTGTGGATTCAAGAGTTGAAAAAAGACAAGCAAAAAAGAAGCGAAAATGGCCCTTTTGGGTTGGAGGAATTATCCTAGTATTACTTATTATTGGTGGGGGATTTTTCTTTTATATGTACGATAAGTTGGGAGATACCGTATCATCCATGCATGATCCTTTAGAACGGGATAATGACCCAAATCGTCAAAAAGAAATCACGGAAATCTTTAGCGATAAGAAATCAATGAACATTTTATTACTAGGTGTTGATGAACGTGCTGGTGATAAGGGGCGTTCAGATACGATGATACTCATGTCATTAAATCCGAACACAGATTCCATGGTTATGTTAAGTATCCCTAGAGATACCTACGTAAATATTCCTGGACGTGGAATGGACAAAATAAATCATGCATATGCATATGGGGATGTGGAATTATCCGTACAGACGGTAGAAGAAGCGTTTGACTTACCAATTCACTTCTATTCCAGAGTCAATATGGAAGGCTTCCAGCAGGGAGTCGATGCCGTGGGAGGGGTCACGGTAACAAATGAGCAAGAGTTTTCCCAGGATGGTTCACACTTCTCTAAAGGAGAAATTCAATTAAATGGGGAAGAAGCTTTAAACTATATCCGAATGCGAAAAAATGATCCTCGTGGGGACTTAGGGCGTAACGAACGGCAACGAGATGTTATCACTGCAGCAATTGATGAGGCGGCTAGCTTTTCAAGCATTACTAAAGTAGGAGAAATCCTTGATATCGTCGGTGGTAATGTAAAAACGGATCTCGATATGGGAAACATGCAAAACCTATTTTCCAATTACCTTGGAACACGTAAGAATGTCACAAATCTTGAATTAAATGGGAGTGGACAAACCATTGGTGGCGTTTGGTATTATATCGTTCCAGACTCTGAGTTTGATCGTGTTCAAACGGAAATACAAGAGCACATGGAACAATAAAAAGATCCCCCTTTTAAGTTACGACTAAAAGGGGATTTTATTTTCCACTTGTGGTTACCGATTCAAATGGAAAAACCGAAAAAACTACCTCCCCCTTTATTTTTTCTCGATCAATATTCCCTAGTTCTGTACTTCTGCTATCTAGGCTTTCACCAGGAGTACGATTATCTCCAAGTACAAAATATTCTCCCTCACCTACTGTTGTTTTCTCTAAATCATCTGGTATACCAGAAGTATATTTCTCTTCTATTTGATGCTCATTAACATAGACAACACCATCTTTAATTTCAACGGTTTCATTAGGCAATGCGATCACACGTTTTAAGACATCATATCCATCTTCACTTTCAAAGAGAATAATGTCATTACGATCTGGAGTGTAAAACATATTACTGCTAATGAGGAAATCATTATTCTCAAATGTAGGCGACATGGATTCTCCATTGACAATCGTAAAGCCAATCACAAATCGAAATACAAAAAAGATCCCTGCTAGTAAAAGAATAAAATATAGCCAGCTAAACATTTCTGATTTTTTCTTATAGCCACTTTGATCATCCTTTGTTCCATCATTATATACCATCATGTATCAACACAGTCCTTTACGAATCATTTGAAATACCTTCATTCGATTGTTGCTCGGAATCGTTTTGGTCATTTTCTTGTTGATCGGATTGTTGTTCTTCTGATTTACTCTGTGATTGTTCTTCGGAATTGCTTTGGTCGTTATTAGAATTACCAGATTCTTCTTCGGAATCGTTTTGACCACCTTCTGGTTTATCTGCTACTTCCTCAGAATTGTATTGGTCTTCTTCTGGATTATCTGAATCTTTCGGGTCTTCACCTACATGATTGTTAGATTGATTTTTCTCTGAAACATGATCCATTTTACGTTGAGCTTCTAGCATTATCTGATCTAGCTGACTTTCAATCGCTTTTTTATCTCCCGGTTCACTTGGTTCAAAATTAGCAATTAATTTATCAGCATACGATTGCAATGCTAAAACCCGCTTTTCTTTTTCCTTCATTGTAAATTCATTTATTTCATTTCGAACCCTCTCTATTTCAAATTGAATTTCTTTCCGCAAGCGTTCCGTCTGCTTACCTTGTTCATCAGTAATTGCCTGTTCAATCTCCGTAATAGATTCTGTTTTTTGTTGATTAAACCAGTTATTTAACAATGACTGAATATCCTGTTTTGCAACGACTACATTAAAACTTCCCCCAATAATAATACATACTAAAATAGAAATGAAGACCGCCTTTGACAACCTAGATTTAGGCAATAATTTTCTAAAATTCATTTTTTACCTCCTTAAGTAGAGTTGGTTAAGGTCCTAACACCATAGGACCTTAACCTGCTATAATTATTCACCCAAACCTGCTACAACTTCATCTAAGGCATCAATTGCTTCATTTTCTAGTTCTGCAGCTGCATCCGCAATGATTGATTGTTGTTCTTCAACAAGCTCGTCTAATAAATTATTAACTGCTTCACGAACATCACGCACCGCAAAGTCTACCTGATTTTTGAGATTACGAGCTGTAATTTCTTCCTGATTAGCTAACTCTGACTCGATGGCTCCTTTGGCAGCCTCAATCGCATCTTCCAATTCTTGCACAGCACCATCCCTAGCTGTATTTAACGCATCTGTAACATTCTCCACAGCTTCTTCACCTTTCGCACCAGTGTAATCTGTTAGATCATTGGTTGCGAATTCTTCCGCTTCATTTGCTAAAGCAGTAATTTCAAAGTAACCTGGCAGAAATACATCTTGATAAAATTGCTGCCCCATACCACTTAGGATTTCTTCTTTCGTACTGCCTAGTGATTCCAAATGACTTGCTTTAGCAGCATCAATCGCATCTTCAGCACTAGTTATTTCACTATCCCTTGTTGCATTTATATCTGCAGTTGCATCCTCTTTCATTCCGTTATACTCATCCTCGAGCTCTGGCATTAGCCCTTCTCCGTATTCCGTTACTTCATCCTCAATAGAATCAACTGTGTTTCCAAAAGCTGCATCGTACCACTGTTGTAATTGTTCACCTGCATCCGTATTAGCAAACGCAAATCCAACACTTGAGACAACACCTACTGTAACTGCACCTGCAATAATTTTTCCTTTTACTGTTTTTAATTTGATCATTTCATTCCCTCTCCCTTATTATCATAATTAGTCATTAAGTATTTCTTCTAATATTGATTCCGTTTCTTCTGATATTTCTTGATGAATTTGTTCCTTTTTGACACGTTCAAAATTCTTAAACTCCATATCTAAGAGCATTTTCTGGGTTGATTCTAACAAATTCACTTGGTAATTCTTTTGATAGTTCGCTATCCTTTGTTCTTTTTCCTCTGTTGTTTGTACTTGCAAGTTCCTCAAATCCATTTCCGATTTCTTGTGCTTATCTCTTACTTCCATGTTCCAGCTTTTTTCCCACTGCGATAATTCTTCTAAGATCATGGTGTAAACATGATCAGAATGATGAATAAAAATAGAATTGTACCAAGTAGAAAGAGGTCCTTTCCCTGAAGCTTGTACCGAATAAGACATGATTCCTACTAAAATAACTAGAATACAAACTGTTCGAACTGATTTCTGCATAATCACCACCTATCCCTTCATTTGGTAAGATATATAGAAATTCCTAGATGTTTACAATAAATATTCTTTATAACGTAATTTAAATCTTTATAAAGAACACTTTTGATAAGTATAATACAATTTCACAATTTTGAAAACCCCTATAACGAACGATAATTCATTATATAGAACAAAATTTTCTATTTATCTAGTTATTACTCTATCTTATTTACAAGAACTAAAAATATTACATCTTTATAGACTTTAGTAGTTTGGACTCATTGGAATTTTTAAAAATCATTCGCGAAAAAAAGTGGTATAATAGGATATGTGAACTTACCTATAAGGGGGAATCTAAATGAAAAGAGTCACCTTACTATTATCTGCAGTCCTGTTAATGGTGATGGTTGGTTGCTCTGACGATGATGAAGTGACACCTCACGACCGTTTTGAAACATATGTGGATCATTGGCAAAATCAAGAGTTTGCAAAAATGTATGACATGCTAACATCAGAATCACAGCAGGAATATTCAACAGAAGATATGGTTGATCGATATATAAAAATTTACGAAGATCTAGAGATTACGGATCTTTCTATTTCCTATACTGCACTAACAGATAAAGATCTTGATACTGCCATGGAAGAAGGAAGTGCAACACTCCCATTTACTGTAGAAATGGAAAGTATCGCAGGGAAAATCACCTTTGATTATGAAGCGACCATGAGTCAACAAGGCGAGGAAGAAGAAAAAACATGGTTTATAAATTGGGATCCAGGATTTATTCTCCCAGAGATCAAAGAAGGTGGAGAAATCGGATTAACAACAACAGATCCTACACGTGGTAATATCTTAGACCGAAATCACATGCCTTTAGCACTCAATGATAATGTATGGGAGATTGGACTCGTACCAGGTGAACTAGGAGAAAATGTGGAAGCAGATATAGAAAAAATAGCTTCTTTACTAAATATGTCTGTTGATGCAATCCATAACCAGCTAGATGCTAGCTGGGTTGGAGACGACACATTTGTTCCACTTCGAAAAATCCCAAAAACCAGTACCGAGATAACAGATCAATTATTTGAAATAGATGGTGTTATTGGTAATAATGCAACCGGTCGTATTTATCCATTAGGTGAAGCTGCTGCACATCTTGTTGGTTATATACGTCAAATAACCGCTGAGCAATTAGAAGAAAAAGACCCAAACGTATATGGACCAAACGATATGATTGGTAACACAGGTCTTGAACGAGCCTATGAGGAGCAGCTGAAGGGAGAGAAAGGTGTCAAAATCTATGTCTCCAAAGAAGGCGAAGAGGATATCACTATTGCTGAGAAGGAAGTTAAAAACGGAGAAAACATTATTACGACCATCGATGCCAATATCCAAGAAGCTATTTTTAATTCCTATGAGGGTGAGGCTGGAACTACATCTGCCATCGATCCTAAAACAGGAGAAACGCTTGCTCTTGTAAGTAGTCCAGCTTATGACCCGAATGCTATGATATATGGAATCTCACAAAGTGAATGGGACGAATTACAAAATGATCCAAAAAACCCATTACTTAATCGATTTACTGCCACGTTTGCTCCAGGCTCAGTCATTAAGCCTTTGACTGCAGCAATCGGATTACAAAACGGAACAATTGATCCGGATGAAGGCATCGAAATTAATGGTATGAGCTGGAGTAATGGCGAAAATTGGGGTGAATATGAGGTACGACGTGTATCAGAATCAGATGGCCCCGTTGACTTAAAAGATGCACTTGAACGATCCGATAATATTTATTTCGCTATGCAAGCAGTAAACATGGGAGGCGATTCCTTAGTCAATGGGCTTAAACAATTTGGCTTTGGTGAAAATATCCCATTTGAGTACCCAATTGAAGCTTCAACCGTTTCTAGAAGTGGAGACTTAAATGATGAAGTGCTACTAGCTAATGCAGCTTACGGTCAAGGAGAAATAGAAATGAGTTCCTTACATTTGGCAGCTGCCTATACTACTTTCTTAAATAACGGGAATATGATCAAGCCTACGTTATTAGAAAGTGAGGAAAAAGGTGCCGTATGGGTAGAAAGCCTTGTCTCCGATGAACAAGCAACCATCATGCTAGACGCCTTGCGTAGCGTGGTTACCAATGGAACAGCCCGAGCAGCAAAAGAAGCAAGTTTTCCAATCTCCGGGAAAACAGGTACAGTTGAGTTAAAACTAACCCTTGATGAAGAAGAAGGTGCAACCAATGGTTGGTTTGTTGGATACCCAACAGAAGATCAGGATATCCTTATCGCCATGATGGTTGAACAAGTACAAGAATTAGGCGGAAGCTCTATCGCAGTAGAAAAAGTCACAGACATCTTAGAACAATTTCAATAATTTAAAGGTGCCAGGCACTTGTCGAATCTTCGACAAGTGCCTGGCACCTTATTTTTCTACAGTAATTTTAATAGTTTATGAAATTGTTCTTCGTCTCGTTCGTCTAGCGCTTTATCGATTAGACGCTTCACATTTTGCTGTTCCAATTCATCAATGATGATTTCAACGTCATCATTCACATTTGTTTCTTCAAATTCAACATTATCATCAAAGTATGGCTTCGTAATAAAGTACAGCTTTATTAAAAAATCTGGTATATTAATGAGTTCTTCCATCGTAATATAAACCGTATTGTGTTCATTTTGAAAGGCAAATGCTGCATCAACATCTTGGATTTTTTTTGTTTCTCGATCTATTTTAATTTGATTTGCTTTAACAGGTACAAAATCATATGCTTCATCTTCAATTGAAATGGAAAAGCAGTGCTTTTCTAATTGTACATATAAATATTCCGCATCTTTATTTATTGAATAGGGCTCTAACAGATTCACAATGACCATGTAACTTTCCTCCCGATTCCTGTCTTAACAAACTATTCGAGTATTGTTATCTATTTAGATACCCTATTCACCAAAAATTAAACTACTTTTTTGAAAAATAGTAAAAAAGAAGTATGTCTTCCTTCATCAGGACATACTTCTTACTTTTATAATAATTTTACCAATGAATGAAAAGCTTCTTCATCACGATCATCCAATGCTTTATCAATCAACCTTTTAATATTCATTTGCTCTAACTCATCTAGAATTATAGCGTTTTCATTTTCATTCACTTTCGAGTCTTCTTCCAATGGATCATAATATGGTTTAGCAATGGTGTGTAATTGAAATAAAAAGTCTGGTAAGGAAAGCAGTTCGCTCATTGTCATATAAACAATATCTTTCCCTTTTTGAAAAGCAAAACGAGCACCGACATTTTCTACCTTTCTTGTTCTTCGGTTCACCCTAATTTCCTTTGCTTCTACAGGGATAAACTGATAAACCTTTTTGTTAATTACTACTGCGAAGTATTGGTAAGCTAAAATTATTCGAACATAGTCGTCCGTTGATTTAATATAATACGGCTTTAGCATTTTAACAGATATCAACGATTACACCCCCATTGTTTTTATACTCTCAATTTTCAGTTAATTAATTTTAACTTATTTTTTGCGAAAACACAAGGTTAATTGCAAGGATGGCCCTGCGACTATACAAGGCCACACCCTTACTGAACAATTTTATCTAAAATAAAACCTGCCATTCGTTCCACTTCCTGTTCGTGAAATACATAATGCTGCTCTAATTGCTCCAAATAAGATCCCGCTTCTTTTAAATGAACAATTCCTTTTTTCATATACGATTTATACGAATTATTGAGGTGATCAATTTCGCTTGCGTAGGTTTCATCAGTACCTGGAGTAACAAGCTCTTCATAAAGGTCTAACGTCTCATCTCCATCACGTTCAGGGAAAAATTCGTGTGGATCTGTACTATCAAAGATACAGAAGTTCAAATCCCTAACAAGGACCATATCCACACTATTTGGGTCAAAACTACAATGGTACAATTCTACATCGAACCCATGCTTCGCACATGCATCTTTAATTTTTTTCATGAATGTGGACTTTCCTGTTCCCGCACGACCTTTAATAAACACATTTCTTGATTGATTCTTTAGAAGGTCTGGTACGACATTGACTACCCCATTCTTTGTGTTTGTACCAAACAATCTCGTATATACTTTTGCTTCCCTGTCTATTTTTGGGATCCCTTGTAATAACTCTTCAATAAATTCTTCTGCAAGCTCATTCGCTCGACTTACGTTCATTTCATTTATATAAATTTCCTCGAGGTCGTCATGAATCCTTAATCCGGTCTCAAAGTTTTGATACGCTTTTTCCGTTTCATTTTCAAATTTAGCTTTCGTTTGTACATACTTTTCATTCTCGGGTATCTCTTCCGCTGAAAATAAATTTAAATCCATTTCAATGGCACCAGCCAAATCATTGGTTGAAAGTGTATCCACAACAATTGCTATTGATTTATCACGAATAATTACACCATCAAGAAATTCACTTCCTAATGGACTTAAAAGAATCTCCAGCTGACTTTTGTCTTCGTATTTGGAAATTACACTTTTTAGAACATGCGTTTTTAACGTTTGGGATGGATGATTTAAAAGGATAACATGATTAAAATTGCTTACATTCGATGGTAAAAAGTTCACAAACCCTTCCGCCGTATTTCCAGCAACATAATAGGAGATTAATTTATTTTTCAAGGAGACACTTCCTTTTAAATAGTTTTATTTAATTTATGTATAGTGCGGATACATGGTGATTTATTCGTTAAAAATTTTGATTACGATATTGTGGTTCATAATCCCCGGCGCTCCGGTTAAAGTCTTAGAAAAGTTTGATTGATTTAACTCCGTGAACGTCGATAACTTGGGATAATGGTTGATAAGTC
>NZ_FOHE01000005.1:0-129623 GCF_900111445.1 Oceanobacillus limi | reverse complement strand
GGGATAATGGTTGATAAGTCCGGAACGAACGTCGATAACACTTTAACTAAAGAATAAACCGAGAGAGCCTATAAGATTATGATTAACCTAGCCAGTGCTGCTCAACTGAACACCTACTTAAACTCACAACAACCTTCCAAAAACTTTACCTAAAGTAAAAACACCGTTATCTATCCCAACGGTGTTCCACTCTAATCATGCTGTTCACATTACCCTTGCTGTAAAACGTTCCGCTCCTCCTCAGTAAAGACTCTCGACCTTGTCAAAAATCGTTTTCCCTCTGGACCTTCAAGGGAAAACATTCCCCCTCGACCATCCACCACATCAATAATTAATTGGGTATGCTTCCAATATTCATATTGGTCTTTTGAAATATAAAAAGCGGCATCGCCAATTTCCCCTAAAAGGATATCCGACTCTCCGACACGGAATTCTCCTTTGGGATAGCACATGGGAGAACTTCCGTCACAGCAACCACCTGATTGATGAAACATCAACTCTCCGTGAAGTTGCTTCAGTTTATCAATAAGTTCTAGTGCATCATCCGTAGCCGTTACACGATCAACCATCATAATACCTCCTTTTTCTACCAATATATGCAAAAGAGGAGCTAGACTTTCATCTAGCCCCCCCATACTCCTACTAAAACAACCCAGCTGGTCCTTCACTGTAGCTTACAAGTAGATTTTTCGTTTGTTGGTAGTGGTCTAGCATCATTTGGTGGTTCTCTCTTCCAATTCCTGATTTCTTGTATCCACCAAATGCTGCATGTGCTGGATATTGATGATAACAATTCGTCCATACACGCCCCGCTTCAATGTCACGACCAAAACGGTATGCTGTATTTATATTTCGAGACCAAACTCCTGCACCTAATCCATAAAGTGTATCGTTAGCAATTTCTAGTGCTTCTGCATTGTCTTTAAATGTGGTAACTGAAAGTACGGGCCCAAAGATTTCCTCTTGGAAAATACGCATGTTGTTACTTCCTTTGAAAACAGTTGGTTCTACATAGTAACCATTTTCTAATTCACCTTCTAATTTATTCACATTCCCACCAGCAAGTACTTGAGCGCCTTCCTGTTTGCCAATATCTAAATAAGATGTGATTTTTTCCATTTGCTCTAAGGAAGCTTGTGCGCCCATCATTGTTTCCGTGTCGAGTGGGTGACCGATTTTTATTTGCTTCACACGTTCAAGTGCACGCTCCATGAATTTATCATAGATAGATTCGTGGACAAGCGCACGAGATGGACATGTACAGACCTCTCCTTGGTTTAACGCAAACATAACCAAGCCTTCAATCGCTTTATCTAAAAACCCATCATCCTCATCCATGACATCTTCAAAGAATATGTTTGGCGATTTTCCACCGAGCTCTAATGTTACTGGAATAATATTTTCAGAAGCATATTGCATGATTAAACGCCCAGTTGTCGTTTCCCCAGTAAAAGCTATTTTGGAAATTCTACTATTAGAAGCTAGTGGTTTTCCTGCTTCTACTCCAAATCCATTTACAATATTCACCACACCTGCTGGTAATAAGTCATGAATTAATTCCATCAATACATGGATGGAAGCCGGCGTTTGTTCTGCTGGTTTTAGTACAACACAATTTCCTGCTGCTAAGGCTGGTGCTAACTTCCATGTCGCCATTAACAATGGAAAGTTCCATGGGATAATTTGTCCTACCACACCTAGTGGCTCATGGAAATGATAGGCAACTGTATCATTATCAATTTGACTAATTCCACCTTCTTGTGCCCGAATAGCTCCAGCAAAATAACGGAAATGATCAATCGCAAGGGGCAAGTCAGCTGCTAATGTTTCGCGTACTGCCTTTCCATTATCCCAAGTTTCAGCAACTGCCAGCATTTCTAAATTATCTTCCATTCGATCAGCGATTTTATTTAATATATTTGCCCGTTCGGTAACTGATGTACTTCCCCAGGAGTCTTTTGCAGCATGGGCTGCATCAAGAGCTTCCTCCACATCTTCCTTTGTTGATCGTGCTACTTCACAGAAAACCTCCCCTGTTACGGGACTTACATTTTTAAAATAGTTTCCATTCACTGGCGGTTGATATTCTCCACCTATAAAATTGTCGTAACGTTCTTTGAAGTTTACGAGTGATCCTTCTGTATTGGGATTTGCATATCTCATCCAACGTCCTCCTCCTATTTGAAACCCTTTTCATTTTTGATGTGAATTTACTAGATAAAAGCATATCTACTAGAACATATTCAACTAGGACAACATATATTCCATTATTAGGAAAAAAATAAACACAACCCCGGCGCTTTGTCAGGATTGTGTTTATAGAGTTCATTTCATTTAAAGATCTATCTCGTATTAATCGTTACTTAATTTCCGGAAGTACACGTACTTCCTGGGTCATCGAAGATTTGCATAACGGGCATTTTGGTTCATCATTAAAACTCCATGATTCGCGCATCCAGCCATTACACTCTTCACTCGTACAAGTCCAAATCGTTGTTTCGACTTCTTGCACTGGTTCTTTAGGTCCACGTGAAAAAGACATGACAGCATCCCCTTTCATCGTTCTAATTTTATTATACTCTTTTTTTTGGTATAATAAAAGGAATGGCATCATTATTTCTTTGCCGCTTTCCACTCAAGAAATTCCAAATATTTACGAAAGTCTTCTAACTCGCCATTTATTGTCCCTTCTTGTATCGCATTTCTTAAATAAAATACAATTTCATCACTTAGATCTTCTCGTAAATTTTTCTCCATAACGACCATTTCATCACCTAATAGAAACTCTAACGAACAATCAAGTGCTTTGGCTATACTTGTAAGAACCTGTAACGATGGATTTGTACGAAGATCCCTCTCTAAATAGCTTAAATATGACTTGGATACTCCCGACATCTCGGCCAATATTGTTAATGAATAACCACGATCAAGTCTTTTCTTTTTTATTCGCTCTCCAATCATTGTTCCTTATCTCCTTTAACTTAAATAGACGTATCTCTTTATATTGTACATTATAAAGAACAATATGAACTTTATAAAGATCGGAGTTAGGTAGAAAAACGCCGTATTTGAAAGCATAAGCACGTAATTGGTTCTTAATAGCGAATTTTTGGCGTAATTCATCATTTTAGACATTAGGAATTGGTACATTGTAGCATGTTTTGGATAGAATAAAGTAATGCTTTTCAACTGTTCGATATGAATGACGGGTGAAGTATCCTTCTTTTTGTCTCTCATCTCTATTATGAAAGACTAGATGACACTTCCTCCCATTCATTCAGTCTCTCATTTCCACTATGAAGGACTGAGAGACGGTTCCCTCCTTTTTTTCGGTCTCTTATCTATGTTATGGACTGACCTAGTGAGGATTCTTTATCTTCCGCCGATCTTATGTGGCCTACCTTAATTCGTGAAGAAGTTCTTCGCTAGTCTTTAAGCACTGCACAATGAAAGAACTCCACCTCCTGTTAGTTCATCGGCACTTGGATGTCCTGTCCGTCAAAACTAGACGTGTCATTTCTTATAAAATAAAAAAAGCCTCCTAGAGAGACTTTTTTTATTTATTGTATTACAAATCGCTCAATCGCCTTCGCAACTCCATCATTTTCATTGGTGTCTGTTACATGATTGGCAACGTTCTTGATTGCTTCTTGTGCATTTCCCATTGCAACGCCTACACCAGCTTCTTGAATCATTTTAATATCATTTAAGCTATCCCCAACAGCCATTACGTTATCCATTGTTATGTTAAGCTTTTGGCAAACCTTTCTCAGTGCACTCGCCTTACTTACACCCTTTGGATTCACTTCCACATTCATAGGCAAAGAATTTGTTAATTCAAGTCCCTCCATATAGGAGAGATCTTTTACTAGTTGATCCAATTTATCTTTATCATGAGAATCACAACCGAATTTTAACCATTTTTGTTGTTTAAAATCGGCTGGACAATTCCCACGATAGATGTTTTCCGTTGAGATCATCCATGGATCCAGACCGAGTTCTTCTCCCATGTACCACATTTTCTCCATTGCAGAAGCATCCAATAAATGCTGTTCCAATAACTCTTTTTCCATCGTCCAAATCTCTCCACCGTTACAGGTAACGAGATAGGATGATAGGCTTAAATCTTCTGCATAGGGATAACAGGTCTTAAACGATCGTCCTGTACTAAGCACAACGTGGACACCCTTTTCTAACGCTTGAGCAATTACTTGCTTTGTATAATTAGAAACCTCTTCCTGACGATTCAATAATGTCCCGTCCATATCTAACGCTATCAATTTAACTTCTGCCATCTAAATCCTCCTTTTTTACGTTGCTTGTTCCACTTCCTCTTCCTGTTTTGTACCTCTATCGAATAGTTTCGTTGTCCCATAAGGAATGAGTAATAGAAAAAGTAAAACAAAGAACAGTAATTGAATATTAAATAAATCAACAATTAATCCTCCAAATACCGGCCCTGCCATTCTACCAGCTGCTGCTACACTGTTCACAAATCCTTGATAGAAACCAGCTCTTCCCTTTGGTGCCAATTCATTTGCTAATGTCGGGATTGCCGGCCATACGAGAATTTCACCAACCGTTAAAATAGCCATGGCTACCGCAAACATCACAAACTGATCCGCAATCATTCCAATTACAAAAGATAGGATGAGAATGGTATTCCCAATGTAAATATGTGCCTTTGTGGAGGTTACTATTCCTGTAATCCATTTTACCAAAGGCTGCATTAGTACGATAAGAAAACCATTTATCGCCCATAACGTACTATATTGCTCAAGTGGAATGCCAATGTCCTGGGTATGAGATGCAATCGTTGACTGCCATTGACTGTACGCAACCCATGTTACAAAAAATCCTGTGCTTAAAATTAGGAGCGCTATAAAAGCAGACTTGTTCTGAATTTTTTTCCCTTGCTCGATAACTGACGTATGCATTTGTCGATCTCGTTCCTGATCCATTCCTTTAAATGTGAACATTACCATGAAAAAGAATGCCGCAAACAGCGACGCATTCGCCATAAAAATATAGTCAAAGGAAATACTCGCTACATACCCACCAATCGTGGCACCTAAGGCAACACCAAGGTTCTGTGCCACATAAATGGCATTAAATGCCCGCCTTCCTCCTTGTGGCCAGACGGACCCAGCCATCGCAAACATGACAGGTCCAGTAACACCAGATCCAAACCCAATTACCACAAGCAATATGGAGTAAGGTACGATCCCATGGAAAAAGGAAAGCGTAATTGCAGCTGAAAGCGACAAAAAGGTTCCAAACAAAATCGTTTTATAGGCACTGAACTTATCAAATAAAATACCACCAACTAAATTCCCTATTATCGCAGCACCTTGATTAAACATTAAAATGACCCCAGCAAAAGCAAGACTTTTGCCAAGCTCATTGTGCATGTAAATCGTATTAAGCGGCCATAAAAAAGAAGCCCCTGTCACATTGATTGCCATCGCAATAACTAACAACCAAATATATTTTGGCATCCTCATCATCTCTCATTCTATTTATCTCAACTCATTCTAATACATATCAAGGCAAATAAGCAATGAGAAAAACTGAAGAAAATTTATTTTAAATCTCCCACCTATTCCCTTTTGTTTTCTATGTTAGTAAGTTAGATGGTTAGATACTTTCATTAGCGTTTGCAGAGCACATGGTTTCTTTTTTGAAACACTCTCTATCCGTTTTCGGAGCGCATACTCACATTTGCCGATCACTCTCTACTTGATCAAGAGCACTCACTCAGGTTCTTCAATCACTCTCTATCAATGACAGATCGTTTCCCCCATCTTTTCCTATCACAAAAAAAGTCGCCCTATCTGCGACTTTTTCCTTCCACCACTCTATAAACATGAAATTGCAATTTTAACAGCCTTCTCTAAATCCTCATGTGAAAAGCTTGGCATATTCTTTTCGACCGCTAGTTCATGGGATGCCGGAATATGAATAAATCCTGATGGACGATCTAGGTTTTGTTGTTTAAAATGATGTAATCCATGGTACATGACGTTATTGCAAAGATATGCGCCAGCTGTGTTTGAAATTTTTGCTGGTATTTTCGATTCCTGTAATTTTGTAACCATTTCTTGGATTGGCAGTGTAGAAAAATAGCCATCTGGACCATCCGTGAAGATTTTCTCACCATTAGGTTTATGCCCGTTATTATCAACTGGACCATCATTACAGTTGATTGCAATGCGTTCTGGAGTAATACAGTTTCTTCCAGCAGCTAATCCAAGTGAAATGACAGCGTCTGGATTATGCTTTTCAATGAATTCCAGTAATTGCTTCCCTGTTTTATTGAAATCAACGGATAGTATTTCTCCAATAATTTCGTAATTATTTAGTGTTTTTCCATTTAATGATTGCGCGATTGCTGTTGTTGGGTTTATTGGGAATTCCAAGAATGGTTCAAATCCTGTAAGTAGTAATTTTTTCATGTTCGACACCTCTATATTAGTTTATATTTTTTCGGAAAAGCGCTAGATTACGAATTGACTTTTCCATTTTAATAGCTTGATTTTGTGCTTCTTCTATCGTCGTGCGGTAAAATTGGATCTGGCCACGTGGTACGAGCTGGGCTAATTTGGATAGATCACTGGAAATTACAGTACCTATCCGTGGATATCCTCCCGTAGTTTGCCGATCTGCCATTAAGATAATTGGCTGGCCATTTGGTGGAATTTGAATACCTCCGTATGGAATCGCATCGGACCATATATTTGCAGTATTTCCCCAATGTTCAATGTTCGTTTTTAATCGGTATCCCATTCGATTGGAATTTGCTTCAAGGGTATGGGTTACATTAAAAAATTGCTCTCGTTCTTCTGCGGTAAACATTTCCGTATGCGGACCTTCGATAACAGCAATTTCCACTTTCTTTTTGTAAACAGGAATCTCAGATATTTTCAGCCCAACGTTCGTTTTGTTTATTCTTGGAAATCCATTTATCCGGACTCCTTTCTCAACGGGAACACCAAAGCCACTTTTGACATCCGTAGATTTACTACCGAGAAAAGAAGGACAATCTATACCACCAGCTATGGCGATATAGGCAAACACGCCTTCCTGGTGGCGGCCAAAGGATAACCGGTCTCCTTTGTAAACCGTAAAGGATGTCCACATTGGCTTAGCCTCACCATTCACTTTTGGCTCTAGGTTAGCACCTGTAATAGCAATGGTCATCGAATGAAGCATCTCTATTTTCGGGCCAATCAACGCAACTTCTATACATGCTTCATAACGAGGGTTTCCAACCAATATATTCGCGACTTGAAGTGCAAATCGATCCATTGCACCAGACACAGGCACCCCAAATCGTTGATAGCCGGTACGTCCTTTGTCTTGAAAGGTAGACATTAAACCTGGCTTGATAATATGGAAAATTTCTTGGCTCAAAATGGCATCACCTTCTTTTTGGATAATGATGATTACTGTTCACCAATGGATTTTATTGCAATCCCTGCATCAACCAACGTATCTGTCAACAATTTCACAAACTCCGTAGCATGATTGCCATCACCATGAATACATACCGTATCTGCTTCGATGGCAATTTTCTCACCATTAACCGCTTCTACAACACCATGTTGAACCATATCTCTCACCTGTTTTACCGCTTCTGTGGCGTCCTCAATTAGAGCACCTTTTTCACTACGAGGGGTCAAGCTTCCATCTGGTTGATACGTTCGATCGGCAAATACTTCTGAAGCAATCTGTAAACCAATAGCTTGTCCAGCAGCAATTAATTCACTCCCTGCTAATCCAAATAATATGAGTTTAGGATTCAAATCATACACCGCTTTGGCAATAGCATTTGCTGCTTCCTGATTACGAGCAGCAAAATTATATAATGCCCCATGAGGTTTGACATGAGTCATAGATACATTATGTATCGTGCAAAAAGCTTGCAAACTACCGATTTGATAGACTACCATCTGGTAAATTTCTGTTGGCGAACATTCGATCATCCTTCTGCCAAAACCAGCTAAATCTGGAAACCCTGGATGAGCTCCTATGAAAACATTATATTGTTTTGCTAATTGGACAGTATGATTCATAACATGGGGATCTCCAGCATGTGCTCCACAGGCAATGTTAGCTGAAGAAATGTACTGCATCAATTTCTCATCAGAACCGAAAGAATACACACCAAAGCTTTCCCCCATGTCGCAATTCAGATCAATTCTATTTCCCATAAAATCCGCCTCCTAGTCTATACATCCATCTATTTGCAGTTGATATTCTCCACGTTTCACCAATAGCTCGATCCGTTGATACTCCTGTTCCGAGATAGAGTAAAAGCAAATCTGGTCTCCTGCTTCAAACTGAAATGGGTTCTGCTCATCATTTGGATTGAATAGTGTGATTGGCGTACGTCCGATGATGTTCCATCCTCCTGGAGATTCGATAGGATATATCCCAGTTTGTTCATGGGCAATGCCGACTGCACCAGCAAATGTAGAAGCTCTTGGTTCCTCGAGACGTGGCGTTGCAATTTTTTTATTTAATCCACCAAGGTACGGAAATCCCGGTAAAAAGCCAATCATGTAAACCAAGTAATTGGCTTCTTGATGAAGCTTAATTACTTCATTAGGTGAAAGATGATTATATGATGCCACCCGCTCCAAGTCTGGTCCAACATTCCCACCATACAATACCGGGACATGGAGTAGACGAGAAGTTATTTTTTGATCCTCGCCGGAATGGTGGGATGGCAGTGCGTTAATTGTATTAACTAATTCGGAATACAGTATTTTAGTAGGTTCGTAATAAATGGTTACCGATTTATATGCAGGAACCCATTCGACGACTCCATTAATAGCTGCAGCTTCTAATTCCCTGCAAAACCTTTGGATTTCTTGGTTTAAATCCGCTGTAACACTACCTGGGAATTCTATTTTGACAGCTTTATCACCATTGACTGTTATTTTCACAGGGAACCTCCTCTAGCTTGGATTGTTATAATCATTTTTAAATACAAAACAAACCACTACTACAACACATATCGATTTCTTCCTGCACCCATTCCAAACATCATTACCATGCCTGCTACGATCATCAACGTGATCAAAGGTACATTCCACACATGAGTTACATCATACAAATAACCAATAAACATGGGTCCAAATGCAGCTAGTGAATAGCCAAATGCTTGTGCCATCCCTGAAAGCTCTGCTGCTTGTTTCCCCGTTCTTGCTCGCATCGCTAAAAAGGAAAGGGCTAACGCAAAGCTTCCGCTTAGTGCAAACCCTATAAAAATAGTACTAACAACCATAATAAAGGTTGAGGATCCAAGCAAAAGTCCACCATACCCCGTAATTGCTAAGGTACCCATTACTAGAACAATACTTCGTTGCGATTGTAGCTTACCAGCAATGACCGGTACTAAAAAGCTTGCTGGAAGTCCGACAAATTGCGTAAACGATAACATCCAACCTGCCGTTTCCATTGTTACTCCATAGTCATGCAATATTTCTGGTAACCAGGAAATCGTTACATAAAATAAAAATGACTGCAATCCCATATATACTGCTACTTGCCAAGCGAGCGGTGAACGCCACATTCGATTTTCACTCGTTTGTACATAATTAACCGCAGTCTCTGAAGCTCCAGCCTTCCCTTTCATTGATAGATAAAACCAAATCAAAATTCCAACTATCGCAGGGATACTCCAAACAAGTAATGCAACTTGCCACCCCAAATCCATCCCTTTGGCTAAAGGCACACTCACACCTGAAGATCCAGCGGCAAAAATTCCCATCGCTGTTGAATAGACGCTTGTCATTAATCCTACTTTAGCTGGGAATTTTTCTTTAACAACACTGGGTAAAAGGACATTACAAATTGCGATACCTAATCCAACGAATAAAGTACCTGCAAAAATCAATAAGATTACAGATATGGAACGAACAAAAATTCCGATTGTTAAAAGCGCTAATCCAATCAATAATGCCCGCTCATTCGTTAACCGATTGCTAAGTCTTGGAGCAATCGGAGACATGATTGCAAATGCAATTAATGGCAAGCTTGTTAGTAGTCCTACACTCCAATTGGATAAGCCTATTTCATCCCGGATAATACCAATAAGTGGTCCAACCGAAGTAATTGCTGGCCTTAAATTGAATGCAACAATAATAATTCCAATTATGATGAAAAATCGATATAACTGATTTTCTTTTTCTATTGTTTGCTGTGTTTCCATGATGCTACTCCCTTCAAATACCTAATATCAACTATAGCATATTGCAGGAATAGAAGGAATAATGTGAACTTATCAGGAATTATTTCCGAGGAAATAATCGGATGTTGTCGAATGGAAGAAAGGGTTGGGGCGCATATTCATTAGGGGGGGAGCAAATGCACACGTTGTACCTCTAAAGAAATAAACCAACGACTACTTTGATGCTACAAGTTATCAAAACAAATAAAAAGAAAAATCCGAACGATCCAACTCTACTAAATTTGAATTGGTGTTCAGATTTCTCTCAGATTAAATGTTTCAGTTCCAAAATCACATCGTACCTTGCACTTCAACTGATTTCCCTTCATCCTTGCGCTGCTTTTGAATAAACCAAACAGCTAACATGATTACTATTCCGATCGTACTTGTAAGAATTTCAGGTAGGATCATTAAAATTCCACCTGCAAATAGTAAGATTCTTTCCCAACTCCTCGAATAGCGAATGAAGAAGCCGATAACCGAGCTACTGACTGCCATAATCCCTAATAGTGCAGTTGTGACAGAAATAATAAATGTAACCGGGGTTGCATCGACTAACACGAGAATTGGGTTGTAAATGAAAATGTACGGTACGATAAATGCTGCGATAGCAAGTTTTACCGCATTTACTCCAGATTTAAATGGATTCGCTCCAGCTATTCCAGCCCCAGCATATGCAGCCAAACAAACTGGAGGTGTTATATCAGCAACGATTCCAAAGTAGAATACAAACATATGTGCAGCAATTGGCGCCACACCAAACTCATTGATTAAAACGGGTGCAGCAATAGTTGCTGTAACAACATAGTTTGCTGTTGTTGGTAAACCCATTCCTAAAATAATACAAGCAATCATTGTAAATAGTAGGGCGAAAGGTAAAATCCCACCAGATAGTGCAATAATTCCGGCAGCAAATTTAGAACCTAATCCGGTAATACTAACCACACCAGCAATGATTCCCGCCGTTGCGCAGGCTGCAATTACAGGTAGCGCAACACGTGCACCTTGCTCAAATACGTCAATGATTTTTCTCCAGTTCATACGCGTTTCTTTACGAACAAAGCTCACGATAAACGCAGCTAATATCCCCATCAGAGCAGCTCGTTGTGGAGTATATCCTACCATAATTGTTCCAACAATAATAAATAACGGAAGAAGCATAAATCCATTTTTCACCATTAATTTTCGGAAGCTTGGAAGCTCTGATTTTGGCAATCCATAGATTTTAAGTTTTTTAGCTTCAAAATGCGTTCCGATAAAAATACCCGAAAAATATAAGATCGCTGGAACGACTGCAGCTAGCATAATGGTTCCATAATCTACGCCGAGATACTCCATCATGATGAAGGCTGCTGCTCCCATAAGTGGTGGCATGATTTGCCCACCAGTCGAAGCAGATGCTTCTGTAGCAGCTGCAAATTCCGGCTTAAAACCAGCTCGTTTCATCATGGGGATCGTGAATGAGCCTGATGCAACCGTATTTCCTACCGAGCTTCCAGATACCATCCCTTGTAAGGAACTTGCTGCAACAGCTGCCTTTGCCGTTCCACCAGTGTATCTCCCTGTAAGGGCAAACGCTAGATCGTTAAAAAACTGTCCAATTTTCGTATGTACGAGTATGACACCGAAGAACAGGAATAGGAAGATAAATTTAGCTGATATTTGGATAGGTGTTCCGAACACGCCACTTTCTGTATACCAGAGATTTGTAGAAATTCGATCCAAAGCAAAGCCTGGATGAGATAGAACCTGAGTCGGAATAAAGTTTCCAAATAACGTATATAAAATCATAATTCCTGCTACGACTATGATAGGGACACCAACAGTCCGCCGCGTAGCTTCCAATAATAGTAGAATACCAATAATTGAAAAAATAATGTCGGCAGTACTATATCCTTGGACACGTCCTAAAAGAATCGTATCGTAGAAAACAATTTTGTGATACGAGGCATACATTGCTGTAAACGCAAGAACCACATCATACCACGGAATAGATCTCTGTACTTTTTGCAATCCTTTTTTCGCTGGGAATAGTAAAAAGATAAGTCCCAAAGCAGTTCCTAGGTGAATGGCTCCTTGTTGTTGGGAAGGTAAGACACTTGAGGCCGCTGTATATAAATGGAATACTGTTAAAGACACACCTAGAAAGGTGATCACCCAGGCCCATTTTCCGATATTTACCCGGTAATTACTTTCCTTATCATATTTCTCTAATATTTCTTTTGTATTAACTTGTTCTACCTGTTGATTACTTTCTTTCATCTAACCACATCCCTTCTCTATTAGGTAGAAAGGAAGGGACCTCCAAGAAAAGATCCCTTCCCATATTCCATGCGGTAAGTTGATGTAAAGAAATTAGGCTTAAAAGGCTTATTATTTTAAATCATCAAAGCTTTCAATACCAAATTCTTCACGAGTTACGATTTGAACTACCTCTGGGTAAATATGTCCGATGAAAGCTGCGTTGGAAACCTCTGCTCCTTCAAAGTCACCAGATCCATTTACAGCATCAATGGCAGGGCCATGTACGGTCATACCTAAATCCATTTCACCATCACGGATGCTAGCTAAGTTTTCTAAAGATGCACCTGTTTCTGTACTTGTAACATTAAGCCCGTCAATGTTGTTATTCCAAACAGTTGCCATTTCTCCGCCTAGAGGATAGTACGTACCACCCGAACTTCCAGTACCTAGGACAAGTTCATTGCTTCCTTCAGAAGTAACTTCAGCAACTGGATTATCAAATTCTAATCCTTGCTCTTCATAATATTTTGCAGCACCTGGATGAATCGGTAAATCTTCTAGACCATTAAGTGCATTATCAAGCGTCATTTGCGCACCTTGCGCATGGCTGATTTCATCCGAATTTTCAACCATAGCTTTTGCTAACTCGTAACCTAGTTCCTCACTAATCGTATCCGTATTTCCCATTAAGATCGCATAAGCTGTAACCGTTGTTACATCTTCATCAAGGAAATCATACGAGTCAGCTGGAATAGTAAACTCTCGGTAATCACTATTCTCCTCAATATATTGAACCGCGTCATCAGAAAGTCCAAGCATCTTTACATCTCCTGCAGATGCATGCAGGTTCTCAATACTACCAGCTGGAAGGCCTAAAATACCAATGGAAATATCAATATTTCCATCCTGTACGCCATCTGCCGCATCACCAAAACCTTCCTGATATGCTTCATAATCACCATCTTCAATACCATAAGCCTCTAATATAACTTTAGAAACAGAATTGGTAGCACTTGCTGGAGGTCCAATTGCAATATTTTTTGTATCCCCGCCACAGGCTGCAAGCAGTAACACCATGGCAAATAGAATACCAACAAAGCCAAGTATTTTCTTTTTTCTCATATACATACCCCTTTTCAATATTATTTTCGCCCCCAAATGTCATCGCTTTCAGATTTCTAGTTGAAAAAAGTCCATGTATGTAATGAGCATATTTTGGGAAGCTTACTACAATTATACCGATTTCACCAAAAAATTCAACAGTTTATTTCATATTTTCTGATTATTTAAAAATAAAAACAGGCTCAACTTACTAGTAAAAAGCTAACTTATTTAAGTCTTTTCGCACAAAAATAACCTTGGTGCATGACCAAGGTCTTTAAAATAATATGTGAACAGATCTATTAATTAAACAAATACTTCTTTCCCGAATATTTCGGGAAGTTGTAGAAGTTCAAATACCTCAAATACATCCTCCCTTACATGTGAAATCGTAATCGTTATACTACTATCTTTCAATGTATTCACTAAGTTCATTAGCAACCCCATCCCAGTTGAATCTACGAATGGTACTTGCTCCAAACTTACCTCCACCACTTTTGCAGTAAGTAAACTCGGGATGAGTTTATCATTTATCAATTCAGTTCCTTCTATATCTAAATCACCATTTAATGTAACTTTTACAGTATACTCCTCTTTCGTAATTGTGTATTTAAGCATCTTTGTTCCCCAATTCATTTTTTAATTCAAGTAAGATTAATCTGACCGTCTTGATTTAAGCGAGCAATAATATGTGTTCTTTCGTTTCTAATCGTCTCTGTTACATTTCCAATTTTTAATATCGTACCTTCTCGAACTCTACCCAACTTTATTAATTGATCATGCGGAACAGCTACAACCGTCTTTGATCCGCTATTCGAACCTACTTCGTCAATTTCTATTCCCATTCTTCCATATACCTCTCCACCACGGACAACACCATGAACCTTTACTATCCCACCAGCGTGAATTTTTGTGTTAATTGAACCTTTGCCAATTATAGTTACATCCCCACTACAGTATAGACTACTATTAACTGTGTCTGATATAGTTATATATGAATTGGGTTCTACTGGAACTTCACTCTGATTCGATAATTCTTTCATATCCTGATACAAAGTTGCTAATCGATCCAAAGTTGTTATTTGATTGGATAATGTGATAAAAGTTTGATTGATGGTCTCACTAACTTTTATCCACTCACCTTCCTTTAAATAAATTTTACTTTTCTCCACAGTATCCTGATATTTCTTTGCAGAGATTAAGAAGTTTCTAAATCGCTTTTCCATCAAAATTTTAAGTAGTGGTTGTAAACCAGTAACAGAAAAGTCACTAGATTTAAATGCTGGGGATTTCATGAGTTGTTTCACTACGGCAATCATCTTTCCTAACTCAACAAGCATGTTACCTACCAAATGTCCTAACTCGACAATTAACATATTATTTTTCCCCGATTCTAGTTCTGAACCAAAAACATTCCCCTTTACAACAATTGATTTTGCAGTAGTTAGTTTGGCTGCACTAACAGATTTATGAATAAAGATGTCGCCCTCTGCTTCAACAAGCATATTTTCTTCTACTTCACCTAATACCTCTACATCGCCAATAAAGTGTATATTACCAGAAGTTAGGTTTACATTATCATAGTGTATCAATTTAGGTACAATAGCTGCCTTTACTAATTTGCCCCTTATTTCAATAGATGGTCTACCAGACTCCATTGCAACTAGCTTATTCTCTATCTCAATAATACCTTTTCCAGTACGAGCAATGAGCGGATTCGTTTGCCGAGCAGGCAGTGGCTCATTCGTAACTGTTATTCCTGGTTTTCCTGGGATAGGAGGATGAATCGTTGCAATAACGGTCCCTTTCTCAACTGTTGGAATTAATTTCGTTTCACGGAAATTCACTTTTCCAGACTCATCCTCCACCAATCCATTCATAGGATTGATATCAACGTTTAGTTCAATCCATCCATCTTTCCCCGCTACTGCGTTTTTTCCTGTTGCAGCTTCAAATCTTCCAGGAATCAATGTGTTTACAGATTTCATGATTTCACTATGATTAAACCCATAACTAACGCGTAAAGCGTCCAGTTTTTCTAATATTTCTTTGTATTGGAGTGTGTTAGAAAACACTTTAGTCTCTCTAACCTTTAATTCAATATGTTCATTCGGTTCAACATCCTGTACTTCTCGAATTATTTTATAACCTGGTTCTACATCTATGGTTGCATGAAGTTTATTATTATCAATGGATACATTCCACTTTGTTGGCTCTTCTTGAGGTTCCTCCAACTTTATCTCCAATAAATCTTTTTCAGTTATTACCGTGGAAGTTCCAGAAAAAACTTCCTCATTTTTTATAAGTTGAATTCCTTTACCTATCGTAACAGTTGAATAATGAGAAGGAGAATCCACTACGTATAACCTTTGATCCTTAACCCATGACTTTCCGACAAGGTCAGTTGATGAAACATGGTTATTTACTGGTGTTTCATTCATTACATCTTGTTTTTCAACCATAGCTGTAACAGTGTTCGCTAGATCTTCTAGGGATGTAGAATGACTTTGTACTTCGATATTCTTAGAAAGTTCATTTGTTACTGTCAAACGAACTACTGCTTGTTTTTTACCTATTCCTATAAAACCGTTGGTCTCTTGCGTAATAATTTCAATATCAACTTCTTTTTTGCTTACACCCAGTAAATTAAGCCCGATATGTATTGCATCTTCAACATTTTTCCCCTTAGAAATTATACTTTGCATTTTAATTTCACCCCTATGAATTAATTACTGGGGAAGTATAGCTCGCTACCTTCGTATCACCATTTTTCACTTTTAATAACACCATCGTAATATCGTCTTTTTGATCTAAACTCTCTGTAAATTCATCGATTGCATTTACAATAGAATCTTCTATCTCCTGTACTTCTGCGTAATAATTATCTAGGAGCGCTTCTCGTAACCGATCGATTTTATACATTTCTCCGTCTGGATTTTGCGCTTCGGTTATCCCATCCGTATAGAAGAATACAAGGTCTTCATCATTAAGAGAGAGCGTGTTATCTTGATAAGAAGTGTTTGGTAATCCTCCCAACATCACCCCTTTTATCTTTGGTGCTTCATTGATCTCCACTTCCGAGCATACTATTAATGGCAAATTATGCCCCGCACTAGCATAGGTTAAGGTTGCCTTGTTAGGATCCCAATCAGCACATAAAACTGTAACAAATGAACCAAGGATACGTAAGTCTGAATAAATAGCTTGATTCATTGCAGTTAGTGTTTCTCCAGGTCCTTGTGTACTCTCAGAAGCACTTCGAAACGCTCCGCGGGTTAGAATCATAAGCATTGCTGCTGGTATTCCTTTTCCCATTACATCCCCGATTACAATTCTCAGTTTCCCATTTGGTAGCATATAGAAGTCATAGTAATCTCCCCCAATTAACCTTGCTGGAATAGAAACACCCGAAATTTCACCATTTTCTACTTCTGGGTTTGGACCATTTAAAAGCTTCATTTGAATTTTCTGAGCTACTTTTATTTCTCTCTCTAGTGTTTTTTTTACTACCTCATTATTCTCATTATTCAGATATGAGAGCTCCCTCTTAAACATCGTTACGATTCCTCCTTTTGAAGAGTTTCCAAAATCTCAAACACACCTATTGTCCCAAGAACATCATTAATTTCTTGACGAACTGCTTCTAACTCTATAGAAAAACGTTTATCTTTTGCCTCATGTACTAAATTTATTATTGCTCCAATTCCAGTTGAATCAATAAACTCCAATGCTTCGAAATTAATGATAACCTTTTCTGTTCCTCTTTCAATCGACTTTATTTCCTCTATAAAAGAGTCCATCGTTGCATAATCCAATACCCCATCAACATAAATCGTACAAAAAAGTCCATCGATCTCTTTATAAACTTGTATCGTATCCTTCATTTTCTCACTCCCCTTCATTACTTGTTACATAACAATAGCTTCTTTTACGACATTGCTTTTAATATCATTTCGTTTATGATTATTCTCGGCATTCAGTACTAGAATTAACGTAGAACCGCTAGCTGACGTTTCTAATACTACCTGACTTGCCATTTTCATCATTAGAGTAAAGCCTTGTCCCAAAGATTCTTTTGTAGAGAATCCAGCCATTAAAGTAGTTTTTGGTAATATTTTAAGCGGGAATCCAGTCCCCTGATCTTCAACAATAATGTGAAAAGAGTCATTAAATTGATAGAAGCTAACTTTACCTCGAGTTGCATGTTTTAATACATTTGTCACCGCTTCTGAAATTACCAGATTATAGTTGAGGGTTGTAGCAGATGGTATTCCGTTTTGGTAAAAAAAAGATTTGGCCAGTTTTCTGGCAACGGATATATGTTTTCTTTCTGTAATATCTAATTCTCCTAGCAATACCCCTTTTCTATAGCGTGATACATCATCCTTATTAATTAATAAAAATTGACCATGTGTCGCGGCATAAATAACGTCACGATAAACCTCCCAGGCTGCTTCACATTCGTTTGTTTCTTTACTATTATCTTCATAATCCGATTGAATCTCGCTGAACACACGTGTTAGTGCATCTTTTTCTAAGTAAGATGAATGTACCGATTTTACTTCCTCTTCTATAACAGCATCTGATTCCACCCAATTTACTGCTGAATTTGCTAGAATCATAAGTTCTTTTACAATTCCATCTTCTAGTTCTTCAAATGATTCTGTTATAAAAGATAAGAAAAACAGTGCTTCACGTTCTGATTCATCTAAATTCAGGGTGGCTGCACATTTAGAGGCAATCCATCCTACTAATGCTCTTTTTTGTACACTCTTATATGAAGTTAAATGAGCTAGTTTTAATCCGTTAGTCTGTTCTTTGTCATTTGCTTTCTTTTTTGAATGATCTTTTAATATTTTTTGCAGAATGCTCTTCATATTAGTCCTCCTAATTTAGAAAATTCGAAATTATTAAGGTATAAAAATAGTCCACCAAAAAGTATGGTGGACGATGAATTCAATTGACAGCATCAAAACATTGAACTCCTATGTCATTCCAAGCCTTTTCGGTAACCCGGCTATCCTAGTCCTTAGACCTTAGACCCGTGGCTTTGCGTCCTAAATTTTCAAATAGTTTGCTATTATCGTAGGATGTCTACATTGATAATTAATAGTATTTTATGTAATGTTGTTTGATTTAATTTAGTAATTATCCTTGTTTAGACGTTGATATTTAATAATTAATCTATCTAACTCTTGACTGCGTTCCAATGTTTGTTGACTGTTAAAACCACTATACGCAGCAGTTTTTAACATGTTCTCTCTCTTTTGTCTGATCTGTTCTAGCAATAATTTCTTTTGCATTTTGTGTTCCCTTCTATCGATTAAACTGCGCTTATATGAGCACACATCTGTTGTAAATATAATAGTATATTATTAATTCTGTATTTGAAATAAGAATCTATTCTTATTATTAGTAGTACTATACTCTTATTTCTTTCTGGACAAAATAAAAAAGAGAACCAAAATTATTGGTTCCCTTGAATATTATTCCTTCGTAATCTTAAATCGATCCATTTCTTTCTGCATTTCAGAAGCATACGATTCCAGATCCGTTGCTAGGCTATTTAAATGCTCCATAGATGCCGTTTGTTCTTCAATCGAAGCTGATACTTCTTCGGTTCCTGCTGCTGTTTCCTGACTGATTGATGCATTATTAGTAGTATTTGTAGAAATAATCTTCTCTTGTTCTACCATATCCTTCATAACGTCCATTACCTTTTCAATAAGCGTATTGTTGGTTTGGATTGTTTTTGAAATACTATCAAATGCTTGATCAGTATTATTGACAGACTCTTCTTGTGATTGAATGACATCGTTTGTTGTGTTAATCATCGAAACGGTTCGTTTGGTATCCTGTTGCATTTCCGAGATTAATCCAGAAATATCTCCAAGCGCGTGCTCGGTTTGTTCGGCTAATTTTCGAACCTCATCCGCTACAACGGCAAACCCACGTCCACTTTCTCCAGCACGGGCTGCTTCAATTGCTGCATTTAGCGCCAATAGGTTCGTCTGATTCGCAACATCGGTTATTTTATCTACAATATTACCGATATTGGTAGAGCGTTCATCCAGATTATGGATAGCTTGTACCATTTCTTTCGTCATTTTACCAGTTTCTACAGATTGATCACGAAGTTCTCTAATAATCGTAGCACCTTGTTCAGAGGCATCCGTCATCAGCTTCGATTCCTTATAAATGTTTGTACTTTGTGCTTCAATCTGGTTAATCAACTGGGATAATTTACTTGCAGCTGCCGTGTTCTGCTCCATTAACTCCGATTGATCTGCAGCACCAGAAGCAATTTCTTCCATCGTCGTCGCCACTTCATTAGCAGAGGCCGTATTTTCTTCCGCACTCGCGACAAGTGTTTGGGATGCCTCAGATACACTATAGGAAATAGTAGCTACTTTTTGCATCATCTGACGCATTTGTTTCAACATATTCTCAAAGCTAGCGGAAAGCTGACCAATCTCATCTTGACGTTTAGTGTCAACTTCAGCTACTAGATTACCATTCTCTACTTCCTTCATCGTCTCTTGTAATTTTTGAATTGGTTTCGTTATCCGTCTCGTGATTCCAAGAGATGCTAAGATGGCTAGAATAAGAACGATAACGAGGCTAATCGCTATTGGTATAAGAATAACTTGGGCTTTTTCCTTAAATTCATCCACATAGACGGTTCCACCAATTGTCCATCCAGTTGTAGGGTTTTTCGCAAACCCCATCACCTTCTCGTCACCTTCAAATTGATATTGAACAATTCCTTTTTCACCACGACTCATGATCTCTTGGTAGTACGATTCTTGTGATGCATCTTTCCCTATATAATCGCTTTCTGGATGAGCAATGTAACTACCGCTATTATCATATAGAACAGCATAACCAGTTTCTCCAATAGTAATGTCATCTATCATGTCGAGTAGCGTGTTAATCGTTACATCAACACCAACCACTCCAGCTACCGTATCATTATGATAATATGCTTTTGCTGCCGTTACTACTGTTTCTCCTGTTGCAGAATCCGTATATGGTTCTGTCCATATGGTTTCTCCGTCTGCATTAACAGCATCTTGATACCAGTCCCTATCGGTAACTTGAAAATCATCACCGAGATCAATATTAGGATAGATAAGCATCCCACCCGTTTTGTCAAAACCTGTATATATATTTAAAATGGAATCATTGCTTTCTCCGGTTTCCAGTAAATATTGATTCAATTCTTCTTTATTTTCTGGGTCATAATCAGTTAAGATTTCTTTTAACGTGAAACGTTCTAATGTATTATCGATATTCTGAAAAAACATTTCAAAGGTATCGTCCATGCTAGTCATTTGGCTTTCCACATTATGTGTTAACTCATCTGTTGTTGTTTTGACACTAAAGTTATAGCTTACACCTGCTACAATGACACCTGCAAGAACAATAAGTACGATAAATGGTAACAGGATTTGATTTTGAATGGATCTGTTTAAAAATCCTAGCTTTCCAGTAGTCCTTCCATTTTGATTGTTACTCATCGTTGTCCTCCTAATTGGAAAGTCTTAATCAACTTTTTTCAAATAATATTCTAATCGGTTCGGTTTTCCGAAATAGTAGCCTTGAACAAATGGAACACCTATTTCTTTTGCTTTTGCGTTATCTTCTTTCGTCTCAATCCCTTCTAAAACAACAGGGATGTCCTTTCCAAATAATTGCAATAATAGTTGGATAAGTTTTTGCTTTTTTGGTGAGCTAGCTAAATTAGATGCATAGGTTCGATCAATTTTAACGATATCTGGATCTAATTCTAGTAATGTTTGAAAACTAGATTCACCGCCTCCGACATCATCTAAGGCGATCAAATACCCTTCCTTTTTTAAATCAGCTACAACCTTTTTTATTGCTGGTAAATCTTTTTCTTTTTCTGCTTCATTAATTTCAAATACAATCGAAGATGATTTAATCGACATCATGGATTGAAGTTCTTTTAGATGTTTGTGAAATGATGGATGAACTAATGTAGATGGAAAAATGTTAATAAATAGCAATGCGTCTTCTGAGTTAGGTATTTCCGTAAGCCTCATACAAGCTTCCTGGATGGAGCTCATATCTAACTCAAAGAGTAAATTCTTTTCTTTATAAGATTTAAAAAGTAATTCTGGATTCGTTATTTCATTGGAACGAAGTAATGCTTCATAACCATATATCTCATTCGTGGAAACGTTTAATATTGGTTGTACTGCATGATAAAAGTTCTTATTTTTATACAATAACGTATCTTCCGTTTGATCCATATCCTTACACCCATTTCGTCATCGATGATTTTCGTATTCCTGGCTTAGCACCAAGTCTTTAATGGCGAAACCCTTCATTTCATTATGGGATTTTTCCCATCTACCAAACAATATGTATAAATGATGGCTTGTTTCGGAAAACAAACCATCATTTTCTTTTACAACTTAAATTGACGTACTAATCCATTTAATTGTTCTGCGAGTTTTGCTAATTGCTCCGAGCTTCCAGCAACTTCTTCCATTGTGCTTGTTGTCTGTTGTGTAGAAGCTGACGTTTGCTCGACGCCTGCAGCAGATTCTTCGGAAATCGCTGCGATCTCTTCAATAGAAGAACTCATTTGCTGACTACTTGCTGCAATTTCAGACATGTTATTCGCTACTGAATTAATACTAGTTGCCATTCGATTTACGGCATTTGTAATCTTCTCAAATGTTTGGCCTGTTGTATCAATTTGACTAGATCCTTGTTCTACCTCTTTATATCCAGCCATTAAGGACTCTGTAACATTCGATGTTTCACTCTGGATACTAGTAACAATTCCTGTAATATCTGTAACAGATACAGAAACTTGTTCTGCTAGTTTACGAACCTCATCGGCTACAACGGCAAATCCTTTTCCATGTTCTCCTGCTCGTGCTGCTTCAATTGCTGCATTTAAAGCAAGAAGATTTGTTTGTTCGGCAACATCTTTAATAACTGTTACAAGGTCAGAGATTTGTTTGGATTGTTCATCAAGACCTTTAACCTTCTGAACAGCTTCTTGAACAATTTGATCAATTTTAGCCATTTGTTGTGTAGAGCTCTTCATTAACTGGCTGCCTTCGTTGGTCATTTCGAGTACATTAGCTGATTGTTTGTGAGCTTCGTCCCCTTCTTCATTTGCTTCTTGCACTTTTGTAGCAAATGAACTCATAACAGAGGACAATTCACTCGCACTATTTGCTTGTGTCTCTGATCCTGTTGCTAGTTCCTGCATTGTCGTTGCAACTTGCTCGGTACCAGCTTTTACTTCGTTGGCTGATTGGGTTAATTCCTCACTTTGACTTGTTACTGTCTCTGAAACCTCAGAAACCTGCTGAATGACATTACGCAGATTTTCACTCATTCGGTTTACCGATTCTCCCAACATACCAATTTCATCTTCCCCATTGTAGTCAATTTTTTCTACAGCAAGGTCTCCATCAGCAATCTTATTACTTACTTCTACTACTTTGTTTAAGTTGCGTGAAATCATGCGACTTACTAAAATAACTAATGCGATACCGATTGCTGCGGCTATGACAAACGATACCAATTGAATAAGTTGCGTAAATCCTTGACTTTCTTTCGCTGCAGTAACAGCGGCAGTTCGTTCATCGTTAACCAATTGTTGTAATTCGTTTAATAGTTCTACTGTTTCTGACCGTTTTTGATTTGCTCGAAATACAAATTTATTGGCTTGATTAGCATCGCTACTGTTTACAGTAGCCACTAGTTCATCAAAAATTTCATTTAATTCTATATCATTTTCTACTATTTGTCCAAACAGTTCTTGCAGTTCAGGCGTATCCATTCGATCACTTATTCTCTCTGTAAGTTCAATAAATGACGCTTCTCGATCTTCATATTCATTGATAATCACTGAGCTTGGTTCCCGTTGATAATCTAAAACGCGAATCCCTTTTGCTCGAGTTAACGATGCCATCTCCCCAATAATAATAGCTCTTTCTCCTCTTCTTTCAAGGGCTTCAATATTATCACCGACATCATCCATAAAGAACGATGAAATACCGGTTGAAATAGCAAATAATAATAATACAATGGTTAAGATCAGTCCATATTTACCGCCAATCTTTAAATTTCTATATTTTGAAACTTTTATTTTCGGCTTCTTTAGCTTTAGTTTTTTACCCACAAAAATTTTCCCCTCTTTGATGTTTAGCTATCTACAGTTTAAACTGACGTACTAATCCATTTAATTCCTCTGCTAGCTTTGCAAGCTGCTCTGAGCTTCCAGAAACTTCTTCCATCGCACTGCTTGTTTGTTGACTTGAAGCAGAAGTCTGTTCAATGCCAGCAGCTGATTCTTCAGAGATTGCGGCGATGTCTTCAATTTTTGAACTCATTTCCTGACTATTCGATGCAATCGTAGATAGATTAGATGAAGCTTCCTTAATGCTGTTGGCCATTTCGGTCACATACATCGTAATGCCACTAAATGTTTCACTTGTTGTTTGTAGAGATTTCTTCCCGCTCTCTACCTCTTGATAGCTTCCTCGTAAGGAGTTCGAAACATTATTTGATTCTGTTTGAATCCCTGTAACAATCGTTGTTATATCTGTTACAGATGATGATACTTGTTCTGCTAGTTTACGAACTTCATCCGCAACAACGGCAAATCCTTTTCCATGCTCCCCGGCACGAGCTGCTTCAATCGCAGCATTCAACGCTAATAGATTTGTTTGCTCTGCAACATCTTTAATCACAGTAACAAGGTTTGAAATTTGTTGCGATTGATCGTCAAGACCTTGTACTTTTTGGATTGCTTCTTTGACAATTTCATCTATCTTATTCATTTGATCGGTTGAGCTTGTCATTAGCTTACTACCTTCGTCTGTCATCGATAGGACATCACCTGAAGCTTTTTCAATAAGCGATCCATTATCATTCACTTTATCCACTAACTCGGTGAATGAACTCATCATCGATGCTAGTTCACTAGAACTATTTGCTTGTGTTTCTGAACCAGTGGAAAGCTCCTGCATGGTTGTTGCAACCTGTTCAGAACCAGATTTTACTTCGTTTGCTGATTGGTTTAGTTCTTCACTTTGTGTGCTTACTACTTCTGAAACAGAATTGATTTGGGTCAATAATTCTCGCATACTAGCATTCATTTCATTCGTAGCTGTAGCTAGCTGCCCAATTTCATCTTTTGATTTAATATCTAATGGTTGATTCCCTAAATTCCCAGAAGCAATTGATTTCATTCGTTCCATCAGGGTTTTGATTGGTTTTGTAATGATTCGTGCTGTGAAGATGGCTATCACAATTCCAATTACTATAATAATCCCGGATAGAATGAGTCCAGCAATTATGGTCGTTTCACCAGAAGCGATTACTTCACTTGCTCTATTATTAATAGACTCTTCCCTAGATGCAGCTAACCCCTGGAGGTCATCCATTAATTCCTCTGAAAGAGGCTGTACATCATTATTCATAATTTCTAAGGCGAGTTCTTTATCTCCTCGATCATAAGCTTTAAAAACCGCGTCTGTTATAGTGCCCCATTGAATTTTCTTTTCTATGAGAGCTTCGATTTCCGCAGAATCACTAAGCTCTAATATTTCATTCTCAAGAGCAATACTAGCATCCGTTTGTCCCTCGAATTTATCTCTGAAGCTTGGGTCATCATATAGTAAGTATCCACGTAATAAGGCAGTTCTCTCCGCCATATCAAACGCTAATTTTTCATCTGCAATAAGTAATGGTAATTCCTTATCTGCAATTTCTTTGGTATTAGAAACTGTGTCATTTACTGCTAGGAAGTTAAATGCGCCCATTAGTAGGGATAGAAGGATCACCAGTGAAAAACCAGCTAGTAATTTTGCTCGTACACTCTTAAGTTGAAATAGTTTTTTCATATTAAGCCACCTCTCGATTTCTTAATTGATTAATTCTAAAGTACTTTCCCAACCGATTCCTGAATTCTCTCCGGAGTAAATGGCTTAACAATAAAGTCTTTCGCTCCTGCTTGGATTGCTTCTACAACCATGCCTTGCTGTCCCATTGCAGAGCACATAATAATCTTCGCTTCTGGGTTGATTTTTTTAATTTCCTTCACCGCATCAACACCATTCATTTCTGGCATCGTAATATCCATTGTAACTAATTCAGGTTGTAGATCTTGGAACATTTCAACAGCTACTTGACCGTTTTCTGCTTCGCCTACTACTTCGTGCCCTTGTTTCGTTAAAATATCCTTTAATTGCATTCTCATAAATGCTGCGTCGTCCGTAATTAATACTTTTGCCATAATCCATTCCTCCTAAATTCTATTCTTCGATGACTTCTTTCACTTCATTTGTTTCTTCCAAATCTAAAATCCGCTCTAAATCTAGTAAAATTAATAACTCTTTATCTAAATTAGCCACACCATGTAAGTACGTTTCATGCACGCCACCGATCATTTTAGGTGCTGGTTCAATAGATTCTGTGTTGATGTCCAGTACATCTGTTGCGGAATCGACAATTAATCCAACTTGAACATCATCTACTTGAACTATTAAAATACGATTGTCATCTGTCGTTTCCGTTTTCGTAATTTGTAATCGTTCTTTTAAATCAATAATTGGAATCGTTTCCCCACGTAAATGGATAACACCTTTAATAAAATCAGAAGTTCTTGGTACTTCTGTAATCTTTTGTAACTTTTCAATCGAAACAACCTGTTGCACATTTACACCAAATCGCTGCTCTTTTAAAGTGAACACAATGACTTTCATAAAATCTTCCATTATTTTGCCTCCTTTACTTTACTAATGCATTTGGATCAATAATTAACGAAACCTCTCCATCGCCTAATATCGTAGCACCAGAGATGGCAAAAATATCACGTAAATAGTTACCTAGAGATTTTAATACGACTTCTTTTTGTCCTATAAAGGAATCAACAAGTAATCCAGCCATCTTATCGCCTTTATGAACGATTACGATAGAGTTTTCTTCCTTACTGTCCTCAGCTGTAGGCACATTGAAAATATCTCTTAGTGATACAAGTGGGATAACCTTCCCTCGGAAATCAATTACCTTCTGTCCTTGAACAAACATTACTTGCTTCTCTTCCAATAGCATCGTTTCTACAATAGCCGACAACGGAATTGCATACGTTTCTTGTTGTACATTTACAAGCAATGTCGTCAAAATAGATAATGTTAGTGGTAATTGAATAGAAAACTTACTTCCCTTACCAGGTTCTGATTCTACAATAATATTTCCACCTAAGGATTCAATTTTACTCCGGACAACATCAAGCCCTACACCACGACCAGAAATATCAGAAATCTGGTCAGCTGTACTGAAACCAGAGGAGAAGATCATCTGATAAATTTCTTCATCTGATAAAACTTCGGAATGCTCGGCACTTAGTAATCCATTTTCAATCGCTTTTGCTTCTACTTTTTCACGATTAATACCGCCACCATCATCTTCAATCTCAATAAAGACATGATTTCCACTATGGAATGCACGTAAGGAAACTTTACCTGTTTCAGACTTACCAACTTCTTTTCGTTTTTGTGGCGATTCAATTCCGTGGTCTAATGAGTTACGGATCAAGTGAACCAATGGATCCCCAATTTCATCGATAACTGTTCTATCTAATTCTGTATCTGCACCAGTAATCTCTAAATCAATTTCTTTTCCAAGTTCTTTGGTAATACCACGGACCATACGCGGGAAGCGATTAAACACTTGTTCAACCGGAACCATTCGCATCGATAGCATTAAGCCTTGCATATCTTCCGTTACTCTCGTCATATTCTCAATTGTTTCAATTAATTCTTGATCTTTTAGCTTCTGTCCCAAATCTTCTAAACGACTACGATCAATAACGACCTCTTCAAATAGATTCATTAAATTATCGATTCTTTCCAGATTTACACGAATTGTTTTGGATTGCTTCGGTGCTGATTGATTATTAGCTGGAGCTTCTTTAGTCGCAGCTACTTCGGATTTCGCTTTATTTGGATCTTCGTCTTCTTGCGCTTTAGGTTGTTCCTGCTCTTTATCTTTAACCTTTAAATCTGATACATCGACACGATTGATTTCAGATACCGAATGAATTAGCTTTTCAAGATCCTCTTTTGATTCCTTCGTAAGCATTAATAAGGAGAATTCCTGTTCAAAGTTTCCATCCTCTATATCTTCAACGACAGGTACCGTTTGAATAAGGTCGCCTTTATCTTCCAGTTTTTCAAAAACCATATAGGCACGAGCTGCTTTTAAAATACAGTCATCATTCAAACGAACGTTAATATGTAGTGCTTCAAACCCTTGTTCTTTTGCTTGAGCGATGACCGTCGCTTGGTACTCGTCTAGCTCAAATTCAATACTAGATTGACTTTCACTTGTAGAAGATGATTCCTGTGAAACGGGAGCAGATCCCCCATTTTCCAATTGTTCTAATTTGCTTACCAGATCAGAAACATCCTTCTTTCCATCATTGCCTTCACTAATTGACGCTACCATTTCTTCCAATGCTTCTACTGCGGCGAAGGTAATATCAACAACATCTGTAGATACGTGTAATTCTTCATTTCTGATTTTATCAAGGACATTCTCCATTTGATGTGTTAATGATGCTACATCTTCAAACCCCATCGTTGCGGCCATCCCTTTTAACGTGTGTGCAGAACGAAAAATTTCAGAAACAATACTTAAATCCTCTGGTTGTTTTTCTAGCTTTAATAAATTGTCATTCACTGCTTGTAAATGCTCACGACTCTCATCTAAAAAAACCTCAATATATTGATTAGTATCCATCTTATACTCCCCTTCTATTAATCTACTAATAGGTAAATATCAAGTTCTCCAACTGATTCAAATGCAGCTGTTAAATGGATTGCTTTTTCATATCCTGATAGCGACGTGCTACCTTCCATTATGGTTGGAGCTGTGATATCTGTTTTAATTCCGCTTTCAATGATATTCGTCGAAAGTCCTCCTGCAATCATATTTCCTAGTTCTCCACTAAACGATGAGAGCATCTCCCCTTCTAACGGCATTCCAAACATCGCTTCTCCAATTCCACCAAAAACTTTTGTATCTCCGGTTAATACCAGCTTTCCTCTTAGGTCACCTGTAATCCCAATGAGAACACCGAATTGTACTTTTAAAGCGTTCTGTAGTAGTTGTGGACCATTTACCTCGTGCTGAATTGGAACAACATTCTTTATCGATGCAATGGTACCATTTAACAATGTAGTGATCGACTTACTTTTTTCATTTGCTATTGTCACGATGACCCACTCCTTTTTATCTATACTAACGTTATATTTCTGTTATAAAAAATAGCTATTCCGATGAATAACAGAATAGCCAAGAATTAAATCCAACTTGGTAGTCAGGCGATCTTAGTCTCTAGGACTTTAGACCCTAAACTTTGCGTCCTATCTTTTCAAATAGTTTGCCTTTTTTGTCGGGTTAGATACTATTATAGTTCTTTTATACTATCCCAATCCTATAATATTCCAATACCTAAATCAATGCTTTACGGATGATTGAAAAAAATAATTGTTTTTAGAAATTTATGTGTATTATCGTAAAAGAACTAAATATTAGTACAGAATTATCTAAAATTAATTCTCTGATGTTTCTTCTTTCTCTAACGCTTCTTTAATCTTATAATTTGGTAAGATTAACACTTCTACCCTTCTGTTCTTCAGGCGATTCTCATCTGATGTATTCGGAACAAGCGGTTTATGCTGCCCAAAACCTTTCGCACTGAATTTAGTCGGGTCTAGGTGATCATTATCGAGAATTAAGCTCATAAAATTGACTGCCCGCATCACACTCAGCTCCCAATTTGATCCAAACTGTCTGTTATTCATTGGAATATCATCCGTATGACCACTAATAACAATTTGGCGAGGTGGATCCGTATCAAGGAAATTTGAAATCTCAGACGCAATCTCTCTTCCTTCACCACTTACCGTTGCACTTCCCGGGTCAAAGGAGACATCATTCATAATTGATACTAATAATCCTTCATCTGAAAGCTGAGTCCCTAATACATCCCCTAAGTTATTTTCTTCAATATATTCATTAATTTGTTGCTGAATCTCTTTCATCGATAACATTTCATTTGTTTCTTGTTCTTCACTCACTTGATCTTCATTGGCTTCATTATCCAATTCAACAGGCGCTTCCTCTTCTTCAAAAATCCCTTCGCCATCCCCAAATTCACTATTAAATACTTGAGCAAGTTTTTGGTATTTTTGTGTATCTACTTCACTCATCGCGAACAATACAATGAATAAGGCGAGAAGAAGAGTTAACATATCCGAGTAGGGGAGTAGCCAGGATTCATCAACATGGCTGTCTCCTTTTTTCTTCTTCTTTTTACTCATTCTCTCCCTCCTGTTCAAAGGATTCTTTTTCTTTTGTTGAAAGGTAAGAGCTTAGCTTGTCCTTTACGATTTGTGGCGAATCTCCATTTGTAATCGAAACAATTCCTTCAATCATAATTTCTTTCACTTGTACTTCTTGCTGCGATTTCTTTTTCAATTTATTTGCAAATGGGTGCCATAAAACATACCCCGTAAAAATACCGTATAATGTTGCAATAAATGCAGCTGAAATAGCAGCACCTAATTTATCCATGTCTTCCATATGTCCTAGTGCTGCAATTAGACCAACTACAGCTCCTAATACTCCCAGGGTTGGTGCATATGTACCTGCTTGAGTGAATACAGCAGAACCTTCCTGGTGTCTTGTTTCCATGGCATCGACCTTTTCCATCATTACTTCTCGTATAAAGTCAGGTGTTTGTCCATCTACTGCTAACTGTAATCCCGATTTTAGAAAAGCATCATCTACTTCACCGATTTGTTTTTCTAGCATCAGAATTCCCTCTTTACGAGTTTGATCTGCCATATCTGCAAACATATCAATAAGCTCTTTTACATCAGATTGTTTTTCTTCCTTAAATAACACCTTGAACCATGCTGGAATATTTTTTAGTGTACTCATTGGAAAGGCAATACTTACGGATGCTGCAGTTCCAACAAGGATAATTAAAATTGCTGGCCCATTGAATAAAGCATCAACGGGAACCCCTTTGAGCACCATCCCCACTCCAATTGCGAAAAATCCAAGAAATAATCCTATAATTGATGACTTATCCATTTGTTCTACCTCCAAAAATTCTATTCAAAAACGCTTCTATGAATCTTTTATGTTGACCCAATTGTTTTTTACAGCAAGAATCGCAGCACTGGTCCGATCAGAAACATGTAGCTTCTTTAATATTGAACTAACATGATTATTTACTGTTCTCGTTGAAATATAGAGATTTTCAGCAATGCTACAATTTTTGTTCCCTTTCACGATTTCTTCTAAGATGTTCCACTCCTGCTGCGTTAAAACACCATTCGGACGTGTTGGTTTGCTATTCGTGACCTTTATATATTCATTTAATAATATAGATGATAGCTGTGGATGAATATATTGCTGACCATTTAGCATTGTCTTAATGGCGAATACAAGCTCACTTGTTTCCATGCCATTATAGAAATAACCATGCAATCCAAGTTTAAATAAATCGATTAAAAGGTTATTCTCTATATCGGCAGACCAAACAGCAATCTTAACGTTTTTGTCGAAATTCCGCGAAATTATTTTACTCACATCTACATTTGCTTCAACATCAATAATCAATAGATCATTCGAGGTCAGTTCCAGTGCTTCTATCTCTTCTTCTGAAGTAATAGCAGATATGACATATTCAGGAAGTTTCGCCTGTAGTACACTCATAATCCCTTCTCGAATTAGATCATTTTCTTTAACTAATACAATTTCACTCAAATTTAATCGCTCCCGTTCTAAATCTACCTTCTCATTAAAAAAGCTATTCTCTTTTTGAGAATAGCCAACGTTAGATTTATGAAATCTATCTTGGCAACCAGGCGATCATAGTCAACTAGACCTTAGACCCATAGCTTTGCGTCCTACCTTTTCAAGTAGTTTGCCATCATTATAGTGTTTGTTCAAAAAGGAGGATAAAAAGGACCGAGAAGTTCAAGGCAGCGTAGCTTTGAGTAGCGGAATGTATGCTTTTAAATACATGAGCAACGGAAAAGCAAGCTAACGAAGAAATTCGATGTGTCATTTTTACCGGACTTTTTGAACAGCCTCTTATAGAAGGGTATAGTAGTAATTACTTATTACTTTTGTAATGTTATAGTAACTTTATCATGTTTTCAATAGAAAGATAGTCAAATGAAAAAAGTACCAGTTTTGGGATAGTTTTGTGAAGTATAACTTTGGTAAAGATTCTAATTATTGTCTTTATAGAAGGGACAGGGGGACAGGGTTGTTGTCCCAGGGGTCAAGTTTATGTGACCTCAATAACGTTTTGGGTTAAATGAGGTTAAATGAGCTGGTGATTGCTCTTCAGCTATATGCCAATTTCCACAAAAAGATCCCCAGAATAGGTAATAATCAAACTTAGCCTTCATTTAGACATGACCTTTATATGTTCTTTCATTTAGTTTATATAACAAAACGAATATTATTGTAACAATACGTAGCAACTTATAGGGGTACCTTTGAAATTTCTTTTATATGGATAGAGTTTCAATATTCGGAAGTTTAGGTATCTCTGAATTTATCGTCGTCATTGAGAAGGAAACACACGGAATATGAGATGAGTTAATTGCTGATCTTCAGTATACATTTTATATAAAAGATACTGACCTTCTTTCAATTCATACTGCTCGAGATATTTCTGAATCGGATCGATTAACCAATATTCTGGTATTTCGTAATATGCGTAGCTAGATAATTCCCCCATCCTTTCTTGTTTAACGGATGAAGGTGACAAAATCTCAACCCTGAAATTTCATTAGTAGAAACGATCGACTTGGGACAATGTTCCTGTCCCCATGTACCGGAGCAACATCAAAAAATCCCACTGTTTTTATCCAGCGGGACTTAAAATGAATTCTATCTTAGTAACTGCAAGACGCCTTGCGGAAGTTGATTGGATTGCGCTAGCATGGCTTGGGCTGCCTGTACGATAATATTTCCTTTTGTAAAATCCATCATCTCTGCCGCCATCTCAGCGTCACGTACACGTGATTCTGCAGCCGTAAGATTCTCTGAGCTAATTTGTGTTACATTAAATGAGTGCTCTAATCTGTTTTGAATGGCACCATAACGTGACCTTTCATTTGAAACCATTTGAATAGCACGATCCATACTAGTAATTGCATCTTCTGCCCGATTCACCATATCAACCGCATGTATTCTTAGATTCGTAGTATGTACATTACTTCTCTTCACTTGTAATGACTGATCTGTATTTGCACCTAATTGTATTGTTAATGGATCTTGATTAGACGTTGCATGATTAACACGGTATATTTTTTGTTGGACAAGACGCACATATGCAGCTGATGTTGTAGTTGCTGCATCCCCAGAAGTGTTCGGCCAAATTTCATTGAAATAAGAAAGTGGATCGTCAGTTGGACTACTTGAATCAGCAACTACAGTAATATCTGTCTTCACAGAGCCTCCATCTGCATCAAGACCACCAATAGCTCCAGTATCCTCATTGGTTAGATCAATATGATCATTGATATACTGCACTCCATTAGCTTTATAGTCACTAATAAAATCCGTCAATCCACCTGCGTAACTCCCATTACTAATGTTTTTAAGAGCATCATCTAAAATTGCATCCAAGTTATTATTTAAATATTGCATAACATCTTTAATTCCCGAACCACCGGCTTCTTTGATTCGATCATGGAGATAGCGAACGGCTACATAACCAGTAGAGTAATCAATACTTTGTTGTCCCCAGGAGGCATCTGTTCCGTCTCCAATACTATCTATGATGGATTGCTTACCATCCCAATAAATATCTGCTTCCAATCGCTCGTCCCCACCATGGATAAACTCTGCCGCACCTTCTTTGAACCATTTTGGCATAGCAGCAAAGTTCATGCTACGGGCCATAATCGCATGGGTCATTTCGTGTGCGACAACCCGGTCATTCTCAATGAAAGTATTTTCGTCAAAAAAAGCATCTTTATTCATATGTAATTCAACACTTTCACCTTTACCATCTGCTCCAATGTAATAGCTAACATAAGCAAGGGTTCCTCCATCCATCGTGTCATCGATATAGATCGCAATGTCAGCATCATCTGCAGTAATACCAAAATAATTTTCAACCATTTTTTCCGATTCCTGAAGCATATACTCTTTCAAAGAATCAATTATTTCCTGTTCTTCCGTAGTAGTTATTGTATCTGCTGTTAATGGGGGAATCGCACCACCTGTAGTTGTTCCACCTCCATCAACTGAAACGGGGGTTGAGGATCCGTTTCCTAAAAGATTCTTTCCATTGAACTCTGTATTACCTGCTATATTATCTATTTCGTTTAAAATTTGAGATACTTCTGCTTGAATTGCTTCTCGATCGCCTTCTGTTAATGTTCCATTAGCTGCTTGAACACCTAACTCTCGACCACGTTGTAATAAAGCATGAACTTCATTTAATCCGCCTTCAGCTGTCTGAACCAAAGAAATAGCATCTTGAATATTTCGAGATGCTTGTTTCAACCCACGAATTTGCGCTCGCATCTTTTCCGAAATCGAAAGTCCAGCAGCATCATCTGCTGCTTGGTTAATTCGCATGCCAGAGGATAGATTTTGCAGTGCTTTTGATACAGTTTGATTATTCTTCGATAGTTGATTAGTAGTTTTTAGTGAAGGTATGTTGTGATTTATTATCATGCCGTTTTCTCCTGTAGACTATGAAACTTTTTTCGTAGTTAGTAATCGTTTATTTTAGTTATCGGCGTAAAAACAAAACATTAAAGCATAATTACATAACAATATATTAGGTATTGTGCATACTTACTAAAAACCACCCATTTAACAAATTCTCCCTATTATAATCAAACCTCTCATGATCCTCGTATCGAACTACTATTCCACCTGCTCCTTCTACAATTGCTTGTCCAGCCGCAGTATCCCATTCCATAGTTGGCGCATAACGTGGATAGTAGTCAGCTTTTCCTTCTGCAACTAAGCAAAATTTTAATGAACTTCCAGATGATACAACCTCAATATTTCCATGTTTCACTTCCAATTCCCGAATAAATGCTTTTGTTTCATCTGTCATATGAGACCGACTAGCAACTACACGAGTGGCTCTGTCGTTTCCAATTATCGGTATTCGGTGGCTTTTCTCCATTAATTCGTCTTCTGTAGTAATTCCTGCAATAGATGCACCCTCTATTTTAAATGAACCATAATCAATCCCACCAAAATAGAAAACATCTAGGGCAGGTGCGTAGATTACACCTAGTCTAGGGTATTTCCCGTCAACTAAAGCAATATTCACCGTAAACTCACCATTTTTCTTGATAAACTCTTTTGTTCCATCCAATGGATCAACTAACCAAAATCTACTCCATTTTTCACGTTCGTTAAACGGTATTTCAACCCCCTCCTCACTAAGGATAGGAATTGCGGGGTCTATTTTCTCTAGTCCTTTCATGATTGAAGCATGCGCTTTTTTATCTGCTTGCGTTAAAGGCGAATGATCTCCTTTTGTAAATACTTCGAATTCCTCTGCGTAAACTTCCAGTATTTTTTTTCCTGCATCCATTGTCACCTTAAATAAATCAATTAAACTGATTTTATTCATGTGTTAAACCACCTTCTCATAAAAATTAAAACCAAAATAATCTAACTATTGTTACTGTAATTAGCATTACTAGAATGCTAAGCGGTGTACCAACCTTTACATAATCTTTAAATTTATACCCTCCTGGCCCATACACAATTAAATTGGTTTGATACCCAATTGGAGTTATAAAGCTAGCTGATGCCGCAATAGAAATAATCATAGCAAATCCCATATAATGAACATCCATTGTTTCTGCAATTTCCAATCCTACCGGTAACATCAATACTGCTGCAGCACTATTTGTTATCAACTCTGTAAATATATTGGTTAACAAATAAACAAGTATCAAAATAACAAGTATACCTAGTGGCTCTCCTAAATAGAGCAACCACTCAGCTACCCATAATGCTAATCCACTCTTTGACATTGCTATGCCGATTCCAAATGCACTTGCAATGAGTAAAAGCACCTGAAATTGAATATACCTTTTAGCTTCTTCTGGAGTAATTAGTTTCATCATAATAAATATCAATACAGCTAAAGCCATTGCTTTAAACATGCTTAACCAACCAAAAGCTACTAGTAAAACCATGATTAGCAATACAATAACTGAAAAAACCCCTTTTTTCCTACTTTCATGTAAATTGGCTGGAGTAGCTATGGACGATACAACATAAAAATCCATTGATTGTTGATAATTCCGTATAAAATCAGAACCGGCTAATAATAACAATGTATCACCAGGTCGTAATATAATATCCCCAATTTCACTCCTGATTCGTTCATTATTTCGATGAACTGCAAGTACACCAGAATCATACTTCGATCTAAATCGTGATTGTTTAATGGAATTTTCTAATAAGGAGGATTGATCAGATACTACTACTTCTATCAATTCTGTATGACCATTTTTTAAGTCTTCTAATCCTAAATCGGAACCAGTTTCAAGAGTAAGTCCGTTTATTTTTTGTAAATCAGCAATAGTAGATATCAATCCCGTGAAGATTAATCGATCCCCTGTTTTAACTATGGACGTAGGTCTAACTGGAGAAATTCGTTCATCTCCCCTAATAATCTCTATTAAATATAGTCCTTTTAAATCTCTTAACCCTGCTTCCTCCACCTGCTTTCCTGAAAAAACAAAGTCTTGATTTACCTTCATTTCTGCAATGTATTCTTTGGAATCCTCCATAACTTGTTCCCGGAAGCCTTTATGATTCGGCAATAAGCGATACCCTAATGTGAAAACATAAATAAATCCGACAATGGTTATTGGTATACCAACTAGTGAAAGTTGAAAAAAGGAAAAGCCAGTTAAGCCATAATCAAGCAACATGCCATGTATAATTAGATTAGTAGATGTACCAATTAAAGTAATTGTTCCACCTAAAATTGTTACATACGACAGTGGAATTAAGAACTTAGAGGGGGCTATTCCATGCTGTTGGCACCAATTTTTTATAATTGGTGTAAATGTTAAGACAATAGGAGTATTGTTTAAAAATGCTGATAAAATTGGTAGCGGTAAGAAAAATCGTAGCATTGACCCTTTCACTCTGCTACTGTTGCCAAGCCAATTTATTAACGACCGTTCTATGATTCCATACTTTTGAACGGTACCCGATACAATGAATAACAACGCAATCGTTAACATCCCTTGGTTAGAAAAGCCAGCCAAAGCTTCTTCAGGGCTTAGTATCCCTGTTAATAGGAAGATAACTAAAACAGAGAAGATAACCATATCTGGACGTGCTAATTCTAGTATCAATGCTAAGAACATAATAAAAATTATTAATAACACAACTAACATTTCTGCAGACATCGTTTATCTCCTTCAGGTTTTATTAATACAATAATGAAAGCTACTACCGAAAGATAGTAGCTCTAACTTAAATATTTCATAATTTCTTTAACCACAAATTCTGTTGCATCCTCCAATGAATACCTACTTGTATCTATTTCAATGTCAGGATTTTTCGGTTCTTCATATGGACTCGATATTCCAGTGAAATTTGGGATCTTACCATTACGTGCTTTTTTATACAAGCCTTTAACATCTCGTTTTTCACATTCTTCTAATGGAGTACTAACATATATCTCTATAAACTCTTTACCAATGATCTCTCTTGCATTGTTACGGTCACTTTCATATGGTGATATGAAAGAAGCTAAAGTGATCAGTCCGGCATCATTCATCAACTTAGATACTTCTGCAACTCTACGTATATTTTCTACACGGTCAGCCTCTTTGAACCCTAAGTTTCGATTTAAACCATGGCGAACATTATCTCCATCAAGTAACATAGTATGGTTTCCTAATGATACCAAACGTTTCTCAACCGCATTGGCTAACGTGGACTTACCCGAACCCGATAGCCCAGTAAACCATAATGTTAATGGGCTCTGCCCTTTTTGTTGAGCCCGAATCTGTTTCGTAATATCAGTTTCTTGCCATACAACATTTGTTGATCTTCGTAGAGGATGGTTGATAACTCCACATGCTGAAGTCATATTCGATACACGATCAATTAGTATTAAACCACCTAGCACCTTATTTTTCTCATAAGTGTCAAATACCACATTTTCAGATAAGGAAATATCACATTCAACTAAATCATTTTTAAATAGTTGATCGGCTGAAAGTTCTCCTCCAGTATTTATATCAATTTTATGCTTAATAGACATTACGGTACCAGGTAGCGTTTTTGTTCCTAGTTTTACAAAATAGTTTCGTCCGGGTACTAATTTCGTATCATCCATCCATAAAATTTGTGCAGTGAACATGTCAGTCATGTGAATATTCTCTGAGGTGGTTAAGACACAACCACGTGACACATCAACTTCTCGGTCTAACTGAATGGTGACAGGTTGTCCAGCTACTGCAGAATTTGCTTCTTTATCTGTTACCAATAAACTTTTCACCTTTGCCTTTTCCTTGCTTGGTAAGGAAATAACTTCCTCTCCTACAGAAATGTTACCAGCTTCTATCTGACCTTGAAATCCACGGAAAGTGTGATTCGGTCTACTAACACGTTGTACAGGCATTACAAATTCATCCCGATCAACATTATTATTAACTTCAATATTTTCTAAATAAGGTAGTAACGGCTGACCATCATACCAAAATGTTTTCTTAGAAATCTTGGTAATATTATCTCCTTCAGTTGCAGAAACTGGAATTACTTGGACACTTTCAAGATTAAAGCTTTTAGTCATCTGTTCAAAATCTTCTTTGATTTCTTCAAATCTTTTTTGATCAAAATCGATTAAATCCATTTTGTTTACTGCTAAAACGATATGTTTAATACCCATTAAGGCACAAATACGAGCGTGACGTTTGGTTTGTGTAATGACCCCTTTAGTAGCATCAACTAAAATTACAGCGAGGTCTGCAAAAGAAGCACCAACTGCCATATTACGAGTATATTCTTCATGTCCAGGGGTATCGGCAACAATAAACGATCGGGAATCGGTTGTAAAATAACGGTAAGCTACATCAATCGTAATTCCTTGCTCACGTTCTGCCATCAACCCATCAAGGAGAAGGGAGTAGTCAATCTCTCCTCCGCGACTACCTACTTTACTATCCAGTTCTAAAGCTTTCTCTTGATCAGCAAATAGTAATTTTGCATCATATAGCATATGCCCAATTAATGTTGATTTTCCGTCATCTACACTTCCGCAAGTGATAAATTTAAGTAAACTCTTCATGTTAGAAATACCCCTCTCGCTTACGTCTTTCCATACTTCCGGTGGCCTCATGATCAATAACACGACTCGTACGTTCAGAAGAAACAGCCCCAAGCGTTTCTTCAATGATCGCATCCAACGTATCCGCTTTCGACTCCACGCCACCAGTAAGAGGGTAACAACCTAGTGTACGGAATCGAACTTTCTTTAATACCACTTTCTCATGAGGTTCTAATTTCATTCGGTCATCGTCAACCATGATAATGTTTCCGCCTCTTTCAACAATTGGGCGTTCTTTTGCAAAATATAGTGGAACAATATCAATATTTTCTTTTCGGATGTATTGCCATATATCTTTTTCTGTCCAGTTCGAAAGTGGAAAAACTCGCATACTTTCCCCTTGATTGATTCGCGTATTATAAAGCTTCCACATTTCCGGTTTTTGATTTTTCGGATCCCAAGCATGGTTTGCATTACGAAAAGAAAAAATTCGTTCTTTGGCTCGCGATTTTTCTTCATCACGTCTTCCACCACCAAAGGCAGCGGTAAACCCGTACTGATCCAAAGCTTGCTTTAATGCTTGGGTTTTCATAACATCTGTATAAGCTGGACCATGTTCAAAAGGATTTATTCCCTGTTCTACACCTGCCATATTCGAGTGAACAATCATATCAATCCCTAATTCCTTCGCTTTACGATCACGAAAGTCTATCATTTCCTTAAACTTCCAAGTGGTATCTATATGCATAAATGGAAAGGGTGGTTTTTCTGGATAAAATGCTTTCATGGCTAGATGAAGCATCACAGAACTATCCTTGCCAATAGAATACAACATTACTGGATGTTCGCATTCTGCTGCTACTTCTCGGATAATATATATCGCTTCCGCCTCGAGTTGATCGAGGTGGGTTAGTTGTGTCATGGTGTGTTCCTCCTAAGTCAATATCTCTATAAATTTATTAGTTTATCTGATAACCTAAAAAGTAAAATAAAATCTTAGGTTCATAATATATATCGGCTATTACATCACTTGAATTTAGTATAATACATTATAAAAGTTCTACAGTATATTACAGACAATATTTTAACACTATATATGATACTTATTAAGTTTTGTCATATAACGTCGATATATATTATAGTACTTTATGAAATTCCACTAAAAGTGAGGTTAATATAATGCGGGCATTTGAAAATAAAACTATACTTGTTACCGGAGGTACAGGCTCCTTCGGCAAGAAATTTATAGATAAAGTTTTACAAAGTAAAGTAAAGAAAGTTATTGTCTTTAGTAGAGACGAGTTAAAACAATATGAAATGGCTCAAGAATACACAGACGAACGAATGAGATTTTTTATTGGAGATGTGAGAGACAAGGACAGATTATATCGTGCCTTTGATGGTGTCGATTATGTTGTACATGCAGCAGCTTTAAAGCATGTAGGTGCTTGTGAATACAATCCATTTGAGGCGGTAAAAACAAATATTCATGGGGCACAAAATATAGTCGAGGCAGCAATTGATAGAGGAGTAAAAAAAGTTATAGCCTTAAGTACAGATAAAGCAGCTAGCCCAGTCAACCTATATGGCGCTACAAAATTAGCTTCAGATAAGTTATTCGTTGCAGCTAATTCATATGCTGGTGATAAGGACACTTCTTTTGCTGTAGTGCGATATGGTAATGTAGTCGGTAGTCGTGGTAGTGTTGTTCCGTTTTTTGAAAAGGTAAAAGAAACTGGTACGATTCCAATAACAGATGAGCGTATGACTCGCTTTTGGATTACTTTAGATCAAGGTGTTCAATTTGTAATAGATAACTTTTCCAGAATGCATGGCGGAGAAATTTTTGTACCTAAGATCCCAAGTATGAAAGTAATTGATCTAGCTGAAGCGATTGCACCTGAATGTAACATTAAATATGTTGGGATCAGAGCTGGGGAAAAATTACATGAAGCAATGATTACGGAAGATGACGCGCGTAGGACATTGGATATGGGAGATTACTACATTATTCAACCTGAGTTTCCTTGGTGGAAAGCTGAGTACGGACACGGAGGGGCGAAATTAGAAGACGGTTTTAGCTATGTTAGCAATACAAATAGAGACTGGCTATCAGTCGAAGAACTTCGGAAACTCGTCAAAAAGGGAAAGGTGTGATCTAAGTGAAAACTCCAAAACATCGCTATATTCCATATGGCCGACAGTTTATTGAAGAAGACGATATTCAAGCTGTTGTTGATGTTTTAAAAAGCGACTATTTAACAACTGGACCAGCTGTAAGAAATTTTGAAAAGAAAATTGCCGATTATCTTGGTGTCAAATATGCTGTTGCATTTTCTAATGGAACAGCTGCTTTACATGGTGCATGCTTTGCTGCAGGTATAAAAGAAGGGGATGAAGTGATTACAACTCCTATGACTTTTGCAGCTAGCGCAAACTGTATACTATATCAAGGTGGTAGACCTACCTTTGCAGATATTGACCCAAAAACTTATAATATTGACCCTAATGAAATTCGAAAAAAAATCAACTCTAAAACCAAAGCAATTATTCCAGTTGATTTTACCGGCCAACCTGTTAAATTAGATGAGATAATGACGATTGCTCATGAAAACAATTTAATAGTTATTGAAGATGCTGCACATGCAATAGGAGCTACTTATAAAAATCGTAAAATAGGCTCTATTGCGGATATGACAATGTTTAGTTTTCATCCTGTAAAACACATAACCACTGGTGAAGGTGGAATAATTACGACAAATAATAAGATATTTTATGATAAACTACTACAATTTCGTTCACATGGAATAACAAGGGACATATCTTTACTAAGTGATAACCATGGCCCTTGGTATTATGAAATGCAGTTTCTAGGATATAACTACAGAATGAGTGATATACAAGCAGCCCTAGGTTGTAGCCAAATTGATAAATTAAATGCATTTATTACAAGGCGAAAAGAAATTGTTAAACAATATAATCAAGTATTAGAAGATATAAATGAAATTCAAACTCCATTTCAAGATTCGAATGGAGTATCTAGCTGGCATTTATATGTAATAAAATTAAACAAAGATTTATTGGTAATCGATAGGAAACAATTCTTTGAAGAATTACACTATGCCAACATCGGAGTTAACGTTCATTATATACCAGTCCATTTGCAACCTTATTACCAAAAGCTTGGTTATAATAGAGGTGATTATCCTATAGCGGAAGATTTATACGAAAATATAATCACCTTACCACTGTTTCCAACAATGACAAATGAAGAGGTACGTTATGTACTAGAAACAGTAGTTAATTTAGTTAATAAATACAAGACTAGGTAGTGATTGAATGAAAATTGTAGCAATAATACAAGCCCGAATGGGATCTACCCGATTACCGGGGAAGATAATGAAAAAAGTATTAAACAAACCTTTGTTTGAATATCAAATAGAACGTGTAAAACGTTCTAAACTTATCGATGAAATAGTTGTGGCTACTACTACAAAAAAATCTGAACAACCTATCATTAACTTATGTGAACATCTTTCAATTCCATATTTTCGAGGTTCAGAAGATGATGTACTTTCTCGTTATTATGAAGCAGCTAGGAAATATCAAGCAGATGTCATAGTAAGGCTGACTTCTGATTGTCCAATAATAGATCCAGTAATAATTGATAAAGTTGTCAATGCTTTCTTAACAAATAAAGAAAAATATGACTATGCGTCTAATACACTGAAAAGAACCTATCCTAGAGGAATGGATACTGAAGTTTTCCCAATAGATGTATTAGAGAAAGCACATAATGAAGCAAACTTTAAATCAGAACGAGAACATGTTACACCTTATATTTATAACAATCCTCTCGAGTTTAATTTATTGTCTGTTGAAAACAGCAATAATGCAAGCAAATATCGGTGGACAGTTGATACTAAAGAAGATTTGTTGCTTATTAGTAGAATAATTAGCACATTATATAAAAGAAATGATAAATTTAACCTTAAAGAAATTCTAGAATTAATACATCAAAATCCAAATTGGAGTAAAATTAATGAAACGGTTGAACAAAAAAGTATATAAATGTTCAGCAATATGTTTTTAAGGTGGTAGCAACATGAACATTTTAATTCTTGGTCCTAAGAGCGAAAGATTGTCATACTTCTTTACTAAAAATAGAGATAATGTTATTTATTATGAAGAAAAGTTATATTTAAGTTCAAAGGTGCTTAAGAATATCGATTTTATCATAAGTTACAGATATCGTTATATTATTCAAGAGGAAATAATAAAAAAATTCCATAAAAAAATTATTAATCTCCATATCTCCTATTTACCTTGGAATAAAGGGGCTGACCCTAATCTTTGGAGCTTTCTAGAAGATACACCTAAAGGGGTAACAATTCATTATATGGATAATGGAATAGACACAGGTGATATACTAGTACAGGAAACAATAACAGTATTTGCAGATGACACCTTAAAAACTACTTATGATCGATTAACTAAGACAATAGAATTATTATTAATAAAGCATTGGAATAACATAAAAAAAGCAGAATACTCAGCGGTAAAACAATTACACCCGAACGGAAGTTACCATAAAAGTAAAGATAAACAACCTTATTTATACTTATTAACAAAGGGATGGGAAACACCAATAAAAAATTTAATTGGAAGAGCTAATAAATGAAAGGTGGTTAAAAATTGGAAGAAATTAAACTAGCTAATAAATTTATTGGAAAAAAGCATAAACCTTTTATTATCGCAGAAATGTCAGGAAACCATAACCAATCGCTAGATAAAGCATTAAAAATTGTAGAAGCAGCTGCGGAATCAGGGGCAGATGCAATAAAGATTCAGACATATACTGCTGATACGTTGACCTTAAATGTAAGAAACGGGGACTTTACTATAAATGACCCAAAAAGTCTATGGAATGGTGAGTCGTTATATGATTTATATAGTAAAGCGTATACTCCTTGGGAATGGCATGAAGCCATCTTTAATAAAGCTAAAGAATTAGACTTGATTCCCTTTAGTACGCCTTTTGATGAAACTGCTGTTGACTTTTTAGAGGATCTAGATGTTCCCTTCTATAAAATAGCCTCTTTTGAAAATAATGATTTACCGCTTATTGAAAAAGTTGCTGCAACAGGTAAACCAATGATTATATCAACAGGTATGGCAACAGTTGCAGAGTTAGATGAAACTATTCGTACAGCCCGAAAGCATGGCTGTAAAGAAATAGTTCTATTAAAGTGTACAAGTACCTATCCTGCAACGCCTGAGAACTCACATATTACAACTATTCCTCATATGAGAGAACTGTTTAACTGTGAAGTTGGATTATCTGATCATACAATGGGTACAGGGGTTGCCGTAGCTAGCGTTGCACTTGGTGCTACTATAATTGAAAAGCATTTTGTTCTAGATCGTTCTGAAGGTGGAGTTGATGCTGCATTTTCCATGGAGCCAAATGAAATGAAATTGTTAGTAAAAGAAACAGAAAGAGCTTGGAAATCATTAGGTGAAATAAAATACGGTCCAACAAAGGCAGAAAAAAAGTCTCTCCAGTTTAGACGCTCAATATATGCTGCTAAGGACATTGCTAAAGGGGAAGAATATACTAAAGAAAACATTCGAATAGTTCGCCCTGGATATGGACTTAAACCAAAGTATTATCAAACTCTCTTAGGTAAAAAAGCAGAATATGAATATAAGTTTGGAGAGCCAATACATTTTTAAAATAAGCTCTATTGAATTTATAATTCAATAGAGCTTATTTTTATTACTTATATTTTCAAGAACCCTAACAACTCTTTCTTTCCCCTGTCCATCCACAATTTTTTTAGCCTTAGCCCTTAATTGTTGGGACTTACTAAATCCGTCTATCATGTTCCTCACTTCTAGTTCAATAGTTTGGTGTGACACATCATCAGAGAAGCCTATATACTGATCAATGCCTAATTGTTGGACGTTTTCACATATTTCTATTTGATTATACGCAATTGCTGTTAAAATAGCTGGTGTACCAACGCAATACCTCTCCCACGTTGTACTACCCCCTGCACATATAGCAAAATCCACACTGTGCATCAACTTGGCCATGTAGTCAATATTACAATGAAAAATAATATTAGAAGAAAGTTCACACTTATCTTTAATAATATTTTTATGCAAATTTGATTGACCGACTACAACATGAATAGTAATATCATCACCTTTTATTACTTCTATTATTCGTAATAATGCTGTTAGAGCCTTTAATGTTTCATTTGTTGGATCACTTCCACCAAAGAACACCATTATTGAGAGTCGATTGTTTGGAATCTTAGGACACATATGGTAATTCACAAACTCATCTCTTAATAAAGAGTATTTTGGACCTAATAATTTAATACAATCTTTACTAACCAGACCTTCATAACGCACACCAGCAAGATGATAATAATTCTGATCTAATAATATATCACATTTATGTTCTCGATCTGCAATATCATCTATTACCATAATATTAGGGATATGGTTACGTATTTCAACCTCCCAAGTTTTGTCAATTGCATAATGATCAATAACTATCCACTCAAAGTCCAAATTATAATTTGTCATTATTTGCCTTGTTTGCGTAACGTCTTCAATTTGTGTTACACCTAACCATTCTGAGTGCTTTAAACTCCCAATAGATTTATTACTATTTGAATTAGTTACAAGTTTATAGACAATATAACCCTTTGATTTTATGAAGTTACATAAATTACCATCATGAGCCCTGCATATAAAAGTAATAAAATGGCCATTTTCCTTAAGTTTTTCTGCTAGTGCTAAACATCTCATAACATGACCTGTACCCATCTTAAACGAAGCGTCTACTCTAAAACATATTTTCATCAATAGCACCTTATTTAAATAAATTTTCACCTGTAGGTTGTTTTTATTCAATATATCTATCATAATAATTCCGATTTGAAACAATCGAATGTCTTTTAATAATTGACTTTTTATGTCTAATTACTCTTATGACTTTGTCTCATTTAATCCTCAATTTCAGTCTATTTTGCCTAAGTCTTCTGTACCTACTATAACGTAACTACAGATAATTTCTTGTAGTAAGTTTATTTGTTAATTTAAACAAAAAATTAGATCCTTACTTATTACACATCCGCTTAAAATAATTTACCTAGACTTAATTAATCATTGATAATTCCTTTAGGCATTCATTTATTATTGGATATAGTTCGCTATGTCCAAGCTTACATTGCTTTAAAAAATTGGATAACAATACTTCTATTTCCTTACCCTTAACTATTGAATTGCTTTCCTTATTCAATCTTCTAATTTCGTTCCCCATAATCTCCACTTGAACTCGAATATAAAAAGACAAGAAATATTTATAATAATCATTTGAATTTAAGGAATTGTATAATTCATCAAACTGAATTAGTGATTTTTCAAGAAGTACTTTTTTATCTGAATTAGAATATCTAGCAATATAGCTTAACACATGTTCAAAAGATTCAAGTAACTTATAAAAGCTATCAATACTTTTTTGCAGCTTCCTATGTTGTTCTTTAAAATTATCAAGGTTGTAGCTATTCGCCGAATTAAACCAATTTTCTTTTTCTATTGGGTGTGTTAAGATCTTCTCAATGACTTCTTCTATTAATTGAAATTGTACCCCCTCAATTGCAGCACCGCCCTTAGTAGTATTAATAAACGTCTTACTTTTATAAAAATCAGCATATAGCTCTATATTTTCCCGCATATTATTAAATCCAATATTGGTTTTTATTTCATTCCCGTAAACATCAATGGTTGTGATAGCATTATTTAGCTTTTTTTGATCTACCGTGGAAGGGATATGCTCATAGTCAATTCCCTCAGAATATAATCGATCATACAAATAGCCCAGGTTCTGACCAGCAAAAATGATTGGATCTGCTCCTAATTTATTTAATACTTGAAATGTCATCACTGCAATAGAGGGGGCATCTAAAATAAGATCATTTTTCAAGTCTAGTTTGTCCTGTAAAAAATACAGTGAAGTTTTATCCTGTGATGTTATAAAATGTGTTTTAGGACCATTGTACTTATTTAATATCTCGTAGCCAACACTTGTTCCAAATACCATGGGAATATGATCAATTTTATTATCAATCATCTTTTTAAATACTAAGTGGTTTTTTTCGCCCGGATCATATGTGCAAACCGCATCAGGTAAAACTTCATATTCGATCAAACTATTAATCGCAGATCCGACCGAAAATATATATGCTAAGTTATTCTTTTCAATATGCTTAATATATTCCATATCCTCAGCTAGCGAAGGTCCTGCCGAAACGATTAATGCAGGTTTTCCAATAAATTGTTTATGATCAATATCTTTAATAATATTCGGAGTATTTAGTACAGACCCAAAGTTCATTAAACTATTAATAACCCAGCGTTTTTGGAAATTAAAATTAGTATGCAAATTAGAGCGACGGTTTAAAATTGTTTTTTTTATATTTTTTCGAAAGCCCGTACTTTTTTCTTTTGCGATATTTTCATAGCTAGGTAAAACTATAACATGAACATTTCTATTATTCGAAGAAAATTCTTGTAGATAATTTTCGGATTGTGTTGCGTGATTGTCAATATATAAGTTCCTAGCTTTACTAGTAATAATATTATCTATCAGTTTTTTCTTAGTAACTTCTAAAAAAATCTCGGGTACAGGTTCATACATTGAGTAAGTGTTATTTGGGAACAATTCTCTAAACTTTTCAATATGATATCCCATACCAATTCCATAAAAAAATATATGTGTATCTATATTTATTTTTTCCTTGTGAGAAGAAATAATACGCTCAGCTTCTCGCAATGGATCATACTTACTGTGCACCATAACTTTTTTATTGTCGTCAGTAAAATACTGTAATGTTTTAAATCCACTTTTTGATTCGATTACACTTATTCGATCAGATTGTAAATCCTGTTCATATTCACGAAAATATTTACGAATTTCTGGAAATCTATCTCTTAGTAATAACGTATTATCAATTAGCATTATTTAAATACTCCTTATCTCTAAGAGACATTTCTAGATATTTTTGTAACGATTCAAATGCAGGAGTTAACTCGTATGATAAAATATCGATAATTAACACTGTATCGTTATCTTCGATAGCATCAATTAATTGAGTAAAGCCAACTTCACACTCTTTTATACTCTTTTCAATATTATCCCAGTGGGATGGCTGTTGTGTATTTTTGGTAAAGGTAGCAAATTGTAATATCCATTGCATTCCCTCAGCTAATTGATCAATTCCTGTCCATGTTTTATCGGAAAATCTTTCATAACTCTCGTCAATAATTACCTTCAATGATGGAACAGCACGTTCAAGGTAATCATATATCGTTTCCATTGTTTCTAAAATCATTTCACTTGTACTTCTTGTTACTATTTCAATATTTGATATACTATTTATACGATTCTTCATATATTCCTCGTGATTCTCGTAAACTTCTCTCCCATCAATAATTAGATGACTAAAAATAACATCATTTTCCTTAATGGTTTCATCAATCTTTTCGAAAATAGTTATAATTGAAAACTCACTATTATTTAAATTTAATTGTTCATTTTTATATTGTAATAACATAGTAACCTCCAGTTGGTTAGATAAGACTTACTTAATATTAATATCGGCAAGATAGGGGGAAGTTCAAGAGGGAGAGGTATATTTTTGTTCTATTTTATCGGCTCTAACTGCTAGAGTATATTGGATTTTTTTATTTGATAAACTCGCAACATATAAAATCCTTTACATTTAAATTGGCATGAAACAAATTAAAAGGGAGTTGAGTTCGGTTCATACTCATATTGATATTATTTTTCGTTTGAAAAGTAAAGATCATCTATTCGAGAGAAGGTGGAGGGGATATTATAGAAATTCATTTCGAATGTCCTAGGAATCCTCAAAATGCCATGGTTAAAGAGGTTTAACAAATCATATATGTAACCGTCTAGCTTCTAAGGGCACCATTTTTATTTAACATTTCGTGTTATTATTAATATACGTGACACATCTTTTCACACTTCTTACGATAATCCACAAATTTATTTTATTCCTGATTACGCATTCGCTCTAATGATAATAAAAAAGCCATTCAGATAGAAACTGCAAAGGAAGCTCTTATAGAGTATCATCAATTAATGGGAAAAGGTTTTGATAGGCTTTCATTTAAGCAGTAGATACATTCAAGAATTGGCAAATAGAAATTCTAAATGGCTTTGTCCTAGGAATAATTTATAAATGTTTAAATTCATAAAGGGTGGGTAAATATTTATTACCTTACCCCATATTTGACAAAGAACCATTATTTAAACTCAACAATTGAAGTAGAGATAGAATTTAAGAAGATTCAAAAAAGAGGGAGATCAAAAATTGATCTCCCTTCTGTAATAGAAATTATCTTAATAACTGTAAAACACCTTGTGGTTGTTGGTTAGCTTGAGCCAACATTGATTGTGATGCTTGAGAAAGGATGTTGTTCTTAGTGAAGTTCATCATTTCTTTCGCCATATCAACATCACGGATGCGTGATTCTGCAGCAGTTAAGTTTTCTTGTGATGCACCTAGGTTGTTAATTGTGTGTTCTAGGCGGTTCTGTACTGCACCTAATTGAGAGCGCTGATCTGACACTTGAGTAATTGCTTTATCAATAGAAGCTAATGTATCATTAAAACCACCAGATGAATCTGCACCTGACATTCCAGCAAAGGCAGTAACATCAATATCTGCAACAGCCATTCCAGATGTTCCAAGATCTTCTGCTGCCATACTTTCAATATTAATTTTTAATTGTTGGTCTGCATTAGCTCCAATTTGGAATGCAAGACCGTCTTCTTTAGCACCAGAAACTGCAAATTCACCATTTAGCAATGTTTTTCCGTTAAACTCAGTACGATCAGAGATACCTGTTAACTCTTCTTTTAGTTCATCAATCTCATCTTGAATTGCTTGCAGATCGTCTCCGTCCTGTGTACCAATGTTACCAGCTTGCACTGTTAATTCACGTGTACGTTGTAGAATTGAATGAGTTTCATTCAATGCACCCTCAGCAGTTTGAATTAAAGAAATACCATCTTGAGAGTTTTTAGAAGCCATTTCCAATCCACGGATTTGACCGCGCATTTTCTCAGAGATTGCTAGACCAGCAGCGTCATCTCCAGCTTTGTTGATACGAAGACCAGAAGAAAGTTTTTCTAAAGATCCTTGTACTGCGTTGTTGTTAGCACCCATTTGACGGTGAGTGTTTAATGCTGAAATATTGTGATTAATAATCATAATTTTCTTACCTCCATGTAGTGTTTTTTTATTTGCGAGTCACATCCTTATGTCTCGCATCTATAACAACTCATTTTGAGTTATTACCAAAGTTGTGTATGTTACGGCCATAACATTTATACATCTTGGTGATGTACTTTATATATCGGCAAGAAAAAATAATGTTTAACTATTTTTATAAAAAAATAAAATATTTTTTCGTAATCCATTTATGGTAGCCTGATGTTTATCTTATTATATAATCCTTTAGATTTTGTTCGTACTGGTCTGCAAATTCGGTTAATATGTTATTTTTTCTTAAAAAACCGATGTATTGTGACTTTATTACTTCATCTAAATAACTAGGAATTTTTATATCAAAATAATTCTCTGGATAATACTCTATATTCATCATATTGTATAATTCATTTATTTTTTCATCGTTCGCAAATTCAACGAACCTTCTATGAATCCATTTTCCACTTCCTAAATAATTAGTTACTATATGTTCTTTCTCTTGAATATGATTATAATCCTTTGAATCTATTAAGGTACCAGTTAACATATGTGATTGTTCATTTAGCTTAGAAAGTAAGTATGTTCTTTTGGGATCTAATGATGGATTGATTTTATTTTCTATCCTTTCTTCTACTATAGGTAACTCAAAAGCTTCTGAAATTATTTTCCAAAACATATTTTCATCACTTTTAAATAGCTCATACGGTAAAATTAGTATATTAAAATACCTTTCATAACTCTTCACAATATAATCAAGATCTAACGAGTGTTTCAGAAAGTTGTATTGATCCTCAATGAAGCTTGTTGCGCTTCCACTTCCACCTTCTTTAATAGATTGTATATGGATAGACTTTAACCATGACATAGGATCTCTAATAACAATTAACAAATTTTGCTTCTTTTTTGCTAACCTGGAAAGATTTCTACTAGCAGAATCTATGAACTGTGGTATTTTGTGCTGATTTTTTATTTGATTTAAATATGCAGTTGAAAACCCTTCATTACTCAAAATAAATTTTTGTCCTTCTTTATAACTCAAATCGCTTTTTATATTGAGTTTAAGGTTAGCATTGTAATCACCTTTAACCACTGAGTTTCTTAATGACTCTAATAATTCAAAGCTACCTCTCCATGACAAGCAATATTTTTCATCTCTTTTCCAAACATTTTGCATATATGTCGTTGCTGTTTTCATCATACCAATATGAATAAACCCTAATTCCATATGTTAAATTCCTCTCTATACTAAATTTAAAATACACACCTCAAATAATTCTAAAGTCCAACTTCATTTGTATCCTATAACATCAACTCCAAATAAATGTCTATTCTATTAAATACTGGTTCTAAGCACCATCTATTAACGGAAATTATACATTACTTTCATTTGACTATTAAATTATTTTTAACCGATTGCTTTTTTGAAATTTAAAATTCAATAAGTCAACCACTTTGTCATTAAGGTTACTTATTTTTTTAAAATCCTCTTTTATTATTTTTCGGACTTCCACCGTCTCTTTCTCAGTAAAATATGAATGCCCTAAAATTTAATAATATAATAAACTACAATTTTCTTCTATAGGAAATTGTTGCCTTTAGGATCCTACACCAACTTATCAAGAATAATAAAAATACCGCTCCCCAAACAGAAAGCGGTCTCCCACCAATCTATCTACCTATCTTCCAATTCCCTCACCAAATTCCCCGCCAAAGCATACAAAACAACCGTACTAACAAAATGCGATGAATTATCATTCGCATCCTGCTGTGGGTAAACCTCCACATAATCCATCCCACAAATGCCAAGCTTCGCAAATTCATGGACGAGCTCTACTAATTCAAATGACGTTAATCCATTCCCATCAACTGGACCTCCTGGGTTGAAGGCGAAGTCTAGTACATCACTACAAATACTTAAGTACACAGTTTCGGTTCCTTCTGAAGCGATGTCATACGCTTTGCGCGCAGTATCCAACAAGTCTCCTGATAATCGAATATCGCGTGAGGTTATCGTTGTTGCACCAACCTCTTTGGCGTATTCTCCAGTTTCAGGCTTATTACGTGGTCCGTGAATGCCCATGTGTACAATGCTTTCATTTCGAACGCTGTCACTTTCATAAATTCGGTGGAATGGGGTGTTTCGGGCATATAGTTCTCCCTCATGATCTGGATGATTATCATAATGGGCATCCAAATGAATGATCCCAACTTTTCCATCTATTTTTTCGCTCAACGCTTTTACGATCGGGTATGTAATGCCGTGGTCTCCGCCGAAAGCAACGGGGAATTTTTCTGTTTTCCATACATCGCTTGCAAAGTTTTCAATTCGTTCCATCGTTTCCTTTGTGTCAGCAGGTACGACATCGACATCGCCTAAGTCTCCGATCGTATAATGCTTGAGAACATCAATATGATCCAATTCGGGTAAGTAGCCCGAATAACGCGCTGAGTTTAGGCGAATGGCTTTTGGACCGAGCTCGCATCCGGTGTAATCTCCCCATGTGACAGAGCCCTCCCACGGTACGCCATAAATTAATACATCACTGTCCTTGAAACTACCATCTTGTAATCTCACTTTTTTTCCGCCTAGAAAGCAAGGTGTATTGCCATAGATTTTTTCTTGACTCACACTTCCACTCCTTCTGAATTTTTGTGATGATTACAGGGCAGCGAATATAGAGCTGCCCCGCCTACTTACTATGTTACTTTACTTTAGCTACTTTGTCATACTCTTCTAAAATTTCTTCGGATGGTGACTTTCCTACTAAACTAAATACGACGATTGCTATGCTAGATAAAATGAAACCTGGAACCATTTCATACAAAGCCGAACCGGTTAATGGCCAAAGGAATACCGTTATACCGCCAACAAGAATCCCAGCGACAGCACCATTGCGAGACATTTTTCTCCAAAATAAGGAGAACAAAATGGCAGGTCCAAAGGTTGCACCAAATCCAGCCCATGCGTAGGATACCAGATCAAGTACAGAACTTGTTTCATTCCAAGCAATTAATAGTGCAATAATTGCAATCGTTAGTACTGCGAACCGTCCGAACCAAACGAGCTCTTTTTGACTTGCCTCTTTCCGGAAATATCTACGGTAGAAATCCTCGGTTAACGCGCTGGAAGAAACAAGTAACTGCGAATCGACGGTACTCATAATTGCTGCTAATACGGCAGCCAATAAGAAGCCAGCAACCCACGGATCATAAATGAATTGCACAAGCTGAATAAATACTTGCTCCGAATCCGCTAATGGTTGATCAAAGTTTACAATCCCGAGCATCCCAACGATAAGCGCTCCATAAAGTGGGATAACAAGTCCTAATGTAACACTGATTAAACGTGCTTTTCGGACTTCCTTATGGGAGCGAATTGCCATGAAACGTGCTAATATGTGAGGCTGTCCGAAATAACCTAGACCCCATGCTAATGCGGAGATAATCCCAACAGCACCAATCGCTCCGGCAGATTCCCAGAGAACCCCAGCAGCTTGATCATAGGATGTATCAGCAAATGCATCGATCAAGCTTCCATCTATAGAGGCGAGTTGATTAAACAATTCCCCAAATCCACCAATTTGAAACAATCCATACACAGATGTGAATAATAACGCAGCTGACATCAACGCACCTTGGATGAAGTCGGTATAACTAACGGCTAAAAATCCACCTAAGAATGTGTAGGCAACAATAATGATTGCCCCAACAACCAGTGCCATATGGTAATCAATTTCAAAGGTACCTTGGAATAATTTTGCTCCCGCAACGAGCCCTGATGCGGTATAGAAAAGGAAGAACGCCAGTATGAAAGCAGCAGAAACGACCCGAAGCAAGTGGGAGTTATCGCGAAAACGATTTTCAAAAAACTGTGGTAACGTAATGGAATCATTTGTGTATTCCGTGTAAATACGCAGACGTTTGGCAACGAACTGCCAATTGATCATCGCACCAATTGCCAAACCAACGGCAATCCATAAACTCCATGTTCCAAGACCAGCGGCATACGCTGCACCTGGTAACCCAATCAACAGCCAGCCACTAAAGTCACTCGCAGATGCAGAAAATGCACTAACCCAGCTATTTAGTTTTCGTCCACCTAGAACATAATCCGATAAGGTATTCGTCATCCGGTACGTAATAATTCCAATCGTAATCATTAGGGCTAAATATAATATGAAGGTAATTAATGTTGCATTCATTCGTCCTCATTCCTCCTCTCCGTGTAAAACGTAATGATCGCCCACACCACTAATAGTGGCATTGGGACAAAGAACCAAAACCATGTCCAACCCGTTAAGGCATATAACATCCAAACTCCCCCTAAACATTTTTTCGGTTGACACCTAGGACGAAATTCCTGTCCATATGTTAGGCATATGAGAGGGGTGGAGAGAATATGATTTTATTTTTGGGTGTAGAGAGGTGATTGGGCGACGAAAGAGGTAGGTATGGAAATGGGAAATGGATAAAAACTTGAAAGCGTATCATATTTATCTTATAATTTAGATATAATAAATAATACCGAGTGGCGCGAACCACCCGGTAGTAGCAATCACACACCGCATGTGCGGTCGGCTACAATGAAGATGTTGGGTCAGAGAAGTAACCGCTTGTCCACTTGCCGAATGGGGGCGGTTACTTTTTATTTATGAGGACGACAATAGATAATTTGGATGAAACATATACTTGAATAAAAAGTCAACAATGTACTATAATATATATAGATAAATTATCCCGAATGGCGCCAACCATCCGGGATAATACAACTACAACCGCATTGGTGCGGTTGACCACTAGAATAAAATGTATAAACAACAAGGAAGTAACCGTCATTTCCATTGGTCTGGTAGGCGGTTACTTTCTTTTGTTTAGAAATACGACGACAGATACAATAAGTGTTAGTGTTGTTACTAATGTTAAACTGAACTGAGCAAGTAAACTTAATGCTTCATATGTCGTCATCGTTACCACCTCCCTACTTTGGGGAGTTGGTCAACCGCCCACCACGGATATGTAGTTGTTATTTAAATTATATCATTTCACTTCTATAATGAACAGCGAAAAAGAACAAGCGTTCCCCTCAAACTAAAAGAGTTTCATCTGTTCTGTATTATCGTCATTTTCAGACTCAGAGTTTTGCAAATTATATCCTAACGTTTGATAGCCATTCTTCCTTTTTTTATACATGTTGTTTAACATTTCTACACGGTCGTCTACATAATCATATACTTTAACAATCTCTTTTCCCTCGTATAGTCGATGGATCCTTCCTATATATTGTTGCAATGTTCCCTTCCAGGATATTGGCATTGTTAAAAACATCGTATCTAGCCGTGCATAATCAAACCCTTCTCCAATATATTTTCCAGTCGCAATAACTAATAGTTCTTGGTTTCTTGGGATTTCCTCGAGCTTTTCTATTTTTTCTTTCTCTTCCTTCTTTCCCATTCCCCCAGTTAATACAATGACATTTTTGGCAAAGCCTTTAAAACATATTCTCTAACATTTTAATATGCTCAATTCTTTCCGTTAAAATAATTGGTGAAGCACCTTTATCAAGCTCACGTAGTACATCATCAAAGATCATTTTATTCCTTTTTTCATCTAAGATAAGTTCACTGTTTATCGATTGCATCGTTTCTTGCTTCGTAGTAAATGATGTATTTCGTGGTACTAAAATATGCTTAAATGGACGAACCTTAGCTTGATCTTTTGCAGTTATTTTATATCCTGATTATCCTACTTAAAAATTGGGTTAGAAATATAACGTATCCTCATATATCAAGGTTATCTTAATTATTGACTTCCGATAAAGTTAATAATTAATAAATAACTTTAAATTGGTCGCATTCTTTATACATATAATTGTATATTTATACTTAACTTTAACTGAAAATAAAAAGATATTTATATGTACCAATAAAGATAGAAGTATAAGAGACTTCCAATCTCTTGATGATAAATTATACTGTAGATAATGAAAAGTTACTAAAATATTTAAGGTGTAGGTGAATGTATTGAGAAAGCCAATTGACTTAAATTCTTTAGTGAGTAGTTACGAAAATTTATCGGAGGAGGTTTTTGAAGGAATCCTGAGTTTATTCACTTTTACAGGCTCCCTATCAATGTTTTAGATATATTTAGGCGTTCCAATAATATAGAATAAAAAGCCTAATTCTTTCCTGTTTTTGGCGGGGAATTAGGCTTTTGATGTTCCACAATCGCGCCCGATTGCTGAAGATTGTTATTGAAGTAAACTGCTCTACATTACGGTTCGCGGAAGCGTGCACTTTTTTGCACGGCTAATGTTGTGCTTTCTTTTTGCATTTTTGCTATTGACTTGGCATAGTTGGTCTTATACTGTACGATGCACTATTCAAATTGTTAGCTTTATAATCCGAGTCTGGCACCTACTTCTGCATACTCTATATCTTTTCTTTCTGCATTCCAATTACCCCCTGTTTGTCCGTCCCATATCGCTCCTGTTTCAACGAAACCAACAGACGCAAACAACTTCCGGACGGCTTCGTTTACCATCCAATATGATGTAGCAACTGCATCGGCTTTTCCTTGTGGAAACGACTTTATGTAATCAATAACTTTCATCATTGCTTGTTTGCCAAATCCTTTGCCTTGATGCTTTTTATCAATCATAAAGCGATTAAGTCCATAAGTAGATTTATCTCCATATTTTTCACATAAAAGTGAACCTTCCGCCAGTTCGTAAAATCCAATATCGACATATCCTATGACTTCATCATTGTTGCATATAGCGAAGATCATAGGAGGTTTTTCGTCGTTGAGTATCTTTACATAGGCTTTAGCCAAACAATATATGCTGGAATCCACATTTCCTTTCTGCTCGTCTGTTATGCTTAACTTCAACACTGCCTCAAAATTATCGTGGGTAATTTTTCTTAATTCAATCATTTTTCTTCCCTACTTCCGAAAAATTCTATTATTCGCCCTTTGTTATTCAAGTATCCTGACCCGTTAGCAGAAAGGTTGCCGCCTAATTTAACAATTGCACTCGTTTTATTTCTAGCCTGTTAGTATTCAACGAAATGGCCCGATTGCGGCATACAGTTCTTTTTGACAACCAATCAAACTATTACAATAAGTATAACATTTTAATTGAATATGCATATGGCATTTAACTAAAAACATATTGTATTTTGACACTTTTACAGGCTCCCTAGTGATGGTTTCAGATGTATTTGGACGTTCTAAAACGAAGGTGAAAAATAATAGGTTTAACTCAATTGCTTTAATCCAGCTAAGAAGTCTTTTCATAGAAACCACTCCCATCTTAAAAATTTTCACTAGAGAATTTATAGCCTGAACGGGCTTAGGGAGAGAAGCCTGTCAAAATGAAAAATTAATTTTTTCTACTTTGTTTGAAAAATATTTCTTTGAAGCTCTTCCATCTTTTCCATACGTATCCTCTCATTTTATAAGAAATTATAGATCTATTATACAATCTAACCAATACATGAAAGAATCAAACGAATTGAACTCAGTCTTATTTGACGTTATTCTGAGTTTTGTGGAGGTTTTATTTATGGGGAAACGCAAGAAAAACAAATCTAATACGCCAAGACAAAAACGAATGAATCGTCCCAGACGGCTTCAAGCAGCAGAACATTGGATTCCGAAATATACTGGGAAAAGTCTTGTAAATGGGTATAGCAAGCACTTTGCAGTAAATAGACTTTGTGCAGTTATAGAACTAGAAATGCTTGGCTATACATTTGATGATGTTTATAAGCAAAAACTGAAACATGCCGAGATTCAAAAGCAACAACTAGCCAAAAAACGAAACGCTGTAAAGAAACAAAAACGGGAACAAGCAATAAAGGACTTTTTCTATGAGGAAAGCGATGAGACATTTGCATTTATTGCTGGCCACACACCTGGTGGAGCCCCATATGGTATAACTTGGGAGGAATGGGAAGAAGAGCATGATGTAACGTCCAAATCTGATTCTAAACCATTTCGCATAGATATAGATGACGACGAACTTCCTTTTTAGATGCAAATAGGAGGAATCAATTAACCGATTCCCCCTACGTAAACACATCCCCTAATTTAACTTCAAACCCTTCTAAAACTTTGGATTGAATGGTTCCTTTTTCCTTCATTACTTCTGTTTGTTCATATACACCTGAATCATTTAAGTTATATATTTGAATAACCTCTAACATTGGATTGATGATCCAGTATTCCTTTACTCCATATTTCATAAAAGCTTCCATTTTAACAACTAAATCATGGCTTTGATTGGATGGACTTAGAATTTCCATGATCAAAGCAGGTACTCCAACATACTTACTATCTTGAAATCCTTTTTTGTCACATATAACAGATATGTCTGGGATGAATATCAAATCTTCATTCAAATCATCACGATGTAATTGAATATCATAAGGTGCAGAGAAAACTTCACATTCTTTCCCTTCCAAATAATTGAATAGTTCCGCATGAAGTTTACCAGATATTCTCTGATGTGCCGTTGATGGAGATGGTGACATGAAAACAACACCATCAACATACTCCAATAATTGATTGGTTTCTTCTCTCATTCTATAAAATTCTTCAAGGCTGATTTTTCGCTCTTGTGAATCGCTCATAGACATTTGCTCCCTAGTTTATTTTCATATATTTTATCACACTAGGTCCATTTCCTATTATTTCATCAACCCATCAATCACCTTAAACACCAACTTAACGCCCTTCCTGTGATAAAGAAAGTTGTTCAGACTTCCAATAATGTACGTTTCCAGTTCTGGATGGTAAAACATAAAACTCCCCGTGATACCTGCATTTCCCCACATGGCATATTTCTTCGGTAACACAACTGGGGTGGGTGTAAATTTCATAATCCCATACCCATAATCGATACCGGGGGCAAACTTCGCCCAATCGTGCATCGCCTCAAATGATTCCTTAGAGATAAGCTCATGATTTTTTACTGCCTTCATGAACTTCAATAAGTCCTTTGCTGGTGCAACAATTCCTCCACCGGCATAATCAATTCCTAAGCTGGGATAGCTGATGACATTCGTATCCTTTATATAGACGTCTGCAGGAGGGAATTCATTTTTTATCACCGGATCTGAATAATGAAGTAAATAGGAATGCTGCATGTTCAGTGGTTCGAAAATATATTCTATCAAGGCACGATGGAATGCCATTGATGTCACTCGCTCAATGATTAATCCTAATAAATGATAACCGGTATCCGAATAATGAAAACCATCTCCGGGTGCAAAATGGGATTCTAAATTTTCCTTGGACCATTGGATGGTTTCTTTTGGTGTCCAAAAATGACTTGGTTCCTCGAGTAAATGGTCTAACATCGGCTTTCCTTGCTTTGGCTTGTCTTCAAAATAGTCATGGATCCCGGACGTATGGTTCAGCAAATGTTTCACTTGTATTTCACCCGTATAATCGGTTCCATTGTAAACGTGTAAATCTTTTACTATCTCCCCATCCAAGTATTGGGTAATATTATCCTCATAAGAAATCTTTCCTTTTTCCACCAGCATCGCAACAATAACAGCGGTAAACATCTTCCCAATACTCGCTCCGAAAAAGGCTTGGTTTGATGTAGCCTTCATCTCGCCTGTATTACCTTCTGCCAGATTGACATGGAGCCCTTGATTTTCCGAGTGTACCAACAAATATGCATTACGAATATTTTTGTCGTTTTGAACCATCTTCCGAAATTGGCTCTCCAGCAACTGGAATTTCTCATTTACCATGGCAAATACTCCTTCCCTTGACCAAACAGCGAACTTTTTTGCTTCCTCTTGTACTACTATTCTAGTGAAAGCTCATATATTCGAAAATGCGCTCATATATTTCTAGATTCGCTCATAAATCTGGAGTTTTGCTCATAAATCCGGAGTTTCGCTCATAAAAGGGTGGAAATAGCTCATAAGTGGGATACGTCAAATTTTTGTCTATTTTTAAAACCCCAGCGTGCCCACTTCCTACATAGCAAATACTCCTTCCCTTTGACCAAGTAGCGAACTTTTTTGCTTTCTCTTGTACTACTATTCTAGTAAAAGCTCATATATTCAAAAAAACGCTCATATATTTCTAGATTCGCTCATAAACCAAGAGATTTCGCTCATAAATCTGGAGTTTTGCTCATAAAAGGGTGGAAATAGCTCATAAGTGGAATATGCCAAATTAATGGAATCCCCTCCGATACCCCCAGCCCCTCCCACATCCTGCGCCTCTCATTCCCAAATCCATTTTCAAATTGCACATTCCTCCAATTAAAGCTAAAATAGTCTTCGTGCATACTTAAATTTACCCACCTCATTTTCGAATAATTATGACTATTAAGAATAAGTATAAGTAAGCTAGTACATGAAGGAGGAATAATATGTTAAGCAGTATTGCTGGGTTCTTCGATCGGATGGTTCGAAGGTATTTACCAGATGCATTTTTGTTTGCGATTCTTTTAACGATTATCGTTTTTCTATTAGGGGTATTCTTTACAAACAGTTCTCCAGTTCAGATGGTTGAGTATTGGGGTGGCGGATTCTGGAATCTATTAGAATTTGCTATGCAGATGTCACTCATTGTGGTGACAGGATATATTTTAGCCAACAGCCCGATTGTTAAAAATATATTAGGTAAAATTAGTAAACTAGCGAAAACTCCTGGACAGGCTATTGTACTGGTAACTTTTGTTGCTGCGATTGCTTGTTTAATTAATTATGGGTTTGGGTTGGTAGTTGGTGCATTGCTGGCGATCCATGTTGCCAAACGTATCCCATCAGTGGATTACCGCCTGCTCATGGCTAGTGCGTACAGTGCTTTCTTACTTTGGCATGGTGGACTTTCTGGTTCTGTTCCACTGACCATTGCGACAGAAGGGCACTTTTTAGAAGACATGCTTGGTATTGTTCCAATCACTGAGACACTTTTTAGTGGGTTTAACCTGTTTATCGTTGGTACGCTTCTGATTACACTACCATTGCTAAATCGTTTATTAATGAATTCTACTCAAGGTACTGGAAAGATTGACCCTGAACTACTTAATTTACAAGCGAACCAAGTGGAAGAGACTGTAGAAACGCCGAAAGAAGAAATGACGCCTGCAGACCGTTTGGAAAATAGCCAAATCCTATCGTTAATCATCGGAATACTTGGTTTGGTGTTTATCATCTATCATTTTGTACAAAACGGATTTGATTTGAATATTAACATTGTGAACTTTATCTTCTTATTCTTAGGAATTATTTTCCACCGCACGCCGCGCCGCTTCCTAAACAGTGTCACAGATGCTGTGAAAAATGCAGGTGGAATTATTATTCAATTTCCATTTTACGCAGGTATTATGGGGATGATGGTCACTTCGGGGCTTTCGGAGCAAATGTCATTATGGTTTGTAAATATTTCAACTGAATTCACGTTGCCACTATTCAGCTTTATAAGCGCAGGAATTGTCAATTTCTTCGTTCCATCTGGTGGTGGACAATGGGCGATTCAAGGTCCAATCATGATTCCAGCCGCAATCGACCTCGATGTTTCAACTGCCAAAACAGCAATGGCTGTTGCTTGGGGAGATGCTTGGACAAATATGATCCAGCCATTCTGGGCATTGCCATTACTTGCTATCGCTGGGCTTAAAGTAAAAGACATCATGGGATTCTGTGTAATGGTGTTGTTCTTTAGCTTTATACCAATATCGATTGGGTTATTATTCTTTTAATAAAAAGATAGACGTTAGGCACCCCCTAGGTACCTAACGTCTATTAAAATGGGCTTTCTTTTAATTGATTCGGATTATAGAAGGTTGAATTTCTAACGTATAACGAGTCTAGCATTTCTGGCATACAGCGGAAAATATAACTCACCCTACCACTAGAAAACTCTAACATTAATACGTCTTCCCCATCATCAATTTGCATAAAGGATGGCAGATCAAGCCCCTCTCTATATAATAATTTATAATCGAAGCCTTCATAAGCCTTTTCAGCCTGTTCCAATGTTGACCGTCTTCCGATACCTTCTTTCGTTTCCCAATCTTCAAACGATCCACTTCTGCCCCAACTGATAAATTTAATTACTCCGTCTTCAGCAACAAACTTTATTGGTGGAGAAGCGTAAATAGTGATCGATTCGTTCCGCGCATCGATATTTCCTTCCCCCATGTAATCGCGTACCACTTCCTCACGATCACCAATATTAACGGTCTTACTAAACGCTGCAACTTCATGTTGTTTTTGAAATGGATCGTAATCGTCATCTGAACTTTCTACTTTTTCTTCTTGTCCTGTATTTCCTGGATCTTCTATTCCATCCGTGTTCCCATTGTCCTCTATATCATCCGTGGATACTTCCTTCTCAGCATCCGTATCGTTTCCCTGTTCACTAATTCTGTCTTTGCTTTCTTGTTCCGTATTGGTAGAATCCGATTGTATCTCAGAACCATTTTCTGATAATCCTTCATCAGCGTTTTCACTCGCAGTTGAAGGCGTCAGCGGTGTTTCAAAGATTTCTGATCTTACTAATAACTCATCCATTGTCATCTCTACTAATGACAAATAAGTATCCTTCTCGTGTAGTTCCATACTATAGATCTTATTTGTTCCATCCGCTAAAAACACAATGATTAACTCGTCATCGTACATGTAGAATGCTTCATCAGCTGTTTGTTTGGTATAAGTGTATTTTCCCAATAAATCATTAACAGAGTCTCCAGTTGCAACACCAGACGAAGTTTTTGCCGATTTCCTTTCATCCTTCAGCCCTACTATTTCGTCATCTCGCAACACGATATGATGATTTTCGTAATCCATCAGCGTTAAATCTTCAGCACGACCAGTTTCCAGACTTCTTGGCTCCCCTAGTACTTCAACTACTTCATCATAGCTACTTCCAAGTGTCAATCCCTCTATAGCTAGTTCCTCACGTAAAGGGGATGGATCCTTTGGTGTAGCCTTTTCTTCCTCCGAAACATCCTCATTTTCTTCCACTTTGTATGGCGGGGAACTATCGCACGCACCAAGAAATAGTAGTATAAACAAACCGAAATAAATACCTGTTCTATGCAAAAAATCATCTCCAAGTTTTTGTGATCTTTATTAATATCGGTTACCTGACCAGTAAAGTGAAGGGACGCGGGGACAGGTTCATTGTCCCCGCTCCTTTTTTCTACCCGAAACTTGGGTGATGGCTATCCCCATAAATATTAGAATCGAACCATAAATAATACTCCACGTGATTGCCTCGTCTAGAATTATCCAACTGAAAAACATTCCAAACACTGGTACTAACAACGTTGAAAGTGTCGCAGTGACCATATCAATTTTACTCAGTAACACGAACCATACGGTAAAACAAAGTGCAGAAGCTAATACCCCTGTAAATAAAATATAAAAGATGCTCTCGGCTTGGAGCTGAACTGGATCCCCCCATTCCATAATAACAGCAGCTGCAATAATGCCAATTGTTCCAAATAGCATTTGAAATGCAGACACCTGTAATTTAGGAAGTCCATCTAATTTCAGTCGGTAATACACATTCGATGCGCCCCATGAGATGGCTGCAATTACAATGAATGCTTCGCCGATAATCATGTCTACATTTTGTGCTTGAAAGAAATCCCAGCCAATAATTAAGAGGAGACCGAGCATACCGACAAGAAGTCCAACCAGCTTATTCCTCGTAATCTTTTCTCCTAGAAATTTAACAGCTAGAAAACTACTCCAAATCGGCATCGTATATAATATAATAGAAGATTTCCCTGCATCAACGAAGCGTAAGCCATACATTACAAGTAGAAAAACGATTGTTGTTTGTAAGATACCTACCACAACAATGTGCCCCCATTTCTCCTTGGGTGGGAGCTGCATTTTCATGAAAATTACGATTAAGAGTAATGCAATAGCTCCGGTTCCAAAGCGGAAGGCAGAGAATGTAAATGGCCCCATGTACGCTAAGGAAGCTTTCATGTATACCCAGGCGATCCCCCAAATGAGGGTGATTATAAGTATGAGGAGCCAGTTGAGGAGCTTTGTGTTATGTAATAATTTCTTCATTTGTTAAACCTACCTTATTGCTTACAATGTTTAATTCAAGTGAATTGGCCGAACCAATTCACTCTTTTTTTTCTGACCAAAAAGAAAACTGCTGACACAATAGTCTAGCAGTTATTGCTTCCAATTTATTATAACACCTTATGTTTGGACAATTGAATGAAGGAGCTCATATGCATTCCATAGATTACACTCCATCTTCATCATTAGAAATGTGATCGGATAATATTATGTAACCTGGGACGCAACCGAATAATCGGTGGTTTTCTACCAAAATGCACTCGATTTGTTAATAAGATGACATGTAAATCAACGGATGGGTCAAACCATATACTTGTGCCTGTGAAACCAGTGTGTCCATAAGATAAATCAGAAAAATAATCGCCGCAAGATGATAAATTCGGACTTTTTAATATCCATCCTAATCCTCTATATTCACTTGCAAATGATGTATAGTTTTTCCTAGATATATCTAACGCATTTCTAGATAAGATACGCTTCCCCTTGAAAATACCATCATTCTCGATCATTGTGGCAAAGTTTTGTAAATCGTGGATTGTGGAAAAAAGCCCTGCATGACCACTGATTCCCCCCATGGACTCGGTATTATCGTCATGAACAATTCCAAATTTATAATCCTTCCGTTTCTCACTATATTCCGTAGCAGCATAACGGTCTCTATCAAATTTTGGGTTGAATCCGCTATTCACCATTTCCAATGGCGTAAGAATTTCTTCCATAACAAATTCGTCAAACCGTTGTCCAGTTACAACTTCTACTAATTTATATAACGTAATTAACCCTAAATCACTGTATACCACCTTATGGTCTGTTACATATTCTAACTCTTGATTATAAATATTCTCAAGCACTTCTTCTCTATTCAGATCCTCTTCAAAATAGGGTTTATGTGCCGGTAACCCTGATGAATGGGTTAGCAGTTGCTTAATTGTGATTGCCTCTTTATTTTTTCGCGCAAAATCTGGCAAGAAATAGGCCACTCGATCATCTAACCTAATTTCTCCCTCATCTAGTAATTTTAAAATAGCTGGCAAGGTTGCAACTACTTTGGTTAACGAAGCAAGATCAAACACGGTATCCAGTTTCATTGGTGACTTTTCAGGATAGACTACTTTGCTTCCAATTGATTCTTGTAAAACGACCTCACCTTTATAGGATACATGTACCACTGCTCCAGGAATATGTTCGGCATCTATTTCTTTTTGTAAAAAACGAAGCACTGTTTCCTTCATCAATTATCATTCCTTTCATTAAAGATCTTTTCTGTATGATTTATAGGTTTTCCACTTCCCATACCCCAATTTTTGATAAAAATCTACTAATCCTGTCCAATCAATGACAATGCGGTTAATTCCCCGTTCACGTAAAAATGCTATTCCCGCTTCTACAATAGCTAAACCATAACCATTTTTTCGTTCTTTTGCATCAATACCTAGTGGACCAATTCCTCCAAGTTCTTCTTTAAATAAAGGAGCCCAATATACATTTTGAGCAATCAATGGAGACATTGAGTCATTTATTCGGCAAAAGCCAATAATTTGATCCTTTTTCTTAAGTACGACAAACTCTCTGCCTGTCCCACCTCTTTCAAAGTACGTGATTGCTTCATATTCCCATCTCCCCGGAAAACAGCGATGCAGAAAATCCAATAAATGTTCTTTTTCATTCGTTTTTAATAAAGCAAACTCCACATCTTTTATATTGGGTATGGAATGTTTTTCTATTGGATTATAGCTACGAATGAGATCGTAATCTGTTCCATGCTTCTCATAACCTTTATGTTCGAACCATCGACAGACGTCCTCAAATTGCTCCGGAATTCCAGGGAAATAATGCCAAGGGTCTCTTCCTAAAATAATCCTTTTTACCCCTTTTGATTGAAAAACCTCCTCTGCATGGTCTAGCAAATGCTTTCCAATCCCTTGTTTCCTATAGGATTGTTTCACTATAAGGACTTGAATCCAGCCAAATTCAGGCTTCATACCCACCTGTAATTCTTCTTGCCACCGTTTGGCAACAAGAAAACCAATAACCTGATTATTTTTGGTTACTGCAATACGTGATCCCTCCAAACAAATATTTTCATCTAGGAAACTATTTTGTTCAAAAAGCTCCTCAAGCATTGGGAAAGATTCTCCTACTTCGTTATTCCACAATTCCACAATTTCTTCCAATTTATCGTTAGTCCAAGGAATTAGTTTCATCGTTTCACCTCTCTAGTGATTGTTTGAATGTAGCCATAAAAGCATCATTTATCTGTCTGTTTTCTTCCTTCCATGCTGCAACTATTGCACCTCCGATTGGCTCTATTCGTGGCTTTATGAGGCGTACTTCTTGCTGACAACGATCCACTACATGGAGTATTGGTTTTTCAAATAATTCCATCCGATTAAAAACACCTCCTGTTAAGACGACCGGAACGGAAACATTCTGAAATAACTTTCCTCCTAAAGCAGAAATAGCTCGTCCAAGTTCAACACCGTTTCTCCAAATAATTTCCTCCGCCACTTTGTCTCCATGATCATACGCATCCATAACCAATCTACTTAAAGATGCAATTTCGGTTCGAGGATTGGTACCTTGATATAGTTTTTTAATCGTTTCTGGTAACGCTTCTACGTTGTAGTACTTTTGCAGTAAATCAATCAAATATGTATAATCTTTCAAACCATCATAGGCTAGAAACGCTTCACTTAATGCATCCCTACCAATAGAATAGCCGCTTCCATAATCACTAAATAAATACCCCCAACCGCCAACTCGTTGGCGCTCTCCATGCTGATTCATTCCAAATGTTATCGATCCAGTTCCAGAAATTTGAACAATTCCTGGCTCACCTAGCGTCCCGGAGTAAAGAGCGGTTATCGCATCATGATCAATCGTTACTTTAACCTGTTTTGGCAGATAGGAGGAAATTATTCCCTTGATAAGCTTATTATTTTCCGGATGGTCCACACCTGACATTCCTGCATATAAATGTTGCACATGACTAAACTCAGAATACCTTTCAAATTCCATAAAAAGCTTTCCAAATTCCCCTTTGAGATGATAATTGGATACACTATTGGGATTAGTTGGACCAACGATCGATTTGGCAACAACAGTTCCATTTTCATCTGCAAGAACTCCGATTGTTTTCGTTCCGCCACCATCTATTCCAATTACATACACAAACAATTCCCCCATTAAGAAAAAAGGAGCCACCGTGATGATAGCTCTTTTTATCTCTGCTTTCTTACTTTCGTTTTCCGTTTTTGGTTAAAAAATCAATTGCGTCTCTTGTTGTATCGATATGTTTTACAGTTTGATCATATTGCAGAGATGCAACACACATAAATAAAATATCAATCACCTGCAATTGTGCAATACGTGAAGATGTCGCACCACTGCGGAAGGTAGGCTCCTTAGTTGCTGACGTATATAAACGTATATCTGCTTGTTCTGTGACGTTAGAGCTTCCATATCGAGTTAAACTGATCGTTTTAATATTATTTCGTTTAGCAAGTTCTAATACATTTGCAACTTCTTGGGTTTCCCCTGAAAAAGAAATGCCAACAACGACATCTCCCTGTTCTGCATTCGCGACCAAAGTTGCAGCCATGTGAATGTCAGAGAATGCGTAAGCCATTTTATTAATACGGAGAAATTTTTGTTGGGCATCATGTGCTATAATGCCGGAAGCACCCACACCAATAAAATGAATTTTATTAGCATTCCTTAATAAATCAACTGCTTTCTTTAGCTCATCTGTGCTTAATAGTTCTACTGTCTCACGTATTGTTTGAATACTATTATTGGTCATCTTCTCAATAATGGATGGCAAGGGTTCATTAGGTTCTACATCGCGAAAGCCTTGATCATTTGTTTTCTGAAGGTCACCTGCAATCCGAAACTTCAAATCTTGAAAACCTTTTAAATCCAAAGATTTACAAAGTCTAATTACCGCTGCCCCGCTAGTTGAACTTCTTTTCCCTAATTCTAGTGCTGTTAAGGTGACAGCTTCTTCCGGGTTTTCAATAATATATGAAGCTATTTTTTTCTCAGATGGAGGTAATAAAGGCAGCATTTCTGTAAGCATCACAAGTCCCCCAGTCATAAATGACATAGTATCAGCTCTCTTTCTCCTTTAGTATTCGGGTGATTTATATTTCTTTACGCATAACGTGGAACTTTCTTGTTATATGAAAACCAGTTTTTTTGTATAAATGTCCAGCAGAACTTGTTTCACCTGTCCACAGAAACCAGGCACTATGTAAACCTTCTGCCTTCATATTATTCAAGCATTCATTCAAGATTAGTTTTCCAAGCCCTTTCCCTTGTTGATTCGGATCAACCCCGAAAGGACCAAAGCGCTCAGGTACCCCTTCATAGCCACCATAAATACAAAAACCAACGAGTTTACCTTTGTGGCGAGCAATAAGAATACGATCTAATGGGAGGCCTTGTAGAATTCCTTCTCGAATAGCTCTTCCCCAATCTGGGTTAAATTTCTCGTTAGCAAACTGGATAACTTCATAAAGGTCTTTATCCTGTGCATTATTAATAGAATAACCTTCTTGTTCTCGTTTTGTTTTTAAATGAATAATCTCTTTTGGAAGTCTATAATCCACCAAACTACGATCCATTGCAACCGGAGAGTATAGTTTATCGAATCCTTGTTTAAGCAAGAATTGATAAGCTTCGGGATAATTTTCTTCATCCAAGCCGGGCAGGATATAATTCGGAGCATAGGATGCGAAAAATACATTTTTTCTTCCATTACCCTTTAAAAATGTAACCGCATTTTCAATTAACTGGGATCCAACACCAGATTTACGGTGTTCTTCATCCACGAAAAAGAACGGCATCCAACCATTTTCCGTTTCTAAATCATCTCCGTACATGGGTAATAGTCTGCGCACCGCGTAAACACACCCTATTAGCTTATCACCCTGAAAGGCAAGCTGCATCCCCTTTGGATCAAAGTTGGCATCTAGAAGCACTAGATGACGAAAACGTTTTAAGGTTATTGGATCATTTTGTAAAGTACGATTCCATAAGTTAATAATAAGTATCTCATCCCCTGGAAGATAACTTCTATAATTGACCATTTTCTCCCACTCCCCCTGATAGTGCTAAATCAATCGCTTTCCGTACAAACCCATCTGCCTTTTGAATGGAATGTTTTGCTTTATTCAAAGATGTATTTGCTTTTATCATGACAATTGCGGGTTTGACTTCAAAATTGGTCTTTTTCAGCGTTTCCTTCGCTCGTTCATAGGAAACATCTGTAATTGTCGAAACAATACTGATTGCTCGTTCCTTTAATTTTTGATTACTAACTTTGACATCCACCATTAAGTTCTCATATACTTTTCCAATCTTAATCATCGTCGTTGTCGTGATCATATTCAATATGAGTTTATGCGCGGTTGCTGCCTTCATTCTCGTTGACCCAGTAATAACTTCTGGACCAGTTAGCACTTCAATATTAATATCTGCAAATCTACTAATCATGGAACCTTCATTACTCGAGAGACTCGCCGTACTTGCTCCAATTTCCTTTGCATACTTTAGAGCACCGATTACGTATGGTGTTCTCCCGCTCGCTGCTATACCTATCACAACATCTAGCTCCGTTACATTCCTTTCTTTAAGGTCATTCGCACCTAAAGTTTCACTATCCTCTGCACCCTCCACAGCCTTCTCAATTGCTTTCGTTCCTCCTGCCATGACAGCTTGAACAAGCTCTGGAGGAGTACTATAAGTTGGAGGACATTCAACTGCGTCTAATATACCTAATCTACCACTTGTTCCAGCACCGACATAAAATAATCTTCCACCATTTTTTAATGATTGATAGACAGCTTCAACGGTTGCTTCTACTTGTGGTATAACTTTCTGAATTGCTGTTGCTACTTTTCTATCTTCATCGTTAATAGTAGTTAATATTTCTGCTGTAGTCATATTATCGATGGATTTAGTCTTGTCATTTCTTTGTTCTGTTGTCAGTGTTGATAATTTGCTCATCTCATCCCATCCTAATTGTATAAAAGATATGGTTCCCTTTGGTTGTGAAAAGTCTTCACTTCTTCCTTACATGACAGTAGGAATGCCTCAGTATCCCCTTTTAACAAGAGATCCCGCAACCGCTTTGTTCCAGCTAGTAGGTCAAAAAAGTATTTCCCATTTTCATGTTTTAAGAAATAAAAATCGTTTGGATACATTGTTGCAACTAATTCAATTAATACAACACCTGTTTCAAAAGCATTAAAGTTCCCACGATCGACAATATGTAACTGAATCCCCCCACATATTTCATCTTTATGCTTTTGATATGTCGGAATAAATGATGTAGGTCTTGCTAGGACTCCAGAAAGTTTCTGTTCATTAAAATTCTTTGCCAACCGATACCCGTCTATAAACGGTGCACCGATATACTCAAAAGGCCTAGTCGTTCCTCGACCTTCTGATAAGTTAGTTCCCTCAATCAAACAGGTTCCGGGATATAAGATTGCCATATCGATGTTTGTTGTATTAGGAGATGGGGCTACCCAAAATAAATCCGTATCATCGAAGTACTGATTCCTTTCCCAACCTTCCATTGGAATAACGGTCAAATTGCATTTCAATCCGAATTCCCCTTTGAATAAATGAGCAATCTCCCCGATTGTCATACCATGACGATTAGGTATCGGAAAAAGACCTACAAATGATTGGACATCCTCCTCTATTAAATTGCCTTCGATCTTTTCACCTGAAATTGGATTAGGTCGATCTAACACAACAAATTCCTTATCAAGTTCTTTACACGCTTCCATCACATAGGCCATTGTATAAATGAATGTGTAATACCGAGATCCGATATCCTGCAAATCAAAAACAAGAACATCTATATTATCAAGCATTTCCTTCGTTGGTTTTTTGGTCAATCCATACAGACTGTGAACTGAAAGATTCGTAATTGGATCGACTATCGATTCCACTTTCTGCCCTTCTTTTGCATCTCCTCGTATGCCATGCTCTGGAGCATATAGTGCAACTAGATCAATATCCGGATGTTCAAAAAACAAATCAATTGATGGTGTTAATCTCTTATTCACACCTGTCATATTTGTAACTAAACCGATCCGTTTTCCTATATAATCTTCATAATTTTTTTCTAAGAATATATCAAGTCCTAGTTTCATTACAGGTCACTCCTAAGAACATTTTGGCTTTTGTCAAGAACAAAAGCCATTCATAAAATGTGCATGGTTATTCTTTTACCCCACCTAATGTTAACCCTTTAACAAAATGACGCTGGAATATTAAGAAGACAATAATCATTGGGATTGCAGCAATTGCTGCACCACTCATTAATAGTTTAAAGTCTGCAAGGTTTGCATCTTGTAATGTTTTCAATCCAACAGGTAGGGTATATAAGTTCGCACTATTTAAAACAATAATTGGCCATAAGAATGAGTTCCATACGTTCATGAAAGTAAATATACCTAATGCAGCTAATCCTGGCTTCGCAAGTGGAAGTACAATACTCCAGTACGTTCTCCATTCACTTGCCCCATCAATTTTCGCTGCTTCAATTAATTCATCCGGAATGGAATACATAAACTGTCGCATTAAGAAAACACCAAATACCATGGATAAATCAGGTAATATCAATGCCCAGTGAGTATCCATTAAACCTAAATCGCGAACCATTATAAACATTGGAACTAAGGTTACTTGCGAAGGGATCATCATTGTAGAAATAATTAACCAAAAGATAATATTCCTACCTGGAAATCGCTTCTTGGCTAGTACGTAACCTGCCATGGAATCAAATAATAACACACCTACTGTAACAACAATCCCTATATATAAGCTGTTAAAAAACCACATTCCCATACTGTTTTGGCTGAATAATCTTTTAAATCCTGAGAACGTGTCTTCCACGATATAACTCATCATATCGCGATGGTAGGTTGCTTGTTCCAGGTCATCATTTTTTTCCGCTTCCCGTGCTTTTCCCCAATGCTCGAAGTATTCTGGTATTCCCATTGGATACATTTTGGGGGGATTTGCATTAACATAGGAAGTCGTTCTTTCTAAGTCATCATCCTGATAACTACTTAACTGCAAGGAGGTACTGAATACCCAATATAATGGCAAAAGGGAAACAATCGAAAATAGCAGTAGTAGTGATACAATAAGTGTCTTTTTTATACTAAATTTTCTCATCTTTTATTTCCCTCCTATTCATCATGACGTAAAGCTCTATACTGTAAAATTGAAATAACTAAGATAATAAAGAATAATACGACAGACTGTGCCGCAGCTAATCCGAACTCAAAATCTCTGAAACCAGTTTTATAGATTAAATGCACGATGGTCTCTGTCGCATAGCCAGGTCCCCCACCAGTCATCAAAATAATCTGCGTAAATACCTGGAACGAACCAATGGTACTTAGTAATACTAAATAAACAGTGGATGGTTTAAGCATTGGAACGGTAATTTTAACCCATTTTTGTAATGCATTTGCACCATCAATTGTTGCTGCTTCATATAAAGATTCAGATATTGAACTCATTGAAGCTAAATATAATATTATCCCTACACCAAAAGGAATTAGCATTTGCATGATGATGATCGCCCATAAAGCCGTGTTTGACTGTCCTAACCAATTCAAAGGTTCAAATCCGAACCAACCAATAACATAATTAAATAGTCCAAATTCATAGTTATACATCCATCTCCACACCATTGCAATAATAACCATAGAGGCTACTGTAGGTAGATAGAATGCGGCTCTGAAAAATCCTTGAGCAAAGCGTCCTAAGGAATGAATTAAAGATGCTGCTATTAGCGCAGTAATGACATTAAAGGGAACAGTTACCGCGGTATAAATCGTTGTATTTAGAAGTGCTTTCTTAAATGCTTCACTTTCAAATACACTTAAGTAATTTGATAATCCAGCCCATTCGTTGCCACCTATAATTTGATATTCCTGAAAAGATAGAATAAATGCCCAAACTACCGGGATTGCTATAAATACAATAAACAACGTTAATTTCGGTAACAAGAACAGGTAGGCAGCATAATTTTTTTTCATGGAGTGCCATACTCCTTTGTTCTTATTAGAAGTGATGGACGCATTTGTTCCTTTCATGTTTTTCCCTCCCAGCTGTTCGAAATATGTAAAGCTTGCAATCTTTAAGAAAATCGGTAGACTCTAGAAGAACTCTAAAGTCTACCTTCTATTAATCGTTAATCTAGTAATTCCTCTACTTCAGGCTTAGCATCTGCCATGGCTTCTTCTGCCGTTTTTTCGCCATTAAATACTAATTGAAGTTCACGTTGGATGACTTCATCTATTTTTTTCCATTCTGGATGGCTTGGTAAATTGATAACTTGATCAGACATTTCTTGTGCCCTTGCCATTTCTGGATTATCCGCATATGGGTCCATGTCTGCAGCACTTTCTAAGGCAGGGAATACTCCATATTCACTAGCCATACGGTATTGTTCATCTGCATTAGAGATGTGTTTGATAAATTCAGCTACAACTTCTTTCTTACCTTCTTCTTCTTGGTGGAACATCGTCCATCCACCAACTCCACCAATTGTTCCAGGTTCACCTGTAGAACCAGTAGGGTAGTTTGCTACCATAAAGTTTGTTGGATACGCTGTTTGAGCTGATGTGATTGCCCAAGTTGCCCATGGCTGCATAGCTACCGTGCGTTGTTCCTCGTCTGCCCACGCTTGGAACGTACCACCTACGTCAGCTCCTCCCATGGATACAGGCGCAACTTCTTGCTCAAGTTTTAAATCTGCTAGCTTTTGAATTGCTTCAACTGCTTCTGGGGAATCGAATGTAAATTCAGACAAATCATCACTTAATGGTTGCCCACCGTCCATATAGAAGAAAGGCCATGCTTCATAATAACCATCTAGAATGTAAGTGGAGAATCCATATACATCCGTTTCTCCATCTCCATCCCTATCAAAAGTAAGCTGTTCTGCTGTGTCAACAAACTCTTCCCACGTCCACTCCCCATTTTCTGGAGGTGTAACACCAGCTTCTTCGAATAGATCTAGATTTAATAACATAGAGTGTACCGTCACTGAGTTCGGCACCCCATATAAGCTTCCCTCATGCGTATAGGCTTCTAAAGCGTTATCATAAAAATCAGCTAACTCTTCTTCTGTAAAGTATTCATCTACAGATTCAATTACGCCTTGTTCGATATGTTCAATGCTTACAGCACTACCACTAATATCAACTGGAGCAATATCTGGCCATGATTGACCTGCAATATTTACACCTAATTTATCCGGAAGCTCTGCCCAAGGTACTTGAACTAATTCAATTTCTACTCCTTCATGCTCAGCTTCAAACTCTTCAATCTTTTCTTCTATCCAAAAATACTTATTACCTTCTCCATCTTCACCAGAGTCGTCCCCCTCTTGAGCCCAACGTGGTCCGTCCCAAATAGTAATTTTACCTGTCCATTCACCGTCTTCGTTTGTATTAGATGAATCATCATTACAAGCGGCTAAAACCCCAATTAGTACAACCATAATGAATAAAGCCAAAATTTTTGTCATTTTACCTTTCAATTTTCTTACCCCCTACATAAAATGTAATTTTAGTATTCAATAAAAGTTTCCAATTACACAGATTACTAGGTTGACTTCACCCCCTTAAAGTAAGCTCACCATGCTATCTTGCCCATGACCACATTACGTTTAGAACCAGTTGCAGCTGGTAAGTTATTTGTTCTTTTTTGTAAACATTGGTAACCAAGTAATGCAAAGATCATTGCTTCCTTCGCATCTGCATTCACTCCATAATCATCTGTCGTTTTTACGACAACATTATTTGGGAGATGCGCATCAATTCGCTCCATTAACATCTTGTTCTTGCTCCCACCCCCACTAATTAAAACCTCACTTATGGATGCTAATTCAATGTTTTGTTTTATTTCATTAGTAAGTGTAATAGCTGTTAGCTCTGTTACTGTTGCTACCTTGTCCTCATGCTGTATCGTTAACTCTTCCGCTTTACCCCAAAGGAAACTAGCATATTCTTTACCAAACATTTCCCGTCCAGTACTTTTCGGAGGATGTTCTGCAAAATAAGGATGTTGAAGCAATTCGCTTAACCACTCTTGGTGTACCGTACCTTTCCGCGCTATATCCCCATTTTTATCGTAGCTCCGTTTTCCGTCTGTGATTTTCTCTACAAAAAAATCTATTATCATGTTTCCTGGCCCTGTATCATAGGCAAAAACAGCGTTTTCATTACAACCTTTTGGAAGAATAGTAATATTTGATATTCCTCCTATATTAACTAGCACTCTACCAAAAGATTCATGTTGAAATAATTGATAATCAGCATATGGAACTAGTGGTGCTCCTTGTCCCCCAGCTGCTATATCCCTTGTTCGAAAATCTCCTACCGTTGTAATCCCAGTTTTTTCAGCAATGACACCAATATCCCCAATTTGTAACGTCGATGCTACCAAATGTTTACCGATTGTAATGGCACTTGGTTGATGAAAAATCGTTTGTCCATGAGAACTGATCAAGTCAATATCAGTTGGATCTAACCCTACATCCTTAATAACCTTTAATGCTGCGTCTGCATAGAGAATTCCTAGAAGCATATTCATACTAGAAAGGTTATCAACCCTTGATGACTCTGGATCACAAAGTTTTAAAATTTCGTCTTTTACTTCTTGTTCATAAGAAATCGTATCAAAATGAATAAGTTCCATCGAAACATTTCCGTTGAGATCCTTCATTTTTACTATGGCTGCATCAATACCATCTAATGAAGTTCCTGACATGAGGCCAATCGCATACGAGACCCGTTGATTGGTATGCATGTTAACCATCCCTTCGTTTTGGTAACGTAATTGGTAACTTTCCTTTCACCTGAACTTTACCAAACAGCGCATTTGCAACCGTAATCAGTGCTGGATGTGTAAATTCATAAGTTGCTATGTATGCTGGAATATCTGGTAAATAAGAAATGTCGTATGGGCTTCTTGTTGCAATAACAATTACCGATTCGTTTTGTTGCTTAATTTCCCGCACTAATTCTACTTGTGTATCATTTGGCTTAACCGTCAATGTCCCAATTATTACAGCACTATATTTTGAAGCACTGGCAGCAACCTTATCGATTTCTTCTTTTGTTGGAGGATTGGTTAGTTCAATAACATCTGTTTTTTCATGATTATTTTTAATTGATTCTCCGAGTGAAAACGTTGAATACCTTTGATCTTCCACCTGCATCGCATAACTATTCTGCGGATATACAACGAGTAGACGATCTTCGTCCAATGGTGATAATGGAACAAGGTTATTTTCGTTTTTCACAATCGTAATACCTTGCCTATAAATTTCATATGCTTCCCATTCATGAAATTTACTCCCAAAGTCAGCAGAGACCACTGGTGTTTGATTAAGAGGAATATCCTCCCAACTCAAATATTTGTCCTTTAACTCCATTACTCGTTCATAGGCACTATGAAGTGTTTTCTCGGAAATTTCTCTGTTAATTAGAGCTTCTTCCACTGCATGAATTGTTTCGTACTGACGTGATTGTAAATGGGACACCATTATCAAATCAACACCAGCCTTTATCGCTTCCACTCCACCGGCAGCAGTTCCAATCGTTTCTGAGATGGCATTCATTTCCATACAATCCGTAGTTACAACACCGTTAAATCCGAGTTTTGTACGTAACAGATCGGTAATCACTTTTTTCGAAAGTGTAGCAGGTACATTCTCCCGATCCTCTATAGCTGGAAAATAAACATGAGCAGACATAATGGTATCTGTACCGTACTCCATAACATCAATAAAAGGTTTTAATTCTACTTCTTCTAGTCGTTCCATATCATGTGCTATTGTTGGTAGATCTAAATGCGAGTCGACATTTGTATCTCCATGACCAGGAAAGTGCTTTAACGTTGTGATCATTCCAGCATCCTGCATTCCTTTTACGGCTTGTAGGCCAAATTCAGAAACCATTTCAGGAGTTTCTCCATAAGAACGGACACCAATGACAGGATTTTCTGGATTGTTATTAACATCTAATACAGGTGCTAGGTTCCAGTTCACACCAAGATGTTTCAGTTCTCTTCCAGTCAATAAACCAGTGATATAGGCATTTTCACTTTTTCCCGTCGCACCAAGTAGCATAGAGCCTGGTAACACGGTTGATCCCTCTCCCAATCTTCTAACTACACCGTTTTCTTGGTCGATACAAATTAGTAACGGCTTTTCATGTCCAGCAGCTCTTGCTTCTCGCTGTAATTCTGTAGTTAATTGATAGATTTCCTCTGGCGTCCCTATGTTTCTACCAAATAAAATAACCCCTCCAATATGTTTTTCACGTATTAATTTCTTAATTTCAGGGGTTGCCGTCTTTCCTTTAAATCCAAATACCATTAATTGGCCGATTTTTTTCTGTGTCTCACTAAGACTCATATATTTTTTGCACTCCTTTATGTAACTCTTCTTACAAGTCTATAAGTCAAATCCTGGAATGGTTGCACCTTTCCGTTTATTCGCTCCGATAGGGAATTTTAATGTCTGAGCGTAATTTGTTCTTGTTAGACAGCCTCTCATCGTACCTAATGCTTTATAATAGTCGTAATACCTAAAATCACTTGAATTCATGATGAACCAGTATTGAGACAACGCTTCCAAATACGTGTTAAATTCTTCGGATACATCAACGAATATATCTGGTTCATACCCTTCCATATCCTCCCAGTTTTCACTATGAAACATTCGAGTTAATGAGTGCGGAGGTAAACCATCAATCTCAAATCCAGGTAAGGCTGCTTTTAGCCATGCTGCTTGAACAATCTTAGGGCAACGCGCATGATCCGGGTGCATACTGTTTTCCCAATGCGTGATAACAACATTTGGTTTCAATTGGCGAAATAATTTGGCTACTGTTGTAACTGTTTCATCATCCTCTTTTAATTCCGCATCATTATAATCTAACGTAATACTTTTTCCACCAAGAACTGCAGCAGCACGTTCCGCTTCTTCAATCTTTTGCTTCCGATAATCTTCGACTGAAATATGGGGTGGATTTCCTTTTTCACCAGCTGTTAAATGTAAAAATGTTACTTTATGTCCTGCCTTTGCATACTTATAGGCAATAGCACCAGCCTGTATCTCCCCATCACCGCAATGTGCACCAACTACCATTAAATGTAATTTCTCTGCCATTTTCCCACCTCATTAAAAAAAATTGAATTATTTCTAATAAACCCAAAGCATGATATCGCTTACATTAATGTTGCAAAAAATAGAGGTCTAATCCTCCTCAGACTAATTCATTAATTTTCTAATTATTTAATCACTTACATTATACATTAATATTCTAAAAATGAAATAGAAATTCAAAAATATTTTAAAAAAATTGTACTTAAATTTCATATTGTTATACAAATGAAATGATTTGTATTATGGAATGTGATTATTTTGAACTATACTTCAACCAAAAACCTTCTAAAGACCTATATAAAAAATAAAGGGTTCTACTAATTATCGTTGAATACTTCATAAAAGCGCTTTTAAATTTTAACGGAGGTGTATTTTTTGGTAAAGAAGATTTTTGGATTATTATTGTTTGGTTTCATCGGCTTAGGATTTTCTACAGCATTCAGTTCCGTAAGCTTCGCAGAAGAAAATACTCAAATGATCCGTATCGGGGTTGTACCCACAGCAGAAAATGTGAAATTAGGTAGTAATGGTGATTTTACGATTGTTAATAAAGTCACCGGAGAAGTCATCTATTCTGGATCAGATGAAGAAGTTTCTGTTCAACTCGATTCTACTGCGGAAATACAAACTAACTATCGCTTACAAGTAGCATGGACAACGAGCAATTCTTATGTAGAAGATTGGCTAAATAGGGCGGAAATTGGTGGTTACGATACATATATCGAACCTTATAACAATGGTTGGCGTTTATATATTGGCGCATTTGCTGAAGATGCACCATGGGGAGATCGCAATGCATTTCGTGAAGAAGTGATTTCAAGTGGCTTAGCAGGAAATGATTCCTTTTGGAAAGTTGTTACCGTGTCTAATGGTGAATCATTAATTAAAGTTACTGGGCAAGATTTTGAAGAAATTATTTCGAACCCCATACAAGTTAGGTCAGACGATGATCTCGTTTTAATCGATGGGAAAAATTACCGGGGTATCGGCGAAGTAGCGTTTAATAGTAATAATACACTAGCTGGGATCAATGAGCTTCCATTGGAAGAATATTTATATGGAGTTGTACCACATGAATTACCGCCAGAACCATATAATGAGTTGGAAGCACAAAAATCACAGGCTGTTGCTGCTAGAACTTATGCAATTTCAGGATTAGGCAAACGAAGTAATGATGGCTACGACCTATTACCAACCACATCTGATCAAGTTTATGGTGGCTATGAAGTAGAACACCCAATATCTACTCAAGCTGTTCAGGAAACTTCAGGAATTGTCGCTACTTATGAAGGTGAATTAATAAGTGCAGTTTACCACTCTACTTCTGGAGGATTTACAGCCAACAACAACGATATTTGGGATTCTGCTCCAGTTGATTATTTACAAGGGGTACCAGATGCACAACGAGGAAAAGCATTCGATAATGTTCCTTCACTAAACGTTTTCAAAAATAGTAGTAATCCCAAATCGCTACGTGCAGTGAAAAAAGGAGACTTTGAATCAGACTGGTCAAGGTACCATCGTTGGCATTTTGAATGGACGCCAGATGAGATTAGTAATGTTCTCAGCACGTACTTTAATACGGAAGTTGGTGAAGTTTACGAAATTAACGTAGTGGAGCGTTCAAATTCTGGCAGAGTTTTAGAAATTGAATTCGTAACAGAGAATGGCAATTTCTACGAATTCAAGGATCGAATTCGGTGGGCTCTACAATACATCAATGCCAATGGCGATCCAGCTGTTTTACTCAGCACTCTCTTTTATGTCGAACCAATAGTTGATAAAAAAACAAAGGAACTGTCTGGCTTTGAAGTGTACGGCGGAGGATGGGGTCATGGTGTTGGCCTGTCCCAAACTGGAGCAATGGGAATGGCTGTAAAAGGTCATACGTTTGATGAAATTTTGAAGCATTACTATCAAGGTATTGAACTAGAAGAACGTTATTAAAATTCCATTTTAATAGGTAAAAATCATAGATAAGTAGTAATAGTTACAAATAGCCTCGTTTTCTATTGGGATCAACGAGGCTATTTACTACTGGTATATTATTCTATGAAAAGATCTACTAACTCATCGATGGAGGTTATAATAAAGTCAGGGAAGCCTTCATTTGGAAATTGAGTCGAATCCTGTTTGTTTTCCTGCTTCCATTTTTCTTTACATATTACATCTAGTCTCTTAATTTCACCCCTTCTAGCTGGTACCATTTCCAAAAACGGGCTTGGTAGATTTCTATTTATCCAAACGGACTTAATCCCTAGCCGGTTTGCAAGCACAACATCATGATCAATTCGGTCTCCTATATGGGCCATTATTTCCCCATCTTTTTTTAAGGTGTTCAGGATTCTACTATCTGGCTTTGCATAACCACATCGATCTGGAGTAATTATTTCATTGAATAAAGTATATAAGCCTAGTTCCTTCATTACCGGTATTTGATACTTCGCGTAGCCATTGGTTACGGCAGCTAAAGAATAATTCTGTCTCTTCAATTCTTCGAGGCTATTAATTATATTCTGTTCTAATAGATAAACTTTTGGTTCCACTGCATGTTTTTCAACCAAATGAGCAACATCTATTTTTAAACTTAAATTGAGTTTCCTGATCGTCCTAGCTACAATATCATCCCAATCATATGCTTCTACTACCTTATTCTCTTTCATTCTTAGCTCATGTTCAGCCACAATGATTTTATTAATATTTATATCTTGATTTAATTCTTGCTGGAACGCAGAAACAATTTCTGGAAACACCCATTGAATAAAAGGATTTTGCATTAATGTTCCGTCTAAGTCAAATGTAATCCATTGTTTGGTCATAATTCACGCTCCCCATTTTCAAGTGATTTTATTTAGTTTACTATGAAATGAAAGCTTAACACCAATTCGTTAAAATTTAATCACATTCCTCTTCCAACCCCAACTAGAAAAAATGTATTAGTAATTCAGAAAAACACAGATCGTTCATTCGGATTTATCGACTTTCGTGTGGTAGTTATCAACGTTTATTCTAATTTATCAACTGTTCACCCCAGGGTATCAACCTTTATTCGGACTTATCAACTGTTCACCCCGGGTTATCAACGTTTATTCGGACTTATCAACTGTTCACCCAGGGTTATCAACGTTTATTCGGATTTATCAACCTTTCACCCCGGATTATCAACGTTTATTCTGACTTATCAACCTTTCATCCCGGGTTATCAACCTTCACTCTGATTTATCAACCTTTCATCCCGGATTATCAACCTTTATTCTGACTTATCAACCTTTCATCCCGGATTATCAACCTTTATTCTGACTTATCAACCTTTCATCCCGGGTTATCAACCTTCACTCTGATTTATCAACCTTTCACCCCAGGTTATCAACTTTTATTCTGATTTATCAACCTTTCATCCCGGATTATCAACCTTTATTCTGACTTATCAACCTTTCACCCCGGGTTATCAACCTTCACTCTGTTTTATCAACCTTCCACCCCGGATTATCAACCTTTATTCTGACTTATCAACCTTTCACCCCGGGTTATCAACCTTTCATCCTGGGAAAAAATACTTTTCTAAACTTTTACTCCTAAATAAATGATAATTAATTTTTAGCATAAAGTGATCCACAACTACCGACTGTTATAGCTTAAGAGACAACAAAAAACCGCCCCATCCAGGGACGGCTTCCCTCAAACCTCACTCACCGAATCACGATACACCATTTTATGTGGAATCATAATTCGTTTTGCGGGTTCATCTTTATTTTGTGTTTTCTCGATTAGAGCTTTGGCAGATTGTGCGCCAAGTTCATATATTTTTACATCGACCGTTGTTAGGGCTGGACGAGTAATTTCGGACAAATAAACATTATTGAAGCTAACAAGTGAAAAATCCTGCGGAACTCGAAAGCCGGATTCTTCTAATCTGCTGAGAATACCAAGACTAATCAGATCATCACTCACGACTAAGCCAGTTGGCCTTGTTTCGAGTGATAGTAAATACTCAACTGCTTCACGTCCACCAGACTTTAGAAATTCGGTATGAATCTTGTATGCATCTAGATTTATGAGACCGGCTTCTTGAAGTGCCGTATTATAGCCCGCTTCACGATCCATGGTAACAAATAATTCACTTGATCCACCGATAAATGCAATACGTTCATGACCTTTACCAATCAAGTAATTGGTAATTTCTTTTCCAGCTTTAAAGTTATCATTATCCACATGAGTTATTTCAGTTTCATGGTCATAAGGTTTCCCGACAATAACAAACGGGAAATCATTCTCCAGAAGAAAATTGGTTACGCGATCGTTAATACGAGAATAAAGCAAGATAACTCCATCAACATAACTACCGTACACCATTCGCTGCACTTCTTGATATATTTCTTCTTCTGTTTCCCCTGTTGAAAGCGACATCGAGTATCGTTCATCATGGATTACAGAACTTATTCCCCGCAATACCTCCGGAAAAAAGGGATTTTGCAGGGCAGTGTTTGCTGGTGATGGCATGATGACTCCGATCGCCTTCGTTGATTTGGCAACCAGATTTCGAGCACTCACATTCGGATGATAGCCTAGCTTTTTCATTGCTTTTCGAACTTTTTTCTTTGTATCCTCAGTAATTCTCGGGTTATCTGCTATGACACGTGATACGGTAGAGGGTGAAACCCCACTAGCTTTTGCGACATCTTTAATTGTTACCATGGTTTTCACCCTCTGCTTTTCTTGTTTATGTTGCTTCTCTTCACTTATTATAACATTATTTTGACAGATACTACCTACTATTTTCATAAACTGGTTTAGCTCTATTTTGGATAAAGCGAATCTTCAATCAGTGAGTAATTTCTTCATTTCCTACTGATTGTTAAATAAAATGAATTGGACATTTACAGCAGTTGAACCCCCACTTAACCTCTTGATTTTCCCTCGAAGTTTGAAGTGCGGGTCCTACCACCAGTTATATTTATACCTTCTTCCACTAAATCATGTTAACTTTCCCCAGGCTCCACTCTACCTACCTAATTTATAAACTCTCGCTTCATATGGCTTTAACACGTTTTCTTTTTGATCATCATAGTTACTAATTAATAGCGTTTTCGCTTGGTTCTCGATCTCCACTGGTAAGTTAAAGAATGCCTCTTCAGCAAACAAATTCGTTAAAATAACTACCGTTTCATCCCCCAGCACTCTCGTATACGCATATATTTGATCATGGTCTTCCATAATTAGGTTATATTTACCATAAACTAAAACTTGATGTTCTTTTCGTAGCTGAATTAGATTTTTATAATAATGATAAATAGAATCGGGGTTCTGTATTTCCTTTTCCACATTAATATCGGAATGGTTTGGATTTACTTTCATCCACGGTGTACCAGTCGTAAAACCTGCATTCTTTTCTGCCGTCCATTGCATTGGTGTTCTGGAGTTATCTCGACCAGTCTTCCAAATGACCTCCATAATCTCTTCTACTGGAGTTCCAGCTTCTAATTCATTGTAATAATAGTTTCGCATGCCAACATCATCGTAATCATCAATAGAAGGAAACTTCACATTTGTCATCCCAATTTCCTGCCCTTGATAAATAAATGGTGTACCCTGCATGAGAAAATACATCGTAGCCAAGCATTTAGCGGATTCCACGCGGTATGCTTCACTATTTCCCCAGGTTGAGAGCGAACGGGGCTGGTCATGGTTCTCCAAGAACAAGGCATTCCAGCCGACACCCTGTAGGCCTGTTTGCCATTTAGACAATGTTTGCTTCAATGCATGTATATCTAAACCGGTGTTCGTATTTTTTCCCCAGAGATCTAAATGCTCGAATTGGAAAATCATGTTGAACTTTCCATTTTCCTCTCCAACCCATTCATCTGCTTGGTCAACACGAACCCCATTTGCCTCTCCAACAGTCATAATATCATAATTAGAAAAAGTTTTTTCCTTTAACTCCTCTAAAAAGACCTGTATTCCATCGCGATTCATATGTCCATCAAAGGAGGGAACATACTTCTTATTGTCTGGATTTGGCATATCAGGTAAACCTGGAACTTTTTTAATATGAGATATCGCATCCACTCGGAATCCATCGATCCCCTTATCAAGCCACCAATTGACCATGTCATATAATTCATTCCGAACGGTTGGATTTTCCCAATTTAAATCCGGCTGCTTGCTTGAGAAAACATGAAGGAAATATTCATCTGTTTTTTCATCATATTTCCATGCAGAACCACCAAAAATGGATTCCCAGTTATTCGGCTCTTTTCCATCTTTTCCTGGATGCCAGATATAATAATCTCTATAAGGATTATCTTTAGAAGAACGTGATTCGATAAACCACGGATGCTCATCTGATGTATGATTAATTACTAGATCCATGATAAGTTTCATGCCGCGACGATGTACCTCTTGAAGTAATAAATCAAAGTCTTCCATCGTACCAAATTCCTCCATAATATCCTTATAATCGCTAATATCATAGCCATTATCATCATTTGGAGATTGATATATCGGGCTCATCCAGATAACATCAATCCCAAATTCCTTTAAATAATCTAATTTAGAAATAACTCCTTGGATATCTCCAATGCCATCCCCGTTTGAGTCCATAAAACTTCGTGGATAAACTTGGTATGCCACGGCTTCTTTCCACCATACTTGTTTCATAAAAATTCTCCTTACTATTCCGTATTCGTGTTGTGGGTAAGAGATAGGAAATGTACCAAATTACTGGTTCCTCTCCTATCCTACTTCCCCGTTTATCCCTTTGTTGCTCCCGAAGTTAGTCCTGAAATCAGATAACGCTGTAATAGTAGGAACACCAATGCAATTGGAAGTGCAATCAAGATTGCTCCAGCAGCAAATCGTGTAAAGTTAGTTGAGAATTGGTCATTAATGAAATTAAATAATCCTAATGCTAGCGTAAAGTTTTCTGGACTTGTCAAAACAATTCGTGGTAGTAAAAAGTCCATGAATGGTGCCATGAAGTTAAATAACGCAACCACTGCTAAGATTGGCTTGGCCAATGGTAGCATGATTGTCCAAAATATTTTCAAATGACCTGCTCCATCGATTTTTGCTGCTTCATCTAACTCTTTTGGAATCGTATCAAAATACCCTTTTACTAACCACGCATTGAATGGGATTTGTCCACCTAAATAGATTAATAACAATCCCCAAAGTGAATCTGTCAAACCAATTGTATTTAATAGGATGTATAGTGCTACCATTCCCATTAACGCTGGGAACATTTGAAGTAGTAAAAACATATATAAACCGTATTTACGCCCTACAAATTTGTAGCGTGAAAACGCATAAGCAATAAGGGATGTAATGACGATTGATCCAGCAGCATTCAATATGGCAATAAATAGACTATTTTTATACCAAATTAAGTAATCACTTTTCGGATCCGTAAACAGCCATTTATAATGCTCCAGTGTAGGATTGTCAGGGAATAAATCGGTAACAAGCATATTCGTTCCTGGATTTAAACTCATCATAACCGCCCAAAATAAAGGGTAACCAATGATGACAAACATAATTAAGAAAAAGAGATAGATGAACGTCACTTCTATTTTAGATTTTGTTTTTCTGTTCATCGACATTAGTAACGTCCCCCTTCTTCTTTAAAAGCTGCCGTTTTTCTAAACTGATAAAATGCAAATCCCATGACTAGAACTCCCATAATAATCGTTATTGCTGCAGCCATATTGTAATTATTTGTTTCAAAAGTTAATTTATATACCCATGAAATGAGAATATCCGTACCTCCAGCATTTTGACCACGTACCGGTGGGTTACCTTCATTGAATAGATAAATAATGTTAAAGTTATTAAAATTCTGCGCGTATTGCATAATTAACAATGGAGCTGTCGCAAATAGTACATGTGGAACGGTGATATGACGTAATTTTTGCCAACGTGTTCCACCATCAACATCTGCAGCTTCATACATATCAGATGGTACACTTTGAAGCACCCCTGTAAATAATGCAAATACAAACGGAAAACCCAGCCAGGTTTGAATCATGATTAAGGCTACCTTTGCCCAGAACGGATCAGAAAGCCACGGTATCATGATTTCAAATTGTGCTAATAGATCACGATTGATCGCCCCAAAGGTTGGGTTAAATAATGCTGAAAAGATTAAGATCGAAACAAACGCCGGTACGGCCCAGGGTAAGATTAATACCGTACGGATCGTACGCTTAAACTTAATTCGCTTATCATTAACTAGTAAAGCTAAGAAAAATCCGAGGACTATTTGTAAAGTGGTTGCTACTACTGTCCAAACAATCGTCCAAGTAAAAACACTAAAGAAGGTATCCTTCCAAATATCCACGTTTACTAAATTTACAAAGTTATCGAAGCTAACCCAATTTAGTAAATTACGTGGTGGGGCGTTGTATTGGTTATAGTCCGTAAATGCCAATGCAAGCATGAACAATAACGGTAAAACAACAATAAATACAAGCATGATCAATCCAGGTAAAATCATAAAATACGGAAAACCTTTGTCATAAAAATTAGACATCCCTTTTATAAATGTAGGATTCGGTCTTCCCTCTTCCCTTGCAATTGCATCCTTTCTAGCATCTATTAAGTTATAAGCATAGATTGCAATTCCAAACGCTAATACGATTAATGAAATCAATCCTTGCAGTAACAGCTGAATAGAATGATGCTCCTGTGGAATTGTACCAAGCGTAAATAATCCCCAAATCCCTATGTCTATATAGTTCCACATCGTAACTAAAAATGAGATTGTAATAATAAGAAGAATTATTCCTTTTACTATACGACGATTATATATCTGGCCCAATCCTGGAACCAAGATAGATAACAGTGTAGCGATATTTCGGGGTTGGCTTATTCCGGCTTTCCTCTCATTTTGATTATTAGCCATATCTGTATCCTCCTAATACCAATTAAACAAAACTTGCAGGATAATAAATGAATCTACTATTATATTAGTCTTCTATCCCCACTTGCCCGCTTTACAAGGGGCTAACTGCCAATTATATACGGGATAAAGGGATATGGGAGCTAATAGCTCCCATATTTCATCATTAATTATTCGCACCTGAAGCATCAATATTATCTTGAATTGTTTGAACCGCTTCTTCTAACACTTCATCTACAGGTTCTCCTTTAGAGATAAAGCTAAGTGCATCATTAAATGGATCCCAAACTTGTTGCATCGCCGGTACATTTGGCATTGGTTCACCATATTGAGTCTGTTCTGCAAATGCTGAGTAAATAGGATCATCGGCAATCACAGAGTTTTCAACTGCATCATTACGAGGAGGCATTTCTCCTGCAACGTCATAGTAATGTAATGAATTTTCTTCATTTGTAATAAATGCCATTAAATCTTGTGCCCACTCTTTATTTTCTGAGTAGTAGGAAAGCATGTATGATTTCACACCTACAAATGATTTAGGATTTTCCCCATTCTCAAGGACTGGTAGTGGAACAACACCTAAGTCATCGCCTAGCGCTTCAGCATATTCACGAACCATCCAAGGGCCGTTCAATACAGTTGCAACTTTCCCCTCTTTAAATAGACCATTCATAATATCTGGAGTTAGATCTTGTGGAATATACCCATTGTCAAACCATGTTTTAACAAGTTCTCCACCTTGTTTCGCACCTTCATTAGCAAGTCCAACATTATTGATATCGTAATTTTCTCCGTCAAAGTCAAATACGTAAGCTCCATATCCAGAGAAGAATGGATATACAAAGTATAAATTAGCAGCTTCCATTAAGAAGCCAAATTGATCCTGGCTTTGGTCTGTATAATCTTCTGCAATTGCCATGATATCGTCCATTGTTTCTGGTTCATCAACTAAGGATTTATTATAGTACATTGCATATGTTTCCATTACCGCTGGATATCCCCAGTAGTCACCATCATATGTTACAGCTTCCAATGAGATATCTGTGTAATCGCTTTCTGTTTCACCCAAATCTACTGGATCAACTAAACCACGCATTGCTAAATCCCCAATACGATCATGTGGTTGGAATATAATATCAGGCCCATTTCCTGCTGGTCCTTCTACATCTAACTTTTCAACCTGTTCCAACATATCTACTGGTACAAGTTCTACCTCAATACCTGTTTCTTCTGTATATTTTTCTGTTATTTCGGTAACTGCATCCTCTTGCTTTTCTTCAGCGTTTACCCAAAGCGTAAGGCTCTCTGGTTTCTCAGGCATTTCTGCAGATTCATTTGCTCCTTCTTCTGCGTTTTCTCCTCCTGATTCACTTGGTTCTTTTTGCACGTCATCAGGTCCACATGCAGCAAGTACCCCAATAAGTAAAACGAATAAAACGAATGCACCTAGCCATTTTTTCATCTAAGTAACCTCCCCTAAGGATCTTATATTTTTAGCGATTGCGTGAAAACGTTTGCGCAATTGCTTTAATTTCATTATACATTGTAATCGATAAAAATCAACTATTATTTTTAACGTTTTCATTTCAACAATCATATAGTGGTTAACGCTTACATTTTAAAATAAATCTGTTATACTTAACATAAGATATTTCAACTTTTATTTAATCTAGAATACAATTTCGTGCAAACGTTTGTATTAATGGGGAGTGTTACGAAAAATGTTGCGTGAAGCTATCTATCATCGACCAAAAAATAATTATGCCTATGCGTACGATGAAGAAACATTGCATATTTTGCTACAAACAAAGAAAAATGACGTTGAAAAGGTATCTCTTATCTATGGGGATCCTTATGATTGGCAAGACGAAAAATGGAACTATAAATCTAGTGAAATGATAAAATCAGGCTCTACTATGGAATATGATTTTTGGTTCGCAACAGTCAAACCAGAATTTCGTAGGATGCGCTATGGCTTTCATTGTTCAGATGACAAAGAATCGATTATATACACAGAGCGAGGTTACTTTGAAGAAGTTCCTGCCGATACTGCGTACTACTTCTGCTTCCCCTACCTCAACAAAGCAGACGTATTCACGCCACCTTCATGGGTAAAGGACACGGTTTGGTATCAAATTTTCCCAGAACGATTTGGGAATGGAGATCCTTCCATTAACCCGGAAGGTACATTAGAATGGGGATCGACCGACCCAACGCCAACTAACTTTTTCGGGGGCGATTTTCAAGGAGTAATCGATCACCTGGATCATTTAGTTGAACTGGGGATCACAGGTATTTATTTCACACCTATTTTCAAAGCCTATTCCAATCATAAATATGACACGATTGATTATATGGAAATTGATCCGCAGTTTGGTGATAAAGAAACCTTCCGTCGTTTGGTAAAGGAGAGTCACAAACGAGGTATTCGGGTAATGTTAGATGCCGTGTTTAACCATAGTGGTTATTATTTTCCTCCGTTTCAAGATGTATTAAAAAATCAGGAAAATTCTACGTATAAAGACTGGTTTCATATTTGGGATTATCCAGTAACACCAGAGCCTAAGCCGAACTATGATACATTCGCTTTTGTTGGTTCCATGCCAAAGTTGAATACAGACAATCCAGTCGTTAAAGATTATTTACTAAAAGTTGCCCGTTATTGGATTGAGGATTTTGATATTGATGGATGGCGTTTAGATGTAGCCAATGAAGTAGACCACGCTTTCTGGCGTGAATTCCGTAGCGTTGTAAAAGACGCGAAACCGGATGCATATATTTTAGGGGAAATTTGGCATGATTCCATGCCTTGGTTACAAGGAGATCAATTTGATGCCGTGATGAACTACCCATTTACAAACGGGGCAATTGACTATTTCGGGAAAAATGAGATGAGTGCGGAAAACTTTGCGAGTTCCATCACGAATGTGCTCCATATGTATCCCAAACATGTCAATGAAGTAGCATTTAATCTATTAGATAGTCATGACACACCGAGAATCTTAACCCTAGCTAATGGTAACCTAGATCGTGTAAAACTATTATACTTATTCCAGCTCAGTTTTATTGGTTCGCCGTGTATTTATTACGGGGATGAAATTGGTATGGCAGGTGGTCAGGACCCTGGTTGTCGTGCTTGCATGGAATGGGATGAAACGAATCAGAATAGAGATTTATTTGAGTTTGTGAAAGGATTAATTGAATTACGGAAACTAGAACCTGTCTTCGGAAATCACGCCGACTTTCGAATGGTAGAAGCAAATAATGATCAGAATTACATCGTGTATGAAAAGTTTCATGCAGATAAAACACTTATCTTCATTTTGAACAATAGCATGGATCCGATCCAAGTTAATTTGGGGCAGTATGGTCCTTGCAACGAATGGAAGCTAGAGGATATGTCCTCGATACAAAAACAATCTGTGTCAGATTTATCTACGATCAACGTTTCACCACTTGGCTTTCGTATATTTGAACAGTAACTCTAGATATGGTTCTAAAGCAGTTGATGTCTCTTACTGAGAGCCGGTGCTGAATATACACTGCCGTTTCGAATCAATAGGATATACCGAATTGAACAGATAGAGGATCCACACGTAGTGACAAAAGTGGATCCTCTTTTTCTATTATTACCTTAAACAAACGATGTCGGTTTCTTCACCACTGGAGCTTCTCCTTAAATCAATTTCCACCATGCTTTAAATACCCTTTCCCCATAATTGATTCCACAGATGAATAATCCTTATACAAGATTACGGTATCACCTGCTAAAATCTTCTTCGCATTTATTTCATATAGGTATACAATGTCCCCTTTACGAACGATTTTACACAACAGCTCCCCAATAGGAAGATATTCCTATTCCCCATTCCTATTATCGGAACAAAAAATAAGAATAGTAGGTGATACCTTTTTCCCTTGTCATACACGACAATAGGAATTAAACATATGTCGTAAACTTCTCGGATTTAATATGTATAAAGGAGTAGGAAACATGATCAATTCATCGCTCATATGTAACATAGGGGGTAGAGCGAATAAAACTTCGCTAGGGTCTAATGAAAATAACGCTATTACGGACAATGACATGTCCGAGTTACAAATGATTCAAGATATACCGAAAAATAATCTAAAACTTGGTTTTTGGGACTATGATATTAAACAAGATATTTCTTATTTTAGTAAGCAATTACTGGAACTTTTCCGCATTGATCCTAATACAAACTTAACGTTAAGTTTAAAAAAATGCTTGGACTTTATCCATTGCGATAACAGAGATTCCTATTATCAAACGGTTTTAAAGTCGATCCTGAATAAAGCAAATTTCAGTACAGAGCTATCAATGTTACGAGCTGACGGAGAACGTTTTGATGCAACCATTCAAGCTGAAATCCTATTAAATGAAAGTGGCGAGCCTATCCGGTTGATCGGCATAATTGAAGACGTTACTACAACGAGAAGATTACTTAAGGACCTTCACGAAACGGAGAGTACGTTTCAAAATATTGCTCATAACCTTCAAGCTGGTATATGGTCCTATGACATCAGCGCAAAGCATTACTGGACTTCTCAAGGAATTGAAAAGATAACAGGCTATTCACCGGAACAGTTTAATAAAATTCTTTGGGATTCGCTCATTCACCCAGAGGATGTTGAAGCTTACCAGGCAAAGCAGCCAACTTTATATCATGGGGAGAACCTATTTCATCAATATCGAATCATCCATAAAAATGGAAATGTCGTTTGGGTGCAGGATCAAACATTACCTGTATTGGACGATAACGGAAACCTCATACGGTTAGACGGCATTATTACCGATATTAGCGCTCAAAAAAAATATGAGCAGAAGATCATGCGCCTTGCTTATCATGACTATTTAACCGATCTACCAAATCGAACATTGTTTGATCAACAGGTAGCATCCCTAATTGAGTCGTACAAGCACACGCAGGAAGAATTTTCTATCATGTACTTGGATCTCGATCGTTTTCGTAGCATTAATAACTCCCTAGGTCATCTTGTAGGTGATAAATTGTTACAGCAAATCTGTAGCCGCTTAAAGGAAGTATTACAAGAGAATGCCATGTTAGCTCGAATTGGTGGAGACGAATTCGCTGTGTTGCTAACTGAAACGAATCAAGCAGACTATCCAGTCGTCATGGCGAAAAAAATAATCGATAGTCTTGGTGAAGCCTTCATTATCGCGGACTATGAATTGAAAATCACGACTAGTGTCGGAATTAGCTCTTTTCCTGCTAATGGACAATCCGTGGAAGAACTCATGAAAAATGCAGATATTGCACTGTACCGCGCGAAGCACTATGGGAAAAATACGTACCAGATTTATTCACCTTCTTTAAATATTGATTCATTTAAAAAATACTATCTAGAACGCGACTTGCGAAAGTCAATTAACAATAATGAGTTACGTATTCATTTTCAACCTAGAGTGGAATCATCTACAGGGAAAATAGTAAGTGCGGAAGCGTTGATACGTTGGGAGCATCCCGTTTGGGGGATGGTATCACCTAGGGAGTTTATTCCTCTTGCTGAAGAAACTGGTTTTGTAAATGATATTGGGGATTGGGTATTGAAGCAGTCCTGTCTGTTCTTAAAAGAATGGACGAATGAAAATCTACCAATTATTCCAATTTCGATTAATATTTCTGCGCAACGATTTCTTAAAAATGACTGGAAGGAAACAATTATATCCATCCTTGAAGAAACCAGTACAGATCCTTCTCTTATTGAGTTTGAAATAACAGAGACGACGATTATACAATACGAGAAACCGGTTGAAGCAGCTCTGGAATATTTACGAGAAATAGGGATTCGTATTGCTTTGGATGATTTTGGGACAGGTTATTCATCCCTATCCTATATTCACAAGTTTCCTATTAGTACGGTGAAGATTGACCAATCATTTACGAGACAAATAACAAAGTCAGAAAGTGTGGAAGTAATTCTCAAGTCCCTAATCCTCATGACGAAAGGGTTAAATTTAAATGTCGTGGCAGAAGGCGTGGAAACGATCGAACAGCTCGCCTTTTTGAAGGAACAAGAATGCCAAGAAATACAAGGATACTTATATAGTAAACCGGTTCCTGAAGAAGAATTTCGGACTCTTTTGCACCAACAAATATTGAAAGTCTCTTTTGAAGATCAATTGACACAACAAAAAAATCGAAGAAAGCACTTTCGAATTCCGTTAACTTTTCCAATCAAAGCGGAAATGACCTTATCGCTCTTACATGGGGAAAAGGTACAAGTTGGAACAACGGAAATATTGATTGAAGATATTGGTCCAGGTGGGTTACGATTTCTATCCAATATTCATCTCCCAGTACGAACAGACATTTTTTATAACTTTGAAACAACTATTCTAGGAAACCTTATCCAGTTAAATGGAAAAATTGCCTGGAAGGAAGAAGTTAAAGGTATTTACGAGTATGGAGTAGAACTTACCATCGACAGCCAAGCAAGAGAAAAGTTAATAAAAATCTTAAATGATTTCCAAGATCAGTTGCGACAACATCCAGTTGTTCCAAACAGCAATATCTTTCGAGAAGACCGGTTCACTTATTTAAAACAACTACGATCCTTTCAACCATCGTAGGCAGCAATAAAAAAATTCACTGACATTTCATTCGTTTTTGTAAAATTTTGTCCCTTTCTTCTAACGGTTATGATAAGGTATAATTAGAAATTATACTACGTCTAATGAAGGAAGGGATTACGATGAGTCAACCAGACAAAATAAATATCCTACTTGTTGATGATCGCCCAGAAAACCTATTATCAATCGAGGCCATAATTGAAAAAGATGAATATAACCTTGTAAAGGCTTCTTCTGGTGAAGAAGCTCTTAAATTTTTATTAAAATATAACTTTGCACTCATCTTATTAGATGTACAAATGCCAGATATGGACGGATTTAGTACAGCTAAAATCATTAAAGCACGTGAAAAAACAAAGGACATCCCAATTTTGTTTATTACTGCTAATAACATGGAATCGGAACATATTTTTATGGGATATTCCGTTGGGGCAATCGATTATATTCTTAAACCAGTGGACCCTCTCATCCTTAAGTCTAAGGTGGAAGGGTTTGTTGATATATATAAACTAAAGCAACAACTAATTCAACAAGCTTCTATGTTGAATGACCAGAAAAATGCGTTAGAAAAAGCAAATCTGGAATTAACCAGCACGACAGAAAAATTACGAATTTCCGAGGCGCTAGCAAATGTGATCAGCGAAACATCTATCGATTCGATGATTGTGCTTGATGAAGATGGTGTTATTCAAAAAATCAATCCATCCGTACAGAAAACACTACAATATACGGAAAAAGACATTATTGGTAGCAGCATTTATATGGTGTTTTCGGAGGAGGATGCCCAAAAGTACATGCAGGACATTCTTCAAGCAAGCAAAAAGGTCGGACATATTGAAGGCTATGAAAAGCAAAAGGAATTAATGATCACTAAAAAAGATGGTTCAACATTTTTAGCTGAAGTGCAAATTGGATTGAAAAAAGTAAACGATACTTTGATGTTTGCATGCACAATTCGTGATATAACAGACCAAAAGAAGAATGAAGAAATGATCAAGTACATGGCTTACCATGATATTTTGACGGACTTACCTGATAGGAGATCATGGAATGTTCAATTGCCAAAGCAGATTAAGCTTGCAAGAAAACAGAATCAATCCTTAGGTGTCATGATCCTCAACATGGATCGATTTAAATACATTAATGATTCACTTGGTCACGTTATTGGTGACCAGATTCTTCAAGAAATCGCTAATCGTTTAATGGATACGGTTCGAAAGGAAGATCTGGTTGCTCGAATTGGTGGCGATGAATTTGGGATTATCCTTCCCAATACAGACCGGGAAAGTGCCTTACTAATTGCAGAGAAAATAATCGAAGCATTTCAGTTGCCATTTTTCATTAATAATTACGAGCTTTTTATTACGACAAGTATTGGATTAAGCGTGTTTCCATATGATGGCGAGGATTACCTCGAATTAATCAAGAACTCACATGCAGCTTTGTACCGAGCGAAAGAGCGTGGAAAAAACAATTATAATGTATTCCACTCTGGCATGAACATGCAAACCTATCGTTCTTTCTCCTTGCAAAACGATCTCCGTAGAGCTATTGAACGAGAAGAGTTTGAATTACATTATCAGCCACGGGTAAATATAGAAACCGGTAAGGTAGAAAGTGCCGAGGCGCTTATTCGTTGGAATCACCCAAGCTGGGGGTTGGTGCCACCTTTAGAATTTATTCCGTTAGCTGAAGAAACGGGGCAAATTGTCGAAATTGGGGATTGGGTTGTCAAAACAGTTTGTGAACAAATCAATACATGGAAACAAGAAGGAATACCACCTATCCGAATAGCGATTAATTTCTCTTCACAACAATTTTTACAAAAAGATTTAGCAGATATGATTCAGAGAATTTTAGAGAGCAATGATGTTCACCCAGAGTTAATCGAAATTGAAATAACGGAATCTGTTGTGGTGGAGAATGAAGAGAATTCTACGAAAACATTACAACAGCTAAGTGACATGGGGATTTGTATTAGTATTGATGATTTTGGTACAGGCTATTCCTCTCTTCATTACTTAAGTAGATTGCCGGTGAATACGTTAAAAATTGATAAATCCTTCATTCAAAAAATATCAAGTGATAAAAAACAACACAAGCTTATTATTACGTCTATTGTTTCCTTAGCAAAAGCATTAAACATGCATGTAATTGCTGAAGGGGTAGAAACGGAAAATCAGCTAGACTTTTTACGTAATCAAGAATGTGAAGAAGTACAGGGATATTTATTTAGCAAGCCTATCGTACCGAATATGTTGGAAGAGATTTTAGTACAAGGCGACTACAAAATTGATATTTTCAAAAATAATAACCCTAAATCTCCTGCCAAACTTGTAGTGGATACACCAGAACCGATCGAAAAGCAACAAATCATTAGAGTAGCACTTCAAAAGATTCAAGAACAACATGCGATTTCTTCAAGGGAGTTAGAAGTGTTTGATCTTATTTTAGCAGGATTAAGTAATAAGGAAATATCAGAGAAGCTGTATATTAGTGAGCACACGGTTAAAAACCATATTTCTCGTATATTCCAAAAGCTTAACGTGAATGACCGTGCCCAAGCAATGGCTATGGTCTACCAAATTTGTATTAATGAGGGGTAAGATGAGTCTTTCCCCTTTTTCTCGAAGGGATGTATGATCTTGAAAATTAGAACAAAATTACTTCTAGCCCTTAGTGCCTTACCGATATTGATTTTAATTACAATTGGTATTGGTTGGTATCAAGTTTCCAGTTTTAATAAAATGAATGAAGATTTACAGGAAACCTATGACCTCTCTATTATTGCAGAGGAAATTCATACAGATATCCATGAGGAAGAAATGCGTATACGAAATATCCTTCTTTCAAATGGATCGGATTCTATGCTTCCAGAGATTAACAAAATGGAAGCTGCTAGTGGACGGGTTTCAACTAACATTGCAAGCTTGGAAGCAAGGGCCTTTACACCTGAACAAAAAGAATTAATTAATGAATTGTCCAGTACAAATGTTGAATTTAATGTATTTAAAGAACAAATAATCGACCTAGCTACGAGTGGTAATTTAGAGCAAGCAACGAATGTTATGAATGAAAACGCAACAGAACTCAATAATGATTTTCAAGAACTTATTGCTGATCTTACAACAACCTTTGAATCGGATATGTATTCATCCCTTCAAACCGTGATGAACAATTTCACTAGGGAAATGATTGTTCAATCCGTTGTCATCGGACTAACCATCCTTATTATTATGAGTCTTTTATTGAGAAGCATATGGTTACTATCGTCGAGATTAAGGAATGTTTCCAACGAAATGTACCATATTGCCAATGGAGACGTGGACGCTGCTTCGGAAGTAGAAGTTCTATCGAATGATGAAATTGATGAGGTTGCCAAATCGTTTAATCAAATGGCAAAATCTGTGGAAGAACAACGCAATCGTGAGCAAGAGCTAACGTGGACAAAGACACATATTGCAGATGTAACAACAAGTATGACTGGTTCTAAAACAGTGGAAAGTTTATTAAAAACCTTCCTATCAAAGGTCGTTCCTTTAGTAAATGGAAGCCATGCAGTCTTCTATGTAAAAGACGATCAAAATGATGAGAACAATCCATCCTTTAAACTACGGGCATCCTATGCGTTTAAAGACAGAAAGCATATGACAAATGAAATCAAAATAGGAGAAGGAATCATTGGCCAAGCAGCACTTGAAAAAGAACCGATTATTTTATCCAATGTTCCCACAGACTATGTTTCCATTCAGTCTGGATTGGGAGAAGCGTCTCCACTAAGTTTGTATGTAATGCCAATTATATTTGAGGATGAGGTGAAGGCTGTACTCGAAATAGCATCCTTTGAATCATTCAGTGATAGTCAACGTTCTCTAATTGAAGAACTATCCGATGATTTAGGAATTATGCTGGAAAGTGTCCAAGGCCGTTTCCGATTGGCGAAAGCATTGGAAGAAAGCCAGGCACTAACAGAAGAAGTTCAAGCACAATCTGAGGAATTACAGATCCAGCAAGATGAATTAAAAACAACGAATGAAGAGCTTGAACAACAAACAATGGCATTGAGAGAGTCTGAAGAAAAGCTTCAAGAGCAACAAGAGGAACTAGAGCAAGCAAATGTCGAACTAGAAGAAAAAGCGAATAGTTTAGAAGAACAAAATAAACGATTTGAAGAAAAGAACAAGGAACTAATTAGCGCAAGGGCCGAGCTAGAAGAAAGAGCACAACAGCTGGCATTAAGCTCGAAATATAAATCAGAATTTCTAGCAAATATGTCCCATGAGCTACGTACACCTTTAAATAGCATGTTAATCCTATCTAATTTACTTGCTGAGAATTCAAATAAGGCTTTATCTCCAAAGCAAGTTGAATACGCGAATACAATCTATTCATCTGGTCGTGATCTTTTAACTTTGATTAACGATATATTAGATTTATCGAAAATTGAGTCTGGAAAAATGGATGTGCATCCAAGTCATATCCTACTACGTGAATTAACCGACTTTGTAGAAAATAACTTTAGACCCGTTGCAGATAAAAAAAATGTACAGTTTGAGATTGAATTGGCAAGCGGATTACCGGATACCCTTTTCAGTGATGAAATAAAAGTTCAACAAGTGCTGAAAAACCTTCTTTCGAATGCCTTCAAATTTACGAAAAAAGGAAAAGTAGTCTTACGAGTTGATATGCATGACACTTTTGGGGGCAAACCAACATTTGCTTTTTCTGTTCAGGATACCGGAATCGGGATTTCAGAAGAAAAACAAGAGCAAATCTTCGAGGCTTTTCAACAGGCGGATGGAACAACGAGTCGCAAATACGGCGGAACCGGCCTAGGTCTTTCTATTAGTAAAGAGATTGCTACCTTGTTAGGTGGCTCACTTACAGTCGAAAGCCAAGAAGGAAAGGGCAGTACTTTTACGTTCTATGTATCCGATTTTGATGGAACAGCCGAGGTTGAAGGGCCTTTATGGGCAGATGAACTTGCTGGTACTGTTGAACCTGAGAGCAATGGCACAGGTAACACGGTTGTAAAACCGGAAGCTCTTGTAGAGGTAGCTCAGCTGGAGCCAGAGCCAGAGGAAGAGGAAAACAGCCACATCAAACGACTATTAATCGTTGATGATGATCTAAATCAACGAAATAGTTTACTAGAGCTTGTAGGTGAAATGAATGTAATTATTAAAGCTGTTTCAACCGGGAATGAAGCAATTAAGGAACTGAATCGAAATGCATTTGATTGTGTAGTCCTTGACTTAGGGCTGACCGATACGACAGGTTTTGAATTACTCGAACAAATGATGGAATTAGAGGAAAATGAAAACCTAAAAGTAATTGTTTATACTGGAAGAGATTTAACGCCAAAAGAAGAACGTTATTTAAATAAATACACCCATACAATCATTATCAAAGACGAGCATTCTCCACAACGGTTAAAAGAGGAATTAGAGCTATACCTAAATGGAGATAAAACCGACCTTTCTACTTGCTTGGAGCATGTACAAGAGGATCCAAATACCGCTAAAACGGATTTTAAAGGAAAGAAAGTGCTTTTAGTAGACGATGATATTCGAAATGTATATGCATTATCTAGCATACTTGAAGTATATGGAATGGATATCATCTTTGCGGAAAATGGATTGGAAGGACTCGAAATTATGAATAATGACCCTGGTGTTGACTTAATCCTAATGGATATTATGATGCCTGAAATGGATGGTTATGAAGCAATCAGTAGAATACGGGAAATACCTGCTTATCAAAAACTCCCAATTATCGCTTTAACCGCGAAAGCAATGCGGGAGGACCGAGAAAAGAGCTTGGAGGTTGGTGCTTCGGATTATATCGTTAAACCAATTAATCCAGATCAGTTAATTTCGTTAATCAAAGTTTGGTTATTCCAACAGGATGGGAACGAAGCTTAATGGTAAAAACAAATCAACAATCGCTTGATGAGCTAGAGAAAGTACAAATTGATTTATTTTTACAAGGAATCTATAAGTGGTACGGATACGATTATCGAGACTATTCGTACCACTCTCTTAAAAGAAGAATTTGGCATCGCGTTCAAGCCGAAAAGCTGTCTAGTATTCTTGAATTACTAGATAAAGTGCTCCAGGATCAGAAGTGTTTAGCACAGCTTATTTCCGACTTCTCCATTAATGTAACGGAAATGTTTCGTAATCCCTCCTTCTTTTTACAGTTTCGTGAAAAGGTCGTTCCATTATTACGAACCTATCCTTCGATACGAATTTGGCATGCTGGATGTGCGACAGGAGAAGAAGTATATTCCATGGCCATTCTGCTCCAGGAAGAAGGGCTGTACGATAAAACGAAAATTTATGCGACAGATATCAATGATAAGGTTTTAAAGGTTGCCAAAAACGGACAGTTTCCACTGGAACACATGAAAAAGTATACGAGTAACTACCTAAAAGCTGGTGGAAAAATGGCATTTTCGGAGTACTATACGGTAACTGGGAATACGGCTCAATTCCATCCTACGCTGACAAAAAACATCATCTTTGCCCAGCATAATCTAGTAACTGACCAGTCCTTCAACGAATTCCATGTTATTTTATGCCGCAATGTTCTCATCTATTTTAATAAGTCATTGCAGCACAAGGTACATGATCTCTTTTACGAAAGCCTAAGTATGTTTGGTGTTTTGGGGTTAGGTGACAAAGAAACAATTTCCAACAAAGAAAAACTCAAATGCTATGAAGCAATCAATTCAAAGGAAAAGTTATTTCAGAAAGTAAAATAGTAGTTCTTTAGGAGGCTGGGACAAAACTAAAAAGTTCTCTTCTAAAGACGAACAATTAGGGTGTGGGTGTTTAAATTGTTCAGCTTTAATCGATCGACTCTAATTTAATATAATTGACCACTAGTGTAGTAGTGTTTTTTCCAACATAATAAAGTTCTGAAATACCGCTTCGGCAGAATACTTCGCTTTCCGCGGGAGGAAAGGCATCGGTGAGACCCCACAGTGCGTCAGCACGAGGAGGCTCACCAGCCGCCCGCGGAAAAGCGAAATGTATTTCCGTAGCGGGATGTATGCATCCAATAATCATTTCAATTTATTGCTAAGTTTACAATAGCTGTGTTTAACTGCCTAAAAGTAAAATCCGAACCAAATTGTAAAAGGTTCGGATTTTACTATGACTAAAACACTTTTGGCTCAGTCTCTTCTTTTACATTACAATTAGATTAAAAATGGATTAATGCATCAAAAACAGCATGCATTTTCCTTTTTTTGTATTATAATGTAAATATACATCATTTTATATCAGGGGAGACTTCTACATGGTCAAAATAAAAATGAACATTCAAACAGCATATCGTGGAGAGCTACTACGGGCAGGTAAAGTCTATGAAATAGAGGAAACAACTGCGAAGCGTTGGATCGCTAGCAAAATTGCAGAACAAGTTGAAGAAGAATAAATTAGACACGAGGCATACGCCAGATTTTGGCCATTGCCTCGTTTTTTAATTCTCGGAAACGAAATAGAGCGTGATTTGCGATATGATGCACGCATCTCTAGATATCTCGAATCAGCGCCCTCTGCCCTTCCCGAGTAAGATTCCGCCACGACACAAAGCACCTACTATATCACTAACTCATGAAACTTCTCTAATACGATAGGCTCTTCCTCCAACGAATCCTTTTCCCATAAACCTTGCAAATATACGGCTGCAATCGCTTGTTTTCGATTTTTTCCTTCTGCCATCATTTCAATAGCAACAACACTTTCAAAAATGGCAGCCATCTTTTCAGCTATTTGTTTGCAATGATAGGTTTGTAGACGAGATGATTTTTCATTTAGGTTCGCAAGGAATTGGACAAGATAATCAATTTCCTGACGTACACGATCAACCCACGTATCAACCTTTTGGTCACGTACATTTTTCAGTCGACTGGTCATTTCCTCTACAAAAAGCTCGCCAACATGATACTTTCCAATTAACCGTAATACTTCTAATCCTAATATATTGGCTGTTCCTTCCCAAACCGTTAAAACTTGGGCATCACGTAACAAGCGCGGTGTCACGAAGTCCTCAATATATCCATTCCCACCATGCATTTCGATTGCTTCATGAGCAAAATGAATGGCCTGTTCTGCTGTCTCCTTCTTCATAATCGCTACATATAACCGGAATAATAGCTGTTCTTTCTCTGATGCTTCGTGCTTTGTTTCCCGTCCCATAACACGATCCATTAGCTGAATCACTTCAAACATCGCATTCATTTCTACCTCTTGCTTTGCTACGAGGTGACTTAATGTCGCTTGCACCATTGGATATTCGGTTAGCTTTTTTCCAAACGCTTCTCGCTGGTTCGCATAATTTTTTGCTTCTAAATACGCCCGACGCATAATTCCTAGTGAGGCGATTGCATTGGAGACACGTGAGAGATTTAGGGCTTCAATCATATAATAAAACCCTTGATTTTCTTCTCCGACTAAAAACCCCTTTGCGTTATCAAATTCAACCTCTGCAGAAGGAACCGCTCGAACACCAAGCTTATCTTTTAACCGGCGAATTCGTAGGCCGCCGTTTGCTCGATTTTCTTCCCAAGGAACAAGAAATAGACTAAGCCCCTTCGTACCACTTGGTGCTCCCTCTAGCCGAGCCAATACCATTGCTACACCACAGGCACCAGCATTACTTGCAAAATACTTTTCTCCGCTAATTCGGTAGGAATTCCCGAATTTCTCTGCCTTAACTTCATTTGCTCCAACATCTGACCCACCTTGGCGTTCGGTTAAAAATGTTGCACCTTCATACAACTCCACATCACCTGTTGCTAAAACATGGGGCAAAAATGTAGCTTTTAGCTCCTCAGATGCATAGTGATCCAGTAAATAGGCTGTTGCCTTTGACAAAGTAACTGGGCAATAAAAGCCCGCTTCTGCATGAGACAATAAATAGGCTTGAGCAAATGAATAAACATAATTTCCTTTTCGTCCTAGTTCCGGAATATCTTTATGGATATAGCCTACAATTCCCGTATTATAGGTTTCTGAAATGGTTTGCTTATATCCTTCATTCAACCACACCCGTGAAACTTCATTGCCCATTTTATCGTAGCGAATTAACCTTGGTTGGCCTTCCCGATCGGTGTGGACTGCTCGCTCATCGATTGGTCCGGCACACAAGGCGCCAAATTGGTCTAGTTGTTGATTTGCATATTGGAAGAAATCCTCTGGTAGCATGTTTTCAAGTAGCTCTTTCAGGTTTGGATCCTGTCTATAAAAGTTTGTCATGTTTTTTTCTCCCCCTAATTTATAACCCTTTCTCGAAGCTGGTTTTTCAGTAGTTTTCCAGTTGCATTTCGAGGAAGCGCTTCCAATTCTTCATATAGTTTAGGAATTTTATAGTCTGCTAGCTTAGATTCCAAAAACTCCTTGCAGGAATCTGCTAGATTGTCAACCTCTCCCTCTTTTACAACAAATGCTTTCACCGTTTCTCCCCAGTCCGAATGAGGAACGCCTACTACGGCAACATCGGCAATATTAGGATGCGTAATTAATAGATTCTCAATTTCTTTTGGGTAGATATTGACCCCACCAGATATGATCATATCTTTTTTTCGATCAATCACCCAGAAATAGCCATCTTCATCCTGCATCGCCATATCACCTGTATATAACCAATCTCCACGAAGAACGGCAGCTGTTTGTTCTGGATCTTTATAATACCCTTTCATATTTCCTTCTCCACGAAGAATAATTTCTCCAATTTCACCTGGCTTTACATCGGCTCCGTTCTCATCAACAACACGTATTTCACAATCCAGTGCTGCTCGACTTCCGATACTCCCTGCTTTTGTTTGATGTTCGTCAAAACCAAGCAATGTACCATTTGGCCCAGCCTCTGTTAATCCATATACACAAATAAGCCGGTCGGTTTGGAATTTACTTTGAACAACATTCACTTCTTGCTGTGATAACGGGGCTCCTCCATATACCCAATAATTCATAGAGGATAGGTCATAGTCATTGATTTTTGGATGCTTGCAGCTTGCAAGGTAAGCAATCGGTGCGCCAAAGAAATGGGTTGTTTTTTCCTTTGCTACCGTTTCTAATAATAGTTCAGGAGTAAAAGTTGGCACTAACACATGGGTTGCTCCGACATACGTTCCTGCTACCATGAATAAATGAAGTGGTGCAGAATGACTTAAAGGCATCATATGAAGCACTTTACTCTCCGGTTTTAAGGTCATTTCAATACAAATCATCCGAGCTACCGTTAAGATATTTCGGTACGTAAACACAACCCCTTTTGGAGCTCCAGTGGTACCAGATGTATACAGTATCGAAGCCTCGTCATTTTCCTCTAACGAACACGGCACTTCTTTTTCTGAACCATCTGCTAACAAATTTTCAAAGGAGAGCCATTCTCCAATCCGTTCCCCTGTTTTAATAAAGATTAAATCTTTCGTTTCCGATAATGCCTCAACTTGTTTAAATAAAAGCTCGTGAGTTAGAAAAACTTTTGCATCACTATGATTTAAAATATAAGAAACCTCTTGTTCCACCAGTTTGGCATTAATTGGTACAATGAGGGCTCCTAAACGTTGGACAGCAAAATAGGTGATCATAAATTCTTTTGTATTTGGCATATGAAGCACCACTTTATCCCCCTGTTGCACGCCAAACTGATGAAAACTGTTTGCTAGTTTATTCACTGCTCGATTCCATTCAAAATAGGTTAGGCGTTCTGTCGGTGTAACAAGGGCCTCCTGATTCGGGTATTTCCTTGCATGAGTAGCTAATAGATTTGGTATATTCATTAGGAACCACGCTCCAATTCATTTAGTTTCATTTGAAAATCCTCTAATAACTTTTCCATTTCTGTACGAATAGTAACTAATTCATTAATCCGACTCGTCACCTCCTCAACCTTTTCATGTCCATATTCGATTGTTTTTTGCAGTTGTTGTTTCCCAGAGGGATCACGGTCAAACAATTGAATCATTTCACGGATTTCTTCTAGGTTAAATCCATACTTTTTCCCCCGAAAAATTAATCGTAAGCGTGTTTGTTCCTTTTTTGTAAACAAACGTTGTCCCCCTGCTGAACGCGATGGTTGAAGCAATCCTAACTCTTCATAATATCGTATGGTTCGATTGGTGATCCCAAATTGTGCTGCGAGCTCGGAAATCGAATAGGTTTCTTTCCTTGTCATGAAGCTATCCCCTTTATCCCTTATTGACTTTATTTGAGCCAATTTTCTAACATTATTAATTTATCATTGACGTTAACGTTAACTTCAAGCGATTCATTTAACCTATTTTTAGGTCAAAAGAACTGATACACGGTTGACAGTGTCATTACATATTACTATAGTTGAAATAATTAGATTTTTCAAACATAGGGGGTGTTCGTTTGGGTGATAATTGGCCGGCGACTAGTGTGATGGATAGGGATGATGACCAGATCTTTGTCGGAAGGGAAAAGGAAATCGATCAATTTTCCCATTTTTTACAATCCGATAATCCAACGAAAATCGTAAATATATATGGCACTGGTGGCATTGGAAAGACTTATTTACTTTTAAAATATTCTCGTATCACTGAAGCAAATGGGTATTGTTTTTTGCTTTTAAATAGTGAGGATTTTACCCATACACCAAAAGATTTTGCTACATACTTGCTAACTCTTTTAAAGTTAAAAGGGGAGCCTGTTCAACGTTATTCGCCAAATATACTTCAAAGCTGTCAACATAATTTATCCGCTATAGCAAAAAATAAGAAGATCGTAATTGCAATTGACACCTATGAAAAAATGGGAGATTTGGATCGTTGGTTAAGGCAAGTGTTTATTCGACATCTACCTCAATCGATTACCTTTGTACTAGCGGGGAGAGAACCCTTAAAAGGAGAATGGATCGATTCACCAGCATGGAGAGAAGTCATTCAACAAGTTGCCCTTACCGACTTTACACTACACCAAACGAGTACGTACCTTGCTCATTTCGGTATCAATAAGCCGGCTACCATAGAATCTTTGTGGCAGTTTACAGATGGCCATCCACTAACCTTATCATTAGCAGCAATGACAAGCAGTCGATCAATGATAGATAGCCAAGATACCGATTTAACCGTTACGATTCCAACGATTCTTTCCCAGCTCACAAAAAGATGGTTAAATGAGGTTCAGCAAGAGAAATTACACCTGCTTATCGAAGCTGCTGCCGTATTACATCACTTTGATCAAGAGATTTTATCAGCAACTTTAAAAAAGGAAGTTGACAGGGCTACGTTTCATGAACTAATAAATCTATCTTTTATTAAACCAACACTCCACGGATGGATCATGCATGATTTAATTCAGGATGCGATCAGGCTCAATCTTAAAAATCATAAGCGCATTCAGTTTGACGAATTAAATGAACGCGCAGCGTTATTTTACTACCAACGCACGATAAAAACACGCTCGGAGCATGACATTGCTCAATTTTTTTATCATTTAGGAGATGAGTTTATTCAATCTGCATTCTTCTCTGATTCCATTGATACAACGATGTATTTTGAACAAGTAGGAGCTCATAATTTCCATGAAGTCCATGCGTTTTTTGAGAATAAAAAAGAAAATGTTTCGCAAAGTGAGGCGGCATTCTATAGTCGTGATTCCCATACCACGTACCAATTTTTCGCCTCCATGGAACACAATAAAAAAGAGATCGAGTTGATGAATTCGAACTACATTCAAAAAATGGGATATGATGTTGCACGACTGTTGAAAAACGAACATGCAGAAACATTAGGTTTATCGATCATTGTACCGATTAACAAAAAGACGGTTCATCTTCTTGCGACAGAGCCTGTTTCACGTGCTTATTTCTCAAGACTAACGGAAACAGAGATAAAGGAATTTGATGTACCTGAAGAGTCGAATGCTGGCTGGTTTATTCGTATGCTCGATTATACTGATGTACACAATGTCGCTGCTCGTTCTTTTTCATTATATAATCTTTTTCCGCTTCTGCTCTCGGGTGGTAAAATTATTATTTCGACCCCTTTGCCTTTTTTCCAGGAGCTAATTAAGAACTTTGGTTTCCAAGAAGTTCCCCATGCAACACATTATGACTATGGGGCGAACTCCCCCTCCCCTACGTATATGTTAGATGTACGCGGAGCAAAGCTAGCAGGTTATCTGAAGCAATTTACGAAGGGAATAACGGCTCCGACAGAAGATTTAGTAAAAGGCTTTAATTTTACACCACGCGAAAAAGAAATTGTGAAGCTAATACTAGAGGATCAAACAAATGCAGACATTGCCAATCAACTATTTATTGCAGAAATAACGGTTAAAAAACACATCTCTCGTATTCTAGCAAAAACGAATACGAAGAATCGAACACAGTTAACAAAACTCATATTGGAGCAAGGTTGAGGATTGTGTCGGTGGTGTGGAATCGGGAAATCCCGATTCCAAATTAAACCTATCCAAGACGAAGAATCAAAAAAGCTTGTAGAGATTCCTCTACAAGCTGTATATTTAGCTAACACCTATCGATTGGCAAAAAATTCTTCTGCCTTTTCTAAGAAAACTTCTTGATCAGGTGTTAGATCGTATTCTTCTTCTATTGCACTTACTGGACAAGCTGCTTTACATGCTCCACAATCAATACAAACATCTGGATCTATGTAAAACTGGTCTGGTCCTTCTTCTATACAATCAACTGGGCAAACGGAAACACACTCAGCTGCTTTTTCCGGCCCACATGGATCTAAAATTACAAAAGCCATCTATCGTAACCCTCCCTAGTTTAAGCTTTCTTTCAATATTAATGATACATGCTTCCTGCGAGCAAGTAAACCATTATTATTTGTTAATTAGGACTCATTGAACCCCTTTCAGCAACTGTAGGCAATTTCAAAAATGTAAAAAAAAACTATAAAAGTGAACGTGACACAAGGGAGAAATCACACGTTATTATATAAACATAAAAGGCTTATTTTGGATGAAATAAAGGAATGGTTTATACAAATAGGATGAGTTGCAGTTTGGGATTTTTAAACTTCATCTGCGAACAAAAAAACTACTATGTACATTATGGTCACATAGCAGTCTGATTAAAAGCTTTCCATAAATTGAATTAAAGCTGGCCCTAGCAAAATAATAAACAACGATGGAAAGATAAATAATACTAATGGAAACATCATCTTAATCGGTGCCTTCATTGCCGATTCTTCTGCGCGTTGTTTTCTTAATTCACGCAAATCCTCGGATTGTACACGTAATACCGATACCATACCAATACCGAGCTTTTCAGCTTGCACTATATTATAAATTAATGTTCGTAACTCATCGGACTGAATACGGTCACTTACGGCATTTAGTGCTTCCTTTCTTGTTTTACCAATTCGCATTTCTTCTAAACAAAGCTTAAATTCATCGGACAAAACACCTTGCTTTTTGGAAACAACTTGACTTAAGGCTGCATCAAATCCTAATCCTGCTTCAAGACTAATTGTCAATAAATCGAGCATATCTGGGAGTTCTTTGACAGCCATTTTACTTCTTTTTTCAGCTTTTATTTTCAAATAATAATTCGGCAGGACCAATGCAACCATTAACCCTAATCCCATTAACACCAAATTGATAGTCATTGTATTATTCGTTAATAATCCATAACCTAATCCAAATAAAGGAAACCCTAACCCTAACGCAAACTGAACAATTTTAAAATCAACAGGGCTTAATTGAAAAGGTTGACCTGCACGCATTAGCTTGAGCTCTAACTTCGAAGCTTCTTCTGTCTTCAAACGCTTTTTATAGCTTCGCTTTAACTGATCCCACATTGGAACAAAAACCCGTTTATAAAAGGGGGATTCGAGTTTTGCGTCCACCTCAGCCAATGTAGTAGGAGGAGTGGTATGAAGATAAGCATCGATTCGGCTTTGAACGTGACTACGTTTTGCACCTAATAATGTTATTAATGCATGGGTAAATATTGAAATAAAAATAAATAAACTGCCATATAACATCGTCATGTTCTACACCTCAATCGTTGTTATTTTTCGAACTAGGAAAAACCCAATAATTCCACCAATTAATGCGATGACAACTAAAATTTGACCAATCGGATTCGTAAATAGTGTTAAAATATATTCTGGATTAATCAAATAAATGAGAAACCCTAATCCAACTGGAAGCGCACTAATGATGATTCCGGAAAGCCTACCTTGTGCAGTTAGTGTTTTAATTTGATTCTCTAACTTGGTGCGCTCACGTGTTGTTTCCACAATTTTATCTAATAGAAAAGCGAGGTTTCCTCCTACTTGTCGTTGAATCAAAATTGCTTCCACCAACAGCTCCAAGTCTTTACTTGGCATTCGATCCTTCCAATCCAGCAATGCATCCTCCAAACTCGTCCCATATTGCATGGCCTTCAACACTAGTTGAACTTCTTCTTTAATCGGCGAATAGGACTCCTCCGCCACCATTTGTAAGGATTGAACCATACTAAACCCCGCTCTTAAGGAACCGATCATGGAGGATACCATTCCTGGTAATCCTTCATTGAACTGTTTAATACGCTTTTTTTGCTTACCAGATAACCAAATTAGCGGAACCATATAACCGATGATGATTCCGAAAAGGGCGAGGATAACTTGTCCGAAAACAAGATAAACAACCCCTGCCATTATGATTGCCATCATCCATTGCATAATAATAAATTCCTCAGCCTTTACTGGAATGCCAGCAACACTTAACTTCTGTGCTAATTTATTTTGTTTCTTCGTTGGCTTTTTCTGACGTATTAATACGTGTTTTAACTTATCATTCCCTTGTTTTAAAACAGTGGAAATGGATGTTTTATCTTTTTTTGGGTGTTCGTTTTTTTCTTTTTTCTTGTTAAGAGAGACAGTAAGAAGTGATAGAAAGATAGTTATAAATGTAAAAATCCCTACGAGTATGCCCATTTTTTTATCACTCCTTTTCCATAAAGATTGATGGAGGAAGATGAATTCCTTCGCTTACCATCCTTTCGTAAAATTTTGGTCGGATACCTGTTGGGACAAGTTTGCCAATTATTTTTCCATGTTCATCTACACCAAATTGTTTAAAGGTAAAGATGTCTTGCAATACAATGACATCTCCTTCAAGACCTTGAACCTCGGTAATGTTTGTAATTCTTCTGCTTCCATCCTTTAAACGAGATTGTTGGATAATAACATGCAATGCACCGGCAATTTGTTCACGGATCGCTTTAACCGGTAAATCCATACCAGCCATTAATACCATTGTTTCCAGTCGTGCAATCATGTCACGCGGACTGTTGGCATGACCTGTTGCTAAAGAACCATCATGACCGGTATTCATCGCCTGTAGCATATCTAGCGCTTCTCCACTACGCACCTCACCAATTACAATTCGGTCTGGACGCATACGTAACGAATTTCGTACGAGGTCACGAATGGTGATTGCCCCTTTTCCTTCAATGTTTGGTGGTCTTGTTTCTAGGGAAACAACATGATCTTGTCCAAGTTGTAATTCCGCTGCATCCTCAATAGTAACGATACGATCTTTATTGGAAATAAAAGAAGACAACACATTCAATGTAGTTGTTTTCCCTGAACCGGTTCCACCACTAACAAACATGTTCAAGTGTGCTGCTACACAAGCTTGTAGGAATTCAGCCATTTCCTCTGTTAACGTACCAAAATTGATTAAGTCACGCACGGTAAACGGATCTTTAGAAAACTTACGGATGGTAATCGTTGGACCGTTTAGTGCAAGTGGAGGAATAATCGCGTTTACCCTAGAACCATCCTGCAGACGTGCATCTACCATTGGGCTACTTTCATCAATTCTTCGTCCTAAAGGAGCTACAATTTTCTCAAGTACCGTCATCACATGATCATTATCACGAAACGTGATATCGGTTAATTCCAATTTTCCGTTACGCTCTGCATAAACGTGATTTGGACCGTTAACCATAATTTCGGTAACATTTTCGTCGTTTAGCAATGGATTGATCGGTCCATATCCTGTTAAATCATTTTTGATCTCTTCTTTAAGAGATTTTAAGTCTTTGATCATTTTTAAGCTATCATTCTCGCTAATAATATCGAGAATAATAGAATCAAGTTCCAAAATGATCGTATCAATTTCTTCATCTTTTCGTTCCCGAAGTATATATTTATAAACTAAATTTTTTAACTCGCGATTTTCTTTCGGTTCTTTCGGTTTCTCAGATTTCTTTTTAGGAGCTTCTGTTTTGGCTGGTTTGGGTTGTTCCTTCGCTTTCTCTATTACTTGCACTGGAACCTGATTCCCTTGAGCCTCCGATTCAACCGGTTGTTTTGATTGTAATCTCTCGAACAAACTCATGAGTTTTCACCCTCCAACCTTTTCGGATAAAATTTACTAATAGACTGGAACAAAGTATCTTTTCTGTTAGTTGAATCATCGTTTCCAATTAAATCAACGGCAATTTTTTCAATCCCTTTGGCAAAATCATGCTTCGGTTTGGTAGTCACGATCGGAACCCCTAAATCAAGAGACTCATTTACCAATTTCGAATCATCAGCTAATACATAGATCTTCTCTATCCCTAGTATTTCTTGAATTTTCTTCGGTCCTACAACTGAAGTTGGCGTAAACTGATTGATAACTATTTGTGCTTTTTTCTTCAGACCAAGTGCCTCAAGGGTCTCAATCATTAATTTAGTATTTTTTAATACATGCATACTTGGTGTTGCTACGATCATTATTTGTTCTGCCTTATCCATTAGCTCTAAAGTTTGTTCATTCAAGCCTGATTGGGTTTCCACAAATAAAAATTCAGTTTCTACCTTCATCGCATCAACGATTTCCTGAAATAAATCTTTCGGAATCAAATCCGCATATTCTGGACGAGTTGGTGCGGCTAAAATCTGCATACCCGATACATGCTTTGAACTATAAAATAAGATATTATCTAAATCATGCACTTCTGCAACTTCTTTAATGGTATAGGTAGGCTTCAGATCTAGGGCCATTGCTATATCTCCAAATTGCAGGTCCCCATCAACAATACTTACTTTTCGGCCACGGTTCGCTATCCGTGTTGCTACATTTACCGTTAAGGTTGTTCGACCGGTTCCGCCAACCGCACTGCAAATTGCTACCAATTGATTGGAATTTTTGCTTGTACCTTCGTTCGTCATTGCCATACGTACACCTCCTTGAAGTTACTCTGTTACATGCTTTACAATCCGATTGCTAATCCAGCCTTGTTTCTGATCTGGCGTTTCTACTTGATACCATGTTATCTTTCCTGTTTCTTGCTCATCCAATACGGTTAATGGCGTATTCGACTCAACTATAGTTAGGACAGAAGCTGATAAACTTGGGGCTGTACGGATGTTTGATTTAATGGCAATGGTGACTACCTGCGTCAACTCATTCTCCATTACCTCTACATCTGTATTTTCTGTACCCATTTCTTCTAGTGGTTCGGATTTACTATACAATGCTAGTTGGAGCTTTCCTCTTTCACTTGCGTTAATTACTTTCACCATATCTGGCTGTGTTAATTCCAATGTAACAGCTTGATATTGCTGTTCTGTACCGTCTTCCAGTTTTTCCACCATACGGCCACCGACTGCTAACACATGGACACGTTCCAATATGATTTCTGTGCCTACCGGTTCCACCGTACTTAGTACAATATCCACGTTATCCTCTGGCTGAATAAAATTGGAAATCCCTGTTACGTAATCAACCTGAATCGATACAGCTCGATGCCCCTCTCTAATTTTGCGTGAAATAACTTCTGCTTCCTCTTCTTTGTTTTGAATACGATGGGGTAAAATGATTTCCCCTTGTTTAATCATGGAAGTTGTATACTTTCCGACCACGTCATTCACGTCTGAAATCGCCTCAGGATGCGCCGATTCAACGGGTACTTCCTTTAATGTAACTTGTTCTGTTGTAACCTCTTGATCCATTTCGAGATCTTCTGCTGCAATCACAACTTGAACTAGTTCTACAATTGCTTCGGTCGTTACATCACTTGATTTTGTTTCATTCATTACGAAATACAATAGTAATGTTGTGATGATACCGGATAGCAATGCTAGCAATAAAATCTTCTTCGGTTTCATCTTCATCCCGCCTCTAATTAATTAATTTAATGGTATATGCGCCACGGTCGAGTGGTACATTTTCGCCAGTTGCACCAGCGCCTGCTCGCTTAATAAAAATTCCTTGAATGGAATCATCTGTTGAATTCATTGGTGTGGTTACATAGAAATAAGCAAAGCCGGTAATTTCTACACTATTTAGTTTGCTATTTTGTACGGCATGTGGTTTATAAACAATAACTAACATGATTCGCGAACAATCTCGGTGATGATACTCTCCACTTGGATACGGACAGTTATTAATCCGGTAGTTAATTCCGTCTCGAGTAGCACCAGCGATGTTACCTGTCTGTGTGTTTAATATGTCACCTACTTTTAGCTGTTCACCAAAGCCATGGGTTAAGCTTTCTTCATATAATTTCGCGCCAGGACCTTCCAATGCAAGGACACCAAAGTTTCCACTAACGGAGTCGCCGGCATCCACTTTTAATTGATAAGTCTTTCCATACTCTAGTGCAACGGAATCATTAATCCCCAGTGGCACAGCACCTTTTGCTGCACCTACCGGGAAAAGACCGGCAACAGCATCAACATGAATAGCGACGCTTTCCATTCCAAATAAAGTTGCAAAAAATAAATCGACGTCTTTTTGTAAGTCCACTTTTACTTCAAATCCGTTTTGAATAGCTACTTTCTCTAAGCTTTCTAATTCATCATGTGCTACTAAGATTTCGTCTACCACATCATGTACCGCTTGTTCGGAGGTTGGAATCTCTTGTGCTCCGGACAAGGCAGCGGCATTTGCTGTTTTCTGCAAGTAGCTTTTGGACTTAAATAAATTCCCACCATCTATAACTAACCCCGTCATGACAAGCATGCCACCTAAGGCTAAAGCAAGGAGAAGCGCTGCATTTCCCTTTTCACTTTTCATGAACTTCTTGATAAAGTTACCCACACTTCTCACCTCACTCTACTCGTATCGTTGAGGATGTCTCTACGGTATACGGGATAGCCAGTCCTCCTAAAACATTAAAAAATTCCTCTGGATACGCTAATTTTACGGTTACATATTTTCCAGAGGTTCGATTTGCTTCTGTAGGAGTAACCGTAATTTCTAGCTCTCCATTTTTGCTAGGCAGCTCATTCATTGTGTATGCAGTAACCGCCTCATCCCCATACCCCAATCCAGCCATACGAACCGCTTCTTGGGAAACAAACTCCAACTGTAAATGCGTATAAAAAATCCTGCCAAAGTCAAAAATACCGACAAGTAGTAGCAGGAAAATAGGAATAACGAGTGCAAACTCAACGAGAGACTGTCCATCTTGTTTCCGAATCATAGGACAACCCATCCTTGTGCAAGCACCATACTCACAACAGTACCTGCTGCAATGGCAACACCATAGGGATAGGTTGCTGTAAGGGAGCCTTTCGAGATACCGCCTTTTAATACAACACCGCTTTTTAAACTAGCAATGAAATAAAGCAATGATTTAAGCATGCCTCGGCGTATTAAGATAATAATAATCGCCATGATTGCACCAACGATTGCCGTGTACAAAAAGGATTGAAAAACAAATGCGCCACCTTTTAACGCGCCAATCAATCCCAATAATTTCACATCACCTGCACCCATGCCTCCCATAAAATAAGGGATAAGCAATAAGCCAAAGCCAATCAAAAAACCAATGAAAGAATGGCTAAGAGCGTCCCATCCGCCCGTAGCGAAATGGAAGATGAATGTCATGAGTAAAGCAGGATATATCACGTTGTTATAAATCATGCGGCTTTTTAGATCGGTAGTAACACAGATTGCTAATATGATGAAGAGAAAAATATCAATCATCTTGTCCATCCTTTCATTCATGGTTTGATTTTCTTTGGAAAAGGATCCTACGAAAACATAGGATCCTCATGCATTTTTAAACTAATTCTATTATGGCGTAGTTGTATCTGTTCCTGAGCTTTGTAATTTACCTACTAGGTCTTGGAAAACTGTTTTAATTTCTCCACCTAATGTTACAAGTACGGCGATTACTCCGACTGCAATTAGACCTAAGATTAGACCGTATTCTGTCATTCCTTGTCCTTTTTCTTCAACAAATAAGCCTTTGATTTTGTTTAACATATTTGGTTTCTCCTTTTTAGATATAAATTTTTTTGGATGTCGCATGAGGAAATACACAACGTTTTCCGTGGCTCGCGATTAAGCATTGTTTAATGGAATTGTTTCTTATTCAGCTGGAGTGAATTTACCTGTAATTCCTTCGAATACTGCTTTAATTTCTCCACCTAATGTTACAAGTACGGCGATTACTCCTACTGCAATTAGACCTAAGATTAGACCGTATTCTGTCATTCCTTGTCCTTTTTCTTCTACGAATAAGCCTTTGATTTTGTTTAACATATTTGTTTCTCCTTTTTAGATATAAATTTTTTTGGATGTCGCATGAGGAAATACACAACGTTTTCCGTGGCTCGCGATTAAGCATTGTTTAATGGAATTGTTTCTTATTCAGCTGGAGTGAATTTACCTGTAATTCCTTCGAATACTGCTTTAATTTCTCCACCTAATGTTACAAGTACGGCAATTACTCCGACTGCAATTAGACCTAAGATTAGTCCGTATTCTGTCATTCCTTGTCCTTTTTCTTCAACAAATAAGCCTTTGATTTTGTTTAACATATTTGGTTTCTCCTTTTTAGATGAATATCGTTTTATTTTTTTAATGCTACTGCCTGTCCAATACTTAGTGAAGTACGATTAATCGTGCCAGCCGGAAGTTCAATAACTGATTTTACATTGGCAAATCGTTTGCCGATTTTTCCAGGTTCCAAGCTTTCTTCGATTCCGACGATCTCACTATTGGTATTCAGGTATAAAATATCAATGCTATATTTCATAAAGAACGTATGGATCGATGGGCAAGGTTTTAGATGAAGACCTGTACTTTCAGGTAAACGTTTGGTTCCCATTAATCCTTTCAATCTTTTCCAAAAGGAATAAGCAGGTTTTACATCCTCAGCAATCACTTGATCCGTGTTGACGTTGATTAACTTAATCTTCAGCACCTCCTGTTAGTTTGGGTTGGCGTAGCATTTGCTGACCAACTTATGTCCTTATTATGCATTGTTTTAGGGTTTGAAAATATCCCCCACCATTCCTGTTCTTTGCAGGCTTACGACATAGGACACCGTTCCTATACCCGGCACAATGGGATTTATTCCTATAGGACTGATGGCTAGAGAGGCTGGGAGGGAGAGGGAAAAGCCTTTAGGAGATTGGTTTTTGTGGTTGGATGGTGGGAAACAAAATGGGATGGTCGCACTCCGAGATGGGTCGTTTATATTGGATTTGGGGTGGTCACACTTGGGATGGGGCGATCATTACAATTATGAAGCTTTCCTACCAACCATGTTAAAAAAACCCGAACGAAACGACGTGCGGGTTTTACATGTGATTATTCTCTTCACGTTAGCCAGAACTATGTTTTAGTCGATAAACTTTAGAAATTGCATGGGCTCGATCAGGGACTTCAAGCTTTTGAAAGATTTTTGTAACGTGATTCTTTACGGTATGTCCACTAATATAAAGCTGTTCCGCTATTTCTTTGTTATTTAGACCTTGAATAACTAAATCAAGCACCTCCTGCTCTCTTGGTGATAACTTCAATTCTTTAATCGTACTCGTAATCGAATCTATTTTATCAACTGGATCGACCGGGGCTGAAATTGTAATTTCTTCTTCAAGGACTTGTGTTTCTTGAAGATATTGATAAAACTCCTCAATGATACCGACTTTTTGATCCATTTCATTTACAAACGCATCTAACTCTCCCTTTAGATAAACCTGTACCAAAGCAAAAATTTGGGCACTTGAATTTGCTTCTGTCCATTCCGCTTGACGATGAATAAGCTTCTTCCCTTCCTCAATTACCTCAGCAATGTTCGTATCTAAAAATACCTCTCTTAGGAAATTAGGCGAATAAACTGCTAAACGACAAGCATTTGTAATGTCTTGAACCAGAGTAAGTGGAAGTCCTTGTCTTAATGAAAATTCTTTTGCTATCTTTGCAGCGTCTTCTATCTTCTTATAAGCATCTTTTTCAAACTGTTCAATAGCACGAGAGAGAAAATCGACTTCTTTATCCATCCTACTTCCTTCTCCTTGTTCCACAAGCTGTAGGGAAATCCCACCAATAATTGCTAAAGTTTGCAAAAAGCTCATATGCTCCTCCACTTGATGTTTCTCTTCTGCATTTGTTCCAACACATAATACTCCTAAAATATTATCGCGATAACAAAGCGGACATTCAATAAGCAGCTTTCCATTCGATATTTCAATACTCGGAGTAGAAATTTCGATGTGGTCAGTCGATACGGAACGACTCCTATAACGGTCTAAAACTTCTTTAGCATATTCCCCAAGGTCACGTTCGGGACTTCCACGAGAAACAATTTTTACCTGTTCGCTTTTTGGATCTTTTAGAACAACTGCTGAAAAGACCCCTTCTATCAAGTTCAAGCTAATATCCACCAATATGTATATGATTCGCTTGTAATCTGGAGTAGCTGCCATCAGCTTACTTATTTCGATTAATGAAGTAAGGCGATTCTTTTGGATGATATTTTCTTGGGATAATTCTTGAAATAAAAACCCTGTTTGCACAATCGTTGCTAATGTCTTTGCCAACTCCATGCTTTTCTTTGAAAAGTTGACACGGGAATAACTTCCCCCAAAAAGTAAGGCGATTATTCCTTGATCATTCTTTAATGGGATACAAAAAAACGACTTCGGATAAACATGATGTCGTTTAAATAAAATGGAACGAGGATCCTTGTCTACATTTTCCCAGAATTCATGCTTATCGGTTATTAAAATACGTCCTAAAAATCCCTCCCCAGGAGAAAACGTTAATCCTTGAAGAGGTTGAATCTTTTCACCATACACGTGTTTTATTTTATACATATCTTCAGTGGAAGGACTGGCTATTCCAAGAAATTCAAAATCAGGGTGTGTAGAAATAAAGCGTTCAAAAAATAATTCGATGGAATTCCCAGCCTGGGTTGCATGTTGAAATAACTTATTTTGTTTGTTGTAAAAGGACGCTTCATCTAAATCTTTATAGCATAGTGATAATAGATTAGCTAGCTTTTTCATTCCATCGAGCCATCTTTGTTTTCGCTTTGGCGTTAGGATAGGGGTTTCGTCCAAAACTTTATTCCACTCTATATCGGAATGTAATTGAGCTTTTACCAAATTCTCTGTGTTCTCTTCAATCATTAATCCAGCCCAAAGATAAAAATTTTCTCCATGCTCCCATTCAATAGGTGCGACAATGGTGTAAATACCTGGCCACAGATCATATATATAGGGAGTAGAATGTGACCACGAATAGGCTTCGGCTTGTTTGATTTTATCTAATAGATTCTCTTCCAAATGTTCATATAGTGTATTAAATAAAGGGTTATTCCCTTCTTTACCTGATAAGACTTCTCCATTTTTATCTGTAATAATCGTTGAAAGTTCATATTTTTCCGCATATACCGATTGTAATTCTTTTACTAAATTTTCATTATGACTCATGCTTTTTTCACAGTTCCTGTTAAATCAATCTCCGTAGTAATTGCCGGTTCATTGTATCGGTATCGCGGATTTTCGTTATCCCCAAGGTTTTGAATGATTCCTTGTTTGACGAGAAGATTTAAAATAGGTACTAACTCATCATAACTTCGGTTTAGAAGCTTTCCGATTCCTTCAACCGTTTCAACCATGAATGGATTGGTTTGAAAAAGCATGGTGCATTCTAACTGAATTGGTAATAGGTCTTTATTTTCCATCACGATCGCCTCCTTCTCAATAGATTTGTTACGAACTGGTAGCACTTTGTTTAATATTGTCCCGACAGTTAAAATTCATTCCACTAAACTGAGAGAACATGCTTTTATTTTAGTTCAGACTAGAAAGATAATATATCCCCCACTATTCCCATTTCAGAATAAAATCAAACAAATAAGAAAAAGGTCTTCAAGAAGTAAGAAACCTCTTAAAGCCCTTTTTAATGCATCTTCGTATATATAGATTGAACTATCGGTTCGCTTGCAAATTCCACCACTGGAATCGTAAAGAAAAACGTCGCTCCTTCTCCCGCTTTACTTTCAACCCAAATCTTGCCATTGTGTAGTTGGATAATCTCTTTCGTTATTGCAAGTCCTAGTCCATTTCCCTTTTCTTTCGTTAATCTTCTATTCGTATAGGAACGATCAAATATTAGCGATTGCTCCGATTCCGGGATTCCTACTCCCTCATCCTTAATGGCAATTGTTACTTCCTGTTTATCTTTCCGATCAAGTATCATGTATATTTTCCCATGTTCCATATGTTGAATTGCGTTCGATACAAGATTCGTCATCACCTGTTCGAGGCGCGTAACATCTACTTCTACCAAAGGGGAATCTTTATTATCACATTTAATTTCCCTTACAGCGTCTAATCCAGCTTTTTGAATTTCCCATTCCACATGTGAGCATAGATGGTGAAATAGTTTATCTATGGACAGCACTTCCAACCCAAGGGAAATGTCACCTGATTCGAGCTTAGCCAGGTCAAATAAATCCTGTACCAAACCATCTAAAGATATTAGACGTGATTTTGCTGCTCGAAGATATTGTTGTTGTTGCTCTGGACGATCAATGAATCCGTCTAACAGGATATCCATATATCCCTTTACAGTTGCTAAAGGAGATCTTAGGTCATGTGTGATGTTGGAAACCAGCCGCCGTCTATTTTCTTCTGACGTTGCAAGGGATTCGTTAGCTTGCTGTAAATTTATGTTGGCTTCATAAAGGAGTTCGGTCCGCTTCGCTACTTTTTCCTCTAAGTTAGCATACAAATTTGCATTTTCAATCGCAATGGCTGCTTGTGAAGCAATCACAGTTAGAAATTCCATTCGATCATGCGTAAACACATGGGTGGACTGATTATTTTCTAAATAAAGAATCCCAGTTAGTTGATTTTGGTATAAAATCGGCATACATAGGACCGATTTTGCTCTCTTCCGCTTAATATATTGGTCATGTGCAAAATCTCCTTGATGGATCACGTCATCTAATACAACGGCTTTTTGGCGTTGATCTACATACGTTACAATCGATAGCGGAAGTGCAACATGCTCGATTTGTTTCAGCTTTTCAAAAACCTGTACCCCATTGGTAGTGTCATTAGATGCTGCTACTTGAAGTCGTTGATCTCGTTTAAGGACGAGACATCCGTACTCTGCTCCAGCATTTTGCAGGACAATATCCATTAATTTTGCTAAGACTTGATCCAATTTAATTTCATCTGAGATTGCTGCAGCTGCCCTAAGTGCTGCTTGCGTATCGATCAATCCTTCACCATTACCTTCTGCCGATTTTTTTCGACGATCAATAAATTCCTTATTGTCCTGATGCAGTAAAAAGGCTTTTCGTTCTGCACCCCAGTTACGATATGCAGCATATGCTTCCGTTAAATAAGTAGTGGCAACTGTTTTTATATTTTTCCTTTGAAAGTAATTACCGGCACATTCATTGGCAATCGCGATATCCTGTAGGAATCCATTTTCAATTGCAGCTTCTACCGATTTATTATAGTCTGCAATAGGATCCTTCTTAGCAAGCCTGTCCCACTCTGCTTTCACCAACAAATATTTGTGATTATAGTTTGACGGGGATTGTCTTGCCCATTTTCTTAGCTTGGCTAAATCTCTTTTTATTAATTTCCTTCCGACAGAACGCTTGATTAGCTGATTTTGAAGTAGCTTTGTTACCCACAGCCCATGATAATAATAGTAATCTGGTGTAATTAAAAGTACATGGGTTTGATGTACAAGATGATCTACTTTCTGCATAATTTTTTTAGCTTCTTGTTCTGCACCAAATAAATACGTCATCTGCAAGCGAATCGTGTAATGCATAATGGTTGCTGGGATGTCTTCCTCAAAGTCTGGATAATCCCAAATGATTGGCGAGTCTTTCTTGGAAAGTATTTCAATCCAACTCGTAATCTCAGACAAAAAATTATCCGTTAGTACATACTCGTTTTGTTTTGCAAAAGCTAATTGCCTGTCGATTCCTTTTTTGACATCACCTAACTTATCCCCTTTCATATAATGAAGCAAGCCAATAAACGCCCCAGCTGCTCCGGCTAAGTGAAGGTTTCCAGATTCCACACACATTTGCTGGGACCGTTCCAAATAGTCAACATTATATTTCACGTGTTGTTTCCAATGGCTGACAAAACTACCATAGACAAAGTTCACGCGAGCCTTCAAGCTTGTATCCTGGTATTTTTCTGTATGTTGAATCGCTAGTTTTCCAAATCGACTACTCCCCTCGTAATCATGAAAACCAGCACTTAACGTTAACGCATAATTGTTATACACAAGTGCGGAAACGTCCATATCACCATATTTCAGCATAAAACGAATCGCTCGAAGCATGAATACCGTTGCTAAATTTTGATTGACATGATACGCAGGGCCATTGCTATTTATTAATGTACGCATCGCTTGACGATGATCCTTTTCTTGTACAGGTGGCAGAGCTAATAAATCATCCGTACTTTTCTTTCCTAAAGCCAGTTTTGTTCGCAACAATTCCATTCCAACTGCTAATTTACTTGGATTTTTGCGAATTTTCCAGCCAAATAATTTCATACCTTCTAAACCGGTATCTACGGCCTTCTCTACTTCGTGAATATGTGTATATAAGTTTATCTTCAAGTTGTAAACGGTTAGTTGATCGTATCGGGAATTGGCTTGGTCCAATAGCTCATCGAATATTTTTTCAGCATCCTCAAACAGATGATTTAAGTAGAGTGTCTCCCCTAGACCTAATAACACGTTAAACGTCGTTTCATAATGTCTTTTCCAAGAATCATCTGGAAGGAGCTCATGTCCAATTCTAAAAAACTCTAATGCTGCTTTAAAAGCTGCACTCTTTTTCGCACGCTCTCCTGCGGCATAATTCCAATCAATTAAGTCAAATCTATCTTGGTCACTTAATTGATCCCTGCTTATGTTTAAATGATTCACGATCTCAAAAATATGATCCTCTATTTTTTCATTTGAATAGCGTTGGACTAATTCCTTTCCAATGTTTAAATGCGTCTCCAATCGTTTTTGTTCAGACAATGTCATATAAAACGCTTGCTGTACCTTATCATGGAGAAACATATAGGTTGGAGGATTCGAATCAATGAAAGACATCCCTTCGTCAGGATATACCCATTTATAGCTAGGATCAATCGGTATGATCAAGCCTTCATTCAAGCCTTCCCAAAGCATGCGAGCCGTTTCCACATAATTATTTCCCGTTAGAAGCGCTAGAGATTTTAAGTCAAATTGATTCCCAAAGCAAGCTGCATATTGAAGAATAGACTTTGTATCATTCTCTAGTTTTTCCATACGTTTTATCATGAAAGCGACAATACTATCGTTAATCGAAAGCTGTTTCAGCCTCGTTAGATCCGCCTTCCAGTTCGCTGTACTTGATTCAAAAAATAGAATCGATTCATCGTGGAGTGCTTGGAACAGTTGCACCATATATAGAGGATTTCCTTTGGTAACACGAGTCATAAATGCCACGATAAAATCTTCATCTTCTTCATTCGCGGAAAGCGATTCGTTCACCCATTGTCTAATATCCTCTGACTGTAACGGGGTGACAGGTATTTCGACAGCATGTATCGTTTTTTCCGCTAGCTTTGCTCGCATTGCTTCAAACGGATGTCCGAATTCTATTTCATCCTGCCTATACGCACCGATCACGAGTACATGTTGAATATCAGAATTGCTTAATAAATAGTCTAGTAGTTCTAATGTTGCTGCATCCGCCCACTGTAAATCATCGATAAACAAAACGAGTGGATGTTCTTTTTGAGCAAAAACACTGACAAACTTTTTTATTGCCTGCCGAAACCGATTATGGACACCTTGTGGAGGTAAATCAGGGAGGCTAGGTTGAGAGCCAATGATCCACTTAATTTCTGGAACAAAGCTTGCTATCACCCTTGCATAAGCTCCTAGCTCACTCTCTACTAACCTCTTCCATTTCTCGATTCGGTCTGCCCCTTCGGTTAATACCTGATTAATTAAGCCTTGAAATGCTTCAATTAAAGGGGAATAGGGAACTTGATTCTTGAGCTTTACAAACTTTCCAGAAATAAAATATCCACTGTTTCGTACTAAGGGTTTGTGTATTTCATGTACTAAAGCAGTTTTCCCCATCCCAGAAGGTCCGGGAACAAGAATGAACTCCTTCGATCCACGTTGCACATCATCAAATTTTTGTATCACTTTTCTTATTGCTTCGTTTCGCCCATATAATTTACTTGGCTTATCCAGCATCCGCTTTTGACTGTGTGTATCCAGCTCAAAAGATTCTATCACTCCTCGTTGATGGAGTTCTTTAAAGCATTTTTGTAAATCCAATCGTAAGCTAGATACACTTTGATACCGTTCATCGGGATTTTTCGCCATCAACTTTAAAATGATGTCTGAAATAATCTTTGGTATGTTCACATGAATCTCGTTTGGTGGCTTCGGCTTTTTCGCTATATGTGCATGAATCATTTCCGATGGATTGGATAGATCAAATGGTAACTTACCAGTTATCATCTCATAATAAATAACGCCCAGAGCATATAGATCCGTTCGATAATCCATATTCCGATTCATGCGCCCTGTTTGCTCTGGTGACATATAAGCAACTTTCCCTTTTAGCTGGTAAGGGCTGATATGAGGAAATGGTCTTTCGTTCGTTAAGGTTGTTGATTGGTAGAAAGCAGTTAATATAATCTGATTTGTTTTTGATTCCAGTAGGATATTCTTGGGATGTAGGGATTTATGGATGATATGTTTCTGATGTACTTTTTCTACATTTGTAGCAAGCTGAATTGCCATTCGAAGAAACGTAGGAATATCCATTGCACCGTTTTTACTAAGGCAGTCCATTAGCGTATTTCCATCCACATAATCCGTAATAATAAAGGCCTTGTCCCCCACTCTTTCCAACCTTTCTGGATGAAGGATAGCAATATCACATAATCCCTTCGTTAAGTGATACTCGTGAATCGTTTCCGCAACAGCATATTCAGTCGAGAAGCTATTGATGATCTCTTTTACACCTACAACACGTTGATCGTCCTTGGAAAACGCTCTATATAGACGCCAATTTTCGCCTTCTATTTTTTGGTTCATCAATTGATAACCTGGTATTTTTTCCATTTCAACCATCCTATTAAGCAAGTTTTAAGTAAATTTTAAATTATTTTAAACAGAACTTTAATTCAAACAATTATGCTTAATCTAGTGAGGAAAAGGGGGAATTTTCATGTTGCGAGAACAAAATGTTGAAGCGATAGAAAAGATTATGGAATGGGAGAAAATCGATGAGGAATGGGTGGCGTTAATCATCGAAGCAAAGAATAGCGGGCTAAGTATAAATGACGTTAGGGAATTTTTAACCGATCCAAATACTATTCTTTCGATTTATCGATGAACTTATAACCAATTCCTCGAATGGTTTGTATATACATAGGTTCGTCGGGGTTGGCTTCGATTTTTTTTCGTAAATTACTAATGTGTACCATTACGGTTCGATAATCTCCTAAACTATCTTCACCCCAGATTAACTCGAATAATTTTTCGACACTATACACACGTTCCGGATTTTGTGCTAGTAGACTTAAAATTTGAAACTCCTTTGCTGCTAGCTTAACAATGGTTCCGTTTAATTTAACTGTCGTACTATCTAAATTTATTTCTAAGCCTGGATACACCAATACAGATGGCTTCTTTACTGGTTTATGGTCTCTATTTTGGGTAGTTGGAAAGATTCGGTTCCGACGTAAATGTGCTTTTATTTTTGCGACAATTACAGCGGGACTTGTTGTTTTTGAGATAAAGTCATCCCCACCAACTCCCAAGCCTAGTATTTTGTCCATGTCTTCTTCTTTCGAGCTAAGGAACAAAATCGGGACTTCTGATTTCTTTCGAATATGCTGACATACTTCAAAACCATCTAGCTTAGGCATAACAACATCTAGGATGATTAGGTCGGGATGATGTAGTTCTAATACTTCAATAGCTTCTATCCCATCTTTGGCGAGGATCACTTTATATCCATTCTTTTGTAGGTAGACACGAAGAATTTCTCTCATGTCTGGGTCGTCATCAACCAATAGTATGACTTCACTTGCCATATGTACCGCACTCCTAAATATCAAAAATTACCAATTTACTAAATCTATTATACTATTAAGTGATCGAAGTTACGAATTTAAACCATGCGGAGAATTTTCTCTTAAGAAAAGGGAATCCTCACACACTGGAGAATTCCCTTAAGGTAATTTATTGTTCCTTATTCTTTTGGTGCATCTTTTACTTCTTCCCCATTCTTTCCTTCATAGCGTAATCCCCAGCTTGTTAAGGCTGCTACAAGCATGACAATTACTAAGAACCAGCCTTGGAAAACAAACGGGAATACTTCTGTTGGTTGTACAACCGGTAACCAAGCATACTCATCGCGCATCATGTTAATTGTAGACCAACCTAATAACACTGGTGCACCCCATGGGAAAATATACCCCAATGCTGATGTTACGGCATCTAGCATATTCGCTCGACGGTAGCGATGAATTTTATACTTTTCTCCCAACTCTTTTACAAATGGGGCTGCCGCAATTTCTGCAGCGGTATTGATGGTGATCGCACTATTCAATAAGGCGACAATTCCCCAAATGGCAAGCTCGGCACGTCGAATAGAGTTCTTAATCCATTTGACAAGACCATTCGTTATAGCTGCCATTGTTCCACCCAAGCGAAGTAAATGTGCAGCAGCTACGATAAGTAAAATTAAAATTGCCATATTCACGTAACCGGTAATCCCATCAACCAACGCACCTTCAACAATGGCATCAGAATCTGGGTTAAAGCTAATGATTTCCGTAAATTCTCCAAGATTTAAGAAAACAATCGTCGGAATAGCTGTAATAATTCCCCAAGTTAAGGAAGTGATTAAATGTTGACCAGATAAAGCAAGTATAAGTACAACGGCAAAAGGAATCAACATCACAAGACCACCAGGACTGGTTGATTCAATCATTGCATCTAATGCGGCTTGTTCGGTTTGTAACGCTTCACTTGCACCACCGAAAATCGCAAATAGAATCATAGCTGGCACAGCAGCAACTATCGAATATTTAAAACGAGACCGGACAACTCCCGGCACATCCGCATCCTGTGTCGTAGCTGAAACAATTGTCGTATCAGATACAGGTGCTAGATTATCCCCAAATACGGCCCCAGCTAAAATCGCCGCAAATAACATAATTGGATCCGCACCAACGGCAACCCCTGCTGGGAACATTAACGTACAAAAAGCTACGGTCGTACCATAACCAGTACCAACAGCCGTTGAAAACACAGCAGCTAATAAAAAGGTAAGGGCTACAAATAATCCCCCTTCTACACCTGTTACCGATCCAACCCATACAAGCCCCTCAACAAGTCCACCAACCTGAAGAACTTGTGCAAACATTCCTGCATAAAACCACGCAACCATGGCGATCACACCAACTGGTTGGGCTAGTCCATCAAACAAACCTTGCGCATAATCGGCCCATTTGCTCTTACAAAAAAATAACCCCAATGTTAATCCAATTACAGCCCCTAAGACAAGGCCAATTTCAGATGATAGTTTTAGTACACTAATGGATATCGCCCATACGACGAAAAATACCAATGGTACAGCTGCTCCAAATGCACCAAGTCGGAAATCGAGCTTATGGACCTCTTTTTCCCCTGTTGCTCGTTGCAATTCTTCATTACTTGACATGTGTTTTCTCCTCCTAAACAAGAACACCAAAAGATATACAGCTTCTGCATCTCTTTTGGTGTGTGAATAAAATGTTAAAATATTTAGTAAAACAAGTTTACCATATTTATCGAACGATTTTAATCATGATTTTGAAATTTATCTTGCATGTAACAGGCAGTAATTCCCCCCCACTTCAATTCTCTGAGGCAAAGAGGGGAAGTGGGGAATATAGCCCCACTGAATGCCGTTTCACTTTATTTCTTCAATTTAGCCAACGCATCTGCTAATGCATTATTGGTAAATTCGTCATCTTGCTTTTTCAAGTATTTATTCACGTCTTTTCTAGAGACTTTCTGCTTCTTCTCTCGTTGCTTCCTTTCATTGAACGTCGAAAGCTTTTCACGATGTCCACATGTACAGGTGAACATTTGACCTTCTCCTTCACCTCGGAGTTCTAATCGTTTATGGCAATTCGGACAACGAGCATTCGTTTTTTTGGCAATGTTTTTCTTATGGCCACAAGATCGGTCTTGACAAACAAGCCTTCGTCCATGCTTATTGTTTACTTCAAGCATTAATTTTCCACATTCCGGGCATTTCGTTCCGGTCATGTTATCATGCTTGAATTTAGTATCACTTGCCTTAATCTCTTGCACCACTTCTTTTGTATAATCTTTTATCTCAGCAATAAATTTATTTTTGTTTAATTTACCTTCAGCAATTTGCGTTAGCTTTTTCTCCCACTCTGCCGTTAGGGCTGGCGAGCGTAGGTCTTCTGGAACTAATTCAAGAAGCTGTTTTCCTTTAGAGGTAATAAAAATGTGCTTCCCTTTCATTTCCATGTAGTTTGTATTAAATAGCTTTTCTATTATATCTGCACGCGTTGCAACAGTACCGATACCACCAGTTTTGTTTAATGTTCCAACAAGATGTTTTTCATCAGGATTCATAAAGCGAGCTGGGTTTTCCATCGCTTGTAATAAAGCTCCCTCTGTGAATCGTTCAGGCGGCTTGGTCTCACCAGATGTAAGTCCTACCTTAACGGGCGAAAATGTATCCCCTTGTTTCACTACAGGAAGGCGCTGGTCGTCGACTGCATCCTCATCGTTCATACGATTATCATATACTTCCTTCCAGCCCTGTTTCTTGACTACCTTCCCTTTCGCTGTAAATGTTTCCGAACCAATCTCCACATGAATGACCATTTGCTCGTATTCATATGGCTCTGACAGTACTGCTAAGAAACGTTTAACAACCAAGTCATAAATTTTCCGTTCTTTGTCATTCAAGTCTTGTAATACAACGGACTGTTCAGTTGGAATAATTGCATGGTGATCACTTACTTTTGCATTATCTACTACAGACTTAGGAAGCTTGATTTCGCGACGCATTACTTTTCTAGCAACATTTGCATACTGATCGACTCCACAAGCTTTTACCCGATCCTTTAGTGTCGGAACAATATCCGTTGAGATGTACCGTGAATCCGTTCGTGGATAAGTCAACACTTTATGCTGCTCATATAGCTTTTGCATAATCGATAATGTTTGTTTTCCTGAAAAACCAAAGATACGGTTCGCATCCCGTTGTAATTCGGTTAAATCGTATAACTGTGGTGCATGTTTTTTCTTAAAGTTCTTATCTACTTTTACAACGTTAGCCGGCTTTCCGTTTACTTTTTCTAGAAGCCCATCTGCTTTATCTTTGGAAAAAATTCGCTGATTATTTTTTGCATCCTGCCATGTAAATTTAATGCCTTGATTTGTTTTGGCTTCAATTCCGTAAAATTTCTTCGGCTTAAATTCTTGGATTTCTTTTTCTCTTGCCGCAATCATACCAAGTGTTGGGGTTTGCACTCGTCCACTCGATAACTGAGCATTAAATTTCGTTGTTAATGCTCGGGTTGCATTTAAGCCCACATACCAGTCCGCTTCCGATCTAGCTACTGCAGAAGCATATAGGTTTTCATACTTATTTCCAGGCTTCAATTGATTAAATCCATCACGAATCGCTTTATCCGTAACAGATGAAATCCATAATCGCTTCACTGGCTTTTTCACTCGAGCTTTTTCGATAATCCAACGAGCTACTAACTCCCCTTCACGTCCAGCATCCGTTGCGATCACAATCTCCTTCACATCTTGACGATTTAGCTGTTGCTTAACAGTACTAAACTGCTTTCCAGTCTTTTTCATAACGACTAACTTCAAATTAGACGGTAGCATCGGTAAATCGTCTAGACGCCAAGTTTTGTATTTATCATCATACACTTCTGGGTCAGCTAGTGTCACCAGATGACCTAACGCCCATGTAACAATATATTTAGAACCTTCCATGAAGCCATTGCCCTTTTTCGTACAATGGAGAACACGGGCAATATCCCGACCAACAGAAGGCTTTTCTGCTAAAACTACGGTTTTACTCATTTTAAATATCCTCTCTTTAATAAAAGCATCTATTAATTACTGTACCATAGATGTGGTTTTTACGCAGTATGGATAATGGGGCGTGTTAGGTGGGAGTGGGGGAGGTTGATTCTTATGGGGGAAGCGTTGATTTTTCCGGTTGAACGTCGATTCTTACGGGCTGAGCTTTGATTT
>NZ_FOHE01000042.1 GCF_900111445.1 Oceanobacillus limi | reverse complement strand
GGGGGAGGGGAGGGTACTCATATCTCGATACAACTGCAGAATTGAGCCCATGCACCGGTTTCCCAATGAAAGTTATTTTGCGAAATTTTTGACCCGGGGGGTCTATTTATTTGTAACTATGCATTTCATCAAAGAAAGAAGGATGATAAACTATCTTGTTCGTTTTATCTCCTTCAACTTTACTTATTACTTTTACCGTCTGGTCATTTGTATGGGATAAATCTACACCACCAAACAAATAAAGCATTGCATATAGATAAGCTTGTAAACTATCATCACGTTCCATCTCCTTACCACCATTCATCGTCCCATTTCTTTTCCTTTTTACTTGCTTTGTAATTAAATCGTTCATGCCTTTTATTGTGGCAGTCCTTACACAATGTTCTAAGATTATCATCTTCTAATGCTAACTCAGGATGATCTTCCAGTTCTTTAATATGGTCAACTTCCAGTACTACCTCATTACCATTCTTATCTAAGCCACCTGCTACCGTTACAAATCCTTCTTCTTTACACCATTGGCATTCATAATTGTCACGCTTCTTTATGTCTTCTCTTTTTAACTTCCACTCTTTTGAGTTGTAGAAGTTTATTTGTTGTTCTTTTGTTTTGTATTCAGCGATATAGATCACCACCAAAATAAAAAGACACCTCGTTTGAGGTGTCAGTTCATTATATATTAGTATTTCCACCCATCATTTGTTCTAATTCTTTAAGCATTTTAGAGTTTTTCCTGCCTATCCGATGCGTGTATGTGTTTTTCTGTTTATTAGCTTTTTTAATAAAACCTCTTATAAATCTATATATTGGATGAAACTTAGAAACTTGTCTTATAGGGACAGAAAAATCCTTCAGATGACTATCATCTTGGGCTAAGCTGATAAAAGAATAATAAAGGTTATTAAAAAAGTCTTGTGATATCAAAAATGCCCCTGCGGGTTTTTTCTTATCTGAAATAGAATTTATCATTTCGTGGGAAATATCATCTTTACTTAATATTATCTCTGCTTCTGCTTCGCACTTACTTTCCAAGGACACAATAGGCTTTGATAGAAAATAATGTTTAACACCTCTATCATCCGTAATAAATAACAAGAATGTTTTTACAGCTACTCCATTACCAAAATTTTTAACTCTTACTCTTGCTTCAAAATGATCATCATCGTTACGAGATATTTTCTCTTGATAGTTAGTTACCAATATTCTTGGGGCATCATTTGCTAACAGACTTTTTTTAGCATATATAACCGCCCCAAGAGTTATCATCATTAGTAGTAAATTTATTCCAATATTTATATAATCATTAATTTCCAAATGTACTTTCAACTCCTCTCGATTCCCTAACTACTTCGACAAATAATAAAAATCTCCTGCAAAAATAAAGGGTTTTACATAATAATGTCGAATACAAAACAAACGGAGGTGAAGCAATGAATATTTTAAAGGCTATACTTGAACCAATTAAGAATCTAGCCATAACAATTATTGCTGCTATAATTGGTTTAGGTTTACTATACTTAGCATGGAGCATCTTCATTAATCAAGATGCATCAAAATTTTTCTAGTACCACCTTTTGGGTGGTTTGGCTTTTCATCTTCTTCTAATTGCCCCGCCTCGACCACGCTTATACGTATCTCGATTCATACCCATCAAATCATGCCAATCTATTCGTTCAGGCTTATGATTTTTATATTTAGATTTCATCTTTTCATGTTGTTGTTTACTTAGATGATCTTTTACTTTCATTTCAATCACCTCATATATTGAACGTCCCCACCAACGTTCCGTTATCCCAAAAACTTCTGCCCATAGAAAAAAAGGCACCTCTATTATTCATGAGTGCCTTCTTATAAACTTTCCTACGATACAATCATATCGTATTTATTTGTACATGCTCTGCTTTTTTTCTGCCATTTGTCTGCCATTTATCTTAATTTTATTATTTTGTTAATATTAAATTCTCATCAATTTTACTAGCAACTAAATATTCGGGGTTTTGAACTAAGACAAGTATAGAATTTCTTACATATTCTATTGCTAGTTCCAAAGCTGGTATCTTAACCTCATCATTTACCTTTATTTCTCTCTTACTACTAATTTTAGTGCTACCATGAACAATGGCAGACCTAAAAGAGTAAATAGCTTTAATATTCCTAAAAATTTCAAGTGGATGATGCTCAATTAGTGGAGATTTTTGTAGTAGAAAAGCTGCACGAAGAGCAAGTTTATGCGTGATTTCTCCTCTATCTCCATCACTTAATAAAGTTTCTAACGCAATTATTGCATCGATTACAGCATCTTCCTCATTCTTTCTTAAATAGCACTCTTTTAATCTGTATGTAGCGTGTTCTATCTTCCTATCATTCACATCTTGTAGCCCTTTGAAAACACTACTCACTTCTTCTACTGTTTCACTAGTTAACTTCTCAACAGGTTGAAGCCAACGATAATTTTCAAAGCCATATGGATACTCTCTAATTGAAGTACCTTTTAAAGGTATCAAATCAGAACTATAATTGTATGTCCACCCTTTAGGCAAGGCAATTAACTGACAGTAACCTGTTTTCAATCCACTTACTATTCTAATTGCATTGAAGTAATTATCAATTACTGGAAGAGGGTATGCTTCTGGTCTAGTATAAGTATTTCCATATTTATGATAATGATCATTCTCTGAATACAAATCTTTTATAACCAGAGAGTGTGTTGCGGAACTCAATAATGGTACAGGTACATGTCTCGAAAAATCTTTAATATCTAAACGCGACTTTTGCATTTGATCAGACATTTTTTCAATTGATAGGGCATCATTAATCTTAAATTTATCAAAATCAAAATCTATAAATAAAATAGGTATATGAATTTCTACAGGTAACTCATCCTCTATGAGTGCAAATTCAATTGGAAGATATATTTCCAAGAATAACTCTGGATCAAATTGATTTTCTTCACCAAACTCTAAAATATACCTTTCTATTAATTCTATTAAGATTCTTCTGATATTTGAATCTAAGAAATTAAATTCTCCTTCTGTTTTGAACCGTTTTATAAAATATTCAGTTTCACTTGCGTATTCATAATATTCCTGATATCCTTCACATTCTTCCAATTTTATTTCAGATTCTGAACCTCCAAACCTCATAAAGAATGAAGAATATGATATAGGCTTTCTGTCATCCCTAAATTCTTCACCTAAATCCGGAAATCCAGTTTGTGGAAATGTTGACAATTCAGGATATTTATATGGCTTAGGAAGGTATGTTCTTCCATTTTTAACATTTATCGCTTTTTTAATTCCATCAGATACAACCGTACACAATAAACTATAAAGTTGATTATCTCTAATAGTCATAATTTTTCCCCCATAGATTATATTAGTTATTCAATTACCCATATCTTATATTGTGTGTAACTAGCCGAAAGGCTAGACCCCCTATTACCACTAATTCTATCACAATCTACTAAAATGAGTTACACGTTAATTTAATATGTGTAACTAATAGGTTAGAGACAAACTAAAAAGCCCTCCAATGAATGGATAGGCTTATATTTTAAACTCTTTTATTGCTTTGTTCATGGCATCTTGGTCAATACCTATATACCTTAATGTGAAAGCTGGATCTGAGTGATTTAATATCTTTTGAAGCAATGCGACATCTCCTGTTTGCTTATATAGGTGATATCCAAATGTTTTTCTTAATGTGTGTGTTCCTATATTAACAAGATTAACATGCTTGGCTGCCTTCCT
>NZ_FOHE01000019.1:14011-60546 GCF_900111445.1 Oceanobacillus limi | reverse complement strand
AACGAACGTCGATAACACCTGGAAAATGGTTGATAACTTGGAACAAACGTCGATAACCCCGGTCAAACGGTTGATACCCCGGAACAAACGTCGATAACGGCCGGAAAACGGTTGATAACACAAAACAAACGTCGATAATTCCAGTTAAACGGTTGATAACGCAAAACGAACGTCGATACCGCCCGGGAAACGGTTGATACCGCAAAACAAACGTCGATAACTTCCACGAAACGGGTGATAACCTGTCTAACTCGTTATAACTCGATCAAAGAAAGGAGGTTCTCCAATGAACCTACATTTTACAGAGGAACAGACAATGATGCGTAAGATGGTTCGTGATTTTGCTCAGAATGAGGTTGCTAAAGAAATCCCTAGAATGGAAGCGGAGGATCGATTCCCAAAAGAAATTTTGCAGCAAATGGGGGAGCTAGGCATAATGGGGATTCCCATTCCTGATAATTATGGAGGGGCAGGGATGGATTATACATCCTATATTATTGCTATTCATGAACTATCTAAGGTTAGTGCGACATTAGGGGTAGTTTTGTCGGTCCATACATCTGTTGGAACGAATCCGATTTTATACTTCGGCACGGAAGAGCAAAAGAATCATTATATCCCTAAATTAGCATCTGGAGAATATTTGGGTGCATTTGCATTAACCGAACCTGGTGCAGGCTCGGACGTGAAAGGAATGAGAACCACTGCAAAAAGAGATGGCGATCATTACATTTTAAATGGATCAAAAATATTCATTACCAATGGAGGATATGCCGATACATATGTAACCTTTGCGCGTACAGGAGATGGATCCAACCCCAACCGCATTAGCGCGTTTATCCTTGAAAAGGATACACCTGGATTACACATTGGTAAAAAGGAAAAGAAAATGGGGTTACATGGGTCCAGCACCGTACAGCTTAGCTTTGACCAATGTCGCGTTCCTAAAGAACAGCTTCTCGGAAAAGAAGGGGAAGGATTTAAGATTGCCATGGCTAACCTTAATGTTGGTCGTATAGGAATTGCTGCTCAATCATTAGGGATTGCTGAAGCTGCGTTTGAACATGCTGCGAGCTATGCAAAAGAACGTGAACAATTTGGGAAACCAATTGCTCATAATCAAGGAATCTCTTTCAAGCTTGCCGATATGGCAACCGAGGTGGAAGCTGCAAAACTATTAGTCTATCGTGCTGCATCATTCGTCCAACAAGGTATCCCTTGTGGCAAAGAAGCTTCCATGGCGAAGATGTATGCCTCAAAGACTGCGATGAAAACGGCTATCGAAGCTGTTCAAGTGTATGGCGGCTATGGGTATACAGAAGATTATCCAGCAGAGCGCTTTTTCCGTGATGCAAAAATCACGGAAATATATGAAGGAACCAATGAGATTCAACATATGGTAATTGCCAAACATCTATTGAATGATTAAAGGAGGAACAAACAATGAACTTTCAATTAACCGAAGAACAGGAAATGCTACGTAAAATGGTGCGTGATTTTGCAACAAATGAGGTGGAACCGACCGCAGCAGAACGAGATGAGGAAGAACGTTTTGATAGAGAAATTTTCGATAAAATGGCTGAATTAGGGTTAACAGGTATCCCTTGGCCGGAGGAATATGGAGGAATTGGCTCCGATTATGTGAGTTATGTAATTGCTGTCGAGGAGCTGTCTCGGGTTTGTGCATCAACAGGTGTAACATTGTCTGCACATTTATCTCTAGCCAGCTGGCCAATTTACAAATATGGAAACGAAGAGCAAAAGAAAACCTTTCTCCACCGATTAGCAACGGGTGAGGCGTTAGGTGCCTATGCATTATCGGAGCCGGGGGCAGGTAGTGACGTTGCTTCCATGCGGACAACAGCCAAATTAGACGGAGATCACTACGTACTAAATGGCAATAAAGTTTGGATTACTAATGGTGGCGTGGCGGATATTTACGTTGTTTTTGCAAAAACCGACGTAGATGCCAAACATAAGGGCATTAGCGCATTTATTGTCGAAAAAGGAACAGAAGGATTTACATTCGGCAAAAAAGAGAAAAAATTGGGGATTCGTTCGTCGCCAACAACCGAGCTTATTTTCGAAAATTGTCGTGTGCCAAAAGAAAATCTACTTGGAGCAGAGGGAGAAGGCTTTAAAATTGCCATGACCACGCTTGACGGTGGAAGAAATGGGATTGCGGCACAAGCACTAGGTATTGCGCAAGGTGCTTTAGATGCGTCCACGAATTATGCGAAAGAACGGGAGCAATTCGGTAAGCCAATCGCACATAACCAAGGGATTTCTTTTAAACTAGCGGACATGGCAACGGAAGTGGAAGCGGCTCGCCTCTTAACCTATCAAGCGGCATGGTTAGAGTCAGAGGGGCTACCATATGGAAAAGCATCTGCAATGTCTAAGCTATTTGCTGGCGATGCTGCAATGCGCATCACAGTAGAAGCGGTTCAAGTCTTTGGCGGATATGGTTACACGAAGGATTATCCAGTAGAGCGCTATATGCGTGATGCAAAAATCACTCAAATTTATGAAGGAACACAAGAAGTGCAACGTCTTGTCATTGGAAGAATGGTAACGAAGTAGAAAGGGAGTTTCTAAATGCATGCCTTAGTTGAACGGATTAAGCAAAAGGATATACGAGGACTTGCTAAAGCGATCACCTTAGTTGAAAACGATCATGAGGATAAGCTCGAACTATTAAGTGATGTTTTTGCATTGAAAAAAAATGCGATCTATATTGGGCTTACTGGATCACCTGGGGCTGGAAAAAGTTCATTGGTTAATCGCTTAATATCGCATATTCGATCAGAGGGGAAAACAGTAGCTGTAATAGCGGTGGATCCAACAAGTCCGTTCAGCGGTGGGGCATTACTTGGAGATCGTGTGCGGATGAATGAACATTTTACCGATGATGGTGTGTTTATCCGAAGTATGGCAACGAGAGGAAGTCTAGGAGGCTTAGCACGTGCAACCAAGGATGCGGTACGAATATGTGATGCATTTGGATTTGATGTGGTCATCGTCGAGACAGTTGGTGTCGGTCAATCAGAACTAGATATTATGAAAATTGTAGACACAACAGCCGTTGTATTAACACCAAACAGTGGAGACGTCTTGCAAATTTTCAAAGCAGGTATTATGGAAATCGCCGATTTATTTGTTATCAACAAAGCGGACTTACACGGTGTTGGGAAGTTAAAGGCGCTACTGAGAGAACTTGTCATGATGACGATGACCGAGCACCATCAAACGGCCATTGTTAAAACAGTTTCTACAGAAAACAAAGGAATCGATGAATTATGGGAAAAGATGAAAGCGCATCGAGATTATTTGTATGCTACTTCAGAAGGGAAAGTCAAACGAACGGAGCAAAAGCAATTAGAAGTATATGAACTTATACGTGAAGAAATATGGCGTGATGTGAAGACGTTTATCGAAACAAGAAATGACTTGCCTGCAATCGATCCGGATGATGACCCCTATCAATTAGCTAAAACGTGGCTACAAAAATGGAAACTGGAAGGGGGGACGAAGCATGAATGATAATGAAGTCCTTTCTTCTGTTAAAGATCGGGAGTTAATTGAAAAGCGGCGTAACCAAATGATTAAGGGTGCTATTTCACTCTTTAAAGACAAGGGTTTTCATCGGACAACAACACGGGAAATCGCCAAGGAATCCGGTTTTAGTATTGGAACACTTTATGAGTACATTCGAACGAAAGAAGATGTATTATTCTTAGTTTGTGACTCGATTTACGAACAAGTGCGAGAGCGACTCGAAGCAAAAATTGATTTGCAGCAGCCTTCCATGGAAAACTTTATCAATGTCATTCGCTCCTACTTCGAGCTAATGGATGAAATGCAGGAAGAAGTGTTGATTATGTATCAGGAAGTGAAGTCATTGAAAAAGGATACGTTGGAGTATGTATTAGAGAAGGAACGAGCTATGGTCGGAATGTTGGAGCGGGTAATAAAAACATGCGTAAAGGTAGAAATATCCGATCAAGATGCCGAACTCATCGCGAACAACATTTTCATCCAAGGGCAAATGTGGGGCTTTCGAAGGTGGATGTTGCAAAAACAATTCACGCTTGAGGAGTACATCGATCGGCAAATCCATTATTTAATGCAATCTCTTTCGGTTCAAGAGTAAGCTTTCCGGAAAGGAAGTAGTAGGGTTTACTTTCCATTATACGTGCAGGGAAGTTATCCGTAAAAAACAAGAATGGCAAAAGTTGAATTTAATATAAACGAACGAAGCCATCGTTGTGTCGGGTGGTTCGATAAACAACTTTGAAAAATGAAGAAGGGGGCTTGAAAATGGAACAAGTACAGGTCTACAAACCAAAACACCATGTTCGGTTTGTTACGGCATCTAGTCTTTTTGATGGGCATGATGCTTCCATTAATATCATGAGAAGAATTCTTCAATCGAGTGGAGCCGAAGTAATTCATTTAGGACACAATCGCTCGGTAGAAGATGTTGTGCACGCTGCCATTCAAGAGGATGCGCAAGGGATTGCGATTTCTTCCTATCAAGGCGGGCATGTAGAATATTTTAAATATATGATAGACCTTCTAAAAGAGCTTGGAGCAGATCATATTAAGGTGTATGGCGGCGGTGGCGGTGTTATCATTCCACGCGAAATCAAAGAACTCCATGAATATGGGGTTGCGCGTATTTTCTCTCCAGATGATGGTAGGGAATATGGGTTGCAAGGGATGATCAATCAAATGCTGGAGGAATGTGATTTTATCCCACCAATAGATCTAAATAAGGATAAAGAAAAACTCGCCCAAGGAGATCGTCAAACAATCGGCCGATTTATCACCTATATAGAAAATGATGAAGTGGATGATGACGAAAAACAAGCGGTATTGAATGAGTTAAAGGAAATGGGAAGCGACGATAAACCGGTATTAGGGATTACTGGAACGGGTGGGGCTGGTAAAAGCTCCCTTACCGACGAGTTAATCCGACGTTTTATCAACGAAATTCCAGATAAAAAAATAGCGATTATTTCGATTGACCCAACGAAACGAAAAACAGGTGGTGCTTTATTAGGGGATCGAATTCGCATGAATGCGATTTTTACTGATCGTGTATACATGCGTTCGTTAGCTACTCGGGATTCGAGAAGTGAATTATCGAAATCGATTCAAGATGTCATCGATGTTATTCGAGCATCTGGTTTTGATTTTATCATTGTCGAAACGAGTGGAATTGGTCAAGGGGATGCTGCGATTACAGAAGTTACCAACTTGTCGATGTATGTCATGACAGCTGAGTTCGGAGCACCGACACAATTAGAAAAAATCGACATGATTGACTATGCTGATTTTATTGTCATTAACAAATTTGAACAAAAGGGGTCTGAGGATGCCCTTAATCAAGTGCGTAAACAGTACGAGCGAAGCCATATGCTTTTCCATCAAGATAAGGAAGGCTTTCCTGTATTCGGTACAATTGCTAGTCAGTTTAATGATGCTGGAACGAATGCGTTATTTGCCTCGTTAGTGGATACACTGAACGAAAAGTATCAATGGAACGAAGAAGTGAAATTTGACCGTAATACAATTTCAGAAAAGCAAAACCTAATTATTACGAATGAGCGACGTCACTATTTACGTGAAATTGCAACACATGTACGGAATTACCACAAAAACACAGCGAAACAAAGTGATATTGCTAGAAAACTGTATCAACTGCAAGGCTCTAAAGATATATTGGATGAGGATGACATCGTACACACAATTGATGAAAAAATAAAAGCGTATGAGGAAGAACTCGATCCGAAGGCGAAGAAATTACTGGATTCTTGGGATTCAACCAAAGAAAAATATGATCAAGAAACCATGACATTCAACATTCGAGATAAAGAAATTAAAATGGATATCGTTACCGAATCATTGGCTGGAATAAAAGTCCCTAAGGTAGCATTCCCCAAATATACGGACTGGGGCGAACGCTTAACCTGGCTATTAAAAGAAAATGTACCGGGTGCATTTCCGTTTACAGCAGGAGTATTTCCTTTTAAACGAAAAGGGGAGGATCCTACTCGACAATTTGCTGGAGAGGGAACACCAGAACGAACCAATCGTCGCTTCCATTACTTATCCAAAAATGAGGATGCCAAACGATTATCGACAGCTTTTGACTCGGTGACACTTTATGGCGAAGATCCTGCACACCGACCTGACATTTACGGGAAAGTTGGCGAAAGTGGTGTCAATATTTGTACCCTAGAGGATATGAAAAAACTATATGATGGTTTTGACTTAACGGATCCGAAAACATCTGTATCTATGACAATAAACGGGCCAGCGCCAATTATTTTGGCGATGTTCTTTAATACTGCCATTGATCAGCAGCTAACTAAATTTAAAGAAGAACAAGGTAGAGAGCCAAGTGTGGAAGAATATGAAAAAATGAAAGCAGAAACATTAGCTGTTGTACGTGGAACGGTACAGGCGGACATTTTAAAAGAGGACCAAGGGCAAAATACGTGTATCTTCTCGACTGAATTTGCTTTACGAATGATGGGGGATATTCAGCAGTATTTTATTGATAACGAGGTTCGAAATTATTACTCTGTATCTATTTCGGGTTACCATATTGCGGAAGCAGGTGCAAATCCGATTACACAGCTAGCATTTACACTAGCAAATGGATTTACGTATGTGGAATATTACTTAAGTAGGGGAATGGATATTAATAAATTTGCACCAAACCTATCGTTCTTCTTTTCAAATGGGCTTGATCCAGAATATACGGTGATTGGCCGTGTAGCCCGCCGCATTTGGGCAATTACAATGCGTGATAAATATGGTGCGAATGAACGTAGTCAAAAATTAAAGTATCATATTCAAACTTCGGGGCGTTCGCTTCATGCGCAGGAAATTGACTTTAATGATATTCGTACGACTTTACAAGCATTACTTGCGATTCAGGATAATACAAACTCGTTGCATACCAATGCATATGATGAGGCCATTACAACACCAACAGAGGAATCGGTGCGACGAGCGATGGCCATTCAAATGATCATTAATCGAGAATTTGGATTAACCAAAAACGAAAACTCATTACAAGGATCTTTTATTGTAGATGAATTAACAGATCTTGTTGAAGAAGCAGTTTTACAAGAGTTTGAGCGAATTAATGACCGTGGGGGAGTTCTTGGGGCCATGGAACGACAATATCAACGAGGGAAAATCCAGGAAGAGTCCTTATATTACGAAGGGAAAAAACACTCTGGAGAACTACCAATAATTGGTGTGAACACGTATTTAAATCCTAATCCTCCATCAGAAGAAGAGATTGATTCCATGGAGCTTGCTCGTGCGACAAAAGAAGAGAAAGAGCATCAAATTAGTGAACTCCATAAATTCCAGCAGAGGAATGAAACTCAAGTGGAAAATGCATTAACACGATTGAAGGAAGTAGCGGCTTCAGGTGGCAATATATTTGCTGAGTTAATGGAAACCGTTAAAGTCGCAAGTTTAGGTCAGATTACCAATGCACTATATGAAGTGGGCGGACAATATCGTAGGAATATGTAATTTCGATAATGTATAAAGAGGAGTTGAGAAGGCATTACTGCTTTCTCAACTTTTTTCGAGGTAGTTGAAATGGATTAGATAATGCAATTAAAATTCAAATTATGTTCAATATTTCACAATCATACATTCCATAAACCATGTTATGCTGAATTTGTAGTCAATAAGCGCCTCAAAAGGTGTTAAAATTAAAGGAGTGGTCATGTATGAAAGCGGTAGTAGTTAATCCAAATAACAAAACAAATGTTGAAGTTATTGAAAAGGAAATTAGACCATTACAATCAGGGGAAGCTTTAGTAGATATTGAATATTGTGGAGTTTGTCATACTGATTTACATGTAGCTGCTGGTGATTTTGGTAATGTGGAGGGGCGTATCCTTGGTCATGAAGGTATAGGTGTTATATCTAAAGTGGCTGATGATGTTACTAGCTTAAAGATTGGTGATCGAGTAAGCGTTGCATGGATGTTTGAGTCATGTGGAATGTGTGAGTATTGTACAACTGGCAGAGAAACATTTTGCCGTAATGTTAAAAACGCAGGTTATAGCATAGATGGTGGAATGGCAGAACAATGTATTGTAACTGCTGATTATGCAGTGAAAGTTCCAGAAGGTCTGGATCCTGCACAAGCAAGTAGTATAACATGCGCTGGTGTTACTACGTATAAAGCCATTAAGGTTGCTGATATAAAACCTAGCCAATGGATTGTAATATATGGTTGTGGTGGATTGGGTAATCTAGCAATCCAATACGCAAAACATGTGTTTAATGCGAAAGTAATAGCGGTAGACATTAATGAAGATAAACTAGCACTAGCGAAGGAAATAGGAGCAGATATGACAATTAACCCTAATACTCAGGGTGATGCTGATATAATTATTCAACAAGTCGGTGGTGCACATTCCGCCGTTGTAACAGCAGTTTCAAAAACAGCATTTAACTCAGCTGTAAATGCTGTTCGTGCTTGTGGTAAAGTAATTGCAGTCGGTTTACCATCAGAGACTATGGATTTAAGTATTCCACGTCTTGTCCTTGATGGTATTGAAGTAGTTGGTTCATTGGTTGGTACTCGTAAGGATTTAGAAGAAGCCTTCCAATTTGGGGCAGAAGGAAAAGTTGTTCCAGTTGTGCAAACTAGGTGTTTACATGAAGTTCAAGATATATTCGAAGAAATGGAGCAAGGTAAGATTCAAGGTCGCATGGTAATCGATTTTAATCAGCACAAGTGTAATTCCTAGTATAAATAATACGGGTTTTCACATACAGAAAATATGATGATGAAAAATGAAAAGGTTGGTTTAAGTAGTATTAGTGAACCAGCCTTTTATTATTTAAAATTCGTAGATTCTGCCTTGTAATTGGCAGACTGACATAATGCGCCGGCCGATCGCATGTTGGCACTAGCACTTCCTTAGCGTCGTAAGGCCACCGCTACAACCTAAGTGGTGAAACCAAAGAGGTTAAGTTGGAGGGGGAACACCCCACTGATTGAAGGTTATCTTTATTTTTCACCTACAAATATGTCTTTTTTAGTAGCATAATCCGTTATGATTTGTTTATAATGTATGATATGGTTTATACTGCGTGATAGAAAGGATAATTATTACCTTTCTCTTGGTTAAGTAAATACATAAATGATAATACGAAGAAGGCAAATGCCATAAAAACAATAGAAAAGGGAGTGCGGTACCGTGAGCTTAGATAACTTTGGCCGCGAGGAATTAAAAAACATGTCAATGATTGAGTTGGCACATTTAATCTTATTGGATGAAAAGAAGGCTATAAACTTCAGAGAGATCTTTGATAAAATTGCTGAAATGAAAGAGTTCACCAATGAGCAAAAGGAAGAATTTATTGCTCAGTTCTATACGGACTTAAACATCGATGGTCGTTTCATGACGCTTGGTTCCAACATGTGGGGATTGAAGCGCTGGTATCCAGTAGAACAAATGGATGAGGAAGTTAATTTAGCACCAAAGAAGAAAAAGAAAAAAGCGAAGAAGAAAAAGAAAGAAGTTATTGAAGATGATGAAATAGACATCGAAGCAGAAGACCTTGATATCGTAGATGGTGATGTTGAGGAATTAGTCGATGGATTTGCTGATGATGAAGACGAAGATTTTGATGAAATAGATGATGACTTCGACGACTTTGATGAAGATCTAGACGATGATCAAGAAGACGATGATACAGAAGATGATGAAGAGGAAGAAAAATAAGGGTTGGAAAAGTGTGCTTGACTTTTTGGTAACCTATGAGTACAATTCTTATTGGGCTCTTTAAATTTCGTAACAAAGCGTTTCCCTATTCAGGGAGGCGCTTTTCTTATTTTATGTAAGATTTTTGGCTAATAAGCAACGAAAAAATATCTAACTTGCATAAATGAAGAATGACATTCGCCATAAAGGTAGGAATATGTCATTTATTCTAATGAAAAAAAGGACGATTCTTGTAACGTTTATTGCGCACAATAAAGGGTATAGAGATGAAGATCGAAAAAATGTTATTCCCGTGTAAGAATAGAGCAAGCTCATCCCACTTCCAAGTCTAGGAATAGTGGGACCCTTCATGGATTGGCGTTTTATTTTAATTTATATATTTTTTAAATTCAACAGAAAGAGGGATGCATGGTGACTAAATATATATTTGTCACAGGTGGCGTGGTATCATCACTAGGAAAAGGGATTACAGCAGCTTCATTAGGCCGCCTTTTAAAAAATCGAGGGTTGAAGGTTACAATTCAAAAGTTTGATCCGTATATCAATGTTGACCCAGGGACAATGAGCCCATATCAGCATGGGGAAGTTTTTGTTACAGATGATGGAGCAGAAACAGACCTTGATTTAGGACATTATGAACGCTTTATTGATATTAATTTAAATAAATACAGCAATATTACAACCGGTAAAGTCTATTCCAGTGTAATTAAAAAGGAGCGCCGAGGTGATTACCTAGGTGGCACCGTACAAGTAATTCCACACATAACCAATGAAATAAAGGAACAGGTATTTCGTGCTGGTGAAGCGACCAACGCGGATGTTGTAATTACTGAAATCGGTGGAACCGTAGGGGATATTGAATCATTGCCGTTCCTTGAAGCAATTCGCCAAATTAAAAGTGACATTGGAAAAGATCATGTTATGTATATCCACTGTACACTTGTTCCTTATATTAAAGCAGCAGGAGAAATGAAGACAAAACCGACACAACATAGTGTAAAGGAACTACGTTCACTCGGAATTCAGCCTGATGCCATCGTACTGCGTACCGAGCATTCCATAAGCAAAGAAATGAAAGAAAAAATAGCTCTATTTTGTGATATTAATGAACGAGCAGTTATTGAAATGCGTGATGCTGAAATTCTTTATGAAGTTCCAATTGCATTGCAGGAACAGCACCTAGATCAATTAACTTGTGATCATTTCGGATTAGAATGTAATGCTGCGGATATGGTCGAATGGAAGCAGTTAGTGGAGAAAGTTCGTGGCCTATCTAAAACAATTGATATTGGGTTGGTTGGTAAATACGTCGAACTTCCAGATGCCTATATTTCCGTAGTTGAATCCTTGAAGCATGCTGGATATGCTTATGATTCCGATATTCGTGTACATTGGATTAACTCTGAAAAATTAGATAAGGACACCATAAAGGATGAACTATCTAAGGTTGATGGAATCATTGTTCCAGGTGGATTTGGAGACCGGGGCATTGAAGGGAAAATAGCAGCGATTCAATATGCTCGTGAAAACAACGTTCCATTCTTGGGGATATGCTTAGGAATGCAGCTAGCAACAGTGGAATTTGCTCGAAATGTACTCGGACTTGACGGTGCACATTCGGCAGAGATAGACCCAAGCACACCTTACCCGATTATTGATTTATTACCAGAACAAAAGGATGTTGAGGATTTAGGTGGAACATTACGTCTAGGAATATACCCTTGTAAATTAAAAGATGGAACAAAAACAAAAGCTGCATATAACAATGCTGATGTAGTAGAGGAACGTCATCGCCATCGTTATGAATTTAACAATGAATACCGTGATCAAATGGAAGCAAATGGTTTTGTATTCTCAGGTACGAGTCCAGATGGAAGATTAGTGGAAACAATTGAAATTGAAAATCACCCATGGTTTGTTGCAAGTCAGTTTCATCCTGAATTTAAATCTCGACCAACAAGGGCACAGAACCTATTCTTAGGATTCATCGGTGCTTCAGTTGAATATAATAATAATAATTAAGGATCTTTTATTTACTTCGTAGTTTTCCTAAGCGAGTATTTAGTCCTAGAAAGAGGGCGCGCGCTATAAAACGAACGGAGAAAGGTTAAGCATGCAATACCCGCGTTGTTCTTACAAGTGCTTGTAAAGATTCATTTTATTCCCTAAATATAACCAATTTCCCAACCAGTAAAAAAGTCACAAATGTTCGGTAATTTACGATCATATGTGACTTTTTTTGCTATATTAACATATATAGGTTTAGGAATCCCAAAAATAGGGAAAAAGGTTTTGGTCTGCTTATCAGTGTGGACAAATTCCGTTTACAAAATAAAAATAAAACCTGAAAAGTTGTTCGCTAAAAAGAAGGACTATCCTACTATTTGTCGAATAACGTATATAGGGTAAAGGGGGATGGAGTATTAAAATGGACAAAGAAATACTAGTTGTAGATGATGAACATGGAATCCGGTTACTACTTGAAGATATTTTAACAAATGAGGGATATAAAGTTATTACAGCAAAAACTGGTAAAGAAGCTTTGGATAAGCTAAATGCACACTCCATTAGTTTGATGATACTAGATTATAAGCTACCTATTGTAGATGGTTTGGAAATTTTAAAGAAATTAGACAGAGAAAAAACGGAAGTACCTACTGTTGTAATGAGTGGACTTGTGGAGAAAATAACGGAAGAAACTAAGGATATTTCCAATGTGAAGTCTATTCTAGCGAAACCTTTTAATGTGCTAGACGTAGTACAAGAAGTTCAATCAATATTGGCATAATCAATTAAATTTTTCAAAAAGTTTGCCTGTTGTAGAAGTGCTCTCATTTCTTGCTACTTGGTGCGCGACTTGGTATTCTTATTAAGAAGATAAAAATATAATTGATTCATCTATGAAGGAGGATACCTATATGCCATTAGTATCGATGAAAGAGATGCTAGAAAAAGGGAAAGACAACGGGTATGCGGTAGGACAGTTTAATTTAAATAATTTAGAATATGCTCAAGCTATTCTTCAAGCAGCTGAGGAAGAGAAATCACCAGTAATTTTAGGTGTTTCTGAAGGTGCTGGAAAATACATGGGCGGCTTTAATGTTGTTGTTTCAATGGTTGAAGCATTGATGGAATCTTATGGAACGACTGTACCAGTTGCCATCCATTTAGACCATGGTTCAAGCTTCGAAAAATGTGCACAAGCGATTCATGCAGGATTCACTTCTGTTATGATCGATGGATCTCACCATCCGATTGAAGAAAATATTGAAGTGACGAAAAAAGTAGTTGAATTGGCACATATTCACGGCGTTTCTGTTGAAGCAGAAGTAGGAACTGTTGGTGGAGAAGAAGATGGTGTTATTGGTGGAATTAATTATGCGGACTTAAATGAATGTAAAAGCTTGGTTCAGGAAACGGGCGTTGATTGCTTAGCACCAGCACTTGGTTCTGTTCATGGTGAATATCAAGGTGAGCCAAACCTAGGATTCAAAGAAATGGAAGAGATTCTAAACGCTGTTAATGTACCATTAGTATTACACGGAGGTACTGGTATTCCAACGAAAGATATCCAAAAAGCAATTTCTTTAGGTACTGCAAAAATTAATGTGAACACAGAAAACCAATTAGCACAAGCTAAAACAGTTCGTAAAGTACTAGAAGAAAAGCCTAATCTATATGATCCACGTAAATACTTAGGACCTGGTACGGAAGCAATTAAGCAAACTGTTATTGGTAAAATGCGCGAATTTGGTTCTTCCAATCAAGCTTAATTAATCTAAAATAGGGTGGGGATCGTTTTATGAAATTTTTCGTAGACACAGCGAACATTGATGATATTCGTTCCGCAAATGAGCTTGGGATTTTAGCAGGAGTTACGACGAATCCAAGTCTTGTTGCAAAAGAAGGAGTATCATTTCATGAGCGATTAAGAGAAATTACGGCAGAAGTATCTGGTTCTGTAAGTGCAGAAGTGATTGCTGAAGATGCAGCAGGTATGATTGCGGAAGGGAAAGACCTTGCAGCAATCGCTCCAAACATTACGGTAAAAGTACCAATGACCTTAGAAGGCTTAAAAGCTGTAAAAGCATTTAGTGACCTTAATATAAAAACAAATGTCACATTGATATTTAATGCTAACCAAGCTCTACTTGCAGCGCGAGCAGGTGCTACATATGTTTCACCATTTTTAGGACGCTTGGATGATATTGGTCATGATGGAATGGAGTTAATAGCTACCATTTCTGAAATTTTTGATCGTCATGATATTAAAACGGAGATTATTGCAGCATCGATCAGACATCCATTACATGTTATAGAAGCAGCGCGAAACGGAGCGAACATTGCAACCGTTCCTTACAACGTGCTCGGACAACTTGTAAAACACCCATTAACAGATCAAGGTATTGAGAAATTCCTTGCTGATTGGAATAAACAAAATAGTTAAGCATGAAAAACAGAAGAAGCGTCAAGAATAATAACAAAAGCTGAAGCATCCGAAAAGCGGCGTAAGGAGTGGACTGAATCGAAGGAGATAAAGGAAACACTGGAGCGTAGCGGAAGATGTTGACTTATTGTACGGAGATGAAGGAAGTCCACTAGACGCTGGATGCTGAAGCTAGAATAACAAAAGCTGAAGCATCCGAAAAGCGGCGTATTCGCCCACAAATAAGGTGCAAGCAGATGAACAAATAGGCTGGGTGGTGCATAAAATACCATTCAGCCTAATCAACATAAAACTCAAAAAAAGAGAGATCAAATCATGAATTTGATGCCTCTAAAAGTGGGGTTTTGATATGCAGAAAATGATAGTAGAAGGCGGAAGAACATTAAACGGAAAAGTGCGTATCAGCGGTGCGAAGAACAGTGCTGTTGCGTTATTACCGGCCGCAATTTTAGCAGATTCACAAGTAACAATTGAAGGACTACCAAATATCTCAGATGTCGATACACTGGGAGGATTGTTAGAAGAAATTGGTGGAGATGTTTCGTGGGGACCGGATCAAACCGTTCATATTAATCCCGCGAATATGATATCGATGCCATTGCCGAACGGAAAAGTTAAAAAGCTACGAGCATCGTATTATTTTATGGGTGCTATGCTTGGTAAATTCAACAAGGCGGTTATCGGGTTGCCTGGGGGCTGTTTCTTAGGTCCGCGTCCCATTGATCAGCATATTAAAGGCTTTGAAGCATTAGGGGCTGAAGTAACGAATGAGCAGGGTGCCATCTACCTAAGGGCAAATGAGCTTAGAGGCGCAAGAATTTACCTCGACGTAGTTAGTGTAGGCGCAACAATCAATATTATGCTTGCAGCTGTGAAAGCCAAAGGAAAAACAATCATTGAAAATGCAGCGAAAGAACCGGAAATTATCGATGTAGCGACCTTGTTAACCAATATGGGAGCGAAGATTAAAGGTGTAGGGACAGATGTTATACGAATCGAAGGTGTACCTTCTCTACATGGATGTCGCCATACCATAATCCCAGATCGGATTGAAGCAGGTACCTATGCCATTGCAGCGGCTGCAGCTGGGAATGAAGTTGTGATCGATAACGTGATTCCACAGCATTTAGAGTCCATTCTAGCAAAATTAAGAGAGATGGGTGTCACCATAGAAGACAGCGACGAACAGCTACTCATTGCACCACGAAACCCACTAAAGAGTGTGGATATAAAAACATTAGTATATCCAGGCTTTCCGACAGATCTCCAACAACCGTTTACCACATTAATGACAAAAGCACATAATACAGGTATCATTACCGATACGATCTATTCAGCACGACTCAAGCATATTGACGAATTGCGCCGTATGAATGCTATAATAAAGGTTGAAGGTGGTTCTGTAATTGTCTCTGGTCCAACCCAGCTAGAAGGTGCTCGAGTCAAAGCGAGCGATTTACGAGCAGGAGCAGCTTTGGTAATAGCAGGGTTAATGGCCAATGGGATAACGGAAATTACTGGTCTCGACCATATTGATCGAGGTTATGAAAACATGACAGAGAAGTTAAATAGCCTAGGTGCAAAAGTATGGCGAGAAGATATGAGTGAAGAAGAGATCATTCAATATCAAAATTCATAGACGATAGCATTGTTGCAATTCCCTTCACTTTTTAAAATATAATTCTCTTGGGATGAGGTTATTTTTTAAAATTCTGTTCAAAAAGTGGGATTTACCGACCTTTATGAACAGCTAAAAGGGAGAGGGAATGGATATGGAAAGAAGCTTAACAATGGAAATCGTTCGTGTAACAGAGGCGGCTGCTTTATCCTCTGCACGCTGGATGGGGCTAGGGAAAAAGGAAGAAGCCGATGATGCGGCTACCTCAGCCATGCGTGATGTATTCGACACAATTCCAATGCAAGGTAAGGTTGTAATTGGCGAAGGGGAAATGGATGAAGCGCCGATGCTCTACATTGGTGAAGAGCTTGGTACTGGTTCTGGTCCATTAGTCGATATCGCTGTTGATCCGTTAGAAGGAACAAGAATTGTTGCTCAAGGCACATGGAACGCTCTTGCAGTAATAGCAATTGCGGATCAAGGCAAATTACTACATGCTCCAGATATGTACATGAAAAAAATAGCTGTTGGACCAGAAGCGGTAGGTAAGATTGATATAAACGCTCCAATTAGCGATAATTTACGAGCAGTTGCACAAGCCAAACATAAGAACATAGAAGATTTGGTGGCAGTCGTATTGGATCGGCCGCGCCATCAAGAGTTAATTGATGAAATCCGTGAAGCAGGAGCACGTATTAAACTAATACCAGATGGTGATGTTGCTGCAGCAATTAATACAGCTTTTGATGATACAGGTGTCGACATTTTATTTGGCATTGGTGGTGCACCAGAGGGTGTTTTGGGAGCTGTAGCGTTAAAATGCCTCGGTGGTGAAATGCAAGGTCAACTTGTTCCTTCAAATGAAGAAGAACGAATTCGTTGTGAAGCAATGGGCATTTCCGATACAAATAGAGTTTTTTATATGGATGATTTTTGTGGCGGAGATGATGCCATCTTTGCAGCAACTGGTGTAACCGATGGTGAATTGCTAAAAGGTGTTCAGTTTAAAGGTACTAACGCAACAACACAAACGGTAGTTATGCGTGCTAAAAGCGGAACGGTAAGATTTATAGACGGAAAACATAGCTTACAAAAGAAACCAAACTTAGTCATAGAGCCTTAAAAACATACGATAAGGGGCATTTTTAAATGTCCCTTATCCCCCTTTATGAAAGAAAACTCCAGGACTTCCATCATTCGTTTAAAAAGGTATTGAATCTTACTAGTAAAACGGGTAATATTGTATATGTTTAATATATCTATTGAGTGGTTATTATTTTAATACATAGAAAAAATATGCGTACGTTATTCGTATTGTACCTAAAACTTCTATTCTATCTTCTAAAACCTTCATTTCTTCAATAGATAATACTACCAATCATGAAGCGAGAATCTCATCCATTATGATCCGAGTAGCAATTAAGGAGAATGTATTTTTTCTTTCTTTTCAATAATTCAACAATTCGATCATGATGAAAAATATAAAATACTCTATCAAAATAGTAAATATGTAAAAAAGAATAGGCGTGGTGATTATGGCAGAACTAACAATTTCAAAATTAGAAACATTAACATTAAAAGAAATTTATGCGTTGGCGCGTGAATATAAAGTCTCCTATTATGCAAAATTAACGAAGAAAGAATTGATTTTTGCGATTTTAAAGGCACAAGCAGAAAAAGATGGATTCTTATTTATGGATGGTGTATTAGAAATCATTCCTTCTGAGGGATTTGGTTTTTTACGACCGATCAATTATTCTCCAAGTGCTGAAGATATTTATATTTCTGCATCACAAATTCGTCGCTTTGACTTACGTAACGGGGATAAAGTATCTGGAAAGGTGCGACCTCCAAAAGAGAATGAACGATATTATGGATTATTACATGTAGACGCTGTTAATGGAGATGATCCAGAAACTTCTAAGGAGCGAGTTCACTTTCCTGCCCTAACGGCGCTATACCCGGATCGTCTAATGAAGCTAGAGACAAAACAAAATAGTCTTTCTACCCGTATCATGGATTTGATGACCCCTGTTGGGTTTGGACAACGTGGTCTAATCGTTGCCCCACCAAAAGCCGGTAAAACAATGCTTTTGAAGCAAATTGCAAACAGCATTTCGAAAAATCACCCGGATGCCAAGCTAATCATCTTATTAGTTGATGAGCGACCAGAGGAAGTAACCGACATAGAGCGGTCTGTACACCCTGATGTTGATGTAGTATCCTCAACATTTGATGAAGTGCCAGAAAGTCATATCAAAGTATCGGAATTGGTATTAGAAAGAGCAATGCGTTTAGTAGAGCATAAACGTGATGTCATCGTGTTAATGGACAGTATCACACGTTTAGCGCGTGCATACAACCTTGTTATTCCACCAAGTGGGCGCACATTGTCTGGAGGGATCGACCCTGCAGCATTTCACCGTCCAAAACGATTCTTTGGTGCGGCGAGAAACATTGAAGAAGGTGGAAGTTTTACCATTCTAGCAACAGCGCTTGTGGAAACAGGATCGAGAATGGATGATGTTATTTACGAGGAATTTAAAGGTACAGGTAACATGGAACTGCATCTTGATCGTAATTTGGCACAACGCCGTATCTTCCCTGCGATTGATATTCTACGTTCTAGTACGCGAAAAGAAGAGTTGCTAGTAGATAAAGGGCATTTGGATAAAATGTGGGCAATCCGCAAAACGATGCAGGATTCCCATGATTTCTTAGAGCGTTTCTTACGTAAGCTAAAAACATCTAGTTCCAATGAAGAATTTCTTCATAAGATGGATGAAGAAATGAAGCGGAAAGGTATTACTAAATAATGTTATCAACTGGTAACCATTATTAGGCTGAAATATACTGCTAGACTATTGCAAACAAGAGCCGACACTGTTATAATTTTTAAAGTGAGTTAAGCTAAGGTATAACACCTATGACGGCTCTTAAAATAAACTCTGTTTCCAAGGGACTCAGGGCAAAAAGGAGTGGAAAGACATGAAAAAGGACATTCATCCAGAATACAAGAAGGTTGTATTTCTAGATACAAGCTCTGATTACAAATTCTTGACTGGTTCAACACTTGAATCTGAGGAAACAATCGAGTGGGAAGATGGTAACACATACCCATTGATCCGTGTTGAAATTAGTTCTGAATCTCATCCATTCTACACTGGTAAGCAAAAAGCTGACAAAGTTGGCGGACGTGTAGATCGATTCAAGAAGAAATATAATATGCAATAAGAGGTTGTCAGTGGACAACCTGATTCATAAAAAAACAGGCAAATTGTCTATACTTTGCCTGTTTTTTTACTTTCAAATGGACATTTACATGGTGAGTCTTCTTTACCGTGTTTTTATATAATTTTATTCGCAAATGCTTTTATAAATTAATGTATGATTTCGTGATAAACTTAATTTTACATAAGTAGAAGGGAGATCCCATTTCATGTACGTAATGAAACAAAGTGGTTGGGTTGAAGTGATCTGTGGAAGTATGTTTTCTGGGAAGTCTGAAGAATTAATCCGCAGAGTTCGTCGTGCAACCTATGGCAATTTAACAGTCCGCGTATTTAAACCTGCTATTGATAATCGTTATGATGATGAAGCAGTTGTTTCACATAATGGAACGTCTACAATGGCACGGCCAGTGAAGAGTTCGGATGAAATTCTCGATCATATAACAGGTGACATTGACATTGTTGGAATCGATGAAGTGCAGTTTTTTGATGAGAATATTGTAGAGGTTGCAGATGAATTGGCAAACCAAGGTATTCGGGTAATCGTTGCAGGTCTTGATACAGATTTTCGTGGGGAACCGTTTGGCCCAATGCCCAAATTAATGGCATTATCGGAATCTGTTACAAAGCTAAATGCAATCTGTCCGGTATGTGGATCTCCAGCAAGTCGTACACAGCGACTTATAAATGGACAACCTGCCAACTATGATGATCCAATCATCCAAGTAGGTGCATCTGAATCCTATGAGCCAAGATGCCGCCACCATCACGAAGTACCCAATAAACCAGTAAACCATATTGTCAAAAGTTTAATAAAAGCAACGAAATAGTTGTGATTGTGGGAAAAGCATCCGGTGGGGTGCTTTTTTTTATGGGAGCGGGTTGGCGATGGGATGAGGAGCGAGATTTATGCGCGGGAGTTTAGAGAGAATCATAAATTCTTTTTTTAGCTCAAAAGAGTGTCCGATGCGCTCATAAAATATATTATTCGCTCATATTCGACAAGAAATCAATCATAAACAGGTAATAAATGATCATAAAAAATAGTTTGTAATAAAAGGAGATTGAAGCATGCAGGTCGAATAGATATGTAATTAGACGAAGGAGGTTGAGTCATGGAATTAAAGCCCCATGAAAAAACACTAGAACTATTACAGCTACAGGTCCTAGATAGTAGAATTTCCAGCAATCATACGATGAAAGAGGGCGTACAAACAGATCTGAAGGTAAAACTTGCGGAAGTAAAGGGAGAGGAGGCGTTGAAATATCCATTAGGATTTTTAGAAGAAGGTAAATACTTTATTTTACATAATTTGAGAATACCTGATAATAATGGGTACTTTCAAATTGATACACTTGTTTTAAGTGAACGATATCTACTTATTTTAGAAGCGAAAAATTGGTATGGAACATTATTGTTTAATCGTAATGGTCAAGTTACACGAATTGATGATGATGCTAAAGAAGAAGGGTTTCAAAATCCTATTGTGCAAGCTAAGATGCAACGTTATCGACTTCAAAGATGGCTAAATAACAAAGGCTTAGCGATATACCGATTGAATATTTTGTTGTCATTAGTTTCCCCTCTACAATAATTAAACCGTCCTCATCAAACGAAAGCGTTCCTCGTAAAGTAATTTATAGTAATCAATTGTATTTGGAAATTAAGAAACTAGATAATAGCCACACAGGAAAACTTCAAGAAGTAAGTCAACTTTTACAAATCTCCAACCAGTTAATCCTAGCCCACACCCCCAAAGTGATAAATATCCAAAAGCAATATCATTTTTCATCTCAAGATACAATTACCGGTGTACAATGTCCAAACTGTTTTCGTATACCAATGCTATACAGGAGACAGAAATGGTATTGTGATTCCTGCCGTTATTCTTCTAGTAACGCCTATTTAAATTCGTTAATTGATTACAAATTGCTATTTGGTAACCGAATAACAAACAAGGAGGCGCGCTTCTTTTTAAATATGGAATCTCGGCACATTGTAAAAAGATTAATACAGCTTGCTGACTGCCAGATGATAGGGAAAGGAAAAGGATCTTTTTACTTACTTGAAAGTTCATTATTGGATTCTATATCGGAGGAAATAGTCAACAGCCAGAAACAGAGGCAGAGGCAAAATATGAAAAAGCTCATAAATCCTAGTTTTCGCTCATAAATAGGGAGGTTAAGCTCATAATTCTCAAGATATGCTCATATTCGACATGGAAAAGCTCATAAAATCAAAAAAACGCTCAAATCCCCCTAACCCCCCTAGAATTTTGACCTTGCACCTGGAGTATACTATAATTATACTGTTAATCGAGAAAGAGGTGGCCGTGATGTTAGATCGTTTACAATCATTGGAAGAACGTTATAATAAATTAAATGAATTACTTAGTGATCCGGAAGTAATAAGTGATACTAAAAAGCTACGTGAATATTCGAAGGAGCAAGCGGGTCTGGAGGATGTCGTGCAGGCTTACCGTGAATATAAAGACGTAACAGAACAATTAAATGATGCGAAAGAAATGCAAGAAGATGATTTGGATGCAGAGATGGCAGAAATGGTGAAGGCGGAAATCTCTGAGCTTGCTGAAAGCAAAACAGATCTAGAAGAGAAAATGAAGATTTTACTACTTCCGAAAGATCCGAATGATGATAAAGATGTATTTATGGAAATCCGCGGTGCTGCTGGTGGTGATGAAGCAGCATTATTTGCTGGGGATTTATATCGTATGTACTCCCGTTATGCGGAGAGTCAAGGTTGGAAAACGGAAGTAATGGAAGCGAACTCTACTGGTGTTGGTGGGTACAAAGAGATCATTTTCTTGATAAAAGGAACTGGCGCTTATTCTAAGTTGAAGTATGAAAATGGTGCACATCGTGTTCAGCGTGTTCCAGAAACCGAGTCTGGGGGCCGGATTCATACATCAACGGCAACGGTTGCTGTTTTACCAGAAGCGGAAGAGGTAGAGATTGATATTCATGAAAAAGATATTCGTGTAGATACGTTTGCTTCCAGCGGGCCTGGGGGACAAAGTGTTAATACAACGATGTCTGCAGTTCGTTTAACACACGAACCTACGGGTATTGTTGTTTCGATCCAAGATGAAAAGTCACAAATAAAAAACAAAGAAAAAGCAATGAAAGTCCTTCGTGCACGTATTTATGATAAGTTCCAGCAAGAGGCGCAAGCAGAGTATGATGAAAATCGTAAGTCTGCAGTAGGTACTGGTGATCGTTCGGAGCGTATTCGTACGTATAACTTCCCGCAAAACCGTGTGACAGACCATCGAATTGGTTTAACGATACAAAAGTTGGATCAAATTTTGGAAGGAAAGTTAGCGGAAATTATTGATTCATTAATTATGGAAGAACAAGCGAAAAAACTTGAACAGATCGGTGAGTAACATGGAAAATGTATCGAAGCAATATGAAGTCCTCAAGTGGGCTTCTCTTTTTTTAGAAAAAAACAATCGAGAACAGCGAGTTGCGGAATTATTACTGCAGCATCATTTAGGTGTGTCAAAAAATGAATATTATATGAATATGCGAGAAATAGTTCCAAAAGACACGATCAAAAAATTTCAAGCTGATATTAAAAGGCATGTCGAGACAGGTGTACCCATCCAACATATTACTGGAAAAGAAATGTTTTACGGTCGAGAATTCCATGTGAATGAGGATGTGTTAATCCCAAGACCGGAAACGGAAGAGCTCGTCCAGCATATAATCGAGCTAGCAAAAAGTGCTCCAAACAAGTCCAAAACAATTGTTGACGTCGGCACCGGGAGTGGAATTATTGCGATAACCTTAGCACTTGAGCTACCGGATGTGGAGGTATTTGCTACCGATATCTCAGAGAAAGCATTAACCGTTGCTCATAAAAATGCTTCCCAATTAGGAGCAAACGTTACGTTTCTGCAAGGGGACTTTTTACAGCCCTTTATTGAACAACAAAAAAGGGCAGATGTCATTGTTTCCAATCCACCGTACATCGACCGAAAAGACGAATCACTTTTATCGGATACGGTTAAAAAATTTGATCCAGATCTGGCTTTGTTTGCAGAAAAAAATGGGCTTGCAGCATATAAGAATATTATTAGTCAGCTTCCAAAAGCAATAAATCAACATGCAGTAGTCGGATTTGAGATTGGGCATGAACAAGGGGAACCCGTTTCGCTCTTAGTAAGGGATCAATTCCCAACATGTACGATCAAGGTGTTACAAGATATCAATGGAAAAGATCGGATGGTTGTGGCGACGGATCTTTAGACTGTCGTCACTTTTCACCAATACAAAACGTGCTATGATGCCCCGCATTTACCCAATCAAGAAACAAGCTAACCATATGCTTCCTTAACAATCTTAAGATGAGTGAGCTACCATGTATTTTACCCGCAAAAATTCCCCCTATTGATTGATGATTTACTTTTAAAAAAAAATAATAGATTACTAGTTTAAAATCTATCAACCCTGTACATACTATGAGTAAACCAAATGAAAGCGGGGCAATGATGATGAAGAAACTAGTATTTTTCGTATTTATATTTTTTATTATATTTTTATCGATGCCAGCTAAAGGACAAGGAAATCAAACAGAGGAGCAACTCGATTATCAAGTAATCCCAGATGAAGCAATACGGTTACGGATTTTAGCAAATAGTGATCAGGATGACGATCAACAAATTAAACGTATCGTTAGAGATAATGTAAATGAAGAAATTAATGAATGGGTAGCAGATCTAACAGATATCGATGAAGCTAGACAGCTGATCGAAAATAACATACCAGAAATCAAAGATATCGTGAAGGAAACATTAGCAAACGAAGGAGAAGAACGTGACTTTGATGTAGAATATGGTTCCAATGTTTCTTTTCCAACGAAATTGTACGGGGAGTACTTATACCCAGCAGGAGAATATGAGGCAGTGTTAATTACATTAGGAGAAGGGAAAGGTGCGAACTGGTGGTGTGTATTGTTTCCACCGTTATGTTTTTTAGATTTCGGTGATGGTGCGAGTGTTGCTGAGGCTAGTGACGAAGAAATAGAAGAACCGGAAGAAAATCAAGAAGAGGAAGAAGAAGTGGAAGTTAAATTTTTTCTATTTGATTGGTTTGGATGGTCATAGATTCACCTGCTCTTGCATAAAGTGATAGAAACAGACAGAAAATCTAAGTTTCTATTAAAAAAGGTAGAGGTGATTCGATGAATATTATATCTGCAAAGGATACGCCAATCATTCAGTTAGAGGAATTTTTACAAACAACACCGGATAACGTTCGGAAAGATAGTTTACTAGAATACGGGTATGTGGTAGAAATCAGTGAATCCATAAAAGGCTGTTTTGTTTTAGAGCCGGTAAATGAAGGAGTTTTCTGGTTAAAGCAGCTTTATGTATCCCAAGAAGAGGCTGCTAATTTACCAGTTTTATTGGAAACAATCATCGCAATGGCGAAAGGACTCCATGCAAAAAAGTTATATGTGCATAGTCACCAACCAGTTGTGGATATCCTTTTAGATGCACTACAGTTTCATCCACAAGAAAGAGCTTTGTTGGTGGATAACCCACCAAGAGCAAGAGGTAACTGGTGGGCTTATGACGTATCGTAATAGGGTTAGTTGTATTAATCATAGAATAGTAAGTTTCGTTTTTATCCTGGCATATGACTGGCAGGCCGACATAAACGCGACGTCCTCTCGCATTGTCGGCACTAGCGCATCCTGTGCGTTGGAAGGCTCTACTTCACAACCTAAGAGGTAAAATCATGGGGTTAAGTGAGGCTCAACTGCAAGTAATTATCCGACTTGTTCATTTAACGCCAGTGGGATAAAGAAGACCACATTGATTGAAGATTTACTTTATACACAGTATCCACAATAGCATGTGTATAACTTGTGTAAAAACGGTGTGTTCATGTGAATTTCATGTGTATATAATGAAAAATGATAATTGGAAACCATTTCATTAACAGGTTATTAACAGAAATCCGTGGATAAGTTCTACGGGTTCATTTTTTTGTGGATATTGATTTTTTGCGAAACGACTGTGTATCGCTTAAAATGTAGGGGTAGAAAAGAGGGAAACGACATGATTGAAACAAAACGTTGGGATGTAACAAACAATAATGATCATTCAAAATTAAGAATAGAAGAAGCTGCAAGGATGCTAAAAGCGGGTCAAACAGTGGCTTTTCCTACTGAAACGGTTTACGGGCTAGGCGCTGATGCGACTAGTGAGGATGCGGTGGCTAAGATTTTTCAAGCAAAAGGTCGTCCACAGGATAATCCATTAATTGCACATGTTGCAACGAAAGAACAATTGCAAAAGCTCGTTCAAGATATACCAAGCTATGTGGATAAATTAATAGATACCTTCTCTCCAGGACCGATAACGTTCGTCCTTCCAAGCAATGGGGCTTGTGCAGACAACGTAACAGCTGGTTTGTCCACAGTCGGAGTGCGAATACCAGATCACCCGGTTGCACAGGAATTGTTAAAAACATGTACCATTCCCATCGCTGCCCCTAGTGCAAACTTGTCGGGAAAACCAAGTCCAACAACAGCTGATCATGTTTGGGAAGATCTTCAAGGTAAAATTTCCGGCATTGTGGACGGTGGTCCAACTGGTGTAGGGCTTGAATCAACAGTAATCGATTGCTCGCAATCGATACCAATTATTTTACGACCGGGTGGGATTACAAAAGAACAATTGGAACTGGTTGTCGGACATGTAATGGTTGACCCAGCTTTAGCCAATGAACAAGAAAAACCAAAAGCACCTGGAATGAAATATACACATTATTCGCCAGAGGTTCCGTTGTGGGTTGTTTCAGGAACTGTGGATAAGTTGCGTGAAATTGTTGAAAAAGAACGTAAACGTGGAAAACGTGTTGGTGTGCTAGCTAGTACCGAAACAGCTAACATACTAGAGGTCAAACCAACGATGAATCTTGGTAGTACAATTCAAGAAATAGCAACAAACTTGTACGATGGATTAAGAAAATTTAAGCAGAGTGATGTGGATTTAATTATATGTGAGGCTTTTCCGGAACAAGACATTGGTCAGGCAGTAATGAATCGTTTGCGAAAAGCAGCTACACAATATATTGAAGCCTAATCATATTCTCCGTTGGACATGCATATAGTTTAAAAGCATGTCCGAGGAGGATGGTGAATGACCACACACGCTTTGGGAGAAATCGTATCCCTACTATTCATGGCAATTGCATTAGGAATGGATGCCTTTTCAGTAAGTTTAGGCATGGGTATGCAACATATCCGGCTCAAGCGGATTGCGTTTATTGGGATTATCATTGGATTATTTCATGTGATGATGCCCTTTTTCGGTATTGTACTTGGCCAAGCTATTTCCGGAAAAATTGGCGATTTGACCTCATTAGTAGGAGGGCTCCTATTAGTTGGGATCGGTACGCAAATGTTACTTTCGGCATTTAATCATGAGTCAAGACAAGTCATACAAACAACAGGAATTGGATTATTTATTTTTGCACTCGGTGTAAGCATTGATAGTTTTTCAGTTGGATTAAGTTTAGGGTTGTCAGGAGCGAAAACTGCTCTCGTCTTGTTATTATTTGGAGCTGCCAGCATGGTACTTACTTGGATGGGAATGATCCTTGGTCGGAAGGTCCATAGGTTATTAGGAGTCTATAGTGAGATATTAGGAGGCAGTATCCTTTGTGCATTTGGACTTTTTATAATATTTGGTTGACGTAAAAGGCAGATGTATTATCTGTCTTTTTTAATGGTGCTTTAGATGCATAATGCCCGAAACATATAAGTTAAAACTCGCTTTCTTCGGGTTTGATCACGTCCTTATAGTGAAGGTAGTTTCCTTCAACTTCAAACTGTAATTAGATCTCGTTCCATTTATAAAATAGTACGGAGCAATTGTTTCTTCGTTGAGTACAGACTCTAAATACGAACTCCTCTTCCAAAACGTGCGATTGCCTGAATATTTAAAATTCTTACCACAAAACAGGTTGTCTTGAAAGTGCCTTATATGGCATATGAGAACAACGCATATTTTCCATTTTTCTTCATCATCTCCAAGGCACTACAATAAAAATCTTGTCGGATAATCTCTGACAACGCTTCCCTTCTGTGTTATATTTTATATAGTAGGAATTACTTTCTTTTCGGAGGTAACAGAATGAAAATATTATTTATCTGTACGGGGAATACATGCCGTAGTCCAATGGCTGAGGCACTATTAAAACATAAACATCCGTATGCAGAGGTAAAATCAGCTGGAATTTTCGCAGGTGAAAATCAACGAGCGAATCAACATGCGATAGAAGCGCTAAAACAAAAAAACATTGAAATAAACCATCGTTCCCAGGCGGTTAAAGAGAAGTTATTGAATTGGGCAGACGTTGTCCTAACCATGACAACACAGCATAAGCAATCGTTAATTATGCATTTTCCCCAATATCAGGATAAGTATTATACGTTAAAGGAATATGTCTCCGATAGTGATCGAGAAATATGGGATGAGCTAAAAAAACGATATGCAGCTTATGAAGAAAAACGGTCTTTATTTATTCAAGAAAACCAGCATAAGTTGGATAATATTGTTTTAGATCAGAAACTTCAGGAATATTTGAAAGAAGATATGGAACAAATTCAACAGCTAGAAAAAAACCTAATTAACTATGATATATCGGATCCATTTGGTGGAAGCTTGCAAACGTACCAGCATACGTTGGATGAGTTAGACAAATTCATTGATTTATTAGTTAAAAAAATATAAATAGACTTGTGGGGGAAAACAGAATGGAGAAGAAGAGGTACCGTTTTGGCTTACGTATGAAATTGATGCTTTTTACTACCATATTAGCGATCATTACGTATTCAACCAGTGCTTTATTTATGTATGTATTATATGACTACATAACTGAATTTTTACAAGTGTCCTTTGAATTCTACACGATTATTACATTATTATTAGGTATTCTTTGGTCTGGTATCTTGGCGTATTTCGCAGCAGGCATTATTACAAAACGGTTAGAGAAGCTAGAGCGTGCCGCATCTCAAGCAGCCAGTGGAGACTTAGATCAAGAAGTAGAGATTGGGAAGTCAGATGATGAAATACGAGCCCTTAGTATGTCATTTGATACCATGTTAAAAAACTTAAAGGACATGGTACATAATATTGATGTGCATTTTGAAAATACGAACCAAACGGTTGTCCAAATGCGAGATGCCTCGGATCAAGTAGCAAAGCATTCGGATCTAATCGGTGCATCGATTCAAGATATCTCCAAAGGTGCAGAAAGCTCATCGGAATCGATCCAGAGTACAGTAGAAGCTGTTGAGGAAGCATCTGGGCTTGCAATGGAAGTACAGGAAAAAGCGGGACAATCAAAAGAAAAGTCGAATACGATGTTAGAAACGCTAAATAATAGTAAAAACGTGGTCAATCAGCTAGTCGTTGGTATTCAAAAGCTAGCAAATGATCAAGAGGTATCTCTTAAGGATGTAGATCACCTAAAAGAAAATGCTACACAAGTTGAAACCATCATTACCATGGTTGGGGAAATTGCCGAGCAAACCAACCTACTTGCATTAAATGCATCCATTGAAGCAGCTAGGGCTGGTGAACATGGGAGAGGATTTGCAGTTGTAGCAGAAGAAGTACGAAAACTAGCAGATCAAAGTGCACAAGCTGTACAAGGAATATCCGAGTTAATTACAGCAATCCAGGATGATATTAATCAGGTAGTAACCAAAATAAATGAAAATGTTGTCTATGCGAAAAAAGAAGCGGAAAATGGGGCTCAAACAAATCAGGCATTTGAGCAAATGTCAGGCTCCGTTCAAGAAGTAGCGAAGGAAATAGATACCATCTCAGGTCTGGTAGACAAACAATTGCAATCGATTCAAGCGACGGCCTCCCAATCACAGGAGGTAGCAGCAATTGCTGAAGAAACCTCTGCTGGCGCTGAGGAAGTGAATGCATCCATCCAGGAACAAGCAGCAACCATTGATCATGTAGAAAAATTAGCTCATTCATTAGAAGCGCAGGCAACTAGTTTAAATAAGCAAATCCATAAATTTAAAGTGAAATAATTACATTACAGCTAGAAAAAGGAGCGAGAAGACATGAAAGTTATCATTTCTGGAGACCATGCGGGAATGACAATCCGCAATGAAGTAAAGAGTCTACTTGAAGAAAAAGGAATTGAATTTGAAGATATAGGATGTAGCTGTGAGACCTCAGTAGATTATCCAGACTACGCTTTACCAGCAGCTAAACGTGTTGCAAATGGTGAGTTTGACCGTGGTATATTAATCTGTGGTACTGGAATTGGTATGTCCATTGCAGCAAATAAGGTTAAAGGAATACGTTGTGCATTAACTCATGACGTATACAGTGCAAAATTAACACGACAGCACAACGACTCCAATATGATCGCAATGGGTGAGCGTGTCATTGGACCAGGTCTTGCAAGAGAAATTGCGGAAGTATGGTTAGAAACAGAATTTGATGGTGGGCGTCATGCCAATCGTATTGGTAAAATAGCGTCATACGAAGATGAGCAATAAATCCTGTCATTCGAGAAGGTGATAAAATGGAGGATGCATCTAGACAAATACAGCAGAACATGAATGAGATTGTTTCTGAATGGCTTCAGTCAGCCTTTCTTCGTCAGGGAGACCTAGTTGTAGTTGGGTGTTCCACAAGTGAGGTAGCTGGCCAAAACATTGGAACTTCTGGGAGTGAAGAAGTAGCAGCGCATATATTCACAGCATTGCAACAACTTGCGAAGAAAACGGGAGCCCATCTCGTTTTCCAATGCTGTGAGCATCTAAACCGAGCATTAGTAATGGAACGAGCCGTGATGGAACAATTTCCATTAACTGAAGTAACAGTAGTTCCTGTTCCTTCAGCTGGAGGGTCGATGGCATCCTATGCGTATAAACATTTGAACGAACCGGTTGTCGTAGAGCATGTGCAGGCTGATGCGGGGATTGATATTGGGGAAACGCTGATTGGGATGCATTTAAAACATGTAGCTGTCCCGTTACGGTTAAACCAACGTTTTGTTGGTAATGCACGTGTCAATGCTGCGAGAACAAGACCGAAATTAATAGGCGGTGAACGTGCAGTATACGACCAAACAAAGGAAAATAATTCGTGTACATAAGCAGAAATGAATTCGAAATGATGTACTCGTTTTTGGGTGAAAAAACAAGGGGGTTTTTACGATGGAACAAGTAAAACAAACAGACGTAGAATTATACGAAGCAATACAGGCAGAGAAAAAGCGCCAGCAGGAGAAGATTGAATTAATTGCCTCCGAAAACTTTGTATCTGAATCCGTCATGCAAGCCATGGGATCTGTTTTAACGAATAAATATGCGGAAGGTTATCCTGATAAAAGGTATTATGGTGGTTGTGAGCATGTAGATGTTGTCGAGAATTTAGCACGTGATCGCGCAAAACAACTTTTTGGCGCAGATCATGCAAATGTGCAACCGCATTCGGGGGCTCAAGCAAACATGGCTGTTTACTTTACCGTACTGGAACCAGGAGATACGGTTCTTGGAATGAATTTAAATCATGGTGGGCATTTAACACATGGTAGTCCAGTGAATTTTAGTGGTACACTATATAAATTCGTTGATTATGGGGTAGAAAAAGAAACCGAGCAGCTCGACTACGATGTCGTTTTGGAGAAAGCAAAAGAAGTACAACCGAAGCTTATTGTTGCAGGAGCAAGTGCCTATTCACGTATCATTGATTTTGAAAAGTTTCGTGAAATCGCTGATGCTGTTGGTGCTTATTTAATGGTCGACATGGCCCATATTGCTGGACTTGTAGCTGCTGGACTACATCCAAACCCGGTACCATATGCGGATTTTGTTACAACAACGACACATAAGACATTACGTGGACCACGTGGTGGAATGATTTTATGTAAAGAGCAATACGCGAAGAAAATTGATAAATCAGTATTCCCGGGTATGCAGGGTGGACCATTAATGCATATTATTGCAGCAAAAGCCACTGCATTTAAAGAAGCACTATCCGAAGATTTCAAGGTATATAGCCAGCAAATTATCACCAATGCAAAAGCACTTGGAGAAGCTCTTGTAGAAGAAGGTATCCGTGTAGTATCTGGTGGAACGGATAACCATCTATTATTACTAGATGTAACCCCGCTTGAGCTAACTGGAAAAGTTGCAGAAAAGGTTCTAGACGATATTGGAATTACGACCAATAAGAATACCATTCCATTCGATACGGAAAGCCCGTTTGTTACAAGTGGTGTACGTATAGGAACAGCTGCCGTTACAACACGTGGATTTAAAGAAGCAGAGATGAAAGAAATTGCTGCCATTATTTCTAAAACACTAAAAAATCATGAAGATGAAACCGTACTAGCTGAAGCTGCAGAAAGAGTTCTTGCACTAACAAGTAACGCACCATTATATGTGTAAAAACAAAGGATACCTCCGATCTGAGGTATCCTTTTTGGTGGCAAACAGAGGGACGGTTCTTTTGCTTCCTTTCCCTTGAAAGGAAACAAAAGAACCGAAGAGAATATCGGACGTCAAGCAGAAAAGATCGGTCACATAACGAGAGACCATCGGAATTTCGAACGACATGCCAAAAATCGACGACAACACATAAAAAATAAAACTAAATTCGTCAAAACATAATAAATTAACACAATTTCACAAAAAACCAGCCTTTACTTGAAAGCGTGTCATTTTTTAAGTACAATTTTATAGATGTAAATAATAGAAGGAGTGGTAAGCAATGGGACATGTACACGTATTAGATCATCCATTAATACAGCATAAACTAACACACATAAGAGATAAAAGTACGGGGACAAAAGAATTTCGCGAGCTAGTTGATGAAGTTGCAATGCTTATGGCGTTTGAGATTACACGTAATCTTCCACTGCAAGAGACAACAATAAACACGCCTGTTATGGAGGCGAAAACAAAAGTACTTGCAGGTAAGAAAATAGGTTTAATTCCTATTCTACGTGCTGGATTAGGGATGGTAGATGGCGTGCTTCAGTTAATTCCAGCTGCAAAAGTGGGGCATGTTGGTTTGTATCGCGATCCAGAAACGTTAAAACCGGTTGAATACTACATAAAATTACCTTCTGATATTGAAGAGCGTGAGTTAATTGTAATTGACCCAATGCTTGCTACGGGTGGATCTGCAAATGATGCAATTCATTCCTTGAAGAAGCGCGGAGCAAAAAATATTCGGTTGATGTGCTTAATTGCTGCACCAGAGGGTGTGGAAGTCATTAAGGAAGAGCACCCAGATGTTGACATATATTTAGCAGCACTTGATGAGAAGCTAGATGAACATGCGTATATCGTACCCGGTTTAGGTGACGCTGGTGACCGCTTATTTGGAACAAAATAAGTAGGCCGTAAATAAAGAGGTGTTTAAAATGACGAAGCGAATTAAAGTAATGACGATTTTCGGAACAAGGCCAGAAGCAATTAAAATGGCGCCGTTAGTTTTGGAACTGGAAAAACGATCAGATGAGTTTGAGTCGATTGTTACCGTGACAGCACAACATCGCGAAATGCTCGATCAAGTATTAGAGATTTTTAAGATTAAACCTGACTTTGATCTGAATATTATGAAGCAGAAGCAATCGCTTGCTCAAATCACGACGCGAGCCTTAGAGGGACTAGATGAAATAATGAAAGAAACAAAGCCAGATATTGTCCTTGTCCATGGAGATACAAGTACAACGTTTGCAGCATCTCTTGCGGCTTTTTATAACCAAATTGCTGTTGGTCACGTGGAAGCGGGATTAAGAACGTGGAATAAATTTTCGCCGTATCCGGAGGAGATGAATCGACAGCTAACTGGTGTTATGGCTGATTTGCATTTCTCCCCAACGGAAAAATCCAAGCAAAACTTATTGGATGAAAACAAAGCGGAAGACAGTATCTATGTAACGGGAAACACAGCCATTGATGCACTCAAAACAACCGTAGATGAAGCTTATCAAAGTGATATCCTTGCTAAACTAGGAGACAAACGCTTGGTATTAATGACAGCACATCGTCGGGAAAATTTAGGCAAAAATATGCAACAGATGTTTCGAGCTATTAAGCGGTTAGTAGAAACACATGATGACATCCATGTCGTTTATCCAGTCCATTTAAATCCAGTTGTTCAGCAAACAGCAAGTGAGGTTCTTGGTAATGATGATCGAATTCAATTAATCGAACCACTTGGTGTAGTTGATTTTCATAACTTTGCCAGTCGAGCGCATCTCATTTTAACCGATTCAGGTGGAGTTCAAGAGGAAGCACCATCACTAGGTGTCCCGGTCCTTGTATTACGGGATACAACAGAACGACCGGAAGGAATTGAGGCAGGAACACTAAAGCTAGCAGGTACGGACGAAGAAACTATCTTTAATCTAGCGAATGAATTACTGTCGGATGAGAAAGCACATCGAAAAATGGCTAAAGCCTCCAATCCATATGGTGATGGAGAGGCATCTCGTCGTATTGCAGATGCTATTGTGGATTATTTCAAGTAAGTTTTGATACGTCGTTAAGCTGATGAGTAAACAAAAGGCCCAGACCATTTTAATAAAACGAAATGAAAATATTTGAAATAGAAGGGGAATCGAATGAGGTTCCCTTTTTCTTATGCATGTTTTTCCTCCCAACTACACAATCTAATCAGAAAAAGGAGGTTCCTCGACATGCGCAGCAACTTACTATTGTTCCTAATCATGACGACAACATTCCAGGTAATCATAACGAATCAAATTCATGCTCAAGAAAGTGAAGTAGAATCGATTATTGTTGAAGTCGAGGGCGATCCACAGGAACATAAGCAATACTTGGAGAGCTATCACCCATACATTGAAGTGGTAGCTACTTATGACAAAATATTTAATGGGCTGGCATTACAAGCAACTCCAGATCGGTTAGCCAAGATGGATACGTTAGAATTTGTAAAAGCAGTTCATCCAGTGCGAGAATATTCCATTAATGTATCAAAAGGAGAGTATGAAGCGGCAGCAAATCAGCCAAATATTACACTTCCCTCCGAGCTAAATAACACCAAGTACACTGGGAGCGGTGTAAGGGTAGGTGTTATTGACACAGGAATTGATTATAATCATCCAGATCTCCAAATTAATTATTTTGGTGGCTACGATTTAGTTGATTTAGATGATGATCCCATGGAAACCCAGGCGTCACAAGGGATGCCAACTGTTCATGGTTCTCATGTTGCTGGAATAATTGCTGGAAATGGGTACTTTCAGGGAGTTGCACCAGAAGCGGAAATATATGCCTATCGTGCACTTGGTCCTGGCGGGGTTGGATCTTCCGTGCAGATTATTGCCGCCATGGAACAAGCGATTGAAGATGGTGTTGAAGTTATCAATTTATCGCTTGGAAATACGGTGAATGGACCGGATTATCCTACAAGTATTGCGGTAAATCGCGCTGCCGAGCTAGGCGTCGCGGTTGTTATTGCGAACGGAAATAATGGCCCGGAACGGTGGACAGTTGGCGCGCCCGCTACAGCTTCAAATGCTCTGTCTGTCGGTGCAACTGCAGCACCTCAGGAGGTCCCATTTTTGTATGACGCGTTGGAGGATAAAGCGATCAACTTGATGCCTATGATGGGTTCCATCCCTTGGAGTTTGGAAGACGATTATGAGGTTGTAGAATTTAAAGCGTCTTCTACAGCTTCCTTGCAAGGGAAAATAGCATTAATAAAGAGAGGAAAAACCCCTTTTTATGAATTAGCCAAACGAGCAGAACAGCTAGGTGCTGTAGCGGTGTTAATATATAATAATGAAGATGGGGCGTTTCAAGGCTCTATTGCTAATGGAGAAGAACCGATTACAATACCTGTTGCTTCATTATCGCAAAAGGATGGAAAATGGCTGAAGAATTTTACTAAAGAAAAATATTCTTTCATTGATACGAATTACCGGCAAACAAGGCATGATATTGCATCATTTAGTTCTCGAGGACCTGTGACGGTAAATTGGGATATGAAACCCGATGTGTTAGCGCCGGGTACGAATATTTTGAGCACCGTACCAGGAGGGTATCAAGCACTGCAAGGTACAAGCATGGCAGCGCCACATGTTGCAGGAGCAATTGCGCTACTTAAAGAGGCGCACCCTGATTGGAGCAATAACCAAATATATGGGGCTTTACGAACAACAGCAACGAGAGTACATAAGGAAAATGAAGAAGTTTACGAGCCTTATGTTCAAGGGATGGGAAGCATTAATCCACAAAAAGCAATTAACACAACAACAATCATCCATAACCCGTCACTGACTTATGGGAAAATTGGTGGATTTGTTCATTCAAAAACAATAGATGTCACAATTGAAAATACAACAGATAACCCCCAAACCTATTATTTTGATATACCAAAAAAACAACAAGGACTGAACTGGGATTTACCTCAATCCTTTACAATAGAAGGAAACGAAAAGAAAAGTATTCCGGTAACATTACGTATGACTGCTTCTCAGCTTGAAGAGGGGATACATCAAGGATGGTTAACATTAAAACAAGACGATCAATCCTACCATCTACCTTACTTGTTTATTAATGAAACAGCAGATTATCCAAAAGCAGCTGGGTTTGACTTTCACCTAAAACCTTTCTCAGATGAATCGTATTTTTATCAGATTTATCTTACAGAAAAGGCAGAAGACGTAAAGGTTGAATTATATAATCCAGATTCCTTATTACATGAGCGAACCCTACTTCAATTAGATGAACCAAAGATAGGGATGAATGAGGGATATCTTGATAAAAGAAATATAGGGAAGCCTGGAAATTACCATGCTCTCATTTCGATTCAGCTTGAGGATGGAACATATGAAAGTTATGAGGTAGAGTTGTATATCGACCCTTAAATGGTTGGTATACAACTCACTCGTTCACAGAAAGTTCATAATTGGTATTTTATCTTTGCGATATAATGAAGTAGAGGTAACATTCTAGTAGCCATAAGGTTGGCTATGATGGGTGTAAAAAGTAGAAAAAATTGGGATGTAAATAAAGTCTAAAATAACACCCATACCAATTGACAATGGCATTGTGCTATTGTACACTTGCTAAGTGTGGAATGGTAAGGGTTTCATACGGATGTAGTATGAGAAACCTTACGTTTATTTTAGTTAATTCATTCTACATTTGTTGTGATTTTCCTCACTCTACTTCTATATTATACATAGAATTCAACCATTGGGTGTAGGATCAAGAAGTCTGCGCATATACCAACCCTTCCTGTCTGAAAAGTTAGATAGAATGATTGGTAAAAGGAATTAATAGGAGAAGAGTATACATGTCACATTACGAAAATATGGTTACTAGACAACGAAAGTGGATGTTTTTTCTTCTTGCAATTCTGGTACTCGGGGCAGGCTTTACCCCATATGAACGTATCTTCCTCGGCCTGCTGTTAGGAAGCGTCGTCAGCTTTTATAACCTATATCTTTTGCAGAAAAAGACGAGTGAATTTGCGGATGCCGTCGCAAAAAAACAATCAGCAAAAGGGTTAGGAACTGTGTCAAGACTTGCCGCAACCGCATTAGCAGTCATTATTGCACTTCGCTATGAAGAACACTTCGAGATGATTGCTCTCATTATTGGATTAATGACTTCCTATCTAGTCATTATGATAGATTTTCTTTTATTTAAAAATAAAGATAGTGCTTGAAAGAGGGGTGAATAAGGTGGATCATGGAGCACCGATAGTACATGACGTCTTTGGTATAAGTTGGCTTGATTTCAACCTGTCGAATGTATTGATGATATTCGTAACTTCACTAATCGTCTTCATTCTTTGTGTGTTGGGAGCTAGAAAGCTACAAATGAAACCAACAGGTGCGCAAAATGTGATGGAATGGGTCCTTGATTTTGTAAAAGGAATCATTAACGACACAATGGACTGGAAAACAGGAAAGATCTTCTTGCCATTAGCACTAACGTTATTTTCCTACATCTTAGTTGGGAACATGTTAGGGGTTATCACAAATGGAGTGGTAGGAGAAAACCATGAAGTATGGTGGAAATCACCAACTGCAGATCCAGGTATTACGCTTACTCTAGCAGCGATGGTTGTTGTGTTATCACACTTCTATGGAATTAAGTTGCGAGGTGGGAAGGAATATATTAAAGATTATTTCCGACCAATGTGGCCACTATTTCCAATTAAAATTGTCGAAGAGTTCTCAAACACTTTGACGCTAGGTTTACGTCTATTCGGTAACTTATATGCCGGAGAGGTTTTACTTGCTTTATTAGTAAGTTTGACAACCTCTGGATTCTGGGGAGCAGTAGGTGGAGCAATTCCATTCTTAGCTTGGCAAGGGTTCAGTGTGTTTATTGGAGGAATCCAAGCGTTTATCTTCACAATGCTAGCGATGGTTTACATCTCGCATAAAGTTAGTGAAGAACACTAAGAAGTTAATTAACCAGTTTTAATAGATATCTATTAAAACGGGAAATTATTAAAAATTATTATAACTATTATGAGGAGGATTTATATTATGTCAGCATTAGCAGCAGCATTAGCAGTAGGTTTAGGGGCACTAGGTGCAGGTATTGGTAACGGTTTGATCGTAAGTCGTACAGTAGAGGGAATTGCTCGTCAACCAGAACTTAAAGGTCAACTTCAAACAACAATGTTTATTGGTGTTGGTTTGGTTGAGGCGATGCCGATTATCGCAGTTGTTATCGCATTAATGGTAATGTAGTTAAAATATGTACCAAAGTTGAATGGCGAAGATAATCTTCCATAGAACCTTCGCCGTTGTTTATAATGTGCAATTGTTTACCGTATATTTTTTATGGAATAAAGAAGACTTCGATTCAGAGTGAAAGGAGTGAATTATGTGCAAGCATTCACTGGATTTTCATATATACATGCGCTTGGTGGGCTTTACGTAGGAGATATGTTAACGCAATTATTCTTCTTCATCGTACTACTACTTTTAGTTGGTAAATTTGCATGGGGTCCTGTTATGAACATGATGCAAAAACGTGAAGAGTATGTTGCAAGCGAGATTGAATCTGCAGAAAAAAGCCGAGCTGAAGCAGAAAAAGCCGCAAATGAAGCAGCTGAGCAATTGAAACAAACAAAGCAGGAAGCACAAAAAATAATTGAAGATGCCAAAAATGCAGGTGTAAAGCAAGAAAAAGATATTATTGAATCTGCACGTCAAGAAGCAAATCGAATTAAAGAGGCTGCGCAAGAAGAGATTCAAAACGAGAAAGAAAAAGCACTGCAAGCACTTCAAGATCAAGTTGGGTCGCTTTCCGTTCTTATTGCTAGCAAAGTAATAGAAAAAGAAATTAGTGCACAGGATCAGGAACAATTGATCAATGATTACATTAAAGAGGTAGGAGAAGAGCGATGAGTGAAGCAGTAGTTGCCAAACGTTATGCAGATGCTCTTTTTCAGCTAGGTCAAGAAAAGGCTACACTGGATAACCTTGTTGAAGAGGTTCTTGTAGTGAAAGAAGTATTTCTAAATGATAGTCAACTTAATATATTCCTGAAGCATCCTCGTGTAAATAATGATAAGAAAAAACAATTTCTAAGTGAAACATTCCAAGGACTTTCAACAGAAGTTATGAATACACTGAAAATTCTTGTTGATCGTGGTCGTTCAGAAATTGTGCCTTCCATTATTGATCATTTTAACCAACTGGTAAATGATGCAAAAGGAATTGCAGAAGGAAAAGTATATTCTGTTCGCGAACTTTCAGACACGGAAAAAACGGAGCTTGAAAATACATTTGCAAAACGGTTTAACAAGCAAAAAATCGTACTTGAAAATGTGGTTGATCCTTCGTTAATCGGTGGTGTCAAAATCCATATGGGTAATACGATCATTGATGGCTCCATTAGTGGAAAATTACGTGGATTAGAGCGCAGTCTAAAAATAGCGAACAATTGATGATAGGGGTGAAATGGTATGAGCATCAAAGCTGAAGAGATCAGTAAGTTGATTAAACAGCAAATCGAGAATTATGACTCGGAATTAGAAGTAAACGATGTCGGTACAGTTATCGAAATCGGTGACGGTATTGCACGTGCTCACGGTCTTGATAATGTAATGGCTGGTGAGTTGGTTGAATTTGCAAATGGTGTAATGGGTATGGCACAAAACTTAGAGGAATCTAACGTTGGTATCGTAATCCTTGGACCATATACAGATATTAAAGAAGGCGATGAAGTACGTCGTACAGGACGTATTATGCAAGTACCTGTAGGTGAGGAATTATTAGGACGTGTTGTCAATCCTTTAGGACAGCCTATTGATGGTAAAGGTCCAGTTGAAACATCAAAATCTCGCCCAATTGAATCTCCAGCACCTGGTGTTATGGCACGTAAATCCGTAGATGAACCATTACAAACAGGTATTAAAGCGATTGATGCACTTGTTCCGATTGGTCGTGGACAACGTGAGTTAATCATCGGGGACCGCCAAACTGGTAAAACAACGGTTGCAGTTGATACGATCTTGAACCAAAAGGATCAAGATATGATTTGTATCTACGTTGCAATTGGTCAAAAAGAATCAACAGTACGTGGTACAGTAGAAACGTTCCGTCGTTATGGTGCACTAGATTACACAATCGTTGTAAGTGCCGGTGCGTCTGATCCGGCTCCATTGCAATACTTAGCACCATATTCTGGTGTATCAATGGGTGAGGAGTTCATGTATAACGGGAAGCATGTACTTGTTGTATATGATGATCTATCAAAACAAGCAGCAGCATATCGTGAACTTTCCCTATTATTACGTCGTCCTCCAGGTCGTGAAGCATTCCCAGGGGATGTATTCTACCTACACTCTCGTTTACTAGAGCGTGCAGCGAAGTTAAATGACGATTTAGGTGGCGGTTCATTAACTGCACTACCATTTGTTGAAACACAAGCAGGCGACATTTCTGCATATATTCCAACAAACGTTATCTCCATCACGGATGGACAGATCTTCTTACAATCAGATCTATTCTTCTCCGGTGTACGTCCGGCAATTAACGCAGGACTTTCCGTATCACGTGTTGGTGGATCTGCACAAATTAAAGCAATGAAAAAAGTTGCAGGTACATTACGTCTTGACCTTGCATCGTTCCGTGAGCTAGAGGCATTTGCTCAGTTCGGATCAGACCTTGATAAAGCAACTCAAGCGAAACTAAATCGTGGTGAGCGTACCGTTGAAGTATTAAAACAAGGCCTTCATAAGCCACTTGTTGTTGAAAAACAAGTTATGATTATCTATGCATTAACAAAAGGTTACTTGGATGATATTCCAGTAGAAGATGTTGTACGTTTTGAAGATGAATTCCATGTATGGTTGGATTCGAACCGTTCTGAATTACTCGCTTCCATCCGTGACACTGGGAACTTACCAGAAGCTGCGGATATGAATGATGCAGTAGAATCATTTAAAAAGACATTTTTACCTTCTGAATAGATAAGAATAAAGTTTAATTGTAAATATTCGTGTAGGTTAGAGAGAGGAAAACCTCTCTCCATACCTCTAACCGAGTGAGAAAGTGTGGTGAAAAAGCTTGGCATCACTAAGAGAAATAAAAGGTCGTATTGATTCGACTTCAAAAACGAAAAAGATCACAAAAGCGATGGAAATGGTATCTGCATCCAAAATGAATAAGGCAGAACAAAATGCCAAATCATTTGTACCATATAGTGAGAAAATTCAAGAGGTTGTTGGTAGTATTGCTAGTAATACAGATGCAGCCCATCCAATGCTGTCGAAACGTGAAGTGAAGAAGACAGGGTATCTTGTCATAACATCTGATCGTGGTTTAGCAGGAGCTTATAACAGTAGTGTTTTACGGAGCCTATACAAAACCGTGCATGAACGCCACCAATCTGCTGATGAATACACAATCATCGCAATCGGCCGCATGGGTTATGATTTCTGTAAAAAACGTAATATGCCAGTAGCTAAGAGTATCTTAGGGCTAGCAGATCAGCCGAATTTTGCTGACATTAAAGACTTAGCTTCTGAAACAGTTCAAATGTTTAGTGATGAAGAAATTGATGAATTAAACATTTTCTATAATCATTATGTAAGTGCGATTTCGCAACAGGTAACAATGAAAAAACTATTACCAATTACAGATATGGCTAGTAAATCTTCTGGTAGTCAGTATGAGTACGAACCAGATCAAGAACAGATCTTAAAAGTACTTTTACCACAGTACGCAGAGAGCCTTATCTATGGAGCATTACTTGACGGTAAAGCAAGTGAACACGCAGCAAGAATGACAGCGATGCGCAGTGCAACCGATAATGCAAATGAACTAATTGATGATTTAACATTATCCTATAACCGTGCACGCCAAGCAGCGATCACGCAAGAAATTACCGAAATTATTGGTGGAGTAGCTGCATTAGAATAGCATTCGCCATGTAAAGTTAGTTAGGAGGGAAATCGATGAGCAAAGGACATGTTACACAAATCATGGGACCTGTCGTAGACGTAAAATTCGATGACGGCAATCTTCCAGATATTTATAACGCATTAACTGTCCCATTATATACCGCTGAAGGAGAAAGCAATGAGATTCTTACTTTAGAGGTAGCACTTCATCTTGGTGACAATTCTGTACGTACAATTGCCATGTCATCAACAGATGGTGTTCAACGTGGTACAGAAGTAGAAAACTTAGGTAGACCAATTTCAGTACCAGTTGGTGAAGTAACATTAGGCCGTGTATTTAACGTAATGGGAGATAAAATCGATCTTGATGAGGAGCTTCCATCAGATACACGATTGGATCCAATTCACCGTGATGCACCTAAGTTCGAAGATTTATCAACAGAAACTGAAATTTTAGAAACAGGTATTAAAGTAGTAGACCTACTAGCACCTTATATTAAGGGTGGTAAAATCGGTCTATTCGGTGGTGCCGGAGTAGGTAAAACCGTATTAATCCAGGAGTTAATTAACAACATCGCTCAAGAGCACGGTGGTATCTCCGTATTCGCTGGTGTTGGTGAGCGTACACGTGAAGGTAATGACCTTTACTACGAAATGAAAGACTCTGGAGTTATCACAAAAACAGCAATGGTATTTGGTCAAATGAATGAGCCACCTGGAGCACGTATGCGTGTTGCCCTAACTGGTTTAACGATGGCTGAGTACTTCCGTGATGAGCAAGGACAGGACGTATTGTTCTTCATCGATAACATTTTCCGTTTCACACAAGCAGGTTCTGAGGTATCCGCACTACTTGGTCGTATGCCATCTGCGGTTGGTTATCAGCCAACACTTGCAACAGAAATGGGACAATTGCAGGAGCGTATCACGTCTACTGCAACTGGTTCAGTTACGTCAATCCAGGCGATTTATGTGCCTGCCGATGACTATACAGATCCAGCACCTGCAACAACTTTCGCACACTTAGATGCAACAACGAACTTGGATCGTAAATTATCTGAGCAAGGTATTTATCCTGCAGTGGATCCACTAGCATCTACATCACGTGCACTTGACCCTGAAATCGTTGGGGAAGAACATTATGAAGTTGCCCGTGAAGTTCAGGCTACATTACAAAAATATAAAGAATTACAAGATATCATTGCAATCCTAGGTATGGATGAGCTTTCAGATGAGGATAAATTGACCGTATCACGCGCTCGTCGCATTCAATTCTTCTTATCTCAAAACTTCCACGTTGCCGAGCAATTTACAGGACAAAAAGGTTCTTATGTTCCTGTAAGTGAAACAATCAAAGGATTCAGAGAAATTCTTGACGGTAAATACGATGATTTACCAGAGGACGCGTTCCGTTTAGTAGGACGTATAGAAGAAGTAGTTGAAAAAGCAAAAGGCATGGAATAATAAAGTAGACGAAGGTAGCTTGAACTTTTCTGAAAGTGTTTATGCTTAATAGCACTTATCATCAGCTACCTGTCTAAGGAGGGGTTACATTGAAAACACTAACTGTGAGTGTTGTTACTCCTGATGGTCCTGTAATGGAAGATAGTTTTGAAATGGTTAGTTGTAAAGCAGAAAATGGTGAACTCGGTATCTTACCAGGACATATTCCATTAGTTGCTCCTCTTGCGATCAATGTTGTCCGTTTAATAAATGGATCCGATGAGCAAAAGCTAGCAATCAACGGTGGATTTTTAGAGGTAAGACCAGATAAAGTAACGATTCTTGCCCAATCTGCTGAAAAACCTTCAGATATTGACGTCGAGCGTGCACGTGCTGCGAAAGAACGTGCAGAGCGTCGTTTACAGTCTAAACAAGATGACGTCGACTTCCTAAGGGCTGAATTAGCACTCAAGCGAGCAGCAAACCGAATTAATGCAGCTCAAAGATAATAAAGGAAATCTCCCATAATTTTTTATGGGGGGTTTTTTGTTTGTATCAGTTTATGTTAAGAGCTGCTAAAAACGGATGTTTGCTAAGGTTTGATATGAAAAATTCTTGTTAGTTTAGGGGCTTTTGAGGTTAATTAGGTTAGTGTTTAAAATATTTCGATAGAATTTGAATAATCAGGCAAATTCAACATTCACTTATTTTTAGTATATCTGACAATATTAGGACATATGCTGTCGATATTTCCCGGGAAATTGAGAAATAATTGTCATATTAAATTCTTGTCGAAGCAACAGACATCGAATTCGGAATCACGTCTTCTTTGACATTTTTCCCTAGGAATGGCAAAGTAACAATTAGAAAGAATGTAAGGATAATTTCCCATATGGAAAAGAATACATTTGTAAATGAAAATAACAAGGTGGTAAACTATGTTTTCTATCGGACAACTAGCAATAATGAGTATGATCTCACATGTTATTTTTATTTCGATTACATGGAGATTAGTTCAAACGATAAACTTGGATCCGTTAATCCGTAAAGGGAAATCAGGTGAAGCAAAGCTTCTATTATTACTGATTACCATAGTGATAGGATCGGGAGTTAGTCGCTTTTTCCTTGAGTTTATACAATGGTCACAGGATTTAAATTTTCTATTTTAATGAGAAAGACAATATCGAAAAGGTATTGTCTTTTTTATTTTTCATAAAGCTTTATCACATGTATAGAAGCAGAAACTATACTTCTCTATAAATCTATTTATTTATGTATGTATGTTATGAATCTCCCTTGTTCATACTAGAAATATATTATTCAAGGGAGATATTTATATGAGAAAAATTGTACTAATAAGTGTATTTATTTTATGTATAACAAATAATGTAGTTGCTCAAGAAAGTTACCAAGATGAACTTATCGATATTGCGACCATTGTGTTAGAAAATGATATGTCTGTAGATTCTTGGCAAGTGATTATTAAAGAGAAAATGAATAAGGATCAGATAGGATTACTTGTAGACGAGCTAAAAGATAGTTATTTAGTCACTAGGACGGAAGATGAAAACAGTATAAAATATTCTTTTGAAGACGTTCATAAAAATGGAGTCGTCTACGAAAGATTTAATGCAATCTTGCCTAAAAACACATCACATAATGCAGAACTTATAGCTGTACTGGAAGGTGATTCCTGGAATAGCAAAATTGAAGATAACTACCAAGAAAAAATAAACTGGATACAAAAACAATATTTTACAAAATCTGCTCAAATATATCCTTGTCTGACAACAAGTGATAATGCTATAATTAATAGTGATTATTTTTTGTCTAATTTTACAGAAAAAATGGACGTTAAACATATACAAGAACAAACAGACACAGAGCTAGCAGATAGAAAAATTATATATGGCTATACATCACAATGGGGCCGGAAAATGACCATCGTGGATAAGCCTGTAAATGTACAAATTGTTGTTGAAAACATGGATGAACATAACAAAAGTTACACAATTGGAACACCTATCCTAATAAATGAATATTAATATAGTGAAATTGGATCTGAAGGAGAATTGCAATATGGATAAAATCATCGTAAGAGGCGGACAGCAATTGAATGGTACTGTTCGGGTTGAAGGTGCTAAAAACGCAGTACTACCAGTCATTGCTGCCAGTATTCTTGCTAGTGAAGGACAAAGCGTTATCCATGATGTGCCTGGCCTAGCTGATGTTTATACAATTAATGAAGTATTACGAAATATGAATGCAGATGTGAATTTTGAAGGAAATACAGTAGTAGTTGATGCAACAAATGAATTAGAAACAGAAGCTCCGTTTGAATATGTACGTAAAATGCGCGCTTCCGTACTTGTATTAGGTCCATTATTGGCGCGTTACGGCCATGCTAATGTTGCGATGCCTGGCGGTTGTGCAATTGGCTCTCGTCCGATTGATTTACACCTTAAAGGTTTTGAGGCAATGGGAGCAAATGTACACGTTGGAAATGGTTTTGTAGAAGCACATGTCAATGGCCGATTGAAGGGTGCGAAAATATATCTAGATATGCCTAGTGTTGGGGCAACAGAAAATATTATGATGGCAGCTGCATTGGCAGAAGGTAAAACCGTTCTAGAAAATTGTGCGAAAGAACCAGAGATTGTTGATTTAGCTAATTTCTTAAATAAAATGGGAGCAAAAATTGTAGGTGCTGGTACAGACACAATCCGAATCGAAGGAGTAGAATCCTTACAGGGCGCTACACACTCAATAATTCCTGACCGAGTAGAGGCTGGTACATTTATGATTGCAGCAGCTATTACTGGTGGTAATATATTGATAGAAAACGCTGAAAAAGAGCATTTACGACCTATTATTTCTAAGCTTGAGGAAATGAACGTAACGATTATTGAAGAAAATGGTGGAATTCGTGTCCTAGGACCAGATCGCTTAAAAGCGACAGATATTAAGACATTACCACACCCTGGATTCCCAACAGATATGCAGTCACAAATGATGGCACTAATGCTGTTTGCACAAGGAACAAGTGTCATAACAGAGACCGTTTTCGAAAATCGATTTATGCATGTTGAGGAATTTAGACGCATGAACGCAAAAATGAAAATTGAAGGTAGAAGTGTATTTATTGAAGGACCTTCCGATCTACAAGGTGCAGAAGTAGCTGCGACAGATTTACGTGCAGCGGCTGCATTAATTTTGGCTGGACTTCGTTCGGAAGGGATAACAAGAGTAACGGAATTAACACATCTTGATCGAGGCTACGTTGACTTCGCTGGTAAACTTGCATCATTAGGTGCAGATATTGAACGCGTTGACGAAAACGGAGAAACCGTAAATCCTTTAGTTCAAATAGATTATCAGACAAATAGAATTGTAGCAGGGTTGAAATTATAACAGCATAATTTATGAAGAAGGAAGCTCCCGATTGTTCGGGGGCTTTTTGTTCTTTAAAGGGTAAGAGCGATTTTTGGTTGGAAATCGACGTTCAGCGCGTGGAATCAACGTTCGCGCGGAAGGAATCGACGTTCAAAGCGGGGAATCAACGTTCGTGCGTGTGGAATCGACGTT
>NZ_FOHE01000019.1:0-13455 GCF_900111445.1 Oceanobacillus limi | reverse complement strand
AGGAAATCGACGTTCAACGCGTGGAATCAACGTTCGCGCGAAGGAAATCGACGTTCGATGCGAGAAATCAACGTTCGCGCGAAGAAAATCAACGTTCACCCAAAACAAATCAACATTCCACCCAAACAAATCAGCGCTCAAACACTGAGCCTCCCACTTCCCTCCCTAAATAACTAAACAATATCAATAGAATATTTAAAAATAACCAAGCATAGATTGTCTATAAGGGAGTCTATGTTCAATCAAGTTTGCTAGCTATTCCTGAGATGAAAGTCTGACTTATAAAATGGGAGTTGGAAATATGCTTCGGTATATATTAAAACGTTTACTGATTATGGTTATTACATTATGGATCATTGTGACATTGACATTTGTACTTATGGTATCTATTCCGGGATCTCCGTTCAACAGTGACCAAACCTCAAATGAAACGGTTCAGGAGAATTTAGAGCGGCATTATAACTTAGACAAACCATACCATATTCAATATTTATTGTATTTAAAGTCGATCGCAACATTGGAATTTGGTCCGTCTATTAAACAACCAAACCAAACGGTGAATGATTTGCTAGGGAGAAGTTTTCCAATCTCATTTGAACTAGGCATGGTGACAATTATCGTTGCTGTAATCTCTGGGATTTTATTAGGGATTATCGCTGCACTGCGGCATAACGGGATTGTTGACTACTTGGCCATGGGGGTTGCGGTACTAGGGATATCGATACCGAACTTCATTCTTGCAACATTACTTATTCAGCAGCTCGCTGTGAATGCAGAATGGTTTCCAGTTGCCACTTGGTCCAGTCCTGCACATATGGTGTTGCCTGTATTGGCACTTGCTACAGGACCAATGGCAATTATCGCGAGGTTAACGCGATCAACGATGCTAGAAGTACTTACGCAGGATTACATTAAAATGGCTCGGGCAAAGGGATTGAATCCGTGGAAAATAATTTTTAAACATGCGTTACGTAACGCGTTAATGCCTGTAGTTACCATCATGGGAACGTTACTCGCAGGGATTTTGACAGGGACATTTGTAATTGAACAAATTTTTGCGATACCGGGTATGGGGAAATATTTTGTAGAGAGTATCAACCATCGGGATTATCCCGTCATTATGGGAACAACTGTCTTTTATAGTTCCTTTTTAATAATTATGTTGTTCCTTGTTGACATCGCATATGGAATATTAGATCCACGAATTAAAGTAAATAAAAAGGAAGGGGAATAACATGAAGAAAAATTCTAATCCCCGGATCAGAAATAGTCATCGACAGGTTCCTGATGAGTGGTTTACTTGGAGGGAACGCGATCAATCTACCGCAGAAAGACTTTCTAGGCCCTCGCTGTCCTATTGGGAGGATGCGTGGAAGCGACTTGTCAAAAATAAATTAGCGATGTCAGGGCTGTTTTTCCTAATTGGTCTAGTAACGATGGCGATTATCGGACCGATTCTATCACCCTATGATGTTCATACAAATGACTTGCCGAATCAATATCAACCCCCTTCTGCAGAGCATTGGTTTGGAACGGACTCCCATGGGCGAGATGTGTTCACCCGAACATGGTATGGGGCAAGGATATCACTATTTGTAGGGTTAATGGCTGCGTTAATTGATGTATCCATTGGCATTATATATGGTGGGCTGTCCGGCTATAAAGGTGGAAGAACGGACAATATTATGATGCGAATTATTGAAATTTTGTATGGCCTACCTTATTTATTAGTAGTTATTTTGCTATTGGTTGTCCTCGAACCAAGTTTAACGACCATTATCATCGCCCTTACCGTTACTGGCTGGGTGGGGATGGCCCGAATTGTGCGAGGACAGGTTTTACAAATAAAAAATTATGAATTTGTCCTCGCGTCGAAATCGTTTGGTACGAAAACACCGCGAATTATTCGAAAAAACCTATTACCAAATACAATGGGGCCGATTATTGTACAGATGACATTAACAGTTCCATCCGCAATTTTTGCTGAGGCCTTTTTGAGTTTCATCGGTTTAGGAATTCAGTCGCCTTACGCGAGTTGGGGAGTGATGGCAAGTGACTCACTAGGAGCAATTTTATCGGGGAATTGGTGGACGTTATTCTTTCCAGCTTTCTTTATCTCTTTTACGATGTTTGCTTTTAACGTTTTAGGGGATGGACTTCAGGATGCACTGGATCCGAAATTAAGGAAGTAGGTGCGCAAATGGAAAAAATAGTAGAAGTGAAAAACCTTCATGTAACGTTTTCAACGTATGGTGGAACGATTCAAGCGGTACGTGGTGTGAATTTTTACGTGAATAAAGGCGAAACACTGGCAATTGTGGGAGAGTCTGGGTGCGGGAAAAGTGTAACATCGAATGCAATTATGCGTTTGATTCCAGATCCACCAGGTAAGATTACGCAAGGGCAGGTGCTTTTTAAAGGGGAAGACGTAACCAAGTTTTCAGAAAAAAAGATGCGCTCGATCCGTGGTGTGGATATTTCAATGATTTTCCAGGATCCAATGACAGCTCTTAATCCAACACTTACCATTGGCTCGCAATTAATGGAGGGATTGCGGCAACACCAAGGAATATCTAGTGCCAGGTCAAAACAAAAGGCAATTGAGATGATGGAGTTAGTAGGCATTCCGAATCCAGAGGAGAGACTGAAGCAATATCCCCATCAATTCAGTGGTGGCATGAGGCAGCGTATTGTCATCGCGATTGCATTAATCTGTGAACCAGAGCTTTTGATCGCGGATGAGCCAACAACAGCACTCGATGTGACAATCCAAGCACAAATCTTAGAGCTATTCGAAAAAATACAGGAAGTAACAGGGGTCTCCATCATTTTAATTACCCATGATTTGGGGGTTGTTGCCAAAATTGCTGATCGAATTGCAGTGATGTATGCTGGAAAAATCATTGAAACTGGAACCAAACGAGATATTTTTTATAAAGGACAGCACCCCTATACAAAGGGTCTCTTGAAATCCGTTCCAAGATTGGATGTGAAGGGGGCGGCGTTAACACCGATTGATGGAACACCACCAGATTTATTCTCGCCTCCAGCGGGATGTCCTTTTGCACCAAGATGTCCCTATGCGATGGAGGTGTGCAATAAAATATACCCCGACACAGTGCAACTTAGTCAATCGCATGAAGTGAATTGTTGGTTGCAGGATGAACGGGGAAAAAGGCTTTTGGCTACTACAACAACGAAAGAATAAAGGGGGAGAAAGGATGAAGAAATTTCTCGTTTTTTTGATGGCCATGTTAACGGCATTGGTTTTAGCTGCGTGTACGACCAGTGAAAATGCCGGTGAAGAACCAGAAGATGACGCAGAACCAGACACGACGGAACAGGATGACACAGCAAATGAGGAGGAAAATAATGCAACAGATCAAGAAACAGAAGAAAAAGTTTTAAGGCTTAATAATGGTATTGAGCCTACATCGCTAGATCCATCCATTGGATTTGACGCGGTGTCATGGGATCCACTAAATAACTTGATGGAAGGATTAACTCGATTGGATCAAGACTCCCGTGCTGCAGCAGGGGTTGCGGAGGATTGGGATATATCGGAGGATGGATTGACCTATACCTTCCATTTGCGTGAAGATGCCAATTGGTCCAATGGCGATCCTGTAGTAGCAGAAGATTTTGTTTATGCATGGAAATACATGCTCGATCCAGAGACAGCATCATCGGCAGCATTTTTAGGGTATTTTATTGAGGGTGCAGAGGCATTTAATAATGGGGATGGCACTGCTGATGACGTGAATGTTACGGCAATCGATGATAAAACATTGGAAGTAGTATTGGAAGCCCCAACTGGATTTTTCTTAGACTTATTAACGAATCCAGCATTCTTCCCAATTAACCATCAAGTTGCTCAAGAAAATCCGGATTGGCATACAGAGGCAAATACTTTTGTTGGGAATGGCCCCTTTCAGCTTGAGTCTTGGGAGCATGATGTAGAAATGGTGTTTACGAAAAATGAGCACTATTGGGATGCTGGAGTGGTTAACTTAGAAAAGATTCATTTTGCAATGGTCAACGATACCAATACACAGTACCAAATGTTTGAAAGCGGAGAGCTCGACACGGCGAGTATTCCACCCGAGTTATCTGATCAATTAATTGATGGAGACAATGTCTATATTGGTGATTATGGTGGATTAGAATTTTACCGCTTCAATATTACAGAGGAGCCATTTCATAATAAAAACATCCGTAAAGCATTTGCATATGCGGTGAACCGGGCAGATATAGCGGAGTATGTTGTGAAAAATGGCGTGGAACCTGCCTATGGGTTTGTTTCTCCAGGGTTCACAGGTCCAACAGGTACGGACTTCCGTGCTGAAAATGGTGACCTCGTTAGCTTTGATCCAGCATTAGCACAGGATTATTTAGAACAAGGTATGGCTGAAGAAGGGTATGATGAGTTACCAGAAATTGTTTTATCGTACAACACAAGTGATGCAAATAAAGCGGTAGCAGAAGCCCTTCAAAGTATGTTTAACGAGCATCTTGGTGTAGAGGTTACGTTGGAGAACCAAGAATGGAATGTATTTGCAGAAGCACAGCAAAATCTAGAACTGCAGTTGTCACGCAGCTCCTTTATTAATGACTATAGTGACCCGGTTAACTTCTTGGAAAGCTTTGTGACGGATTCGTATATGAACCGAACTGGTTTTTCTAGTGACGCTTATGACGAGTTGATTGCTAAAGGAAAGTCCGAGACAGATGAAGAACAGCGCTGGGAGTATTTATACGAAGCGGAGAAAATGCTAGCTGATGAGATGATCGCCATGCCAATACGTTACTACAATACAGTTGTTTTGGAGGCAGATGGCGTTAGCGGGATCCTCCGTCACCCAGTTGGCTATTTTGATTTGAAATATGCAGATAAAAAGTAATATGTAGTTTTCAAACTACCAATAAATGAGCATGGGGTATGTTAAAGTAAAAGTGGAGGAGGCTCATATACGGTGTATGTGAGCCTCTCCTCCAAAACGAAAAAATCGTATTCTGGACGAATATAGAAAGTAGGTCATACATATGCTTTATCCTAAAGCCTTACAGCAAGGGGACACAATCGCGGTTATAGCCCCTGCTGGACCGGTAGATAAGGAACGATTAGATAAAGGGGTGTCATTTTTAAAAGAAAAAGGGCTTTATGTTGAATTGGGTAAACATGTCAAAGCGGTCCATGGTTATCTAGCAGGAAGAGATGAAGAGCGCTTAGCAGATTTCCATCAAATGGTTGCTGATCCGATGATAAAAGGTATTATTTTTGCCAGGGGTGGGTATGGAGCAGGAAGAATCGCCGCTGATATTGATTACGAACTAATTCGTGCCAACCCCAAAATAATCTGGGGTTACAGTGATATTACGTATCTGCACACAGCGGTTCGCCAACAAACAGGGCTTGTTACGTTTCACGGACCAATGCCAGCATCCGATATTGCATCTGAGGAATTTGATGCACTTTCCGCGAAAGGCTTTGATCAGCTTTTTCGAGAAACTGAGCTTTGCTATCGCGAAGAAATTAGCCCACTACAAGTTCTGAATGGAGGTGTCGCAACAGGACCTCTAGTTGGAGGAAATCTATCTTTAATCATTAGTACATTAGGAACACGCTATGAAATAGATACAAGAGGAAAGCTTTTATTCATAGAGGATATTGATGAAGTTCCGTACCGTATAGATGGAATGCTAAATCAGTTGAAGCTAGCAGGAAAACTCGAACATGCTGCTGGTATTGTGGTAGGAGACTTTGCAAAAGCCGTGCCGAAAAAAGAACCATCCCTAAGCTTACAAGAAGTATTTGAGCATTATTTTGGCAAACTTACATGTCCTGTTATGTCAGGCTTTAAAATTGGTCATTGTTATCCACATATCGCGATACCACTAGGTGCAAAAGCTACGCTAAACACGTATCAAAAGACGTTGCATGTAGAAGCGGGTGTAAGAAGGTAGTCCTGCATGTTGGTTTGGACTGGAAAATGGATGGTGATGAAAATGAGGATCGGGAATAGTCATTTAGATGAGGAATGAAGGGGAGAGGTGGCTAATTCGGGAAATGAAAGATTAATAAGATACATGAGCAATTTATTAGTGAAACGTGCCAACTAGTTCACAATTTTCACCACGAGTTTCGACCCGCACAATAAGCGAAAAAAATAGCTAAACTAGCATTCCGACCACTCAGAAAGGAGTAGCCTAAATGTTTAAACAAACGTTTGATCAATTTCATAATATGCAGGAAATTTGGGTTACAGCAGTTCAAGTTGCAACAGTTTGGACCGCACCGGACAAAGCTAGAGAAATAGATTTAGCTGGATTAAGAAACCCAACCAATATAGAACAGTGGTTGGAACAGTTAACATACGAAAATCGATTAGCACTTTGTGACGAGAATAGGGTTCAATCCCAACTACTATATGGAGAAGCTGTGATTGTTACCGAGATCATAGAAGAATGGGCACATGTCGTGATTCCATCACAGCCATCCTCAAAAGATGGGCGAGGATATCCAGGTTGGGTTCCAGTCAAGCAACTAAAGAAAATAGAACGAAATGATTGGTATCGCGCAAAAACAGCTGCTGTAACAGATTCAAAGGTTTGGCTAGAAGCTGCTAATGGTGATCGTCATATGCAAGTAAGCTACATGACTTGTCTTCCTGTCATTAATAAAATTGCCGACAGGATAAAGGTTAATACGCCAGATGGAGCCTATTTTTTACCCGGTGAATCGGTAACCATATTCCACACAAATAAAGGAAGAACAGAATCTGGAAGTGGAGAGGACATTGTTCAGTCGAGTAAGCAGTTTCTTGGGCTTGATTATTTTTGGGGAGGAATGAGTGCTTTTGGCTTTGATTGCTCCGGATTTGCTTATGCCATCCATAAGGCAAATGGGTATCAAATTCCACGGGATGCCTCTGATCAAGAAAAAGACGGCGTGGATATTCCACTCGACGCGGTTTTGCCAGGTGACCTACTCTTTTTTGCATACCAGGAAGGAAAAGGTCGTGTTCATCATGTTGGCATAGCGATAGGGGACGACCAAATGATACATGCACCGAATACAGGAAAGTCAATAGAGGTAAGTAACCTAAAAAACACGGTCTACGAAAAAGAATGCTGCCGAGCAAGAAGGTATTGGAAATGGAGGTGAAACGGATGAGTCAAAAGGTATTAAGCGTAGAAAAACTAACGAAGCACTTCACTTTGGGAAAAGGGCGCACGCTTCAAGCTGTTAATGAGGTTACGTTTGATATTCAAAAAGGGGAAACATTTGGCCTTGTTGGTGAATCTGGGTGTGGAAAATCTACCATTGGACGGACAATTATGGGATTATACGAAAAAACAGCAGGAAATGTCATATATGAAGGGAAAAATGTCCATGAACTAGGGGAGAAGGACCAATTTCAGCTCCGAAAACAAATGCAGATGATTTTTCAGGATCCGTATGCGTCCCTGAATCCACGGTCAACGGTCCGAGAAGTGATATCAGAGCCAATGGAAGTTCATAAACTGCATAAAAATAAGAAGGAGCAATTAGACGATGTTTATCAATTATTGGAAGAAGTAGGATTGAATCGGGACCATGCAAATAGATACCCACATGAATTTAGTGGCGGACAACGTCAACGGATTGGCATCGCTCGTGCACTTGCCTTAAGACCAAACTTTATTATAGCTGATGAGCCTATTTCCGCACTGGATGTCTCGGTGCAGGCGCAGGTTGTTAATCTACTGAAAGAACTCCAAATAACCAAAGGACTAACCTTCTTGTTTATCGCCCATGATTTATCCATGGTAAAACAAATCTCTGATCGAATTGGGGTAATGTACTTAGGAAACATGGTCGAATTAACTACTAGTGATCGTTTATATGAAAATCCATTACATCCATATACGAAAGCACTATTATCCGCAATACCTATCCCCGATCCAGACGTTGAAGAATCCAGAGAACGAATCATAGTAGAAGGAGAGCTTCCAAGTCCCATTAATCCTCCGAGTGGCTGTGTGTTTCGAACGAGGTGTCCCTTTGCAATGGAGATTTGTGCAACAAGAAAACCAAAATGGCAAGAGATAGAAGATAATCATTATGTTGCTTGTCATTTGTACAGTGAGGAGCAAGAAGTGAATAGTTCACCCAAAACAATAGTAAACATACGTTGAGGCTCTCCCTTATTGGACAGCCTCTATTATTTTTACTAGGATTGTCCGCAACTATTTGAACAACCCTCTATTTTTTTGCAATCAGAAGTTCTATTGTTTCCACTAGTTGTATAAGTTTTATAGTAGGGATGCTAGAAAAAAAGTTAGGAATAAATCTGATGAAAAAAAATTGTTAGGAGGGTACCAGCCATTGCCTAATCGAAAATCGAACCATAAGTTACTTCAGAAGAAGCTGAAGCAAAAAAAACAAGCACACACGTTAGCAAAGATCAAAAAATCATCAAAGCCCCAATTGCCTTTTTCCAAAAAGACATTAGGGACGAAAAATACGAAATGGAAGCTTCCTAGTCTTGTTGTAGGTAGCTTAATCTTTATCATTCTAGTTATTCCTACAATAATTGTTATTCCGTTTGTATCAGACGATTCCTACGAAGCATCTACACTGGAGCAGGAAGCCGAGTATGAAGAGATGCTTTCATCAGACTCAGCAGTAACCGTTTCTGTCATGCGTACCCAATCAAATAGCATTGAAGATGTTCCATTAGAAACCTATGTTTCTGGAGTTGTAGCTAGTGAAATGCCAGCAGAATTTGAAATGGAAGCATTGAAATCACAAGCACTGACTGCACGAACGTATATTGTCAATCAGTTACTGTATGAGGAAGAGAATTCGGAAGCGGATGTTGGTGACTCAACCCTTGATCAAGTATATAAGAATGAACGAGAGCTTCGAGAGAAATGGGGAGACGAATATAATAAAAACATGAAAAAAATAATGGAAGCAGTAGCAGCTACAGAGGGCGAAATTCTAACTTTTAATGATGCTCCGATAACACCACAGTATTTTTCAACGAGTAATGGTTATACAGAAAACTCAGAGGATTATTGGTCTAATGAGATTCCTTATTTACGAAGTGTGGAAAGTCCATGGGATGAAGTTTCACCATATTACTTAGATCAGGAGACGTTTTCGGTGGAGGAGGTTGAAAATAAGTTAGGTATCGATCTTCCAGATACGAATCAATTTGCCATTGAAGTGACTCGTACCGAAAGTAAACGTGTCAAAGAGTTAACACTTGGAGAATATTCATTTTCCGGAAAAGATGTGCGTGAAGCATTGGAATTGCGTTCCAGCGATTTTACAATTAATCAGAAAGATAATTATCTTGTCTTTGAAACAAAAGGAAATGGTCATGGCGTTGGGATGAGTCAATACGGAGCAAATGGCATGGCAAAGGAAGGGAAAACCTACAAGGATATTGTGAATTATTATTATAAAGATGTAGAAATAAGTACAGTTACTGATTCCGTACCAACGTTAGTAAGTAGATAAACGATGTCAGCCTAAACAGGGGCTGGCTATTTTTTTGGGATAAATAGAGGGAATTCAAAAGTGGAAGATTCTAAAGAATTATTAGTAGCAATAGGGTTGTGACAAGTTTTAATTCATTTACGAAACTATTAAAAAGCCTACTATAATAAGGGTAAATGCTTAATATCCCCAACTTTTCATAAAAAACACATAAAATCGAAAAAAAGTTTTGGTTTAATGTATAGTTTTTCCTTTTTCTGATCAGAATGGTTGTTGAGGTGATGATGATGAAAGAGGAAAACAAAGGTGCTTCCAAAAATAAGTGGAGCAATATTTTTCGCAAAAAGTGGTTCTTCCCAGCAGTTTATTTAACGGTTGCTGCAGTTCTGTTAGCTGTTGTTGTATGGTATCAGAATCTGGACAATCAAGTTCCTGAAGTTGCTGATGATCAAGAGGAGTTAACAGATAACTATACTCCTAGTCTTCATGATGAAGATGCAGAAGCTGTTATGGATCAACAAGAGGTAATCAAAATGCCTGTTAATGATCAAGAACAAGCAGAAATCGTAACTAAATACTATGATTACAACGCAGAGCAAGAGGATCAAGAAAGTGCACTGATCCTATATAACAACCGTTATTATCAGAGTACAGGTATTGACATTAAATTTGCTGATGACAATGCATTTGATGTGGTTGCTTCATTAAGTGGTACGGTAACGGAAGTAAAAGAAGATCCATTACTTGGTAATGTAGTTGTTCTATCACATGCTAATGATGTGACAACTTACTATGCTAGTCTGGGTGAAGTTAATGTTGAAACCAATGATGAAGTAAATCAAGGTGATCTATTAGGAACTGCTGGTCAAAACTTGTTTGGCAAAGATAATGGGACACATGTACATTTTGAATTACGAAAAGATGGAAAAGATGTAAACCCAGAAGAGTTTTTCAATCAACCGATGAGTCAGTTAGACGTTTCATCAGAGGAAACTGCTGAAGATGCTGAAGAACAAGATCAAAATCAAAACAGTGGTGACCAAGAAGAAAGCGCAACTGACGAAAATAGTGATGATGAAAATGAAGATGTAACTGAGGAAGAACCAGACGTTGATTCAGATGAAGATAGCAATTCGGATGATGAAGAAACCGATGAGGATTCAACAGACGAATAAATAATCTATTCATGGAATCTAACTTTTATCCTAGTAAATTAAATTTACTAGGATTTTTTTTATTTATCGTTCGAAATCTAGTACAAAATACCGATGCCAATCGACATTTATTGGTGTTTTTTGCCTAATTCTTTTCAATAATTTGGCATTTAAACAACAAACTTCGACATATATACCTAGATTTGACTAATTCACCTTGAAAAATGTCGAACGATTTTACCTTGTTTTTACATTAATATATGGTAATATAAGTTTAGTTCACACGAATATGTAGGATTCTAGTGAAACTTGTAACTATTTCCATAAGACCTACTTCTTCAGAAATAATACTCAATCAAAATATAATCAACTTATGTCCTTCTGCTAGGAAAATACTACTAAAGATAATTACCTCTAGGAAAAAGTAATTACAAATTGCTAGAAATAAATCTCCTTAAGATTAGAAAGGTAGGCTCTTCGACACAATGTACTCTGAAAACATTAAGTTAACATCAGGTTATATCTCTTCAATGACCGAGTTAACGTTGGGGCAAGTGATATTATTATTAAGTCATGAACATAATGATGAAGTGGCAATTGAGCTAACCAGAAAATACTGTCTACAATCTACTAATAATGAAATTCAAAAAAAAGGATTAGAGTTTTTATATATTAATGGTTTCTATGATGATCTAAAAGAATTAATTAAGCTTAATGAAGGGTCCGAGCACTATTCAAACCGTCTATGGGCCAAGGTGTACCAAATTGTATTAGCTAGACGGACTAGAAGCTATCCCCTGGAACAGATGCGTAGAGAACTGCAAGATATAAAAACAGATGACCCGGAATTAAGATGTTTAATAGAGTTTACAATCGTGGATACTTATTATAGTCAGCTGGAGTTCGGTCAAATCGGAAACTTATTAAGTAAACAGCAAGCATTATTTGATGCAATCCATGATCAATTCATGCTTTCTGCCTTTAACTTGAGATTGTACCAGAAATTATTTATTTATTATTGGAAGAAAAACGAATTAATTATGGCAAGAAAGTATGCCTTTCGTGCCATTAACCAAACAACGAATCCAATAACTAAATTGAACATGCATGTTAATCTTGCCTTAACCTATACTTTTGATACCTATTATCAAGGTATGTATCATTTAAAGGAAGCCTTAAAGATTGCCAAGAAACATAATTATTCTAAAAAGGTTTATGGTATTGAAAATCATAATATTCCTTTTTTATCAGCGAATTTCAATAAAGTTGACGGAATTTCCTCAGAAGATCCGACGGAACAGGCGCATATTGAAATTGCAAAAGGCAACTATGATAAAGCAACTGAAATATTACAGGATGTAGAGTTGAATAGTCCATTTAAACTTTATTATATGGGACTAGCAACACAAGATCGCAACATGCTAACCGAATCCTATAAATTATTTATTGAGAAGAGAAATGATTACTTTTTCAGTCGGCTTCCATTAAATGCCTTAAAAGAAATGGGAGAGATATAAAAAGCAATACATACATCTTTCGTATAACAGAATGGATTGACCACAGAGCAATAAGCTTGTAGGTCACTGTCACAAAAGTAATTTTTCATGAGAGGAGGAAAATATGTGAAAAACATAAAAACAATCCTTTTTTTCACTTTCATCGTTTTTATGTTTGCCTTTACTACCGGTCAGATCGATGGCCATCAACTTTGTGATCCAGACTACGGAGAGATTGATACAGAAAGTGCCTAAACTTTTATATGTTGATATTCCATGCATGAGACATGCATGGTTTTTTTTTGTATAGAAATAACAGATGCCAATATTAAATATATTTTAATAATTACAAAAAAACTTCTTGTCCTGCCAGTCCTTTGCACTAAAAATAATCATATTTACCGTCCTCCCGTAATAAAATGTTACAAACCAAGCATTCAGTAAGTCTGAGGTGAGAGCTTATGTGGCTCTTTGACTATTCATCCAAATTGCTTGAAAAACGTGATACATAATACGCTACCAAAATTAAAGTACATATCAATCGAATTCTTTTAAAAATGAAACGACCAAATAACATCTCCTAAAACGATTCACCATGATTTATAGCTCGCTTAACGGTCCTAGAAAATCAGACGGCCACAATTATACACTTTACAATTGTGTTCAGAAGTGTGAAGTCGGAAAAACGACCGAATTTGCCAAGTGAACAGGCAATCATCTATTTTTTCGAATCACCTAGTCTCAACCCACACCTCGGAAATATTCAACATAGGGAGGCGAACGGTGTGCACGATTACATCAAAGAAAGAACTATCAGGATAGGTGAGTATGTCGTTGAGACAAAGAAAACCGTCCGGGTGATAGCAAAAGAATTTGGTGTTTCAAAAAGCACAGTTCATAAGGATTTAACAGAACGCTTACCGGAAATAAACCCAGAGCTATCGAACCAAGTAAAAGAAATCCTTGAGTACCACAAATCGATCCGCCATCTTCGTGGAGGAGAAGCAACAAGAAAAAAGTACCGAACAGATGATACGCAGTCAGACAAGAATGCCGAACCAGTAGGGTAAAACGTTCGAACGGTAATTGTGTTAGTGGAACTTCTCACTACCAACGTAAAGGAGGTGGTTGGAAGAGCAACACGCTGATAAGAACTTGATGAACACATAGCACCTCAAAAGCGCAGCTGAATAGAGCTGCGCTTTTGAGGTGTTTTTGGGGAGAGGAGGAATCGACGTTTAGGACTGTGAAATCAACGTTGGAGAGGGAGAATCGACGTTTAGTGATGAGAAATCGACGTTGGAGAAGGAGAATC
>NZ_FOHE01000035.1 GCF_900111445.1 Oceanobacillus limi | reverse complement strand
AAATGGTGGAGGATGCAGGGCTCGAACCTGCGACCCCCTGCTTGTAAGGCAGGTGCTCTCCCAGCTGAGCTAATCCTCCATGTTGGTGACCCGTACGGGATTCGAACCCGTGTTACCGCCGTGAAAGGGCGGTGTCTTAACCACTTGACCAACGGGCCATTATATTTTATCGGCTTGTTCAACCAACGAATTTTATTATATACAGATTTATCATCTTTGTAAAGAGGAAAATAATATTTTTCAAAAAAACATTTCGAACCTTCTCCTATCCTTGGTCTAACAAGCTTTTTTATATTATATATATTTTATCGTTTCCAGTTATTTATACTTTTTCATCTGCTATGAATCAATATTTTTCATTATATAATCTTATTCCTTAGTAGTTGATAATTAAAATTGAAGGCATCACCAAACTGTTTGGCGAATACCTTCAGTTAATCTTAATATCTCTTTAGTTTTTCATTTTTGGATCTAAGGAGTCTCTTAAACCGTCTCCCACTAAATTAAAACCTAAAACAACTAACATAATACACACTCCAGGAACAATTAAGGTCCATGGTGCTAATTGTATGAATGCGCGGGAACTTGCTAACATAGCTCCCCATTCTGGATCAGGCGGTTGTGCTCCGAGACCGAGAAATCCTAATGCCGCTGCCTCCAAAATTGCCGTACCAAAACCTAACGTTGCTTGGACAATAATCGGGGCTACACTATTTGGCAAAATATGGTGTAAAATGATACGTCCATTTTTCATCCCCTGTGCTCTCGCTGCCATTATAAACTCTTCTTCTCTTAAGCTAATAACCTTTGAACGCACTAACCTTCCAAAGATAGGGATATTTATAATCGCGATTGCTATCAACGCATTCTCAAGAGACGCACCTAGAATCGCTACAATAGCAATTGCCAATAAAATACTTGGAAATGCGAGCAAAATATCAAAAATACGAGAAATTAACATATCTACCCAACGCCCATAATAACCTGCAACAATTCCTAAAATCGTTCCAAAAACAAGTGCACCTGTCACTGCAAAAAAACCAACCTGAAGAGATATCCTTGCCCCATATGCAATTCGAGTAAATATGTCTCTCCCAATATCATCGGTGCCCAGCCAATGCTCAGATGAGGGTGGCTGCAAACGATTTACTGGATCCGTATCATCATAAGCATAATCTGTAATTAATGGTGCAAGTACGCCCAGTAATATAAAGAAAAGGATGATTACTAACCCAGCAAGAGCAAAACGGTTCTTTTTTAATTGTCTTAATGAGTCTCGCCAAGGTGAAACCACTTCCATTTCATCTTGGTCTAGTTGATCTGCTTCTATAGGGATCGTACTATTTACCTTCGATTGCTTGTCTTTTTCTTTTGTACTCATGTTTGCACCCCCTAATATTTAATCCTTGGATCAATATATTTATAGAGCAAATCAACAATTAAATTAATCATGACAAATATAAAAGCGATAACTAATATTCCAGATTGTATTACTGGATAATCGCGATAATTAATTGCTTCATAGACATAGCGTCCAATTCCTGGCCAACTGAAAATGGTCTCTGTTAGGATTGCCCCACCTAGGAGAACTCCTGTCTGTAAGCCAATAACTGTTAAAACCGGTATTAATGCATTTTTTAGCGCATGTTTATAAATAACTAAAAACTGGCCAGATCCTTTTGCACGTACGGTTCTAATATAGTCAGACTTCATTACTTCAAGCATACTAGAACGAGTCATTCTAGCTATAATTGCCATTGGAATCGTTCCTAATGCAATACTTGGTAATACTAAGTGCTTAAGGTTAGTAATCGTTCGAGCAAAGTCTAAATGAATAAGAGAATCAAGCACATAAAAATGTGTAATAGGTTGCATTGGATCACGATTATTCTGCCTTCCGCTTGATGGAAACCAATCTAGTTGTTGTGCAAAAACCCACTGCTCCATTAACGCTAACCAAAACACTGGCATGGAAACCCCTATTAACGCAAATAGCATTGCTAGAAAATCAAACCATGAATTCTGCTTCCAAGCACTAATAATTCCAGCATTTACTCCAACAATAACAGCAAATAACATGGCAAAAATGGTCAATTCGAAGGTGGCTGCTACATATGGCCAAATCTCCGTACTAATTGCTGTTTTTGAACGTAATGAGGTTCCTAAATCCCCTTGCAATAAATCGGTTATATAAATGGAATATTGAACAAAATAAGGTTCATTTAATCCCATGCTCTCTTCAAGATCCTCAATCGCAGTAGCAGTAGCTGTTTCACCTAATATAACCTGTGCAGGATTCCCTGGAATTAAGTGAACAATGGAAAACGTTATTAACGTCATACCAATCAAAACAGGAATAAGCATTAGTAATCGACGCGTCGTATAGGCAAACATACTCTCACCTCAGTTCTTTATGTTATTGCTGCCTATCCTATTAAATTGAAAGGGTAGTAGCATTAACTACTACCCCATCTTTTAACTTTATTGTAATTCTACCTCTGCTAATGATTCACTTGTAGATGGATGTGGAACATAGTTAACAACAGCATCAGTAGTAGCTAATACTGGAGTAGAGTGTACCAATGTTACCATCGGAGAATCTTGAGAAATAAGTTCTTGCGCTTGCTTATATAGTTCAGCTCTCTCATCTTGATCAACGGAAACTTTCGCCTGATCTAATAATTCATCTACTTCGTCATTTTCATAGAAGGTACGGTTACTGCTTCCAACATTATCACCATGGAGTAGACTGCTTAAGAAATAATCTGGATCTCCATTCGTGCCAGACCAACCAAGCATAAACATTTCCTGTTCACCTTGTAATGTTTTTTCTAGGTAAGGAGCCCATTCTTCACGGACAATGGAGACATCGATACCGATATCAGATAAATTACTTTGAACGATTTCTGCAACCGTTTCTGGATCTGGCATATATGGACGAGCAACAGGCATAGTCCATAATTCAATTTCCAAACCATCCTCATAACCAGCTTCAGCTAGAAGTTCTTTTGCTTTATCAATATCGTATTCATATCCCTCTACTTCATCGTTATATCCCATATAACTAGGTGGTAGTGGGTTTTTAGCAGGATTTGCATAACCAGCATACAATGCATCTGCTATTGCTTGTCGATCGATCGCATGATTGATTGCTTGTCGTACTTCTACTTGGTCAAGTGGTGGCTTTTGGGCATTGAATCCTACATATCCAAAATTATTTTCAGCACGAGTATGCAAGACTAAGCCATCTTCTGATTCAACTCCTGCTGCATCGTCTGGATTCAACCCATCCATAATATCAATCTCACCTGAACGAAGTGCAATTAAACGAGCGGCATTATCAGGAATTACTTCGAATACAACGCGATCAAGTTTAGGTAATCCATCAATTCGATAGTCTTCAAACTTTTCTAATGTAATTGCATCATCTTTACTCCAGTCTACAAATTGAAATGGACCAGTTCCAACCGGGTTTTCATTAATTTCAGGGCCATATTCCTCAAGTGCTGCAGGTGAAGTAATAGCAAAGTAAGTCATTGCCATGTTTTGTAGGAAGAAACCAAGTGGCTTATTCAACACAAACTCTATCTCATAGTCATTTACTACATTAATCTCATCAATTACGTGTCCTTCATCACCTTTATAACCGCCAAACATGGTTCCATACATGGAATACACGTAGCCATCATCAGCGAATGAAAATTCATGCTCTGGATCAGACCAACGTTCAAAATTCACTTTAACAGCTTCTGCATTAAAATCTGTCCCATCATGGAAAGTTACTCCCTCTTCTAAATAAAAAGTGTAGGTTAATCCATCATCTGATACTTCCCAATCATGCGCTAAAGAAGGTTTAACTTCAAAAGACTCATCATCAAACTCTAAAAGACTTTCTAAAACTTGTCTTGTTATTCTAGACGATTCTCCATCAGTTGTACTTCCTGGATCTAAGCTTTCAGAATCCCCACCTCGAGCGAAGATTAATACTTGTTCTTCTCCATCATCTTCTGCTGCAGCATCTCCTTCATCTGTGCTATCGTTCTCTTCTGTTTCAGAACTATTGTTCTCTGGTTCATCCTCATTTGTAGTAGCTGATCCATCACCACTACACGCTGCAAGTACTAACATAAATGCAAGCAATAATGTGATTAGAAATGAATGCTTCCACTTCATTCTTTTTCCCCCTTATTTTGATTATTAATATTTATAATCTTTTATTGCGCTGTTTCATCATATAAATGACAGGCAACAAAATGATTATCCTCAATTTCTTCAAACTGTGGTCTAACTTCTTTACATATATCCATCGCTAACGGACATCGAGTATGAAATGCACATCCAGTAGGAGGGTTGGACGGACTAGGAACATCCCCTTCCAATATCACCCGGTCTTTTTCAATATCAGGATCTGGAAGTGGAACAGCCGATAATAATGCTTTGGTATATGGATGTTTTGGGTCATCATACAACTTATCCTTTTCGGTTAATTCCACCATTCTGCCTAAGTACATTACTCCCACACGATCACTAATATGTTTTACAACACTTAGGTCATGTGCAATGAATACATATGTCAAGTTAAATTGATCCCGTAATTTTTCCATTAAATTTAATATTTGTGACTGCACCGATACATCAAGAGCAGACACAGGTTCATCACAAATGATCAATTTCGGGTTATTCGCTAAAGCCCTTGCTATCCCTATTCTTTGTCTTTGCCCTCCACTAAATTGATGAGGATATCTTGAGGCATGATAACCACTCAGCCCCACCACTTCTAGGAGTTCTTTAACACGATCTTTCCGTTCCTTTGCATCCGTCATACCATGTATAAGGAGAGGCTCACTAATTATTTTCTCAACAGTGTGTCGTGGGTTAAGGGATGCATATGGATCTTGAAATATAATTTGCATATTTCTTCTAAGCTTCCGCATATCTTCACCACTCAATTGAGTGATATCTTTATCTTCAAACTTTACTTCGCCTTCCGTCGGTTCAATTAAGCGTAGTATGGATTTACCAGTAGTAGATTTACCACACCCTGACTCTCCCACAATCCCTAATATTTCACCTTCCTGTACAGTAAACGAAACATCATCCACTGCTTTTACAGAACCAACGCTTCTACCGAATATACCGCCTTTAATATCGAAATATTTTTTTAAACCATTAACTTCCAATATTGGCTTCTGCATTTTCTGTCACCACCTTTTCTGGATCATCTGATAAGAAGCAGCGACTACGTCGATTCCCTTCAATCGAATACAATGCAGGGTTTTCTTCAAAACAACGGTCATATGCAAATTCGCAACGATCCTTAAACCGGCAACCAACCATTCCCATTTTGGGCTTAGGAACTGTGCCCGGTATGGAATAAAGCTTTTGATCCCTCTCATGAATTTTTGGTAATGATCGTATCAGCCCTTTTGAGTATGGGTGTTGCGGGTCCTTTAAAATTTCCCTTGTAGTCCCTTCTTCGACTACCTGCCCCGCATACATAACAACAACCCGGTCACATATTTCGGCAACTACTCCTAGATCGTGTGTTATAAGTACAATAGCTGTTTCTTTTTCCTCGTTTAATCTCTTCATTAAATCAAGTATCTGCGCTTGAATGGTGACATCTAATGCCGTTGTTGGCTCATCTGCTATTAAAATTTCTGGATCACAAGCCATTGCGATCGCAATCATCACCCGTTGCCTCATTCCACCAGATAATTGATGTGGATATTCATCGATGACCTCCTCTGCTCTTGGTATACCAACGAGCTTTAACATTTCTATCGACTTACGTATTGCTTCTTTCTTTGAGACATTTTGATGAAGACGGATAGCTTCTCTTAACTGATTTCCTATCGTAAACAGTGGGTCAAGGGATGTCATTGGCTCCTGAAAAATCATTGAAATTTCGTTCCCACGTATTTGTTTCATTCTTTTCTTAGAGGATCTAACTAAATTCTCTCCCTTAAATTCAATTGATCCACTTACTATTTTTCCTGGCGGGCTCGGCACTAACTGCATAATTGATAGAGAAGTAACACTTTTACCACAACCAGATTCTCCGACAATTCCGACCACTTCCCCTTTATTAACCGAAATGCTAACCCCATCTACAGCAGGTATTTCTCCGTTATCTGTAAAAAAGTGCGTATGAAGCTCGTTTATATTTAAGATTTCCTCTGACATCGAGTTCGCCCCCTTTGACGCTTAAATGCTCGAACCTTTTATTTAACTTATTAAACAATCCCCCGCTATATTACTAAGGAAGAAATTTTTTAAATATGAATACATCACAGTAAAAATTTTGGCTTAAAGATAACTATTCCACATATAACACTTAATCTCCTGCTATTTGTCAAAAGAATACAAAAAATCACAAGATTAGACAAATTTCGCAAGGCGAATGAAATAATTATACCTTTCATAAAATTGATTATTGGTTTCTCTTGAAATAGTGTTGGGTTATAATAGAACATAAGAAAAAAGATGGAGGTAAAATTATGTCTGGACTATTGCAAGGTAAAAACATTGTGGTAATGGGTGTTGCTAATGAGCGTAGTATTGCCTGGGGAATAACAAAATCATTACATAATGCAGGAGCAAATCTAATCTTTACGAATAGACAGGAACGATCCTATAATAAATTAATCAAGCTGTTAGAAAAAAACGAGATTGATGCAAAATTAGTGGTTTCATGTGATGTGGCAAGTGACGATAGCATATCAAACGCATTCAGTGAAATTAAAGAAAAGGTTGGCGTCATACATGGATTAGTACATGCCGTTGCTTTTGCTAATCGAGATGAGCTTCAAGGAGAATATGCAGACACATCTCGCGAAGGCTTTTTATTAGCACAAGAAATTAGCGCTTATTCTTTAGTAGCCGTCACTAAAGCAGCAAAAGAAGTGATGACTGAAGGAGGTAGTATTGTAACACAGACGTATTTAGGTGCTGAACGAGTAATTCCTAATTACAATGTCATGGGTGTTGCAAAAGCTTCTCTAGAGGCAAGTGTGAGGTATCTAGCAGAAGATGTTGGTAAATACGGCATACGTGTCAACGCTATCTCTGCAGGACCAATTCGTACATTAGCCGCAAAAGGTGTTTCTGGTTTTAATGAAAAAATAGGGATAGTGGAAGAAAAAGCTCCATTACGACGAAACGTTGACCAAGACCAAGTTGGAGATGCAACCATGTTCTTTATTAGTGATCTTTCTAGAGGGATTACTGGAGAAGTATTGCATGTTGACTCTGGTTTTAACATTATTGGCGGATAATAAAGTGAATCTTAAGTTTTACTTTTCCAGTTTTTACGGAGAAATGAGATAGAAATGAATCATGACGCTTACTTCAAAATAAAGTAAGCGTCCATTTTTATAGGGAGAAGATATCATGAAAGATTGGTTTGCATCTAATTCTAATCAACCTTTTGAATTATTCCATATCAGTCACATTATAATTATCTTAATCTATATGATTGGAATTACTTTAACGATTATTTCTTCACAACAGGCTTCCAAACGTAAAAAAGAAAGCATTCGATGGATCTTTTTTTGCATCTTAATCCTATCGGAATCTAGTTATCAATTGTGGGGCTTATTTAATGGAATGTGGAACACAAGAGAGTTTTTGCCATTCCAGTTATGTAGTATTTCAGGAATAGTAGCTATCATTTCCTTATTAACTCGTAACGTGAAATTAATTCAGATCTTATACTTCATTGGAATCATTCCACCGTTATTAGCCGTTGTTACACCCGAATTATTTCACGCATATCCACATTTTCGTTTTTGGCAATTTTTCACCCATCATATTGTATTGTCTTGTGCAACTCTATTTCTCGTTACATCAAGTAACGTAACTATATCATTTCGAACAACCATAGAATCCTATAGTTATCTTTTAATCTACGCTGCAATCACAGGGTTTATTCTTAATCCTTTATTCGATGCAAATTTTTTGTTCCTCGCTAGACCAGGTTCTGCTAGTACACCTTTAGGATTACTTGGTAACAATACTTGGTACTATATCAACCTTTGTCTATTAGGATTTATTGTATTCCTATTTATGTTTGGAATCTATAAGATATTCCGTAAAAAATCGTAATAAAACTTCGTATTTTTTAGTCTAATTTACTAGACTTTATTTTATAAAGACTAAAGAAATAACAGGCAATTGCTACGATAACACTAACAGTAATTCCCTGGTACCATACCCTGTTATTTTGGTAAAGTATAGCGTTCTCAGCTAAAACGTACTGAAAAGGGTTAAGCCAAAAAAGACCATTCCACGGAAGATACGTTAATACATATCCTCCTAAAAGTGCTATCGAAAGAGCAGCTATAGTAGACAACGTATGTTTGAAGAACAAGCTAAATAAAAGTGACAAAGTGGTAATGAATAAAACAACGATGCCTATAATCGTTAAACCTTTTATTAAATAATCTTGAATGGTTATAAATATAATTTCATTATTAATTTCTGTCAGCACGGGGTAATCAAAGGTTCCAGTTTTGCCAAAGATTCCTCCAGCAAGGACTGCAGATGCAAATACAACGAAGATAAGAACAATCAAAATTAATATGGCACTTACAAGCTTTCCTGTAACAATATGTATTTTGTTTAATGGCTGAGTAAATAGAAGGTTTATCGAACGCTGTTCATATTCTGAAGACATTACGTCCCCAGTGAAAAGAATAATCATTACAATAGCACCTAGATTAAGTAATAAACTCATTACTATTTTTAAAAAGTTGGGCAAGGCTGTACTAAAGCTATCATGTTCTGGTTCAATATTTTCTTTTAATAACTTTTGATTTAAAGCAATCCTTTTTTCTATCTCGTTTATTGTCAGTGGATAATCACCACCTGATTCTTTATATTCTTCCGTAGCAGTCAAAAATGTATTTTCAAGCTCAAGCTTTGATTGCCAATCATCGGCTGAAAGTAAATCTCTTAATTCATAAAGAGTTCCTAGCATTTCAGTGTTTACTGCTAATAAATGTTGTAACTCTTCTTCATTTTCAGGATTAGTTTCTAAGGTATTCTCGAGCATCCTTTCATTGGATTTGCTTGTAGTGATATAAGATTCAACCTCTTGAACCTGTTCCTTCTCAACATAAGATTCAAATAGTACATTCTTCATAAACAAAACAACAACGCCTGCTATTAAAATGAGTGTAAGATAAAGAAATTTTTTATCAAAAATGATTTTCTTCAACTCAAAAGACAACAGCTTCACATTGATTCGACTCCTTCAAACAATTCCTGGTATCGTTGTTCTGCTCCAACTTTCCTTTTATCAATATCGATTATTACGATTTCATTTTCGTTCATTATTCGAATAAATGTCTGTAGGGTCATATCGGTTTCCATAAAGGATAGTTGATTATGCTGAAAATTGATGTATCGGATTGATCCGCTTTCTAAAACACTTTTGGCCTTGTCGACATTGTTTAACGTGGCAATATATTGCTTCGTATTCAGCTTAAGAAGGGATTCTTTTAAGATACTACCATCTTTCATAAAATAAATCGTATTCGTTAATCGATCAATTTCGTCAAGGTTATGTGACGATAAGAGAATGGTCGTCCCTTCTTGATATAATTCAAGTAAAATGTTCCGCATTGTAATAGCACTCGTTGGATCCAGTCCAGTCAACGGCTCGTCCAATAGTAAAAGCTTTGGTTCATTGATGATAGACATTGCTAATAGCAAATGTTGTTTCATACCGAGGGAATAATTTCGGACTCGTTTTTTAAGGTATTCATACATGCCAACACGTTCCGCAACTTTTTTTATGTTGACATCAGGGATTTTTTGCACACTGCAAATAAATTTTAAATGGTCAAACCCTGTCAAGTTCCCATATAGTATTCGATTATCTTGCAAATAGGATACTTCTTTAAAAATGGATGGATCTGTATGTTTTTTTCCAATTAATTCAACAGTTCCTTCATTAAAATCTAATAAATGCGTCATGCAATTTAATAATGTTGTTTTTCCTGAACCATTGGGACCTACCAAGGCAATAATCTGTGGTGCTTCGACTTTAATGTTGATCCCCTTTAGAACCCATTCTTTTTTATAGCGCTTCTTCAGATTGTCTATACCTATAATCATACACTCACTCCAATCTAGTACCTAGATTTTATTTGAAAAATGGATATCACATAGGTCAACGCGTACAATAGACCACTATATATCCCTAATACGATTAGTCCATTTCGATAAGAGAAATCAAAATTTTGTAAGGTAACTGCTAATTCATTTGTTATTACTTCTGTCACTGAAAAATAATAAAATGGAATATATGGAGCAAAGGTTGACAATGTAATTGCCTCACTCCACTGGATTCCGATTAGAATTGTTGCTATTGCTAAACCTACTGCAAGCAGCGTCTTTTTCGCTATAACTGAAAATAGAAATAGTAACGAATAACAAAATAAAAAAACCATAAAAGAGAGAATAGCTGAATTCAACAGAAAAATACCCATTTCCATAAAGCTATAAGCATAATCAGACCCATAAATTAAAACAGGATAGTCGAAGTCACCAAATCGATCAGCTATCGTACCAATTAGAATTGCAAGTACGCTTATTCCACTGAAAGCCAAAACAGTAGTGACAACAATAGCAAATAACTTACCTCCTAAAATTTGATAGTAGCGAATGGGTTGTGTTTTTAATAGGTGAATCGGTCCATTTTTGTCAAAACCTTCCTTTGTTATTAAATCTCCAAAGAGTAATAAGAAAAATATAGGGCCAATGAGACCGAAAAGGAGTTGAAATACATGTTGCAAATAATATACACCTGATGAAGAATACTTTGCACTTCGATCCTTAATGAATTGTTCTGCACTAGTGTGGCCTCCGAAATCAACATCATAAATGGTAATCCAAGAATTCATATCGAGTGGAAGGACAGGTTGAATTCCATTATCTCGCAGCCATTTATTGTGTTCTAGACGTGTTTTTGCTGTAAATGAAGTAGGATGTGTTGATGTTCGATAATCTGTGTTGGGCGGTTGACTCTCATCCTGCTTAATCTCCTGATCTAAAACCGTAAACCAGTCTTCTTCTTGATAAGCACTTAACATCTCTTTTTCTTTGGAAAGATATTCTTCTTGGAAATGAATATCATCCTGATTTTCAGCTTCATCTGCCACATCATAAAGCTCCTGAAGATGTTTTTCTTGCGTATGAACTCTACTATCAATTTCAGCGACTATTTCATCGGAACGAACTGTATTCATGTGAACAAATATATAATAGCCAAGAATAAATAAACTCAATAGAAGAAGAGCTATTATAAAGAAAGAAGACTTTACTATTTTTTTCATTTCAAATAAAAAGATATTTATCATATCAATTCTCCATAAAAATTAATTTTTTCGTAATGTAACTGTACACATAAACCAAACAATCCAAAAGACCTTTATCACCTTTTTTAATAAGATTATTGCTTTAAAGCTATTAAAGATTTTTGTAAATCAAGTTGTAATAAATATATTCATCATTTGTAAAAAAATTCCTGCAATAAACTCAAAATATTTATTATTATTTCATTATTTAGTTACTATTATTTTTTTAATTAATTCACCCAAATACCATCAAATGAAATTAATATACTATTCAGATTTATGGTAAAATTAGAGTATGGTAAAATTTTGAATAAGGAGGGTTTATGTGAGAAAAAGTATTATTTTCCTGTTTGTATTCATTGGAGTTTTATTGGTTGGCTGTAAGGATGGTCAACAAGAAACAGTGAGTAAAAATGATAATATTGAACAAAATGATGTCGATCAAGAAAGAGCTGAAAAATCTACCCGACCACGCGACCTTTCTTTAGAAGGGAGATCTATTGTTATACCTTCCGCCAGATATTCATCTTGTTGGGATGAAAGTAATTGCTCTATCAAACCAGAGAACCCTGAAGAAGCCCTTCCAGATGAGCGTGTATTTCAAGCTAATAAATTCTATACAGTAAATTCAGCAGAGGTACTTACCTTCATCACAAGTGCAACCTCTGCATATAAAGGAGAACTTATTGCTCCTGATCTAATAGAAGTTACACAATTTTACAATGATAATAAAGAAAAAATTGAGGTTTCAAATAATCAACTATCAGCTCCTAGCGAAAAGGGGACATACTACCTTAATGTTCATGCAAAATGGGAAGATCAAATCAAAGGAGAAGCTTATTACGCCTTTAAATTATTTGTTAAATGAATTGGTGGGTTTGCTTAATGATAAATATTAATTCTGTGATATTACTTAATAGTTGCGATGAGGTAGGTCATTCATCAGTGAGGGTTTCCCCCATCCCCGCTTAACCTCCTTAATTTTTTCGCGTTGATTTGTAATGAGGGTCTTACGACGCACAGGACATGCTTGTGTCGACAATACGACGGATATCACGTTTATGTCTGCCTGAAAGTTTTATACAGGATAAATTTTCTACAAATTAAAAGCACTCACTTTTTTGAAGTGAGTGCTTTTATAGAGCTTCCAAGCGGACTTGAACCGCTGACCCCTACCTTACCATGGTAGTGCTCTACCGACTGAGCTATGGAAGCAAAAAGACATAAAAATGGCTCCACAGGTAGGATTCGAACCTACGACCGATCGGTTAACAGCCGATTGCTCTACCACTGAGCTACTGTGGAATATTGTAAATTTATTTTTATCGTTTACTTTACTAGTATTACCTAACATATAAAATTATATTCATAAAATATCATCTTTTCAAGACATATTTTATGAATATAATAATTGCCTGGCGACGTCCTACTCTCGCAGGGGCAAAGCCCCAACTACCATCGGCGCTGAGAAGCTTAACTTCTGTGTTCGGCATGGGAACAGGTGTGACCTTCTCGCTATCGCTACCAGACCTAAAATGTTTGGTGGATTGATGTTATTTATTATAAATAACCCAATTTGCACCTTCAAAACTAAATAAGAGTAATACAACGACTTTCTAAATGAGTTAGTTAAGTCCTCGATCGATTAGTATCCGTCAGCTCCACGTGTCACCACGCTTCCACCTCGGACCTATCAACCTCATCGTCTCTGAGGGATCTTACTCACTCGAAGTGATGGGAAGTCTCATCTTGAGGGGGGCTTCATGCTTAGATGCTTTCAGCACTTATCCTTTCCACACGTAGCTACCCAGCTATGCTCCTGGCGGAACAACTGGTACACCAGCGGTGTGTCCATCCCGGTCCTCTCGTACTAAGGACAGCTCCTCTCAAACTTCCA
>NZ_FOHE01000004.1 GCF_900111445.1 Oceanobacillus limi | reverse complement strand
AATATAGGTGAATAAAGGAACCACTTCGTTATTGATGAGGATCGTGGTTCCGCTAAATCACAAAAATACCGCCCAAACTAGGTGTATGAGGATCCACCTCGTCATCGCCTGAGGATCGTTTCCGCTATTTGGACCCAATGACGGTTAGATGAATCCTACTTCCCCCATTGGCGGATTAAGTATTCCACCATCAACTTTATTTTTGAATACATTTTTTACGTCGCATAATACATCTACTATGAAATGACTGCTGACCTTTAATAACATACACTGTATTCATTAGTCCCAAATTTTTTCATAGGAATATGTGATATAGGTCACGAAGTAGTATTCCAACCAACAGTATAATAATGGTGAAGGTGCCTGGCACTCAGTACTTTAATTGTGCATCCTCTACAGATTATTTCATTTAAATGAGGTGTTTTAGATGAAGAAAGTCCTGTTAGTTGTGTTGGAAGACCGTATGCAAGATGAAATTTCTTCATATCTACAATCCAATCAGTATATTTGCAAAAAGGTGGAAGGATTTAAAGCGGCACTAAAAGCTATTAAGGAAGAGCTTTTTGACGTTATAATAGTAGATTGTAAGTTTGTGGAAGTTTATGGTTGGGGACTATGTCAGGAAATTAATACAACAACTAGTTCATCTGTTTTAGCTTTATTCGAACATAAACCACAAGATGACCTAACAACCAGATTGCTAGGTGAAGTGGACGACTTTATTGTTCAACCCTTCTGTAAAGAAGAATTATTAATTCGAATGGAAGCTTTGCTAAGAAAAAAAGCATGGAAACATAGGTTAGAAATAAATGGACTAATATGGGATGAAGCCCGATATGAAATGTCTTATAAAGATAAGCAAATTAAATTAACACCGAAGGAATTTACGATGATTGGCTATTTAATGCGACACCCTAATCAAGTATTTGCACGTGATACGTTGATTCAATTAATTTGGGGATTAGATTCCGATACAGAAGGAAGAACAATCGATTCGCATGTTCGTAATATTAGAGAAAAGGTTCGCCAATCGGGATTTCCAATTGATGATTATTATCAAACAGTATGGGGAGTGGGGTATAAGTGGGTAAATGCTTCCATCTCTTAAAGTAATCAAATATGGAGTTGAATACCGTACTAGGGTATACTATAATTGTTTATAGTAGTTTTATTGAGAGGGAGAAGTATACGTGAAAAAAACGAATAAATATATACAATTAGCTGTCAATGGTGGGATTGGTTTTGGTGCGAAGCTAACACCGAAGCAGCTAATGACTCTGGGTGAATACTTAGATGGGGATACAGAGATTGAACTAACTACTTTACAGCAATTAATTGTTCAAATTCCTAAAGAGGAATTGGAGGAAGCGAAGCGAAAGTTTGATGAAGTGGGTCTACATTACTATAAGGTTGGAAAGTTTGTGAAAAACTTACGTACTTGTAACTTTTGTAAAGGGGAAGAGGAAGAAGGTATGCCAGTTGCAAAGGAATTAAATAAACGTATTGCTGGTCAAGAGGTGCCATTTACATTACGTCCTGCTTATACAGGGTGCCCCATAGGTTGTGGTGAGCCTTTAATTAATGATATTGGTGTTATAAAAGATAAAGATACCTATGAATTATATATTGGTGGTATATCTAAAGGGAGAGAAGCCCAACCAGCTAAGTTAGTTAAAGCAAACCTAGATCCAGGTGAATTATATCTTTTAGTTGATCAAATTCTAGAAATCTATCGAGAAAATGGTAAAAAAAGAGAAAAGTTTTATCGTTTTGTTGATCGATTCGGCTTTCAGAATATGAAGGAAGAACTTAAAATTGTATAACGTTTCGTTATAACAATAATACGTCTGTCTATTTGACAGACGTATTATTTTATAGGTTAAGAAGATCTTGAAAGTGGAGGTAAGTTTTTATCCGCTCTTGCGTAGAGATATTCGAACGGTAATCCCAACCCTTCCTTTCAATAAAGTGATTATATTTGTTTTTTATATCTAATTGCTGTAATGCCATTTCTTTGTGTGCTTTCTGAACATTTTCTTGCTTCATCTTCAGTGCAGAATGAAAGTTTTCACTCGCCATGTTTGCAGCTGTGTTATGTGCTTCCATTACTATCCACTTGTCATTCTCATAATTTTTCTCATTTGTATTACTGACAGATAATTTGGTGCTAGGTAGAGGGGGCAACTCAAAATGATCATGATAATCTGGATTTATAAAAGCTAGCATAATCCAAATGTGTGAACGCATTACATCAATTTGTAATGTAATTATCCTACGTAACTCCATATCTTTTACAATGTCTTGGTATTTTATTAGTTTGGTAATCACTCCTTCATGAACAGATAGATGTTCGACCATAAGAGCATGATCCATTGCAGGTAATGAAGCCATATTGAAATACCATTCCCTTCTAAAAGGTTCTTACCCAATATTTTATGTAGGCATGAATAAGATGTTCTATCGTAAGTCTAAGCACCTCAACAAATGTTAAGGCGCTTTAATAACTGTGCTCTATTACTGTACAACTAGGGTAGTTTGCATTTCTCCATGTCCATTTCCACAAGGGATATTGCAGTAGATTGTGTATTCACCTGGTTCATCAGGTGTGAATGTTGCTTCTCCTTCTCCTTCTATATGAACATCGAACTCATCAATGGAAATTCCATGCATACCTTCTTCGTTTGTTAGTGTAATTTTTACTTCTTCACCAGCATTTACGGTGTATTCCTCTTGACCAAGGTCAAAGTTCGTTGCGGAAATATCTAATTGGGTAACGTCTGCATTATCTCCCGTAGCATTATTACTAGATTGATCTGCTTCCTCCCCGCCACAAGCAGCAAGAGCAAATATTAAGCTGAATAAGATTGTTGCAAATAAGATTTTTTTCATTCTAAAAACCTCCCATAATCTAAATACTTTCTTCACTGATAATGATAGCGATGAAATATGCATTTTTTATGGAGAGGTGGAGGCAATTTTATGAACGTTATGGAGTGTATTAAGCGAAAATGCATCTGAAACGGAAATGATCCAATACGATGTTAATGCTTATGGTGAAGGTCCGAATTAAAGCTAATAGGTTCTAGTTGCTGGAGTAACAGAAAAACGAAAGAATACAAAATAATAGGAAATAAAGGGTTTGTGTATAATGCAGAAGCGGATTTTAGTACTTCCTTTTGAAAAAGGTATATTAACAGGACTGTCGTTGTTAAAAAAAGAAAAAACATGATCTTAATGATAGCGTCATAGTAAACTACTTCGGTCATCACGCCAAGCATTGCTCCCATCATTCCTCCCATAATACCAGACAACATTCCATCGAGAACAGCTATAATATTGATTGGTAATCCAACGATAAACCCGACGGAAATTCCGATGGCAATGCTAAAAACGGTTGCCATGAAGAAGTTTTCCTGCAACAATATTCCAATTACTACACCAAATGTTAATCCGGCGCTCATTCCCATAGCCATTGAGGTGACCATACCAACCATACTTGTGATTTTGGATTTAAAGTAAAAAGTAAAAAAAGTAATCATGATAGAGAGTATAGCGGTTGTAAAAATTATGAAAAATAATGCGGATCCCACTAGGTTATCTCCTTTCCAACTTGTCCAATTACCATACTATATGCTTACATGAAGAATAATTATTCAAGCCAATTTTTGAAAATGGTGTTATTACATAATATTAAAAATCATTATCATTTCTGTAACTTTTCTATATTATCTATAAATACGTATTAAAATGAAAAGGACATGCCTATCAAAATATAACAAAATGAGACAATTAATTTAGTGGGTGATAATTTTGAAGAATATAGTTCTATTAATACTTATAATCTGCTTCATCAATGTATTAATTCCAATTAATGTATATAGCCATAAGAATACCACTCAACCAGATTTAGCGAGTGAATCTGCAATTGTGATAGATGAAAAGTCGGGAGATATACTCTTTGAAAAAAATAGTAAGCAAGAAATGTATCCGGCTAGTTTGACCAAAATTGCTACTGCAATCTATGCTATTGAAAATGGAGATTTAGAGGAGTTAGTTACAGTTAGTGAAAACGCCCGAAATACAGAAGGTTCTCGCGTTTATCTTGAAGAAGGGGAACAGGTTCCACTTAAGAAATTAATACAAGGATTAATGATAAATTCAGGAAATGATGCTGGGGTAGCGATTGCTGAGCATTTAAGTGGAAGTGTAGAAAACTTTGCATCGGATTTAAATAAATACTTAAAAGAGACAGTGGGGGTCGATCATACAAACTTTGAGAATCCACATGGCTTATTTGATTCCAAGCATGTTACAACAGCAAAAGATATAGCTGAAATTACAAAATATGCCATGAAAAATAAGCTGTTTAAAGACATCAATCAAATGGAGGAAATGGAGTGGATTGGGGAATCCTGGGAAACGACTATTCATAATCACCATAAGTTAATGGGAGAAATACCTTATGACGGTATTACTGGTGGAAAAACGGGTTATGTCAGACAATCTGGGTTTACGTTAGCAACTACTGCAAAGAGAGAGTATTTGAGTGTTATTGTCGTTACCCTAAACGCGCAGCTCCAAGAAGACGCTTATACAGACACAATTAATCTATTAGACTATGCATTTGATAATTATCAAACAGCTTTTATTTCTGCTGGTACACACTATAACGTTGGAGAAGACGTATATAAAGTACCTGATGACCTATACTATACACATAAAGTTGACAATGAAGTTAATGAGCAGATAGAGGAAGACGGTATTTTGGAAGCAACAGATGAAGGGACAGACCAAGTAATAAAAAGCTTTCAATTAGAGATGGTTGAAAATGATGATAAGTCTGTAGCAACCAGTGCTGCTAGTACAGATGACATGGAAAGACAAAAGGTGAGTTTTTTTCAACATTATCTGGCAGAAATAGTCCTTGTTATCCTTTTGTCAGTAGGTTGTGTAGGGATTTATTATCGAAAGAATATTGTAAATCTGTTGACCAATTTCCGGTAACTGAATGAAAAAATGCCTATTTAGATAAAATAGGTTTTTTTTTATTGACATATATACATTAGGGGGGTATAGTATTTTATATAAAATAAAGGAAGTGATGAAGTTGGATAATTTTCTCCACGATCACCCAACAACACCTCGGTCAAAAGATGAAAAGCAAGCGGTTATTAATCGTCTAAAGCGAATTGAAGGCCAAGTGCGTGGCATACAAAAAATGGTTGAAGAAGACCGGTACTGTGTTGATATATTGGTTCAATTAAGTGCTATTAATGCTGCTTTGAAAAAGGTAGGGTTTTCAGTAACGGAGCGTCATATTAAACATTGTGTAAGTGATGCAATTAAATCTGGCGAAGGAAACGAAACGATTGAGGAGTTAATGGAAGTAATGAAACAGTTCTCCAAATAAGAGGAGGGATTGCAATGAGCGAGGAAAAACACGTTACAGTTGGGGTCACTGGAATGACCTGTGCTGCATGTTCCAATCGTGTTGAAAAAGTGTTGAATAAGATGGATGGTGTAGAAGCCCAAGTTAATTTAACAACGGAGAAGGCAAGTGTGGATTATGATCCATCTACAGCATCTATTGAGGATATTACAGCAAAAATACAAAAATTGGGTTATGGCGTACAAACGGAGAAAGTTGAGTTTGATGTATATGGGATGACCTGTGCGGCGTGCTCTAATCGAATTGAAAAAGTATTGAATAAACAAGAAGGTGTAAAACAAGCTAATGTGAATTTAGCGACAGAAAGTGCATCAATTGAGTACAATCCAGGGCTGATTGAAGAATTAGACCTTATTGGTAGAATCCAAAAGCTTGGGTATGATGCAAAACGTAAAGTGGAAGAACAAGAAAAACAAACCGAAAAAGAAAAACATTTAAAGCAAATGAAAGTTAAACTTGTTGCATCTGCACTATTATCTACGCCACTGCTTGTGACAATGCTAGTTCATTTGTTTGGGGTAGAGCTTCCACATCTATTCATGAATCCATGGTTTCAATTAGCACTCTCCACACCAGTTCAATTTATTATTGGTTGGCAGTTTTATGTAGGTGCATATAAGAACTTACGAAATGGTGGAGCAAATATGGATGTGTTAGTTGCCTTGGGGACAAGTGCCGCATATTTCTACAGCTTATATGAAGGATTGAAGACAATTGGTGATCCTCAATATATGCCACATCTGTATTTTGAAACGAGTGCTATTATCATAACCTTAATATTATTTGGGAAATATTTAGAAACAAGTGCCAAAAGTAAAACAACCGTAGCTATTTCTAAATTGCTCAATTTGCAAGCAAAGCAGGCGCGCGTATTACGAAATGATGAAGAGGTTATGATTCCAATCGAAGAAGTAACGGTTGGGGAGCATATTATCGTGAAGCCGGGAGAGAAGATACCTGTAGATGGTATTATTATCAAAGGTAGAACATCGGTTGATGAGTCTATGATTACTGGTGAGTCAATTCCTATCGAAAAAGATAAAGAGTCAACCCTTATTGGCTCCACGTTAAATAAAAATGGAACAATTGAAATGGAAGCAACGAAGGTAGGGAAAGATACAGCACTAGCATCAATTATCAAAGTTGTGGAGGATGCTCAAGGTTCCAAAGCTCCTATTCAACGGTTAGCAGATGTTATTTCAGGCTATTTTGTCCCTATTGTTGTTGGGATAGCCTTTCTAACATTTATCATTTGGATTGTATTTGTTACACCAGGAAATGTTGAGCCAGCTCTAATTGCTGCGATCGCAGTCCTCGTTATTGCTTGTCCATGTGCATTAGGATTAGCGACGCCAACCTCTATTATGGTTGGTACAGGAAAAGCTGCCGAAAACGGGATATTATTTAAGGGTGGCGAGCATTTGGAGCGAACGCATCAATTAGATGCAGTGATTTTGGACAAAACAGGAACCATTACAAAGGGAAAACCAGAAGTTACTGATTTTACTGGTGATGAACAAATTTTAAAGCTGTTAGCAAGTGCGGAGAAAGGCTCCGAGCACCCGTTAGCAGAAGCTATCGTTGCACATGCAACAGAGAAAAATATAGAATTAGTGGAAGCAGATGACTTTTCTGCAATACCTGGTCATGGGATCGAAGCATCAATTGCTGGAGAAAAGGTACTTGTTGGTACTAGAAAATTAATGAATGACCATAATATTGATGTAAGACATGTTGAAGATGACCTAAAGAATTACGAGTCAAATGGTAAAACAGCGATGTTAATTGCGGTTAATGATGAATTCAGTGGGATTGTTGCTGTTGCTGATACAATTAAAGAAACTGCTGTAGAAGCAATTGATCAACTAAAAGCTCTAGGACTAGAAGTTATTATGCTAACTGGAGATAATGAACGCACGGCACAAGCAATTGCGAAACAAGTTGGAATAGATCATGTCATCGCACAAGTTTTACCAGAAGAAAAAGCTAATAAAGTAAAAGAAATCCAATTGCAAGGGAAAAATGTTGCTATGGTTGGAGATGGAATCAATGATGCCCCAGCGTTAGCTATTGCAGATATTGGAATCGCGATTGGTACTGGTACAGAGGTTGCCATCGAAGCAGCAGATGTTACGATACTGGGTGGCGAATTGTTATTAATACCTAAAGCTATTAAGCTAAGTAAAGCAACAATTAAAAACATTCGTCAAAATTTATTTTGGGCTTTCGCGTACAATAGTGCTGGAATTCCTATTGCGGCAATCGGATTGTTAGCACCTTGGGTTGCAGGTGCAGCAATGGCATTTAGTTCTGTAAGTGTTGTTTCTAACTCCCTTCGTTTGAAGCGAGTTAAAATATAGGAAAACTTCTTGGGGGTGTCAATTCCCCCAAGTAGTAAGTACAAATATAGAATCTAGAAAGGGGAAATATAGCATGCAAACTACTTTAGATGTAACAGGTATGACTTGTGGCCACTGCAAAATGTCAGTAGAAGGTGCACTTAACGAGTTAGAAGGAGTGTCCGGTGTGGAAGTTGATTTAGGCACTGGAAAAGTACAAGTTACGTATGATGATTCAAAAGTAAACTTAGATCAGCTGAAAGAAGCAGTAGAAGATCAAGGTTATGATGTAGCATAACTATTACCGAGGGGTGCAATCACTCCTCGGTTTTCTTTACTTCGATTGTTGTTCTATACTTCCTTTTTGTTTGGAATAGGATGAATCTCGCTCTTCTAAAATATCTTGAATAATTTGGATATGGAAATTTGCCCAGGCTTGTTCGCGAAAGTGGAGGATTAAACTGAAGGTCAATAGAGTTAGATAAATAAAACTAAATATGATCCAGTTAATGCTGCCTTCTTTGAACAAAAAGTCTTGTAAATGACTAGAAAATAAAAATAGAAGCCAAGGTATTGCGGTTGCAAAGATTGGGATAATCCCCGAACCGTTTTTTTCTTTTATCATTCGGTAATAAATTAGTTTTAATGTAGTACTATCTTGGGTTTCGTAAAAACTCTTAATTTCCTCAGTTTCTTTAATAAAACCAATGTTTCTAATCTTACTAGGTGATTCTTTCACACGTAGATAAATCTTATGTGCATCACCACGAAAAGAAAACATAGCAAAACATCCTTTATGATCATCTGTTATTAATTATTAGGAACTTAACGAAAAAAATACCTCCATTTCGAATTTCTTTGAAGGTATTTTTAGGTATTCATTTAGGAAATAGATTGATTTGCAGGTACATGTGCTGCCAGTTGGTTAACAGCCATTTGTCCTACTTCTTCCCATTTAGTTTTATTGTGAATTTGTCCATCTTTATCAAGTGGTTCTTGGAATTGATTGATCCCAGTTGCAGCTAATAAGGAGTTTTCCCCTTGATCTAACCCAATATGTACAACATGTTTAATAACAAATGGTTTTTTAAATTGAAGCAAGGCATTTGGTCGATCAAGTTCTCCTTTAATGACGTGAAATGGAACCCTTACATAAATGGTTTCCCCCCCTTCTCTCCATATAATTGAATCGAAGAAACCACCATCGTACTCCCAGCTTCCACATAGACCAAAGCCATTATGCTTGGCGATATTCATCATATCGGCAAAATGCGCTGTCTTCCCTTCAATATTTGTTTCTAACTGTAACAAAATCTTCACTCCTCGTGTTCTGAAATTTTATTCCATTAATAGCTTGCACCAATATTGGAATAAAATACCTAATTATTCATTCTGCTTTCTACAGAAAATAGGGGTAAGGAGGAATGGACAATGCCTTATAAAGGAAAAGATCAGTATCGAACGCAAACTGGAGATTATAAGAATAAAACAGGGGAATTAGAATTTGGATATGAATATACGAGTGGAAATCGACTGAAACGAAAAAATAAAAAAGATAATGGGAAACAATAGCTAACAGGCATCTCTTGTATGAGGTGCTTTTTATTTATTATCATATGTATTTCGTCGGTACGATCTCCAAATTCCACAAAAGTTTACTCTTAATAACATGCAATAATTTATAGGGATGTATTATGATATATATTTTTATTTCAAAAGCTTTACTAAGTTGGCTTATTGCTTTTGCATACGATAGGAGTTTTTTTTGGTACTAGTTGATGGTATATGGTGTCTATTCCGTGCAACTTTAATCGTGGTGGATTATGATGTTTGTAGGACGATCTATTGATATTTGGACAACATGCATGGTGGTTTACAATTGGGAAGCTATTTGCATTTATCTGCTTACGAAAAAGTCGGCAAAAGCTTAATTAGCAAGGTAGTCTAACTTAATTTCTTAATTAAGGAAGCGGTGTAGAGAAGATGTTAAGAGATACGGGAGAGCGAGTTATTCCAGAGAGAATGAAAATATTAAACGGATTATTAATGGAGCACATTGCGAGGTATCATTTTGCGACAGAATATGTACATGGAAGGGTGTTGGATTTCGCCACAGGCGCCGGTTATGGGGCGCATATTATTGCGAAGATGTGCAAGAAAAAAATAGATGAAATTGTAGGAATAGATTATGATCAAGATGCGATTCACTATGCAAAGGGGCAGTATTTTCACCCTCTATCTAAATTTGTGGTAGGTGATGTGATTGACCCACTTCTTCCAGAGAAGCTAGGAACGTTTGACTGTATCATGAGCTTTGAAACGATTGAACATATTCAAGAGGAAGAGCGGTTTATGGGTAATGTCTATCAGTTGTTAAAGCCAGGAGGGACTTTAATCTTATCAACACCGTTTGGGGAAGGAAGAGGAAAACCTAGTGGGCAAGAATTCCATGTACATCAATTAACGGTTGAGGAGTTCAAAGCGTTATTTGATAAGTATGAAAATAAATCCTTTTTTTATCAAAAAGGTGTTGTGATCGAACCAAGTGATAGTGCAGAAGAAAAAAATTACCCACTTGGAATCGCGATTTGTAAAAAATAATCTGCTACATGGGAGCTTCGAATGAAAGAATACTATTATGATAAATTATTGAATATCCGTACAAATGGAAAAGGTTCTGCTAATCGTGTGGATCACTATCACCCATATGAACCAACGCCATATCATGCACTAGAGGTTTTATTTCGTCATTATGAGCTTCATTCATATGATCGCGTGGTGGATTTTGGTTGTGGTAAAGGTAGACTGAACTTTTATGTCCATTATTTTTATCACGCAAGGGTTCTTGGAATTGATATGAACGAAAAATTTTATCGACAAGCATTAGAGAACCTTGAACAATATGGAAGAAAAAACAAAAAAGAGTTGGACAAAATTGATTTCCAATGTTGTTTAGCCGAAAGTTACACTATCGACCCGAATGATAATCGGTTTTACTTTTTTAATCCGTTTTCGATAGAGATATTTATGCGAGTAATTCATAATATCTGGAATTCATTTGAAGAAAATAATCGCGAAATTGATGTAATTCTTTACTATCCATCCGAAGAATATATCCATTTCTTAGAACATAAAACAAACTTTGAACAGATCAATGAAATTGTATTACCTAACTTTTATGAGGATGACCCTTCGGAAAGATTTAACATCTACCAAATACGTTAAAACAGGAGGTGCCTGGCACCTCCTGTTTTTTATGCAATTTAGGGGAGTGTTTTTTTGATTAATTCGTTCAGGCTTTTAATGTCGATGCTGTCTTTCGGGTTATCATTAATTTTATAACTTTCTTTTAATGCCAAAATCCTCGAAACACTTTCATCAATTCTTTCTTCCGTTATTTCTCCTGTTTGAACAGCTTGCTTCACTGATTTGATGGTTTCCGTTACATTATGATACTCGTGAGCAACTAGTATCATATCACTTCCTGCTTTTATTGATTGAACAGCAGCTTCTCCTAGCTCATAATTGTTTTCTATTGCATCCATTGTCATATCATCAGTAACAATAAGTCCATCAAAATTCAAGTCGTTTCGTAAAAGGTCTGTGATAATGTTGTGAGATAATGTAGCTGGGTGCAGTGAATCCAGCTCTGGCAATAGTATATGAGCAATCATAACAGCATCTGCACCTTCTTTGATGGCATGGATAAAGGGTTTCAATTCCAAGCTGTAAAGCTCTTGGATGCTTTTATTTACCGTTGGCAATTCTAGGTGGGAATCTACGGATGTGTCACCATGTCCTGGGAAATGTTTGACCACCGAAATGACATTCTTTGATCGGATTCCTTTCATCGTTTGTATACCTAGTTCTTTAACAACAGTAGGATTATCTCCAAATGAACGATTATTGATAACGGGATTATCTGGATTGCTATCAATGTCAAGCACTGGTGCAAAGTTAAGGTTCAATCCAAAAGCGGATAATTGTTCACCTAAAATTTGACCAATTTTATAGGAAAGCTCCGGATCATTTATATCGCCTATTGCTTGATTGGTAGGTAATTCTTCTAAGTTACCAGGAAGCCTTGTTACCCTTCCTCCCTCTTGATCTACGCTTAAAAAGAGAGGGATTTTATTTTCAGCGTTTTCTTCTTTAATTTCATTTATAAGTTTCATTGTTTGGTCCACATCTGTTATATTTTCAGGATAAAAGATGACTCCACCTACTTGGTAGTCTCGGATCAGACTTTGGGTGTTTGCTGTCATCTTTGTTCCGTATATTCCCGAAATGATCATCTGACCAATCTTTTCTTCTAGAGTCATTGAATCAATCTGTTTCACACTATCTAAATGATTATTAGAAACTAATGATATATGATGAACCGTAGGGTTGGGATCTTTATCTGTTGGTTTTGGTAATATCCATTTTAAATTATAGAATGCATCTATATGGTATTCGAGAATGACTTGGTCATATTTTTCATCCTTATAATAATGCGTTTCATCTGGCTCGCCTTTATAGTTTAATATATCTTTAAGATGAATTTGATTCAATTCTTCCTCGTAAGAACGGATATCTCTTATAACCGTATCCGTATATCCAACCGTTATATTTTGTTTTGTATAATCATCATAAATGAAATTATCTACCGTAGTAGTATAGGTAGATTTTCCCCATTGATCGATTACTTGATTGATTTCTGTTTTTCCGACTACAAATGGGACATTATTTAATCTGCCTTTTGTTGCTTCTTGAAAGATATTCTTCACTTCTGCTTGAAACCATTGAGGCTTTGTATCCTTGAAATGAATGGTATGAAATGATTTCGGGTTATTTGTTGCGAAATATGGTTGAGATGGAGTCCCCAAATAGTAAATTCCTAAAATAATAAGAAAACAAATTGGGAGGCCAATAATTACATACTTTTTCATTGAAAATCTCCTAAACAATTATGTATTTAACCCGCATATGACTGGCAAGCCGACGTAACGCAACGTCCTGTGCATCAGAAGACCTCCATTCAACCTGCGAGTTAAAATCAGGAGGTAAAGTGCGGATCAACTGAAGGCCAAATGTCTGATTCGCTCTTCCAACTATAAGTGGGGAATGAAGAAAACCCACTTATTGGTATATCCACTTTATTATATTAGACGAAAGGTGAATTAATGATGTTTCAGAACTAATTAATGGGAATGGAGTAGGGGTTTTATTAGAGGGAAAATATGGAGAACAAATATAAAAATTGCTCTCCATTCATTAAATTTATTGAGTTTTTTGATTGTACGCACCATGCATAACTGGTCCAACATATTCATTAAGCTTCCAGCCATGAGTGATGGCCGCAGTGACAAACTCTTTTGCTAACTTCACGGAATCTTGGACGGACTTACCATGCGCTAGATTTGCAGTGATTGCAGCTGCAAACGTACACCCTGCACCGTGGTTATAGGTTGTATCTACTTTTTCTTTTTCCAATAGAACAAATTCACTACCATCATAAAACAAGTCAATGGCATTCTCGTGTTCTAATGCCTTGCCACCTTTTATGACAACATTTTTTGCTCCAAGTTCAATGATTTTTTCAGCAGCTTCTTTCATTCCATCAATTGACTTGATCGGACCAGTTTTAGCTAACTGACCAGCTTCAAAAAGATTTGGTGTAGTGATGGTTGCACGAGGTAGTAAATATTCTCTCATGGCGTCAGTGTTTTCGGGTTGTAACACTTCATCTTCACCCTTACAGACCATCACTGGATCTAACACATACTTTTCTAGCTTATATTCATCAATTTTTTTTGCACCAAGCTGTATTATATCTACTGAACCAAGCATGCCAGTTTTCATTGCATCAATACCAACAGATAAGATTGTATTTAATTGTTTTTCCACGATGCTTACATCAATTGGGTCTACGTTATGATTCCAACCATTTTTTGGGTCCATCGTTACAATTGATGTTAATGCTGTCATGCCATAAACGCTATGTTCTTGAAAAGTTTTTAAGTCTGCTTGTATACCTGCACCACCGCTCGAGTCGGAACCTGCTAGGGTCAATGTTTTTTTCATTGTCATGATGTTACCCCCCATACGGAAATTTTGAATTCCTTTATAGAATATACTAAAAGACATTGAAATAAAAGAATTAAAGCTTACTTGTTTACTCGGAATTCAACTTTAGAAGTGATCTATCCATAATAGAAATAAAGGTATTGGAAGATGTAAATTATTTGTTGTTTGAAGAAATCGTTCTAAGCAATATATTGGACACGTTTGTCCATGCAAGCTTATACTTAATTTATCTCGAATTCGAGATAAACTATTTGTGGAGCTCAAAAGCATGTAAGTCAACGAATATGGGGGGAAGGTTGGTCCTAATGAGTTCATTGGATAAAGTAACCGATGGTGAGTTGTCGGTAAAATTATTTGTTGTTTTAACACGTGCATTGCAGTCAGTAGAGAAACAGGTTATTCAAGATATTAAAAGTCATGGGCTAAACTTAACAGAGTTCTCTGTTTTAGAGTTGTTATTTCATAAAGGGGATCAACCGATACAAAAAATTGGACAAAAAGTGTTACTTGCTAGTAGTAGTATCACATATGTTGTCGATAAATTGGTAGAAAAGCAATACCTTGAAAGAAGGGCATGTCCGAATGACCGTCGCGTTACTTATGCCACGATTACAAAAAAAGGTAACGCATTAATGAATGAAGTTTTTCCAAAACATATGGAAGCAATGCGTGAAATTATGGGCGGACTAACGATGGAAGAGAAGGAATTCGTTATTACACATCTAAAAAAATTAGGTCACTATGCGAAAGAACTCTAAAATTTTTTATTCCAATATCTCTATTTCGAGATAATTGACTTCAGTATATTGAGCAATACAAAAGGTTTATTCTTCTATGGAAAATTCTATTTTCCACCAAATTTAATGATCACACTGAGGAGGAATTATAGTATGTTAAAAATAGGAATTGTACTAGGAAGTGTACGTCAAGGAAGAAATGGGGAGGCTGTTTCGAATTGGATTTATGATTTTGCTACAAACCGAAATGATGATGTAGTATATGAAATCGTAGATCTAGCTAACTATAACTTACCAATGTTAGGTGCAGAAGTACCTGAATCTCAAAAAGAAGAAGCGGAAGCTGCTATAAAAGGCTGGTCTGAAAAGATGGCTTCTTTTGATGGTTATATTTTCGTCGTTCCAGAATACAACCATGCTGTAGGTGGAGCATTCAAAAATGCTACTGATTATCTTAATGCAGAAGTTAATAATAAAGCGGCAGGATTTGTTGGTTATGGAAGTTTAGGGGGTACTCGTGCACATGAGAACCTACGTTTAATCCTAGGTGAATTACAAGTTGCAGATGTTCGTACAGCTGTTACATTCTCATTAATGTCTGATTTTGAAAACTTTAGTGAATTCAAACCAGCGGATTACCATGAAAATAATGCAAATGAGATGCTTGATCAAGTAATCGCTTGGAGCGGAGCATTGAAAACAGTAAGAGCGTAGAAAATAAACAATAAATGATAAAAACCTCACGTAACTCGTGAGGTTTTCTATGTTTTAAACTGTTTTAATAGTTTTGTTGCCAGAAACTTGTTCTATTGGATTTCTTGGTACTTCTGTCTCATGTAGAAAATGTTTTAAATCTAAAAAGCTATTTTCTGCTTCTTCGTACCCTTGGTTATACAGCAACCGGAGCTTCTCGCGGTTTCTTTCTATTCTACTTCCTTTTAGTGGCTTCTTGGGCTGTATAATAAATACCTCTCCACGTTTTTCCATGTCGAGAATTTGTTGCATCGTTTCGTTGTAAAGTTCATGGCGATTGCTTAGTAATTTTAAAAATTCCGGATGATTACGATATACGCGTTTGAATAACCAATTGAGTTTAGTGGCTTTTTTGATATAACCTTTATTCCGAGTCAAAACGACGACATGTTTTGTGTTTCCGCTTTCTATAGAAGGCTTGATAGGAATATTATCTGCTATTCCTCCGTCCATTAGTTTTGTTTGGTTATACGTGATACTAGGGGCAAGTATAGGTAACGAACAAGAAGCACGAATAATAGTTAAAAGATCTGATTTAGACATAAAGGTTTCATGGTAATTTGGTTTTCCAGTGTCTAGATCTGTTGTACCAACAACAAGTTTCGAAGGAGAAGCAAGAAAATCTTCAAAGTTTAATGGTATTAATTCCCCTGAAAGTTTTTGGAAGATAAACTCCATATTAAATAATTCTTTATGCCGAATCATTCGCGAAAACGAAATGGAATGTTTATTACTGCTGATTTGTTCTAAAATCTTGTAATTTCTCCCTCGTTGATTAGAGACATAGGAACTTCCGATTATTGCTGCAGAAGAAGTAGTGGAAATAAGTGGAAATTTAATTTCTTTATCATGGAAGAAATCAAGTACACCAGCAGTATAGGCTCCTCGCATTCCACCGCCTTCTAATACAAGATTTGCCTGATGCTTCAATTCATACACTTCCCTTTTTATTCAGTGTTATTATTATAGCAATCTAGGGTTATATTTAGTAGTATAGGTACTTGTTTGGTAGGATGGTTACGTTTTCTCGTGTAACGGGAAATCCCGCTTGCTAGCTTATTATCAATGTGATGAAGTGTGAGAAAGTGTCGTCGTACTACAATCAGCGTAAAATAGGAGGTCCTACTGATTGATAATTCACATTATGAAGTGTATGAAGATTATAGAACCACTAGTAATGAGAAGGGCGTTTTGTATTTCACTCATAAAAAAAGTACGAAAGATATATACTATCAAAATAATAACCCACTAGGCTAGATATTATACAAGCTTAGTGGGTTGTTATACATAAAGAAACATGATAAACTATATAAGTTACTGGAGTTATACGAAAATAATGTATAACTATCCAATATAATTATATCATACTTACTTACAAAAAGTCAAACAAAAAGTGAAATGGGGTTGATGGAATGAGTGAAGTGGCAACTAATCGTGATCGCGAGGATGAACAAAAGCGAGTAAATTATGTTATTGAAGAAATCAACCAAAAAGCAGAAGATCTATATTCCAAATCCAAAGGGTTAAAGGAAGATGTTATTCATTTGCGAAAAACCTTTTGGGAAGATGTCACTGTGAACTTAGACGAACCAGATGACGTAATTGAAACGCAAGCAAGTATTAAGCAACAAGCGGAATTATTGACCGAGCGAGAGCAAAGTCATGGAAAGATAGATGAACAGTTGAAAACATTGAAACGTTTAAAAGACTCTCCCTATTTTGGCCGAATTGATTTTATAGAAAGTGGGGAACAGGATGCCGAACAATTATACATAGGTATTTCTTCTTTAATGGATCGGGATGAAGAAAATTTCTTAGTATATGATTGGCGTGCACCTATTTCTAGTCTGTATTATGATTATTCACCTGGAAAGGCAGCATATGAAACGGCCGAAGAAACTGTGACTGGAGAAATCTCTCTAAAAAGACAGTTTATTATTCGACAAGGACTTATTAAAGGGATGTTTGATACTGGGATTACAATAGGTGATGAACTATTACAGCAAGCACTTGGAAATAATGCCAGTTCGACAATGAAAAGTATTGTTGCGACAATACAGAAAGAACAAAATAAAATTATTCGAAATGAACGTAGCAATTTATTAATCGTTCAAGGTGTTGCTGGTAGCGGGAAAACATCAGCTGCTTTACAGCGGATTGCTTATTTGATGTACAGGTATCGGGAGGAATTAAATCCAGAAAATGTTGTAATGTTTTCACCGAATCCACTGTTCTCAAGTTATATATCCAACGTCCTTCCAGAATTAGGGGAAGCGAATGTCAGGCAAACTACATTCTTAAATTATTTACGGGACGCGATTAGTGAAAAAATTACGATTGAATCTCCGTTTGAACAAATGGAATATGTATTAACAGGAAAAGCGGATGCTAACTATTCGGCTCGGATGGAGAGTATGGATTATAAATCGAGTGTAGATTTTATGCAAGTGCTGGATAACTATATTGTAGAACTAGAAGATGAAGGGATTCGGTTTAAGAATATCACGTTTCAAGATCGAATTCTTATTTCGAAGGAAGCGATATCGAAATACTTCTATTCACTTGATCCAGCTATTTCTATTCCAAATAAAATGGAACATGTTTCAAAGTGGTTGTTAAAGGAATTACGTATTCATCAAGAGGAAGAAAAAGAAAAAGATTGGGTTATGGAGCAAGTTGAGTTATTAGATAAAGAAGATTACCTTCAAGCGTATTATCAGGACCAAGATCAAGATGAGGATATAACGATGGAGGAAGACATCCTTCGAAAGGAGATTGTGAAACGGTTTTTTGCACGTATTAAAAAGCAAGTCAAGCAATATAAATTTGTAAATGTCTTGGCAACATTCTATAAAATGTATACGGATTGGCATCCAGTTGGAAGTGTTCCTGCAAATTGGAAGCTAATCTCTAATCTAACTGCAGAAAGTTTGTCAAAGAGATATCTCACTTGGGAAGATGCAACACCTTATGTGTATTTTCGGGGACGTATTCTAGGAGATAATTCTGATCGTTCCGTAAGACATCTTTTTATTGACGAAGCACAGGACTATTCTGCATTTCAATATGCGTTCCTAAAGCATATTTTTCCTTACACTCGAATGACGTTATTAGGGGATATTAATCAGGCAATTTATACACAGGTAACCAAAGAAAATCCTTTAGTTCCTCAGAAAGAGGTACGAAATTATGAACGGATCACATTAACGAAAAGCTACCGGTCTACGAAACAAATCGTCGAATTTACGTCAGACTTTGCACCAGGAGAAGAGCTTATTGAACCGTTTGAACGAGAAGGTAGTTTGCCTAAGGTTGTGCAGGCAGACCATTCGGAGATAACTTCAATGCTTGTACATCAGGTTGAAAAAACTCAAGAAAAAGGGAACGAAACAATAGCGATTATTTGTAAAACATTGAAAGAAACTGAGGAAATATATAATGCAATAAAGGAAAACATTTCGGTTACGATGATTGATGAAGAGACATATTCCTTTCAAAAGGGGATATTAGTTCTCCCTACTTACTTAGCCAAGGGGATTGAATTTGACGGGGTAATCATTCCAAATGCTTCCGATCAATTTTATCGTGCAGAATCCGACCGGACACTTTTTTATACGGCCTGTACTCGTGCAATGCATGAACTAATTTTGATTGTGGAGGGAGAACCTTCTCCTTTTATCGGTGAAGTAGATGAAAACAAATATGAGGTGCAGTAGATTTCGTGGTAGATCTCTGGATTTCGGTTGGGAGCTCCTTTTAGACAGAGTGTTATTTGGGGTATATCGAATAATCAAGTGAGATCCCGAATTCTCTCGTCTAAAAAAGGCGTCCTATTTATATGGACGCCTTTTTTAGATGAGTCTCTGGAAGTCTAACCAATTAGTTATTCTTGGTATTTCTATTTTACGGTTATACGACTGGTCTTTTATAAATAATTTCACGGAGGTATCCAAAAGTGTCTCGAGTACACCGGGCTTATCATCCACATAATAGTCTAAATCTAGGTCTTTAATAATATGGATTTTTTCATCATCTTTCATACCGTAATAGAAACGGTCTTCATGGATAGGGAAGCCTTGGTCTCGCATCCATTGTTTTGTCCTTTCTCCGTGTTCTTTAGGCCTTGCGGTGATATAGAAGATCTCATGTCCTTGTTTTTCCAGGTTGTTTAAGGTTTCGATAGCTCCTGGAAAAGCGGGGCAATCAGTGAAATAAATTTCCTCTAGTGAACGATTCCACATTTCTTTCCCTTCGTCATCCGAAAGGCCGAATGGTTCGTGGATTTCCACGCGATCAATTGCCAAAAAGTCCTCGTGTGACAATTCTTTACCAAGTTTGGTTTTATACAAATTGAACGCGTGTTCCCGTAAATTGATTAATGTATCATCAATATCAAAACCAAATTTCATAATATCCCTCTACTTTAATAAGGTTGTAGTTATGATTGTGCTAATTTTCATAGATTATCAGCGTATTATTTGTATTATAAGCGATAAGTAATGATGACTTTTTCCGTTATATATCATCTGGCAAACAAAAGAATGAGCGCAATCAATAAACATTATGCTAATACGTCGGATACCCAATAAATTTAAAGTCTTCACCAATTTTTTCGATACTAGTATCTCGTAAATTGATGGCATCCTTCATCTGCTCAAATCCTGTCCCTTCCAGAAAAGTAGGGGCATCCTTTCCTCCGACTAATTTAGGAGCAAAATATAATACGACTTTATCTACTAGCTTTTGCTCTAAAAAGGAGGCGTGGATGTTTCCGCCACCTTCAATAAATACAGAAGAAATCTGTTTCTCAGCTAAAATGTGAAGAACCTCTTTTGGATCGACAGAAGACTGGCTATCCGTTACAAATACAGAGGCACCAGCATTTTCTAGGGTTCTCTTTTTATCATAATCGATATTTTGACTAGTGAATATCCATGTTTCTGCTTTATTATCGTTTATGAGCTGTGCATCTAAAGGTGTTTTTAACGAAGAATCCATAACGACACGTATTGGGTTGCGCCCATTTGGAATTCGCGATGTTAATGCAGGATCATCTTTTAAAACGGTGTTTATTCCCACTAGTATTGCCATATTCTCACTTCTAAGCTTATGCACGTCTAATCGGGACTCTTCGGAGGTAATCCATTTGCTGTCAAATGTTCTTGTTGCTACCTTTCCGTCTAGTGTTGTACCAGCTTTTAGTGTGACGAATGGTTTCTTTTGTACGATAAACGTATTAAAAACTTCATTCATTCGAATAGCTTTATCTTCACAAATCCCAACGGTAACTTCAATTCCTGCATTCTGTAATATCTTTATTCCATTCCCTGCGACAACTGGATTCGGGTCCAATGTTGCAATCACAACTTTCTTTATGCCGGATTTTACGATTGCTTCAGCACAAGGACCGGTTCTACCGTGGTGAGAGCAAGGTTCTAGAGTAACATAGATTGTTGCGCCTTTGGCCTGTTCACCAGCCATTCGTAATGCATGGATCTCTGCGTGTGGTTCCCCGGCCTTTAAATGGGTGCCGATGCCAACAATGCGATTATCATTAACAATTACAGAGCCTACCAAAGGATTAGGTTCTGTTTGCCCTTTCATCGCTTGGGCATTTTGAATAGCAAGATCCATATAAAATTCATGGTTAGTCATTCGAGCAGGTCCTTTCTTCTTTTAGGTGACCTGACTTTGTGATTTTAGTTTGTAAGTATTTCTCATTGTACTCAGAGAAATCTCCCCATAGTGGGACACGACCTGAGACATGAAGCCCAGCACTTTTTAGCGCTTCTAATTTAAGTGGATTATTTGTAATCAGTGTAACTGGTTTTGAACGTAATCGTTGAAGTACGTTAATGGCATCATCATAATTTCTGGAGTCGTTTACGAAACCAAGATTTTCATTTGCTTCAACTGTATCATAGCCATTTTCTTGTAATAGGTAAGCCATTGCTTTAGAGAATAATCCAATTCCTCTACCTTCATGGTTTGCTAAATAAAAAATGGCACCTGAACCATGTTCTTTTACCTTTTTCATTGATTCTTTTAATTGGTATCCACAATCACAGCGCTTGCTACCAAAAATATCTCCTGTATGACAGATGGAATGCATGCGTATTAAAGCATCCTCACTATTCTCAAAATCTCCATAAACAAGCACACTGGATTGTTGGTATTCTGCCAGGTTTTGAGAAGATAAATTATCAATTATTTGTTGATAATCATCCGTAACTTCCTCGCCATTCATCCAGCAGTACCATTTGAATTCTATCGTTTCTCCATATAGATTAACTGGAAGTTTGATTGGCCCTACCAAATATATTGCACCTTCAGTAGTCTGTATGGATTGTATTTTATCTTTTAATATCGAAAAAACTTTTGTTTCAAGTTTCATTTGTCCCATTTTGCTTAACTCCTTTCATTGAATTAAGTATAAAGAAAAATAAATGTATCATCAATTGATCTTTCTCGACAAATTATACTTTTATCATTCTATGTATTTTGCGCTGAAAAAGAGACTTTGCCAGTTAGTATAACCAAATGTGTTCATTGGAGTAAAAACTTTATGTTGTCATTTAATAAAGTATATGGTACTATATCGACATACGATATATCGATAGGTGATACAAAGGTGGTGAATAGATGTCCAAACAACCAGAAGATTACATACCGCTTTCACAAGCAACGTATTATATTTTGTTATCTTTACGGGAAGTTCGACATGGTTATGGAATTATGCAGGATGTTGAAATGGTTAGTAAAGGTGAAGTATCGATGGGGGCAGGAACGTTATATGGCGCGTTAGGTAAGCTGGAAAAGCAACTAATTATTAAGAAGGTTCATAAAGAAGGTACCGATCGACGCAAATATTACACGTTAACAAGCCTTGGAAAGTGTGTTCTACAGCTTGAATATAGGCGATTAACATCATTAGTTGAAAATGCGCAACAAATTATCAATGAACTGGGGGAATGTAAGGATGACGGTGAAAAAATTTAAATTATTTCTTGCTTCAAGTATTGAGAAAGAAGAACAGTGGCTAACGGAGATGTCACAGAAGGGGTTGCATTTTACTAGGTACCGATTTGGAATGTATTTTTTTGAAGAGAATTCGAATATATCCTATATATTTCAAACTGATTTTCGTCCTAAAGCAGATGATGATTATTTTCAATTTTATCGAGATGCAGGGTGGAAGCATGTGGACAACGCATTAAATTTGTTTCATTATTTTCGTACAGAAAAGGATTGTACTGGTGTTAAGAAATTATATTCTGATGAGGAGTCTATTAAGGACGCTTATAATCGAATGATAACTTATTACATGTCTTTATTTATCTTACTTATTATCTCTCAAATCGGAATCGTTGCAACTTGGGAAGGTTATGTTATGCAATATGTTTCTTTGTCCATTGTTAGTATTGTGGTGGTATTATACCTTTATATGTTTCTGTCCTTTCGCAATAAAATGAAATTTTTTCGAAAGGAGCGATAGACACCGATTATCCATCGGTGTTTTTTTATTTATAGTACCTTGCAATAAACAGTACTGTATGATATCTTATATCTGAAGGTACTAAAAGTAAATCAGTACTATATAATGTATAGTACCTTATCCTTTTCGTGAGGTGATTATCAACAATGAATGTGCAATTTAAAAAAGGTGTTTTAGAACTATGTGTCCTCGTCTTATTGGCTAAACAAGATCATTATGGATATGAATTAGTTAGAAAAATTTCGGATCGAATTGCTATTTCCGAAGGTTCTGTCTATCCACTGTTACGCCGTTTAAATAAAGACGGATATTTTTCAACGTACTTAAAGGAATCAACGGAAGGGCCATCACGTAAGTACTATAAGTTAACCGATGAAGGACGAACGTATTTAAACGACTTACTCCAAGATTGGCAGGCTTTTACGGATGGGGTAAATCAATTGATAGAGGAAGGTGTTTGATGTGACAAAGGAACAATTTATGAAAGATTTATCAATTGCTTTAGAAAAATTTCCCCAAGAGGAAAGAAGTGAAATATTACGGGATTTCGAGGAGCATTTCACACTTGGATTGGAAGAAGGGAAAACGGAAGAACAGATAGCTAAGTCGCTAGGTTCTCCTAATCATATTGCCAAGGAAATGTATACAACTTACCGCATCGAGCAAGTAGAGGGAAAAGCAACTGCAGGAAATATCCTCCGTGCTGTATGGGCGGTAATTGGGCTAGGATTTTTCAATGTAGTTATTGTATTAGGACCATTTATAGGGCTAGTGAGTATCGTATTGGCAGGTTGGGTTGTAGGTGTTACATTTATCGCAACTCCAATACTCGTATTATTAAAAATAATTGTTGCACCAGAAACATTTATCTTTTTTGATCTGTTCTTTTCAGTTCTAATAGCAGGTCTCGGAATACTTGTAACGATTGGTATGTATCACGGTACAAAATTGTTCCGTAATGGGCTTGTTCGTTATTTGAAATTCAATGCCAAGCTCGTAAAAGGAGGTATGGCACATGCGTAAGCAGAAACTATTAATATGGGTAGCTGTCATTCTAATTGTAATAGGGGGCTTGGGTAGTTTGTTAACATTTAAATCGGTATTTGCGGCGGAGCAAATTAAGGAAGAAAAAGAATTCGACCAACAGGATGTACGAAGGTTTCATGTAGTTTCAGATAATGCTAGTGTTGAATTCATCCCAACAGAAGATTCTACAGCTAAGGTTGAGATGACTGCATCTGAGAAAAGAAATAACAAATATACATTCCATACGGAACTAGATGATGGAACGCTTTATATTGAATTAAAAGAAAAACGATTATTTAAACTGTTTAGCTTTGACTTCAGTTTCAAAGGTCCATCAATAAAAGTTTATGTTCCTGCTAAGCAGTACGAGTCGTTAAATATTGATCTGATCAATGGGAAAATGAATGTGAGAGATATGCAAGTAAAACATGCAGAAGTAGGAAGTACAAATGGAGCAATTAACCTAAGTAACATGGAAACAGTTTCAACTAGAGCAACGTCTGAAAATGGAAAATTGACGATAAACAAAGTGAGTGGTGAAATCTCTGGTGACGTAACCAATGGTAGTATTCATCTTAATGTGGAGCAGATAGATCGAATGATTGATTTGAAGTCTGTAAATGGGAAAATAATGATTCGCACAGATGAAGAACCAAGTAATGTTACCATTGATGTGAGCGTAGTAAATGGAAAATCAGAGGTATTTGGCAATGAAACAAAACACACTGTAATTGGAGACGGGGAGAATAGAATTAATTTGGAGACGATCAATGGAAAAGTATCTATTGATAAACAATAAAATAGAAGTTTTCAAGGTGTCGTTCTAGCGAATGGCACCTTTATTTTTTGGAGCCCTAGTTAGGAAATTGAAACCAATGATTATCTCTTAGCGTAATGAAGGTTAGTTAACAAATAGAATGGAGTGGATAAAATGAATGTTGCGATGAATAATGCAGATTTAGTTCGGGTTGTCTTTGTTTTTCAAAAAAGTGAACAAACCGAGGAAGTACTGCTAACTATGGCTGAGCTGACAGCTTTGTTGCATTCGAAACAGGTTTGGATTGAAAAATTTAGCGCTAACTTAAAAATAGAGAACACAGTTTGGTCGTACGCAAATCACAAGGTTTCACTACAAATTTATTTAAAATAGTTCCTTTCTGTTGGGAGGCTGTCACTAAGCAATCTTCCATAAAGACGCGTAATTGCTCGAACTAATTACGCGTCTTTATTACCTACAATCCCATAAAATAATAGCTTAGATAAGTCTTCGCTTAGAGGAAGTGCTTGTTTTTGTACCTCTTCTTTGGATAAATAGTCATTAAACATTTGAATATAGAACATGATGGCTTCATTGGAAATGGACGAATCAATATAGCCTTGCTCTTTTCCAAAGGTGAAAAAATCTGCTAGGCGGGGAAGAGCCTTTTCTGCATAGAATTTTTCAATGTAGTTATTACCGGTAGCGTATTCTCTCATAATGTATTGATAGAAGTCTTCATTGATTTCATTGGCAGTTGTTGAACTTTGAAATATAATTTGCTTTATTTTCTCTGAAAAGTCAATGTCACTATCCAGCAATTCTTCCGTCTCCGACCAAACTTTTTCTACATAATACATGATCACTTCACGAATTAATTTTTCTTTACTTTCAAAGTAATTGTAAATAGTAACTTGAGATACCTTAGCCTCTTTTGCGATCTCCGATACAGCTACTTTTTGTATTCCGTACTTCATAAACAAAGTCAAAGCAGCTTCTAATATATTTGTTTTTTTCATTTCTTTTCTACGTTGAAAGCCATCCATCTCGTTCACCTCAACTTAAATTTTATATAAAATTTTGTAATAAAACAATTAATATAGTTCAAAAATATATTGCAAATCATCATACCTTTGTATATTATGAACTATAATAGTAAAAATAGTTCAAAACTAAACGCAGAAACATATATTGACCAAGGTGGTCTATGGTGTTATGCTAAAATCGACCAAATCGGTCTAACCATTGAAAGAGGTGATTAGATATCAACGAAACATTTAATAACCTTGATATAGAAAAGCAGAGTCGCATTATTAATGCCGCTTTACATGAATTTGCAGAAAATGGGTATGAGAAGGCTTCAACAAATCGAATTGTAAAAGAAGCGGGAATTGGAAAAGGGATGCTCTTTTATTATTTTAAGAATAAAAAAGAGCTTTGCTTATACTTGGTTAGCTATAGTCTAGACATCATTGTGAATGAGTTTCTTGGACAAATTGATACTAAGGAAACGGATTTTATTGAACGTTTAAAACAGATAGCTGAAGTCAAGATGGAATACTCTCAAAAACACCCGAATGTGCTTAATTTTCTAGGAAGTATTTTTATTCAGGAGGATATAGAGGTACCAGATTCTCTAAAGCATAGATATGAGGGAATTATGCAAATGCGAGAGAAGATTATGTATGAAAATATTGATACTACTCTGTTTCGTAAAGATGTGGATACGGAAAAGGCATACAAACTAATTCAATGGTCGCTTGAAGGTTACCAAAATGATTTAATTAGGCAACTTAAACACCAAAACTTAGTAAACACGAACATGGATCCATATTGGGATGAGTTTTATGAGTATTTAGGTACATTGAAGACGCTTTTTTACAAAGGGAGTAAGTAGTTGTTTTTATAATACGCAGTACTTCAAATTAGATGAGGAGGGGACGGAATGAGTGTATTAAAGGTAAGTAATTTAACAAAAGAATTTGGGAAGTTTCGTGCATTGGATGGTGTAAATCTAGAGGTAAAAAAAGGGGAGGTCTTTGGTTTTATAGGTCCAAATGGTGCAGGGAAATCAACAACCATTCGTATTTTATTAGGAATATTGAAAGCAACAGAAGGGCAAGCGCAAATATTTGGTAGAGATGTTTGGACAGATGCGGTGGAAATTCATAAAAAAATTGCTTACGTACCTGGGGATGTCAATCTTTGGCCGAACCTTACTGGAGGAGAAGTAATTGATCTCTTTGTGAAGCTGCGTGGAGGGAATAATAAACAAAGGCGCGAGGAACTAATACAACGTTTTGACTTAGATCCATCTAAAAAGTGTCGTACGTATTCAAAAGGGAACAGACAAAAAGTTGCTCTAGTAGCTGCTTTTACCTCGGATGCAGACCTTTATATTTTAGATGAACCAACCTCTGGATTAGACCCTTTGATGGAGCATGTTTTCCAAGAGTGTGTCATGGAAGCGAAGCAAGCTGGAAAAAGTGTATTGCTGTCCAGCCATATTTTGTCTGAGGTAGAGAAGCTGTGTGATCGGGTAGGTATTATTCGACAGGGGAAAATCATAGAAACTGGTTCATTATCAGAGTTACGTCATTTAACTCGGACAAATTTGCTTGTTGAAACGAAGAATCCAATTACTGGATTACAAGAATTACATGGAGTACATGAGGTGGAGAAGAAGGAACAGGCGCTATCATTCCAAGTGGATACGGAGGAGCTAGATGCTGTTATTAAACATATTAGTCAGTTTAACATTGTAAAATTGGAAAGTGCACCACCAACATTGGAGGACCTATTTATGCGTCATTATGAAGGGAAAGAGCAAGCAGAGTCAGGAGCAGGGGGGAGATCCTAATGTCCAATACGATGATAAAACGAACGAGTCGACTCTCTGGGCTAATTTTAAGGCGGGATCGAATTCGAATCCCAATATGGCTCATTGGCATCTGTTTTTTTACTTTTGTAGTTCCGTTGTCGTTTTTGGAGTTATACGGTTCGCAGCAAGATAGAGATGTAATGGCAGAGACAATGGAGAATCCAGCAATGATTGCGATGGTTGGTCCGGCTGATTTAACCAACTATACCATTGGCGTTATGACTGCTCATCAGATGCTACTTTTAACTGCTGTAGTAGTTGGGCTTATGAGCATATTACTTGTTTCACGTCATACAAGAGGTGATGAAGAAGATGGCCGAATAGAAATGATCCGGTCATTACCTGTGGGACGTCTTTCTAATTTACATGCTACTTTAATGGTATATACGTTTGTAAATATATTATTAGCATTAATTGTTGGATTTGGTCTGTATGCCCTAAATATAGAAAGTATGGATTTAGAAGGGTCCCTTTTATATGGTGCGACTTTAGGGGCAACTGGAATAGTATTTGCGGGTGTAACAGCATTATTTGCGCAACTATCCGAAAGCTCTCGCGGCACGATAGGTTTATCTATTGCAGTACTTCTAATTGCTTACTTGATTCGAGGCATTGGAGATGTAAGTAATGAAGCGCTAAGTTGGGTTTCACCATTGGGCTGGGTCACGAAAACGGAAGCTTATGGTGCGAATGATTGGTGGCCAATCCTTTTAATGCTAGGTGTATCTATCTGTCTATTTTTCTTAGCATATTATTTAAATGCAATTCGTGATTTAGGGGCTGGTTTTTTACCATCAAAACCTGGTAAAAAACACGCATCGGCGTTTTTGCAATCTCCAATTGGGCTATCATTAAGGTTGCAGCGTACGGGAACAATTGCATGGGCTATAGGAATGTTTGTGATTGGAGCTTCCTATGGATCTGTTTTAGGTGATTTGGATTCCTTTTTTGAAGGTAATGAAATGATGATGCAAATGCTAGCATCTGAGGAAGGGTACTCCTTTACCGAGCAATTTTTACCAATGTTAATGATTGTTATGGCAATACTAGCTGCAATTCCTCCAGTGATGGCAATGAATAAGTTATATGGAGAAGAAAAGAAAAACCGAATTGAACATTTGCTTGGGAGAGCTGTTTCACGTACGAAGTTAATGGGGAGTTTGTTGATTATTGCTGTTGTAAATGGTTTTGTTATGATTTCTCTCGCTGCAATTGGGCTTTGGGTTGCCGGTGTTTCTGTAATGGAAGAGCCATTTGAATTTGGAACGGTCTATGGGATGGCAGTGGCATATTACCCAGCTATTTTAGTTATGATTAGTGTCGCTGTACTTCTAATAGGTGTATTGCCAAAACTAACGAGTTTTACCTGGCTTTATTTATTTTACTCGTTTGTGGTTCTTTATTTGGGAGGTATTTTTCAATTGGATGAATGGGTTGGTGATCTATCTCCATTCGGTCATGTACCACAGCTTCCAATTGAAGATATGGCTTGGGTGCCTATTGGAAGCTTAACAATCGTTGCAGTAATGATTACGGTAATCGGTTTTGTTGGCTATAATAAAAGAGATATGGAAGGATAATCGTTGATTGGCGGGAAGGCTTTTAAGGTAGGAAGGGCGATAAAACCGGATGAAGGTTGATTTCCGAAGTTGATTATCAGATTCAAACCCCTGAATTTAATGGAATTCGGGGGTTTTTAATCTCGGTACAAGTAATAGTATTCGTAATAATGAGTGCATGTTAGAATAATAGATATATATCATATAATAATTCAACGATGAATGACAACTAGCGAAAGGGAGTTACCAATGAATATGAATTTAAAGGATAAGGCATTATCCCCAAACTATGATCCGTGGGAAGCTTATATGGATGTAGAAGAACATGGTAAAATGACGTTATCAAATGTTGAATTTACTACAACATATATGTGTAACATGCGCTGTGCCCACTGTGCCGTTGGCTATACCCTACAGGATATGGATCCAGAGGCTTTACCTATTGAACTAATCTTGAAACGGTTGGAGGAAATTCCCCATCTACGCACGTTAAGTATTACAGGTGGAGAACCGATGATGAACAAAAAATCAGTAAGAAACTATGTTTTACCACTCCTAAAATATGCCCATAGTCGAGGAGTAAAAACTCAAATTAATTCCAATTTGACTTTACCCTATCAACGATATGAAGCAATTATTCCTTACTTAGATGTTTTACATATTTCCCATAATTGGGGTACTGAAGATGAATTTGCGGAAACTGGATTTGCGCGTATGGAACGGAAGCCCTCAGAGGAAAATAGGAAAAAGTATTTTGAGAAAATGGTCGAAAATTCACAGGCTCTTGCTAAGGCAGGGGTGATGGTTTCCGCAGAGACCATGCTAAATCGGCGGACGTTTCCCTATTTAGAAAAGATTCATGATCATGTCTTGGAGATGGGCTGTGCGCGGCATGAAATTCATCCGATGTACCCAGTGGATTTTGCTAGTAATCTAGAAACGTTAGACCTTGATGAAATTAGAGCGGCTATTACAAGATTACTTGATCATCGAAACCAAGATAGTTGGATGTTGTTCGGGACGTTACCTTTTTATCCATGTAGTTTGAATGAAGCGGATTTGAAGTTGCTTCAGCGTCTATATAAAGAAAAAAATGTAACGGTAAGAAATGATCCAGATGGACGGTCGCGCCTAAATGTAAATATATTTACCGGCGATGTTATCGTTACAGACTTTGGCGATGAGGAGCCTTCTGTAGGGAATATTCAGGATACCTCCTTACTTGATGCGTATTCACGCTGGATGGATACGAATACGGCAAAACAACTCAATTGTCACTGTCCTGCCGTTAAATGCCTAGGTCCAAATTTATTAGTGAAAAATACGTATTACAAAGATGTTGATTTTCAAAGTAGAAGAGCGAATATCCGTTTATGATAACAAGATGGAACCACCGAGCATTATTAATAAGATGTACGGTGGTTTTTTTCCTGCTTACCAGGAAATTATATCCCTGTGGATAATTTTATTGATAGAAACAGCCACGTCCAGCTCGTATCCAGCCACTGATTGGAAATTCGCATTATCCGTGTGTAGGATTGGCTAAGTCTTGTCCGGCCGTGATGATAAATATATAGTTTAACTAGTACCATGTAGGACTGAATGCAGGGGAAAAGGTGGCAGGTGTATAGGTATAGTTACTACTGCTTGTCTAAAAGGAAATACACTTTCTGAAAAAGATAGGAGAATAAAATGAAGAAAACGAATCAAGATGGAATTAAGCCTTTTATTAATCTGATTTTATCCACGAATATTCCTAAATTAGCATTAACTTTCGGCTCGATCGGAAGTATTCTGACAATGCTTGTAGGTCTTTCCATCCCACTGTTAACAAGAGAGTTGGTGGATGGCTTCTCTGTTGAAGCATTAAGTACTACTCTTGTAGTTAATATTGTTATTGTGTTTATTTTACAAGCGGTGGTAGATGGTGTGTCTACCTATTTACTAGCTGCAGTTGGACAGAAAATTGTTGCTCGATTACGGGAAATGATGTGGTTTAAACTGATTCGACTTCCGGTGGGGTACTTTGATAAACAAGCTAGTGGGGAGTCGGTTAGCCGTGTTGTTAATGATACGGGTATTGTAAAGAATCTAATCTCACAACATTTTCCACAGTTTATTACCGGTTTGATTACCATTTTCGGTGCAATCGTAATCTTACTCATTATGGACTGGAGAATGACATTATTAATGTTAATTGCAGTACCAGTAACATTCATTATTATGATTCCACTTGGGACGAGAATGTCCAAGATATCAAAGGGTCTGCAAGACGAAACGGCTAATTTTACGGGAAATATTCAACAGACTCTAAGTGAAATACGGTTAATGAAATCATCGACAGCAGAGAACGTGGAAGAGAAAAAAGGGATGACTGGCATCGTAAATTTATATAAATATGGGCTAAAAGAAGCGCGGATTTTTGCTTTAATAGGGCCATTTATGTATACGGTGGTTATGTTTGTTATTGTCGTTATTATTGGCTATGGTGGAATTCGTGTAGCAGAAGGATCGATGTCGACTGGTTCACTAGTAGCTTTTTTACTTTATTTATTCCAAATTATCTATCCGATTACATCCTTTGCTATGTTTTTTACGGAGTTACAAAAGGCTAAAGGAGCAACAGAACGTATTATTCGTATTTTGGAAATTCCTGAAGAATCAGGACAAACAGGGATTGATAAAGATATTTCGAATGAAGAGATATGTGTATCGAATGTATCTTTTGCCTATGATGAAGCACATCCTGTATTGAAAAACGTTTCCTTTACGGCGAAACCTGGTGAAATGATTGCATTTGCTGGACCGAGTGGCGGAGGGAAAACAACGCTGTTTTCTTTGTTAGAAAGGTATTACGAACCAACTAGCGGGGAGATACGAATTGGTAATACTCCAATTCAGGATTTCTCATTACGTTCTTGGCGGGGGCAAATTGGCTATGTATCCCAAGAAAGTGCAATGATGGCAGGGACGATACGGGAAAATTTAACCTATGGGCTACCAAATGCTCCAACCATTCCAGACGAGAAACTATGGGAGGTTACGAAGATGGCCTTCGCAGATGAGTTTATTCGGTCTTTTGATCAAGGTTTGGATACGGAGGTGGGTGAGCGTGGTGTTAAGCTTTCTGGTGGACAAAGACAGCGTATCAATATTGCACGCGCCTTTTTACGCGACCCTAAAATTCTGATGATGGATGAAGCAACAGCAAGTTTGGACAGTCAATCAGAAGGAATTGTCCAAAAGGCATTAACCCGTTTGATGGAGGGAAGAACAACTTTTGTTATTGCACACAGGTTATCCACAATTGTTGACGCAGATAAAATTATTTTTATCGACAACGGGGAAATAACAGGTAGTGGGACGCATAAAGAATTAATAGCATCTCATGCGCTTTATCAAGAATTTGCAGAACAGCAACTGACGTAAAATAGAACATTAAAGGCGTATGGAAAAAAACAGGGAGGTGCCAGGCACCTCCCTGTTTTTGTTTAGGAAGTTTCTCGAATTTGTTCTTTTTTGTTTGATGCAGATCTTCCTGAAAGGAACCATCCAATTACGGCAACACCTAGGAGAATGGTCCAGAAAGTAATTGTCCAACCGGTGCTATGTGCAAAATGCTCATCTAAAATTCCTACTTCAGGGTGACATAGCGTAATTACAGCAAGCTTAACTCCAACCCAAGCTACGATAATGTAAGCAACTGTTTCAAGTGAAGGACGCTCGTCTAGAAGCTTCACAAACCAAGTTGCAGCAAATTTTATTAATATCAGTCCGGAAATTCCAGCCAATACAACGATTAAAAATTGCCCGCCGTCCATACCACCAAATGTAGGTAACGAGGTTTCTGGAAGAACGATAGCTAGTGCGACAGCCGCTAATATGGAGTCAATAGCGAAAGCTAGGTCGGCCAATCCTATTTTAGCTACGGTTGGCCAAAAGCCTTTACCAGAACCCTTCACTTCTGCCTCCTCTTCTTCTTTTGCAGAGCTGAAGTGGTCGGAAATGACGTGTTTTACACCTAAGTAAATCAGATATGCTGCACCAATTGCCTGGACTTGCCAAACATTTGCAATAAAAGAGATAGTAAATAATGCAGTAAACCTAAAAATAAATGCTCCCAATAATCCGTAATTGATTGCTCTCTTCTTTTGATCTTCCGGAAGATGCTTCGCGATAACTGCCAATACAAGTGCATTATCAGCTGATAATAGCCCCTCTAATCCAATTAAAATGAGTAATGTCCATGCATATTCTAGCCAAATTGATTCCATAGATTCTGTTCCCTTCATTATAAAAATAGTGGCCTTCACCACGCAATGTGGTAAAGGCCACTAACATAGACCTTTACCACATTGGCAAAGGTCTTGCTAACAACACCGGTAGTTGCCAGTAAAACCGAGAGTATAAAATACTCTGAATTGACGACTTTACTGTAAAAGCTACTCCCCTTTGAAACTAGTTACTATATAATCACTAATCTTAAAATATGTCAATTCTTTGAACCGAGTGATGGAGTCGGATATCACGTTTATCGTATGGTCTCCAGCACCCATAGATTGCTAGATAAACGAATCGGGTATTTCACCTTCAGTTAATCCCCGCTTAGCCTACTTAGTTACTTCGTAGGTTGGAAGTGGGAAGTTACGACGTACAGGACGTGATCGTTCCGACATGATTTAACCCCCACTGATGAAGCTTCACTAGAGTTAGGGGAATTTCCCCTTAAAGATAAGGAAGTTCCCTAATTCCGACTTAGCAATAGTGTACCTATAATAAAGGGAGAAGAAATTCGTATGAAAAATATGCTCAGATAGGGAGATTCATAATGGAAGAAACTAATGTAAAGGTAAGCAAGAATTCGATCAATAATGCATTTGCATCGCATTTTGCTAAATCAATGTTCTTGGCAGTGAGCGGTATTGTCATTCTATCCTTTATTGGAACAAGAATGTTTACGCACGTCGACCTAAATCTTTATGGCTATATGGTAGGAACAATTGTGTTTTTAGGAGGCTTCTTTTATCGCTTTATTGCTTGGGGAGAACGGCCACCAACCAAAATAATAATTAAAAAAGGCATAAAACTATTGTTTCGGAAATCCACTCCGAAAACGTCTGCAGAGCATTTAGCTACATACCGGTTTATTTGGAATAGGGGAATTTACCGATGGACCCAGCATGTTCTGATTGGGTGGGGTTGTATTGTTTCCTGTTTCGTTACTTTTCCGCTTGTCTTTGGTTGGATGTATTTTACGATGGCAGAAAGCGGATATTATACCATCGTGTTCATGGGTATTAATCTCATGACTGTCCCTGCGGATGGAATCATCGCCTTTTTCTCATATAATGCATTAAATTTCAGTGCGATCTCTGTAATCATTGGGGTATGCATGGCGCTGTATCGTCGACTAAAAAATATGCAAGCTAGGGCTGACCAAAATTTCTTGTATGACTTTATGCCGTTATATCTCTTATTAATTATTAGTGTTACCGGATTAATTTTGACATTTATGAATGTATTTTTACATGGAGCGGGACATTATGCGATGTCGTTGATCCATCAATACTCCGTTATCGTTACTTTAATCTATTTACCTTTTGGAAAACTAGCACATATTCCGTTTCGCCCACTAAGTGTGTTTGCGCGAAACTACCGTGAGCATTATGGGGAGAAATCGATGAAAGAATGCAAGGTTTGTGGTACAGGGTTTGTTTCAACAGAGCAGTCCAATGACGTCATCGATGTGTTAGGAAAAAATGATATGGAATTCAATATGAAAGACGGTTTTAATCTAGCAGAATTATGCCTTCCTTGCCGTAGGAAATATCGAATTGCTAGGTTCTCAGGATTTGAAACTCATAAGGTGCCAGTTAAGGAGGCTAACCAAAATGCAAAGGGATAAATTTTTTCGTGAAATAGAGAATGTAAGACACCCAAATGAAACACTCGTAAAGACACACTGTAGCTATTGCGGTATGCAATGCGGAATGAATCTACGAGTAGATACGTCTACGAACAAAATCATTGGGGTAGAACCACGGTATGACTGGCCTGTTACGGTTGGGAAAATGTGTCCGAAAGGGGTTACTGCATATCAGCAAACAAACCATGATGACCGAATTCTTAAACCACTCATTCGGGACGATGCTTCACTAAAAGGAACGCAAGAAGGATTCCGAGAGGCGAGCTGGGAAGAAGCATATGATCTGATTGCGGAAAAGTTTGGTGAGCTACAATCGAACTACGGAAAAGATAGTTTATCTGTATTTAGTGGAGTATCCATGACAAATGAAAAATGTTATTTAACTGGAAAATTTGCCAGGGTTGGATTGGGTACGCGATATATCGATTATAACGGTAGGTTCTGTATGTCCAGTGCAGCAGGAGGTTTTTTGCGGTCGTTTGGTGTGGATCGTGGCTCAACGTTACCGTGGACAGATGTTCATGAAACAGATTGCCTATTTATTGCGGGAAGTAATACTGCAGAATGTCACCCAACATCTATGTTCCGTGTTTGGGCAGTGCAGGAACGAGGCGGTTATCTGATCGTTGCTGATCCGCGAGAAACGCCAGTCGCTAGAAGAGCAGATGTTCATTTAGATTTACGACCGGGAACAGACTTAGCTTTAGCAAATGGAATCTTACATTTGCTAATAAAAAATGGATATGCCGATGAGGAATTCGTCAATAAACACACAAATGGATTTGAAGAAACAAAAGAACTAGTAAAAGACTTTACTCCAGAAACAACAAGTATGATCACAGGAGTAGCAGTAGAAAAGATTGAACGTGCTGCAGAAATCTATGGGAAAGCTCCAAATGCAATTGTGATGTTTGCTCGGGGAATTGAACAACAGCATAAAGGTGTTGATAACGTTTCTGGATATACGAATATGGCGCTTGTAACTGGGAAAATTGGCCGGCCAAAAGCAGGAGTTGCTACATTCACTGGTCAAGGGAATGGTCAAGGTGGTCGCGAACACGGGCAAAAATCGGATTTACTACCGGGTTACCGGAAAATTACCAACCCAGAACATGTAAAAGCTGTAAGTAAAGTCTGGGGAATTGATCCAGAAGAAATGCCGAAGCCAGGTGTTTCTGCTTATGAGATGTTTGAATTGATGAATGAAAAAACGATCCGTGGATTGTACTTGCTTTGCTCAAATCCTGCTGTTTCTGCTCCGAATTTAAATGTTGTTAGAAAAGGATTAAAGAGCCTTGATTTCATGGTTTGCTCGGACTTCTTCCTCTCTGAATCAGCAGAATATGCAGACGTTATATTACCTTCTGTAACATGGTCAGAGGACGAAGGGACTGTTACCAACTTAGAGGGAAGAATTATTAAAATTAACAAAGCCCAAGAGCCGATTGGTGAATCCAAACCGGATTGGCAGATCCAAGTTGAACTAGCCGAACGTTTAGGTAGAGGGAAATACTTTTCTCATTTAAAAACAGCTAAAGACGTAGCGGAAGAGTTTCGACTAGCATCCAAAGGTGGGTATGCTGATTATTATGGTGCAACTTGGGATAAAATCGATAAACAAGATGGTGTGTTCTGGCCATGTAAAGATGAAGATGACAAAGGAACACCACATATGTTTTTGGATAAAAAGTTCTATCATCCAGATGGAAAAGCAAAAATATGTGCACTACCATACCGACCACCAGCTGAAGAGCCGGATGAAAAATATCCATTGCGATTAACGACAGGACGCGTGGTATACCATTATTTATCAGGTAACCAAACGCGAAGAATCAAATTTTTAAAGGATATGTGTCCTGATCCATATGTGGAAGTTCATCCTGTTACTGCAGCTAAATACGGTATTCAACATGATGAAAATATCCGCCTCTTTACAAGAAGAGGAAAGGCGTACTATAAAGTAAAAATTACCGAGGCCATTCGAGAGGATACTGTTTTTGTACCTTATCATTTTGGTCATGATGAATCAATTAATCTATTAACAATAGCAGCGCTGGATCCTATATCAAAAATGCCAGAGTTCAAAGCTTGTGCTGCCGAAATAGAGAAACTCGATTCCGGGAAGGTGCTCTAAATGGAAAAAAAACGATTATATATTGAATTAGAAAATTGTATTGGTTGTCGATCATGTCTAGCTGCCTGCACACAATGTGGAGGACATGAGCAAAAAAATAGAAACTATGTTTATGATGTGAATCCATTAGTAAATCGACAAACGATGCCACTTATGTGCTTACACTGTGTTGACCCAGCATGTGCAAGAAGCTGTCCAGCACAAGCAATTCAGATTCATGAAACAGGAGCAGTATTATCTGCTCTAACTGAAAAATGTATTGGCTGTCAAAACTGTACAATAGCTTGCCCATATGGAATACCTAAGTTTGATGAAGAAGAAAATCTTATGTACAAATGTGATTTATGTATTGATCGTACCAAAGATGGCATCCCTCCAATGTGTGCTAGTGTTTGTCCATCGAACACATTGCAGTGGCTAACGGAAGAAGAGATTGCAGAGAAACAACAAATGCATGATCTTGGAAACGATAAATGGGTGACAAGTATGCCTTATTTAGAAGGAGAAACGAATGTAAAAGTCAATCTTCCGGGCATATTGCAAGGAACAACCAAACTGTTTTAGGAGGATATACGATGGCAGATCGAAATAATAAAGTTCCGATTAAGGACGATAATTATACGAATAATATTCATAAAAATAATGAACGAACATTAGACCGACGTGGGTTTATGAAAACACTTGTAGGCTCTGCGGGTGTGTTTGCGATTGCTTCTCTACCATGGGGAGCAATTGCGGCTAAAGAACTTATGGGGTTGGCGGATAAGGAGTATCCTCATCAAAAAATTGCAAATGTCAAAGATGTTGCAGTCGGTGATTCCGTTGAATTTCACTTTCCTAGTGAACATGATAGTGCAGTATTAATTAGGCTAGAAGAAAATAAATATGTCGCGTATCAAAATGCTTGTACGCATTTACAATGTCCAGTTTATTGGGTGAAAGAAGACCAGGAAATGGTTTGTCCATGTCACCACGGAATTTTTGATGCGAATACAGGAGCGCCTACAGCAGGTCCACCAAGAAGACCTTTACCGGAAATTGTTGTTGAGATTCATGATGGATCCATTTATGCAGTAAGGGTGAAGCGTTATGAAGCGTAGTTATGTCGGGGTTATTGGATTATGTATTGTATTAGCATTAAATATTGTATTCTTGCAATTACTGGTTCACCAATTTAAGTATCAAAATTATGAACTCGTCCTTTTATACATGGGCATTAACCTTATTTTATTTCCTATAGCAATTATGATTTACCGGAAAGAGATTCACAAAGGAGGCGATGACAATGCTAAGTGAGACATTTTTGGATTTTTGCTTTGTAGAAAAAGAAACAGGGAACTTATCCAATAAAATTGAGTCTACCTTCGAAGGGCTTTTTAAACATGAGCGTCGCCTCCACTGGTATTTGAATAAAAAAGTAGAAAATGGATTAGAGATTATCGTTGCTGAAGTAAAGGGCATTAGTAAATGGCAAACGGAAGATGAAGTGATTGATTACTTAGAAAGTAATGCTGAGGAAGGCTTTTGGAATAGTTTACAAGGATATCAATTGCAAGTTCTGCCAGTTTCGAGAGGGTGTTGCAAAAGTGGTTAAAGCGGAAGATTTAGAAAAATTCATCGCTTCATCTGTAGAAGTATGTATCCATGGTAGAGATGATGAAGATCGAGCACCTTGGATTAAAAGAAAAATACGTAAGGTAGAGCCTTGTCCAGATGCAACACATCTTCGTATTTATTTTGACAAACGTTTCTTTGTTGCAGTCCCTTTTAGTAGTTCTGTTGTACAAAGAGAAACGGAATGGAAAGCATTTGATGAATCGGCATCACTTTATTATGTGATTAGAAGTGAGGGAAAGTAGATGAATAAAAAAGCTCAACTGCCGTTACAAACCATGAATTTAGTTGTTGGGTTTATGGTATGGGTGATTTTGTCTTCGCTGTTATCTTTTATAACAGAAGATATTCAAATTACCGCACAGGAAGCAGCGTGGGTAACGGCTGTACCTGTAATATTAGGTTCATTACTTCGGATTCCGATGGGGTATTTAACGAATCTCTTCGGAGCTAGAGTTCTATTTATGATTAGTTTCTTAGTCTTGTTGTTTCCTGTTTATTTCATAAGTGTTGCAGATTCTCTAGCAGACCTGTTAATTGGAGGTTTATTCCTCGGAATTGGTGGTGCAGTGTTTTCGGTTGGAGTTACGTCATTACCGAAATACTATGAAAAGGAACGACACGGTTTTGTTAATGGGATCTATGGAGCCGGTAATATTGGGACGGCAATTACGGCGTTTGCAGCACCGGTAATTGCTGGTAAGTTTGGTTGGTCATTTACGGTCCAATTGTATATGGGTCTATTAGGAATATTTATACTTGCTAACTTTTTCTTTGGTGATAAAAAAGAAGTTAAGGTGAATACACCATTACTAAAACAAATTAAAAGCGTTTATCGCAATGAAAAGCTTTGGTTATTTAGCTTGTTTTATTTTATAACTTTTGGCTCCTTTGTTGCGTTTACCGTATATCTTCCAAATTTTCTTGTTGATCACTTTGGCTTAGATCAGGTTGATGCAGGACTTAGAACTGCTGGCTTTATTGCATTGACTACATTTTTACGTCCAGTTGGAGGATGGCTTGCAGACCGTTTTCAGTCTCTTATTATATTAATGTACGTGTTTGCTGGATTTACTGTTGCAGCATTATTGTTATCGTTCGCCCCTTCCATTGGGTTGTACACGGTTGGTTGTTTGACGATCGCTATTGGTGGTGGAATTGGAAATGGTGTTATATTTAAGCTGGTACCAATGTACTTCCAAAAGCAAGCGGGTATTGCGAATGGAATTGTTGCAGCAATGGGAGGATTGGGAGGATTTTTCCCACCTTTAATTTTAACAAGTTTATACAGTTTAACTGGACATTATGCCATTGGGTTTATGGCATTGTCTCAAATTGCACTCGCAAGTCTCGTCATCGTCATTTGGATGTATTACCATGATAAGCTAGCTTTATCTGATCAAGTATTAAAAAATACTCCATTAGGAATGATGGTTACAGATAATAAAGGGAAAATTATTACCGTAAACCCAGCTTTCACGAAGCTTACAGGTTATACGCAAAAAGAAACAATCGGTAATAATCCCAATATGCTAAGTTCAAATAAACATACAAATGAATTTTACGATAAGATGTGGGAACGTTTAGATAAAGAAGGATTTTGGCAAGGTGAGATTTGGAACAAGCGTAAGAATGGGGAGTACTTTTTGGAGTGGCTTACGATCAATGCCATAAAAGATGAATCAGGTGAAGTAATGCGCTATGCAGGTGTGTTTAGTGAAATATCGGAAAAATAAAGGGTATTGCCACTAAATGAGCAAAATTACTCTTAAGTTAAAGGCGGATAGAAATGGAAATAAAAAGCATAAAAGATGCAAGTACGTATATCATTCAATCGCAGGAAGAAGAATTAAAACGTATCGCTATAGAGCTTCATGAAGGAGTAGGTCAAAACCTTTTTAGTTTGTATACGGGGTTAGAGTATTTACAAACTTTAATGGAAGACCCGGTCATGAAAAATTATGCAAAAGATTTATCTGCACTGATGAATCGAACCATACAAGAGATTCGATTTCTATCCGTTGAGCTTTACCCAAATACCCTATCGAATTTAGGGCTTTTTGCTGCACTAAAAAGCTATATCAAATTATTCTCCTCCACCTTTGGAATACAGATTCACATTGTATATGAAGGGGAGGAGAAACCGATTGAGGAGTCTTGCAGTTTAAGTATTTTCAGATCTTGTCAGGAAGCGTTAATAAATATAGCCAAGCATGCAGATGTAGATGAAGCGACCTTTCGTTTTACATGGGGCGAAAAATCATTGAAAATAGATATTATAGATAATGGAAAAGGTTTTAATGTCCAAGAAGTAAAGGAAAATAATGATTTAAAAGGACTTGCTGCCATGAAGCACCGAATGGAGTTTGTTGGTGGTGATTTTCTTTTAACGTCTGAATTGGATAAGGGGACGGCAGTTTCACTTATCATGCCGTTTTTGACAATTGGGAAGGGATAAATCGCTTCAATCCTGCATTAGTACAACGTCAGTATTCGCTAAAGGCTTAGGTGAGTATCGAGTTTTCTAAAATAGGGGGGATAACGTGATAAAGGTTTTGTTAGTGGATGATCACGCAGTAGTTCGAATGGGGTTAAGTGTATTATTAAATAATGTACCTGAGATGGAAGTCGTAGGAGAAGCTTCTGAAGGCAATGAAGGAATTGAGAAAGCATTAGAAACAAAACCAGATGTCGTGTTAATGGATTTAAGTATGCCACATGGAAAAGATGGGTTATCGGCAACTTCAGAATTGAAAAAGCAATTACCAGACACTTCGATATTAATATTGACAATGCATGATGATGAAGAATATTTATTCCGTGCGATCCAAGCAGGTGCATCAGGCTGTGTATTGAAAAGTGCACCACATCAAGAGCTGATCGAAGCAATAAAATCGGTTTGTAAAGGGAATGCTTATCTCCATCCAGCAGCAACCAAACGTTTAATGGACGAGTATCTTGATAATATTAAGCAAGATGGCTCAGACCGATACCAGCTACTTTCAGATCGCGAGAAGGAAGTATTAACTTTAATTGCGAAAGGGTATTCCAATAAAGAAATTGGAGAAAAGCTTGTGATTAGTGTGAAAACGGTTGAATCCCACAAAAGTAATTTGATGGAAAAGCTTCAGATGAAAACAAGACCAGAGCTGGTTTCTTATGCATTAAAGAAAGGGCTGCTTGGTTATGGAATGTAGTTCTGAATCTGTCGAAAAAGCGTTTTTGTTGAAATGTAAGGAATTAAGAGAAAGTATACCGGCAGACTTTTCTGGGATTGCTTTAAAAAAGCAATCTGGATTAGACATAACCTGGCCATTTGCGAGTGGAAATCGAAATGAGAAATATAAGTATATTACAGTTCGATACGGAAAAGGGATTGCTGGCAAAGTGATTTTAACAAATCGATGGATGGAAATAGAAGACTTTCCATTAAACATTGATGGAAAATCCACAGATTACCCAATTATGTTAGCAGAGAAGCTCACGACAGCGTTTGCTACGCCAATTTTATGGAAGGGGATGCCAGAAGGAGTTCTATTAATTGGATTCCGTACTCCTTACCGTTTGATAGAGACTGACTACGACAAGGTAAAACAAACAGCACGTCAAATTGAGGCTTTGTTACCTTTATATTTTTCTGAATAGAAAGGAGAAGCCATACTCTATGAAAAGTCCAGAAAGAAATAACCAATTGAATGAAGGGGAAGCTACTATTGTAGTTGATTCAAAAGGGATTATACAGTCTATAAGTGGGCAAGCATGCCAATTGTTTCAACTAGATAACGTGGAATCGGGTATGTTGTTAACTCAAGTAATTCCTAACCTAGATATTTCTACAATCCATCCAGGAAATGTGATCCAGCACTACGGTAGAGATGCTAACGGAGACCAGTTTCCTTTATTCCTACGAAAAAATCAATTCACCCTAAACGGCAACGAATTCGAACTTCTTACTCTACATAAAAATACGAATAATCACTCTATGACCGATATGGAACCTCAAAAGATTGTAAAGGAAATGTTAGATATTAAATATGCACTGGATGAATCTACTATTGTAGCAATAACGGATCAAACAGGGAAAATAAAGTATGTTAATGATAAATTTTGTCAGATTTCTAAATACACAAAAGAGGAATTGATTGGCGAAGACCACCGAATTATTAATTCCGGTCACCACTCGAAGGAATTTATTCGTAATTTATGGCGAACGATTGCGAACGGGAAAATTTGGAGGGGTGAGATAAAAAATAAAGCAAAGGATGGAACGTATTATTGGGTAGATACAACGATTGTTCCGTTTCTTAATGATCAAGGAAAACCACATCAGTATCTTGCAATTCGTAATGAAATTACAGAACACAAGCGTGTCGTGGAAGAACTTGAAAAGTCCATGCAAGAGCTCGTTGATTTGAAATTGGCCCTCGACGAATCATCGATCGTTGCGATTACGGATAAACGAGGCAGGATTACCTATGCAAACGATAGATTTGTACAGATTTCGAAGTTTTCAAGAGAAGAATTAATTGGTAATACGCACGCTATTATTAATTCTGGTTATCATCCAAGGTCCTTCTTTAAAGACTTATGGAAAACGATTGGAACAGGAAACGTTTGGAAAGGTGAAATAAGAAATAAGGCTAAAGATGGAACGTATTATTGGGTAGATACAACGATTGTCCCTTTTTTAGATGAAAAGAGGAAACCATATCAATATCTTGCGATTCGTTCTGAAGTTACGAAACGAAAACGCGTGGAAGAAGAGTTGAAACATACATTAACAAGGATTATCAATGTACAGGAAGAGCAACGGAAAAAGTTATCAAGAGAAATACATGATGGTATTGGCCAAAATTTATACAGTCATTTAATCACCATTAATCGATTAAGTGCAGAATTAGATCATCCTTTGGTTGAACAAATGCTTGAAGAAACCACCGACCTAATACAGGAGGTTCGAGACTTCTCTTGGGAACTTCGCCCGTCTGTTTTGGATGATTTAGGATTAATTCCTGCAATTCGTTCGTTTTTGAAGCGTTTTTCTGAGAATTATCATATTGATGTTTTATTTGACTGTTCGCTGACTCAAAGGCTTCATAACAATACGGAAATAACGATTTATCGTATTATTCAAGAGTCGCTTACGAATGTAAGAAAGTATGCAAAAACAGATCAAGCCTCCGTTGTCATTAGGGAAATGGAAGGGATTGTAAGGGTAACGATTGAAGACAAAGGTATTGGATTTGATGAAGACAAATTGGACTCTGGCGTTGGATTGATTAGTATGGAAGAAAGAGCTCGTTCAGTAGATGGAGAATTGCAAATCAAATCTACTCCAGGGAAAGGAACTTACGTTATCTTAGAAGTTCCGTTATAGTATCTCGCAGATATGAATAGGGTTAGTAGGAGAGGAAATCCATGAAAGAATTTTTATTAATTGATAAGTTTGGTCGTCCTTTACAGGATTTACGGATATCTGTGACAGACCGGTGTAACTTCAGGTGTACGTACTGTATGCCGAAAGAGATTTTTGGTAAGGACTTTAAGTTTATGCCAAAAGATCATTTATTAAGCTTTGAGGAAATCGAACGTTTAGCCAAAATTTTTGTTGGATTAGGTGTCAAAAAGATTCGATTAACTGGTGGGGAACCATTATTGCGTAGAAATTTACCAGAGCTAATCGAAAAACTTGTCGCGATCGATGGTTTGGAGGATATTGGAGTAACAACAAATGGTTCGTTGCTAGAAAGGCAAGCAAAGGCATTAAAAGAAGCTGGATTAAAACGGGTGAATGTCAGCCTTGATTCATTGGACGACGGAAAGTTTCAATCGATCAATGATGTAGGGGTAAGTACGGAACGTGTATTACGGGGGATCCAAAAAGCTCAAGAAGTAGGGCTAGTGGTAAAAATGAATATGGTTGTAAAAAAAGGGTTAAATGATCAGGATATTATTCCAATGGCGACGTACTTTAAGAACCAAGAAATTCAACTACGTTTTATCGAGTTTATGGATGTTGGTCGATCGAATGGTTGGGATTTTCAGCATGTTATAACGAAAAAGGAAATCTTTGAGCAGCTGTCACAGCATTTTGATTTAGAAGCTGTTGACCCTTCTTATCTCGGTGAAGTCGCCAAGCGTTATCGATATGTAGGGACGGATACTGAAGTTGGCTTTATTCCATCTGTTTCAGAGTCCTTTTGTTCGACTTGTACACGAGGTAGAATTTCTGCGGATGGTAAGTTTTATACATGTTTATTTGCCTCTGGTGGCTTTGATCTTAAGGAATTAGTTCGTTCTAATCTATCAGATGAAGAGTTAACCGCAGCGTTTTCTCCGACATGGGAATCGAGAGGGGATCGATACTCGGACGAGCGAACTGCTGAAACGGCAAAAAATAAACCAAAAATAGAAATGTCTTATATTGGGGGATAGAAAGGAAGAGGGTAATGGTTAATGATCGGTATTCACGTCAGGTTTTATTTCGACCAATAGGTAAACAAGGCCAAGAGAAAATTCAGCAAAAACATGTGCTAATATTAGGTTGTGGTGCCCTCGGAACAGCTAATGCAGAAGCGCTCGTTCGTGCTGGTGTCGGCAAATTAACAATAATTGATCGAGATTATGTAGAATCTAGTAACCTACAACGTCAGCAATTATTTTCGGAGTATGATGCAAACGAGCGAATGCCAAAAGCAATTGCAGCACAAAATAGACTACGTGAAATCAATTCCGATGTGGAAGTTGAAGCGCATGTATTCGATGCTAGTGCCAATGCACTTTCCCCATTACTACATAATGTAGATCTCGTTATTGATGCGACAGATAATTTTGACATTCGTTTCGTGATGAATGATTTGTTTCAAAAGCATCACATTCCATGGATTTATGGTTCTTGTGTTGGGAGTACGGGAATGAGCTATACGATATTACCTGAACAAACCCCATGTTTATATTGTTTATTAAACGCAGTTCCAGTATCAGGAGCTACATGCGATTCGGTAGGTATCATTTCTCCAGCTGTACAAATGGTTGTTGCCCACCAAACAGTGGAGGCGATGAAACTATTAGTAGAGGATGATGCAGCATTACGTTCTAAGCTTGTAACCTTTGATTTGTGGAATAACTATTATCAAACGATTCATGTTGAACGTGCTAAAAAAGAAAATTGTCCATCCTGTGGCATGGAACCTAGCTTTCCATATCTTGATTATGAGAACCAAACAAAAACGGAAGTGTTATGCGGAAGAGAAACCGTTCAAATACGAGCAGGGGGAGTGTTTGATCTAGACGGTCTAGCAAAGCGATTCGTAAATATAGGTGATATGAAATCGAATCCATTTTTGTTATCACTTGAATACCAAAATTATCGACTCGTATTCTTTCGCGATGGTCGCACACTAATACATGGAACCAACTCCATCGAAAAAGCAAAAAAAATCTATTACCAACTAATAGGATAAAAAGAAGGTGCCAGGCACCTGTCGTCATTTGTCGATTTTTGTTGGTGCCTGGCACCTGATTTGTGAGGGGGTGAGGGTGTTTGAATGATTATGAGCGTATGGTTTTTGATGAGGTGGAGGTTTGGAGAAGGAAGATATTAAAGCGTTCAGGTTTAATTAAAAACTTGTCAAAAAAAGCCCAAGACAAAGTGAATGGTATGATTCCAGATAAAGCGCATCATGTTATCACCGAAGGTATTAAGAACATGGTAAAGGCTACATTAGTCGGATCCAATATAACAACCAAAAAGCAACAGATTGGAATGAGTCTTTACGAGCGGGATGAGTTAGTGAAGGAGAAATTAGCTGCGTATCGTAAAACCGCAACTGTTGAAGGTGCTGGTACAGGGGCAGGTGGAATTTTTCTTGGTTTGGCTGATTTCCCATTATTATTATCAATTAAGATGAAGTTTTTATTCGATGCAGCAGCCGTATACGGCTATAATACGGATAGCTATGAGGAAAGGTTATTCATTCTACATGTTTTTCAACTCGCATTTTCCAATGATGAAAAACGTAGAGAAACATTTTTTATCATTGATAATTGGGAGGAACAAAAAGAAAAGCTTGTCGATATGGATTGGCGAGTGTTTCAGCAAGAATATCGAGACTATATTGATTTTGTGAAAATGCTACAGCTAATCCCAGGTTTTGGCGCGATTGTTGGAGCATATGCCAATTACAATCTCTTGGATCAACTTGGGGAGACTGCCATGAATGCGTATCGACTTCGTCTGATAAAAGAGGCTCCCAAGGATTATTAATTGTATTCTCCATTTGAAAGTGGAACAATAGAAAGGAATCTATAAGATAGGAGTCAGCAAAATGAAATGTAAAATAAATCGAAATGCAGCTAAAGTACTGAAGAAAATGCTTGATAGTGAAGAAGCAGAAGGGAAAATGATACGTGTTTATGTAACGCATATTCATGGAGATCATGCCCATTACGATATAGAGCTAGATACTCCAACAGAACAAGATGAAGTCGTGCATACAGATAAGGATATTGATATTATCCTTGAAAAAGGCAATGAATATCTAGATGGTATCTGGATACAGTACTTCTATGTTCCACAAGAAGAAATGGTAATTACCAATCCGAAAATGGGTCACCATCATTAAGCATTAAATAGGTAAAGGTAGAAAACTGAAGTAGTTTTGATAACGTGGAGAAAAGTCTAAAAATGCAGGTTAAATAACATACGAATTAGCATTATAAAAATTAATTGTAATAGCAAAAAAAGCTTGAGGATGGTTCATTCAAACCTCCAGCTTTTTTTTACTTTAATCTGGCATGTTGCTTCTCTCATTAAAGCCCCGTTAAAGGAACAACTTTAATGAAACAGATCCACGTGATTACTTATGCACTGGTGATATGTCAAAGCTCAACAATTATCTGCTCGATACCTATTAATTATCTTAATTTATTTTATTTGCTCCGCCAACTCTAAAATAATTCCTTCTGGCCCACGAACATAACATAATTTATAAGTGTTTTTATAGTTTTGTATCTCACCAATAAGTTCCGCGCCATTCTTATTTAACTTGGCAACAAGGGCCTCAATATCTTCAACAGCAAAGGCAATATGCCGGATACCGAGAGTATTTGCCAACGAACGCTGAATCCCATTTTCGTCTGATGGCGTGTGAAATTTAACTAGTTCTATATTTGCCTCGCCGTCTGGAGTTCGCAACATTACAACTTCCTCTTTAACGTTTTGAAGCCCTATTATCCGCTCTACCCACTCGCCTTCCACTTCTCCTTCCCCTAGCATTTCAAGGCCAAAGTCAATAAAAAATTTTTTCGCGGCTGGAAGGTCATTGACAATTATACCCACATGATCGATTCTAGTGATCTTCATATCTCATACCTCCTATGTACCTGTTATTTCAATACCCTGTATTCTTGTTCTTGACTTGATATGTTTGAATTAATTCGCTAAAAATAGAAAATATCCTTCTTAAACTGACTCCTAACCTGCTTCGTCAGTTCATGAACTAAATATGCAAAATGTTCAACTACATTATATCACTTCTTTGATTTTTTATAGCTGGCATTGGTAAGTAAAATAACAACTAAAATAGGATAAAAACGCTTGGATAATAATTTATCCAAGCGTTTGTTGTTAGAAAAAACGATTTTAAACTAAGGGTAATTGACCGAAATCGCTATTGTTACGACAAAAAAGGCGGAATAAGGATCGAGAGGGCATCCGTAGTTTGAATTTCTATTGGGTATGGTTGCACATTGATAATTATTAGCAAGGACTAGATACCCCTTCATTATTAATACGGTTGGGCATCATGCCCTTTTTCAACAGCATCCTTTACCGCTTTATGCGCATCTTTTGCTCCAAGAGGGTGCATTTCCTCGCCGACTTCCATTTCCATATTACCCATTTCTTTGTTCTTTTGCTCTAGGCCTTCTCGTAGGCGACGACCATATTCTTCGTCTGCTTCTTCTGCAAGAGCGATCATTTTATCTTGAAGGCGTTTATCGCATTGAGAAAGATCACCAACAAGGTTATTAATTAATTCATCTTTTTCCCATTGTTCAAATTGGCGATAGGTTTCGCCTGCTTGTTTGGTATTGCTTTGTCGATCAATGGATTCGCGAACAAGGTTTCCTTCCACTTGTGGAGTATGTTCCTTGCCAGTTTGTTCCGCTTCCTTCAAACCACCCAAGATAGATGGTTCGTAATTGACATGAGGATTTTGATCTGGTGCCTTATCGTTTTCGTATCGTAATTGTCCACCTTCTTGATTTGTTGCCACGCGTTTCTTGGCAGCGTTGATTGGTAGTTGTAAATAGTTTGCTCCTACACGATATCGTTGGGTGTCAGAGTAAGAAAACGTACGTCCTTGTAGCATTTTATCATCGGAGAAATCTAAGCCATCTACTAATACTCCTGTACCAAAAGCAGCTTGCTCAACTTCCGTATGATAGTTCTCAGGATTTTTGTTTAATACCATTTTTCCTACTGGTAACCAAGGGAATTGGTCTTCTGGCCATAGTTTTGTATCATCGAGTGGATCAAAGTCTAATTCTGGGTGGGGACCATCCTCCATGATTTGAACAAATAGTTCCCATTCTGGATATTCACCACGTTCAATGGCTTCATATAAATCTTGGGTTGCATGGTTGAAATTCTTCCCTTGAATTTCTTCTGCTTCTTTTACGGTTAAGTTTTTAATTCCTTGTTTTGGTTCCCAGTGGTATTTAACAAGCACTGCTTTTCCTTCACTATTAACCCACTTGTATGTGTTGACACCTGATCCCTGCATCATTCGGTAGTTAGCAGGGATTCCCCATGGGGAGTAAACAAACGTGACCATATGAAATGATTCTGGTGAATTTGCACAGAAATCAAAAAAGCGTTCCGGATTTTGAACATTGGTTACAGGATCTGGGCGAAACGCATGAATCATGTCAGGAAACTTCATTGCATCGCGAATAAAGAAGATTTTCAGGTTGTTTCCGACCAAATCCCAATTACCGTCTTCGGTATAAAATTTTACTGCAAACCCACGTGGATCACGAACAGTTTCCGGGGAATGATTTCCGTGAACAACCGTGGAGAAACGAACAAATACTGGAGTTTGTTTTCCTTTTTCTTGAAACACTTTAGCCCTGGTATATTTAGAAATGGGTTCATCTCCAGCGGTTCCATATGTTTCAAAATAACCGTGCGCACCAGCACCACGGGCATGAACAATTCTTTCGGGAACTTTTTCACGATCAAAGTGACTGATTTTTTCAATGAAATCATAGTTTTCTAACGTTGCAGGACCACGATTCCCGACAGTACGAATGTTTTGGTTGTTGGTTACAGGGTGTCCCTGTCTTGTAGTTAAAGTATCGTCATGTTCAATATTCGTTTCTTTCCTGTTATTCTTTTTATCTTCAGACATGTAAACCATCCTTTTATTTATATTTCCTTATTGTAAACCCTTAAAATTTACTACCATTAAATTGCCCATACACGGTAAAAAATAATCAACTTTAATACCAAAAATTTGGAGGAGTTTTTATAATGGATAGCGAATGGATATGGAAAGAGGGGGGATTTTTATGCAAATTATTGATACATACCCAGATTTTCCGCAGGAGTATACGTTAGAAAACCTAAGAAATTATTATAAAAAATACCCTACGATATTTGATGCTTATTTTGCGAATCATTGTCAAAACACGGATGAACGATTAATAAAAGCAATGAAGCGTTATCCTAGCGATCAGGCTACGATTAAGAAAGTACACTTTCGTATACAGAAAGAATTGAAGTATGTGATCAATGAGTATAAAACAAGATACAAATTGACATTTCCTATCGACGTTAATTTGATCGTTGGTGCCTATGGATCCAATGCTTACACGCATCGACAAATTATTCCCGACATTACCTTTTCGTTGGAAAGGTTACCTTCCGAACAAGAACCATTACGGGTTATTATTGCCCATGAATTTGGGCATGCCTCACATAATATCTTTTCCGACCGGTATCAGATAGATTGGAAACGAATGCAATGGGAGCATCCTTATATTTGGTTATTACAAGAAGGGGCAGCAACCCACTTTTCTAGGCAGGTTATTCCAGATTTAAAGTCTTCCGTTTACTTTTCTTATAATAATGAAGGGGATGATTGGCTTGATTTTGCAAATCAACATAAAAACGAAATCATTCGTAGTTTTAAATCAGACATTTTAGAAGATCCGAGGACTGTATTTAAAGAGTGGTTTTCCATAAATGGAGGTACTAGATTTGGCCATACAAGGTTAGCTTACTATATCGCTGACGCAATGTTTCAGGAATTTGTACATCGCAAAGGTGAATTAGGAGCATTATTATCATGGAAAGAAAATCCATCTTTTTTTCATGAAGTAGAAGAATGGTTGGCGCAATTTTAATAATTATTGGTTTTCATTAGCATGTTTATCAGTCTCAAGAAGGAGGACCCCTACAGAAGTAGTAGGGGTTTTTTGTGTGCGAAATTCAGTCGAAAAGCCGGCGACGGTAAGAGTTTTAGACAGTATGATAAGAAGTGTAAGATAACAAACCGAGGAGGAGAAGTACATGATGAATTATCAAATTGATGTTTATAAAAGCATAGCTGAAAATCGTATGGAAAATATGAGAAAGGATGCGTCATATCAAAGGCTTGTAAAAGCGAAAAAATCACCTAAACAAAAAAAGTCCATTCAAGAGTCGTTATTACATTTCTATAAAAGAAAAGTGAGCTAGTACCGGCTTATTCTAAGGTGAAAAAGTTGGAACGAATAATTTCCGTGCGCATATGATACGGATGTTGAGTGTCAAATAAAGGAGGAAAAAGGAATGTATTATGAATTGGAAATCCGAAAAAGCTTTGTTAATGCAAAAAGGGAGCAGCTGCAACGAATGTCGTATTCGAAAAAGGAAAATGAACCTACGGAGTATAAACAACAGAAAACGAATAAAGCAACGAAAAAGCACTTATCTATTCCATTCTTTCGTGTACGTAAAGCTAGCTAATTATGAAAGAGCCTTTTGAAATGTTAAGGCTCTATACATAAAGAATTGCGGGAAAAGGACTAGAAATTATCACACACTAGAGGAGTATGGTATGATATATTCTAGTCAGGAGGATTGACATAATGGATTGGGAATTTTTATTATCATATGATCATTTAATTGATGTGGGAATTGCAGTAGGGATTTTCCTGCTTTTCTTGTTATTTCGAAAGATTTTTACGAAGTATATCTTTGCAATCATCTTACGACTCGTGACGAAAACAAGAAGTACAATTTTAAATAATATATTATTAGCTTTTGAAAAGCCGGTCCAATGGGTATTTATCATTTTAGGTGTTTACTTTGCAGTCCGTTATTACCCATATTTCCAGCCACAGGCAGATGGTACATTTGAAAAAATCATTCATGTTTTAGCGGTAGTGTTAGTAACGTGGGGATTATTTCAGCTGGCATCAACATCCTCGCATATTTTTAGACAAATTAATGAAAAAACAGATATTCATATTGATGAAATATTAATTCCACTATTGTCTCGAGCATTACAAGTTATCATTATAGCGATAAGCTTCACAGTCATTATCCAGGAATTTGGCTATAATATTGATGGATTGATTGCAGGGATGGGGCTAGGTGGTTTAGCGGTATCCTTAGCAGCAAAAGATGCCCTGTCCAATATGTTCGGTGGAATTGTGATTATTACGGAGAAACCATTTACAATCGGTGACTGGATTATGACACCTAGTGTAGAGGGAACCGTTGAGGATATTACGTTCCGTAGTACTCGTATTCGGACATTTGCTGATGCGCTTGTAACCGTTCCTAATGCAAGACTTGCAGATGAATCCATCACCAACTGGAGCCAGATGGGAAAAAGGCAAATTTCATTCAATATTACACTTACATATGATACGCCTACTTCCAAAATTGAACGTGTTGTTCAACAGATAAATGATTTACTTCATCAACATGAAGGAGTTCATCCGGAAACAATTTTTGTAAACTTTAATCAGTATAAAGAGAACGGAGTAGAGATCTTCCTTTACTTTTTCACAAGTACAATAGTTTGGGGAGAATACTTGAAGGTTAGAGAAGAAATTAATATGAAAATTTTAGATATTCTTGAACAAGAAAGTGTTCAAATTGCTGTTCCAAGTAGAAGACTTTATGTAGATTCCGATTCGGATCACCAAAACGGTTTGCGGATGAAAGAAGATTCCTAATACGATGAGAGAAAAGCTGCAGCTAGCTTTTCTTTTTTTCATAACAGAAAAGGGATGTTGAATATCCCGTTGAATGTTTAATTAGAACGAAGGTTGTGACTGTTAAGACTTCCGAACACCAAGTTGCTTTAGAAATAGAAGTTTGTTACAAAAATTAGTACTAGGTTCTAATACTTTATGGTAAAATATAAATAACTAGAAATTGAAGTGATTCAAAAAGGAGACATAGCACATGTACAATTTTGCGGCTAATGTTCTGAAAATGATATTAAGTTTATTTGGCAGAATAAAAGTGTATCAAAAAGAAAACTTACCTGATTCCGGTGGTTATGTGATAGCCTGTACGCATACGGGGTGGGTTGACATCCTGTGGTTAGGTATTGCTACATTGCCAACGAAAATTCATTATATGGCGAAAAAAGAGCTCTTTCAATCTCGTTTTCTAAAGTGGCTGATGGAAAGCTTACATGCCTTTCCAGTTGATCGCGAAAATCCAGGACCAAGTACAATAAAAATACCTCGTCGACTGTTAAAAGAAGGAAAAGTTGTTGGCATCTTTCCAAGTGGAACGCGAACGAGTGAAGAAGTACCATTGAAAAGAGGAGCTGTAACGATAGCTGCCAACTCAAAGGTGCCAATTATCCCGGCTGCCTATGTTGGGCCGAATAATTTTAGTGATTTATTTAAACGAGTGAAGCCGAAGCTTATTTATGGTGAACCAATTCATTTACCAGATGCTGAATCAAAAAAAGAAGCGATGGAACTTATGATGACTCGTATTAATGAAGAATTTATAAACTTACAAGAAAGATTGAATAAGATGTAGAAAAATCACCCATGGGGTGATTTTTTAATTTAGTTAGCTAAGTTAATTATAGGGGATAAGTTGTACAGGGAATTCTTCCATTGCTTCTTCCTGATAGGCTTGTATCAATCCTTTCTTTGCTATTTCATCTTTGTTTACTATCTTTTGCTTGATGGTTACTGTAAATGGTTGTTCAAATGGGAAGTCCTGAAGTGAAACCGTATTTTCATCTGTCCAAGTTAATTCTAGGTGTGAGTTAGTTGTTATTCCTTCTGGAAGTGGAATTCCATTTTTGAAAAAGGGATGGATATCTTGATTGGTGACTCCAGGTTCATTTAAACAAAGATACAAAGATAGGTTATCCCCAAATTGAAGTAAGCGGTAATGGAAATCGAACAGGTCTTTGTCTACGTTTTCAAGTCTATGCCTAATACATTGTTGCCTGCGGTTCTCTTCGTTAACAAATGACTGAGCTTCTATAGAAGTATGCTGTATCAGAAATCGTTTGTAATGCTCGCTACATAAAAGGGCTGCATACAGATCTCTTTTTTCGACTTCATTGATGCCGTGTTGATAAAGAACAATCTTAGGATGGATTGGGAAGTCGGAAAATGTATAAGGTGCTTGTACCTTATCATTCCAGAAGGGCTGCTGATCAAATTCCTTCCAACCAATGTCGTGTAGGTAGTTCGCAAGCTCAACAGATTTACGATAGGATTCCCCTTGAAAAAGAGTGCTTTTCCAATTGGATAAGATCATTCCTGATAGCTGTGCATGGTTATGTTGTTCAATCATCACAAATTCCTTTTTTCGTTCTCGAACAATCATCATATCCACCTTCCTTATAAAGCGCACACGTCATATAGTAGAAAAACTCCACGATTGCTAAAACGTGAAGCAGATCGTGGAGTTTTTTGGCTTGTGAAAAGACGTGTAACACTATTTAAATTAATTTATCAAACTGTAGTCGTTTGTTTAATGCATACATAATTGGAATACCTACTGCCAAAACAGCTAATTCTCCAGCAGCAGTCGTTAACCAAGTGAATAAGAATGGGAATTCAAGTGCTAGGTTTAGTTCAAAAGCAATGATAAACATATTAAATGAAAATACCAACGTATTCGCTATAAGAAGAATGAGTACATTTTTAATATAACGTGAGAGTACTATAATGATTCCTAATGAGATAACCGAATGTCCAACTCCGAACACCATGTCATACCAACCAAGTGGTGAGAACATAACATTATACAAAAATACCCCGATAACAATTCCGAAAAAATATTTTTTGTTAAAAACGATCAGATGATTAAACATCTCGGAAATGCGAAATTGGATATTCGTAAATCCAAAAGGAACAATAAGTGCAGATACAGCAATATATAATGCTGCAATGAGTCCATTAATGACCAACGTTCTAACTTTCATATGAATCTCTCCTTAGTTTTTTATCGTGGGATGGTTTCGAACCACGTGCTTTCCGATTAAGCCATTACTAGTATAGCTGTTAATGGCGATTTAAGAAAGCAAATAATACAGTGAAGATCAATTCGTGAAAAAATTGTGTTCGAAATAATATATTGTTGTCCCACAATAACTATGAATGAATTTGATGTTGAATTTAGTTTTCCTAAAGACTCAATCATTACTCATTGACAATAATTCTTGGATATCTTTATAATAATTACTATAAGTAACCTAATTTAAAAATGTAATAAAAAGGAGTTCAACTATGGAAAAACAATTCTTTCAACAACCAACCATATTTGTAAAAGATATAAGTATTAATGTAACGAATCTAACTCAATCACTAAATTTTTATCAAAATGTGTTGGGATTTCACGTGTTATCGCAAACGAATTCGAAGGTGGTATTAACTGCGGATGGTGAAACGCCAATCTTATCCATTGAGCAGCCAGATAATGTTACTCCAAAAGAACCACGAACAACTGGTCTTTATCACTTTGCCATTCTTTTACCATCACGTGCTGATTTATCTGCTTTTTTGAAACATATCATTCAACAAGGTGTTCAACTAGGTGCATCAGACCATTACGTTAGTGAGGCATTATACTTCAATGATCCAGACGGAAATGGTATTGAAGTCTACCGGGATCGTCCATCTACAGAGTGGAATTGGAAAGATGGTCAAGTAGCTATGGCTACGGAACCTTTAGATGGGGATAGCTTAATTAATGAATCTGAAAAATCATGGAATGGTATGCCGAAAGAAACGGTGATGGGACATATTCATTTGCATGTAGCGGATTTAAAAGAAACGGAGAATTTCTATGTCAATGGATTAGGGATGGACATCGTAACGAACTACCCAGGAGCTTTATTTGCTTCATATGGTGGCTATCATCACCATATTGGCCTCAATGTGTGGAATGGAGTAGGTGCCAAATCTCCAGCTGAAAACAGTGTGGGCTTAAATTGGCTCCGTCTAGTTATTCCGAATGAAACGACCCGTGAAAAAATAATTCAACAGTTACAGGATATTGGTGCAACCGTATCGAATGAAAATACAGTGGAGGATCCAGCAGGCAATAGAATAAAGCTTACGGTTCTTTAATTTGATTGTGTATGAGTATCTTTCTGCCTATCCTACGTAGTACTATAATAGTGATCCTTGAATGTGAAATATATTCAAGAACACACTATAAGATAAAGATTATGTAGATAAAGGAAGGAAGTTATGACGTACATTTTATTGGTTGTTGGATTTGCCTTATTGATTAAAGGTGCAGATTTTTTTGTGGATGGTTCCTCTAATATTGCACGGTTGTTACGAGTCCCTTCCATCTTAATTGGACTAACAATAGTATCTTTTGGAACGAGTTCACCGGAGGCGACTGTCAGTATTATAGCTGCTGTAGAGGGAACCGCTGGAGTGAGCTTAGGGAATGTAGTAGGAAGTAATATGTTTAACCTTACTTTAGTTGTTGGAATTGCTGCTATAATCTTTCCATTAAAGGTTGAGAGTGCAACAATACGTAAAGAGATACCATTTACATTATTAGCAACTACGGTACTTTATGTTTTAATTAGTGATGTTTTTTTACAGGACTTCGACGGAAATTTTATTACGCGTAGTGATGGGATAATCCTCCTTTTATTTTTAGTAATATTTATGTCGTATGTGTTTGAAGTTGCGATGAAAAGTAGAAAAAGTAATGCAGATGAGGTTGTTCCACAAGACATTAAGTGGGGTAAAAATATAATTTTTACTATACTTGGTCTAGCGGGGATTATTCTAGGTGGGGAATTAGTTGTTCGGAATGGTACGGAGATTGCCTATTCATGGGGAATGAGTGAAACGCTTGTCGGATTGACCATTATTGCAGTTGGTACATCCCTACCCGAGCTTGTCACATCAATTGTTGCAGCAATGAAAAAAGAGAGTGAGATTGCCCTTGGGAATATTGTAGGAAGTAATATATTTAATATCTTATTTGTCTTAGGTGCTACATCCGTAATTACGCCATTGCCTGTAGAGGGAAAAGTGTTTTTTGATATTAAAGCAATGATGGTTCTAACAATTATGTTATTAATTTTTTCACGAACGAAATATAAGGTTGGAAAATCGGAAGGGTATGTCCTCGTGTTGGCGTATGTAATTTACTTAATATATATTATTATAAGAAATTAATGAAAAAGAAAACCCGTTCAAATTTAATTGTGAACGGGTTTTTGATTTATATATTTTGATACCATTTTCCTGCTGTTTCTACTTCATTTAAAGTTAATTGATGACCCATATTCTCCCAATGAAGAACTACATCAGCTCCTGCATCTGCTAATAAGTTTTTCAGATCCTCCGATTCTTGTGCGGGACAGATCGGGTCATTCTTGCCAGCAGCAATGAATACCCGTCTTCCAGAAAGATCGGGTAATTCAATTCCTCTTCTAGGTACCATTGGATGGTGAAGAATAGCTGCTTTTAATGCTTCTTGATAATGGAACATCAAGCTAGCTGCAATGTTGGCCCCATTGGAATAGCCGATTGCGATAATATTACGACGATCAAAATCATATTTTTCCGCAGCCTCATCGAGGAATTCATTTAATTCTTTCGTGCGAAAGATTAAGTCCTCTTCATCAAAAACACCTTCGGCTAGACGCTTGAAATAACGAGGCATGCCATTTTCAAGTATGTTGCCACGTACACTAAGAATATTTGCATCTGGGTCAATTTTTTCGGCAAGTGGAAGAAGATCCTGTTCAGTTCCACCTGTTCCGTGTAGTAATAATAAAGTAGGTTTTGCTTGGTCGTTCCCTTTTTGGAAAATATGCTTCATTTTATTGCCCTCCCATTTGTTTGCCTGCTCGTTTTAATATATCAATTAATTGGTTCTTCTCTTCATCTGTCACGTTGGCAAATATATTATCGATTACTTTTTGATGCTTTGGAAAAATTTCATTCATTAAGTTTTTGCCTTGGTCTGTGATTTGGATATATACAACCCGGCGATCTTCTTTACAATTGCTTCGTTCCAAGTATCCTTTCGTTTCTAGTTTGTCTATTACATACGTAATAGATCCTGTATTTATCAACACGGCTTCTGAAATCTCTCGGATGGTTTGCCTACCTTTATGGTACAAAGCCTCAAGTACAGCAAAATCCGAACTCTTCATTCCATGATCACGAATATCTTTTTTTACTTGTTCTTGAATCGACTTAGAAGCTTTCATTAAGACAACAAAGGCTTTTAATGATAAATTCTCACTCATCGAATCGCACCTCAGTTACGAATGTATTTTGAATTAAAATATCTTGAATTAAATGTAATTTTACCGTGAGATAGAGGCGTTGTCAAATAGAGGGGGGATGTAAGGCTGAAATGATTCAGTAAAGTTATGAGCATGAACTTGTCGATTTTGAGCGAAAAAATATAAATATGAGCAAATAAGGAAATAAATGAGCCAATTATTTAATTTATGATCAATTTTATGTCGAATATGATTCTTTTAAGAGACAGCTGGCATCATGGAATGTTCCATTTCTGTAAAAGCGAAAAGCACCTATACGAGGTGCTTAGCTATCATTATCCTCCCATTTTAAAAACTGCATTCGTTCATTGAATAAAGTAGGGTAGGATAAAAATCCAAGGGCAATACTCGTGACGACTGCTGTTGTTAAAAGTATGAAGAGAATGAGCAATTGAAATTGAACCGCCTGTACGGGATCTGCTCCGGCAATAATTTGACCACTCATCATACCAGGTAGTTGGACGAGGCCAATGGTTTTCTGGCTTTCAATAGTCGGAATGGTACTAGCTTTAATGGATGCAATGAGTTGTGAATGAATAGCCTGTTTTGGCGTTCCTCCAAGCGATAAGATAAGTTCAGTTTCGTCTTGATGTGACTCGACTTCTGCGGTGAATCTATTTAAAAACAGAATGCCAAGTACCATTGAATTGCCAATAACCATACCACTAATGGGAATAATATATTGAGCTGTAGGTGGTGTAATATTTAGTCCAAGTAAAATGCACTGTGTTAATACTTCGATAAAAATGAAAGTGACGATTAATTTCCATGTGATTCCTTGAATCGATGCTCCTTTTCTCCGTGCATTTTGCGTCGCGGCTGCGATCATGAGTAGGATCATCAGTCCAATGAAAATGTAATGCTCTGCATCAAATACATACTGAAGAACATAGCCTACTGCAAGTAGTTGAATGATCGACCGTACTGTCGCGATGATTGTATCTTTTTCCAAACCTAATTTTAGTGTTTTTGATAGGGTTAATGGGATCAGTACAAATATCAGGGTAATGGATAATGTTAGGTAACTCAATCTAATTCCCCCTTTACAAACTGTAGGACGCGTTCATTTTTGGGGGAATGTAGGAAAGAGCTTTCTCCTGTTTCGATTACTTCCCCGTTCATCATAACCCATGTGTAGTGGCCGATTTCTAAGGCCTGTTTCAAATTATGTGTAATCCAAATTATGGTTGTTCCATATTTTTTGTTAATTTTTACGATTAATTCCTCAATATCGTGTTGTGACACTCGGTCTAAAGATGATGTAATCTCGTCTAATAATAAAATCTTTGGGTAGTTAACAAGTGTCCGCGCAATCGATAGTTTTTGTCGTTGTCCACCGGATAGCTCCTTGGCACTACGGTTTAGAAATTCACTACTTAGTCCGACATCGTGAAGTAATTCCTCAGCAAAACCCTTTTCAATATTTTTACCCTGTAATACTAATGGAAGCTCTAGGTTTTCAAGCACGGTTCCTTTTATCATTGTTGCACTTTGTAGCGCAATTCCAACGTTTCGTCTTAATTCGACTGGATCATAGTTATCGATTGATTTTCCTTTGATAAGAATTTCCCCTGATTGTGGGGATTTCAACGCATTACAAAGTTTAAATAGTGTGGATTTACCTGCGCCTGAAGGACCAACAAGGGTAGTAATTTTCCCTTCTGGAAAGGATCCGGTAACGTTTTTTAATATATGTAACCCATCAGCAGAGTAGTTTACATCCTTAAATTCAACGATAGCTTGGTTGCTCATATCTCTCACATCCTTGAGTTTCTTTCTATAATTAATGTTCCATGTATAAAGGATACAATTCTAGTTTATTTTAACATCGACTTTTTTTGGCTTGAAGTAGGAAGGATTAACCAAAGGAGGATGTTCAAAAGAACTAATCTACGTTAAGATTAAATCAAGAATATTTAGATAAGAGGTGTAGCGATGTATCTGGAAATATTTGATGAGGTAGTCGATATTATGCAGCATGATTATGCAGGGTATATTGATAAAAAGGGGTGGGATGACCCTGAGAAATATAGGAATATAATAAGGGGTTTAGAAAAGGATAATGGTTTAACGGCAGATCAATTTGTTGAAATCGTACAGGATTATCTGTTGGATTTTAAGGATCCACATATGGGATTTAACCTCATTAAATCGGAGCAACAAAAAGAATATAGTAATGGATTCCGAGTAAGAAGGTTTGAGGATAAGTTATATGTAACTAAAGTAGGAAAAGAAGAGCGTTTTTTGCTTGGAGATGCAATTGTTTCTCTAGATAATATTCCTGTTCTTGATTTGGTTCAGTTACATAAGCGAGAATTGATGGAGAAGAAGGCAGAGCGAGAGGATTGGAGAAAAGTTATATCCAAGTATAGAGTTGCTGAGGTTATGGACAAAAAGGGAACTAGTCGTTTGGTAGAGTTGAAAAGATATGAGAAAGAAGAATACAGGCCGATTCATACTATTTCAAGAATAGATGCAAATACGTTATGTATGACATTAACTGATTTTTTTGATGTGGACACCATAACTAAACTAGTTGAAGAGCATAAAAATGAACTAACTCAGACGGACAATCTAATTATAGACGTACGGGTGAACTATGGTGGTAGTACGTTCGCTTATCATAGTTTGGTAAACTATTTATTTCCAAGTCAGCCGATGATGATTAATTACAAGGATTATGCGATGAAATTTAATTGTACAACCCGCAATGCAGAAAGTACAATAAGATCGCTATCGGAAACAATTAAACAAATTAAGGATGAAAAAACGCGGAATAATTTAGTCCTATTTAAACAAGCTTGGGAAGAACATATAGGAAAAGGCTTTGTTGCATTTGATTCTAATGACGATGAAGTGGAAGTATATGGAGATGAATATCCGAGAAATATTATTGTATTATCGGATAACTACTGTGGAAGTGCAGGGGATATATTTGTGTACTTTTGTAAAAAATCACCCAAGGTAAGCGTAATTGGAAGACCAACGATGGGAGTAAATGACTATTCTAATTTAACTGAAATAACTTGGGGTAACCAATTTAAATTTGGTTATCCAACTTCACGATTAGACCAGCTAGATAAACGGGATCCATTTGCAGAACCTGGTATTAAACCTGATGTATATATGCCTTGGACTCCTGAACATATTGAAAAAGATGTTGACATGGAAGAGGCATTACGTATTTTGCATAGTAAGGCAACAGTTTGAAGAACAAAAGCACCTAAATCCATTAATTGGTTTTAGGTGCTTTTTATGTTAATCCAGTTGACTCCCAAGAAATTTAGCCAGCTCCAACATCCCGTACTTTCCTGCCTTTGCTTCAGCATCTGAGTTGTAGTTGGTATTCGTATTGACATCATAGGTGAATATTTCCCCATTATTGTTACGAATAAATTCGATACCAGCTACATCAATGTTATTTTGTTGTAAAAACTTCTCATATTTTTCGATGATTGGATCGTCGAAGTGTTCTATTATCTCGAACTTTGGTTTTTCTTCAGCTTCTTCACCAACCGGGCAGAATAGGTCATCTATTGTACATGCATCTGCTGGACAAAGTTCAAACCCTTCGGATGTATCTACCCGAACAGCATAAATAAATTTCCCGCCAACAAATTCACAACGAGTGATGTATGGCTCTGGTGCTTGTATATACTCCTGAATTAATGTAATCCCATCGATGGAAGGCTCGAAACTTGGTCCTTCTACATATTCCGATAAGGCTTCAATCGAATGGAACAATTGTACACCTAGTCCTTTACCAGCACGGTTGTGCTTCGTAATAAAGGAAGGTAGATTTAATTCCTTCGCCGCCTGAATAATTTCTGCTTTGCCAACGGCAGCAACGGTCTTCGGTGTGCGAATTTGTGAGCCGTTTAGTGCCATGTATTGGTTTACTTTGCTCACTTCAAGCCTTAGTGCATGACTACCATTAAAGACTTTCCTACCATGGCGTTCTAACCATGCGAGAATCGCTTCGGTTAATTCAGGAGCATAGCGGTGATCTCTTGTATGAGAGGATGCGCTAATTCTATTGTAAAAAACACCTTTAGGTGGAGTAGATGTTAAGTCAACCGTTCCTTTATCTAAAAACCATTCTTCATAAGGTAAGTTAAGTTCATCTAACCGCTTAATCAAATGATCCGTCCATTCTTCATTTTCATGAAGGATATATATTTTTTCAGCCATAATGGAGCACCTCGCATATTAATTATTTAGGCTATTATCTACAGAGTGTTGCTTTACATGGTTAGTTTGCTTCGATAAAAATGGTTGCAGTGGAGCGAAAGACAATCTATTTGTTCTTAAAATTACAACCTTCTATGAAATAACCTTTTTCTAAAGTAATCATATCAAATAACTAGGTTTTAAGAAATGTATATGCAATCCTGATACAAATAACGAAATCTAAAAAACTCCCTAATGGGAGTTTTTACTTTACGATGAGTACTGGACAATTGGCTCGTTTTGCAACTTTGTGACTTACACTTCCTAAGACCATTTCTTGAAAAGCATTTAAGCCACGACTTCCGATAACTACTGCATCAAACTCATGTTTATTCGCATAGTTCACAATGGTGGGACCTGGATCCCCATGAAGGAAAACTACTTCAAAATTCACTTTTGATTGCTTTGCCTTTTGAACAATAATCTCCAGTTTTTCTTTTCGTATGTCTACAGCATCTTTTCCCCAGCTATTTAAAACTTCACCTTTTGAATGCTTGGGGTCTACTATATAAAGAATATCGACTTTTGATCCTGGATTATAGCCTGCAAGTTCAAATGCTTTTTCCCCTGCACGAATGGAGTGCTCTGAACCATCAGCTGCAATAAGAATCTTGTTAAACATCATTATCCCACCTTTTATATAGGGTATGCTAGATGTGAAAAGGAAGTGCTTTCATTTAACTATTAACCTAGTATAACATGAATCGCACGGTCAAATAAAAATATTTTTGAAATAATTCGATAACTAGCGCTCTAAGTTACTATCTTTTGTTATAATGGTTACTAAATTACAGAGGATGGTGTGTATAGATGAAGAAAGGGTTGTTGCACCATGTTGAAATGAATGTATCAAACCTCCAGGCTACCGTTGATTTTTGGGGTTGGCTCTTAAATGAACTAGGGTATGATCGATTCCAATCCTGGGAGAAGGGGCAAAGTTGGAGGTTGAACGATACATATATTGTATTTGTTCAAGTAGAGGGGCGTTTTCGTGACGTACCATATCACCGCTCGCGTGTTGGATTAAACCATTTAGCGTTCCATACAGAATCAAGAGAACAAGTAAATGAACTAACGGATAAATTGAAACAAAAGGGAGTCTCTATTCTTTATGAAGAAAAGCATCCATATGCTGGTGGCTCGGATCATTACGCGGTTTACTTCGAGGATCCTGATTGCATTAAAGTAGAGATTGTGGCGCCATGAACCGTACGTTATTACGAGAAACATTAAAGGGTTTGAAGCAGGATGAATTTCAAAATATAAAATCCGTTGACATACGACAACTTACGAGTGCTATGCTGGAACATTTAGGTGATCCCGATGGAGAGTTGAGGGACTCGTTGATATATCGAACCTTTTCCTATTTGATAGCTAACGGTTATTAATCTGAAAGACAGTTAAAACAACTACTAGAAACGTGTCTCAGTGAGGACTATTTATTTTATCAAATTGGTGCTAAGGCGAATGATAGTGTTTTTACTAGATCCTTTTCCTCGTTGATTGTTGCTTTAATATTCTATGTTAATCATCAGGGTGATTTCTTGTCTGCTACTGAAATCGATTCTAGTATGAATAAGTTACTAGACTATGTGAACCGAGAAGTTGATGTAAGAGGGTTAGTGGAAGGTAAGGGATGGGCGCATAGCATTGCACACGTAGCAGATGCCATTACTGAAGGGCTAAAACAGTCAAAACTATCCAAAAACCTGCGTGAGGAATTACTTCTAGCAATAGTTGAAAAAATGTGTTTCCAAAACGATTCCTATTTGTTTGAGGAAAATGAACGTATGGTTGTTCCTATTATTACCATACTGCAATCGGAGGGGAATGATTATGTCCTCATGAAAAGAATCCGGGAGAAGGTTGCGGAACTATGTAATGTATTCCCTGAAGATGATGAAGCATTACTGATGTATCGATTTAATTTTAAACAATTTTTACATAGTTTATATTTTCATTTAGAAGCAAAAGATCAGAATGAGGAGCTAAGAACGCTAATCAAATATTCTTTGCGACAACTAAATGAGCCCTATTATCATTTTTAAAGAAGGAGTTAACAAAATGAACCCAATTTTACTAGAATTCCCACATGAAATTGAAACGGAGAGATTATTTATTCGTATGCCAATGCCTGGGGATGGTAAAGCCATTCATGAAGCTATAACAGCCTCTATTAATGAATTAAAACCTTGGATGCCGTTTGCTCAAAAACAACAAACAGAAGAGGAAACAGAAGCGAATATTAGAGAATCTTACGTGAAATTTTTGAAAAGAGAGGATCTTCGTTTTATCGTCTTCCGTAAAGAAACTGGTGAATATATCGCTTCATCGGGTTTACATCGAATCGACTGGGATATTCCAAAGTTTGAAATCGGATATTGGATAGATACGCGTCACAGTGGGAAGGGATATGTAACCGAAGCGGTGGAAGGCATCGCAAACTTCGCTTTTAGAGAGTTAAATGCCAAGCGAGTAGAGATTCAGTGTGATGCAAAGAATGTAAAAAGTCGGGCTGTGCCGGAGAGACTAGGTTTTGAACTAGAGGGGATATTAAAAAATGATGAACTTTCAGTCGATGGAAAAGAGTTACGGGATACGTGTATCTATGCTAAGGTCGTAAAATGAGCGTGGTGACCATATGATTAAAAATAACCATGGGCGTCAATTTCTTGACTTTATCCAAATAAATGAAAATAGGATCGAATCCTACCAACCATTAGCAGGTTCTTTTGCTGTTATAACATGCAATGAGAAATACTTACTTTGCTACAATAAGTGGAGGAAGCAATGGGAGTTACCTGCAGGGAGTAGGGAAAAAGATGAAACACCTCTTCGTTGTGCGATACGAGAACTGTATGAGGAAACAGGTCAAGTTGTACAGGATATGGAATTGAAAGGACTGCTCAAGGTGGAAAATCTTATTGATGGTACGGTTCAATATAATCCTGTTTATTTTCAGAAAGTATTCGAAATACAACCGTTAATTAAAAATGAGGAAACCACGGAAATCATGCTATGGGATCAAGAGACGCAGTTAACTACATATGATTGTGTTGATTTGCAGGTTCTAAAATATTTATCCCGGATATAACTGGCGAGTTGGGATAAACGAGTCGTCCTGTACATTGTCGGCACTAGCACGTCCTGTGCGTTGTAAGCCCCTCACTGCAAACCTATGTGGTAAAGCTAAGTAGATAAGTGGGGGGATCAACTGAACGTCAAATGTCCGATTTGTTTTTTAACAATCAGTGTGTGATGAAATCCCCTACTGATTAAAAATTCTTTTTAATAATTATTGCATAGGTCTTTACAAATAATAATAAATTATCTATAGTATAGATACCTAATATTTCTAGGTAGGTGAAAAACATGTTTAATAGGGAGCTTGTCAAAGGGAGTACTTCCTTACTAGTACTACAGTTGTTAAATGAGCGTGATATGTATGGTTATGAATTAGTAAAGGAAATGGATCAACGCAGTGAGCACCACCTGCAAATGAAGGAGGGTACATTGTATCCGGCGCTTCATAAACTGGAGAAGCAAGAGTATATTGAGTGTTACTGGAAGAATCAAGAAAAGGGACCAGCCCGTAAATATTATCGAATCACTCCACAAGGGCAGGAAATCCTACAAGAAAAAACAAGTGAATGGCATCGATATGTTCAAGTAATGAACAACCTTATCGGGAGAAGTGAATCATGACGGATGGTGGCAAACGATTTCTCCAAGAATTGGCTGAGGAGATTGGCGACCATCCGGATAAGAGCTCTATTTTGGAGGAGTACCACGCCCATATTTGGGAAATGAAAAAGGAAGCGTCCTTTTCAGAGGATGAACTTTACGACCAAGTTGTTGACCGACTAGGCACACCAAAAGAAATTGCGAGCATGTGGAAGCAGGAATCACGTATTACGCCACAAAAAACCCAGTGGTTATTTGTACTTTTGAATTTAACATTATTTATTGGTGGAGCTGTTTTAACATTAAGTTATAATGTGCTTGATTGGACCTGGATTGAAGTTCTTTGGGCGGAGCTTACTGATATTTCCATTATTATTATGCTGGTATACATATTATTTTGGGGTCTTTTGGGCTATGAAATTGGAAGAGAGTTCGGCCATCGGGGACGTAAGCTATTAAGGAAAACATTTTTTGTGTCGGTCATTCCAAATTTAGTTCTCATGTACTTAATTATATTTAAATTGATCCCTCATGAATGGTTTCAGCCATTGATAAATGTACCGTTTATGATCGCATGTATTGTACTTACAGCTTTACTATATCCTGTTAGCTGGCTTGGCTATCGATGGGGTAGAAAAGCGTCTGTTTAAATCGGACTGTTCATAAATTACGTTCAGTCCCTGTTAATTGGTTCATTTTTTTGCGTATATACATAGGAATACGATGTATATAGAATAACTATAGTGAGGAGGGTTTCGTATGGAGCTTAAAATGAAACGGAGGGATTTTATTTTCTTCCTTGTTTGTATAGGGTTAGGATGGCTGGCGGAAATTAGCTTTTTCCATGGTGAAATTGGCATTTCCTATCTCGTTTTTATTACTGGATTTTATGTTGTCCTTTTTGGTCGCTATAAACTGGCATTTTATAACCGGAGAATAGGGTTACTTCTAATGGTTGCTATTTGGGTGTTGGCCGGATCGTATACATTTTATGATAATGTCTTGTTTCGCCATGTAAATGTTTTATTTATTCCTGTACTTGTATTTTTTCATATTGTATTGATTACAAGTCCAAATAATATTAATTGGAGTAAACCTGCTTTTGTCGCATATTTAATTAGAAAGCTACAGCAAGGAATTAAATATAGCACTCGATTTTGTAAGTTGGGTTTGAAAAAAGTATTCAAAAATATGGATGAACAAACAGCACAGACGATTAAACGTATTATTATCGGGATGGTAATTGGAATCCCCTTGTTATTTGTTATAACAAGTTTATTAATGTCAGCAGATTCCGTTTTTCAAGATATGGTGTTACAACTCCCTGAGTTTATATTGCAGCTTAATTTTTTAGAAGGGTTATTTAGAGCAATTCTTGTTTTCGGATTTTCTTTCCTCTTCTTTGGTATATTTCAGGTGCTATATGTGCGGTTAAAGCCTCCAAAAGAGAGTTTTCGTCCTATTAATACCCAACAGAAAGAGCTGCGGTGGGATGGTGTTATAGCTATTACGATCTTAGTGTTGCTAAATGTAGTCTATGTTCTATTTACAATTATACAGTTTACGTATTTCTTTAATGGTGGATTACAGTCTGGTTTTACGTATGCGGAATATGCGCGAAGAGGTTTCTTTGAACTTGTATTTGTGACTTTAATTAACTGGAGTTTGTTAATTAGCTTTCTAAAACTAGTGAAGGAAGACAGCAGTTCGATGAAGTTGATGCTTAAAGTTATGTACTCGCTTCTTATTCTCGTAAGTGGTGTAATGCTTACATCGGCGTATCAGCGATTAAGCCTGTATGAAACGGCATATGGATTTACGTTGGACCGACTTTTGGCGCACGCATTTATGATCTTTTTAATGGTCATATTTGCATATACGTTCATTCGAGTATGGGTGGAAAGATTATCAATTCTTCATTTTTACTTAATTGTAGCTCTTGTATTTTATACCGGTTTAAATGCAATTAGTTTGGAAAAAATCGTTGTATCAAATAATTTAGAGCGTTATGAGGAAACAGGGAAAATTGATATTTATTATTTAAGTCGGCTTTCTTATACCGGTTTAGATGGATTGATGGATTTATATGAAAAAGAACCAGACTATCCCGAATTAATAAATTTACTGAGTCATCGAAAGCAATGGGTGGACGATCAACAAGATAGTACTTGGCAATCATTTAATTTCACGAAACAACGTGTGACACAACGATTGGAAGAGTTGGATTATTAGAAGGTTTTATTATTTACTAATGTCAACTTAGAACGGAGGAAGTAAAATGGAATCAAGTATACCAAAGCATGTTGCGATTATCATGGATGGAAATGGAAGGTGGGGGAAAAGTAGAGGCCTCACTCGAAGTGAAGGGCATTATGCTGGTGTAAAAGCAATGGAAAAAATGATTGATGCAAGTATTGAGTTGGGAATTGACATATTAACTCTCTATGCATTTTCATCAGAGAACTGGTCGCGACCTGAAGATGAGGTTAACTACTTGATGCACTTGCCAGTAAGATTCTTTAAACAAAAGCTTCCGGAATTTATGAGAAGAAATTGTCAAATACGGATATCCGGCAATACGAAGTCCTTACCTAATAAAACAAAACATGCATTGGAAAAAGCTGTTAATAAAACGAAGCATAATAATGGTCTAATTGTTAACTTTGCTTTTAATTATGGTGGAAGAGCAGATATATTGCAGGCTGTTAGTAAGGTGATTCAAGAAGTGAAAAGTAATAAGATAGACTTAGAAAATATGGATGAAACAATGCTTCAAAAATATTTGTACACCGGTGATTTACCAGATCCAGATATTATTATTCGAACGGGTGGTGAAAAAAGGATAAGTAACTTCCTGTTATGGCAATCCTCTATGTCGGAATTTTACTTTAGTGATGTTTATTTTCCGGACTTCACAAAATATGATTTGTTACAGGCAATTGGAGGAAATCACTATCATACATCGTCCATAGCCATGGAAATGTAAAAAATAAACTTTGCTAGAGGAGTAGGAGTATTAAAGGCGGTGAAAGCTATTTTAATACTCCTTTAGCATACTGAGATTTGATTATTATGGTTAATAGCTATTCTTTCAAAGTCTGCTAAATTCCCTTGATACTCTAGTTGGAATTCAGAAGTTTTTTGTAAATCGTACGGTGTTATAAGGGAAGTGGGTTTTGTAAAGCTGATAATCTTTCCCTCTTCTAATACGGAAGAGACGAATTGTGAGCAGAAGAAAGCTCGTTTACGTTTAATAGACTTATTAAACATGACTCCAAATAATCCAATCAAGTTGTAATGGTAAAGATGCTGTTGTTCTTCAATCTGATTAATAAAGGTCTTTGCCTTTTGAAATTGTTCGGTTGAAACTTCACAAGAATAAACGGCGCATCTTGCATGAAGAAAGATTGTTGCTTGAAAATCTTCTTTAACAAAGCCCCCGATAAATGGATTGTTCGGCATCTTACGCCCGAAGCTGTAAACATTGGATAAATTTTCGTCTAAACATATTGATGCATGATTAAATGGCTTTTTTGTATAAGCCTTTATTAATCTTGTAAATACTGTTCCTGTATCTGTTAGAATTAGATAAATCTTTTTCTTCTGCATATATTCTAGTCCCCTTCATCTCTAATAGCTTTATCTATACTCTATACAAAAAATATAAAGAATAGCTTAAATAAATTATTAAGAAATTCTTAATTTATAACTTACTAGTTTTTTGTAAATGGATGAAGCCACTTAAGGAATATTTTGGGGTAAGACTTGAGGCTTATTTTAATTATTGGTAATAAGAATGTCGGGATAATTGTTGATCGCTGGATTATAAAGAAGTTTTCGGGTAAGACAAGAACAGTCTGGGTTGTAACCGTATTTTTAAATGGATAGAGAGATGGAAAATGGATCTATTGAAAATTGGTATTCTAGTATTCGACTGGTGGTGGAATACTTTATTTTTTTTCAGTGAGAAAAAACAAGATTCATCCAACCACATTAGGTACAAATAGCGGAATGGATTCACATCAATGACGAAGTGGAACCTCATTCCGCTAAATGGCCAAATTTAGCCATCTGGAGCATGGTTTGGAACCTCATTCCTTTATTTACCTTTTTTCAGTACAATTTATCCTAATTTATGTCTAATAGCGGAATGAGAAACATCATACTCCTTGTTTGGCCTGTATTTTTGACAATTAACGGAACTAGGATCCACATCAATGACGAAGTGGAATCTCATTCCACTAAAGCAACTTTGTTTTGGAAAACTTGCAAAAGAAATCCGGTCACCAGATGTATAATTCTTTAACTCTAACCCATTAATTTTTCTTTTTCGTAGCTTCTGTCATTTGGTGCCAAATGGATCCTTTGGCTTCTTCTCCCCCTTGAATTCGTGCTAAAGCCATTTTTGCTTGCATACGAACTTCAAACTCTGGATCTTCTAAAGCATCTTGTAATGCTGGTACTGCCGTATCGTCACCAACCTCATATAAAAACATTGCAGCACGCCAACGAACGAGGCGGCTGGAATCCGTTAACGTTTTTGTCATTTCTGGGATAGCGTCTTTAAATCCAAGATCAGATAAACAATCCCCAGCTGTGCGACGGACATTAACAGCCTTATCATTAAGCGCTTTGTACAAATAAGGAAGTACAGCTCGATCTTCAATCATTCCAAGATATGCCGTTGCGAGTCGGCGAATGGATGCCTTTTGGTCATCTAATGCTTTCTCAAGTACGGATAAATCCTCCAGCGATGGATCCATTCGATCAAGTGCAGCATACCGTTCTTTCCAATTCGGATTATCTAGCATTTCTAACGTTACATTTTTCCAAGGTCGTTTTTCTTCAAATTGCTTCGATTCGGAGGCTAGTTTAATTAGGTTTTTTAACCTTTCTTCATCATAGCTAGCTGTTATTTCATCTACCACTTCCTGACCAATATCTTCAAGCTTTCCGTAACGTGGGCCTTGTTCCATCCATTTCCGTTCTTCTAACATATTATCTGATGTCATAGATGCTTCCATCACTGCATTCATGAATTGTTGGGGTAGACCAAAGCGTTGTTCTTTGTCGCCTTCCTCTAATTTTACTTGCATGGGAATATTTCGAAACAATTGAATGAAAACATTGACTTCACCAAAATGTTCATCTTTAGAAGTGGTATTGGCCGCTAAGGATGCATCTTCTCTAGCGCCAAAAATAGCACGAACCTCTGGTAATATTTCTTCCCAGTTGACGCGGGGATCTCTTTCTAAAGCAATAAAATCAATTACTCGGTATATTCCCTTAACTCCATGAACAGAAAACAATTTCGTGATATACTCAGGTGCGCTAGAAAGGTCGTCACCTTGCTTGTAATTTTCCGTCTTTCCATCAGCCAACCGCTCATCCAAAACGATTTTCATGGAGTATGGACTTGGAGTTGGTTCAATTGATACAATCTTCAATTCGTTTCCCCCTTTAATGGCATTCATTACAATTGATCGTATCAAAGAATAAGGTGCCTGTCACTTAGTCGAATTTCTGATAAACGGTAATCACTGAAACAAATTAGTTAAACGGGTCGTCTTATAGATAGATTTATATTTACGCATCTTTGGAAGGAGTTTTAGGTTGAAATTTCATAGCAAAATATTAATAGGATTAAGTGTAATCATTATTTTTTCGGTATTTTTCACAGGAGGAATTACGGTATCTGCTGCTAATAACGGTGAATCCGATTTAACAGAAAAGATGAAGGGGTGGGAAAACCAAGGGATTGATCCAAACCATTCAGAAGTTATTGAAGAAATAAGAATGTATATTGAATCAAATTTCGATCCAGAAGTATTTGCAAGCCTTCATATCGATCGGGAAAAAAGAGCACTTGGGACCATAGTCATTTCCTTTACAGAGCAACCTGCCAATGAAAAACAAAAAGAAATGGAAGCATTATTAGATGAACATGCAGAAATTGAGTTTCAAAAAGTAGACTTTACGGAAAATGAATTAGTACAGAAGCAAAAAGAAGTCGATAAAAATGAATTTGGAAATGGAGAAACTTTCGTCACACATACAAGTGTCGATATCATTACTAACAGAGTTGAAGTTGGCATTGATCCATACAATGAAGAAACAGTGGCAAGCATATATAAAAAATATGGGGATGAAAAGGTGATTGTAGTGGAAGGGAAGCAGGCCACCGCACTCAACGATATGGGAGAAAACGAGTTGGTAGAGAGGAATGATAGGGCAAAAGAGGGGAATTGGGTTGAAAGATTAATTACTTCCATTTCAAGATGGGTTAAAAACATATTCTAAACAGAGAGGGGCATCCCTATACATACAAAGGATGCCCCTTATATCTATTAATTATCGCTTTTTACTTGGTTTGTGTTTCTATCTTTCTCAAACCAAACCAATAATCCTGGAAGTAACACGCCTCTGATTAAGAAGGTATCAATTAATATACCAACTGCTACAATAAATCCAAAAACGAAAAGTAGTTGAATTGGCTGTGTCATTAGTACGGCGAAAGTTGCGGCTAAGATCAGTCCTGCAGAGGAGATCACGCCTCCAGTACTCGCAACGGCAACCTGTACCGCTTCTTTGACGGCCTTCTTTTTCCTTTCTTCCATAAATCGAGATACAAGAATGATGTTATAATCAATTCCTAGCGCTACTAGAAAGATAAACGCATAAACTGGAACTCTATTGCTAATCGTGTCTATATCAAAAAATAAGTTTGTTAGAAACATGCCTAACCCTAATGCTGCTCCAAACGATACAAGTATTGTTCCCATCATATAAATTGGCATCTTGAACGATCTTGTTAAGAATATGAGCATTAGGAAGATTAATATCGTTTCAAGTAATACGATGAGTATTAAATCACGGGTATTGGCTGAACGGTCATCTACGGAAGTTGCAGTTTCGCCTGTAAAATATAGCTCTCCGTTAATCTGATTATCTGATAAAATTGTTTCAGCATTATGTTGCATGGTTTCAAGAGCATCTAATGTTTCTTCGGCATAGGGGTTCTCCGTGAAAGTTAAACTAAATGTAATAGCAGTTGCTTCATCATTTTTCTGATCGACGCGAACATCTGCAACTAGCTCTTGTTCTAATAAGTATTCTATGAAGTCCTGCTGTTTTGTATCGGTTATCTTATCCTCGGATTCTAGCAAAATCGTAGTTGGTGCTAACTCTCCTGCTTCAAAGTTATTTTCCAATATCTCATAACCTACACGAGATGACATATCTTCTGGGAAAGATTTAATAAGATCAAATTCGTATTTCAAGTTAAACAAATAACTAGCAGAAATAATAATAAAGATTCCCACTACGATTACAGATGTTTTAGGTCTGTTTGTAACGGAATGACCAGCTTTACTCCAAAATGAGGTATCTTTTACTTTAGAATCTCCAACCTTAGGGATAACTGGCCAAAAAGATTTTCTACCGAATAAAGTGAAAAGTGCTGGAATTAAGGTGACCGACGATAAAATGATGACTACAAGTGTTGTTCCGAATATTGGTGCAAAGTTTTGGTAATCCCTTAATGTCGCAAAAATTAAGATTAACATTGCGGCTAACACCGTAGCACCCGAGTAAAACACAGGAAGTCCAGTACCTCGCATTGCTTCTTTCATAGCAAGGTATTTATCATCATTCGTTTTTAGTTCCTCTCTAAACCTAGAAAATACAAATAAGGAATAGTCAATAACAGCGGCGAATAAAAGAATGGACATTATGGAAACGGACTGTGAACTCATTAATAGTCCAGCTTTACCAAATATGCCTAAGATTTGTGTAACAATTTGATAAACAAATACAGCCCCTAATAAAGGAATGATTGCTAGTAATGGTGAACGATAGATTACCACTAACAATACTAAAATGATCGCTACAGTTGAGAAGATCAGTACGAGATCTGCTCTTGTAAATAAGTCTGTCGTATCAACAGCGATTCCTGCTGGACCTGTTACATATAATACTAGGTTTGTTTCATTTTCTACGATTGTATGAATCTGATTTAAAGCATGATCAATATCTGGTGTATCCAATGATGGATGAAAATTTAACGGTATAAATGCTGTTTTATGGTCTTCGGAATAGAAATTTTCTGTAGCTTGAGGCGGCAGTTGGCCAATTGGAAGGATTTCCTCAACTCCAGAAATATTTTCATCTGCAATTTGGTTGGTGATTTTTTCAAGATCTGTTCGTTCTACTTCACCAGTACTCGCTTTAAACACAAGTAATCCGGGAATTTGTTCATTACCTTCAAAGTATTTTTCTATTTTTTCAGTTGCGATAACTGATGGGGCGTCTTCAGGTAGTGATTCGATACTAGTCACTTGATAATCTCTTGCTGCAGGAGCGAACATCGTTAATACAATCATGGCAAATAGCCAAATCCCCAACGTGATCCACGTTCCTTTTTTGGAAGAAACACGGTCTGTGACAAACTGTAAGATGGTTTTCATAATATATTCCTTTCCATTTATAATTTTCATAAAGTGACACGAGTGTCACTTAAAGTAAAAAATAAGCGACACAGTCGTCACAAATAAATTATCTGTGAAAGTGACACCTGTGTCAATTATTATATTTTGAACATTCCATGACGGAGTATTTCTTTTATAGAGGAGACCCATTCGCTATAGGGAAGGTTTTCGTGATTTGGAATAGCAATCGTTTGAAAGATAAATCCTAAGAATAATCCATTAGGAATGGATGGTTTTATAATTCCCTCTTGTTTGCCTAACTCAACAAAGCTTTGTAAGCTTGTGTACATTTCGTAATGAAGCTGATCAAGTTGTTCTTGGTTTTCATGTACTTTCGTATTAGGAGACCTTGGTATTTCAAGCCCGATCTCTCGTAGTCGATGAATTTCTTGATCGTGGAAAATTAGATGGATTAAATAATCAAATTTCTCCTCAAATGATTTATATTCTTGAATTTTATGTAGTTGAACCATAAATTTTTTCATTTCAAAAACCATATATTCACTTATTAAAACTTCTTTATTCTCGAAGTATTTATAGAGAGCTCCCCGAGAAATATCTAAACGATTGGCTAGCATGCTGAATGTAAATCCATCATATCCATGTTCCAATAGTAGGTGCTTGGTTGATTGGTATAAGTCAACTGTTGAAAATTTGCGTTCACGTGCCATTTGCTCACCTCTAGATTTATTATAATGAATTCAATCTAAAAATGAAATAGAGGTATAAAGACGGTATGTAAAACGAAACCTACGTAATATGATTTAACATCCTAAATGAGGTGAAAAAATGCCATATAGAGAACAAATTCCAATTGATAAAGGAATAGATAATAGTCTAGCTCTGATGACGGAAGGCTATAAATATATTACCAATAGGAGGGAACGTTTTGGGAGGGATATGTTTGAAACAAGACTACTTGGCGGTCAAAGAGCAATATGTATTGCTGGAGAAGAAGCAGCGAAAGTGTTTTATGATGAAGAAAAAATCATGCGAAAAGGTGCGGCCCCTAAACGAATAAGGCAGACAATCTTTGGAGAGAAAGCGATTCAAACAATGGATGGTGCTTCCCACGAACATCGAAAAGCGTTATTTATGTCATTTATGAGTGAAGATAAGTTAAAAGAAGTTGTGAACATAACTAGAGATGTATATGACCAATTTATTCAGAAATGGGAAGAAATGGATAAGGTCGTATTATTTGAGGAATCCAAGGAATTGTTAACACTTGTTGCCTGTCGTTGGGCTGGTGTTCCCCTGCAATCGGGTGAAGTAAAACAACGGACAAATGAGCTTGCAGCCCTATTTGATTCTGCTGCTGCTATTGGTCCGAGACACTGGCGTGGTAGACAAGCTCGTAACAGTGCGGAAAGCTGGATTAGGAATATGATTGAACAAATTAGGTCAGGAAATATGAAAGCAGATGAAACCATATTATCTAAAATAGCGAATTATCGAGATTCGCAGGGTAATTTATTAAATAGTCAAGTTGCAGCTGTCGAAGTGCTAAATATATTGCGTCCTATTGTGGCGATCGCTGTATATATGACCTTTTGTGCACTGGCAATCCATAAGTTCCCCAAGCAATCGGAAAAGTTAAGTGATGCAGATGACGCTTATAATGAAATGTTTGTTCAGGAAGTGCGGCGCTATTACCCATTTTTTCCATTTGCAGCAGCACGCGTACGAAAGGATTTCCTTTGGCAAGGGCATGACTTTAAAAAAGGAAATTTAGTACTGCTTGATATTTATGGTACGAATCACCATCCTAAGCTATGGAAAAAGCCTTGGTTATTTAATCCGAATCGGTTTGCTAATCGAGATGATAATCCGTTTGATTTTATACCACAAGGTGGTGGAGATTATTATGAAGGTCATCGTTGTCCTGGTGAATGGCTGACAATTGAAGTCATGAAGATTACGACTGATATATTTGCGCGTAAAATGGATTATAATGTACCAGCACAAAACTTAGAGTATAGTATGATGAGAATGCCGAGCCTACCAAAGAGTAGATTTGTGTTTACAAGCGTTAAGAAAATAAATAGGTGAATTTAATTTCTCCCCTATAAAAATTGATTGAAAGTCTCTTTTTAGGGGATTCTTTTTGCTTCCATTTAAGGAGGGTTATTCTAAACAAATTCCTTCTTTTATACTAGGACAACCAAGTTTCGAATAACGTAATAAATAGATATTAGCTTATTGGGGGAATATGATATGGAACTTCATGTTGTCGAACGTGGTGAATCTTTAAGGAGAATTGCCGAGGAATATATAGCTGATGTAAATCAGGCTTTTTTACTCAATCGAATAGAGAATCCGAAAGAACTTGTTGCCGGGCAAACCCTTGGAGTACCTGAAGTCGAAGAGGATTATGTTGTGCAACCGGGGGATAATTTATGGTTAATTGCTAGTAATTTAGGAGTTACGGTTAAGGATCTTGTACAAACTAACGATATTACAAATCCAAGTTTGATATATGTAGGTGAAATGCTAAAGATACCCTTTTTTATCCATACGGTTAAACCGGGTGAATATCTCTGGGCCATCGCTCTGCGGTATGATGTTACCATTTATCAAATTTTACAAACGAATCAAATTGAAAGTCCTTCCTTAATTTATCCAGGTCAAACTTTACAAATCCCTCGAAAAAGAAAACCGACTATTGAAGTAAATGCCTATACAATAAGAATGAATGCACAAGGAAGGCAAGAAGTACTAGCACTTGGTCGGAATTTTACATACCTTTCTCCGTTTGTGCACAGTTTTCATCGTGATGGAAGTCTTACTGAAGTGCAAGGTATTCCAATGCTAGAGGCTGGTAATGCCAATCAAGTTTCCCCACTCTTCGTAATTACAAATTTTCGGGAGCAAACCTTTGACTCCGATTTAGCTGCAACCCTATTACGTAATACTCAACTCCAAGAAACTCTATTAACAAATATACTCAAAATCATGAAGGAGAAAAATTATGCTGGCTTAACTATTGATTTTGAATACGTATATCCAGAAGATCGCGAAAATTATAGTATATTTTTGCGACGAGCTAGGGAAAGGTTGCATCCAGATGGTTTTACACTATCTACTTCCCTGGCTCCAAAGGAAAGGGAGGATCAAAAAGGATTACTTTATGAGGCTCATGATTATCCAGTACATGGTGAAATTGTAGATTTTGTTATTTTAATGACCTATGAGTGGGGGTGGGCTGGAGGTGAGCCTTGGCCAATTGCACCAATTAATAAAATGCGTGATGTATTAGATTATGCTATTACTGCTATTCCTTCGAATAAAATAATGTTGGGAATCCCCTTGTATGGACGGGACTGGAAAATACCGTGGGAGGAGGGGACCATTGCTCAAATGGTAAGTCCCATGGAAGCAATAAATACAGCAGCAAAAATAAATGTAGCAATTCAATATCACGAAGTCTATCAGTCTCCCTATTACCATTACGTAGATGAAGGTGGGCAAGAACATGAAGTTTGGTTTGAGGATGCAAAAAGTATGCAAGCAAAGTACGATTTAATTAAAGCGTACGGCCTTAGGGGGCTAGTTTTTGGGTATTAGGAAGTTCATTTCCACAAAATTGGCCGGTCTTACAAGAAAATTTTCGTATTCGAAGATTTTAGTAGGAATCATTAAAACCCCATTATCGATAATGGGGTTTTTGAAGCTCGTTCTGTTAGTATATAACTTTCGCTGAAGAGGATAAAAATCAAGGTGAAAGACGATTCTTTCCATCGCTTACTCATTTTTGTGTTGAATGATTGTTTCCTCTAGTAGTTCTTTGAATTTTTGTCTTTCGGTGTCGGTAAAAGGTTTAGGCCCCTTAGTTTTTTGGCCACTTCTTCTAGCCTTAGCGCTAGCATGCCTTGTTTGTAACAAACGGTCAATATTTTCATTTGTATAAGCAAAACCTTTATGGTGTAAAACAATGCACCCTTTTCCAAGTCCTAAAGAGGCTAATCCGTAATCCTGTGTAATAATGATATCGTTTTTTTGAGCCATTTGCATAATTCGATAATCTGCAGCATCTGCTCCAGTGTCTACATATACTGTTTCAACACCTGCAACTTCTTCATCGTGAGAAAAGTGGCTAAAGCTTTTTACGAGAACAACATGGAGGCCGACTTTTTTTGCTACTGTAATCACGATATCCTTTACTGGGCTTGCATCCGCATCAACATAAATTTTCATGTGCTATCTCCTAAATTAATATTACTTTTATCTAATCGAACCGAAATTCATTTGTCAACTGTTAGGAGCATGAAGTTTGGTGGAGTAGTATACTTATATTTAATCTCTAGGTCGTACCATCGTCGTAATCTTTAATTTCAATGATTTCTTGGTTTTCAAAAGTCGGTTTCGTTAGCTTGTTTAATCCAGTTGAGGGTATGGACAAAGAAGATAATGTATTATTTATTCCGAGGTAAATAATAATGCCGGCTAATAAGATGACAATGATGATAAATCGATAAATTCCTTTCCTCATGTTTACCTCCTTTCAAATTTTTAATTATATATTATATAATATTCTGAACAAACAGTCAAATGGGATGTGTTTGAAACTATTTTCCTTCTGTACCGTAGTATAGGAAAGTATGAGCGTGGGGGGGCTGGATGAAGAAGATTTTAATGGTGGTCATCGTTGTTGGTGGACTAGGAATGTTTTTTCTTATTAATAGCTTTAGCGATGAAATTAGTAATAGTCAGAGTGAATTTAGTTCAGGATCCAAAGCAAATAGTATCTTTGAAAATTACAAGGCATCAGGAGCAGATTGTACAAAAGTAAAAGATATATTGATACGAGGAGATTGCTTCCAAGAAGTAAATGATAAGTATTTAGAATGGTATCTTGATCAATCCAAAAGAGATTTCGATTTTTCTTTTCAACAAGAACAAAACCATTGGAAGGATATTTTTTATTACGAAATTAGTCCAGAAGATCATTTAGAGGAATTAGTAGAAACAGAACATAATTTAGACGATGAAGATACCTTTCCGAGTGGTGATTCTAATTATCAGAGAGGAATAGAAACTGTTCAAGAATATTGGTATGTTTTTTCGAACATGATCCCAGTAGAGTACCGTGAATCACTAAAAAGCGTATATTGGACAGATACTGGGGAAGATTTTGTTTTAGGAATTGGGAGAGACGAAGAAAACCTTGAAGATACTCTATTCATGATTTCACACAATGTTGGAGAATATCACCCATTAATAAAAGCGACGTTGATTCATGAATTTGGCCATGTTCTAACTTTGGGAGAACAACAAGTATCCATAGATGAAGAAGTTTACCTTTCAGAGGAAGAGGATGTGTGGAAGGAAGCAGAAGAAGCGTGTTCTACTTATTTTGTATCCTATGGTTGGGGTTGTGTTGATGAATCGAGTTACTTATTTGCCTATTATCAGCAATTCTGGGATGATATATTTAACGAATTCGTTCAGATTGACTGGGCTGCTGAGCGTGATTATGAAGATTTTTTCTTTCATCATGAAGAGCGCTTTTTTAATAGCTATCAAGGAACCAATCCTGAAGAGGATATAGCAGAGGCATTTACCTTTTTTATCATGATGGATCGTACTGAAGTTGAAGAAGGATCCGAAATGAAGTACGAAAAAATACGTTTCTTTTATCAATACGATGAATTAGTGGCGTTACGAACGCGAATACTAGAAAACATTTATAACCTATCCGTGGAAAATGGAGAATTTTATTAACGGTGCCAGGCACTTGTCGAACATTCGACAGGTGCCTGGCACCGTTTTTTATGAAGTAAAATAATGTGCACTTTACAATAATGTGCGTCATACACTATAATGATTTTAGGAGTTGATTGAATGAGTGATGTTACGGTGCACATTGATAAGGTGATGCAGGAATTACGTAGGGGAACGATTACGATCGGTGTGTTAAGTCAGCTATCCGAACCGCAATATGGTTATTCGCTGGTCTCTAAATTAAATGATAAAGGCATTCAAGTAGAAGCTGGGACACTTTATCCGTTATTAAGAAGGCTGGAAAAGCAGGGGTTGCTAATGAGTGAATGGGATACAAATGAAGCTAGACCTAGAAAGTACTATCTTCTAAGCGACTTAGGAAAACAAGTCTTTCAGCAATTGTGTGATGAGTGGAATGGGATTGTAAGCAGTCTAGATGGATTACTAAAAGGTGAAGGGGGGAAGAAGAATGGAAGTGATTGAACGCTATGTATATGCTGTTACCCAGCGACTGCCGGAGAAACAACGGGAAGATATCGCAATAGAACTTCGGGGATTAATCGAAGACATGGTAGAAGAACGTTCCAATCACGAAAGTAGTAAAATGGAAGTGGTTAAAGAGGTGTTGATCGAGCTAGGAAATCCTAAGGAACTAGCACAGCGATACCGAGGTGTAAATAACTACCTGATTGGCCCTGAATTGTTTGATTCCTATCTCACGGTCTTAAAGATTGTACTATTTTCTTTATTAGGAGCAATGGGTATAGTTTTCATCATTCAATCAGTGGTATATCCAGTAGGTATACTGGATCATTTTATTGATTTTATTGTATCCATTGTTTCTGCTGGTCCGTCTGCGTTTGGATGGGTTACTTTCGTGTTTATGATGGTCGAGTATTCCAATAAAGATAAAGCTCAAGATAGCAAAGTGGAAAAACAGTGGGAACCATCAGAACTGCCACCAGTTCCCGATCCGAAGCTTGATATAAAGCGTCGTGAACCAATTATAAGTATCGTTTTTTATGTTTTCGCTATGGTTCTTTTCTTATTTTCAAGTAACTACTTTGGTGTTTTTGTATTCAATGAAGAAGAACCGATTCGGGTAATTCCTTTTCTCAATGAAAATGAAATATCAACCTACCTACCTTTTATATTAGTTATACTGGGACTTTCTATCGCCATGGAAGTGTTAAAAATTATTTTTGGAAAATGGAATTTAAAACTTGTCGTTTTTACATTTTTTATCCATTTAATTACAATAATAGGGATCATCATCCTTATAACACAAACTTCTTTTTGGAATCCAAACTTTATGATGGAATTAACAGAGGCGGGGATTGTTACTAAAGGGAGCGATGGATATCAAGTTATCAATCAAATATGGACACATTCAACTAACTGGATCATTGTAATCCTTATTATTGGCCTAGTGATAGATGTAGTAAGTGGTTTTGTGAAATCGAAAAAAGGATAAACGATCATTCTTCTTTGGTAGGAAAACAAGACTCAGTTAACGACAATTGGGTCCAATGAGTAGAATGAGGATGGTCCCCATCAAAAGAAGAAGTGGAACCTCATTCCGCTAAATGGTTGAAATTACGTGTCTGGAGCAAGGTTTAGGAACCTCGATCCTTTATTAACCAATTCTTAGTGCAATTTTCACTGATTTATGTCTAATAGAGGAACGAGGACCTCATACTTCAAGTTCGGGCGGTATTTTTGTCATATAACGGAACCAGGATCCTCATCAAAAGCGAGTTGGAACCTCATTCCACTAAATGGTCGGTATAATGCTACTGGAGCATAGTTTGGTTCCAGTGTATTATATTACTATTGTTTAGAAAGTAGATCATGCAGAAAGTGAGCTTGGTACAAATGGATAATTCAACAATCATTATAGAAGAGATGGAAGCGGAGGATTGGGACGAAGTACGCGATATTTATATTGAAGGAATTCAAACAGGTAATGCTACATTTGATACAGAAGCACCGACATGGGATGAATGGCATCGTGGACATTTAAATGATTGCCGACTGGTTGTGCGTGAAAATGGTACGGTTATTGGTTGGGCTGCTTTATCCCCGATTTCCAAAAAAACTGCTTATCAAGGTGCGGCTGAAGTAAGTATTTATTTATCTCAAAAAAGCGTTGGAAAAGGATTAGGAAGTTTATTACTACGTGAAATTATTAACGAAAGTGAGCAAAAGGGCTTTTGGACCTTGCAAGCTGGTATTTTCCCAGAGAATAAGACAAGTATTCATCTCCATGAAAAATATGGATTTGAAAAAGTTGGAGTTAGAAAGCGGATTGGTAAGTTAAATGGCGTATGGCGTGATGTTGTTCTATTAGAAAGAAGGAGTACAAATGTTGGAGTAGACTAATGTAAAGGAGGAAATCGATGAGTGGTTTACCGACGAAGGAGCTTGCTGTTGAAATAGAGAAGTCAGAGATAGAACTTTTCAAGTCTAGACTCTCAAGTATTGAAGCACAACCTGGTAACCCGATGGGAGTAGAGTTGAAGGATTTTGGAGGTGCGACAGCTTTTTCAGCGAAGCAAATCCCTGGACCATCCTATAATACGGTAAAGGGAATATCGGGGGATAGTCTGGGTTATGTAGATCCTATTATAAAATTCTATGAGAAACGTGGCATCCCTACTCAATTTGAGATCACCCCAGTTGGAGCTAGTTCTGAGCTGTTTAAATTGATTTACCAAAAAGGATTTTATCAACATGCTTTTCATACATCGTTCATCGTTCAATTAATCAAATAGATAGTACTAATCCTTTCACTGGGATTTCCATTAAGGCTTTAGAAAGAAATGATTTCAATCGATTCGCTGATCTATATGTTAGAGGCTTTGCGATGCCAAGTTTTTTAAAAGAATTCGTTGCTGTTAACAATAAAGTTTTACATAACAAGGCAGGATGGCGTTTTTACATCGCCTATGTAGATAAAATACCTGCGGGGATTGGGGTGCTGTTTAGGAAGGGGGCTTTTGGCATGCTTGCTGCATCAGCAACTGTTCCAGAATTTCGAAATAAAGGTGTGCATCGCGCCTTAATAAACCGCCGCGTGGAAGATGCAAAAGATATGGGGTGTTCATTTATGGTTGGTCAAGCTGCATATGGAAGTGTAAGTCAGTCTAATATGGAAAAAGCGGGAATGAATATTACCTATACAAAATCGATTTGGGTAAGAGCTGATAACGTAGTTTAGAAAACTATAGAATATAGGAGTTTATCATTCATTATGGTAGCGTATGTTAAAGGCTACCTTTTTCTTTTTATTTTTTTCCGTGTAGAATATGAAGTACTGTATGCCGATGTGATTTACGGTAATGTTAATAATGTGGTATATAGCAATAGACAAGGGTAGGGTGACATGATGAAAAAAGAAATGGACCTATTTGTGAATGCGAAACATGAAAAAAAGTTTAAAAATCACTATCCATTAATACATAAAGATGCTGTTCGTAATTATAGCGTACTTAAACAAGAGGGGAGTATCATCAATTTAATTGATCAAAATGGTCAGTTTATTGCAAAGGGTTATTATGGGATTCAAAACAAAGGAATAGGATGGGTGCTTTCCCACAATAAAGGAGAAAAAATTGATTTCCTATTTTTTAAGTCTAGGATGGAAACGGCAATAGATCGACGGAATGCTTTTTATAAAAGTGAAGAGACGAACGCTTTTCGGATATTTAATGGAGAAGGCGATGGGATAGGTGGGCTTACCATTGACTATTTTGATGGTTATTATTTAATCAACTGGTATAGTGAGGGAGTCTATTCTTTCAAAGATCAAGTAATTCGTGCCTTAGATGAGCTTACTGATTACAAAGCTATTTATGAGAAAAAACGTTTTGACACCAAAGGAAAGTATATTAATGATGATGATTTTGTTAAGGGAGATCGTGGTGAATTCCCGATAATTGTGAAAGAAAATGGTATGAATTATGCAGTTTATTTAAATGAAGGAGCCATGGTAGGAATATTTTTAGATCAGCGGGACGTTAGAAGTGTAATTCGGGAAAAATATGCTCTAGACAAAAATGTTCTAAACACGTTTTCCTATACAGGGGCATTTTCTATTGCTGCAGCATTAGGTGGTGCAAACAAAACGACAAGTGTTGACTTGGCAAAACGAAGTAAAAGTAAAACAATTGAACAATTTAGTGCCAATGGGATTGATTTTGAGCTTCATGATATTGTTGTTATGGACGTTTTTGACTACTTCAAATATGCTAATCGAAAAAAATTGACGTATGACCTAGTTATTTTAGATCCGCCAAGCTTTGCACGGTCTAAAAAGCGAACATTTAGCGCAGCAAAAGACTACCCAGGGTTATTGAAGGATGCTATTTCAGTTACGGAGAAGAATGGTGTAATTGTAGCTTCCACTAATAATGCTACTTTTGGTATGAAGAAGTTTAAAGGTTTTGTTGAACAAGCGTTTAACGAATCTGGTGACAAATATAAAATTCTTGAAGCTTATCAGTTGCCGGTGGACTTTCGAACGGTTCAAGAATATCCTGAAGGAAATTACCTTAAAGTATTATTTGTTGAAAAAATAAGTTAGACTACTGAAACTCAAAGTCGTTCCAGCCGTATAGCATTGTCTGGAATGATATTCATTGGGTGTATGTTTCTTGGAATTGGACTTGGGATGTTTTTGGATAATGTAGGTGCGGTACATTAGTAGGTATGGGAATTGGGTTTCTAGGTTTTGCATTGGCCGAAAGGAAAAAATGAATTCATTTAATACGATTTAAAAAGTCTTCTATATTTAGGAGGCTTTTTTTGTGCTTTTTAAACTTGTATCGCATATGTTAATATTGTATACTACATTACAACACTAATGTACTACATCGGTCGGAGGGAGGGTTTGTCATCTGATGATAAATACGGACGGTTCAAAGCCAATATATATCCAGATTTCTGAATGGATTGAAACAGAAATTTTAAATGGGAATTTTAGAGAAGATGAAAAGGTTTATTCTCAATACAAACTTGCTGATTTATTTACGATAAATCCAGCAACTGCAGCAAAAGGACTAAATTTACTCTATGAGGAAAATATTCTTTACAACAAGAGAGGGCTTGGGAAGTTTGTTTCTCCAAACGCAAAAGCGATTATTGTGGATAAACGGAAAAATCGAAAGCTGAAAGGGCTAATTCACGAAGTTGTTCAGGAATCTGAGAGGTTGGAAGTTACAGAGGAGGAGTTAGTCGAAATGATACAAACCGCTATAAAGGAACGTAAGGAGGCAGGAAAATGAAAGTAATCAAATGTCATGATGTAACCAAAGAGCATAAAGGTATAAAAGCTTTAGACGAGTTGAGTTTTGAGATTGAGGAAAACAAGATTACTGGATTAATTGGTAGAAATGGGGCAGGGAAGACAACCCTTTTAAAGATACTAGCCGGTCTGTGGAAGGAAACTTCAGGAGAGGTTCAAGTGTTTTCAAAACGTCCTTTTAACAATCTTATGGTTTCGGCTAATAGCCTTTTTGTTGATGATGGTATGACTTTTTCTAATTCACTGACGCTTCAAGAGTTGCTGAAAGAAGCGAGTACTTTTTATCCGAATTGGGATGTTGAGTTGGCTAATCGATTGTTTGATTACTTTCAGTTTGAGCCGAAGCAAATTCATGAAAGGCTATCAAAAGGGAAAAAGAGTACATTTAATATGATAATAGGCCTATCTGCTAAGTGTGCCTTAACAATTTTTGACGAACCAACTACCGGTATGGATGCGGCCGTAAGAAAAGATTTTTATCGGGCATTATTAAAAGATTACCTAGCACACCCTCGAACAATTATTATTTCAAGTCACCACTTGGATGAGATCGAGGATGTATTGGAAGATGTTTTATTGATTAACGAAGGAAAGCAATTAATGCACAAATCAATCGATGATTTGAAAGAATATGCAGTTGGTTTAACTGGACAGTCAGCAATTGTTCGACAGTGGATCGGTGGTAAAGAGGTGCTTTATAGCCAAGAACTTGGTATGGATCAATCGTATGTTGTGGTCAAAAACAACTTTGATCGGAATGCTGCGGAGCGTTTAGGCATATCCGTTTCTGCTGTTGCTCCTAGTGATCTATGTGTCTACTTAACTGGCTCGAATAAGGGAGGAATTGATGATGTCTTTAACAGCCGTAACGTTAGGTAATGTTGTCAAAAAACTGTACATTTTCAAAATGAAATCGTATATGGGATTATTTACTTCTCTAGTTATATTGCAGCTATTGGCACTTCTGTTTTCGTTATCTGGAGTAGGTTCAAGCGGTGGTAGCATAAATGGGAATTATGTTTCCGTAACCTATTATTCTGCTGACATGGTCATCGCGTTTACATTATTGTGGTCCTTCATCAGTGCGATCATGATTACAACAAAAGCCTATCGTGAAGATGATTTTATATTTGTCACAAATCGATTCATTAGTAATTTAGCAAATATAGCCTTCTTGATAACAGCTAGCTTGATAGGCGCTATAACAGCTTTATTATCCAGCTTTTTGTTAAAAGTAGTTATTTATTACTTTGTCCAAGTAGAGCCTGCCATCAATTCTAGTATGGTTTACTCTCCAATGGAGTTTATTTTAGGTATGGTAACGACTTTTGGTTATATCTTTTTATTTAGTGCAGTTGGCTATCTGATCGGGTCTTTTGTACAGTTTCATAAGCTTTTTATGTTTCTAATACCTGTATTACTCATTGGTTTTATTGTTCCGGTATCTCGAAATGGATTCAACATTTTAATTTATGCTGGGGAATTTTATTTCCAAGAGCCATCCTTTTTCCTAACGATTATGAAAGTGGTTGGTACAGTTGGTATTCTTTTTTCAGCATCAATTTTATTACTAAATCAAAGGGAGGTTAGGAAGTGATGACTTCAACAAACTTTATACCTTTAATAACCCTTATTATCTTACTATTATTTTTGATTTTCGTAACTACAGGAGTATCAAATAAAGTGAATCGGATTTTTTCCTTTGTAAAGGCTCAGTGGTTATTAGGAGTTTATATAGCAGTTCTTATTCTCTCAACAGGCTTCTATTTTCTAATTCCAAATGATGTAAATTCGGATGAACAATTTGATGTAGAACGTATTCCTAATTTATATAATGTTGTCAATCAAGGGGAAGAAGTTGACCAACAGTATATTCAGGATGAGTGGGAATTTGAGTATGAGAAAAATCAACTTCAATTAAATGCGCATTATGTTAATGAGGTAAACAGTGCCTATACCTTTATTGAAGCGCACTCAAATGGTACAGACCAAGTGGAGATCATTCATTACCGAACGCCTACGTTAATAGCAGGAGGAATTAACGTAACGGAAATAATTCCTCCTTTGGATATATCCATATCGGATAACGAACTGACTCTAATTAACTCGGATCCGATCGATCAACAATTTAGTAGCTATAAGAAGGAATTTACGATTACACAGCATTCGGGAGAAAAGTCAGAAGGATGGATGGAGCCGATTTATCGTCATCGAGGGGAGGATATCGTATTAATTCGTGTTCCACAGGATTTAGAGGTTGATTACGATTCGGAAATGAACGTACAATTTGTTAACAGGTAAATATAACATTTCTAGCTTGGATAAATACAACAATGGTTATGATTCGCACCGCGTTTTGTTTGAAAAGAATAAGAACGAAAAAAGATATTCCATAATACAATATTACAAACGACTAGGCATTTGAGGTGCTAATCATGCAATATGAGCGAGCGGGATTTACATTTATTTGTTGTTTGTTAATCGGTACAATCGTAGGAATATATTATGATAATTTGCAGCTGGGGGAACCGTAGGGCTTGGAGCTGGAATATTAGCCATTGTGTTACTAAGGAAAAAGTAAAGGCTAGTCACATCTATGATGCGATGGGTGTGACTTTTTTATGTGGATAATGATTAGTTGTATAAGAGCACAGGGTTATTCACTATTTTCCAAAGCAGAAAACTTGGCGATAGACCAAGTTTTCTGAACGAATTAATGTTGCTGTCCTTTTGAGGAGTAAAAATCATACGTATCCATTGCTAATGTAACTCCTTGAGAAAATGCTGCTCCACCACCTAATGCAGAGCAAACGGCTACTGTTTCCATTAACTCTTCCTCTGTAGCGCCGTGTTCAACGGCCCCTTTCGTATGATAAATAATACAATACTCATCCTGTGCATAGATGCTTATGCCTAGAGCCATAAGTTGTTTTTGTTTTTGATCTAATTTTCCTGGTTCGAAACATGCATCTGTAAATTTAAAATAGCTTTTTGTTATTTCTGGTAGATGTTTTTCCAGGCGGCTACTTCCTTGCTTATAGTCCAGTATGGATTGATCAAAATAATTTGCCATTTCTTCATGATTGATTTCCATTAGTATCACTCCATCCGTAAAAATTTTCCTACATGATTATCCTTCATTATTGATAGAAAAATATCCTTGTAAGAAATTGGGAATGGAAAGTTATTCTTTCTGTTCATCTGTATCCTGATAAAACCCATATTCAACGCCGTAATAATGATCATACCGCTCTTGGAATTTTACAAAGAGGTATGTGATAATAACTTTTAAAATGGCATAACCTGGTATACCGAGAATTACTCCAATAACCCCAAATAAATTTCCAGCTACAAGTAGAACAATGATAATCGTTAATGGGTGGATCTTCATTGTTCTTCCCATGATGTTTGGAGAAACAAAGTTACCTTCCAGAAATTGTACCGCTATCCAAACAATTGCAAGCTTGAGAAGCATAAAAGGAGAATCGACTATAGCAATAATTATTGCTGGAATAATGGCTATTGTTGGTCCTAAATATGGTACAACACTTGTAACGGCAGCAATAATAGCCAGCGTAATTGCGTAGTCTAATCCAATTATTAAGTATCCGATGAATAGTAAAATTCCGATGCAAGATGCAACAATAATTTGCCCTTGGATGTATGATCCAACTTGAACATCCATGTTATGAAGAATCTGTTGGACATCCCCTCTAGATCTTGGGGGGAACAACTTAATGAAATAGCGCTTAAAACGGTCTCCATCCTTTAATAAAAAGAATAGTATAAAAGGAAATGTAAAGAGCGCAACAAATACGTTTGTAACCGTTGATGCAACATTTCGAATACCTTCAAATGCATCACCTAAATAGGTACCAATCATTCCTGGGATATCACTAAAGTAGGAAACAACCCAATTGTATCCTTGTTCATAGTAATCTCCGAAGATGGAGTTTTGGATCCATTGCAATATACTATTTCCCATTTCACCAAGATAAATGGGAAAGTTTTTTATTAACTCCTTTACTTGAGCTTCTACAGCTGGAGCCGAAAGAAGAATAATTCCAGTTAATAAACCACTTATTCCAAGGATAATGATGAGAATTCCCCAAATCCGTTTTACCTTTACTTTTTCTAATAAATCAACAATCGGATTTAGAAGGTAGTAGGCAATGAAAGCTAAGATAATTGGTGGTGTGATGGTTGATAAGATAACCACAACGGGAGTAAAAATAAATGATATTTTAGTGTATATAAAAATTACTATTCCAAGAAGAATGAGTAAAACAAGTCCAAAAAGGAGGTCACGTCCCCCAATAAAATTCATAAACCTACTAAATGATTTCATGTTTGGTGCTCCTTCATCGGTTCATCGAGATTTGCTTCACATTATAAGGTGTAGCATTTCAAAATAATGACCTATTATTTTCACTGTAATTAAGTCTATTCATAATTATAAAATAAATTGAAAAAGATTCCAATTAATAGAACATATTACAACGTTCAATAGAGTCTATAATGGGAGGCGCGGAATACGATAAAGATAGCTTTTAGACGTATATCAAGAAATATTAGAGGATGTTTGGTATAATTGATGTTACTCATTGTAGTTATAAGGGAGGCAAAACCTCATTGCGTGATGAAGCTAAATTACAAAAAGAAGCAATGCATACACTGAAGCTTACTAGCAGAACGTTTTATATTCCAATTAAGTTGTTAAAACCCACGTTAAGGAAAACGGTAGCCTCAGCATACTTATGTATGCGAGCAATTGATGAGATAGAAGATCATGAACAACTTACTAATGAAACAAAAAGTCATTTATTGCGAAAAACAAGTGAGCTCTTAAAGGAAAGTAATTTTAACGAGGAAGCATATCAAGATCTAATTAAGCCATATCATGCTATACTACCTGATGTCTCCATAAGACTCGGTGATTGGATTCACTTTTGTCCGGTTGACATTATCGATCGAGTGAAAGAGTCAACAAGTATTATGGCAAAAGGAATGGCTGACTGGGCTGAAAAAAATTGGCAAGTGAAGACGAAAGCGGATTTAGATGACTACACCTACTATGTTGCAGGGCTGGTAGGAGTGATGCTCTCGGATATTTGGGAATGGTATGATGGGACGGAAACAGATCGCGAATTAGCAATTGGTTATGGTAGGGGATTGCAAGCGGTTAATGTATTACGTAACCAAGACGAAGATGCGGAACGCGGTGTGCAATTTTTCCCGGAAAATTGGAGTAGAGATGACATGTTTTCTTATGCTGAAAACAATTTAGATAAAGCGGATCGTTATATGAAAAGTATTCAAACAAAAAATATTATTCTTTTTTGCAAAATACCATTAGCGCTTGCCAAACGTACGTTAAAGGCACTTAAGAGTGGGAAAGAGAAGATGTCTCGTAGTGAAGTTGAACAGACAGTCGAAGAGATTATAAAAGAATAGAGGAAAAGCGGTTAGGTAATGTGAAACCTAACCCTTTTTTTATTTGTTATTCCTAAAGAACGGAGATGAGTAACCTAAATTTCAATTTTATTGAGGTTCGAGGGATTACTACAATTTTTTACGTTTGAATGGAAGAAAAGTTGGTAAAAGGTATGTATATAAAAATAAGGTGCAAAATAATAAGTGATTAGGAGGAATGTAGCGGATTTAGGTAGTATTTCAGTATTTTTGCGGGGTGAGTGTTTTTGGAATAGTTTGACCGAATGATGGATTGTTCCTATAATTGATAATTGTGATAAAAAATTGAGCAAGCTGATGGGTTTTGTCAATGGTTATGTATCTGTGTTTATTTAGGTAATCAGCTCCATCCGACGGTCTTAAATGGCAAATGGAAGATTATATTTTAGACACTTGCTCCTAACAAAATTAGGAGGAAAAACGTGAAATTAAACAAGAAGGAAACATTAGATTGGCCAGTCTTTATAGTTAGTGGTGGATTTCTCATCTTATTTATTATTCTATCATTTGTTAATAATGATATGGTGGGGTCTGCGATCTCCAATCTATTCGATTATTCAGCGAACTTATTTGGTGCTTATTGGCAGTTATTATTACTCGGTAATTTCTTTATTGGTATTGGTTTGGCGGTATCGAAATATGGAAAGGTTCGATTAGGTAACCAAACGAAACCGAAATACAGTTATTTCCGATGGGTTGCAATGATACTCGTTACATTACTTGCGAGTGGAGGTGTTTTCTGGGCAGCCTCAGAGCCAATGTACCATTATATGGATACTCCACCGCTTTTTGGCGGAGGTCAGTTTAACAATATGGATGCTGCTTTTGCCCAAGCATTTCTTCACTGGGGTTTCTTAGCTTGGGCTATTTTGGGAACTTTAGCTGTTATTGTAATGATGTATGTACATTATAGTAAAGGTATGCCTTTACGTCCAAGAGGTTTATTATATCCGATTTTCGGTGATAAAATATATCATAAAAATGTTGTTGGTTCGGCAGCAGATATATTTTCAATAATCGCAACAGTTGCTGGGACCCTAGGGCCACTAGGATTTTTAGGGCTACAAATATCCTATGGTTTAAATCATCTATTTGATGTACCTAATACCGTTACATTGAGTATTGTCGTGGTTTTAGCACTAGCAGGAATTGCTGCTATTTCTGCAGCTACTGGAGTCGATAGAGGAATTCTTACTTTAAGTAGATATAATGTAGGATTTACTATTTTCTTGGCGATTGTTATTTTAATTATCGGTCCAACATTATTTATTATTGATGCATTTGTTGGTGGAACTGGAGTGCATTTGCAAAACTTCTTCACCATGAGTATGTTCCGTGGAGATAGTGCTTGGAATGGTTGGTGGACGATCTTTTTCTGGGGATGGTTCATCGGTTATGCACCGATGCTAATTGTATTTATAAGTCGGATTTCTCGTGGAAGAACGATTCGTGAACTGATTATCGCCGTTTCGATTGTTGCGCCATTAGTTAATAATTTTTGGTTTTCAATCGTTGGTGGTACCGGAGTTTTCTTTGAAACAGAAAACCCCGGCTCTATTTCCAATGCTTTAAATGAAGGTGGAATGCCTGCTGCTGTAATGGCGATTACAGATCAACTACCAATGGGTGTAGTTTTTGGATTAGCTTTCTTACTTGTTTCCATAATTTTTGTTGCAACAACAGTAGATACGATGTCGTACACCGTTGCTGCTACGTTAACAGGTAGAGATAATCCGAAGCGTTGGTTACGTGTCTTTTGGGCTATCATATTCGGACTGACAACTGTGGTGATTTTAACAATTGGTGAGGATAGTATCTCATCTATTCAAAATTCCATTGTAATAACTGCTGTTCCGGTATCCTTCTTACTGTTGCCGCCATTATGGCATGCACCAAAAATAGCGAAGAAGATGGCATTGGAACAAGGATTAATTTGGCAAAGAGAATTGAAGCGTAAAGTGGATAAGAAACCAGAGTAATATATGGGACTATTTCAAGTGGCGATGGAAAGTCATTTGAAATGGTCCTTTTCTTATTGGATTTAATAAAATTTTAAGAAATGTATTCGGGTAAATTAATGTTTTGCTATCATAATAGTAGTTGCTATTAAGGATGTTATGAAAGAGGTGGTACTAGTGACAATAAAAAGGCGATTGGTTCTTTCAAATATAGCTATGATTATTATCCCGGTTGTTTCGTTCTTCTTAATTGAGATAATTATGGGATTTGTTTTATTTTATTTATTTAAAAGTGATTTGAATGATCGTAATATGGAGTTATTTTTATCCCTTCGATTTATAAGCTTATTAATCATATTAATTTTAACAAATGGGTTATTAACTTATTTCGTCGCAAGAAGCATCATTCGTCCGGTAGATAAGTTAACGTATGCTGCTAAACAAATTAGTGATGGTAATCTTAACTATAGAATAGACAAGACAGGTAAGGATGAGCTTGGTCAATTATCGGAGACATTTGAGACGATGCGGAGAAAGTTAAAAGAAGCGGAAGAGCTTCAATATCGGTATGAGGAAAACCGAAAAGAATTAATTGCTAGTATTTCGCATGATTTAAAAACGCCTATGACATCTATAAAAGGATATGTTAATGGTATCCGCGACGGGGTTGCGAACACACCAGAAAAGATTGACCGGTATATGGAAACAATCTACGCAAAGGCGAATGATATGGATCGATTAATTGATGAACTATTTCTATATTCGAAATTAGACTTACACCAAGTACCATTTCATTATGAGACGATTAACTTACAATTGTATTTGAGTGATTTCGTGGAAGAACTTGCTTTTGACCTAGATGAGAATGGTGAATTGGATTTCAGCTATGATTCCAGTAAATCTTATTTTGTACGAGCTGACCAAGAAAAACTGCGACGAGTATTAACAAATATCATTCAAAATAGCTTAAAATATATGGATAAGGAACAGAAGCGAATACAGGTTAGTTTACTTGATGAAGACACAAGCCAAGTTACGGTAAGAATAGATGATAATGGCAGTGGAATACAAGAGGACGCGATTCCTTTTATTTTTGACCGTTTTTATCGTACGGATACTTCTAGAAATTCGACTACAGGTGGCAGTGGATTAGGGTTAGCAATTGCTAAACGAATTATAGAAGAGCAAGGAGGCAAAATTTGGGCTGAAAGTAAAATTGGGATAGGCACCAGTGTGTACTTCACCCTTCCGAAAGCGAGTGAAAAGTCATGAAAAAAATCCTTATTATAGAAGATGAGCAAAGCATTGCTGAACTAGAACGTGATTATTTAGAAGTCAATGGCTTTGCCAGTGATATTGTATCAACGGGTAGAGAAGGTTTGAGAAGGGCAACGAACGAATTTTATGATTTAATTCTCCTTGATTTGATGTTACCCGAAATGGATGGTTTTGAACTTTGTAAGCAGATTAGAGAAGTAAAGGATATTCCAATATTAATGGTAACTGCAAGAAAAGAGGATATTGATAAAATACGGGGTTTTGACCGCGGAGCAGACGATTATATTGAAAAGCCTTTTAATCCAAATGAGCTTATAGCTCGAGTGAAGGCACATTTAGCTAGGTATGATCGACTTGTGAAAAATGATCAAGTGAACCAAGACATCCAAGTGAAAGGATTGCGAATTGACCAATTGTCTCGCCGTGTTTATGTAAATGAGGTAGAGAAGGTCTTTACCGCTAAAGAATTTGACTTGCTAACCTTTTTAGCAACAAATCCTAATCAGGTTTTTAGTAAGGATCATTTATTCGAGCGGATTTGGGGATTTGATTCTATGGGTGATATTACTACTGTTACCGTTCATATTAGAAAAATCAGGGAGAAAATAGAAATGGACCCTTCTAACCCGGTATTTATTGAAACGGTATGGGGAGTAGGATATCGTTTTATCGCCTGACAAAAGATCGTGGGAGCTCACTAGAGCTGTCACGTTTTTTGTTTGGACTCAAACATAGATAAGGAATAGCTAACTTATACTTAATAAATATTTAATAATTTCCTAAGGGGCTATTTAGATTCAGTTTGTAAGATAAATACATAGTTAATGAAAGAGATCTTAATAAAGGGGATGAAAATAGATGGTAAGGAAACGAAGCAACGTACCACAATATTTATATTTAGGACTATCTAGTATTTTTTTCATTTGTTTAATTGTACAAGTGTTTTTGGCAGGCTTAGCAACCTTTGATAGCGCAGCTTATTGGTTGATGCATACAACATTTGTCCATTTGTTCGGTTTTAATTTATTAATCTTCATGCTGTTCTTCGCATTTATTGGCAAGATGCCTAAATGGACTTATTGGCACATATTTGGATTATTGACTTTAGTATTCATGATGTATTTTACAGCAAATATGCAACTTAACTGGATAGGGTCATTACATCCAGTGCTAGCAATATTGTTAATAATGATTTCTTATTTAAATGTAAAAAAGGCTTGGTACAAATTAAATAGTGAAAAGAAAGGTGAGAATTAGTATGAGAGCGTTTATTGGTATGATTGTAGGTATAATTGGGGGTTTTGTTTTAGGAATTGCATTATCCAGCTTTATTGGTATTTTAGGAATGATGGTATTTAATCAACCGATGGGAATCAAATTTCTTCCATACTTTACTGCGATATTATGTGCAGTGTTGGTCCCATATCTAGATCATAAAAATGCTGGAAAGAAATCATAGTATTCTTTTTGGTAGGTATGCTAACGGTTGGATTTAATATGTAGTAGATATATTATGCGACGTAAAAAATGTATTCAAATATGAAGTTGATGGTGGAATACTTAATCCGCCAATGGGGGAAGTAGGATTCATCTAACCGTCATTGGGTCCAAATAGCGGAACCACGATCCTCATCAATGGCGAAGTGGTTCCTCATTCCGCTAAATCGCCGATATCACTCATTTGGAGCATGGTTATGGAACCTCATTCCTTTATTACCTATATTTAGTAAAATTTACACTGATTTAGGGCTAATAGAGGAATGAGGATCCTCTTACACCTTATTTGGGCGGTATTTTTGTGATTTAGCGGAACCACAATCCACATCAATGACGAAGTGGATCCTCATTCCGCTAAATGGAGGATATCATTCATTTGGAGCATACCTCATTCCTTTATATATAGGCTCAGGCAATCCGTGGAAAACGAAGTATTCTGTCGTAGCGGCTATATATCAATATTTACATTAGGTGAAACCTAAAATTATGACGCATTATATACGTTATGTGCATCAATCGTAAAATCGAACTAAGTATAAAGGAGGCATTCACCATTAAAGCTTGGTGAATGCCTGGGTTGAATCTTGAATGTGGTATGAAACTACTAATTAAAATGTTTGGTAAAGAGTGCTTTTAACCCTAAGTGAACCAATGCTAAGGAAAATACCAGGATAACGACTCCACCTACAATATCGAAGAAGTCAGCAATTGGCTCTGTGATGAGCGAGGATGTTGGGACAAATGCCATAGCAAAACCTGCTAAAATACTTGCTAAATATAGATATACGAGTCTATCCATAAACAATCCCTCCTTTTCCCTTATACAATATGTGAACAGGAGGGATTGTGTTTATATCATATACCTATAACAAATAGGATTTTTGCCTAATTTCATGTCTAACTAATAACACTGAAAAGAGTCAATTCTATCTAAGTCTATACCAAAATAGACCCATCTATTGCGTTGCCACCTAAACCCAGAAATTGAATTTCTACCTACAAAGGTTGGATAGAACCAGAATGATCCCCCTCGATCAAGCCAAACATAGGTGAAGCGAAACAAGCATCCTCTAATAGCACCAGGATCTACTGCAAATGTTTGAAATTGTGGCTGTTGAGGTGTAAATCCAGGTGGGGGGCTAGTTGGAGCGCCTCCTCCTTGTTGAGGTCCGCCACCAGGCTGACTAGGGAATTGTCCTCCAGGAAATCCAGGAAAGGCTCCTCCACCAGGCTGACCTCCTCCAGGAAATTGCCCGCCAGTTTGCCCTCCACCAGGGAACTGCCCTCCAGGCTGCCAAGGAAATTGCCCCCCACCTGGTTGGTTTGGATATCCGAAAAACTGTCCCAACCAATATCCTGGGAAATTAAAATATCGTTCATCGGTATGCGATTGTTCATATGGATTCATTTCATGTATCCTCCTCAAAAAGTATTCTATTTAATATATGGGAAAAACGTCTATATTGGGATATTATTTAGAAAAATAGGCATTTGTGTATGTAAACGTAATAATAATTTTATATTTACCCTTGACCCTATCGTAACGTCATACTCTATAGTGATGATAAAGGGAGGCTTAAACATGAAAGTGAAGGAAGTTGCAGAGTTAGTTGGGATTAGTGTGCGCACACTACATCATTATGATGAAATAGGTTTGTTAAAACCAGATAATACAACGGAATCGGGTTATCGAATATACTCTCAGGAAAACCTCGAATCCTTGCAGCAGATTTTATTTTTTAAAGAATTAGGTTTCCCTTTGAAAAAGATAAAAGAAATTATCAGTAGTCCGACTTTTGATCAACAAGAAGCTTTAAAGCTTCATAAAAAAATGTTAGAAGATAAACGAAAACGAATTGATCAAATGATTCGGACAATCGAAAAAACAATGAAACACTCGAAAGGAGAAATTAAAATGAGTAATAAAGAGAAATTTGACGGCTTTGATTTTAGTAATAATCCTTATGAACAAGAGGCACGTGAGCGATGGGGAGACGAAGCGATAGATGAATCCAATGCCAAAATAAACAATATGTCGACGGCACAACAAAAGAAAATGGGAGAGGATTTCGATGCCATCTACAAGGAGTTAGCTGCAATCCGCCATCAACCCGCCGATTCCCAAATTGCTCAACAAACCATAGAACGCTGGTATGAATACCTGAATAAAATAGGTAGTTATTCGTTGGAGGCATTTAAAGGCTTAGGTCAGATGTATGTAGACGATGTTCGTTTCACAAAAAATATTGACAAATATGGTGATGGCCTAGCAGTGTTCATGAGAGATGCGATGGCTGTTTATGCCGATAAAAATCAATAATAACAGCTGGTAGAAAGTGGGTAAAGTATAACTGTCAGTTTAACTCCTATCTTAACCCCGAGAAATTGATAGAAAGTGAACGATTCTAATGAATGGAATATCGACAAATTAACGATGATTGATGAGAGAGCTAAACGATTAGCTCTCTTTTTTAATAGCAAAGCCTGCTCACGTTTTTGTTCATTGTTAATTTAATAATGTCCAAAGTTAACTCGTAACTTGCTCTATGGTATTCGTTTAAATTATTCTTCCCTGCGAAGTCCATGCTGATATATATGTTTATATTATCTATGAATTTCTAACTGTAAATGGTATAACTAAAGTATTGAATTTTTGCGGAGAAGGGGGATTTGAGATCCGTGTTATCGATCAAAAATATAGAGAAGCATAGTGAAGAAACGATACTGTTTCCGGCGTTTAGTTTAACCTTGGAAAAAGGTGAGATTGTTGCCATTCATTCTAATTTAAATGTTCGACATGCATTAATACATATGTTTATGAGAAAAACGAAGCTTACACATGGAGAAATCTCTATTTTAGGACAACCGATTTCTGAGAATAAGACAGTATACCCGAAACAGATTGCAGTATCTTCTTATGAAGAAGGTTTGTATGATCGTTTATCTATAATGGATCATTTTAAATTTTATGAAGGGCTGTATGGATCCAATCAAAAAGTTGATAAAATTTTACAATTAACCCATTTATACACAATTAGACATAAACGAATTAAAAATCTAACAGACTCGCAAAAGAAACGAATAAATTTTGCTAGGGTACTTATTCAAGATCCATCTTTCTTTATTTTTGAAGAACCTGACTTAAACGTTGACGTGGAAACAAGAAAGGTTTTTCTTAATATTACAAAGTATCTACAGGATAACGGAAAAGGAATTTTAATACTAACAGGGAATATCGAAAGTGCCATTATGATAGCTGATCATGTATACCGATTACATGATCAGGGGTTACAGCCTTATGAATTAGCAGAAGAGCGGAATCAGGAAGAAAAGGAAATAGATACCGATGTAAGTGATAATGAAGAAAGTGGATTTCAATTTAACAAGATTCCTACAAAGGTTAATGACAAGATTGTCTTGTTTGATCCTCCTGAGATTGATTATATCGAAAGTAGTGCGGGACAATCGACCATATTCATCAAGGGAGAAGCTTTTCAAAGTATGTCTACATTAAATGAATTAGAAAAACGTCTCATCCCATTTGGTTTCTTTCGCTGCCACAGATCCTATATCGTAAACCTACAAAAGGTACGCGAAGTTATTCCATGGACAAAGAATAGTTATAGTTTAGTATTAGATGATAAACCAAAATCTTCCATACCGCTTTCAAAGTCCAAAATGGTTCATTTAAAAGAAATGCTGGGGCTGAAATAAGATCCATTCATCCCCGAAATTCCTCCATTCAACAGAAAAGTGCTGATTTCATAGGGTTTTTGATATATTCTAATTATTGTACTCGAATCAGTTAGGAGGAAAGAACGGTGGAAAATGTAATTGAAGTAAATAAGTTAGAAAAAGTATATGGCACTCAAACAGCCTTAGCAGATGTAAACTTCCAAGTGAAAAAAGGGGAAACTTTTGGTTTCTTAGGACCGAGTGGTTCTGGCAAAACAACTACGATTAAAATATTAACCGGTCAACTACGACCAACTTCTGGTGATGCTCAAGTATTTGGTCATTCCAATTCAGCTCTTAATCATCAGAGTTATCGCCAAAGAATAGGAGTTCTTACTGATAATAGTGGATTGTATCAACGACTTTCTATATATGATAATTTGAAATTGTACTGTGACCTGTATCATGTTCCCGTTCAGCGGATCGGAGAAGTGTTACAGCTGGTAAACTTAACAGACGAAAAGAAAAAGCTCGTATCGAAGTTATCAAAAGGGATGTTACAACGGGTATTATTAGCACGGACGTTATTACATGAGCCAGACCTTTTATTCTTGGATGAACCAACATCAGCATTGGACCCGGCTAATTCCAAACAAATTCATGAGGGGCTACGACGGCTAAATGAAAACGGAACGACTGTCTTTTTGACGACACATGACATGTCTGAAGCGGAAACATTGTGTGATCGAGTTGCTTTCTTGCATAAAGGAAAAATTAAACTGCTTGATGAACCGAAGAATTTACGTAGAAAATATTCCGATTCCACAATCACACTGGAGTTGAAGGATGGAAGGGAGATTGTTCTGCCTGGTGGTTCAGAAGGTGCAGATGTAGTTTACCAGTATTTATCTACGAATCAAGTTGTTTCCATTCATTCCAACGAGCCTACATTAGGGGATATATTTGTTGATATAACAGGGAGGGAGTTAGTATGAGTTTATCGTTAAAACGAATCTATGCGATCTTTCTAAAAGATTTGAAGGATTTATCGAAGAATCTATATGTAAGTTCGATTGTTATATTACCGTTGTTTTTTGCAATTATGTATAGTCGAATTGATCAACCAACTATTGAAATACACTATCTAATTATCAATTTAACCTTAGTGTCAATCACTGCAACTATTCAATGTGCCGTTATTGCAGAAGAGAAGGAGAAAAATACGTTGCGTGGTTTAATGTTATCTCCAGCTACCGTCTTAGAAATTTTAACCGGAAAAAGTTTTGTAAGCTTAGTATTAACTGCCGTTACGATTTTGGTCTGCATGAATATAACAGGATATATGCCAGAAAATACAGTTTTTGTTTTGATAGCAATATTATTATCGTGTGTTTTTTACTTAGGACTAGGTACATTACTTGGACTTGTCACTAGAACAGTAGTAGAAGCCTCTGTAATCATTATGCCTTTTTTGTTTCTATTTGGTTTTGGTTCTCAATTGCAAGGACTAACGGATCAGTATTCGATTCTTGCGTTTGTTAATTACATGCCAAATACCCAGTTAATTGAGTTTGCCCATAAAGTAGAGGATGGATTAGGGTTTGCTGATCTTTGGAGTCATCTGTTAATTATTCTTGCTTGGGGAGTGGCAATAGGAATTTTAACAATTGGCGTCTATCGTAAACGAGAAATGGATGAATAATAAACAGGGTGAGATCTGAAAACTACCAAGATCTCACCCTGTTCCTATTAACCTAATTCCTTGTCCAAGAATGCATAAAAGTCGACCCACTCATCTATAATCTTAGTGGTTGGTTTCCCTAGACCATGACCTGCTTTCGATTCTAGGCGTAACACAATCGTAGAATCCGGGTCTGCTTTCTCCAATAATGTTGCCGCAAACTTCTTCGCATGTGCAGGAACAACGCGATCATCACTTTCGGCAGTTGCAATGAGGACAGCCGGATATTTTTGTCCATTTTTAATATGATGCAGTGGGGAGTACGCAAATAGAAATGGAAACTGCTCCGGATTTTCTGCACTTCCATATTCAGGAACCCAGTAACGTCCAATGGTAAATTTGTGATAGCGTAGCATATCAATAACTGGAACCCTACAAATTACCGCTCCGAATAAATCAGGTCTTTGTGTCATGCATGCTGCTACTAATAACCCACCATTCGAACCACCCATGATGGAAAGTTTTTCTTTTTTCGTGTATTTGTTTTCAATCAGCCATTCTCCAGCCGCAATAAAATCATCAAATACATTCTGTTTATTTGCTAGCATTCCAGCTTTATGCCACTCTTCACCATATTCTGTTCCCCCGCGGAGATTTGCTACAGCATAGATGCCGCCTTTTTCGAGCCAACGTAAAATGGCGGGATTAAAGGAAGGGGTTATATTAATATTAAATCCACCATAACCGTATAATATTACTGGATTTTCCCCACTTAATTTGATTGCTTTGTGGCATGTAATAAACATTGGTATTTTAGTACCATCCTTCGATGTGTAGAAAACCTGTTTTGTTTCATAAGTTGACGTATCAATTGGGAGTTTCGACTCTGCAAATGTAGTTAATTGTTTACTTTTTAAATCGTATTGATAGACAACAGTAGGACTAAGGAAAGTTGTAATTCCAAAGTAAATTTCATCAGTATCTTTGCTTCGCGTCATGTTAGTTAAAGAACCGAGCACGGGCAAGTCAATAGGGTACAGGTAATCCCCGTTCATATGATAAACATGAAGCTGGTGGTGTGCGTCATGTAATAAAGCTACGATGAATTTATCATTGATGTATAGAACATTGTCCATTAGATCCGATTGTTCTGGAACGATCTCTCGCCAATTTTCCTTTTCAGGATGATTTGCATCAATTGCAATAATTTTTCCGTTTGGAGTATGTAGATCTGTTCTAAAATAGAAGATATTATCCTTATTTGTAATATAGGAGTATTCAGCATCTTGGTTATCTAATAATCTTACAAATTCACCATTAGAATCTAGCTTCCTCATATAGAACCGATTTTCCGTAGCTGTTCCATGTAATACATAGAGACATAGATATGTTTCATCTTCACTTACTACGGGCGAAAACATTAATTCCTTTTCTTCGGGTTGCTCATGGATAAGAACATCTTCACTTTGATCTGTTCCTAATTTATGAAGGTAGACTTTATTATAATTGCTTTCGTCCTCTGGTTTTACACTTCCGGGTTTAGGAAAGCGGCTATAAAAGAATCCTGAATGGTCAGGTAACCAAGCAATATTTGTAAATTTAACATACTGAATAAGGTCATCCATATCTTGTCCAGTTCTAACATTTCGTACGCGTATTTCTTGCCAATCACTACCATGAGTCGATGTAGCATACGCCATGTACCTTCCATCATTGCTAAATTTATAATTTGTCATTGCAACAGTACCATCATCACTTAGTACGTTAGGATCAATAAGAACTGTATCTTCTTTATCTCCTTGTTTATATAGGATCGCTTGGTTTTGTAATCCATCATTTCTTTGATAGAAGATCTGATCCTTTACCTTTTGTGGAACAAAGAATTTTGGGAAATTCCATAGCTCTTCCAGCCGTTTTTTGTCATCCTCTTTCGTAGTCGTATCCGAAAAGTATGCATCACATTGTTCTTTCATCCAATTGCTCCACTCCATGGATTCCTTTGAGTCCGGATTTTCTAACCATCGATATGGATCAGCTACTTCGGTGCCGTGGAAGTTTTCTATAATGTTATCTTTTTTTACGTTAATCAAGGTATCCCTCCTTTTCTGTGTAGTATAAAAATTCGCCAAACCTTGATCGAATCCCTTTATTAATTAAAATTTTTCAGTCTCCATCTAAAAAATCTGTTTACCTTAATTATAATATGGTTATTTGTTTCATAGTATATAGAAATGAGGCCGAATAATGGAATGCTAAATTGTATTTAGACATGAATAGTTTTATCGGTGCTTGGGTATAATTTCCTAGTGACAATTTCATCATCGATTATTGACTTTTTTAAATGGTGGATTTATACTTCCAATATAAGACTTTTGGAGATTCATATTTTTTTCAAGAAAAACTAAAACGTTTTCATATTTTTTTTAGTAGATTACTAAAACGTTTTAGTATTTTTAAAGAACAAATTCGAAAACGTTTTCGAAAGGAAGTATCCATATGATGGAATATTCGTTAGGGGAAGGGAACTTTAAAGATTGGATTGTTGCAGAAACTAAGTTTTCCCCTGATTTATTAGGTAAAGGTGAATCAATCATGTATCTTGGGAACGGATACATGGGACTGAGATCAGCGACTGAAGAACCTTACTTACAAGAAACTAGGAATTTATTTGTAAATGGTACCTTTAACAAAGCCTTTCCGAATGAAGTTACGGAGCTACCGAATATAGCTGACAGTACAAGAATTGACATACGTGTTGATGGAGAACGCTTTAGTCTTGAGCTAGGAAAAACAAATGAATACATCCGTCAACTAAATTTAAAGACAGCAGAATTAACCCGTAATATAAATTGGACATCTCCAAAGGGGAAGGAATTGCGGTTCCAGTTTAAACGATTTGTATCTTTAGATAATCTACACCTGATTGGTATGAAGATGGAGGTAGAGAGTTTAACTGACACGGTTGATTTATCGTTTGATTCAGGAATTAATGCTCAATTAAGTAATTCAGGCTCACAACATTTCCTTGAAGGTGAGCGTAGAGTTTTTGATAGACAGTTTCTATCACTCACACAAACTACTTCTGAATCAAATGTAGATATAGCAATCAATACAATGCATCGCATCTCTAAAAACGGAAAAGAGACTAACAATATAGAGCCAAGAATGGACATGGCACGGCGTAGTGTTTGGCTCACATATGATATCCAACTTGAGCCGAAGGAAAAATTGCAAGTTGAAAAGCTGACAACAATATATACAAGTCGTGATAACGTATTGGAAGAATCTAGCGATCAACTAGAAGCGTTACGTGATTATTCATTGAATCAATTGAAAGCGATTTCTGAAAAGGGTTACGATAAATTGTTTGAAGATCATCAGCATGCCTGGAAACGAAAAGTCTGGGACGTATATAACCTAGATGTCAAAAGTGAGTATTCCTATGATTTACTTGCATTACGATTTGCGATTTACCATCTTACGGTAATGACGCCAGCACATGATGATCGAATGGGAATTGGTGCAAAAGCCCTAAGCGGAGAAGGGTATAAAGGTCATTCCTTTTGGGATACGGAAATTTTCATTCTACCATTCTTCACGTATGCTAACCCGAAAGTTGCGAAATCACTATTAACCTATCGTTATCATGGTCTAATTGGTGCTAGAAGAAAAGCCAAGGAGAATGGATACAGTGGAGCGATGTACCCATGGGAAGCCGCTTGGCCAACAGATGGTGAAGTTACTCCGTTATTTGGGGATATTGATATCGTAACAGGAGAGCAAACAAAAATCTGGTCTGGTTTAATTGAACAGCATATTACCTCGGATATTGCCTTTGCCGTTTTTCAATATTATCTTGTTACAGGTGATCACGCGTTTATGGAACGATATGGTTACGAAATGATATTTGATACTGCAAATTTCTGGGCTAGCCGATTGGAATGGGATGAGAAAAGAAGGGAATATCATATTAACAATGTGATTGGGCCAGATGAGTATAAAGAGCATGTTAATAATAACGCATATACAAATTATATGGCTTACTTCAATTTACGACTAGCAGGACGTTACTATGAATTGTTAAAAGATAATAACCCTGACCTACTCTATCGTTTAAACGAGCGATTGAATTTAAAAGAGCCTTACCATGATTGGCAAAGGAAGGCTGATAACCTTTATATACCAAAGCCACGTAAGGAAGACCTTGTTATTCCACAAGATGATACGTATTTAAGCTTGAAAGAGATAGACTTATCTAAATATAAAAATCAAGAGCAGGTAAGAGGTATATATAGGGATTATAACCCGGAGCAAATTAATGAGATCCAAGTAACCAAACAAGCAGACGTATTAGTCTTACTCTACTTACTAGAACAAACTTTCTTAAAAGAAGATTTTCGTTTAACACGTGAGCTTAAACATGCAAACTTCGATTTTTATGAACCAAGAACATTACATGACTCATCCTTAAGTCTAGCAACGCACGCAATTTTAGCAAACGATATTGAAAAAGCAGATCTAGCATACGCCTTATTTAAAGAAGCTACAGAAATTGATCTTGGACCAAACATGCAGTCTTCAGATGAAGGTGTACATGCGGCATCTATTGGTGGTATTTGGTCATCAGCGATATTTGGTTTTGCCGGGCTACGTTTAGACGGGGAAAAGCTTCGTATTAACCCGTCATTGCCGAAGCATTGGGATGAAATGAAATTCACAATTAATTGGAAAGGGCAACCAATAACCTTGCTCATTACGCAGTCATTATTAACTGTAAAAGCTGAGAATAAGGAACCGATTAGTTTTGAAACCTTTGGTAAAGCATACAGTTGTACAGATTATTTGGAAGTACCAATTTAGTAAACATTAACTAGCGTTATTTACTGGGTGATTTAATCATCCTTAAATAAAAAAATTATTATTAAGGGGAGGATTTCAAATGAAATTCCGTAAAAGTCTTTTATTTTTAGTAGCAATCACGGTTGTGCTCGTATTAGCAGCATGTGGTGGAGAAGATAATGAAGGGAACGAGAACTCAGAAGGGTCTGAAGCATCTTCAGGAGAAAAAATTACCATTTTCCAAAGTAAAGTAGAAATCTCAGAGCAACTAGAAGAATTGGCGGCTGAATATGAAGAAGAAACAGGTGTTGAAGTAGAGGTGTGGGGAACAACCGGCGATGACTACTTCCAGCAATTACAGATTCGTTTAAACAGTAATCAGGGACCATCGATTTTCAGTGTTCGTCATATAACAGAAGCAGAGAAATTAGATTCTTATTTATATGATATGAGTAATGAACCGTTTGTTGAGCATATTGCTCCTGATATGGCATTAGAGTATGATGGAAAAGTTGTTGGTGTACCATATGGTGTTGAAGGTTTTGGATTAGTTTATAATAAAGATTTAGTTAGTGAAGAAGATATTGCTGACTATGAATCTTTCATTAATACATTAGAAGAATTCAATGGAACAGATGTAGATGGTCTTAGTCTAGCACAAGAAGCATATTTCTTAATCGGGCACTTAAGTAATTATCCTTTCTCACTACAGGATGACAACTATGAATATATTCAACAATTAAACAATGGTGATGTAACAATGGCTGATACAGAAGAGTTCCAAGCATTTGGTCAGTTAATGGAAGATCTACGTGCAAACATTCCAAACCCATTAGACATTACGTATGATGAGCAGGTTGGAGATTTTGCTACTGGTAAAACAGCGATGATCCATCAAGGGAACTGGGCATATGGTATGTTTGAAGATTATGATTTAGACTTTGAAATTGGTATGGCGCCACTTCCATTATTAGATAATGATAAGTTAGAGGTTGGTGTAGGAAGTAACTGGGGAATTAACGGAGAGAAAGATGATGCAGAAGTTCAAGCTGCAGCAGACTTCTTAAACTGGATGCACACGAGTGAAACTGGTATGCGCTACATTGTCGAAGAATTCGGTGCGGTACCTGCCTTCACAAATATTGAAGCAAATGACTTAGATCCATTATCACAAGCGGTGTTGGATGCGACGAATAGTGGGGAAACAATTCCATGGTCACATAACTACTATCCAGCAAATGTAATTGTGAATGACTTTGTACCAGCTACAGAGAACTTCTTCTTATCAGAGGATGTATCTGGTGATGATTTCATTGACAGCTTAGATACGGCTTGGCAAAACGCAACTAAATAAGTAGAGAATTAGAGACAAGATAGGGAGATAAATCAGAGATGAATGATCAACCAATGATGTATTATCTCAAAAGATTATCTTCCTATCACTTTTTCATAAATCTTTTATAGAACGATCTTTCTTCTAGTAGTAATAGGTTATAACCTTCTAGAGAAAAACGATCAAATTATTAAATTGGAAAGAAGGGGTTGACGTGACAAATAGAATGACCAAAGGTTGGTTTGCGTTATTCACTATCCCACTTTTATTAATCTTTGTTACGGTAGTAATTATTCCATTCTTAATGGGAATCTATTATTCCTTTTTCGACTGGGATGGTATTGGGGCAAACCCAATGGTATTTGTAGGGCTAGACAACTATTTGCAATTATTCAGTGATACCCGTTTTATGGACTCTGCTTGGATAACGGTAAAGTTCACAATATTAGCTCTTATAACGGTTAATATTCTTGGTGTTACTTTTGCACTGCTCGTAACATCTGCATTGAAAACAGTTAACGCAGCAAGGGCTATGTTATTTATGCCAAACTTAATTGGTGGACTAATTCTTGGTTATATATGGCAATTTATATTTACAGATGCATTTAAAATCATCGGAGAAGCAACAGGCTTTGAAAGTGTCTTCTTCAACTGGTTATTAAATCCGGATTATTCCCTATATGCACTTGTATTCGTATTTACATGGCAAATGGCAGGATATATGATGATTATTTATATTGCGGGTATACAAGGAATTTCCAATGACGTTATTGAAGCATCTATGATCGATGGAGCAAGCTATTGGCAGAGACTACGAAAAATTATTTTACCACTACTAATGCCATCATTTACAATCTGCTTGTTCTTAACATTATCGTTTGCTTTTAAAATCTATGACGTAAACTTATCCTTAACAGGTGGAGGACCAGTTAACTCGACGGAATTATTCGCATTACACATTTATAATGAGATATTCGGTTATGGAAACTATGGCTTTGGTCAAGCAAAAGCGGTTATCTTTTTCGTAATTGTTGCAGCGGTAACATTAACACAAGTTTATATTACGAAGAAAAGGGAGGTTGAGATGTAATGAAAAAATCCAGTAAATTAATAAGAGAACTATTACTCTTATTAGGCGCATTGGTCTTCTTATCTCCCGTTTATATCATGGTTGTCAACTCGTTTAAAAATCGCCAAGAGTTATATGAAAATGTGATTGCTCTTCCATCTGAATTTAGTCTACAGTATTATTTGGATGCAATGGATAAAATGAACTTCATGACAGCACTTGGAAATTCTCTATTTATTACGATAACCTCTGTCATATTCATTGTTATTCTATCTTCAATGACAGCCTGGATGTTGGCTAGAACGGATAATGTCTTGAGTAAAATTATTTTTATGACATTTATAGCAACAATGCTTATTCCTTTCCAAACCTTGATGATGCCACTCATTCAATTTATGGATACACTTTCAGGTGTATTACCTGTTGAAATGTTAAATACACGTGGCGGTTTAATCTACATGCATGTAGGTTTTAATGCAGGGATGGCTGTTTTCCTTTATCACGGTTTTGTTCGTTCAACTGTCCCAATTTCATTGGAGGAAGCAGCGACAATAGATGGTTGTACGAAGTTCGGATTATTTTGGAGAATCGTATTTCCAATGTTAAAACCAATTACAGTAACAGTTATCATCTTAAATGTTATTCAAATTTGGAATGACTTCTTATTACCATCTTTAACGTTAACGGATACATCCTTACGTACCATTCCATTGTCTACTTTCTATTTCTTTGGTGAGTTTACCATCCAATGGAACTTAGCGATGGCTGGATTAACGTTAACGGTTATTCCGGTTGTGATCTTTTATATTTTTGCTCAAAAGCATATTATTAAAGGGATTGGTGAGGGAGCAGTTAAGTAAATTGACTAATTGAAGAATAATCGGCATCCAAGAAGTACAAGAATATAATCCAAAAAGGATGCCGAATGTGTTTTTTCTATCTATTCCATTCAATCCAGGAGGGAAATGGAATGAATTATTCAGGATTTATGGGGGGATTATTTTCTCTAGCCGAATGGATAATGCGTTTTACGGTTGTAAATATCCTTTGGATAATAAGTAACCTTCCAATCTTTATTATCGTTTTCGTGATGTTCTTAACACCATCTAATCTAGCAAATGTTATATTAGCTATTCCGATCGCAATCTTATTCCCAATTTTGTTTTTCCCAAGTTTAGCAGCAGCGTATGCTACAGTTCGCGATTGGATTATCAACAAAGAGAAAGTGTCATTGTTAGGTGCTTTTTGGACATATGGAAAGGAAAATTATAAAACAAGTTTTCAATCCGGTCTACTAGTAACAGGCTTATGGATTATCTGGGCGGTAGATTTTTACTATTTCTATCAACAGAACAATTTTCTTGGCTTTATCATGTTAATCATTGGCGTAGGATTGTTTGTATTTATGACCAATTTCATTTGTTTAAGTGTACACTACCATATGACGAAAAAAGAACTTTTTAGAAATGCCTTTTTAATTACTGTAGGTAATCCATTATTATTTATATCCATTATAATTATTCATGCATCTGTCATTTACATGAGCATGAGAATTTGGTTCTTATTTCCGTTTTTCTCATTATCTGTTACTGCCTTCTTGACTTTTTATGCCTTTTATCGATTCACGTTAAAAATGGAAGCGAGAGCGATGAAGGTGACAAAACGCTAGAATTATATGGATGATTAGAAAGATGTAATTAAATTTACAGGAAGTGATGTGAAAATGGCAACGATAAAAGATGTTGCGAAAAAAGCAGGTGTTTCCAATAGCGTTGTATCGAGGGCGTTTAATAATTACCCAGACATCAATGAGAAAACTCGACAACGGATTTTTGAAATTGCAAAAGAACTAAACTACACGCCAAATATTGTTGCTAAAAATCTATCCTCTAAAAGACAAAAAACAATTGGATTAATTGCTTCAGGTATCTTCACTCAAAATACGAAGGATACGGTTTCATTTGAAGTACTTAAAGGAGTTTATACTGGTGTACAGGAAAATGATTATGAGCTCTCGATTTTTTTAATTGATTCTATGAAACAAGAACAAAAAAGTTATGCTCAGTTTTGTCGGGATCGAAAAATAGGAGGAATTATTTTACAAGGAATTCGTACGGATGACCGTTATTTTAATGAGCTTATGGATACCAATATACCTTGTGTGATGGTTGATGTCGTTTCAAAAAATAGTAGTCGTTTAATTGGTAGTGTTACGAGTGATAACTTTGGAGCAAGTAAAAAAGTGGCGACATATGTATTAAATCACGGACACAGGGATATCGCTGTCATTGCAGGAACGAAAGAAACCTATGTTAACTCGGAGCGATTAAAAGGAATTGAACGAGCATTTGGAGATTTCGGCTTGGAGCTTCGAGAAGAAAATATTCTTTATGCAAATTTCTCTGAAGAAAGAGCATATACCTTGGCTAAGAAATATTTAGAGGTAAAACGTCCTTCGGCATTCATTTGTATTAGTGATTTGATGGCATATGGTGTTATGAAAGCAATAAAGGATAAGGGCTTACGCGTTCCAGAGGACATCTCCGTTACCGGGTTTGATGATCTACTCTTAAGTGATTTCACACAACCAAGATTGACTACCATCAAGCAAGATTTTTTTGAGATGGGAAAACAATCTGCTTTATTACTTCAACAGCTTATGGAAAATAAAGAAGAGGAAAAGCTAGTATGTGTAGATCATGAGTTAATGGAACGTGAAAGTGTTCAAACATTTAAAGAAGACGTATTGGAGGCAGTAGACAACGATGGACAAACCAAACATCTTAATGATTATATCACATGATACAGGCAGGCATATCGGTAGCTACGGGCATAATGTAGAGACGCCAGAGTTAAATGATTTAGCTGAAAATGGTGTTCAGTTTAATAACTATTTCTGTTCTCAACCACAATGTAGCCCGAGCCGTGGCAGTATTTTAACAGGAATGTATGGCCACAATCATGGAATGCTAGGGTTAGCGCATATGGGCCATTCGATGAAAAAAGATATGGAGACAATCCCTTCTGAGATGAGTAAAGCCGGATATGATACTTGGTTGTTCGGTTTCTTTCATGAGTCAATTGATGGAGAATTAGATGGCTCCAAGCTTGGATATGAGCATGTGGTGGAAGTGCCGGGGAACGCAGCTAAAAAAGTAACCGATAAGGTCGAGACGTTTTTAAAAGAAAGAGCTTCCTCATCAGATCAGACGCCATTTTATGCTTCAGTTGGGTTCGAGGAGACACATCGTCCATTTGATGACTTTGAACCAGTTCCCCTCGAGTCGGTGGAAGTTCCCGATTATTTACCAGATACGCCAAAAGTGAGAGAGGATTTGGCATATTTCTATGGCTCTGTTAAAGAGCTTGATAAAGCTGTTGGCAGAATTAAAAAATCGTTAGAAGAAAATGGTTTGGCAGAGAACACATTATTAATTTATACAACAGATCATGGCATAGCATTCCCTAGAGCGAAAGGGACCTTATTAGATGCTGGTCTAGAAACCGCTCTTATTATGCGTCTTCCAAAAGGTATGAAAAATAATGGAAGGGTGCAAGATGAGCTGCTTTGTAATATTGACCTTATGCCAACCCTACTTGAACTAGCTGGTGGAAAGGTTCCAGATGGAATAGACGGAACAAGCTTCTTACCTTTATTAAGGGAAGAATCGTATAAAGAGCGTGAGAGTTTTTTCTGTGAGTTAACCTGGCATGATCGTTATCATCCGATGAGAGGTATTCGAACCAATAAATATAAATATATTCGAAACTTTGAGGACGGGCCAAAAGTATATTTACCATATGATATTCATGAAAGCTTGTCTGGGCAAGATGTTCGAGAAGAGTATTATGTATCCAATTCAAAAGAAGAGTTGTATGACCTTGAACAGGATCCATTAGAGCAAAAGAACCTTGCAAATAATGAAGAATATCAGGAAATAGTAAGTAACCTGCGGTTGAAGGTAGAACAATGGATGAGAGAAACGAAGGATCCGTTATTAGAAGGGCCTGTTCCAGGTGAAGAAGCGACAGAGTGGAGAAAAGAAATTGAAGCAGGAAGAGTATATAAAGGTTCAAGCAGCAACTAATTAAATCGAAAAAAGCAGGCTGGTACAAGGGTGAGGTGACTGGCTTGCTTCTTGCATCAGATACATAAAATGATTGGAGGAAGGGAAAATGAATGACAGAGGAGCTTCGAATTGTTGTGGGGTGAACCGATCATCCCAGACGAATACTTCCTTAGAGAAACTGCAAATACATAGCCATTCCTCCAATAAACAGGTAAATATAGAAAAAATGATCCGAATTACTGGTGGGAAGTTTTTGATGGGAACGGATTCGAAAAAAGGCTTTCCTAATGATGGTGAAGGTCCTATTAGAGAGGTAGAAGTTAACTCATTTTTCATGGATTCACATACCGTTACAAATAAGGAATTTAAAACTTTTATCGATGACACTGGTTATCTAACAGAAGCAGAACGTTTTGGTTGGTCCTTTGTTTTCTACCAGTTAATTAATCCGAAAACCGCAAGAACTGTTCGACAAAAAGTACAACAAACTCCTTGGTGGTGGGTGGTAGAAGGGGCTAGCTGGAAACACCCAGAGGGACTTGATTCGACAATAGAAAGCCGAATGGATCACCCGGTTGTCCATGTTTCCTGGAATGATGCCCAAGCATTTTGTAAGTGGGCAGGCAAAAGACTCCCAACGGAAGCAGAGTGGGAATATGCTGCTCGCGGTGGTTTAGAACAAAAGGAATATCCTTGGGGAAACGAGTTTATGCCAAATGGTGAGCATTATTGTAATACCTGGCAAGGGAAGTTTCCTTATGAAAATACACAAGAGGACGGTTATTTAGGAACAGCTTCAGCAAAATCATTTCCAGTGAACGGGTATGGGTTATATAATATGGCAGGAAATGTTTGGGAGTGGTGTTCGGATTGGTTCCAAAAAGATATTCACGTACTCGGTGAGAAGACAAACCCTTTAGGTCCAAAGAATGGGGATAGCCGGGTAATGAGAGGTGGATCTTATCTTTGCCAGGATTCGTATTGCAATCGCTACCGTGTGGCGGCAAGGACATCTAATACACCGGATAGTTCATCTGGAAACATTGGGTTTCGTTGTGTGATGGATATGGATTAAAGCGACCCTTTAATCAGGAGGAGCCTTCTTCCAATAGTTGTTAGTTGAACCAATAGGATTTTTGTGTACAGTCCCTTATCACTTGAACTTTCTATGGTGAGGATCTAGCTATCTGTTACATACGGGATAAAAATACAACAAGTTTTTTCAGAAAGGAATAAGGTTTATGTCACAATCGCCGAAGTTATTTATTTTTGATTTGGATGGAGTTATTACAGATACAGCAGAGTTTCATTATTTAGCTTGGAAAAAGCTAGCCGAGGAGCTTGGTGTTACGTTTGACCGACAGTTTAATGAGCAATTAAAAGGTATTAGTCGTATGGAATCACTAGAACGAATTTTGGCTTTAAATCCTGCTTTATCCTTAACCGAGGAAGATAAGGAACAACGTGCTCATGATAAAAATGAATATTATAAAAACCTTATCGCTTCAATTGACGGTGAACACACCTTACCGGGTATCGAAAATTTACTTAAAGAGATCCAGGGTAGTGGAATTAAAATTGCTCTTGGCTCTGCAAGTAAAAATGCATCAATGGTGCTAGAAAAGCTAGGTCTAACAAATTACTTTAATTATATTGTGGATGCGGCAAAGGTGAGTAAAGGGAAGCCAGATCCAGAAACATTTACAACTGCAGCAGATACACTAGGGATAGCATACTCCGATTGTATTGGGGTTGAAGATGCAGCAGCCGGAGTAGAAGCGATTAATAAAGCGGGGATGTTCTCCGTTGGCGTTGGTTCATCAGACCATTTAGCTGCCGCAGATTATATCGTAGAGGATACAGCTAAATTAAATTTTGAAGAAATTGTAAGACAATATGTAAGCTGGAAGGGAAAACCTTAAGAATTATAGACTGCCAGGAGTGTTTAATTATGACGTGGAAGTTAACGAAGTCCGAGTTGGATAATCAAAATCTATTAGTAAACGAAAGCTTGCTTTCCTTAGGAAATGGTTATCTAGGAGTGCGTGGTAATTTTGAAGAAGGTTATCATGATGGGTATAAATCTATTCGTGGTACGTATATTAATGCGTTCCATGATGAAACGGAGATATCTTATGGGGAAAAGCTACATGCTTTTCCAGAAACGCAACAGAAGCTGGTAAATATTATTGATGGTCAAGGAATCCATATTTACATTGATGATGAGTTATTTTCCCTATTTGATGGAGAAATTATTGCATTTGAACGGAATTTACATGTTGATGCTGGTTTTGTAGAGCGGATTATTCATTGGAAGTCTCCAAAAGGGAAGGAATTAAAGCTCCACTTCAGACGCGTTGTTTCTTTTGAAGTGAAAGAACTATTTGCTATTGATGTGAGAATTGAACCTGGTAGTAATGTGGAACAGGTGAAGATCGTTTCAACGCTTGAAGGGGATGTTTCCAACTTTGTTGATAAGAGTGATCCACGTGTAGCTTCAGGTCATGCGAAACGTCTTAAAGTGAGTGAGGTGGATAAGAAGGGGGCATATAGTGTCGTAAAGGATACTACCTATGTAACTAATCTAGAAGTTGCTAGTGTGACATCAACTAGGGTCTCTACTACCAACTCATATGATAGCGAAGTTACAGATACAGGGGTTAAAGAAGTGTATATTTGTGAGGGGAATGGAGTCATCGATTTCACAAAGTTTAATGTATACACAGATACACTCAGACACGGGAAAACGGTTGTGGAACAGGCATTAGCTATCCAGGACGAATTGGAAAACAAAACGTTTGAAGATCTGTTGGACGCACAGAAGCGCTATTTGGATGCATTTTGGAGTAAATCTGATATTCAAATTGATGGGGACGATGAGCTCCAACAAGGAATTCGATTTAATCTATATCATTTATTGCAATCAGCTGGTAAAGATTCGGTTAGTAATATCGCAGCCAAAGGATTATCTGGCGAAGGATATGAAGGGCATTATTTCTGGGATACCGAGATCTATATGTTCCCTGTATTCCTAATGACTAACCCTGAAATAGCTAAAAACTTATTGTTGCATCGTTATTCTGTGCTAGATAGTGCGAGAGAACGAGCGAAAGAGATGGGGCACACGAAAGGTGCGTTATTCCCTTGGAGAACGATTACTGGCGGAGAAAGCTCGGCATTTTTCCCTGCAGGTACGGCACAATATCATATCAGTGCAGATATTGCATACAGCTTTATCCAGTATTATTTAGTAACAAAGGACGAGGATCTTCTCAAGACGTATATGGCCGAAGTTCTATTCGAAACAGCACGTCTCTGGGTAGATACTGGGCATATGTTGGATGGACAATTTCGAATTGATGACGTAACAGGTCCTGATGAGTATACCTGCATTGTTAACAATAACTATTATACGAATGCGATGGCTAAACATAATTTATTATGGGCTGCGAAAGTATATCAACAGTTAAAAGAGACGGAATCGTTACAAGAGTTGGCTAGTAAAATTAATGTAACGGAACAAGAAGTCAATGAGTGGCTGGAAGCTGGAGAAAATATGTACTTGCCATACGACGAAGACCTGAAAATCAACGCTCAGGATGATAGCTTCTTGAAAAAAGAACGCTGGGATTTGGAAAATACGCCTAAGGATAAATTTCCGTTGCTACTTAATTATCATCCGTTAACATTGTACCGCTATCAAGTGTGTAAACAAGCAGATACGGTGCTTGCTCATTTTCTTTTAGAAGATGAACAAGACGAAGAAACAATTAAAAATTCCTATGATTACTATGAGCAAATTACCACACATGATTCTTCCCTGTCGTATTGTGTGTTCAGTATTATGGGATCAAAGCTTGGTTATGATGACAAAGCATATCGATATTTTAATGAAACAGCAAGATTGGATTTAGATAATACACATGGAAATACGAAAGATGGGCTTCATATGGCAAATATGGGTGGAACCTGGTTAGCTATCGTATTTGGATTTGCTGGTTTAAGGGTAAAAGAAAGTGGGATATCTTTGCAACCAACACTACCTAAGCAGTGGAATTCCTTAGCATTTCACTTGCAGTACCAAGGTCGATTGCTTAAGGTTCGGATGGAGAATGAAGTCATCACGTATACCATTGAAGAAGGCGACAGCTTGGAGATAATGCATCATGGCAAGCCTGTTGTTTTAGAAAAAGGTAAGGAAGTAGAAATGGCTATTCAAGTATAAATTCAAATTTAGAGATATAAGAAGTGATACCTTCTACTAGGGGGTATCATTTTTATTTTGGAATAGTTTGTAATGGCATTAGCGCGCTAAGCTTACTATTGCTATTTATTAAACAGTGAGTTACCATAACAGTGTCTTATATTGGTAGAATTTTCCCTTCTCTAATACCGTTTTGTTGTTCCTCCCCTCCTACTCACAAAAAATCCTTGTTCATTATTCTTTAAATCAATATTTAATAAAGGATGTGGTACTGTGAAACCATTTAAAGAAGCATTTAACGATTGGCTTCAAAAAAATATTAATGAAGAGAAGAATCATCGCAGAAGAGAAATATTGGAGAAAGGATTAGGACATGGAACTGTTGAATTTCTACGTCTTATTTGGTATCCAACCATTGGCAATTTTGACTATTTATATCCAGAATGGGAAGTAAGAGACTTCAATAACGGATACCGTTATCTTGATCTTGCCTATATGCCTAGAGATGCTAAAGGAGGAATAGAGATTCAAGGTTACGGTCCTCATGCTCGAGATCTTGATGTTAGAAGGTTTAAAGATTTATGCTGGCGACATTCTTTGCTAACTTTAGACGGCTGGACTTTTCTTCCGATTGCTTACTTATCCATCAAAGACGAACCCAAACAGTGTCAACAACTCATTCTCTCCTTTATCGGTAACTTTATTTCAACAAAAGCCCCCTCTCATTTATCCTGGTTAGAAGCAGAGACGGTACGATTTTCGCGACGAATGCTTCGGCCAATTACCCCACTGGAACTCGCAAAACATCTGAGAATCAGTGATCGTCATTCCCGAAAAATATTACATCAATTGGTAGAACAACAGATATTGGTTGTTGCAAGTGGCAAACAACGAGCGAGAACGTATAAGCTTAATACTCGGTAAGTGATACAGAAATGGTATGTAAGTCATGTGGATCCTCATTCCTCTATTCCCTTCAAACACCATATAATTTGCAGGTATTATGATCGACATTCCGCTATTTACCGATATCAAGCAGAATGAAGGCGCTAATTGCACCAATAGAGGAACGAGGAACCAATTTAACCCTTGAGAAGGGGAGTTCTGGCCGAATAGCGGAATGAGGAACCAGTTTATAAGTCATGTGGAACCTCATTCCGTTATTCCATTCAAACACCATGATAGTTGAAGATTATATGATCGACATTCCGTTATGTATTAAAATCAAGCGGAATGAAGGCACTAATTGCACCAATAGAGGAACGAGGAACCAATTTAACCCTTGAGAAGGGGAGTTCTAGCCAAATAGCGGAATGAGGAACCAGTTTGTAAGTCATGTGGATCCTCATTCCGTTATTCTGATCAATTATATTATCGGGTAGGGTAAAGGTTTGTTTTTGCACAAACAAACAATCCAAACCTGATAAACCTACAAATGTGAATGCTGGTTTGATGGAGCATAGCGGGCTCGAACCGCTGACCTTTTGTCTGCCAGACAAACGCTCTCCCAGCTGAGCTAATGCCCCCTAAATACTTATATATTATTATATAAGACCTCTTATGTTTATATCAACTCAATCCTAATTAAACTCATCTAATAACATATAGGAAAAATTAACTGTTTTATGAAAAATAGTAGATAAATAGACCGAGTTTCTAGGATTTTTACAATTAGTTAATGGTATCTTACTAAGTTCTATGCCATATTAATAGTGTGTTAGATTCGTATAATGTAACACAATATTATATTAAATGGAGGGTACGAATGAAAAATTCAATTGTTCAAAAAGGGTTTTACTTATTTCTTATTTTTGCGCTTGTATTTATGAACTTTTCATCGGTATTTACTATGAAAGTCTCAGCGGAAAGCGAAGAAGAATTTGCTGAGGATTTGTTTATCTCTGAGTATATTGAAGGCAGCTCGTATAATAAAGCAATTGAAATTTTTAATGGGACCGGGCAAGTAGTAGATTTAGGAGCATATCAACTACAATTGTATAGCAATGGGGCTAGTACACCAACGCAAACCCTGAATCTGTCTGGCGAATTGGAGCATGGAGATGTCCTTGTGATGGCTCATCCAAGTGCTGATCAAGCCATAATAGATGTGTCTGACATGACGAATGGTGCACTTATAAACTTCAATGGAGATGACGCATTCGTACTCGCAAAAAATGATCAAGTATTAGACGTTATAGGAATAGTCGGTGAACGAGAGAGCTTTGGACAAGATAAGACGTTCGTTAGAGATGCGTCTGTTACTGCACCGAAGAATACGTATGAGGAAATGGAGTGGACGGACTACGCTCAGGATACATTTGCGTATCTTGGAAGCCATACAATGGATGGCGTGGACCCTAATGATCCTGGAGAACCAGGTGAACCAGGTGAAACGATTGACATTGCCGATGCTCGTGAGCTTAGTGATGGAACAATAGTTACAGTGGAAGGAATTGTAACAGCAGCTAATGAAGCGATTAGTAATGGCTCACAATTTACGACCTATATTCAAGATGACACCGGAGGAATTAACCTTTTTTCCTATGAGCAAGGAGAACTACCAAATCTAGAAAAAGGTGATTTGGTTCAAGTTGTAGGGGAACTAGATTCCTATAATGGTTTAAAAGAAATTATTCCAGATTCAATAGAAGTAGTGGAGAAGGGTCAAGAATTACCTGAAGCACAACAAATCACACTTGAAGACTTACAAGATTCTGAGGTAGCTGAGTCTTATGAAGGTGAATTGGTTCAGGTTAACGGTTATATTCATAACATTCCTGACACTCCTGCTGGTGGAGGATATAACGTTTCCTTTATAGATGAAGAGTTTAATGGGACGACCTTACGTGTGATGGAAAATGCGCTAGATATTTCTCAAGTAGACTCAGATAGATGGTATGATGTAACAGCAATTGTAAGTCAATATAACGATTATCAGTTAATTCCTACGGAGCAGGCTGATATCGAACTAGCAGCGGAACAACCAGCGCCTCCATCTGCCAAAGGTTTTTATGAAACCACTGTTGAAAGCATAACGGATGGTGATACGATTCGTGTTGCTGATCCCGTGTTCGGAGAAACAAGAGTACGGTTTTTGAATATGGATACACCAGAAACATATGCTGCACATAATAATGATCCGGATAGAGAAGAGGTTAACGCTAATCAGAAGTATTATGGAGATCTAGCAACAGATTATATGCGTGAGTTATTGCAACCAGGTGATGAGATATATTTAAAAATAGGTGATGAACCAACAGATGATTATGGAAGGATTTTAGCAGAAGTCATTCGAAAAGACGATGATATAAATATTAATTTAGAAATGGTGGCACAAGGTTATGCTTCTACGTATTTTATAGCTCCGATTGATGAAGAAGTATACCCAGATTATCAAAACGCAGTCAAAGAAGCAAAAGACGCAGAGCTTGGTATATGGAATTCGGAAAATCCATTACTTGAACTACCTTTTGTATTTCGAGCATTTGATGATCAAAAAGGATTATTACGCTATGTTGGGAACTCGGACACACTGGAGTATGTGGAACCACAAGATTGGGCAGATGTACCGGTAGAAAAACGGATCTTTTTCTCCAGTGCAGAGGAAGCGGAGTCTTATGGATATGCACCTGTAGATGGAGGTGATAATGCAGATCCGAATATTCTCGAATTACAACTATTAAGCATGAATGATCTGCATGGGAAAATTGATCAAGAATATACTCTTGATCCTGATGGGGACGGCAATAGTGATTGGTATGGCCGTATGGATTATACGGCGTCGGCAATAAAGGAACGTAAGATGGGAAATGAAAACACACTCATCGTACATGCAGGCGATATGATTGGTGGAAGCTCCCCAGTCTCAGGCTTACTACAGGATGAACCAACAGTAGAGATTATGGAGGAAATTGGATTTGATGTAGGTACTGTAGGGAACCACGAGTTTGATGAAGGGCTTGATGAACTGCTACGAATGGTGAACGGTGGAGAGCATCCAGATGGCCTTGGGACCGATGATTATGATGGTATGAATTTCCCGGTACTTTGTGCGAATTGTATTCAAGAGGATACAGGTGAAAATTTCCTACTTCCATTCCATGTGGAGGAAGTCGATGGAGTGGAGATTGGTTTTATAGGTGTAAATACGCAGGAAACAGTCAATATGGTTATGCCTTCTTCCTTGGAAAATGTAGCATTCACTGATGAAGTAGAAGCGGTAAATGATGCAGCATCACAACTAACAGCACAGGGCGTCGAAGCTATAATTGTTTTGGCTCACATGCCTGCAAGTCAATCCGGAGAAAGTGCAACTGGTGATGCAGCCAACTTAGCTCGAGATGTTGATGATGCAGTGGATGTTATTTTTGCAGCTCATAATCATCAAGTGGTAGATGCGGTTGTGGATAATAAGTTAATTGTTCAAGCTGCAGAGTATGGTCAAGCATTTGCAGATGTAGATTTGAAAATTGATCGTACGACAGGAGACATTTTTGAAAAAGAAGCGGAAGTAGAATTTGTAAACCAAGCAGATTATACTCCAGATGAGAAAGTAGCTACCATTTTAGATACTTACGCAGAGGAAATTGCATCAATAATAAATGAAGTGGTTGGATATAACTTTCAAGATTTAACAGGAAGTTATACGAATGATTCTGATCATGGTTTAGGTAATTTAATTGCAGATGGTATGAACTGGGCAATGGACAGTGATTTCGCTATGATGAACGGTGGTGGAATTAGAGATGTATTGTTAGAGGGGCCGATTACATGGGGAGAATTATATAACATTCAGCCCTTTGGAAATACGCTTATGCGTGTTGAAATTAAAGGTGCAGATCTTTACCCTATATTAAATGATCAATTATCTAGTTACGGTTCTGACTATAGTATCTCAGGATTCCATTATACATTTAATCCGGAACTTCAAGAGGTTGTCGAAATTACTTTACCAGATGGTTCTCCTATCAATGAAGAGGCAGTATATACGTTAACTATAAACAATTATATGGGAACTTCTGAAGGGCCAATTAAAGAGCTTGGTCAGAATCCAATTATGGGACCAGAAGATATCGATGCAACCGTTGATTTTGTTCGTAGTTTGAATAGTTCTGAATCAAATCCAATCGTTTATGGTCCAGAAGGTAGAATCGCTGTTATGGATGAAGTGCCTGGTGAAGAAGAAAGACCCGTAGTAGAAATAGAACCGAAGAAAAACAATGGAACAGCTACCGTACACACAAGAGATTTAGAAGCTTTAGAAGATGGTGTTCAGGTTGTAATCAATATTTACAATGCCAAAAAGCCTAGAAAATTACTACTGAATAAAAAACAAGTTGATATATTAAAAGATAAAGAGGTAACCTTAGTTGTTACCAATGGTAGTAATTCAAAAACCTTTGAAATGATTGACGTGAAAGCTAAGGTTCTAAAGGTAAACTTAGAAGACTAATTTAAAGGCATTCTCCAATTAAGGGGGAATGCCTCTTTTTTCGCCGATATAACAAGCAACCATCATCTTCAGTAGTCAAATAAGGTAAAACTCTCTACGTATGTTTTAAATTGCTTCTTACATATGAAAATTATAAATTAACTGTTTCTTTTATGGTGTCTTTACAGTATATTATTAAGTGATGAATAGTAAACTAGTTTTTTAATAATAAAGGAGGTCTACACATGCAAGAAGATTACCGGTTTAAAATAGCAAATCGGGAAGCGTTAATTGGTGTTGGATTGGTTATCTTTAATTTTATTTGGTGGTTTGCTTTTGCCTATGGAATGGGAAGCAAAGATCCAGAAGAATACACCTATGTATTTGGACTACCGGATTGGTTTTTCTACAGTTGTGTAGTTGGCTTCGTTGTAATGGCAGTATTGGTAACCTTTATAGTGAAGAAATTCTTTGTAGAGGTTCCCTTTGATGATGAAGAGGAAGAAGGGAATGAAAATAAATGAACTGGGAAGCGATTATCCCACTAATTGGATTTTTAATCATTATATTTGGTGTTGGAATGTATGCAGGGAAAAAAGTTCAATCCTCCAATAACTTTCTAGATGAGTATTTTTTAGGCGGACGAAGTTTAGGTGGTTTTGTACTAGCAATGACAATGACTGCTACATACGGAAGTGCTAGTAGTTTTATTGGCGGACCTGGAACGGCCTATACACAAGGGCTAGGCTGGGTATTACTAGCGATGTCACAAGTAGCAACAGGTTATTTTGTGTTAATGATTTTAGGAAAGAAGTTTGCGATTGTAACTCGAAAGTATAAAGCTGTAACAATGGTTGACTTCTTGAGGAAGCGCTATCAATCAAAGTGGGTTGTACTATTTTCTGCTATTAGTATTATTATCTTTTTATTTTCAGCTATGGCAGCTCAATGGATTGGTGGAGCTAGGTTAATAGAATCCCTTACAGGTTTATCGTATATATCTGCATTATTTATTTTTGCTTTATCCGTTTTACTATATGTCACAATTGGTGGATTTCGAGCAGTAGCTTTAACAGATGCAATTCAAGGAACTGTTATGTTTATTGGAACATTGATCTTGTTAATTGCTGTCATTATTGCAGGTGGTGGAATTTCCTCTATTATAGGGGATCTAACAGCTGAAAATCCGAATTTAGTTACGCCATTTGGCTCGGAAGCTAGTCTAACACCGGCCTATGTATCTTCCTTTTGGATCCTTGTTGGTGTTGGGGTTGTTGCTTTACCACAAATTGCTGTACGCTCTATGTCTTACAAAAATTCTCGCTCCATGCACCGAGCATTAATTATTGGGACGATTGTCGTTGGATTTATCATGTTAAATATGCATTTGATTGGTGTTTTTGCAAGGCCGATCTTACCTGGGATTGATGTTCCAGATACGGTAATGCCGTTAATTGCCCTTGAAGTAATGCCAGCCTGGCTAGCTGGAATTGTATTGGCTGCACCAATGGCTGCAATTATGTCTACCGTTGATTCGCTGTTATTATTAGTTAGTTCATCGATTGTAAAGGACGTATATTTAAATTATGTACAGCCAAAAGCATCTCACCAACGTGTGAAATGGCTTAGTATTGGTATAACAGCCGTATTAGGGATTATTGTATTTTTAATGTCTTTAAATCCACCGGAATTAATTATTTGGTTAAATCTATTCGCCTTTGGTGGTTTGGAGGCTGCCTTTATTTGGCCAGTTGTAATGGGGCTTTACTGGAAGCATGGAAACAAATATGGCGCAATTGCATCAATGATTGTAGGGGTAGGTTTATATATTCTTTCTGACTTTGAGGTATTTGCACAACCATTTGGTATGCATGCAGTTGTTTTACCAATTTTTGTTGCTTTCTTTGCCTATGTTATTGTTAGTTTGGCAACGAAGAAGTTTGTTTCCAATCAAATGAATTTATCCTAATAACATTATCATTAGGTGTTTCTATAAATTTGATATAAATTACGTGCGTTCCGAAGAATGGGAGGACCCGGAACGGAAATACATTTTGCTTATTGATGGCAACTGCTAGTCCTCTTCATGCTACCGCATCTCGGGACTTCATCCTCCTTCATAGAATTCAATACTTTATCATGTTATAGTTTAGGTGAAGCATGGCTTACATGGAGGCGGGTTGTCATGAGTGGTATCATACTGTTTGATGGTGTTTGTAATTTTTGTGATCAGAGTGTTCAATTTATATTAAAAAGAGATGAAAAACACTATTTTCAATTTGCATCATTACAGAGCGACGCAGGAAAAAAACTTATAAAAGATTTCGATGTTCCAACTGATATAGATAGCATGATTTTAATCGAAAATAATAAATATTATTCCAAATCATCAGCAGCTCTTCGAATATGTAAAAACCTGAAGGGCTTGTGGAGACTTTTATATGGATTCCTCATTGTTCCAAAACCGATTCGGGATTTTGCATATGGGATAATAGCCAAAAATCGATATAAGTGGTTTGGTAAAAGAGACAGTTGTATGTTGCCTCCTCCAGAGGTCAGAGATCGCTTTTTGTGAAATTATTTTCCTATATAAAAAAACGGTGTCCCTTTTTAGGAGACACCGTTTTCTTCTGTTGCTTAATACATTTCTTGTTTAGCAAAATGCAAAAAATACTCTAATGATTTTTCGTTACTTAAAGATCCCTTATTAACTACCTGATCCAATGGTTTACCCATTAAAAGCTTCTTAACCGGTATTTCAAGCTTCTTGCCGTTTAAGGTTTTTGGTAGGTCTGGTGCATGGTAGATATCAGTTGGGACATGCCTTGGTGAGCATTGTGTTTTAATTTGTTGTTTAATTGCATGTTTAATTTCTGCTGTTAAAACATATCCATCTTTCATTATCACAAACAATGGAACAAAGGAATCCCCGTTGTCTTTTGGAATATCTACAATTAGGCTATCAGCTATTTCCTTTACTTGATCCACTGCTCGATAAATTTCGCTTGTTCCAATGCGAATTCCACCTCTGTTGATGGTAGCGTCAGATCTTCCGTAAATAACACATGTACCACGTTCTGTAACCTTTAAATAATCTCCGTGACGCCAAACTCCTGGGAACATGTCAAAATAGCTCTCCCTTAACCTGGATCCGTCAATATCATTCCAAAAGTAGATTGGCATTGAAGGGAATGGTTCTGTTAAAACAAGTTCGCCCACCTCTTCAATTTTAGCTTCCCCTTCATCGGTAAAGCTTTCAATTTTTGCACCTAATCCCCTACATTGTAGTTCACCTGCATATACTGGTAGAATAGGCACCCCTAAAATAAATGCGGTACAGACGTCCGTACCACCACTTGCAGATGCGATCCAAAGGTCTTCTTTAACATGATCATAACACCATTTAAATCCTTCTGGCGGAAGGGGGGAGCCGGTTGAACCGATGCTCTTTAATTGGGATAATTGAAAGGATTCTTTTGGTGAAAAATCCTCCTTCATACATGCAGTAATGTAGCTTGCACTCGTTCCTAATACCGTCATTGATGTGTCTTCTGCAAGTTTCCAAAGCGCTTTTTTGTCTGGATATGCTGGATTACCATCATATAAGATAATTGTGCTACCTGTAAGTAATCCACCTACAAGGAAGTTCCACATCATCCAGCCAGTTGTCGTAAACCAAAAAAAGCGATCATTTTCGTCTAAATCGACGTGAAAGCTAAGTGCTTTTAAATGCTCCAAAAGGATGCCACCTTGACTTTGCACAATTGGTTTCGGTTTTCCAGTTGTTCCAGACGAAAATAAAACCCATAGCGGATCATTAAATGGTACACGTTCATAAGTGAGAATTGTATTACCGTCATATTTTATGGCGTCGTCCCATAACGTAACATTTTTCAAATGATTAAAGTCGGCATTGTTGTTTAAGTAAGGGATTGCGATTGTTGCTTCTAATGTCGGAAGTTGGGCTTGAATGTTTTCAACAATAGCTGTTCGATCAAACTTTTTTCCACCATAGCTATATCCATCTACGGTTACCATAACTTTTGGCTCAATTTGTTTAAATCGGTCAATAACGCTTTGAGTTCCGAAATCAGGGGAGGCACTAGACCAAATGGCGCCTAAGCTAGCAGTTGCTAAAAATGCAACAGTAGATTCATAGATATTTGCAACATATGCAACGACACGATCGCCTTTTCGCACACCTAAATTCATTAATGTTTGCTGTAAAGCTGTCGTATCTTGATAAAGCTTTTCCCAGGTTACTTCAGTTCTTTTGCGAATTTCTGAATTATGTATAATGGCAGTTGTATGTTTATCTCGGTTGCGAAAGATGTGTTCCGTGTAGTTAAGTGATGCTTGAGAAAACCACTCGGCTCCAGGCATTTGATGGGTTGTTAAAACAGACTCATAGGTTCCATCAGATTGAATGTCAAAGTACTGCCAAATGGATTCCCAAAACTCTTCTATTTCTTGAACGGACCATTCCCAAAGAGAATGATAATCGGAAAAATGAAGTTTCTTATGGCTTTTTAACCAATTCATATATTGATAGATATTTGAGTTAACTTTTTGTTGTTCATTCGGTTCCCATAGCAATGTACCTTCTTCAATTCGTTCCACGTAATCACTCCCTGAATTATATCGCTAATTAATCTTATTATATGGAACCGCTTTCTATGTGTAAAGGTCCTTTGTTTTCAATTCTATCATTATATAATACCTAGTAGTAATAATGACGTAAAGATTTTCCATTTCAGAGTTAAACCACTCATCCTATGAAAGATAAAAATCTAGGTATCCTAAAAGAAGAATACCTAGAAATAAAATTGATAGTTATTGTTCCGCTAGCTTATCGGCAAATACCTTCATGTATTCAGGTAAATCTGGCGGACGGCGACTAGAGATAAGATGTCCATCTACCGTGACAGCTTCGTTAACCCAAGTAGCTCCAGCGTTTGTCATATCATCCTTAATACCTGGTGTACTGGTAACTTTTTTACCTTGCAGAATATCCGCAGAGATTAACACCCAACCTGCATGGCAGATTTGCCCAATTAGTTTCTTCGCTTGATCCATGTGCTTCACGAAATCGAGGACTTCTGGAAAGCGCCGTAGTTTATCCGGTGCCCATCCTCCAGGAACTAAAATGGCATCATAATCTTCTATAGTAATATCAGAAAAGGAGTAATCAGATTCTGCTGGTACACCATATTTTCCGATGTATTTGTTTTTAGCTTCCTTACCTACTAAATCAACCTGTGCGCCTTCTTCTTGAAGACGTAATATGGGATACCATAGTTCTAGATCCTCAAAATCTTCATCTATTAAGGCAATTACTTTTTTATCTTTTAAACGCATATAACCCCTCCTAACCTTATTGTAACAACTTAAACTATGTGATCCAACCAAAGTAAAACCAAGTTAAGTGGGGATCGACTGAAAGTCAAGTGTCCGATTCGTCACCTAACAATACAGTGGGGATTATGTAACTCCCACTGATTGAAGACTCACTTTATTTTTGATTATCGTATTCTGCAAATTTAATGAAATTTTGTTCATCCTCTATTAGCCCACAAGAGCCACACTGAATCTTATATTTTGGCCCCTTATAGGTGGTATGGAAGACCTCAACCGGTCCTGATGTATAGTCGTTGATGATGTCGCCAGTTTGCGGATCCAATTTTACAGGTTTTGCAACTTGTTCGATAATATTGAAGCGGGATCGATTTGTTTTACAGTTTGGGCATAAATAACGTGCCATGGTATACACCTCCACCATTATTATTTGTTTGGTGGAAGAAATTATGTGTGATTAAGTTACAAATTTCCATGCAAATAGCGGGCAGTTAACCCTGAATTGAATATTCATTTTACTGAAACATATTTTTGATTTTTGAAATGAATGAAGTAGACACTTCCTTCTCATCGGTTTCCTGGTCATCATTCTCTTGTTCTTCTAATAGATAGATATTTTCCCGTTCAACCGCATAATCGTAAGCTAAAACAGCACCAATATCTGTTTCTGATTCCTCGTTTGTGACAACGGTATATGGAATATTATACTTATCTGCAAGTTCTTTTTCTTCTTTGAGAAACTTACTTGCGACATCTCCATTAAAGATTAGTTTTGCGTCTTTATTTTTTTTCATTTCCTCTTCTAACTTTTCCAGTCCCTTATCTGTCATCACTTGTCCTTTCTTTAATGCAAGGACAATTCGTTCACGTAATGTTCCTAAAAAATAATTTCGTTCGCCTTGCTTCGGTAAGCGGGTGCCATATATTCCTTCGTTGAGGTAATCTTCAACGTTTTTCTTCGTCATTTATAAACCTCACTTTTATATAAATTATACTCTTATTGTATGTATATGCTCTGTTACTTGCAATAATTTGATTTAGAAAAGAGGCGATTCGTTAGAAGAATCGCCTGAGTACTTACTTCTTTTTTTTTGCGCGTAGATCTGCAGCACGACTTCTTGCTTGAGCCTCTTTATCTTCGTGGTCTGCTAATTCCTCTGAAAACTCTATATCTAGTCCATCTGCCTTCTGATTCTTTGGAGTTTGTGCGAGGTAGTTATGTCCTTTTGACTTGTTATGATCATCTCTTCCACCCATGTGTAAGCACCTCTTTCGTCATTTTTTCGTAGCAGTAAATAAAGAAAAACTTTTTCTACCCTGTATAACTTAGCATTCGTAATCCATACTAAGCTTCCATATTAGTATGCTCTATATAAAGTGAAAAATGTAAAAAAGAAGCAATCAACAGGATAAAATCCTATCGATTGCTTGTTGTTTTAGCGCTCACTATTTTCTTCTTTATCTTCTAAATATAAGACATCATCAAATGGTTCTTCATATTCTTGTTCAAGTTGCTCATTTTCTTCTTTTCCATACTTATAATTGGAAGGATCCACTGGTTCCCAAGCTTCTGTTGGTTGGTAAAAACGTAATAAATCTCCATTTAACAATTTATCGGACAATTCCAGTTCATGGTGGGCACCTTCGACAATTTCTTTCATTTCTTCTGTTGGTTCTATTTCCTCACCTGTCACCGTGTCGTAATAAGTGTCTGACACAACACTAAATTCTGGTGTAATGACGTCACCATTACGGAATGGCACGACTTGATTATGATCATCTGAGAATAAATCTGTTCCAAATTGGATATAGTCTTGTGCGTTTATTCCCATTAAGTGAAGCATTGTTGGCATTACATCAATTAAACCACCATAGTTATGGTTTGTTCCTTGTCCTTCGACTCCAGGTACTTTAATGATAAATGGAACGCGCTGTAACTGTGCATTCTTAAACGGTGTAATTTCTTCACCTAATAATTCCTTCATGGCACGGTTATGGTTTTGAGATATACCATAGTGGTCACCATAGATCATGATAACAGAATCCTCATATAAGCCAGATTCTTTTAGATCTGTAATGAATTGTTCCAAGGCCTCGTCTAGATAGCGAGCAGTTTGGAAATAACGGTCGACTGATTTATCGCCAGTTTCTGCCGGAGCAATAGTTGCTTCCTCTTCATCAATTAAATAAGGATGGTGATGTGTTAATGTTTGTAAGTGTGCATAAAATGGCTCATCCAAAGATTCCAATAATGGCATAGATTCTTCAAAGAATGGTTTATCTTTTAGACCATAGTTAATGACATTTTCTTCATTCATATCATAATAACTAGCATCAAAGTACGTATCGATACCGAATTGCTTGTATATTTCGTCACGATTCCAGAAGGATTTATAATCTCCATGGAATACAGATGAGTTATAATTTAACTCTTGATTTAGGATTGCAGAAAAAGCTTGGTACGTGTTATTTCCGCGTGTTACAAATGCAGAACCCTGTGGTAATCCATAAATAGAGTTAGCTAATAAAAATTCCGCATCTGCTGTTTTCCCTTGTTCCGTTTGATGGAAAAAGTTATCAAAATACGTGTAATTCTTTTCTTGATCATGAACTAAGGAATTGATAAAAGGTGTAACCTCTTCCCCATGTAATTCAAAATCGATCAAGAATGATTGGAATGATTCTAAATGAATTTTAATAATATTTTTTCCTTCTGCCACACCAAATAATTCATCATTTGGCTCTGCATACTTATTCTTTGTATAGTTTTCAACTTCTGCAATATCACTGCTGTCAGCTAAGACACGTTGTGATGATGTTTTTACATTTTGAACTGCATCATATAAGGCAAAGTTATAAATGCCTAGATACTTAACGATATAGTTACGATCAAATGTCCGTTTTAATAATTCAGGTCGATCTGCTTCTGCCATACTTAAGTTAACCGAAAATGCAATTGCGCCTGCGATCAGTACTAATAATGGTGTTCTAAAATGCATACGTTTCGTTGACCAGTATTTCTTACTCCAAATAAATAAGGCAATAAGAATGATGATGTCAACTGCAAACAATAGATCTGTCCAATTAGCAAGGCTCACAATACTACCACCAAGACTACCGAAATTATCCGTTTGAGTCATTGTCGGTAATGTGATGTAATCATTGTTAAATCGATAATAGACAACATTGGCATATAATAGGATACTCATGATTGTGTCTATCAGAATAATCCATATACCAGCACGTTTTCCTTTAGCAAATAATGCTAGACCGAGAAAAATTAAAGCAGAACTAAGAGGGTTAAAGAACAAAAGAAACTCTTGTACTCCACCTTTTATATCTAATCTAAATTCAGTAACATATATAAAATACGATTTTATCCAAAGTAAAATAACAGCTACGAAGAAGAAACTTATCTTTGATGTAAAGATTTTTTTCATCGTATTCACCCCATATTTCTTCTAATTATAGATGATTGTAATTTCATCAAGTTTTTATTCTAACCGATATTTAAAAAAGGTGCAAGCGTTTTTACATTTTTTACCATTGGGAAAGTTTTCACTTTTTATGATTCATAGAGAAATAGACCTAAAAATGATTCTATTTATGTTAGAATAGATTTTGTGTGCATTTCACAATGGAAAGGAACGTTGCATCTATGAGCATCGTAAATAAGCTAAACAAAACTGTGAAAGAGTATATCTATATTATATTTGGTGCTTCTTTAGTAGCACTGTCTTATAATATTTTTTTGCTACCTGCAAAGCTTGCAGCAGGTGGAATCTCAGGGATCAGTACGATCTTATTTGAACTATATGAATTAAGTCCAGCGCTAACCCAATTTATTATTAATTTACCAATCTTTATTATTGGTTGGTTTGCATTGGGGAAAGATTTTAGTGGTAAGACTTTAGTCGGAACTTTTTGGGTGCCTTTTATTATTTGGTTAAGTGAAGATATTCCGCTTACTGTAACAAATCCAATTTTAGGTGCAATCTATGGTGGGATTGTTCTTGGTGTTGGTCTAGGAATTGTATACAAAGGAAATGGTTCGACAGGTGGAACCGCTGCTATTGCTCAGGTAGTAAAAAAATTCACCGGGATATCTAGTGGTTATTCGCAATTAATTGTTGATGGAATTGTCGTGATTGGATCCATTATTGTATTCAATTTAGAATTAACTTTATTTGCACTTATGACAATTTATATATGTAGTAAAGCCATTGATGTTGTTCAGTTAAGAACGTCCTCTTCAAAGTTGATCTTAATTATCTCGGAAGAGGAAGAAAAAATACAATCTATTATTCGTGACGGAATTGACCGAGGGCTTACAAAAGTACGCTCGGTAGGTGGATATTCCAATAAAGACAAAACAATGATCTTATGTGTTGCAGAACAGCAGGAAGCTGTGTATTTAAGAAAAGTACTTCAACAAGATGAACCAAACTCCTTTGTTGTATTCATTAATGCATCTGAGATCCTTGGAAGAGGTTTTTCATTGGATAAATACTATGGACAGAAATTATAAAAAAACGCACTCCGCCAAGCTAAGGAGTGCGTTTTTAAATTAGGATCTGCTTACCTAAATTTAATTAACGCCTGTCTCCTCCTAAGAGGTCAAACAATCCTCCAGCAACACTACCTTCTCCTTTTGACCCACCACGTTCTGGAGCTGCAGCAAATACTCTACTTGCAAGTCTGCTGAATGGAAGGGATTGAACCCAAACTGTCCCAGGTCCTTTTAAGGTTGCGAAAAATAAACCTTCTCCTCCAAATAATGCAGTTTTTACCCCGCCGACATATTCTATGTTGTAATCAATGTCGCCAGTCATCGCAACTAAACAACCGGTGTCAACACGTAAGGTTTCTCCTACTTGTAGCTCCCTTTTATGTATAGTACCACCAGCATGGACGAATGACATCCCGTCTCCTTCGAGCTTTTGCATAATAAATCCTTCCCCACCAAAGAAACCAGTACCAATTTTGCGTTGAAATTCAACACCAACTGCAACGCCTTTTGCTGCAGCCAAAAAAGCATCCTTCTGACAAATTAACTTCCCGTTAATCTCACTTAAATCCATTGGAATAATCTTACCAGGGTATGGAGAGGCAAATGATACATGCTTTTTACCTGCCCCCTCATTTGTAAAAGTCGTCATAAATAAACTTTCCCCAGTTAAAACACGCTTTCCAGCACCAATTAATTTACCCATTAACCCGCCACTTTGATTGGAGCCATCTCCAAAGATTGTTTCCATGCGGATTTGGTCATCCATCATCATAAGGCTACCTGCTTCAGCTATTACAGTTTCTTGTGGATCAAGCTCCACCTCAACAAACTGCATATCATCACCATAAAGTTTGTAATCAATTTCGTGATTATTCATATTCCCAGTCCTTTCAAAAGGCTTATTAGTATGTATACGGTTTGTAAACCAAAAAGATTCAACTTTTGTATTTATTGATTCTAATAAGGAAATTTTTTCTGCATATAACTGGATATATCCACCACTGATTGACGCTTCCGCTTTATTTCACTTGTCTTCCTTTGTTCAAGCGGGATAATAATTTGAAAAACTCCATAGAATATAATAGGAAGATATTAATTTCTTAAGGAGGAAATACGATGGCATTAAATATAACGCAAAAATTAATTAAAGACCATCTTGTTAGCGGAGAAATGACTCCTGGAATGGAAATTGGACTGAAAATTGATCAAACGTTAACCCAAGACGCTACAGGAACTTTGGTTATGCTAGAGCTTGAAGCGATGGAATTGGATCGTGCAAAAACAGAGGCGTCAGCACAGTATGTGGATCATAATATCATTCAAGAGGATAGTAAAAATCCAGATGACCACTTATTCCTACATAGTGCTGCGAAAAGATTTGGGCTTTATCATAGTCGCCCTGGTAATGGAGTTAGTCACCCCGTCCACATGCAACGGTTAGCAAAGCCTGGAAAAACATTACTTGGTTCTGACAGCCATACATGTGCAAATGGGTGTATGGGTATGCTTGCCATGGGAGCTGGAGGCATAGATGTTGCCATGGCGATTGCTGGTGAACCGTTTTATGTAAAAATGCCTAAAGTCTGGGGAATTAAATTAACAGGAGAACTTCCAGATTGGGTAAGTGCAAAGGATGTGATTCTAGAGCTGCTACGTCGTCATGATGTAAAAGGTGGAGTAGGAAAGGTGATCGAGTATTATGGTCCAGGTTTAGAATCATTAAGTGCAATGGATCGCCACGTAATAGCTAATATGGGGGCAGAGCTCGGTGCAACAGGAACTGTGTTTCCGTCTGATAAAGAAATTAAGCGGTTTTTAAAAGAACAAGATCGGGAAGAAGACTGGAAAGAACTAGTAGCTGATAAGGGTGCAACCTATGACATAGATGAAGAATTAAATTTATCCGAGATTGAACCACTTATTGCAAAGCCTTCCAGTCCTGGAAATGTTGTTCCTGTTAAAGAGGTAGAAGGTACACCAATTTATCAATCGTATGTAGGATCCTCTGCAAATCCTGGATTCCGCGATTTTGCAGTAGCTGCTGAAATCGTAAAAGGAAAGCATATTGCAGGTGGGGTTTCCTTTGATATTAACCCTACATCTAGACAGATGCTGACGGACTTAGTAAAAGAAAGTCATATTGCTAGCTTGCTTTCTTCTGGTGGGCGCCTTCATCAAGCAGGCTGTAATGGTTGTATTGGCATGGGGCAAGCACCTGCTTCTGGACGAAATAGCTTACGCACAACACCAAGAAACTTCCCTGGAAGATCGGGTACAAGGGAGGATAGTGTTTTTCTTTGTAGTCCGGAAACTGCTGCAGCATCTGCGTTAACAGGAAAAATAACAGATCCACGTTCTCTCGATATGAAATATCCAAAGGTGAAGGATCCAAAGCATCCAACAATAGATGTGAATCTACTAGATGAACCATTACCATATGAAGAAGCGAGAAATGTTCAATTGGAAAAAGGGCCAAATATAGCTTCCATTCCAGAGATGGATGAAATGCCTGATAAAATTGAACTTCCTATTTTACTTAAAATGGGGGATAACATTTCGACTGATGAAATTCTTGCGGGTGGAGCTCGCGTATTACCATATCGAAGCAATCTCCCTGAAATAAGTAAATTCACCTTCGAAATAATTGATGAAGCCTATCACAAACGTGGGAAGGAAACCGTTGATAAAGGTGGTCATGCAATTGTTGGAGGGTTTAATTATGGGCAAGGATCTAGTAGAGAACATGCAGCATTAGCACCAAGGTATCTTGGTTTGCGTGTTGCTTTAGTGAAAGACTTTGCGAGAATCCACTGGCAAAACCTTGTTAATTTTGGAGTGCTACCACTAACATTTGTGAATGAAGCAGATTACGATGAACTTGAACAAGGGGATGTTATTGAAGCAACTGGTTTACGTGATAAAGTAAAACAAGGTAATGAATTTAGTGTTCAAGTAAAAGGAAAAAATAAAGAAATAAAAGTACGTCATGCCTTATCAGAGCGGCAAGTAGATATCATGTTAAAAGGTGGAATTATAAATTGGGTGAAAGATCGCAGGATTAAATCATAAACGAATGGAGGGTTTGTAATGGTTGATAATAGCAAACGATGCAAAGCATGCGATGGAACAGGAATTTTATCAGATCAGGAAGGTTGGCAATATAAATGTAGCGTATGTAATGGGGATGGCATATATAATCATACGGATGCAACTACAAGCGCACGTATAATGAATGTAGATGAAAATAATCGTTTATTGGATTAACTAAAATAAAGGTGTTTGCTTGTGGAGATGCCACGAGCAAACATCGGTTGACATCGAGCAAAGACCACATAAAAAGGGTGTTCCAATATATAGGGACACCCTTTACTTTGTTTAATGTGGCATTTGGCCTTGGATTGGTGCAAAGCTATTCATATAATTCTGCATATCTTCTTGTTTCAGTTGTGGTACCTGATAATATTGATTTTTGTTTTGATATAAGAATACTTCATAAGCCATTTCAATTAGGTTTGGTACACTATCTTGAAATACTCTTCTCATCACGGGATTGGTTGACTCAAGTGCTGCCATTGTAAATGAAGATGCAGCAGACTTTAAACATCCCATCATAAAGCTGGAGATGCATTGGTCATTAAGTTCATTTGCAGATTGTGCTGGTTTTTTCGGTTGAGATGGTTGCATACCGTACACGACGTCGTTATTCTGTGTCATGTTATATGTTTGCGTAGGTACACTTGGTTTTTGGCCAGTTTTCAAGGTTTCGACTAACGTATTATAGAGCTGTGTTAAAAAGGTTTGATGCTGTTGAAGCATTGTTTGTAACTCGGGATCCTGGACATGCTGTTCATAAAGCAAGTATTGTTCCATTCCGCCTACTAAACCACTAATTGCTTCATGCGCATCAAATAGTTCATGGCCTCCATGGCTTTGCTGCGCGGGCATTTGAGATGATCCTTGTAAGTTTTGGTTTTGTTGGTTGTTCACGTTTTATAGCCTCCTTATAATTGATCATAAGTATTTTTATCTTAAGTGAGTAATTTATGCATCATGACAAGGGTGACGGAGCCTTTTAGTTGGAAAGCTGATGGGATCAATAGTAAGTTTCATGTGCCGGATATATCCATTTGTCAAAACTCTTTGGTTCCGTAATAACCCAATGTATAATAATAACGTACATATTATTTTTCAAAGGAGTAACAAAATGTCAATAAAAGATCAAAACAAGGACGTAGAAAATATAGAGGTGTGGGAGGATCTTGTTCACATTAGGGATCTTGTCATTTGCCTCGTTATATGTAGTCTGACAACATTGGGAGGTTATTTAATTGCCCCGAATGAACCACCAACACCTTTAATAGTTGGATTAATAGGAGCGGTAGTCGGTTTTATTCTATGTAGTATAATCATTAAACCCAAAAGAACGTTCCGCTATGAGGAGGAGAAATAATTATGGAAATGGATTTAGTATTAATTCTGCACATGATTATCGCTTCCTTGGCAGGAACAGTGTTGTACACGCTTATCGGTATTGCTCCTGGTACAGATGAAACAGCAGTGCTCGCTCCAGTTACCATGGTCATGGTGTTAACAGGATTTGAACCAATTGTTATATTAACCTTTTTCATATCTGCAATTATCGCGAAAAAGTTAACAGACTCCATACCAGTAGCGATAGCGGGGATTCCTGGAGGAGTTATGTCTGCACCAATGGTAGAACATGCAATGGTACTTAAGAAACATGGAATGCCAGAAGTGAGTATTCGTAAGATGGCTTCTGGTTCTGTAATCGGTACTATAGTTGCTGTTCCACTCAGTTTGTTATTGGCGAATTTTATTCTTCCATTTGGAGATACACTTTCACAATATGCAAACCAAGTATTTTTGGGAGGCGCAGTTTTTCTAGCCCTTATGACAAAAAGTCGTTGGTTTGCTTTATTATCAATTCTTCCTTTTGCGTTTCTCATTCAAGGACTACGCAACTTTTATTGGGAGATTGGTGTTGTTCCAGAAGATACGACGGTATTTACTTCATTCTTCTTAGGAATCACATTAGGTCCTGTCATACTAAAATTAGTGGAGCTACTAAATAGAAAAGTTCGTGATCGATTACCACGTTATGGGATCAAGGAAATTATACTTACGAAAAGAACACCCGAAAAAGGTTTTCCTAATCCATTTAAAATACTTACCAAAAAAGAAGTTGGTACTTCGTCTATCGCTTCCTTTTTTGGTGTTTTGACTTTCTTTATGAGTCCAGTCGGAATGACAATTTTTCTCGGGGAAACATTAACAAGTAGAATAAAGGAACCGATTAAACGAGCTTCAAGGGCCGTATCAAGCATGGATGGGTTAACGAATGCTGCTTATATTTCAGGGACCTTAATTCCGCTCATTGCAATTGGTCTTCCGTTATCTCCTACAGCTATTGGACCTGGAGGGGCACTATTTAATGCACCACCTGTTTTTACGCCTGAAAATAATATTCACCATATGTTATCAATGGGTGATTTTGTATTAGCAACCATTATAGGGTCTGTCGTTGCAATTAGTATTACATTCTATATTACGATAAAATATGCTCAACAAATTTGTGCTTTCGTGTTCCGCTACATTCCTCACGAAGCAATGCTCGGTCTATTTATCGGTCTTGTCTTAATGCTTTCTTATATGGATGCGGGAATTTTGAATATATTTGGTGTCATCCTCGTTGGTTTAGTTGCAGGGTTTTTACACCGTAAAGGAGTAAATTATGGGGTTCAATTTATGACTCTCTATGCTGCACCTTGGCTTGTTTCTTTATTTTTCTAGGATTGAAGCACTGGCGGATAAGTTAGTGCTTTTTTTGAAAAAGAACTCACTTTAACTAGGAGGAAATCATGAGCAGAAAGAGTATCTTTTATATATTTTTTCTTCTTATTATACTTGTTGGATGTAAGGAAGAGGAAAATAACGCAAAGGAAGTTGCAAATCTTTCTGGAGAATGGACTGGAGAAATTGAAATTCCTAATCAGCCTTTAGGAATTCGAATGACGTTTGACGAGCAAGAAGACGTGTCCGGGAATATCAGTATCCCTGTTCAAGGAATACAAAACTATCCCTTGTCGTCGGTCACGATGAAAGAGGATAAAAATATTGTTTTCATATTGGATATTCAAGGCCAATACATGATATTTGAAGGACATATAGAGGAAGATAAGGTTACTGGCACATTCAAACAGAATGGACAGTCGTTTCCCTTTGAATTAAAAAAAGGGGAAAGTATCCTTTCCACTGAGGAGGAAGAAAAATTCTTGCAAGTAGAAACCTCCGCAGGAACTTTATATGGGGAACTATTGATGCCAAGTGGAGAAGGGCCCTTTCCGATAGCTATTATCATTCCTGGTTCAGGCCCTACTGACCGCAATGGTAATTCAACTGCTGGTGAGAATAATAGCTTAAAAATGTTAGCAGAGGGGCTTGCGGAAAATGGAGTGGCTACTTTACGCTATGATAAACGTGGTGCAGGAAAAAACCAACTGGCAGTAATACCAGAAGAAGAAATGCGGTTCGACCAGTTTATTGAAGATGCAGTGGATTGGGTAGAGTTGTTGGAAGAGAATCCTAATTTCTCGGATGTAGGAATTATTGGGCACAGTCAAGGATCATTGGTTGGGATGCTAACAGCCCAAAAAACGAACGTTGATTATTTTATCTCCATTGCTGGGGCAGGGAGGTCAATCGATCAGGTTCTGTATCAACAACTTCAAGAGCAGTTGTCTGACAAATTGCTGGCTGAAAGCAAGGAAATTGTGCAGGCGTTGAAGCAGGGAGAACGAGTGGAAAATGTCAGTCCTCAACTGGAAAGTATATTTCGTCCTTCTGTACAGCCATTTACAGCTTCTTGGATGAAGTACGAGCCAGTTGAAGAAATCGCTAAACTGGAAATCCCTATATTAATTATTAATGGGGAAAATGATTTGCAGGTACCTATAGAAGATGCAGAATTGCTTAAAGATGCAAAGCGGGATGCTGAACTTTTGCTCATTGAATCCATGAATCATGTTTTAAAAGATGCACCAACAGATAGAGAGGGAAATTTGGAAACGTATTCTAATCCAACACTTCCTATATCAGAGAGGTTAATTGATGGAATCAATCAATTTTTGGTGGAGAATTAATTACTTGCCAAATCAATCTATTAGTAGTTGTGCTATCATGAAAGTAATATCTTGTGATTAGGGGGAGTTACATGCAATCAAAAGAACCAATTCCATTAAACGACCGAATCCATTTAATTGATGGTTTTGACATGGGAGTACCAGAACGTACGGGTTCGTATGTAATTAATGAAGAGGAATTAACCATTATTGAAACAGGGCCTAGTCCATCTGTAAAACATATTAAGAAAGGCCTGAGTTCTCTAGGTTATTCATTAGACCAAGTAAAGTATATTATTGTGACACATATTCACTTGGACCATGCTGGAGGAGCGGGTTATCTATTACAACAATGTCCAAATGCTAGTGTTGTGGTTCATCCAAAAGGAGAAAGACACCTTATAAATCCAAGAAAGCTAGCTGCTGGCGCAAGAGCGATATATGGAGATAGTTTCTCTGAGTTTTTTGATCCAATTATTCCTATTCCAGAAGATCGAATCATTGTTAAAGGAGAGGGAGATACCCTGGAAATCGGTTCAGATTGTACATTATCGTTTCTAGATACACCCGGCCATGCCAAACACCATTTCAGCATTTATGAACCAAAAAGTAATGGGATGTTTACTGGTGACACGGTAGGAGTTAAATATGAGCAGTTGGTACGAGAAGGTATAGATCTATTTTTGCCTTCTACATCACCGAATCATTTCGATCCAGAGGCCATGCATGCTTCCATTAAGCGTATGCTTGATCGAAATTTAGATTGCATTTATTTTGGACACTATGGAATGACGGAAAAAACAACTAAAGCTTTGATTCAGGTTTCCGAATGGTTAGACATATTTGTTGAAGAGGGGGAACAGATAATTGCTGAGGGGAAAGGGTATAATGAACTTTCTGCTAGATTGCTTCAACGGGTGAAAGATTACTTAAGTGATTTGGGTGTTGCTAGTGATCATGAGGTGTATATTTTAATTAACTTAGATATGCAAGTTAGTGCTTTAGGTATAATGGATTATTTTCAAAAAATAAAACAATAACAGAATAAAAAGCTTACAGACATGATTAATCGTCTGTAAGCTTTTTATTAGCTGATTTCTATTTGATAATTAAGTTCCCATGAGATATTGTTTCGGTCTCTAACAATTGCATGCTTTGCCCCCCAAAACGTATCTTGTAGCTCCATTTGTACATGACCTTCATCTTTCAAGTTATTGTAGACGTTTGTTATCTCTTCTACACTATCAAAATCAGGACCGAGTAGAATATTGCTTCCGGATACGATATTTTCATCAAAAACATCAGCAAAGTAAAGAATACAGTGGGTATTAATATGTAGTTCAGCATGTATATATTTGCCTTCATGTCCTTTGAACATGTCGATACCGTCTGCTAATTGGGTGTTTTTTATTTCTCCACCAAAGATATCTCGGTAGTATTCCACTTGTTCCTTACAATTTTTCACACGAATATGTGGTACTATTTTTTTCAAACTAATTCCTCCTTTATATTGGTTATGTTTGTCCGAATTGATATACATAAAACCTTTTATCGTAAAAAAATTGGGACCTAACGAACGCACTGTTCTAGATGAAAATATGGTAGGATTATAAACGGTTATATTAAATGCGTAGTAGATGTATTATGCGACGTAATGATCTTAAAAGATTTTGGATATCATTTTCACCGCTACGGAAATACACTGCGCTTTCCGTGGGCTCGCGCTGAGCCTCCTCATTCGCAAAGTCCGCTCACTGTGGGGTCTCAGCGTCTTCGCTTTCCCACAGGAGTCTCCGTGTATTTCCTTCGCTAGGCTTGTGTGCGTTAATGTTTAAACATCATTCTATGTTATCCTTAGCAAAATAAGAACCGCTTCATCAGCGGAGGCAGAATGCGTAGACTCCTGCGGGAACAGCACGTGTCCGAAGACCCCGCAACGGTGGTTTGTCCGTGAGGAGGCTGAGGCCGTGCCCGCGGAAAGCGTAGCATTCTGCCGTAGCGGTATTCTAAAACTACATCCATTAGTAATGGAAAGTCAAAACAAAATGTTACGTCGCATTATATACATTATGTGTAATAAAAGCTGTGCAAATCAGTGTAGCTAGGGGGATGCTATTCGTCTACTTTTGTAAAAGTCAATAAAACAAATACAGCGAAGCTAAGTAGTAATGTTGATCCGCCAACAATAAAGAATACAGTTGTAAAGGTTTGACTAAAACCAAAAGGATTTAAATAGTAGAACCACATACCTGTCGTTAAGCCAATTGCCCCAATTATTGCTGTCACTACATGAATTCTAGCTAACAGCTTGTTCGTAGGTGGGAATAGTTTATAATATACCGCCCAGGCAAATAAGGTAAGCCAGCCAACAACAAGTATATGGGCATGTACCGACTTAAAAGCATAGCTTCCTGCACCAGCCATATGAGAGCCTAAAAATGCTCCAATAAAAGCAAAGATTGCAGAAAAGCGTAATAAGGTCTTACTATAGCTATTCATATTTTTCCTCCTATTTGTTTGGGTGATCGATCTCTAAGTAAATTGGACAATGATCACTTCCGTAGATATCGGAATGGATCTGTGCATCTTTTAATAATTCTACAAGTCTATTGGAAACAATAAAATAATCAATCCGCCACCCAATGTTTCTTTCTCTTACCGTCTTCATATAAGACCACCAAGTGTAAAGACCTTCTGTATTCGGGTGAAAATATCGTAACGTATCAACAAAGCCGGATTTTAATAGACGGGACATTTTGCCACGCTCTTCCTCGGTAAATCCAGAGTTTCCTTTATTCGTTTTGTAATTCTTCAAATCTACCTCATGGTGGGCAACATTTAGATCACCACATAAAATAACTGGTTTGACCTTATCTAATGCTTGGATATGCTCTAAAAATTTATCTTCCCATTCTAATCGTACATCAAGACGCGCCAAATCACGTTGAGAATTAGGCGTATATGAATTAACCAAATAAAAATCCTCATATTCTAGGGTGAGAATTCTACCTTCTGATTGGGTTGCTTCATCTCCTAAGCCATATTTAACCGAAATTGGTTTCTCCTTCGTGAAAACTGCTGTACCAGAGTATCCCTTTCGTTCAGCATAATTCCAGTACTGATAATATTCGTCTAAATCAAGTTTAATTTGCCCTTCTTGTAATTTCGTCTCCTGTACACAAAATATATCTGCGTTTACTTTATGAAAATAATCTAAAAACCCTTTTTTTACACAGGCACGAAGCCCATTTACATTCCAAGATACTAGTTTCATAGATGAGTCTCCTTCTATCCTAATTCCAGTTTATTTTAACATATTTATAAATTCGTGTTGACTTCTTAAGTGTATTAAGTCTATAATACACCTTAGATAGTGTATTAACTGCTTAATACATATTTTTTTGAGTTTGGTGTATTAACCGTTTAATACAGGGTGGACAATAACCCATCATGAATTTTAGGAGTTGTGACTATGAGTGTGACTTTTAACAACCGAGACCCAGTTTATATACAAGTAATTCGTCATTTTAAGGAACAAATAGCAACAGGGCGCTTGGAGCCGGGACAGGAGATTTCTTCACGCCGAGAGCTTGCGAATAAACTTAAGATTAATCCGAATACGGCGCAGCGTGCGTATAAAGAAATGGAGGAACAAGGCTTGATTTTTACCGAACGGAATTTACCAAGTCGTATTACAAGGGATGAGCATGTGTTAAATGCTGTAAGAGAAGAACTTATATTAGAAGCAGTGGATTCTTTTGTCACCTCTATTCATGCAATAAACGTTCCATTATCAGAGGTATTAGACCTAGTGAAAGAAAAATACGAAAATAAATCAGAGGATTAGGAGGGATATGTATGATCGAAGTAAAAGATGTAAAAAAAAGATTTGGTAGAAAAGAAGTATTAAAAGGTGTATCCTTCACAGCGGAAAAAGGCGAGATAACCTGTTTAATTGGTATAAACGGGGTTGGAAAAACAACCATTATGAACGCTATTGTAGCATTAACACCTATAAATAGCGGACAAATATTAATTGATGGCGAAGAACTTCATAAAGGGAGCTATGAAAAGATTACGTTTATTCCAGATGCAATTACAATGTTACCGCAAATGCGAATCATAGATGCCATGCAATTTATGGATGATTTTTATGATTGTTGGAATGAAAAACGAGCTGAGGAAATACTTTCATTTTTTAAATTGGATAAGCAGGAACGGATTGCGAATCTTTCAAAGGGGAATACGGCCAAGGTGAATTTGTTACTCGGTTTGGCAATGGATGTTGATTATATTTTGATGGATGAGCCTTTCTCTGGGATTGATATTTTTAGTCGTGAGCAAATAGCTGAAGTGTTTACAAGTCATTTAATTGAGGATCGTGGTGTAATTATTACAACACATGAAATAAATGATATTGAGCATTTAATTGATAAGGTAGTCTTGTTAAATGAAGGGTACGTATTAAAGGAATTTAGTACGGAAGAGATCCGTGAGAATGAAGGAAAATCGGTTATTGATGTAATGAGAGAGGTGTATCAATCATGAACAGATATATAAAATTGGTTAATTTTGAATTCAATCGATTTCTTAAAATATATCTCGTTTTAATTGGGATAACAATTGCTTCGCAAATCTTGGGTGCCATTATTCGTTCCAATCAGTATTTAAATGATATGAACGATTTATTATATGAGCAATTAATGACACGGGAAGCAGCTCTTGAGCAGCTAGGGAAGATTAGTTTTTATCATATTACCCAAACCGTTTGGTTTATGGGACCGATTGCAATATGTATTGTAACCTTGTTAATTTACATGTTTTTCATTTGGTATCGAGATTGGTTTGGAAAAAATACCTTTATTTATCGTTTATTAATGCTACCAACCGCACGCATAAATGTTTATTTCGCAAAAGCAACAACGATTCTTCTAATGGTATTTGGCCTTGTAGCAATACAATTATTAATGTTACCGGTTGGAAGGCGAGTGTTACAATGGATGATTCCCGTTGACTTTAGAGTGGATCAAACGATTCGGGAGATATTGACTTCATTCGATTATCTTATGATTCTTTTCCCAAGTACATTTTATGAATTTGTTATCCATTATGCCATTGGATTTGCAGTAGTTCTCGTTGTCTTTACAGCGATTTTATTCGAGCGTAGCTTTCGATGGAAGGGAATTGTATTTGGGTTAATCTTTGGGGCGTTTGCAGTTACCATCTTTATCTTTCCGGTCATTGTTCAAGCATTTATACTACCAGAGTTTTTCTACCCAATTGAATTATTTGCTTTAGAATGTATTGCTGGTCTAGTAGTTGTTTCGTTATCCATTTGGACTAGTAACTATCTATTAAAGAAAAAAATTAGGGTGTGATATATATGAATATAAAACGATATTGGAAGATGATAGCTACGTTATCGGTTATTGTATTAACAATAGGAACTTTTTATATACAATCTAGCTTTGCTGCAAGTGAATTTCCCGATATTACGTTTAAAACAGTAAGTGGTAGTGAAGAGGAGCTAGATAATCTTACAATTAATGCTAGTTATCATGAAGCGGAATTGTACCAAAGGGTAACGATTAATCGTCAAGGTTCCACTTTTCAGGAGCAATTGCCTTTCTATGAACGTTTCTTCGGTTCAAGCATGTATCCAGAAATAAACAGATATGAAAAAGACTATCGTAACTTTATGCGCGGTAAAGTGGGTGGAACGAACTTATTCTTTGAGGATGACTCAGTACTAGTATATGCGGATGTAATGTATGAAGGGTATAACCATAATACAAGAATAACAGATTATTCATTTAACATTGATGTATTGGATAAACAAGCTGTGGAGAATCATTCCACTGAATTATCCGTACCGAATGGGAACGATTATGCATGGATCTCAGTAGAAGATGTCCAAATCGTACAAGACAAATTGATTGTAATAACGCGAAATCAACTTTCCAACAGATCAGGAGATGAAGAAAAAGAGGAAGAAGTACATGGCTATACGTTTGATTTAGAAACGTTGAAATTGGAAAATAATCAAGAACTTCTTTCTATTCCTAGAGGAGATGAAGAAAGTTTTTCTAGATTATCTATGATGAATGACAATTTGAATGTTGAGCCTGAGAAGTATTTCTTGATTAGTAAAGTGGTTATGGAACAAGGGGTACTGGAGGAGTCACACGAGGAATATGAAGGAACAGAAATGGAAGTAAATGAAGCTCCGAACAACATGATAGCTACGGAACAATCGATCTTTGTATACGATTACGAAACTGCAAAGATGGAGGAGCTTAATCTACCAAATGAACTCGAATCTCTATTAGAAAGTGCTAGGGTGACCGTACAAAATAATTTGATTTATTTCATGAATCAACAGGAAGGTAGTTTAGAAGTTACTTCTTATAATATAGAAACGGAACAAATCGATATTGAACAAACTTTTAATTTGAATCGTACCTCTACTCATGAGCCTTTTATAAAAATTAATCAAGATAGGCTTTATTTAATTACTGCATCTTCAGAGGACATTGGGAAGGATATAGACGTAATGATTGCTAGTCTTTCAACGGGGGAGCTTTTATATGAGGGAAAGATTGAGGTAACTGAAAAAGACAATTCGACAGATTATGAATTATTTATAAATGATATAGACACCAAATAATAATGGGGGAATATGAATGATTACAGTACAAAAGCTTAATCATCATTTTGAATTAGGAAAAAAGGGAAATAAGACGATATTACCAGTATTGAAAGATATATCATTTCAAGTTGAAAAGGGAGAGATCGTGTCAGTTGTTGGTAAAAGTGGCTCAGGAAAATCAACGTTGTTAAATCTAATTAGTGGATTTATCCACCCTACGGAGGGGGAGATTCTAATAGGTGATCAGAGGGTAACTGATTTTTCGGAAACAAAGTTTGCTGATTTTCGTTTAAAGCATATGGGATTTATCTTTCAAAGCTTTCAACTAATTCCAAGTATGACGGCATTTCAAAATATAGAGCTTCCTTTAATTTTAAAAGGGGAGAGTGAATCTTCTCGAGAACAACGAACATTGGAAATGCTTAATAAAGTTGGTTTGGAATCGTTTAAAGATCATTATCCAAGTGAATTATCTGGTGGACAACAGCAACGAGTTAGCATTGCCCGTGCCTTAGTATTGGAGCCGCCTCTTATTCTTGCAGATGAACCAACAGGTAGTTTAGATAGTGAAACAGAAGCGGAACTTCTAACGTTTATCAAGCAGCTAAATACAGAATTGGGTGTTACGTTCTTAATTATTACCCATGATGAGGAAGTAGCACGTATTGGTCACCGCACAATTACAATTCGCGATGGACAATTAATAGAAGGGGCTGATGCGTAATGAAATGGAAGGATCAATTCCGATTTATTCGACAAAATATTAAAAAGAATAAAGTAAGAACGATGATGACCATTTTGGCAACAGCAATGGGATGTGCTTTTCTAATCGTACTAGCATCTGTTGGATATGGTTTACAGGAATCCGTTGTAAAGGACACCTTAGAGCAACAAGTGGTCACCGAAATTGATATATATGGGTTTGAAGAAGAAGGAGAATACCGTTCATTAACGATGGATGATATCGATTATTTGGAATCGATTGATGGGGTGAAAGCGGTAACGCGAAGGAACCAGGTACGTCAAATTCCTATGTATATGTTAGAGGAATATAAAGCAGAGGCCATGACTTATGTGACGCATTTTCCGTCCGAAGTTGAGGCTGGTTTGAAATTACAGGATGGTAGAATGCCTGAAAAAGAAAACGAAGTTATCGTTGGAAGTCATTTTCGAAACTATTTATCGGTAAATACAGATGACGAAAACATCTACGATGAAGAAACGGGTGAAGTAAAAGAAGAATATATTTATCCCGATGATCTAGTTGGCAAGACGATCAATATGGAAGTTCGCCAAGACTTAGAGGGGGAAAATGGAACTCATACCATTTCATTAACAGTTGTAGGAGTTTTACAGGAGCCTTCAAGGGAATGGATGCAGGATCAAAACGTTTATATTTCTGAATCAGTATATAATGAGATTGAGGAGTTCACAGGAACACCTGGGGGAGAATTAGGTATTGATCCAGGGAATCTCGAAACAGATACAACAGATACGTTTGATGAAGTGCACGTTTATGCCAAAAATTTAGAAAAAGTTCAAGGGATAGCCGATAAGCTAGAAGAAAACAATTATGCTATCTATTCTGTTGTTAATGAAATGGAACAGATAAATATGCTGTTTACGATTGCAAAAGCCGGGTTAATATTGGTTGGTACGATTGCGATTGTTATAGCATCTATTGGTATATATAACACAATGACAATGGCTGTAACTGAACGTGCGCCAGATATAGGGATCATGAAGGCAATTGGTGCCAATCCCAAAACAATTAAACAGATATTTGTATTAGAAAGTAGTTATATCGGAATCATTGGGGCAATAATTGGAACAATAGTGGCCTATCTGATTAGCGTTTTAGTTAATATTGGCCTGCCATTCATAATCGAAATGGCTTTTGAAGATGAATTACCTGAGGGACTACAATTTTCTGCTATTCCACCAAGTTTAGTATTTATTGCTGTTGGAATTTGCTTATTTGTTACGATATTATCAGGGATGCGTCCAGCGAAACGAGCAACCCAAATTGATGTATTAAAAGCCATGCGACGAGAAATATAAGTTTTTTGGGGATTCAATAAAGAAACTTATCTTTTATCTCCTTAAGAAAGTAGTATTAAATTAATGTGGTTGGATATTTTATTTATCATCCAACCACATTTTCATATATTCTTTTTACTTTATCTTCAAATAAATCCATATGCACAATTCGCGCCTCTCGAATATATTCCTTACCTTCTACAAAAAGCAATAAGACTGGGGCAGTAAATATCGAAAAATAACCTGCTACCTCCTCTACTTCACTTGCATCAATATATCCAGTTTTTATTGATGGATATTGTTCCATCATTTCTTGAACTTGAGGTAATAGAACCTGGCAGACACTGCAGTTTGGTCGAGATATAAATAGAAAAGAAAGTTGATGTTCCATTATAAACGACTGGATTCCCTGCATGTCATTGAGATAAGTAAACTCACTCATCATTTTCCTCCTTTTTGTTTATTATTTTTATATTATAGGATGTTCGAACCATAAACAATTTATTGATAAAAAAGAATCCAAAACTACATTCTCATGCAGTTTTGGATTCTTGTGGTCGTTATGCTTCTAATGGTGTGGTAGGAGATAGACATTGAATAGCGCAGAAACAGTGAAGGTCAACAGTTATACAGATTCCTGTTTCTACTAAATTGCCAGTATTAGGTGGTACGATTACTTCACAGCCACTAGGCTTTTTATGGTGATGAAGTGGGGGAGGTGTTGTTTCTTCAAATTCTAGAAGTTCTAGGACTGCGCAGCAATCTTTATCAACCTTTTTCGCACGAAATACTGCAGTTTCTACACATTCATAGACACTGTTTTCCCTAACGCCGGTTGCGACAAATAGATCACAGTCTCCCTTGCAGTACAGTAAGAAAGGAATTGTTGTATCCGTTGGTGCAGCTGCCGGAGATAGTAACTGTTCAATTGCTTGTTTACACCCAGTTGTACAACAATTATCGTTTGCTGCAGCAGCTACTTCATCTTGTGCTTTTACAATTTTTCGAACTACTTCACAAACGCAATCCTCTTTAGATTTACAATGAGAACAACTCATAAATAAAACCTCTCTTTCTTTAAATATTTCTTAATACACTATAATCTATGTAGGAAATTGAACCATGGTTGTTTACTAGTCTATTTCTATTAAAATTGATGAAAGTATCCAAGGTTTACTAATAAATATATGAATGTACTAATTGATTTGCCAACAACTAAAATGACACGATACATAAGATAATATAGACTACAACCTTGTAGTAGATTTATCCCAATCCATGAGTAGCTTTGGAGCCAGTAGTATATTCTGGCTCTTCTTTTGTTAAATCACTTAAGAATGTGATGTAGGAATTGGTTCGTTATAACGGAAGGTTGAATTTATAATTAGCAACAGTAGCTGATTTTCTATGTGGACGAAGTTGTTATTGAAGGAGAGCTACGTCGAATTGTTTACAAAACCACCGGTGTCAGCGCCAAACCATCGCACATGAAACCTGGACATATTCGCAAAATATCCAAGCGTATGGCAAAACGAATGGGACCGTGGTTTTTTAGTAATCTTTTTGTTTGCTGGTACTATTAAATACAAGCTGATTTATGCTATTTTAAATATAGGTGTTTTTTATTCTAAAGATTTGGTGGAAAAGCCGACATTCGGAAGGTTCATTTAAGCAGATAAACTGCGCAAGTGTATCTATGGCATTCACCTTAATTCTTGGCGAATTCCAAGTTTCTTAATAAGAAAGGAAGTCTATGATGAAGAAAAAAGTTGGCATCATTTTTGGTGGGAAATCAGCTGAACATGAGGTTTCTCTTCAGTCAGCAAAAAATATTGTAGATGCTATTGATAAAGAGAAATATGAAGTAGTACTTATCGGAATTGACAAAGAAGGGAAATGGCATTTAAATGATCAGTCTTCTTATTTACTAAATGCAGAAAACCCTAAACTAATTCAGCTAAATAAATCAAATGAGAATATAGCGATTGTACCTGGTTCAAATGATAAACAATTAATTCATGCAGGTAATGCTGTCAGCTTAGATCAATTAGATGTTGTATTTCCAATTGTGCATGGGACACTGGGGGAAGATGGAAGTCTTCAAGGTATGTTACGAATCGCTAACTTGCCCTTCGTAGGTCCAAGTGTTTTAGGTTCATCCGTATGCATGGATAAAGATGTTGCCAAAAGGTTGTTAAATGATGCAGGAATTTCCGTGGCAAAAGGTCTTAGTTACTTAAAGTCCAAGCGTCATAAGATAAACTACGATGAGGTAGAAAGCTATTTAGGTACACCAATGTTTATCAAGCCAGCTAACCAGGGTTCTTCTGTTGGGGTAAGCAAGGTCGCAACAGAAGAAGAGTTCCATGCAGCAGTTGATACAGCGTTTCAATATGATAATAAAATTGTTATTGAGGAAACTGTAATTGGCCGTGAGATAGAGTGTTCGGTTTTGGGAAATGATGACCCAATTGCGTCTGTACCTGGTGAAATTCTTCCTCAAACAGAATTTTATTCCTACGAATCTAAATATATTGATGAAAAAGGTGCAGATCTTGCTATTCCTGCAGAATTATCAGAAGAGAATACAGCGAGGGTTCAAGAGACTGCAATAAAAGCTTTTGAAGCTCTACAATGTGAAGGATTGGCTCGTGTGGACTTTTTCCTTACAGAAGATGGAGAGTTATATGTTAATGAAGTGAATACCTTACCTGGTTTTACAAAAATCAGTATGTATCCCAAACTCTGGGAAGTAAGTGGGATTCCATACTCGGAGTTGATTGGTAAGTTAATTGAGCTTGCAATTGAACGTCATCAAAGGGATAACCAATTAAAAAGTACCGTCTGGGAGTAAGGTAGAACCACTATAGATACATGAGAGCTAAACAAAACACCAAATGCTATCCGAGCATTTGGTGTTTTGTCTTAATGTTCTTATCCTTGATACGTATAAAATTTATCTGCAATTGCTACGCGATCTTTTTCCGCAGGCGCTTCATCAAAATAGCCCATGTGTAAAAATCCTACAATTTTTTCATGTTCACCAACATCTAATATCTCTTTTACTTTTGGATCATATATGTGTGGGTTCGTTTTCCAAACAACACCTAATTTTTGCTCCCAAGCAAGTAGCCAAAAGTTTTGAATCATACATGAAACAGCACCATAATTTTCATCCCACTGCTTTTGGTTTTCTGGTTCGTCCATAACTACAACTAGAATGGCGTTCGGTTCGTTTAAATACGCTTCTCTGTTTTCTTGTCTCTCCTCTGGATACGTAGCAGCAACCTTCTTTGCGAAGCTAGGTTTTTGATCCTGACCAATGAAAATAAATCGCCATGGTTGACGCATTCCATGGGTTGGTGCCCAAATGGCGTGGTCTAATAAGTCCTTTATTAATTCCTCTTTCACTTCGTTGTTATTATACCCTTTCTTTATAGCACGGCGCTCACGAATAACTTGAGCTAATTGCGATTGTTGCTTTGTTAATTCCATCTTCAACTGCCCCTTCCTTATTTAGCAAAAAAGTCACCTAATGCATTGTTCTCTATGAAATAGGAAAATCTAATATCTCCCTGTATTATATAATGTTAGTTAAGGATGATAAGTTCCTTTTTAATTGATAACGGTTATCAGTTATTGTATTCGATTACGAAAGGAAAAGCAAATTATCCTGTGACTTTTATCACGGGAATCTAGTGTAGAATGTTCTATAATGATTTGTAATAGAGGAAAGTTGTGGGGGGATAACATGTCGTTTTATGAACTTCTTGTATTTATTCATATTTTTTCTGCAATTTTAGGAATGGGGCCAGGTTTTTTTATGATTTTTACGGTATCCCATGCTTCTACGATGACAGAACTTAGACATGCGTATGCAATTCGCAATCGATTGCATATCTTTGTAATGATTGGTGGAACGTTACTGTTAATCACTGGATTATGGATGGGAATTTTAAATAATTACCTTTTCCGGCAGGGGTGGTATAGTTTAAGTCTAATATTGTTTTTAATAGCTCTAGCATTTGGTCCACTACTATTATCGCCGAGGTCAAAACCAATAAAAAAATTATTAAAGGAACATTCTGGTGAAGAAATTCCAGAAACGTACGTTACATTGTCCAAAAAGTTATTCTTTGTAGAAAAGCTAGAAAATGTGATATTCCTAATAATAATTGCTCTAATGATACTAAAACCTTTCTAACAAGCACATGTAATTATTGTGTTTGTTTTTTTCAAGATAGCAATGTGATAGAATTGATTTAATTACTAACGGTTATCTGAAAGGTTGATATGATGAGAGAGTGGAAAAAAGCGAAGAATATTAATGCTCCAATTGAACATGTGTGGAAGTTTTTAGATGGATCCTTGGAAGATATGCAAAAAATTATGCCAAACGTAATTGAGAATGAGCCTATCAAAGAAACAGAAAATGGTGTAGGAACTATCTATCGCCAAAAGTTTAAAGAGGGGAAAAAGGTCCAGGAATATGATGTTGAGACATTGCTCTATGAAAATACTGCCGATCATAAAAAAATGAAAGTCGGCTTTACACTAGCGAATATGTTTGAAATTACGACTACATACGAAGTTGAAAAATTAGACGAAGACAAAACGTACTTCGTTTATTCAACGACGAATAAACCATTAAAATGGCCAGCAAAGCTATTAATGAAACTTGGTGGGGGAGATAAAGTCGTTGTTCAGTTTGTAGAAAGAGTGAAGCAAGTAGCAGAATCTGAAATAGAAGCGAATCAGTAGGGGCCTATATCAAATATATTAGTTAAGGAAGTATAAGTTAAAACCGGAACAATTAATCAGTTCCGGTTTTTTGTCTCAATCTATTCAAACAAGTATACTTCAATCTTCTAAATATTCCTCTAAGGTAATGCCTTGCTCCATGATTTCCTTAGCTGCTGTGATCCCAACATATCGGATATGCCATGGTTCATACTGATATTTTGTAATTTCCTCTTTGCCTTCTGGGAATCGTATAATAAAACCAAATTCAGCTGCATTTTCTTTTAGCCAGTCACTCTCATCTGTTCCCTCAAAGTCACTACCGATTTGATAGTTAATCTCAGGACTGGTTACATCCATAGATAGACCAGATTGATGCTCACTTTCCCCAGGCTTTGCACTAAATTTATTAGCTTCTTCTTCTCCATAAGCACTTACATTTGATGCGAATATAGAATCCTGCCTATCATAGGAACGATATCCAGATTGGGCGAACAAGTCAATGCCTGCTTCATCACCAGCAGCAAATAATTCCTCTAATGCTTCAGCTGCTACTTTTCTCATTTGTTTTTTAGGTACATCTTCTTCAAAAGGGAATCGTACATTTGGGACTACGAGATCTTCTGGTTCATAATCAGCAGGTAATGCATGATTTTTATTAACCAATGCTAGGACCTCGTAAGGATTACCTAACTCTATTGTATCTTCATCCAACGTTTGATTTTCTTTATAGGTAAGAGCTGAACCGGGTTCAACATTACTCTCCTCTATAATCGTGTTTTCTAGACCTGCTCTAGTTTGTGCGTCATAGATTCCAGTTACATAAAGGTCGTCGTTTTGTAGTTGGAAATCGGTAATTGCCCATATCGTCTTATGGTCGTATTCACCAGTAGAATCGATATCGTATCCAATTTCTATTAAGGTTTTCTGTAAGTCTATTACAGAATCACTTTTGTCACCTTTTTGCAAATTTTCTTTTGGGAGGGTTAGAAAATCCTCATTAGCGTCTTCCTCAGGATGTGCATTCATATCATTTTCATTTAATGCAGAAGTTTCGTCTTCATTGTGGATCTCTTCCTGTTCACTTACTGCTTCAGGTCCTTCCTCTTGGGGACTTGTACAAGCAGTTAATAGACAGATTACCGCTACCGTTGTGATGGAGAATAAGTTTCTCGGCTGAAACATAAAATCGTCCCTTTCTTAGATGTGCTATATATTGTTATCTGTTCTAGTTTGATGCAACTACTCACTTCGGATGTTACGGACAAGTAAGAATGATCTCAGCAATTCAAGTAACCAAAGAAGTGGTTAAGGAAAACAGCCCATAATAATCCGATACTCTTTATTTTCTCATAAACTATCGCATAGAATCAATAGGCTATAACTGCTAGTTTCAAGGTGAAATAAGAGGTAGACACATGCACATTCTTCAGTTTTTTACATAGGCTTAGAAGAAGAGTATAAGAAGGTGGGAGAGCTTATGGACGAAGTGTTTCAAAAGGTGAAGACCGCTGAAACAACAAATTATAATTTTATCACTTTTGTAATGTTTTGGTGTGCATTAATTGTTGTTTCAAGTGTATACGTAACGACGCCACTTATCATCCCATTTACGAACCAGTTTGTTGTGTCACAGTCTTTAGCCGCTTGGACTAGTAGTTCCTTCTCTTTATTTTACGGTATCGGTTTTTTGTTATTTGGCCCATTAGCTGAACGCTTTGGAAGAAAAAGAATCATTGCATATGGCTTAGCTTCGTTGACAATTATTACTTGTATGATCGGCTTTATCCATTCTTTTTGGGCATTAGTTATACTTCGTGGAATTCAAGGGTTTATTGCTTCGACATTTGCACCTACTGCATTAGCTTATGTATTTGATTTATTTCCTAAGAACAAAATTGCTACAGTAGTTGGCTTTATTAGTTTTGGATATGTAACGGCGGGAATTTTTGGTCAGGTTGTTTCAGATTTAATCAATCAAACATTTGATTGGCAATATGTCTTTATCTTGTTTAGTATACTGTATTTTCTTACCTTTCTCTGTGTTCAATTTGGGTTACCTTCTACTGGAAAAGGCATTGCACATAAAGGAATAGAGTATTATATACATCAAGCAAAAGTTATCTTTTCCCAAAAAAACTTTATATTCTGCTATACGATCACAATCTTCCTATTAATGACCTTTATTGGAATGTATACAGTTCTTGGAGATTACCTTGGTGGTGCTCCTTTTCACCTCACAGACAAGGAGATCCTCTATGTTCGAGCAATTGGTATTTTTGGTATGATACTTTCTCCGCTTGCCGGTAGTATTGTGCGTAAAATCGGTTTAATGGCTACGCTGAGGCTAGGATTAGGGATTTCGATTATTGGGTTATTTTTGTTAGGATTTGGGAAGCATTTAATGGTGATTGTTAGCATGAGTGTTCTTTATGTAGCAGGTATATCGTTAATTTTTCCAGCTATTATGATGGTGGTTGGTCAACTAGGGGGGAAACAAAGAGCTTTAGCGAACTCTTTTTACGCCTTTATTTTATTTATTGGGGCAATGCTAGGTCCGCTAGTAGCCATTGGTTTAATGAATCTTGGGAGCTACTTGTTAACGTTTGGTGTGCTAGCAATACTGTTAGCTATTGCTTTACTCGTTTCCTTTTTTATAAAAATCTAAAATGAGTCAGATTCTAAAAAGGGAATCTGACTCTCGTAATAAGGAATATGCTTTTTGTATACACATAGGCCGCAAGTAAAGTGCTTGTAACTTTAACTACTATTTTTCTTCAAATAGCCTACAAATCTCAACAATTAATTTGGTCGCTTTTTCCATATTATCTACAGAAATGTATTCGAACTTGCCATGGAAATTCTCTCCACCTGTGAAAATATTAGGTGTAGGTAATCCCATGTAAGAGATTTGTGATCCATCTGTACCACCTCTGACAGGGCGGATAATTGGTTCGATCTCAAGATTTTGCATCGCTTCTTTAGCAATATTTACAATTTCCATAACGGGTTCAATCTTTTCGCGCATATTGTAATACTGATCTTTCATTTCTAATTCAACACTTGATTCACCGTATTTGCTCTTAAGCTCGTCCACATGTTTTTCAAGTGTTGCTTTTTTATCCTCGAAGCTGTCTCTATCAAAATCGCGGATAATATAATAAGCCTTTGTGTTTTCGACGTCTCCATTAACAGAAATTAAGTGGTAGAATCCTTCATAGTTTTCCGTATGCTCTGGTGATTCCTGCTCAGGGAACTTCATAATAAATTCTGCTACCATTTTCCCAGCATTCACCATTTTATTTTTTGCCGTTCCAGGATGGACACTATTCCCTTTAAAGGTTACTTTTGCAGCTGCAGCATTAAAGCTTTCATATTGTAATTCCCCTAATGGACCTCCATCGACTGTATAGGCATAATTAGCCTGAAAACGATCAACATCAAACTTATGCGGTCCACGACCTATTTCTTCATCTGGTGTAAAAGCAATGCGAATCTTTCCATGCTTGATTTCAGGATGTTTAATCAAATAGTCCATCGCGGACATGATTTCAGCAATTCCAGCTTTGTTATCAGCACCAAGTAGTGTTGTTCCGTCTGTAGTAATTAATGTGTGTCCTTTGTAACTTGGAAGCTCTGGAAATTCTGTTGCCGATAAGACAACATTTAATTCTTCGTTTAACGTAATATCGTTTCCATCAAAGTTTTCGATAAGCTGAGGATTAACATTTTTTCCCGTGAAATCAGTTGCTGTATCAACATGTGCAAGGAATCCTATTGTTGGTACATCTTTAGTTGTATTAGCAGGTAGTGTAGCCATTACGTATCCATTTTCATCGATTGTAACTTCTTCCATTCCGATTTCCTTTAGTTCATCAACTAATAGATTTGCTAATTCCAATTGCCCAGGTGTAGAAGGTGTCGTGTTGTTATCTTCATTAGATTGGGTATCGACCTTAACATATGTAGTAAGTCGTTTGATAATATCTTCTTTCATCGTCATTCACTCCTTCAAATGGTATTATCGTAATTATACCGTAACTCGAAATAATTTCTAAGAGGAAAAGCTTAACTTTTATCGAATATAAAGGGTAGATGGAATATTTTCGAATTTATAGGAGGAGGCAAGGATGGGGAGTGTCATACTTAATACGTGTCGATGGGTTGAAAAACAAGTTACAGAACAAACATGATGATCGGGTGGTAATTGTTGATGTTCGATTTGATTTATCAGATCCCAATGCAGGTCGAGCTGCATATGAGCAAGGCCATATAACCGGTGCAGTCTATTTAGATTTAAATAAAGATCTTTCGGGACAGGTTCAAAAGCATGGGGGAAAGCATCCATTACCAGATGTAGATACATTTGCTGAAAAGATAGGGAACTGTGGTATAGACCAAAAAACTACAGTTATTGTGTATGATCAAAATAATGATATGTTTGCCGCTCGACTTTGGTGGCTATTAGAATATATGGGTCATGAGAAAACATACCTATTAGATGGCGGTTTTGACCGTTGGGTAGAACAAGGAAATAAAGTGGAAACTAGCATTCCTATAGTTGAAAAAAGACATTTTAAACCAAACGTGAAAAATGATAGGGTAGTAAGTATCGAACGGATTAGAGAAAATTTGCAATCAAAAGAGGCTATTTTAATCGACTCGCGTGCAAAAGAACGTTATCTTGGAAAGGTAGAGCCTCTTTATTCAAAAGCGGGCCATATACCAGGAGCCAAAAACTTCTTCTGGAAAGATGTCCTTCGAGAAGATGGATCCTGGAAGACAAAGGAAGAATTAAACGACCGTTTTGCAGGCTTATCGAAAGATGCTGAAATAATCGTCTCTTGTGGATCAGGAGTATCCGCGTGTCCGAATATTTTTGCGCTAAAACGGGCTGGATTTAATCGTGTTAAACTATATCCAGGTAGTTTTAGTGATTGGATTTCATATGATGAAAATAAAATAGAAACAAAGGAAGAGTAGAATGAGTAAAAATCGATGTAAATGGGTTCCGACAGACGATCAATTATATATTGATTATCATGATACAGAGTGGGGAAGGCCAACTCATGATGAACGGGAACTATTTGAAATGCTCTCGTTAGAAGGTGCTCAAGCGGGACTAAGTTGGATTACAATTTTAAGGAGAAGAGAAAACTATCGAAAGGCATTTGATAATTTTGAGCCAAGTATTATTAGTCAATATGACGATGAGAAGGTAGAGGAGTTATTACAAAATGAAGGGATTATCCGAAATCGATTGAAGATAAATTCTGTTATTAAGAATGCAAAAGCTTTTCAAGAAGTACAAAAAGAGTTTAGTAGTTTTGATAAGTATATTTGGCAGTTTGTTGGAGGGAAACCAATAATTAATCATTGGCAATCCCAGGAAGATGTCCCAGCCTCAACAATTGAGTCGGAACAAATGAGTAAGGATTTAAAAAAACGTGGATTTAAATTTGTTGGTCCAACAATCTGTTACGCGTTCATGCAAGCTACGGGTATGGTGAACGATCATATTGAAGAATGCTTTCTTTCTTCTAAATAAGGAAAAACGATCTACCTGCTTTTTATTGGTAGATCGTTTTCGGTTAATCGATTATAACGGCTGTTCCATAGGCAATCACTTCTGAAGCTGCGCTCATAACTTGTGAGGTTTGAAGTCGCATACCGACAATGGCATTTGCGCCAAGTTTTTCGGCTTCTTCTTCCATTCGGTTACAAGCTACTTTTCTTGCTTCTATCATCATATCTGAGTAGCCTTTAATTTCTCCGCCTACTAGTGTCTTTAATCCGGCACCAATATCCCTACCAACATGCTTCGACTGTGCTTCCTTGTACAAATCCTTTAACTTCCGTGATTGTTTTCCCTGGAATGCTATCGGTTGTTACAACTAACATGATTTCACCTCCTACCTTAATATATGTTAGAAGAGCTGAGGATAAAAGTATTTTAGTATTCGGATTCAAATTACTTCACATCTACTTGAAGAGTCTTCGTAACTTTATTGCGTATAACGTATATAATGCGTCATAACTTTAGGTTGAGTTTATTTCAGCATCACCGACGTGATTTCCGATCCGGGCAGTCGCTTTCCGCGGGCACGGCCTCAGCTTCCTCGGAAGCAAAAACCACTTCCTGCGGGATCTTCGGACACGTGAGGCTGCTGAAAAAGTCTCTGAAAATCGCCAACAAAAATGTTTTGTTGGCGATTTTACTTTATAATTAGTGTAATAATAAAAATAGTGGGTGATTGCATGTTAGAAAAACAGGAAAGCCTTCCATTAAGTCCGTATTCTAACCTTTATGATTTGATTATAGAAAAAGACAATGAGTTACGCCGAATCAATGAGTTAATTGATTTTTCATTTATTTACAAGGAATTAGAGGATAACTATTGTTTAACGAATGGAAGGAATGCAATCTGCCCTGTCCGAATGTTTAAATACCTTCTGTTGAAACGGATGTATAAATTATCTGATCGAGATGTTGTGAAACGCTCTAAATATGATATGTCTTTCAAATACTTTTTAGATATGGCACCCGAGGATTCTGTAATCGATCCGAGTTCTTTAACTCAATTTCGTAAGTTACGTTTAAAAGACATCAATTTATTAGATTTACTGATTCAAAAAACAATCGAACTCGCTGTCGAACATGATTTGATTGACGTGAAAGCCACATTAATTGTGGACGCTACACACTCCCATTCTCGTCATCGTTCGAGGTCAGCTGGCCAATATCTAAATGAACATGCGAAGGCTGTTAGGAAAGCTACTTATGAATTCGATGAAAGTCTCAAAGAAAAATACCCAGAAAAGCCAACTGATGAGCATGATGTAAAAGTGTCTATGGCTTATTGCGAGAAGTTGATTGAAGTCGTAGAGAAGGAAGATGTCCGTAACATTCCAGCCGTGCAAGAAAAAATGAACTACTTGAAAGAGTTAGTGGAAGAATGTCAAGAGACAACGGAACTATCCGCCGATCGCGATGCGCGAACTGGTCATAAATCGGAAGACACGAGTTTCTTTGGTTACAAAACACACCTCGCTATATCAGATGAACGTTTAATCGTGGCGGCAGAAGTCACATCAGGCGAAAAAAGTGATGGAAAGTATTTAAGAAATCTGGTAGAAAAAAGTGAAAAAGCAGGTCTGACAGTTGAGACGGTCCTTGGTGATACAGCTTATTCAGGGAAAGATAACTTAATCTTAGCGAAAGAAAAAGAATTTCAATTGGTTTCAAAACTTAACCCAATGTTGACAAACGAACGAAAAGACACGGGTTTTGAATTCAATAAAGATGCGGATATGTATGTTTGTCCTGCTGGGCATTTAGCGACGAAAAAATATGTCAAGAACAGAAAAGACAGGAACGCTGAATATCAGTATCAGTTTGATATCGAGAAGTGTAAGGTTTGTCCATTGCGAGACGGCTGTTACAAAGAAGGTGCCAAATCAAAAACATTGACGGTGAGCATAAAATCGACGGAGCATCAAGAGCAGAAAGCATTTCAAGAGACCGAATTGTTTAAAGAATTAGCTCGAGACCGTTATATGATTGAGGCTAAAAATAGTGAATTAAAGAATCGACATGGGTACGATAAAGCCACCGACTCAGGTCTCTTTGGTATGGAAATTCAAGGAGCCACCACAATATTTGTAACAAACCTAAAACGAATCATGAAGCTCATAGACCAAAAATAAGGGGAATATGAGCAAAAAAAGAGAACTTTTTATGTAAAACACATAAAATTATCTCTTTTTTATTTTTTATTTTATTATCACTTAAAATCCTTGAGTTTTTCAGCAACCTCGGACACGTGCTGTTCCCGCAGGAGTCGACTGCCCTTCTCTCCAATCACTGTATTTGTTTTAACCAAATAAACGATAAAAAAATTCATACTAGCGAAGGAAATTCACGGAGACTCCTGCGGGAAAGCGAAGACGATAAGACCCCACAGGGAGCGTTCTTTGTGAGCGAGGAGGCTTATCGCGAGCCCGCGGAAAGCGTAGTGAAATTTCCGCAGCGGCGGTTTGAACTTTCATTTTATATATCAATTACTGAAAGCAAATTTAACAAATCATTACGTCGCATAATATATCTTATATGACAGAACGAATAATTTATTATTGGTATTAATTAAGCTCTCAATCGGTACTCGTTTGCCTGAGGGAATTTAGTTATGCCAAATGCAAAAAAATCTATGCCCAGTTCTGGGCATAGATTTTCAAAGGGTTCGTGCTATTTTATTACAATTTAAAGATTTTTAACTCATCATTTAGTTGTTCTGCTAACTTCGCTAGCTCATCAGCACTGCTTGATACTTCTTCCATCGAGCTTGAAGTTTGTTGAGCAGATGCTGCAGCTTGTTCCACTCCTGCAGCTGATTCTTCTGAAACAGAAGCAATTTCTTCAATTAGGTTATTCATATCGCTACTATTTTGAGAAATATTTTTCAGGTTTGCTGATATCGAAGTAATTTTCTCAACCATCTCCGATACGGATTGATTAATAGTTTCAAAACTACGACCTGTTTCTTCAATTTGAACGGTACCTTCTTTAACCTCTTGATAACCACTATTTAATGATGAAACGACATCATTGGTTTCTGTTTGAATACTTTTTACGATCGTAGTTATTTCGCCAACCGATGATGCTACCTGTTCGGACAATTTCCTCACTTCATCAGCTACGACAGCAAAGCCCTTTCCATGTTCCCCAGCTCTAGCTGCTTCAATTGCAGCATTTAGAGAAAGGAGGTTTGTTTGGTCCGCAATGTCTTTAATTACAAGGACTAGCTTTGAAATTTCATTTGATTGATTTTCTAATCCTTGTACTTTTCCAACTGATTCGGATACAATGGAATCTATTTGTTTCATTTGGTTAACCGAGCGTTTCATAAGTTTCGTACCATCTGTGGTCAATCCAAGAACATTTTCAGATGAAGTGGCGATGCCTCTTCCTTCTTGCTCGGATTGTTGAACTTTTTGAACGAAATCATTCATGCTTTCTGCTAAGTCTGAAGCACTGTTCGCTTGGGTTTCGGAACCAGATGACAGTTCTTCCATTGTTGTTGCAATTTGTTCGTTGCCTTCTTTCACTTCATTTGAAGAATGTGTTAATTGTTCACTTCTCGTAGCAACTGAATCAGATGCGGATGAAACCTTCGTTAAAATATTGTGAATATTTTCTTTCATTTGATTTACTGCATTTGCTAACTGTCCAATTTCATCTTTTCCACGATAGTCAATGGATTGAACAGCTAAATTTCCTTCAGCAACTTCAGAAGTAATATTTACAACTCGTTTTAAGTTAGCTGAGATTGTTCGGCTTATGAAGACCATTAGTACAATACCCGCGACAAGTGCAACTGGGATCGCAGTTGCTAGTAGTATAGCACTACCATCTAAACCTTTTTTCGATTGTTGTACGGCTGATTCCTGATCTTGCTTTACTATTTCCATAAGTTGGTTTACTAAGTCAACAGTTTCTACCCTTAGCTCAGACGACCGATTACGGATAAGTCCTGCCATATGCTGCTGACCACTATTGACTGCTTCGCTTATTTCATTGAAAAATATATCATTCATTTCTTCATCATTTGCAAGGATGTCACTGAATAATGTTTTTTGTTCATCCGTATGTAAAGTAGGTTCTAAATTATCTGTTAGTGTATCGAATTGCTCTTGGTACTCTGTGAATGCGTCTATGTATCGGTTGCTTTCAGAAAGTAAGTAATCGGCAATTTGCACATCCTTAACCTGGATAATGGATGCCATATCAGCCATCGTATTTACCCGTTGACTATATTCATTAATCGCTTCGATATCATTCTGGGATTTGTTCAACTGTAAAAATACAATAATGCCAGCAATCACAAATAGAGCAGCTGTGGTGTAGAAAGCAGTCATATATTTTTGACTGATTTTAAGGTTGCGCCAAAACTTTAATCCTTTGGCTAAGTTAAGCTTAAGCTTTTTTTTGCTTTCTATTGCTTTTACTGGTTTTGTTTTTTTGATCTTGTTCTTTTTCTTCATATGTATCCCCCATCTGCAGAAAAGGTGCTTTTTGTATATATCGGAATATTTTACTAAGAATTAAGTACTATTTTTATTTTCCGACATAGAATTTTCTAACACTTGAAATTATACCTTTCAATCTAGTAAAATAGCAAATTGTTGTGTTTTTTTTGACATGGAGGTGAGAAAAATGTCCTATTCAGCATTTTTGAACATGGATAAGGATAATAAAGATAAAGATCAATTAAAAAAAGAGTTGGATACTTTAGAGATTCAACTATTTCGTATGCAAAATAATATTAAAGAAATAGCTAAGCATGCAGAAGTAATTAGTATTGACCAAACAAAAGATGAAAACTGGGTAGTAATCTATGCAGATCGAGATAATAAAAATTTTCAGTTGATGCTTCATAGTTGTGAGAAACCATATCGTGGAAATTGGAATTCTGCCATACAAGCAGAAATTAAAGGAGAAAATACAATCCACATCTCTGATATTAAAGGGGAAGAGAATAAAGGATATGGTTCCATATTGATGAAGCATTTGAAGGAGAGGGCTAGAGAGAAAAACTTCCAATATATAACGGGAGACATTGTGAAGCGTGATTTCGATCATGTTGATCGGTTAGCATATTTTTATAAAAAGCATTATTTTCATGTAACAATTAATCATGAAGAACAAAGCGGTGAAATTGTTTGGAATGATGAATAGAAAAGTGGCTATTCTTATTAAGAGAGATAGCCACTGTTTTTTTATCCTAATTCTGGTGCTCTTCTATGCTTAGTTGCTTGCTCATAAGCATAAGCCAATTCTATTAGCCTTCCTTCCGAATAAGCTTGGCCGGTGAAAGTGATACCTAAAGGCTTTCCTTCTGAAGTATATCCAGCAGGAACAGTAATAGATGGATAACCTGCTTTGGCTGCAATTCCGGCTCCATAGTTGTTTACAAAGACCAAAGCGTCTAAGTTGTCTTTTTCTATTGCTGAATCGATACCTTCATACTGTGCTTGGTTAATGTCTGCTAATCTATCGTTTAAATATTCTTCCTCTGTGAGATTTCCACTTTTGGCTTCTGAATCTGTAAGTAGCTTTTGTCCATACTTTAGTGCATCTTTAGCATGTGTTTGGTTAAAGTTAATCACATCCACTAAAGAACGAACGGGTACATTTGCACTAGCATTAGATAAATATGCGTTTAGTCCATTTTTAAATTCATGGAAAAGGACAGTTGGCCCTGGTAGTTTGGTAGGAACTTCAACTGGGTCGATTATGGTTGCTCCCAATTTTTCTATGTCTTTGATTGCTTGATTTACTAATTCAAGCTCCTCTTCAGGTAATCCTTGTAAATAGTCCCTTGAAATACCGATTCTTTTGTTTTTTAAACCGTCTTTCTTTAAGAAGGTCGTATAATCGTCGAGAATATTGGGATTCGTGCTTGTTGCAGGATCTTCCTCATCTATCCCTGTTAACACACCTAGTAGAATTGCTGCATCTTCCACTGTGCGTGTGATGGGACCAGCTGTATCCTGACTATTAGATATTGGAATAATTCCCGTACGACTTAATAAGCCGACAGTTGGCTTAATACCCACTGTTGAATTACTGCTAGCAGGGCTAAGAATCGATCCGCTTGTTTCCGTTCCAATTGCCCCAACTGCAAAATTTGCTGCTATAGCTGCGCCAGGACCAGAGCTAGAACCACCTACATCAAATTTCCCAGGGCCATATGGATTTAAGACTTGCCCACCGTGTGAACTATAGCCATTAGGCATCCCTACCGTCATAAAATTGGCCCACTCCGTTAAATTCGCTTTGCCCAGTATTATAGCACCTGCTTCGCGAAGCTTTTTCGTAATAAATGCATCCGCTTTTGCGTAATGATCTTTTAATGCCAGTGAACCTGCTGTTGTATGTGTTTTATCTCCTGTATCAATATTATCCTTAAGTAGAACTGGGATTCCATGGAGTGGACCTCTTGGACCGGTTTTTTTTCTTTCCAAATCAAGTGACTCAGCGATATGAAGTGCATCTGGATTAACTTCTAAGACAGCATTTATCTTAGGCCCAGCATGATTATAGGTTGCTATTTGCTCTAAATAGAGCATCGTTAGTTTTTTGGCTGTTAAGTCACCAGATTCCATCCTAGATTGAATACCTGAAATCGAAGCTTCCTTCATTTCAAATGGTTGCATTTTAAATAACCTCCTTAAGTTTAATTTTAGTAGATATAGTGAAAAAGATTCGGAATTCTATAAATATAGTAGTAGAATTATATAACTTTTACGAAAGGAGGTCATCTAAAACGGTTTGTATGCTATTTTTTATATTCAAAAAATCCGAGCCGGTTATCCCATGGATCAGCAAATGTTCCCCATTTGACTGGAACCTCTTCTCTCGTGTATATCTCAAATTCACTTACCTGAAGTTCTTCTATAACTCTCTTACGCTCAGTCTCTATGTCTAAGACACCTAGTCGAATTGGTCCACCTTCTGTTGGTTTTCCTTCTGCAACTTGTAACCAACTTCCTGGTACAAGCTCCCATTCTGCAAATCCATCATGAGGCATAAAGTCTGGTTCACGTTTTAGTAGAGTTTCATACCATTTTTGGCCTTTATTCATATTTGCCACCCTAATTTGTATGGTCATTTCAAAGAACAATCATTTTCCCTCCTTAAACGCTTTCGAAAAGATGAAATCTTAACCCAAATGGATCTGAAATCATCATGCTTTTTTCATTATATTTGTTTGTGATTTCACACCCGTGTTCTAGTAAAAGCCTTTTAGATCGATCCAAATCTTTTACAGCAAATTCAAAAAATACACTTTGATTATCGCTGTTTTCAATGTAAAAATGTTGACCACCAATTTGGAACTTTGTTTCTTTTTCTTTTATGTCCACTGGAGTCATTCCAAGGATATTGGTGTAAAAATTTACTGCTTCCGGATAACGTGTCACTTGAATTGCGATGTTATTCGTTAACTGAAAATCTGATTTTTTATTAATTTTTCTGTTTGGATGGAATCCATGTGACCCACTTGGGAGGAGGTCAAATAATGGCCAAACAGAGCAGAAATCATCACCTGGTCCAAAGGGGGCATCTGCAACAAAGTAAATTTGATCATTATCATCCTTTGTAAATGTTGTAACACCGGGGTGGAAATGTCCGTCTTTTTCAAAACCAAACGCTTCTTTAAAATTCGTGCCGTGAGTGGAGATCATAGGGAATTGCCATCTTCGCTCTGACGCAAAAGCATCTTGAACTTCTGGTTTATCGGGAGACGCTACGACAAATGCTGCTTTATCAATTAAATGATGGTAGATCCCGTTAAATCCATCTGCCCACATTGTACAATAGGTGCAGGATTTTCCCATATTTTGAATGACGATAAGCTCCTCCTTATCTGCAAATAAATCGAGTAGGCTGACATTTTTGTTTGTAGAATCAAGAAAATGATAATTATCTACTTTTTGCTGAGGAATTGATTTTTTTAACTCCGTTAGTTCTTGTTTCTTTTCAACAATCTCTTTCTCTACCTGTGCAATTTTACTTAATAATTGTTGGTTATTCACTTACATCCTCCTTTATTTGGTGAATTCTACTATTTCAATTTTGTTTCCATTAGGGTCTTCAATGATAAAGAAATATCCTGGTGGACATGGTTTAGGCTCCTGTAAAATAGTTACTCGTCTAGACTTAAGCTTTTTATAGTCTTCTTGAATCGCATTGGATTGAATACCGAGAACAACCGTCGATCCATTTGATCGTTCTTCTGGATCCGTTTTTTCAAGAATTACTGGAATCCCCTTATGTTCTAATTGAATAATTTGATCGTTATACCTTTTGGCTACCTTAAAGTCTAATTGCTTCGTGTAGAAGTCAATTCCATCCTCCAAATCCTTTAATTTTATAGTTAGAACACAGACTTGATTTAGCATCGTAGCTTCCTCCTTCACCATTAATGGAATAACTGTACCATGTTATCGCTGACTTTTTTTCTTCTTGTTTGCTATTTTATCTTTATCAAAAAGTAATTTCGGAAGATTAACTAAGATAGGCGGATCGTACGGTAATGGTTCTCGTAATGTAATTCGAACGGAGGAATATGTATTTTCTTGTACATGTATAGGTTGATCTGCCTTTCCTCGCAAGGCGTTATCCAATACGAAGTAATTCTTTGGATTCATACTTTTAGATAAAGCAGCAGCTAATACGTAATAGGAGCCCGTAGGAACGTTTGAGAATGTGCAGGTTGTTTCGTTGTACCTTAAGGCTGTGCCAATAATCGGATGCTGATCGGGGATTGGTCTAGGAAATAACCCAATAAACAAAATGCCTTTAAAATCAGATGGGACGTCTAAGTAACATGTAATATAAGGTGAATCATTAGGATCAGCATTTGACTCTAACGGAAAATCATATTTATTCACAAACTGATGTAGTTCTGAAATAGTAGTTTGAAATTTTTTAGGTGAGATTCCCACTAGTTGTTTGAACTTCGAACTGAAGCTACCAATACTCCGAAAACCAACATGAAGTAATGCTTTTAAGATGGAGGAGGATGAATTTACTAGGATTTGCTTTCCGGCTTCAATTCGTAACGCAGTCAAGTATTGTCGGGGAGGAACGCCAGTAACTTCTTTAAAAATACGATTAAAATGATAGGCACTATATCCAACAAATCCTGCTAATTCTTCAGATGTGATTTCTTGATCTATATTTTTCTTCATATATTCAATAGCTTTAATGGTTATCTGTATTTTCTCCGCTTTCATAGATTTCCCCTTTTGAATTCGTCTTTATTATAAATTCGATATAAAGGAGAAATCTCCTATATAGAAATAAAAATAATGTAACTATAAATTTACAATCAGCAAATTTTCATACAAATTATCTAATATGGTAAAATAATTTATAAATTTATTGGAAGGGAAGCAGATAGTGATGCATTATATAACATTAAATAATGGATTAAAAATGCCGCAACTTGGATTTGGTGTATGGCAAGTTCCAGATGAGGAGGCTACTCCTGCCGTTTCAAAAGCATTAGAAGTAGGTTACCGCTCTATTGATACAGCAAAGGTATACCAAAATGAAGCAGGGGTTGGAAGAGCTCTCGCTTCATCTGAAGTTCCTAGAGAAGATTTGTTCATAACAACAAAAGTTTGGAATACGGATCAAGGGTATGAAAACACGTTAAAAGCATTTGATGCTAGTTTAGAAAGACTTGGACTTGATTATGTAGATCTTTACCTAATTCATTGGCCTACACCAGAATTTGATGAGTATGTTGAAACGTATAAAGCATTAGAAAAGCTATATAAAGATGGCCGTGTAAAAGCAATTGGTGTATGTAACTTCAACATTGAACACCTACAACGATTACTAGATGAGTGTGATGTTGTTCCTGCTGTGAACCAAGTGGAATGTCATCCTTTTTTACAGCAACCTGAATTAAAAGCATTCTGTAAAGAGCATAATATCTATCTAGAAGCTTGGAGCCCGCTGATGCAGGGAGGAGAAGTGCTGACGAATGATGTTGTAACAGGCATCGCTGAAAAATACGGGAAAACACCTGCACAAGTCATTATTCGTTGGCATTTACAATATGATAATATTGTTATTCCAAAATCGGTAACTCCTTCTCGTATAGAAGAAAACTTTAATGTCTTTGATTTTGAGCTAACTACGGAAGATATGGAGGACATTGCTAACCTTAATCGTAATCAGCGTAAAGGTCCTGAACCAAATGAAATGAATGTACGTTAAATAGAAGAATTAAATAACTAACAGGTGTCCCACGATTCCTGTTTACTACCAATAGCTAACGAGACATATTGGAAATCGCGTCTCGTTAGCTATTATTTATTATGTCCGTTTAATACTACTTCTGCTGATTCAGGCGAGTACTTCTTTAATATCTTTACGGATTCTTCCTCAAGTACCCCACCAATATAGTGATGAACCCGTTGTTTTATGTATGGATTGGATTCGATAAATGGTTTCATATTCATATATTTGTCTTCTACAGCAAATACGACATTACGAATGTTTGCCATTACAATGGTAGATAGGCACATCACACATGGCTCAACAGTTGAATAGATGATGCATTCTCTCGCATGAGTTCGTAGGTAACTCGTAGCTTTGTATATTGTCGTTGTTTCAGCATGGGCAACATTACTATCTGTGGTTTCAATGCTATTAGAACCTCGTGCAATAATCTCTCCATTATGGACAATAACAGAACCAATAGGTCGGTCACCGCGTTTGCCTGCAACTTCCGCCTCTTTTAAGGCTTCTTTCATAAAAATATGGTGATCCACAGAATTGATATTCTCTATCATCGTGTTCCCCCCTATTCCTATTTCCTAGTTTTACGATTATCTCATAGAAGGAGATTTTTCAAAAGTGTTCCAGTAGAAAATTTTCAAATTTTTTCACAAATGAGGGTTGCAATTTTATAAATATGTAATATGATGGAAAAGAAGAAAAAGGTTCTATCCATTGAAAGGAAGTGATGTTTTATGACAGTAATTAAACGATTCAACTTAAATAAAACAGAAGGAAGTAATGTGGAGGAACTGTCGGTATAAGACTTTCCTCCAATAATTAAGGAGGAAAAAATTATTGAGTAATTTAGAAAGGCTTGGTTGGGATCGTACTAACCAAAATCCTAGTACCATTGCGCGTGTAATAACGGTACAAAAAAATAGCTATCGATTATCTGATGGTATATTGGACTATATTGGGCACTTAAGTGGAAGATTCATCAATGAAACGATAAGCCAACTGAATTATCCCGCGATTGGTGACTGGGTCGAGGTACAAAAGCTAATTGATGAACAAAAGGCAGTTATTCATCGTGTTCTGCCACGTAATAGTCAGTTTGTTCGTCAGGTCGCCGGTTTGAGAACGGATGCTCAGGTGGTGGCTGCAAATATCGATACGGTATTCATTGTTCATTCTCTTAATCATGATTTGAATCTGAGAAGAATGGAAAGGTATATGCTTTTGGCTTATGAAAGTGGAGCTGTGCCTGTTGTTATTTTAACGAAGAAAGATGCTTGTACACCCGAAGAAGTGGCTGAGGCTGTTTCGTTAGTAGAAGAAGTTATTATTGGAGCCCCAATTATCCCGTTGAGTAATGTGACAAAAGAAGGCGTGGAAGAGATTTGGGAACACTTACAGCCAAAAAAGACCGCAGCCTTACTTGGTTCTTCTGGGGTAGGAAAATCAACATTAGTTAATACATTATTGGAAAAAGAAGTTCAATTAACAAAAGATATTCGTGAAGCAGATAGTAAAGGGCGTCATACGACAACACATAGAGAGCTGTTTATACTGCCAAATGGATCTATGTTAATTGATACTCCAGGAATGCGAGAGTTACAATTATGGGATGGGGAATCTTCTATAGATGCAACCTTTCAAGATGTTGAAGAATTAGAAAATGAGTGTCGTTTTAATGATTGCAGACATGATACCGAACCAGGATGTCGGATTCAACGTGCAATAGAAGAAGGGGAGCTATCAAAGGGGCGCTTCCAAAGCTATCTCAAACTAAAGCGTGAAATAGCATACGAAAAAAGAAAACAAAACAAGAAGTTACAAATGGAAGAAAAAAATAAGTGGAAAAAAGCAAAGAAATCGAGAAAAAACAAATATAAGATTGAAAAAATGAAATAATAAAAATCTCCTCCTATAATGGGGGAGATTTTTGCTTTAATCAAATACCCGTTGAATGACATCCTCAAATTCTTTAAAAAACGTTGGTGCCTTTGATTTATCCAATCCAATATACATATTTTTGGCAATGGAACGGTTATACCATTCTTGTTTATCCACACCTGCATTAAATTTTTTCCAAACAATACTTCCTTGTTCCTCGAGGTCCTTTTCTAAGCCAAGTAAATTATCCAACTTGTCAGCAACGATTAAGTATTTCACTTCTTTTTCAGCAAATGTAACCGTATCGATAGTATGTTGTTTGCGCTCCTGCCAAGATTTCGATTTGTCTTCTGTATGAGCAGCAACGAGTTCAGCAACTCGGGTGCCGAAGAGTGATTGGATATCTTCTATTTCGTATACGGTATCTTCCACTACATCATGCAAGTAGCCTGCGCAAATAAGTTCTTCCGTACAGCCTGCTCGCTCCAGGCGTTCGGCTACTCGAATTGGATGGGTGATATATGGGGCATCCGAATTTTTACGCATTTGACCTTGATGAGCTTTTTCGGCAAAAGCTTTTGCCTTTTCTTTCACGGATGACTCTCCTTTCGTACCCACCTACTTACAAAGGGATAGTAGGTGGTATTTTAATGTATGGATCATTTTATCTTTTGTGAAGGTTTCTGGGTGTAATAAATGATGAGAAGCAAGTCCATCTATTAGTGCATGGAGACGATCAACTTCTACCTCAAGGTCAATACCCTTTTTGGCAAGCTTGAACTCCTCTAATGCACGTAATATATTTTCTATCCCTTGATGCATCTCTTGATAAACCGCTGCACTTAAAGATTCAAGTTTAGAATCGACAAGCGTTTTCGCTGAGAAAACAAACCATACCTCCATTTCAATTCGTCGATCCTCGTCAATTGGTAGCAATTCGCTGATAACATTAGTCAGCATTTCCAATGGCGGGCCATTATAGGCTGTTGTTTGGATACGTTGTTTGACCCGGTTAGAAACAAGTTCCATGGAATAGGATAGTAAATCTGATTGGGAGGAGAAGTAATGACGTAAAGCGCCAACCGACAGTCCTGCTGTTGTAGCGATTTTCCTCACCGAAGCCTGCTCCAATCCATCATCAATAATAACTTTCCAGGTTGCTTCCGCTATTTGAATTCTACGTTTTTCATGATCTACTTTTTTTGGCATATAGTTATTTTAACACAGTTGTATTTAAAAGATAAGTGTGTTACTATTTTGGTACAATTGTGCTAAATAAAGGGGAGCGGAATTATGATTGGTTGGTTAATCATTGCTTGTGAAATAGGTTTTTGGATTTTTGTCCTATTGGGATTAGTTACAAGATATATTTTCAAAAAGAAGAAGCTTGGAGGAATATTTCTAATTTGCACACCGATTGTTGATATCATTCTTTTAATTGCTACAGTGGTCGATTTAAAGAATGGAGCGATTGCATCAACTGTCCATGGAGTTGCAGCGATTTATATTGGTGTCAGTATTGCGTTTGGGCATCGAATGATAAAATGGGCAGATGAGCAGTTCTCTTATCGACTTGCCAATGGGGTAAAGCCGGAAAAAAAGAAGAAATACGGAAAGGAATATGCAAAGCAAGAACGAGATGGGTGGTTCCGCCATTTCCTGTCATGGTTGGTAGGAGGAACTATATTGGCAGGGATTATTTTATTTATTGATAATCCGGATCAAACCGCTGCATTATTGCGAACACTACAATTATGGTCGGTGGTACTTGTTATTGATTTTGTAATCAGTTTTAGCTATACGATTTTTCCCAAGAAGGCACATACTAATTAGATCGTTTGTGAATTTCTCTAAACATTAGTGAAATGGGGATTCCGTTATTGTTCGAGGTGAATCCTCATTCCGCCATATGAACAAAGAAGGAATTATGGCAATGCAAGTAAAGTGAATACGGTTATCCCATTACATTTAATCAAATTATTGGTATGATAAAAGTAATGATAGGTGTTCGATCACCTCTTGGAAATCTTGAAAAAGATACAATTACTCATGTTACCATGAATAAATAGAATTTAGGAGTGTTTAAAAGTGGCAGAAGAAGGGATTAACAAACGGAAAACAGAGCATATTCGTATTTGTCTGACAGACAATGTAGAAGGTGTCAACAAATCGACAGGCCTAGAGGGAATTTCTTTTATACATAATGCATTACCAGAGGTTAATTTTCATGACATCAAATTAGAAACTCGTTTTCTGGATAAAACTTTACAAGCTCCATTTCTAGTGAGTTCCATGACAGGTGGTTCGGAAATGGCTGCTGAGATTAATCGCAATTTAGCAATTGCAGCTGAAGAACGAGGTTGGGCAATTGCATTAGGTTCGACAAGGGCTATTTTAGAAGGAGACAAGCATCAGGACTCTTTTTTAATCCGTAAGTATGCCCCAACGGTTCCTATAATTGCAAATTTAGGTGCAGTTCAATTGAACTATGGATATGGTGCAGACGAAGCACAAAAGCTAGTGGACTTAACAGAAGCTGATTCCCTTTATCTTCATCTAAACAGTTTGCAAGAGATTATTCAGGATGAAGGGGATCTCAATTTTGAAGATTTACTACCTAAAATAGAAGAAGTATGTAAACAACTAACGGTTCCTGTTGGAGTAAAAGAAGTTGGTTTTGGTATTGATGGTACGGTCGCACGTAAATTACATGATGCTGGTGTAGCTTATATTGATGTATCCGGTGCTGGTGGAACATCATGGAGTCAGGTTGAAAAGTTACGATCAAAAGATCCACTTCGAAAAGCTGCAGCAGAAGCATTTAACAATTGGGGCATCCCTACAAAGGACTGTATTGTATCTGTGAAAAATAATTTGCATCAAGTCCCAGTAGTTGCAAGTGGTGGTATGAAAACAGGGCTTGATGCTGCTAAAGCGATAACAATTGGTGCCGACATGATTGGGTTTGCCCGTACGCTATTGCAAGCGGCTACGGAATCAGCAGAGGCAGTGAATCGAGTGATGGAACAAATCGAGTTTGAATTAAAAATTGCGATGTTTGGAATTGGTGTGAAGGATCTTAAGGAATTAAAAAATACAAACCGCGTGGAAATCATGGGGAAATCATTATTAGAGGGTTAAAGCATATCGCTTTAACTCTTTTTTGTTGGTTAAATTCCAACAACCTTCAAATACTAGTAAAAAAAGTAGGTGAGAAAGATGGGTAAAGATATAAATAAAAGTGAGGATCATAAGTTTATACCGATGACTTCTATTGCAAGTAAAACTGGCCAAGAAGTTGGAACAGATGTTTATTATTACACAGACCAAATCGTAAACATTATTTTAATTGGGAATCCTGATGATGATAAATGGGTCTTAGTGGATGCAGGATTACCTGGCTCAGCCCAAGAAATTAAAGAAACGATACGTAATCGCTTTGGAACGGAAAAAATTCCTGAGGCAATTATTCTTACACATGGTCATTTTGATCATGTTGGTTCTTTAGTTGATTTATTAGAGGAATGGCAGGTTCCGGTATATGCACATGAGCTCGAATTCCCGTACTTAACTGGTGAGAGAAGTTACCCCGAGCCAGATGTAACCGTAGAAGGGGGGCTATTAGCGAAAATTTCAGCTATGTATCCGAATGAACCGATTAACATTAGTCCTTATTTAAAAGCTTTACCCCAAGATCAACAGATCCCTGGGTTGGAAGGGTGGAAATGGATTCACACCCCTGGACATTCCCCAGGACATGTATCCTTTTATCGAGAATCAGACTCTTTATTATTATCCGGAGATGCATTTATAACAGTGAGACAGGATTCTTTTTCTAAGGTGTTCGTACAAGAACCAGAAGTAAATGGTCCCCCTAGATATTTAACAACGGATTGGAAAGCTGCAAAGCGTTCTGTTGAGACTTTAGCTGACTTAAACCCAGCTATTGTTATTCCAGGACACGGACAAGCGATGGGGGGACTGGATTTGAAGGAAGGATTAAGAAGTCTAAAACAAACGTTTGATAAAGTGGCCCTTCCGGATTACGGAAAATACGTTGATGATCAAGAGGAAAGGCCGCATTAATAAGCAGAATAACTTCCAACCGCAATAGACCTGTGCTAAAATGTTGTCATAAGCGAGGTGCAAGAAATGAAGATAGAAGTTTGGTCTGATTTTGTCTGTCCATTTTGTTACATTGGAAAACGTAGACTAGAATCGGCTTTAGAGAATTTTCCAAATAAAGATGCAGTTGATATCGAATATAAAAGCTATGAGCTTGATCCAAATGCTGATAAAAACCCTGGGAAAACGGTTCATGAGTTATTAGCAAATAAATATGGAATGACAGTTGAAAAAGCCAAAAACATGAATGATAATATGAAAAAACAAGCAGCGGAAGTTGGATTGACTTATAATTTTGAGACGATGCAACATACCAATACGTTTGATGCACATCGTCTGGCGCATTATGCTAATAAGCAAGGTAAAGGGAAAGAAATGACAGAACGATTGTTGCATGCCTATTTTACCGAGTCTAAGTTAATCAGTGATTTGGATACACTTGTAGATCTAGCTGGTGAAGTAGGGCTAAACAAAGAAGAGGTCTTATCTGTACTAAAAACGGATCAATATAGATCACGTGTGCGTGAGGATGAAGATACTGCAAAACAAATTGGCGTTCAAGGTGTACCGTTTTTCGTTTTTAATGAGAAATATGCTGTTTCGGGAGCCCAGCCTGTTGAAGTTTTCTCGGAAGTTCTAGAAAAAGTATGGGAAGAAGAACAGGAGAAACCAACCTTACAATCCTTAAATCCAAAAACATCGAAAACAACGTATTGTACGGATGATGGTTGTATGGAAGAAGAATAAAATATTACCGAGTCACTAGAATATATTCCGTTTTTTATGAAGTGGCTTTGTGAATAGCATTTCATGCAAATGTTTTAGGTTGATGATTTAAAAGATTATAGACTTAAGTAGCACTCTTAATAGCATTTGACGATTGGTCATTGTGCAGAAAAGGGTGCTATTTTAGCTTATCAATCCCAAGGAAAAGCCAAAACGAAACTTGTTTACGGGTATTTTTTCCTATAAAGTCATTCATTGTTATAAGTGAGAAGCCGATAATAAGTATGTAAGTACTCAATTATACCGGGGGGAAACGAAATGACAAAAGCAATGCAACTTAAATTAGAAGATGTTAGAAAGAAAAATGTATTAACGCTTGTGGCTTTTTCTTTTTCGTTAGTTAGTGGATTAACTTTAGCTTTACTCCAAGGTGCCTCAGAAAAAGGGATTTATTATGGAGTTGAGTTGGTATGTCTATTGTTAGGTTATGTAGTTATAAAATTCTTAGTAAAGAAAGATACGTTATATCCATATTTTATCGTAGGTATTTCTTTCATATTTACTTTTGTTGGAATTTATCTTTTCGGTAGTACGTTGTCTATATTAATAATCTTTTACTTTTTGCTCTTTTTGACTACAACATTTCTCATGTTACCCGTGTTTTTAATAGGATTTGTTCTTGGGGGGATAGGTATTGTATACAATGGTTTAGCAGCAGGTGTTGAAGTACAGTATCTGAAAGAAAATTTAGCACTGGCATTGTTAACCTATTTCCTGTCTGGAGTAATTTCAGGAGTGTTAATTTATTTAAACAGAAAACAATTTAATCAAATTGAAAATCTTTTAGTTAAGACAGAACAAGAATCTTTGGAAAAAGAAAGGAATAAACATAATTTAGAAGTGCAAGTAAATCAAATTACTGAAAAAATAACCGTTGTAAATGAAAAAATACAGGGGAATGTTATATCCCAAGGGGAAATAAACGAAGCTATTTCCGAAGTAGCTACAGGCAGTTCGATTCAAAATGAAAAAATAGCAGATATTGCTCAGAGTGTTCAAGATACATTATCCCATTTATCCAAAATGCTACATGAGACAGGATCCCTTAAACAAGATTTTGACAGGGCTAAGGAAACTGCGCAAAATGGGAAAGGATTATCAGATGAACTTACTGATAATATAAATCAATTTCGAGAACATATCCAAGAGCTTAGCACTACATTTCATTTACTATCTGATAAAATTCTGGAAACAAATACTTTTTCCCAAGATATTATTAATGTAAGTGAACAAACGAATCTCCTTGCATTAAATGCATCTATTGAAGCTGCCAGAGCTGGAGAATCAGGAAAGGGATTTGCAGTTGTTGCTGATGAAATTAGAAAGTTAGCAGAGATGACTAATAATACTGCTGAAAGAATTACTAGTAACTTGGAAGAAGTAAATGGTACGAATGATTCCGCACTAAAAATAATGAATGAAAATATACAGATGGTCCAGAAAAATCTCGATAAAACAGAAAAAGTGAATCACGCTTTTAGTGATCTTTCCCTTCATATGGAAGAGACCAATCGTCGTTTTGTCAGTTTTCAAGAATTAGCGAACAATGTGAAAGAAAATTCTTCTATTGTTGATCAAGCTACAAGCGAGTTGGCAGCAATTATTGAACAGGCTTCCGCTGCTTTGGAGGAAATGAGCGCAACAGTAGAAAATCTTAATAACAAAAGTGAAACGATCGGTCGTGATATGAAAGAAACCGAGCTTGTAGCAAAAAATATATTGTAATAGTGACTAAGACTTGTTGGAAAATAGATCTAACAAGTCTTTTTTTAGTTTGCATAATTATGCCTATTAGTATAGAAACCTAGCAATTATTTGAAATTTGTAGAATAATGACATTATCTTTTTGTTGACGGAAATCACAATTATGCTATACTCAACGTATAAGATCTAATTGATAATGAATATCATTCTTATTAATTAGTTGAATTATTTCTAAATAAAAAGCAATTGAGGACTATTTTATGAAGATACGTTACTTGGCTTTAACTCTAATTATATTATCAGGTATGTCCGTGTTTATTGGGGTATCAAATGTGACGCCGTTGGATCTATTTCAATTAACGGAGGATCAGGCGCAAATTCTACTCGTAAGTCGCTTACCAAGATTAGTAAGTATCCTTATTGCGGGTATGAGTATGAGTATATGTGGACTAATCATGCAACAGCTAAGTCGAAATAAGTTTGTTTCACCTACAACAGCTGGAACTTTGGATTCAGCTAGATTAGGAATACTCGTTTCACTAATGATTTTTACAGCAGCAAGTCCAATTCAAAAAATGCTTGTATCATTTGTCTTTGCCCTAATTGGAACCCTTGTGTTTATGAAGATATTAGAAAAAATTAAGTTTAAAGATGCAGTATTCATCCCATTAGTAGGCTTAATGTTTGGAAATATTATAAGCTCGATCTCTACATTTTTTGCCTATCGCAATGATTTAATTCAAAACATGTCCTCTTGGATGCAAGGTGACTTTTCCATGATTATGAGTGGGAACTACGAGCTTTTATATGTGAGCATTCCAATTTTAGCAATGGCTTTCTTCTATGCAAACAAATTTACAATTGCTGGAATGGGGGAGGACTTTTCAAAGAATTTAGGACTTAATTACCGACAGGTTGTTAATCTTGGATTGATTATTGTTGCTCTTGTAACAGCTTCTGTTGTTTTGACGGTTGGGGTTATCCCTTTCTTAGGTCTAATTATTCCAAACATCGTTACCATATACCGTGGAGACCACCTGAAAAAATCTTTAATACATACAGCATTATTAGGAGCAATTTTCGTACTGTTTTGTGATGTTATTGGTAGAGTTATCATCTATCCATATGAAATTCCAATCAGCTTAACGGTTGGAGTTATAGGTAGTGGGATATTCATCTACCTGTTGGTAAGGAGAAAGAAATATGGGCTATAAAAAAAAGACAATTATCTTAGCTATCATAGCGATATTGCTCGCGGCGCTTTATATTTTCTATGATTTACGTGGGAATATTGGCTACATACTACCGAGGAGAGTCATAAAGGTTGTTGCAATTATGTTAACTGGTGGAGCTATTGCTTTTTCAACGACAGTTTTTATGACAATTACAAACAACCGAATATTAACTCCCAGCGTATTAGGATTAGATTCGCTTTATATGCTAGTTCAGACGTTTATTATCTTTATTTTTGGCGCTAATTCTCTTGTTATGATGAGTAGTAATATCAACTATTTAGTATCAATTGGCATTATGATACTGTTTTCATTAATTCTTTATCGATTCTTATTTAGAGGAGAAAAGAATAATATCTACTTTCTACTATTAATAGGAATGATCCTAGGAACGTTCTTTGGTAGCTTTACAGACTTTATGCAAGTGCTGATTGATCCGAATGAGTTTATGGTTGCACAGGATAGAATGTTTGCCAGTGTCAATAACGTAAATACAGATTTAGTATATATATCTATCGTCATCATAGTAGCTACATTAATTTACTTTATGCGTTTTTATAAATATTTAGATGTCATGGCGTTAGGAAAAGATGAAGCGATTAATTTAGGTGTTCCGTATGATTACATTGTGAAACGGTTACTAATAATCGTTGCGATCCTAATTTCTGTTTCAACTGCATTAATTGGTCCGATAACATTTTTGGGACTGCTTGTTGTCAATGTGTCTTATGAATTAATGAAGACTTTCCGCCACTTCTATATTATTTTAGGTGCAGTATTTATTAGCATTATTGCATTAATAGGTGGACAGTTCATTGTTGAAAAAATATTTACATTTAATACAACTATCAGTGTGATTATTAACTTCATTGGTGGCATTTACTTTATATATCTTTTGTTAAAGGAGAATAAATCATGGTAGATATTAAAAATGTATTCAAATTGTATAACCAAAAGAAGGTTGTTGACGATGTTTCCTTATCAATAGAAAAAGGAACCATTACATCGTTCATTGGCCCTAACGGTGCAGGAAAAAGTACGTTAATCTCAATGATCAGTCGCCTTATTGCAAAGGACAATGGGGAAATCACGATTGATGGTCAAGATATTATGAAAACGAAAAATAATGAGTTAGCTAAAAAAATCTCAATTTTAAAGCAATCGAATTCTATTAATTTAAAATTGACAGTCCGGGAATTGGTTGGGTTTGGAAGGTTTCCATATTCTCAAGGGAAACTAACGAAAGAAGACCAGGAAAAGGTTGATGAAGCAATTGATTACATGGAACTAGGAGAGATTCAAAATAAATATCTAGATGAGTTAAGTGGTGGTCAGAGACAACGTGCCCATATAGCGATGGTTTTAGCTCAGGATACAGAGTACATTTTACTTGATGAGCCACTGAATAATTTGGATATGAGACATTCTGTTCAAATTATGAAGACATTACGGAGACTAGTAGATGAGTTAGGGAAGACTATATTAATTGTGATACATGATATCAACTTTGCTTCTTGCTACTCAGATCACATTGTTGCTCTAAAGGATGGGAAAATCATTAAGCATGGTCGTACATGTGATGTCATTGATCAATGTGTATTAAAGGATATCTATGATATGGATATTGATATTCAGAATATCGATGATAAACGGATTTGTGTGTATTTTTAAGTAGATAGGAAGCTGCGTGCTTTTTATCTACTTATTGGGCATTCACTGTTTATGGCATACGTGGCAATATTACTGGAAGGATCAAGTAGTACTTCAAACCCCCCAAAAAATTTTGGCTAATAAAAAGTCCCTTATAATAGTTAGCAGACGTGCTAGCTATTATAAAGGAACACTACTTATTTATAGTTTACCTTATCAAGGCGATTCGGTAAATGGAATTGCTTAATAAAGATAAATCCCATCTTGCTTTTGAGCGCTCAAGTAGGTTGGGGAATTGATAGATTAGCTTGTTTTTGTACAGTACAGAAAATGGCTTGGATTTTTTGGGGAGATGGAGTATTACTAGTCATTCAATTAGTAGTAATATTGCAATCTATTAATCAAATAAAAGGAGTTAATATATATGAAAAAGTTGTCCATTTTATTAATTATGGGTTTAATGATCTTTTTAATTTCTGCCTGTGGATCTGCTGAAGGTAGTGAAGATTCGAATAATGATACAAAAGATATGGTTACGGTTCAACATGAATTAGACGAAACAGAAGTGCCGAAAAATCCTGAAAAAGTTGTTGTCTTTGATTTCGGTATACTGGATACCTTAGATAAACTTGGCGTTGATGTAGCTGGTGTTGCACAATCTGGAACTATTCCTACTTACTTAGAAAAATTTGCGAGCGATGATTATGAGAACATTGGTAGCTTGAAGGAGCCAGATTTTGAAAAAATTTCCGAAATTGATCCAGATGTGATTATTATTTCGGGACGTCAAGCTTCACTTTATGAACAATTAACTGAAATAGCACCTACTGTTCATCTTGGGGTTGATACAACAAGGTATATGGAATCTTTCAAGGAAAACATGGAAATTGTAGGAGAAATCTTTGATAAACAAGATGAAATTGGTGAAGAATTAGCAGCTATTGATGAATCGATCTCAACTATTAATGAAAAAGCCTCTTCTTCAGGGAAAAACGCGCTTATCATACTTGCAAACGATGATAAAATCAGTGCATATGGTCAAAATTCAAGATTTGGTGTAATTCACGATGTATTTGGTGTTCCAGCAGTTGATGAGGATATTGAAGCATCTACACATGGAATGAATGTTACATTTGAGTATGTTAGTGAACAAGACCCTGATCTGTTGTATGTGGTAGATCGTAGTGCTGTCGTAGGTGGAGAATCTTCTGCACAACAAATTGTAGAAAATAAGCTAATGGAAGGTACGAAGTCTTACCAAAATGATGATATTTATTATTTAAACCCTGATGTTTGGTACCTATCAGGTGGAGGACTTACATCTGTATCTGAAATGATTAATGAAATTGATGCAACTTTAGGTGAATAGGATGTAGTAACAGAAGCAATCCATACATTAGTGGGTTGCTTCTGTTATTTGTGGCAAAAGTGAGTAAAAATGTAGTAGTTTTGTTATCTAAATGTTAATATGTGCGACTATGTCAGGCTACAAGGGGATTTAAAGATAAAGGCGCGTTTTTAAAGACTTGCTTCCATACCTCTAAATATGTTTGAATAGGAATACATTAAATTTAGAAATGAGGTATTTACTATATGAAGAAGTTAATTTTGCTTATCTTATCAGTAGGACTAGCTGGTCTACTAGTAGCTTGTGGAGATAATGAGGATGCTGAAGACGGAGCAGAAGAAGGTGCTGAAGCCACGGAAACTGGTCAACAGGAACCACCAGAAACAGAAGTAACGGAAGAAGAAAAAGTGGCCGAAGATGAAGTTGTAGCAACTATCAATGGAGAAGAGGTTTTAGGAAACAGATATAATCCAATCTATAGCCAAACCAAAATGAATATGGCTATGTATGGTCTTGATACGAGTGACAAAGATGCACTCAAAGAACAAACAGTCAACGAATTAGTTGCACAAGTGTTAATTAAACAAGAAGCTGAAGATAAAGGAATAGAGGTTACGGAAGAAGAAGTTCAAACTGAAATGGAGTCGATAGAAGAGGAAGAGCTTGAGTCCTATTTGGAACAATTCCAGTTAACAGAAGCTGAGTTTAAAGAGCAAATCAACTTTAATGTATTGCTTAATAAGTATATGGATCAAGAATTAACAGTTGATGAAGTCTCAGATGAAGAAGTAGAAGAAAGATATGATCAATTGGTGGAACAAAGCGGAGAAGAAATTGGTGAATTAGAAGAACTAGAGGAAACAATTCGTCAAGATTTGAAAGACCAGAAACAATCTGAACAGCTCCAAGCAAAATTGGAAGAGCTTCAAGAACAAGCGGAAGTAGAGAAGTTAATTTAATAAAGATATATTAACTGTAAACTCTTAATCAAAGAGGGATCCGAACAGTCATTCCATTCATGGATGGATCAGCATTTGTTCGGATTCCTCTTTTTGTTTTTTTATCTACTTTATTTTTTTGTATAATGCGAGGTAACTTATCAAATTCTTTGTTCAAAATTATTATTGTAAAACTTGTGCAGCTTTTGTGAGAAATAATTTCATATCCTGATCACTGCCGATCGTAATTCGCAGGTAATTATTAATTGGATGCTTGTTAAAGTGGCGGACTAGTACACCAATTTTCTTGAATTGTTGATACAAATAGGTAGCCGATTCTTTATAGTGGGTGACAAATATAAAGTTAGCTTGAGATGGTATGACATGGAAGCCAAGCTGTTTTAATTCATCTGAAACCCAAGAACGTGTCTGTAATATTTTTTGCGTTGTTTCTTTAAAATAACTCTTATCCCGAAAGGATGCTTCTGCACCAGCAATTGCCAGTCGGTCAATTGTATACGAATTAAAGGAATCTTTGATTCGCGTTAATCCCTCAATAAGTTCAGGTTGACCAAGCGCGTAACCAATTCGTAAACCCGCTAGAGAGCGTGACTTAGAAGTAGTTTGGACAACTAATAAGTTTGGGTAGGTTTGAATCAAAGAAACAGCTGATTCTGTTGCGAAATCAACATAGGCCTCATCAATAATGACAACTTGTTCCGAATTCTGTTCGACAATGCTAGCTACATCATCAAGTGACAGGAACACACCTGTTGGTGCATTTGGATTAGGGAAAATCACACCACCCTCTGATTGAAAGAACCCTTCTACCTGTAGTGAAAAATCCCGTTGGACAGGAACTTCTTCATAAGGAATATCAAATAGCTTACAATAGACAGGGTAAAAGCTGTATGTGACAGTTGGAAAGCGAATTGCTTTTCCAGACTCAAAAAAGGCCATAAAAGAAAAGGCCAATACTTCGTCGGATCCATTGCCAACGAATACATTTTCTTTTGCCAATTGATTATAGGAGGCAATCGCATCTCGCAACTGTTCAACAGTTGGAGAGGGATACAGATTTATTCCCCTTGCTAATTCCGTCTTGATTGCATCTGTAACCTTTGGGGAAGGGGGATAGGGATTCTCGTTGGTATTTAATTTTAATATATCCTTTTGGTCGATCTGCTCGCCAGGAATATATGGCACCGTGCGTTTCACCATGGAACTCCAAAATTTACTCATTAGCTACACCCTGCTTGCTACTATGTCTTTTATGAAGTTCCTCCTTAATATCTGTGGTGGTCACGCCCAACAATTCCATTAACACAAGCGTGTGATAGGTAAGGTCAGCAATTTCCCAAGTGACTTCAGCTTTATCTTGATTCTTTGCACCAATAATTACCTCACTCGTTTCTTCGCCAATTTTCTTAAGAATCTTATCTACACCTTCTTGGAAGAGATATGTCGTGTAAGATCCTTCTACGGGATGAACTCGTCTATTGGAAATGCTTGTTACAACATCTTCAATAATATTATTTTTGCTTGGTTGGTCTTCCCAAGCGGTATGATAAAAGCATGTCTTTTCCCCTGTGTGGCAGGCAGGTCCTAATGCGTTCACGTGAATAAGGATCGTATCCCCGTCACAGTCATAGGAAATGCGTTTTACGACCTGTTTATTTCCGGAGGTTGCGCCTTTATTCCATAATTCGTTTCTTTTACGGCTATAGAACCATGTTTCCTTCGTTTCGATGGTTCTTAAATAAGCCTCTTCGTTCATATAAGCAAGCATTAATACTTCTCCAGTTGTCTCTTCCTGAACAATTGCTGGGATAAGTTGGTTTTCTGAAAAAATAGGACCTTCAATAGGCATTACGTATTCCTCCTAACAGGGATGTTGTGTTTGGACAAGGCATTTTTTAAATCAGGAATGTAGATTTCACCATAATGGAAAACTGAAGCAGCTAGGGCTGCATCAGCAACTCCAGGTTCTAGGATGGTTTGAAAATGGTTGATTGTTCCAGCCCCACCGCTAGCTACTACAGGGATATTCACAGCTTCAGCTATTTTCTTCGTTAACTCAACGTTATAGCCATTCTTTTCTCCATCGACATCAATGGAGTTAACAACTAGTTCACCTGCCCCTAGCGTCTCTCCGGCAATAGCCCATTCCAGTGCATCGCGATAGGTGTTTTTTCTTCCGCCATGAATGAATATGCTCCATTTATCGAATTCCACTTTTTTTGCATCAAGAGATAGGACAATACATTGTGATCCGAACTTTTTGGCAGCACGTTTAATAAGCTGAGGATCTTTAACGGCAGAGCTATTGATAGAAACTTTATCAGCTCCGGCACGCAATACTTGATGAATGTCCTCTAATGTACGAATTCCTCCACCAACTGTAAATGGAATGGCGATTTCTGCTGCTACTTTTTCCACGATTTCTAAGAAAATATTGCGTTCTTCATTCGAAGCTGTAATGTCATAAAATACAAGTTCATCTGCACCTTCATCATTGTATCTTTTTGCTATTTCCACCGGGTCGGCAACGTCTTTGATGTCTTTGAATTTTTTTCCTTTAACGACACGTCCTTTGTCTACATCTAGACAAGGGATAATTCGTTTAGCTAGCATGTTGATCACCCTCCGATAATGATTCAAATGAAAGTGTTCCATCATATAATGCTTTACCGATAATGGCACCGTAGAGGTTCATCGATTGGAGCTTTTCAATATCCTCTTTACTAGATACTCCTCCTGAAGCGATGACATTAATGGATGATGCATCATTCATGGCTTGAAGCTCTGCGAAGTTGGGGCCTTTTAACATGCCATCCTTTAAAATATCTGTATAAATGATCGTGGCTACACCAATATCCACTAATTCCTTTAGTAAGTCTAATGCACGAACTTCGCTTGTATGTTTCCATCCATTTGTTGCTACATAGCCGTGCCGCGCATCAATGGAAACGGCAATTTTAGTACCGTACTTCTCTACAGCACTTCTTAAAAATGCTTTGTCATCAATTGCTGCAGTGCCAATAATGACACGATCGACTCCTATAGCAATATAGGCATTAATTTGTTCTAAGGAACGAATTCCACCTCCAACCTGAACAGGGATGCTTGTTTCGGAAGCTATTTCATGTATAACAGATTGATTGCTAGCATTTCCTGTTTTTGCTCCATCTAGGTCTACAAGATGAAGGAACTTAGCTCCCTTTTTTTGCCAACGTAATGCCATATCTATTGGTGAATCGCTATAAACTTGTTCTTTATCGTAATCTCCTTGGATGAGTCGAACGCAATTACCACCCCGGATATCGATTGCTGGAAAAAGAATCATGATACCATCCCCCCAAAGTTTTTTAGTAGCTGAATTCCAACCTTTCCGCTTTTTTCTGGATGAAACTGCATCCCGATAATGTTATCTTTTTGAATAATAGCGGGAACTTCTATGCCATAAGCGGTACTACACACAAGTTCACTGGCGTTCATTTCGGAAGCGTAATATGAATGGACAAAATAAACGTAAGCATTTTGTTCTACATGTTTCACAATGGTGCTATTTTGTTTCATAGATAATGTATTCCAACCCATGTGAGGGACTTTTACCGTATCGGTAATACGTTCGATCTTGCCTTCAATGAGCCCAAGTCCTTTTGAAATTCCACCTTCACTACTTGTTTCATATAGGAGTTGCATTCCTAGACAAATCCCTAATAGGGGTTTGCCATTTGTTACTTCTTCTTGGATTACGTGAACAAGGTTTGCGTTTTTTAACGCTAACATGGCATCTTCAAATGCTCCTACCCCAGGTAAAATAATTGCTCTTGCTTTCTTTATTTCATCTGGATCTGTTGTTAAAATCGACTCTAATTCCAGTTTTTCTAGTGCGAATTGTAAACTTTTGATATTTCCAGCTCCATAATCAATAATTGTGATCATTTTTAATCTCCTTACTCCCTATCATGGTTTTACAAAACCCCTTTTGTAGAAGGAATGCCTTGAATACGTGCGTTTTTCCGACTTGCTTCATCTAAGCATCTTCCAAATCCTTTAAAAATAGATTCAACAATATGATGGCTGTTCCTACCATATTCCAGATTAATATGTAACGTAATATTTGCTTGGTTAACAAATGCATGAAAGAATTCTTCGACTAGCTCCGAGTCAAAGTTTCCAATTTTGTCTTTTAATCCATCCACGTTAAAAACCAAGAAGGGTCTTCCGCTAATATCAATTGTAAGAGAGGACAATGCTTCGTCCATTGGGGTTTTAACAGTAGCATACCGATTAATTCCCTCTTTATTGCCAATGCTTTCACGAAAGGCCGTTCCCAAAGCGATTCCAATATCCTCAACCGTATGGTGTTCATCTACTTCGAGGTCTCCTTGACAAGATAAATTTAAGTCAAATAATCCATGCTTTGTAAATAAGATCAGCATATGATCAAAAAATCCAACACCTGTTTGAACATTAGCGTCTCCTGTTCCGTCTATGGTGAACTGTAATTGGATGTCTGTTTCGCTTGTTTTGCGTGAGGTAGAAAAACTACGCATGTGCATCATCCTTTCTTAGTCGAATGGAATTGGCATGAGCTGTCAATCCCTCCGTGTTTGCTAGACGTATGATTTGATCTGCGGCTTGAAGCAATCCTTCTTTAGAATAATGGATAATACTCGATTTTTTTATAAAGTCGTAAACCCCTAATGGGGAAGAAAATGTTGCCGTACCGCTTGTCGGTAACGTGTGGTTAGGACCAGCAAAATAATCCCCCAGTGGCTCAGGGGAGTATTTGCCTAGAAAAATTGCCCCTGCATTTTGTACAAGTGATAGTTTTTCGGAAGGGTTTTCCGTCATTATTTGTAAATGTTCCGGTGCGATTTGATTAACGACTTCAAATGCCTCCATGATGGATGTTGCAAGGATGACTTTCCCGTTAGCTTGTAATGATGCCTTTGCAATATCCTTTCGTTCTAATTGGACAACTTGTTCTTCTAGTTCCGTCACAACTTGTTCTGCAAATTCTTTACTCGTAGTAATACAGATTGCCCTTGCTTCTTCATCATGCTCTGCTTGGGAAAGTAAATCTGCTGCAACATAACGAGGGTTGGTAGTTTCGTCGGCAACTACACAGATCTCACTTGGCCCTGCAATCATGTCAATTGCAACATCTCCATATACCCATTTTTTAGCCCGGGCTACATAAGCGTTTCCTGGCCCGACAATTTTATAGACCTTTCCAATTGTTTCTGTTCCATATGCCAATGCCGCAATAGCTTGTGCACCACCAACTTTATAGACACGATCAACACCAAGGAGTCTGGCTGCTACCAGGACATAAGGATTAATTTTTCCGTTTTTGTCTGGTGGAGTCGTAATAGAGATAGATTTAACGCCGGCAAGTTGTGCTGGAATGACATTCATTAAAACAGTAGAAGGATAAGCGGCCTTGCCGCCAGGAACATATACACCAACCTTTTCGATAGGCGTAATCTTTTGACCAAGTACCACATCATTCTCTCTTTCTATAAACCAAGATTTTTCTATTTGTGAGCGGTGATAGGTTTCTATGTTTTCTTTAGCCTGGGTTAATGCGCGAATAAAAGCTTCGTCAACTAATTCTTGTGCATCGTCAAATTCTTGGTTGGAAACAGTAAACTGCTTTACCTTTACGCCGTCAAATTTTTCGGTGTATGACGCTAATGCGGTGTCACCATATTGTTGAACGTTGGCGATGATATCTAAAACAGCTTTATCTATCTCCCTGTTATGAGGTGTAGGCGCCGTTAGATCTTTTTTATAAAACTGTGCGGTCGTCACCACGTCCATAATTCATCCCTCCAGTGCTTTTTTTAGCTTTGTTACAAAATCTTCTATGGTGTCCGTTTTTGTAGCAAAGCTTGCTTTATTAACAATTAATCTTGTGCTAATGTGATCGAGCTCTTCAAGAACAGTTAGCCCATTTTCACGAAGTGTTCTACCAGTTTCTACGATATCTACAATTACATCTGCCATACCAATCAAGGGTGCAAGCTCAACCGATCCATTTAATTTGATTGTTTCAATTGGTATCCCCTTACGTTGAAAATGATTCTGTGCTACAACTGGATATTTAGAGGCTACTGTTAACCGTGACCTTTGCTGTAGGGATGAATTCAATCCTGCTACAACAAATTTACATTGACCGAAGTTTAAATCGAGTAATTCGTAAAGGTCAGATTGGGCTTCTAATATATTATCTTTTCCTACAATACCGATATCTGCTGCTCCTTTTTCCACATAGGTAGGAACATCTACTGCTTTTACGGAGATCAATTTTACCTTTCTTTCTTTATCGTAGAAAACGAGTTTCCTAGTATTATCCTCAATATCATCAAAGTGAAAACCGGCACTTTGTAAAAGCTTAATAGAGCTATTGGAGGTTCTTCCTTTAGCTAGTGCTACTGTCATCAATGCCAATTATGCTCCCTCCCTTAACCGATTAATTTGTTCTTGTAATTCCTGGTTCGTATGAAATTCTATGGTTTCTGTTGCAGTAGTAAGTAAGTTTTTCGTTTGCTTGAGCGTTATTTTGTATCTTACATTCGAATGAAAATGATTCACTTTCTCTAATGGACACAATACGACGCTTTGCCCATTCCTTCGAAAAAGCTGAGCGATGTTTGCTGCTTGCTTTCTTTTGCTAGGGTCATAGAAAACAGCAATTTCCTGTGTATCGTATGGATCCTCTTGTTGTTCTAAGGTTAAAAGTAAGTCAATATCAAATGCAAAACCGATCGCTGGTATGGAAGCTCCGAATTGATCTGCAAGGTGATTGTAGCGCCCTCCTGTTAAAATTGGCTTTCCAATACTTTCGATAAATCCCTGAAAAATAACATCTGAATAATAATCCATATGATTAATTAATCCTAAATCTAAAACAATACGTTCTGTACACTGGTAAGCTTCAAGTAGACTACATATTTCCTCAAGTGTTTCTAGTTTTCTTTTCATATTGGCCGGTAATTCAAGTTCCTTGGCACGTTGGATAACTGTAGTTGGATTCCCATATAATAATGGAATTTGTTCCACGATGTTTTGGACGGACTCATTCATGTTTAGCTTATTTATAAATTGTTGTAATCCAGCTATATTTTTCGCTTGAACAAGTTGTTTAAATTGGTTTGTTTGCTCTGGTGTTAACGATAAATGATCCAATATTTCTTTGAAAAAACCCGCATGGCCAATTTCGATCGTAAAGGTTCCAACCTGTAAGTCGGATAATATATGTTCAACAAGAGCAAGTATTTCTGCATCTGCTTCTGAACCGTTGTTTCCAAAAAACTCAACACCTGCTTGTAATTGCTCATAATCTGTTATTTGTTGTGATGTGTTACGAAATACATCCGAAACATAAAAATAACGCAATTCTTCGGTTAATTGAGGTGTTTGCTTTGCAACTTGTTGTGTGATCGGTATTGTAATATCAGGTCGTAAAACAAGTACACGTCCCGAGCGATCTATAACCTTTATCATGTCATCCTGCTTCAAGGTGCCTGTTACGGTTGTATATAGGTCATAGGACTCGAATGCTGGTGTTTGTATTTGTTGATATCCATAAGTCGAAAAACGCTTCTTAAGGAGATCGATCACTTTTTCCTTTTGCTTAAAAGCTATCGTATTTAAATCAAGCTTATTCTCCTTCACATAGGAATGCATTTTCTGCTCCTTTCTGATTAACAAAACACTTTATTGCTTTATCGCTTTATCTAATTAAAGTTATATAGTATTCTAGTAGTTAAATAGATAATTGTCAATACAAGGGGATGTTTTTAATGTTTGATTACCATATTCATAGTGATTTTTCAGCAGATTGTTCTACTCCAATGGAAAAAACAATTGAGGAGGCAATTCGCTTAAATCTTAAGGAAATTTGTTTTACGGAGCACATTGATTATGAGTACCCAGATCCAACAATAGATTTTGACTTGGATGTAGAAGGGTATAATCGTAAGATCTTGGAGATGCGACAAGCTTATTCTCAAGAAATAATAATAAAAAAAGGTGTGGAGATAGGTGTTCAGCCTCATCTTTTGGACCAATATCGATCGTTAATGAAGAAGGAAGTTTTTGATTTTGTTATTTGTTCGATGCACACCACTGAGAGAAAAGATTTACACTCGGGTGATTTTTTTGAAGGGAAAACAGTGGACGAAGCTTACCAAATATATTATGAAGAATTACTTTATTGTGTACAAAACTATGATCAATTTAATATTTTAGGGCACCTTGACTTGGTAAAACGGTATACACAAGAGAGGAGTACACAAGATTTTCGTGAGATTATTTCAGAGATATTTAAAATAATAATTCCACGAGGACAGGGGATCGAACTTAATACCTCGGGCTATCGCTATGGATTAAGAGGTGGAATGCCAAGTAAGGATATACTACAACAATATAAGCAACTTGGTGGTGAAATCATTACACTTGGGTCCGATTCCCATATCGAAACAACACTAGGATATCAATTTCAGTCTTCATTGGAGTTGTTGGATGCGATTGGCTTCACTTATCTTGCTACATTTACGAAGCAAAAACCAACATTTCATTCGATTAATGACTTGTTACAATCTGTCAAATAACTGTTGGAAATACGTCATAGCAAATAGGAGAGTCCTTGGTATAATAGAGCTATAATCTTATCCAATAGCTGGTGGTTTAAAATGAACTATCTGAAAAAAGTTTTATTAATAATTTGTGGGTCTATCTCTTTGGGAATCGGAATCCTAGGAGTTGTACTCCCATTAATCCCTACAACACCGCTCTTATTATTAGCTGCTGCATGCTATATTCGGAGTTCGGAGCGATTATATAAATGGTTAATTCAAAATAGATATTTTGGTTCCTATATAAGAAATTATCGAGAAGGCAAAGGCATCCCGTTAAAAGCTAAGGTAATGGGGGTATCCTTAATTTGGCTGTCGATGAGTTATACCATCATTTTTGTCGTACCGTTATGGATTATTAAAATTGTCCTGACGTTCGTAGCAGCATACTTTACATGGTTCATTTTGAAACAAAAAACATTGTGTAAATCCACCGATAAAGCAGGTAGTAAACCTTTAGCAAGTCAGACATATAAATGAAAGTAGGTAGTTTAATTAGGTGGCAATTTACACTGTAAGTATTGTTTGTTATTCATTTATTCGTGACAAGTACAGGCGAAATGACTTACAATAAAACAGATGGTCAAATATTTACTTGGTCTGTAAAGGAATGATTTTTAGTGACAAATCATCATGTATATGAAAGATTAGTTCGTGTTACATCGTCAGAAAATGTTTTAGTTAATGAACCATTAAAAAACCACACGTACACTCGTTTAGGTGGTGAGGCTGACTACTTTGTAACACCAACAACTTATAAACAAGTTCAAGAAATTGTAAAGCTTGCTAACCATGAGAATATAAAATTCACCTTATTAGGCAATGGTTCGAATTTAATTGTAAAAGATGGTGGAATTCGTGGTATCGTCATGAACTTAAATAAATTAACCACAATCGAAACAAATGGAACAACGGTCGTTGCTCAAAGTGGAGCTCGAATTATCGATGTATCGAGAGAAGCACTAAGCGATAAGTTAACCGGTTTAGAATTCGCCTGCGGAATCCCTGGATCCGTTGGGGGAGCATTGTATATGAATGCAGGTGCTTACGGTGGCGAGATTAAAGATGTGCTTGAATCAACGATCGTTGTGGATCCACAAGGGAATTTGCTGACGTTAACAGCGGATGAATTGGATTTAGAGTATCGATCGAGTAATATTCCAGATAAGGGATACATTGTTTTAGAAGCAACGTTCTCATTAAAAGAAGGAAATTATGAAGAAATAAAAGCAGTGATGGATGACTTAACCTTTAAACGGGAGTCAAAACAGCCGCTGGAGTACCCTTCGTGTGGAAGTGTGTTTAAACGGCCGCCTGGATATTTCGCTGGTAAGCTAATTCAAGATAGTGGCTTACAAGGGCAACAAATAGGTGGTGCTCAAGTATCCTTGAAACATGCGGGTTTTATCGTTAATAAGGATGAAGCGACTGCACAAGAATACATCGATCTAATTAAGCACGTTCAAGCAACCGTCCACGATAAATTTGGTGTTCGATTAGAGCGTGAAGTTAGAATTATTGGTGATGATTTAAATCGATAAATCATAGTTAAAAGCTATGGGCTGATGCTCGTAGCTTTTTTGGTTCGGGATATGTTGTATTCATTCAAGAAATTACCTATATATAAAAAGCAAGGATCCCTCATAATTGGGATCCTTGCTTAGATCTTTATCCTCTGAATCTGTGTAAGAACTGTTGCAATCTTTCATTATCTGGGTTTTCCAGTACTTTACTTGGAGGGCCTTGCTCGGCAATTACCCCGTTGTCTAAGAAAATTACACGGTCAGCAATATCAAGAGCAAACTCCATTTCATGTGTAACGAGTACCATCGCCATTTCCCCTTCTTTTGCGATGTCGCGAATAACTTCCAATACTTCTCCAACTAATTCAGGGTCTAGCGCAGAAGTTACTTCGTCAAATAGCATCACCTTTGGTCTCATGACTAAAGCGCGGGCCATGGCTACACGTTGTTTTTGTCCACCAGATAATTGGCTTGGGTAATTGTCTAATTTGTCACCAAGGCCAACCTTTTCCAGCATTTCAATGGAACGCTTTTTAGCACTCGCTTTATCTTCCTTTTGTACATGAATTGGTGCAGTCATACAGTTTTCTAAGATTGTCATATGCGGAAATAGATTAAAGTGTTGGAACACCATGCCAATATCTCCGCGTACCTCACGTAAATGCTTTTCTGTGGCTGGTACTAATTCTCCGTTCTTTTCCATATGCCATAGGTTTTTGCCATCTACAATAATTTCACCTGATGTCGGTTGCTCAAGTGTCATAAGCATACGAATAATAGTTGTTTTCCCTGATCCACTTGGTCCAATAAGGGCAACCTTTTCGGCAGGTTTAATATCTAGGTCAATTCCTTTTAAAACTTCTACATCGCCAAATGATTTGGTAATATTCTTGTAGCTTACGATTGCGTCTTCGTTATTCGTGGTTGATTCAGTTGCACTTTCGTTTGTCACAACAGATGTTTCTGACATTACGACACCGCTCCTTTACTTTCTTTCATCGAATGAAGTGCTTCTTTCTTATCAAAACGACGATTCATTTTATTTTCTAGCTTCTTAATAAGTAGAGCTGATGGATAACTTAAAACTAAGAATAAAATAGCCACAATAGTTAATGGTTCTAGATACCGAAAGTTTTGTGCACCATAATTATTCGCTAGCTGTAATATACCAACTACACCAATGGTTGATGCTAATGGAACTTCCTTAAACATAATAATTAGGTAGTTCCCAAGCATAGGGATGGTAGGTGGTATGGCTTGTGGTAAGATAATTTTAGTCCACTTTTTGGGTGTTGAGAAGTTTAAGGCTTTCGATGCTTCCCATTGTCCTTTTTCTACATTATCAATACCAGAACGATAAACCTCACCAATATACGTACTATAATGTACACCAAGTCCTAAGACCGCACAAGTAAATGGATCTAATGTTACTCCAACATATGGGACCATTGGCCAAGCGAAGTATAAAAAGAACAACTGTACAAGTGGTGGTGTTGATCGAATGAATTCCATTACCCATGAAAGAACCCATCTTAAAGGTTTCATTTTCATTCTACCGATAAAGGTCCAAATAAATCCGACGATCAATGCACATAAGTAACACGCAAAAGTTAGCGAAATAGTAATACCTAATCCTTCTACAACTAAAGGGAAGGCTTCAAAGAACGTATCCCATTGCCAATTACTCATTGAGTAGCCACCCCTTTCTTAGAGAAAGCTTCCATTTTTTTGGTTAACCATATTAATGGTAATGCCATCAGGAAGTAGAATACAAGTACTAATAAATAAACAGTTGGTGCTTGTGAAAGGTTTGCATCTCTTAATAAATCTCCTTGATATAGGATATCATGCATTCCAATTAATGACACTAGTGACGTAGACTTGAGCATTAGAATTAAATAATTTCCGAATTCAGGTAGCATCATACGAACTGCCTGCGGTAGAATTACTAATCTCATACGCTGAAATCGTGTCATGTTTAAAGCAGTTGATGCCTCGTGCTGTCCTTTTGCGACGGATAAAATCGAGCCACGGACGATTTCTGACATATATGCTCCGTAGTTTAATGAAATTGCTAATACACCAGCCCAAAAATTACTTCCAATATCAAAATTAAATAGCATTGGTAATGCGTAGAATAGCCAAAATAATTGCACAATTAAGGAAGTACCGCGAAAAACTTCGACATAGAAGCCAGTGAAACTACGGAGGATAATATTGTTGGAAAGGCGACAGAATCCAGCAATGAAAGCCATGGAATATCCAAGAATTATTGATGCGAAGAGAACTTTGAGTGTTACTTCCACACCTTGTATAAGTGCGGGGAAGATGTCTGCAATCGCACTAATGGTAATCACTCCCTTATATTTATTACTTTCGTTAAATGAAAGGGTCAGACCCCCGGTCGAGGGAGCCTGACCCTTTGGAGTCATAATATAACTTGTTTACGAATTAGTACTGATCTCCACTACAAACGCCTTCAGTAGTGATTTCTTCTGGAACTTCATTATTTAAGAAACCATTTTGTTCCATTAATTCTACAATAGTCCCATCTTCTTTTAACTCTGCTAATTTTTCATTATAAGCCTCGCGTAATTCGTCACTATCTTTATGGAATGCCGCAGCGCCATAACTAGGAATACCTTCAATATCTGGTTGTTCGAAGTCTTCTACAAATTCTAGGTCATCACCAGAAGTTTCTAATGCCATTCTTAACGTCATTTCTGTAGCAGTAGTTGCATCTGCTCGGCCGGAAGAAACAGCAGAGAAAGTAGCAGGTATATCTGCAGCAGCTTGTATTTGACCGGCATCTACGCCTTCCGTTTTCACATATTCATTTTCAGTTGCACCTGACATAATAGATACTGTTGCGTCTGCCTCAGCTATATCTGAATAGCTATGTAAATCTAATGGATTCCCTTTTTGAACGACAAGTCCTTCACCATACATCATTTCAGGATCACCAAAGTCCACTTGCTCACAACGGTCTGGGTTGATTGCCATACCAGCTGTAATAACATCAAATTTACCGGCGTTAAGTCCAGGAATCAATTGTCCGAACTCAGATAGCTGTGCATCTAATTCTTCAATTCCAAGTTCAGCAAATACTGCTTCTGCAATATCATATGCAGCCCCTTTTAACTCACCATCTTCTTCGTATGCATAAGGTTTTTCATTTGCAAAACCAATTGTAACTTTTCCTTCTTCTTGGAGTTGAGCTAGTAAGCTATCATCTCCACTTTGTTCACTATCTCCATTATCTCCAGAAGTGTTTCCGCTATCTCCATCTCCACTAGCATCATCCCCACATGCAGCTAATAGAATAATAGAAAATACAAAAATTGAAGCTATTAATAACTTCTTCATACCCTAAATGACCTCCTAAGTTTTTTTAATACATTGGCTAACTCGCCAAGTACTATCGTAAAGTATTTTCCCTTTTTACAAACCGTTTGAAACCTTAAATTTAAGACATTGTCCATTCGAAAACGTGGTGACTTCCATATTAGGTATAAATCACCACATTGATTCCAAAAGAAATACACTTGAAAGAAAAACAGATTTCAAACAGCTATATATTAATGTTATCGATAACTATGTACGAGTTCAAACGCAGTATATTTAGATAATTTGGAATTAAATTGCATATGATTGCATAGGTCCGACCTTATCTTGATGATTCTAAAATATACTCAAATATAGTTGAAAATTCTATTAAATCCCCAAAAATTGACAACGAGTCATGATTTACTAGTTAGACAATAGAATATGAAATATGTACGATATCAGTATAATCGTTTGAAGGAGGATTCAGATTGAATATTGTTGTAGTTGGTGCAGGAGCATTAGGTGTTTATTTTGGAGCCCGCTTGGAGGAAGCTGGTGAGAAAGTAACGTTTTTAGTACGGGAAAATAGAGCTTCACAAATAGAAAAACACGGACTTAAAGTAAATAGCACAAAAGGAAACTACACATTTGAAGATCCAAACGTCGTTAAAAAAGTCGAAGAAATCGATGAGGTAGACCTAGTCTTTTTAAGTGTAAAAGGGTATCATTTGGAGGGAACGTTTCATAGCTTGAAAGAATTACGGAAAAAAGGTGCCTATATTTTACCGGTGTTAAATGGAATCGAGCATATTCCAATCTTACAAAACGAATTAGGGAAAGACTTTGTTCTTGGCGGTCTCTCTTTTATCATGGCTACGTTAAATGAAAAAGGACATGTGGAACATAATAGTGATTTCCATCAGCTTGTTTTTGGTTCACTTGAAGCTACTCAAACGAGCATTTGCCATCAGCTCAAAGAGATAGCCTCAAAAGCAAACATACAAGTAGAAGCTAGTGATGATATTTTACGTGAACTATGGAAAAAGTATATGTTTATTAACGCTTTTTCTGGGATAACGACGGCAACAAACTTACCAATTGGTCCGATTCGTTCCAAACAAGAAACCTTTCGTATCGCCGAGATGATGCTCCAAGAAATGAAGCTGATTGCTAATGCGCATAATGTGAATGTCTCCGAAGAGGATGTAGAAGATGCTAAGTCAAAATTGATGAGCCTACCAGATAAGGCTACTTCATCGATGCATCAGGATAGAAGAAAAGGCTACGTCCTTGAATTAGATCATTTGCATGGAGGGGCAATCCGTTTAGCGAAGGCGATGGGGGTGGAGGTCCCGTATATGGAGTCGATCTATGGAATAATAAAACCTTTTGAAAACAACCAACCTAATTTTACAAAAAAAGGAGTGTCATAAAGTTGATCATTTACATTATTCTAGCAATCATAATAATATTTGCGGTACTAGCTTTATCTCTTTTTACAACATCAAAAGGGTACGCATATAAACATACCGTTGATCCATTACCAAATGACAATAATGAATCAACTAATCAAACACAGACCGAGCGAGAGAAGGAGTAGAATATGAAATTTTCAACAATCGGAACAAGCTGGATAACCGAGATGTTTATTGAAGCAGCTCATCAGATTGGAAAGGTAAAATTGTATTCCGTATATTCAAGAAAACAAGAAGCTGCTGCACGATTTGCTGAAAAGACTGGAGCTGAAAAATGGCATACGGATCTAGAGGAATTGCTGAAGGATTCAATCGATTTTGTGTATGTTGCTTCTCCAAACATCTTACATTATGAACATGCCTTAGCTTGTATCCGCCAAGGAAAGCATGTTTTTTGTGAAAAGCCCTTAGCTTATACACGTAAGCAAGTGGCTATTCTTATGGACGAAGCCGTTAAAAATAACGTATTTATTTTTGAAGGCTATCGTCACTTGTACTCACCGAATTATGAAATTTTGAAACGAAATCTGAATCAAGTTGGAGAAATACGAAGTGTGCTCTTGCAATACATTCAATACTCCTCAAGATATGATGCGTTTAAGGCAGGCGATGAGCCTAATGTGTTTTCCAAGGCGTTTGCTGGAGGAGCATTAATGGACTTAGGGGTTTATCCATTAAGTATGGCGATCGATTTATTCGGAAGTCCAGCTGATATTGACTATTTTCCAGTTAAATTACGTAATGGAATTGATGGAAGTGGTACTTTAGTGTTATCGTATACCGATTTCCATATTACAATTATGTGCTCCAAAATTGCCCAAGGAACCATACCATCTGAGATTCATGGGGAAGAAGGTACATTAACAATGGATCATATAGCTCCAATAAAACAAATAGGATTAACAACTCGTTCCTCCCAGGAAATTGAGCAATTAGCAGGTTCGCAGCTAGATTTAGACATGGTTTATGAATTAACGGCATTTATCAACATGGTAGAAACAAATGATACAGAGCAATTTATTCAAATGATGGAACGAAGTAATAAGGTCGCAAAGTGGTCGGAGATTGCAAGAAAGAAATCGGGGATATTATTTCCAAGCGAAGAAAATTGATAAAAAAACGAGATCAAATGCGATCTCGTTTTTTATCATTGATTCTACTTTTTTGAAAGATTTATCTACCTTATCGTTTCGTATCAAGTGGCTTTAACTTCGCTTCAATCTCTTTTCTTTGATCCTCAAAAAATGGTGGTAGGGCAAGGGATTCACCTAAATGCTCAACTTCTTCATCGGTAGCAAATCCTGGCCCATCGGTCGCCAATTCAAATAGAATACCATTTGGTTCTCGGAAATAAAGCGACTGAAAATAGAATCGATCTACTAGTCCAGAATTAGGAATTCGTTCAGCTTGAAGACGTTCTCTCCATTTGGCAAGTTCATCTTTGTTTTCAACTCGAAATGCCACATGATGCACACTGCCTCGTCCAGGTCTTTCCCTAGGTAAATCATTTCTAACCTCCAAATGGACCTCTGCGCCTGTTCCGCCTTCTCCAGTTGAAAATACCATAATATCCTCTTGCCCTTTGATGGATGATGGATAACGATCTACTTGTTTAAAGGTTAAAACCTCAGTCAGAACTTGGATTGTCGGTGTTGGATTTTCAACGGTTAATTTGCTTGGTCCGAGTCCTGTAATTCCGTGTTCAATAGAAGCGCTACTTTTAGACCATGGTCTTCCACCAGCGACACCTTTGTTATCTTCATCGGATACTAGTGTTAGCCTTTGTTTTTCGGGATCTCGAAAATGGATAACTTGTCGTTTTCCCTCCATCGTAATACCATCGTGATCAACATTATACTGATCCAAACGTTTATTCCAATATTCAAGCGCTTGATTCGTTGGAACACGTAATGAGGTACCGGAAATACTGCTTATACCAAGGTAAGTTGTCCCCGCATTTGGTATTTCGAAAAAGGTAAGATCCGTTCCAGGGTTTCCAACTTCATCGGCATAAAACAAATGATAAACGGATGTATCATCCTGATTAACCGTCTTTTTTACTAATCGCATTCCTAATATTTCGGTATAAAAATGATAATTATTTTTAGCGTTTGCAGTAATAGCTGATACATGGTGGATACCTTTAAGTTGCATACAATTTCCTCCTTTACCGGGAACTATTTTGAATTCAAGATAATTTAAGTTTAATTGAACAAGAAGCCAAATGCTATCTTCCTGCCTATTCCGATTGTAAGTCTGCTTTTGGACGTAAACCACGTTGAAGCTGGGAAATGCTCAATCCAAATGTCATTTGTAGATGTGGGTAATCTTTGAAAGTATCCCAGTCCCCACCCCACTCAAACCCAAGCTCTTTTGCAATAGCTGCAACTTCAAACCAATCAGATTTCCCGTTTCCATTTCCATCATATTTAATATCCCAAGTCTGTTCGTTATTATGTTTCATGAGCACATAATCAATTGCCAATCCATAATTATGGTAAGACTCTCCACCCTTAGCATAGGTGACGATATTGCCATCCTTTGTTCGACCAAGAGCATATAACTCATTCTGTCTATCTACACTGCGAATCGATTCGGTAAAAACAACCGTTATCTCTTCTTTGGCAGCTTTTTTGATAAGTACTTCGGATTTCTCTGCAACAATGGGATGTAATTCAGTTGGTAAGGGGGCATTTTTCCCAAGGTATTCATAACGGTTATATCCAAAATAGTAGTAGATGAAAATTATAATTATACAAATTAATAATAACAAAATGATCGATCGTAAATATCTCAATAATAGTCCTCCGTATCCGAAAATGGTTGCGTAACTAGCTCCTTTTCTCCTAGCTAATTACGTTATACGATAAAATGGTTGTTGGGGAGCTCAGTCCAGTCCGTAAGTCTCTCCCCAGGGCGCTTGCGCTTTTGTTCTAATCATCGGTCATAATTATCGGCTTACAATGAAATTTAGTGGTGGAAAAGGTACAGCATCTTTCGTAGGGATTTTGTTAGCAATAGATTGGAAGGTTGCACTTATCGGAATAGGTATTTTATTATTGTTTACAAATGCTACTGATTATTTGGTCATTGGTGTATGGCTCATTTCTTTGGAATGGAACCAATAATAATTGTAATTCATTTATCTTTGCTTAGCATATTGAAACATGTGGAGAACTATAAACGTATTGTACGAAAAGAAGAGACAAAGCTTTCCAGTATTAAAAAGCCAGTAGCTTAGCATTTAAATGATTGGAGGAAGGAAAACTGGATATCGTAATTTGGGTATGTATCATTGCATTATTTATTCTTAGTTTTATTGGTGTTGTCTTCCCAATAATACCTTCTGTATTAGTTCTATGGATAGGTTTTCTATTATATCATTTTATCATAAATGGAAGTGAACTAGGACTCGTATTTTGGATTGCAATGCTTTTGTTTACGGTAATTTTAATTGTGGCGGATATTATTGCTAATAGTTATTTTGTAAAACGGTTTGGGGGAAGCAAGTGGGGGGAACGTGGTGCAGCGATCGCCGTTATCGTGGGCTCCTTCATCATTCCACCGTTTGGAATTATCATTATTCCGTTTATTGCAGTATTTGTTATTGAATTGATGCAAAGTCGTACCACTCAAGAAGCACTACGCGCATCGATAGGTTCGTTGTTAGGGTTTTTAGGTGGAGCCTTTGCAAAAGTTGTGATTCAATTAATCATGATCATTTGGTTCTTTATTGTCATTGTATTTTAAAATAAGGTAATTATTATTTTCATAGGTAGGGATTGAATAAATGAAAATGCCATCAAGGGTTTTGACTATTGCAGGTTCAGCAGCAGGAGGAAGTGCTGGTATTCAAGCAGATTTAAAAACATTCCAGGAACTAGATGTCTATGGAATGAGTGTTGTAACTGCTCTTGTTGCTAAGCATCCAGATACAAAAAAGAATGTACATCTTCAAACCATTGAAGCAATTGAAGCGCAGTTTGCTACTGCAGTAGAACAGGTTGGTGTCGATACGATTAAAGTCGGTATGTTATTTTCTAAAGAAATAATAGTAGCAGTAGCTAAACTAATTGAGCAATCTTCTGTCCAGCATGTGGTGGTTGATCCTGTGATGATCGGGAAAATGAACTCACGATTGCTTGCAGAGGATGCAATCGAATCACTACAAGAAAAACTCCTTCCGCTAGCAACGATTATGACACCAAACATGCCAGAAGCATCTTTGTTGTTGGGAGGGCGAACGTTAACACATGTTGAGGATTTAAAAAAGGCTGCAGTTGATTTGTGGAAGTTAGGTTCAAAAGCCGTACTAGTGAAAGGTGGAAGGCTATCCGGACCAGCAGTGGATGTATTGTATGATGGATCGTCGGTTACAACATTTGAGGTTCCTAGAATTAATACAGAACATACAAGTGGTGCGGGTTGTACATATTCCGCAGCAATTACGGCGAACCTCTCGAAAGGAAGTAGTATAGAGAAAAGCATTCGATCTGCAAAAGAGTTTGTATCAACGGCGATTGAACATGGATTTTCCTATACTAATGTTGTTGGCCCTACCTATCATGCAGGTTTACGTAAGCAGGGGCTTGCTTATAAAGTAAAAGTAGAAAAATAACGAAGTCTGTAAGATTTTACAGACTTCGTTATTTTTTATTTTCTTTTGTTATCATCTTCAGGCATTTTCATTCCCGTAAAAGGATTTAACTCATAAGTCATATCTTTCTTATGTTCTTTTTCCGTTTGCCTAACATTTTTTCCTAATGCTATAAAATAGAAGATAAAAGGTAACGCAACGACTACCATAATCATTCGAATAAGCCAGTCATTCATTTCAGTTTCAACCTCCTAATCGCATAGTATACTTAGCAGCGCCATTGGATAAATTTCTCTGCTGTTGGCCGACGTGCTCCATACGTTCCTAGGTAGAGATTTCCCTATAAAGTTTATCAACCAATCTTTGGGAATGGCGAATCCCTCCTAATTATAGATACGAAAATGGTGGAGAAAAGTTTCAAAATAACCGAATTTACGGAAGAGATGGGATGCACATGAATTAGGGGTTTTGTAAACAAATAAATAGAAAGTTACAGTTTTTGTTCAGTCCTGCTAATACTTGACTTTGGCGCTTTATATCTATATATTTAAAATTAAACTAAGTTATACGGAAACGTTGAAAAGGATTAGTACAATTTTAACGTCTTTCTCAGAGAGGAAAGGGACGCTGCAACTTTCTAAAGACGTAATTTGGAACCTGCCTTGGAGTTCGCCATCGAGAAGATGTGCGCGGTTTTAAAACCGTTATCAAACAAAGTGTGTAATCATTTATATCTGGTTACAAATTAGGGTGGTACCACCAGACCTCGGTCCCTTATTGGACGGAGGATTTTTTGCGTTCTAACAAAAATAATTTTCTATAGAGAGGTGTATTAATTTGGGTAAGAAAAATAAGCAGTTTGTAGAAAAGATTACTGCAATGGAAGACGATTTCGCACAGTGGTATACAGATGTAGTGAAACAAGCTGAGCTCGTAGATTATGGTCAAGTTAAAGGGACTATGATTATACAACCATATGGCTTTGCTATTTGGGAAAATGTGCGTGACCAATTAGATCGCATGATAAAAGAAACGGGACATTCGAATGTGGCTTTTCCATTGTTTATACCCGAAAGTCTACTTCAAAAGGAGAAAGACCATGTAGAAGGCTTTGCTCCTGAAGTTGCTTGGGTTACTCACGGAGGAGAAGAGGAATTACAGGAAAGAATCGCTGTTCGACCAACTTCTGAGGTGTTGTTCTGTGAGTATTATTCGAAAAAAATTAATTCCTATCGTGATTTGCCGAAGCTATATAACCAGTGGGGAAATGTAGTACGCTGGGAAAAGACGACACGTCCATTCTTACGTTCCTCAGAATTCCACTGGCAAGAGGGACATACTGCCCATGCAACCGATAAAGATGCATCCGAAGAAACCGATCGAATGCTAGGTGTTTATGCCAATTTAGTTGAAAAATATTTAGCAATACCAGTACTACGTGGTAGAAAAACAGATAAAGAAAAATTTGCCGGTGCTAAATACACGTTAACAATTGAGGCGCTAATGCATGATGGAAAAGCACTGCAATCTGGTACGTCCCATCATTTTGGCTCAGGCTTTGCGGAAGCATTTAACATTACTTACCTAGATGAAAATGGTGAGACACAACATGTTCATCAAACCTCCTGGGGATTATCTACACGTATTATGGGGGCTCTTATTATGGTCCATGGTGATAATCGTGGTTTAGTAGTACCACCACGTATCGCACCTACACAGGCTATGATTGTACCAATTGCCCAACATAAAGAAGGAGTGCTCGATAAGGCGTATGATCTTCGGGATAAACTAAAAGACCTTATTCGTGTTGATATTGATGGCAGTGATAAAATGCCAGGATGGAAATTCAATGAGTACGAAATGAAGGGAATTCCGGTTCGTATTGAAATGGGGCCAAAAGATATTGAAAAAGAACAAGTTGTCCTTGTTCGTCGTGATACAGGCGAAAAGGAATTTGTAGCCCTAACTCAATTAGAGGAACGATTACCAGCCTTGCTAGAAGAAATCCAGCAAAATTTATATGATAAAGCATTAAATCACCGTGATGAAAAAACATCTGTTGCAACAGATATGGAAGAGTTTAAACAAACGCTTGAACAAAAAGGTGGATTCCTAAAAGCGATGTGGTGTGGCGACGTTGCTTGTGAGGAAAAAATTAAAGAAGAGACAACAGCAACCTCTCGTTGTATTCCATTTGAAGAAGAGAAAGTGGCAGATACATGTGTATGCTGTGGCAAGGAAGCAAAAGAACTTGTTTACTGGGCGAAAGCATATTAATATTCGAAAGAGCTCTGAGAAAACTCAGAGCTCTTTTTCTTTAGTGATGAAGTAGCATGAAACTTAATGTGTAGTAGATCTCCTTGTTTGTTGTTTTTGCCATTTAACGGAACCACGATCCTCATCAATGACGAATCGGAACATCATAATTCTGATTTGACAGTTTTATCAGGTCAAAAATTACCTTCTATCACTCGACATCATCAAATGGACAAGACCGCATACAAGTATGCATTGTTCGTTTCATCCCGCAATTTTATTGAATTGCCTTACGCGAAAAATAGCATAAACATAGGTGAATAAACCTAACTGAAATTGAAAAAATTCATAGAAATTCCAAAATACTATTGCAAATGATCTAGTTACTATGGTATAAATATACACATAAGTTAATAAATATACAAAAAGGTGAATAAATATGAAAGAACAATTGCAGGTAGAATTAAATAAAACAAAACAGAAATTAATAGAAATGAGTGATCATCTTTATCATAATCCTGAACTAGGTGATCAAGAATATCAGTCAATGAAACTACTTACAGATTATTTATTGAAGCATCATTTCCAGGTAGAAAAGGGAATTGTGAATCGTCCAACTGCGTTTAAAGCAGAATATAGAAGTGAAAAGCCTGGACCTACTATTGCATATTTGGCTGAATATGATGCATTACCTGGAGTCGGCCATGGGTGTGGACATAACCTGATTGGAACGATGAGTGTTGGTGCAGGAGTAATATTAAGTAAGTTAGTAGATGAAATTGGAGGAAATGTAGTTGTATTAGGCACGCCTGCTGAAGAAACAAACGGTGCAAAGGTGCCAATGAGTGAACAAGGTGTATTTGATGATGTTGATGTCGCGATGATTCTTCATCCCGGTGATGCCTCTTATGAGAGTGGTGATTCATTAGCGATGGATGCCGTACAATTTGCTTATACTGGTAGGTCGTCTCATGCAGCAGCATCACCTGAAAAAGGGATCAATGCTTTGGATAGTGTGATTCAACTATTCAATGGTATTAATGCAATGCGGGAGCATTTAGCTGATGACGTTCGAATCCATGGAGTTATTTCAGATGGGGGAAAAGCAGCAAATGTTGTTCCAGATTACGCAGTAGCTCAATTTTATATTCGGGCTAAAGAGCGTTCCGTATTAGATGGAGTTGTTGAAAAGGTAGAAAATATTGCAAAAGGTGCTGCACTCATGACGGGAGCAATACTAGATATATCAAATTATGAATTGAGCTATGACAATATGGTAACGAATGATGCTTTATCACAATCATTTACTCAGAATTTAAAAGAATCTAGTAATCATGATGTATTACCAGCTAAGCAAAGCTATGGTTCAATTGATATGGGGAATGTTAGTCATGTTGTACCTGCTATTCATCCCTATATCTCATTAAATGAGCCGGGATTAGTCGCACATACAAAAGAATTTGCTGAAAAGACAATTACTATGGATGGACACCAAGCATTAATTCAAGGAGCGTTAGCACTGGCATCTACAGGATATGATATTATCGTTGACACGGAATTGATGGATGCAATCGCAATGGAATTTAATAAAAAACAAAAGTAATTTTTATACATTTTAATGCATAAATATTTATATTAAATGATAATGATAAGGGGAGATTTGTGATGAAAAAGTGGATTATTCAAGTACTTATGGTAGGACTTATAGTAAGTTTGATGGCTGCATGTGGGGCAGATGCGGAGGATGCAGCTTCAACATCAGAGGAAACAGAGGATAAAGAAGTTTTAAAAATGGCAACTTCTGCCGACTTTCCACCATTTGAATCCTATGATACAGAAGGGAACTTTCAAGGGTTCGATATAGAATTAGCAAAAATTATAGCAGATGAATTAGGATACGAATTAGAAATTGAAGACATGGATTTTGACGGATTGATCGGTGCTTTACAAGCTGATCGTGTCGATATGGTGATGGCAGGGATGAGCGCAACGGAAGACCGTAGACAAAATGTTGATTTCTCCAATGCATACCATCGTTCTGGAGAAATGTTTATTTCACAAACAGATGCGGAAGTAGATAGTTTAGAAGAATTAGAAGGTAAAGTGGTAGGGGTTCAGCTTGGGACAATTCAAGAAGAAGGTGCCGAAACCCTAGCTGAGGAATATGGATTTGAGGTAAAGAAAGTCGATGATGCCAGTATCCTTATCCAGGAATTAAACTCAAATCGAATTGATGTTGCGTATATGGATAAGACAGTTGCAAAAGGGTATGTTGATTCCCAAGGGTTTGTTGGATTCGATGATCCAACTACTAGCTCACCGGGTATGGCGATTGCTTTTCCGAAAGGGAGCGATCAAGTAAATAAAGTAAATGATATCCTAGAAGAACTGACTGACAGTGGGAAAATGGAAGAATTAAAAGATGAATGGTTATCTGACTATGAATAAGATAGGCAACTAGAAGGAGAGGTGTTAAGGCATGAATTTGGATTTCAGCCAAATCGTGCCTTCTATTCCTTTTATATTAGAAGGAATTGGGGCTACATTAAAATTTGTAAGTGTTTCGATCCTATTTGGATTAGTATTAGGTACCATTTTAGCATTGTGTAAAATTACAAATAAAAAAATATTAAAATGGCCAGCAGATATCTATACTTCTATTTTTCGTGGAACACCACTGATTCTGCAGTTGATGTTAATTCATTATGCTATTCCACAATTAACAGGGTATGATATTGCAATATTCCTCAGTGCTGTTTTAGCATTTGGATTGAACTCAGCAGCATATGTATCAGAAATAATTCGAGCCGGAATATTAGCTGTGGATCAAGGGCAGGTTGAAGCAGCAGAGGCACTTGGCGTTCCCTATCCTGCGATGATGCTTTCCATTATATTACCTCAGGCTTTAAAAAATATCTTACCAGCATTAATGAATGAATTCATTACATTAACAAAAGAGTCTGCTTTAGTTTCAACAATTGGATACATGGACTTGATGAGAAGGGCAGAGATTGTCGGAGCACAGTTGTATCGTAATTTTGAACCTCTCCTCATAGCTGGGATTATTTATTGGATAATGATTTTTATTCTTACTAATATTGGTAGTTTCGTAGAACGGAGGATGCGTCAAAGTGATTAAAACAATAGATTTATCCAAAGAATTTGGAAATAATTCGGTATTAAAGAATATAACGACAACCATCCAACCGGGAGAAGTAGTAGCTGTTATTGGGCCGTCGGGTTCAGGAAAATCGACTTTTTTGAGATGCCTGAACCTCTTGGAGCAACCAAGTTCTGGTGAGATTTGGTTTCATGATAACGAAGTAGCGAATTCAAACGCGAATAAAACGGAAATAAGAAAAAATATTGGGATGGTGTTTCAACATTTTCATTTATTTCCCCATATGACCGTACTAGAAAATGTAACTTATGCTCCAGTCAAAGTGAAGAAGTTAAAGAAGGATGAAGCGGAGCAAATAGCCAAGGAATTACTTGCGAAAGTAGGATTAACAGATAAAGAATCCTCCTATCCAAATCGTTTATCTGGCGGTCAGAAACAACGGGTAGCAATTGCGCGTGCATTAGCAATGGATCCTGAAGCGATGTTGTTTGATGAGCCAACATCTGCACTTGATCCAGAAATGGTTAAAGAAGTATTAGATGTAATGAAGGATTTGGCGCAGACAGGTATGACGATGGTAGTCGTTACGCACGAGATGAATTTTGCTAAAGAAGTAGCTGACCGTATTATGTTTTTGGATGAAGGAAGACTAATGGAAGAGGATAAGCCTCAAACCTTCTTCAATCAGCCAAAGACGACCAGAGCGAAAGAATTTCTAGATAAAGTATTATAAGAAGAAGCTTCTGAGTTAAAGGAACTCGAAGCTTCTTTTAGTCAATTTAATAATTTCTCAATATCTTGTTTAATGCTTTCTGGCTTTGTTTGTGGTGCGTATCGATTAACGACATTACCGTTTTTATCAATCAAAAACTTGGTAAAGTTCCATTTTATTTCTTTGGACAATAATCCCTTTGCTTCGTTTGTTAGATAAGCGAAAAGTGGGTGCTTTGTATCACCTTTCACATCTATTTTATGAAACATTGGAAAGGTGACCCCATAATTTCGCTGGCAAAAGGTACTGATTTCCTCATTCGAACCAGGGTCTTGATTTCCAAATTGGTTGCTAGGAAATCCTAAAATTTCCAATCCTTGGTCTTGGTAGTCCTTGTATAGATTCTGTAAACCCTCAAACTGTGGTGTGAAGCCACATTCACTAGCTGTATTAACGACTAGAAGTACCTTTCCCTTGTAATCAGCTAAAGATTTCTCTTCACCGTTCATTGTAGTTGCTGAGTAATCGTAAACGCTCATTTTCATTCCTCCCTTAATTATACAATAGCAAGGGCGCAAGGGGAAAACAATGAAATCGATTATTCAACAGATCGTTTCTTTGTTATTTGTGTAAGATAACCCGAAGAAGTACGCGGGTGCTGCAGCTCTGGACGTGGCTGTTCCTGCCAATAATTTATCTACAGGGATTTAATTTGATAATTTCCTGGTAAGCAACAAAAAAGACGACCATTTGGCCGCCTTTTAACTTAAGCTTCTTGTTTTACGTTATCTTCTTCAGCAATTACATCTAATCGATGTTGAATTTCTTCTTGTGATAGATTATGCTCTTGTACATATAAGTTTCTTGGGCTTACACGACATTCATGTGTGCAACCACGCATATATTTATGCTCATTTTCTTCTGAGCAGAGAATTTGTTTATTACATTCTGGATTTGCACAATTTACAAAGCGTTCACATGCTTTACCGTCAAAGTAGTCTTTACCTACGACAACATGTTCTTTTTGGTTTACAGGTACGGAAATTCGCTCATCAAATACGTAGCATTGACCATCCCAAAGTTCACCTTGTACTTCAGGATCTTTTCCGTAAGTTACAATTCCACCGTGAAGTTGTGCAACATCTTCGAATCCTTCTTTTATCATCCAACCGGTGAATTTTTCACAACGAATTCCACCAGTACAATACATTAGAACCTTTTTACCTTCAATTAAATGTTTATTCTCGCGAACCCAATCTGGTAAGTCACGGAACGTTTTGATATCAGGATTAATTGCGCCGCGGAAATGACCCAATTCATATTCATAATCATTACGCGTATCGATAACAACGGTATCTTCACGTTGCATCTCTTCATACCATTCTTTTGGACTTAGCTTTTCACCAGTTAGTTCTTGTGGACTCACATCTTCTTCTTCATCTAAACGAAGTGTTACTAACTCTTTACGAGGGCGTACATGCATTTTCTTGAATGCATGTCCATCGTGTTCATCCACTTTGAAAATAATACCATCAAAATGCGGATCATTTCTCATTGCTTCCATATATTTGTTCGTATTTTCAACTGTACCAGAAACTGTACCATTGATTCCTTCTTTGGCAACTAAAATTCTACCTTTTAATTCAATATCTTTACAGAACTTCAGATGTTCAGTTGCAAAGGTTTCAGGATCCTCAATGTCCGTATAATGATAATACAATAATACTCTGTAATCTTGTTTTTCCATTTGTTTTTACCACCTATCCATTCATATTTGCAAGATATAAATGTTTGGTAGTCGATATTCATTTTTATAATCTTGCAAGACTATATTTTAGCAAATAAGTGATGGTTTATCAATATCTTTCTGCTTTTGGACGCAGTTTGGAAGTTTTCAATAAAGTTCAAAAATTATTTTTACAAATAAATGGTGATTTACTTGCATTTTATTTCATAAAAAGGTAAAGTTAAAAGTGCAAAAGGAAATTGAAATTTGTAATACTTTACGATCTCTTTAACAAAGTGGTGTAATAGTATTAATGATTCAATTATACTTTGCACGATATTTGTATAAGGAGGTCATTTTAATGACTGGTAAAGTAAAATGGTTTAACGCAGAAAAAGGTTTTGGTTTCATCGAGCGCGAAGACGGAGACGATGTATTCGTACATTTCTCAGCAATCAATGCTGAAGGTTTCAAAACTCTTGAAGAAGGTCAAGACGTTGAATTTGAAATCGTAGAAGGTAACCGCGGACCACAAGCAGCTAACGTTACTCGTCTATAATTTATAGAAGCTAAAGGTAAAAGGCTTATCTCTTCGGGGATAGGCCTTTTTTGCAAGGGAAGATTTGTTAAGAAGGTAGTATAGCTAGCCTTAATATTGAAGAGATGGAGGTGTCTGGCATGAGTTCATTTGATTGGCATCAAGTAGCAAAAGAACAGTGGGATCAACGAGCTGGATTCTGGAGTGAACGTAGTATGTCCATGTGGAATGAGGGGAGTAGGAAAGGTATCATTCCATTCCTTTCCAAACATATTAAGGAAGGAAGTCATATTCTTGATGTCGGCTGCGGAGATGGATATGGTTCCTATAAACTAAAGCAAGCAGGATACAAAGTAACAGGTATTGACCTTTCAAATGAAATGATAAAAAAAGCTAGAGCACAAGGAAATGATATCCGATTTTTGCAAGGGGACGTAACGAGTCTCCCATTTGAATCCAATCATTTTGATGGTATGATGTCTATTAATGTTTTAGAATGGACGGAAGTTCCAGCAAATGCATTAAAAGAGCTTAAGCGTGTCTTAAAAAAGGATGGGCTACTTTGTGTTGGTATTTTGGGGCCGACTGCGGGACCGAGGTCAAACGGTTACCCTCGAGTATATGGTGAGGAAACGATCAATAATTCCATGATGCCTTGGGAATTTGGTAAGCTGGCTAAAGAGCTTCATTTCGATTATCTAGATGGATTTGGTGTTTACAAGCAAGGAGTAGAGGAAAAGCACTATCAGGAATTGTCGTTAGAATTAAAACAGGCACTTACATTTATGTGGGTTTTTATGTTACAGAAAGTTGGTGAATAAAGTTGGATAGAAAAGAAATGGAAGAAAGAGTTATTGAAAGCTATAAAAGTGATGAAAAAATGATGATTTTAGTTTATGCACAGTGGTGTATCAATAATGGTATAGACCCAGTGAATCTGTATGGAAAAGCCTACCCAGATCAATTAAAAAATCAGGCATTGGTTGAAGCGATGGAGTTAACCGTTCCCAAGGAAGAGTCGGAAGAGATACCTAACCAAACGGTATTAAATGTCTTACAACTCTTTGGGAACGATGACCTTGCATTTCTAGTTCAAGAACAAATTGATCAGCAAAAGAGATAAATGATCTATGCTTGGAATAGTTTAATTAATGCTTGCGTGCCGCTATCAGCTTCCCCTTTTTCCGCTAATTCTTTATATAGTTCGAGTGATAAAGAGAGACCTGGCGTGGATAGTCCCATTTCTTGAGCAGATTCTAAAGCGATAGTCATATCCTTAATAAAATGCTTTACATAAAATCCAGGTTCAAAGTCACCTTTAATCATCCGTGGCCCAAGGATAGATAACGAAAAGCTACCTGCTGCTCCTGTTGTAATACTTTGAAGGACTCGTTCAGGGTCAAGACCGGCTTTTTTTGCATAAATGATTGCTTCACAAACACCAATCATATTTGATGCAATGGTAATTTGATTGCTCAATTTGGTATGTTGACCAGCTCCTGCATCACCTTGTAAGATAATATTTTCCCCGAGAATGTTGAAAATTGGTGAAACAGCATTAAATGCATCTTTGTCACCACCTACCATGATTGCTAAACTTCCATTTTTGGCTCCGACATCCCCACCAGAAACAGGTGCATCCAAAGAATGGATTTGGTTGGCTTTTGCCTGCTCATAAATCTTCACCGCTAAGGATGGCTTCGAGGTCGTCATATCGATCACATAAGAACCAGGTTTTGCATTTTCTAATATGCCATTTGAGCCGAAATAAACTTCCTCAACATCCTTTGGGTAGCCTACGATCGTAATAATTAAATCGGACGTTTGAGCAATTTCCGCAACAGAGTTTTTCCACTGAGCGCCATTCGCTAACAAATCCTGTGCCTTTGACTTTGTTCGAGTATAAATGCTTACATTATAGCCTGATTGTAGTAAGTTATAAACCATACTTTTCCCCATTACACCAGTTCCGATAAACCCAATTTTTGACTTCTTGGTAATCATAATAACGACTCCCTTTATGTAAATGATTATAAACTAATTCGCCATTCATTATATAATATCCTTCAAGGGGAGTGTTAGTACATGGAATGGAATATTAAAAAGTTCGAAGAAATACCTAATGACGAATTATATGCTCTTTTAAAAGCGAGAGTAGATGTTTTTGTGGTAGAACAGGATTGTCCCTATCCAGAGTTGGATAACTTTGACCAAGATTCGATTCATTACTATTTAAAAATAAATGGTGAAATAGCTGCTTTGGTTCGACTTTTACCGAAGGGGTTAAAATATTCGGATGCAGCATCGATTGGAAGGGTAATGGTAGTAAGAAAATTTCGAGGGAATGGATATGCGGGATTGATTATGAAACGAGCGATTAAATTTATTTCAGATGAATGGCAAGCGGATAAAATCCAAATTCAAGCCCAAGTTTATTTGCGTGCGTTTTATGAATCGTTAGGGTTTGAGCAAATTACAGAAGAATACTTAGAGGATAACATACCACATATTGACATGCTTCGAATTCGAAAATAAAGAATCAGAATAGGGCTTTTACACATAGTATAATTAGCAACCTTTTTCAAGCAATATATACGGCTCTAATGGAGGAGGCTAATTATGATAACACGTGATCAACTTAATCAATGTAAAGAGGCATTATTAGCGCGGCAAAATGAATTGATAAGTCACGTTCAGGATCACTTTGGAAATGAATTGGAACTAGTAAAAGAATCGATGAGTGAACTGTCTAACTATGACAACCATCCTGCTGATCTAGGCACAGAACTATATGAACGTGAAAAAGATGTTGCTTTAAATGAGCATGCAGAACAAGAGCTTGAGGAGATAAATGAGGCTTTACATGCGATCGAACAAGGAACATATGGTATTTGTAGTAAGTGTGGAGCTGATATACCTATTGAACGGTTAGAGGCAGTTCCAACGACAGATCGTTGTGTAGAGCATGCCAATAATGTAACCTTTGAAAGCAGTCGTCCAGTGGAGGAAAGGGTGTTTAGTCCCAATATAAATCCAGATGAAGTTACCGACGAGAATCAGGTTAACTATGATGCAGAAGATGCCTACCAAGAGGTAAGTAATTACGGAACTTCGGAGACGGCTTCAGACTTTTATGGAGATCAGGATCAGTATAATGAAATGTATCCAAATAGTGATGAAATTGTAAGTAGTGTAGAAGATATTGAGGACTTTATCGCTGCGGATGAGCGTGGTAAATTTACTGGTGTTACACCAAACCATAATAAATATGAAGAAGAATATGATCAGAATGAGTGATAATGTGAAATGTACACAATGTAAATAAGTTGTGTGCATTTTTCTTGTTACGTTGAAACAAAATAGGGTGTTATTTCGTATATCTTAGTAAGGAGCGTGATGTTAAATGAGTGATAACGGATGTTTGAAATGTGGAAGTACGGACGCTGACAAGAAAGAAGTGGCGATGACGGGGACTGGCTTATCAAAAATGTTTGACGTCCAACATAATCAGTTTATCGTAGTATACTGTAAAAACTGTGGGTACTCTGAGTTTTACAATAAACAAAGTTCAACCGGTAGTAATATTTTTGATTTGTTTTTCGGATAAAGAAAAGTCCTCTTTCGCTTGGGAAGAGGACTTTTTCACTAGATAATCCAGGGCGCTAGTGCTTTTATTCTTTAATAACCAAAATTGCCGATTATATTTTCTAAATGTGTCTGAATCATTACAGTGGAAATGGATTGAACAACTACCCAAAAAAGCAATAAGGATATAATATAAAATCCAATTAGTATATAAATACGATCCATACTACGATCGTTTTGACTTAAGATGATGAATGTCGGTGCTAGTATTAGTGAGCCAAATATGCTGATAAAGAATATAAGTACGGCTAACCCTTTTAAATTTATTAAGGTAAGTAAGAAACCAAAAACATATAAAAGAAAAAACGGAACTAAATAGGCGCCATACTTTGCTAGCGCATCTTTAAATGATAGTTCGCTTTTAATCATCCGGAGAGCCGCAAAAGTTAACATACCAATCGCTCCAAAAATAATGACAAAGGATAAAAATGGCACCAAAAAGTGATCGATAAATGACACATCAACAAACATTCCTCTTGGACCAGCAGTAGAATGAATGGCAAGGTATGTACTTAAAGCGATGAATAACGAAAAGATCGTCATGGTAATCGATGCTGAAGTGAAATCGTTGTAATTCGCTCTTATGGCCGCATCTGGCTTTTTTATAAGCGTCATAAAGAAATGACTAAAATTATCTCCTATAATTCTTAGTTTCTTTACCGTTTCATTCGATGAATTTTCAGTTTGTTCTTCGGATTGATTTGCAGCATCTGGGTTGTTATTTAATGTTGCTGCTTGCTCTGTGTTTAACTCGGTACCGCAATTTGTACAAAATGCCCCAATTTCCGTCTCTTGTCCACAATTCGTACAGTGCATTTTTCCACAACCTTTCAAGTTAAGTTACCTTAATGATACTATAAATAGCCTTGGGTAAAAACATATAAAAAAGAAGGGGGATTTCCCCCTTCTTAAATGGAGTTTCGTTTTGATAAGTTTAATTCAATCTCTTGTTTATCTCCATTACGATAAATTTCTAATGTAACAGAGTCACCAACTTTTGTTTCGGAATACATATATTTTCTTAACTCGAGGATGGATGTTACGTTCTCACCGTTAATTTTGGTAATCACATCAAATTGCTGTAATCCTGCTTCATCTGCAGGTGAACCAGCTTCTACGTCGGCGATTACCATACCACCTTCCACATCATCAGGTACGGCTACATTATTTTGATATTGTGGTGGAACTTGGTTAATTGGCGCTGTGCTTATTCCGATAAACGGTCTAGAAACTTCGCCGTCAGTTTCTAACTGTTCCATGATCGGTAATGCAGAATCAATAGGTATTGCAAATCCGATTCCTTCTACCTCGCTTCGAGCTACCTTCATGGAATTAATTCCAATTACATTTCCATCTGTATCGACGAGAGCTCCTCCACTATTTCCAGGGTTGATTGCCGCATCTGTTTGAATTACTTCTGTAATCCAATCTGCAACACCGTCTCCATTTGTATCAACGCTAACCGAGCGATCTAAGCCACTGATAATTCCTTTTGTTAGCGAGTTAGCAAACTCCATACCTAATGGATTTCCAATAGCTAGAACCGTTTCTCCCACTTTAACGTCTGAGGATGCTCCTAAATTAGCCACTCTATTTATCTTACTACCGTCTACTTGAAGAATTGCTAAGTCCGATAGTTCGTCTGACCCTAATACTTTTGCATCTAATCTTTCTTCATTGTTTAAAACAATTTCCACTTCTTCGGCACCATCTACAACATGATGGTTGGTAACGATATAAGCTTTTCCATTCTCTTTTTTATAAATGATTCCTGAACCGGCTCCAGCTTCTTCGCTAGTTGTCCAGATACTTTGTCTCCTAAGATTTAATACGCCAACAACAGCTTCCGATACTTCTTCTAAATTAGAGGCTGATATTTCGTCATTATCAACTGACATGGTTGTGACAAATTCTGCATTATTTTGATCTTCGGTAGCTTGAGCTTCTGCTGTACCAGTTTCTTCGTTTTGAATTGGAATAATATTATTCGTAAATAAAAGGGTAACAATTACAGCTGATATAATCCCACCAAAGATACCTGAGAGAAGTCCACTTAATTTAGACTTACTCTTGTTTGAATCATTAGATTGGGGAGATGCTTTAGTTAATCCCAGATCTTCCGTCTTTTCTTTATCTTCATTTATTTGATTTTCATTTGAAAAATTATTGCTATTATGTTCCATAGTGTTTCACCCTTTCTAAAGTATTAATTTATTGTAATTATAGTATATCCATTGATATTGTGATCTCTTTGGAAATTTTGTGGAATAAATGTGTAATCTAGAGAGAAAAGCTAGTATTTATATCGAAAAGACCATATTCTGAAAGAATAAGGTGAGAGTTTTGTCTTAATAGGCTCTAAAGGTCTGGTCTTCATACAACTTATAAAATAAAAACACAGCTATTTATTGTTCATGTTTGAATATTTGTGTAAAAATAGAGGAAACAATGGATGCATAAAGGGAGGTGGCTGCCATGAGCCAACATATCGGTATTGTTGAAGATGATCCAAATATCCAAAACATTGTATCCGCCTTTTTAAAAAAAGAGGGATTTCGTGTCTCCATCTTGGATACAGCAGAAGCAGGTATAGAGCTGTGGAAAGATAATCCCCCGGATATGTGGATATTGGATATTATGCTACCAGGAATGGATGGATATGAGTTTTGCAAAAAGGTGAGAAATGAAAGTGATGTACCTATTATAATTATTTCTGCGAAGGATGAGGAAATTGATAAGATACTTGGACTTGAGTTAGGCGGTGATGATTATCTAACAAAGCCATTTAGTCCAAGAGAGCTTGTAGCACGTGTGAAACGCTTATTTAAACGGACAATTCCCGTAGAGTTGGATAAAACAAAACAAGTAAATGTAAGTGTTGGTCCACTAGTTATATATAAGAATGACCGCCGTTTATTTTGGGATGGGCAAGAACAGGAAGTTACAACAAAAGAATTCGATATGATCCTACTATTTGCAGAAAATGTGAACCGGGCATTTTCCAGAGAGGAATTACTAATAAAAGTGTGGGGAGAAGATTATTACGGAAGTGATCGAGCTGTAGATGATCTTGTAAAACGAATTCGAAAAAAAATCGCCGATATGCCACTTGAAACCGTTTGGGGATATGGTTATCGATTGCGATTTGATAAGGACTAGTTTATATGAAACTTCAATATCAGTTAAATATAGCCTTTACAGCTTTGTTATTAATCATTATGGGGGTTACAGGTTTTGTAATCTATTCCTTAATTTTGGATTTATTAATACAAGATGAACAAAGGCAGTTGGAACAAAAAGGAGAAATTCTGGTTAATGTCTTAAATGAAACGTATGGTACTAGATCAGATATCCAGCAATTTAATGACTTCTTACAAGAACAAGATTTACAACTGTTCCTTTATGACCGGAAACAAAATGCCGTCTTATTTTCGACGATGTCTGATCAAGTTGTACATGGTTTTTTCCTGAATAATGATTTTTCTAATACAAATGAAGAACTGTGGGAGTTTGGAAATGATAAATTTGTTACTTCACGAATTCTCTTTTATCCAGAAAACCTAGGATTAGAACTCATCCTTTTAACTCCGTTAAGAGATATTCAAGTTGTTCAGCATAATTTTATTCAGCGTATGTTGATTGTATTTTTAATCGGTTCCGTCGTAACGGTATTACTCAGTTATGTTTTAACAAATAAACTGGTAACCCCACTTTCTCGATTGAAGAGGCAATTGAAAAAAATAGAAAAAAGGAAATTTGATGAAGTAGAGCCTATTAAGGCAACAGGTGAAATTAAGGAAGTCGCACAAAGTGTTTATGATATGGCTAACGAATTACAACGGTATATTAATACCCAGCAAACATTTTTCCAAAATGCGAGTCATGAATTAAAAACCCCTCTAATGACGATTCAAGGGTATGCAGAAGGAATAAAGGAGCATATTTTTGATAAAGCAGACGAAGAAAAAGGGTTAGAGGTAATGGTCAATGAAGTAAATCGATTGAAGAAAATAATTAATGAGATGATTTTACTAGCGAAACTGGAAAGTGAGCAATCGGTATATAATCCGGATATAGTAGATGCGAAAGCATTAATCACTCAAGTTGCAGATAGGGTCCGACCGTTAGTTAACGAAAAAGAATTGCAAATGACCTATAATGTTGACAGTAGAATGGAACTCGTTGTAGATGAAGAGAAAATGTTACGAGCATTGTTAAATCTAAGTATTAATGCTGTTCGTCACGCTACATCACAGGTTCGAATTACTGGTTCAAATGCTATGAAACAAATTGTTATCGAGGACGATGGGGAAGGTATTTCTGAAGAATTAATGCCGCATATTTTTCACCGTTTTGTTAAAGGTAAGAATGGAGAAACAGGCTTGGGATTAGCCATTGCTCGAGCGATTATCGAGCAATCAGGAGGCAAGATTTTTGTGGGTAAATCCGAGCTTGGAGGAGCGAAGTTTACGATTCAGTTAAACGCACAAAATGGAAATAAATAAGACAGGGAATAATGTTTATGATATAATTATATAGTTTGAAGCATTCGTGAAGATAGAGGAGCGTACTTTTATGCAATTAAGAGAAGATATTCGTAATATCGCAATAATCGCCCATGTAGACCATGGAAAAACAACGTTAGTTGACCAAATGTTAAAATATTCGGGAACGTTTCGTGAGAATGAACAGGTGGACGATCGTGCCATGGACTCGGACGATATCGAACGTGAACGTGGAATAACAATTTTAGCTAAAAATACGGCTATTAATTATAATGATACGAGAATCAACATACTAGACACTCCAGGGCATGCCGATTTTGGTGGAGAAGTAGAGCGGATCATGAAAATGGTTGACGGTGTAGCATTAGTAGTTGATGCGTACGAAGGAACAATGCCACAAACTCGTTTTGTGTTGAAAAAAGCATTGGAACAGAAGTTGACCCCAATTGTAATCCTAAATAAAATCGACCGTCCGAATGCGAGACCTACTGAGGTGGTTGATGAGGTATTAGATTTATTTATCGAACTTGGTGCCGATGATGACCAATTGGATTTCCCTGTTGTTTATGCATCTGCATTAAATGGAACTTCAGGTGAAGAGCCTGAACAGCAAGAAGAGACAATGGATCCAGTTTTTAAAACGATCCTTAAACATATCCCTGCTCCAGTAGATACGAGCGAGGAACCACTCCAATTCCAAATCACTCTATTAGATTACAATGATTATGTTGGTCGAGTAGGTATTGGTCGTGTTGTTCGTGGGAAAATTAAGGTAGGACAACAAGTAGTTGTCATGAAAAAAGATGGTACTCAAAAATCTTTCCGTATTAGTAAGTTGTTTGGTTTCTTTGGCCTAAAACGTATGGAAATTGAGGAAGCTGTATCAGGTGATATCGTAGCAATTTCCGGATTAGATGATATAAATGTTGGGGAAACAATTTGCCCACAAGATCATCCAGAGGCATTGCCGATCTTACGTATAGACGAGCCTACGCTACAAATGACGTTTTTAGTAAACAATAGTCCATTTGCAGGTAAAGAAGGTAAATATATCACAGCTCGTAAAATCGAAGAACGCCTAATGAAACAGTTAGAAACAGATGTTAGCTTGCGTGTAGACCCAACAGACTCACCAGATGCATGGACCGTATCTGGACGTGGAGAACTGCACCTTTCCATCTTAATTGAGAATATGCGTAGGGAAGGATACGAACTACAATTATCCAAACCACAAGTAATCATCAAAGAAATTGATGGTGTTCAATGTGAGCCTGTTGAACGTGTTCAAGTAGACGTTCCAGAAGAATATACTGGGGCTATTATGGAATCCCTTGGAGAGCGTAAAGGTGAAATGTTAGATATGGTAAACCAAGGAAATGGACAGGTACGTTTGGAATTTAAAGTCCCATCTCGTGGTTTGATTGGTTATTCTACAGAGTTTATGTCCCAAACTAGGGGATATGGGATCATCAACCATACGTTTGAAGCGTATGAGCCAGTTATTAAAGGTCAAGTAGGTGGACGTCGCCAGGGTGTACTAGTAGCCCTTGAAAATGGAAAAGCTTCAACTTATGGAATTATGCAGTTAGAAGATCGTGGGATTATCTTTGTTGACCCAACAACAGAGGTGTATTCTGGTATGATTGTAGGGGAACATAATCGAGAAAATGATCTAACGGTTAATATAACGAAAGAGAAGCATTTAACCAATGTTCGCTCTGCGACAAAAGATCAAACCTCAACTATTAGAAAAACAAGAAATATGTCTTTAGAAGAAGCGTTACAGTATTTAAACGATGATGAATATTGTGAAGTAACACCTGAATCCATTCGATTACGGAAAAAAATATTAAATAAAAATGAACGTGAAAAAGCGGCTAAACGTACAAAATTAGGTTCATAAAATAGAGAAAAAGCTAAGAGTTAGGATCAATAACTCTTAGCTTTTTTTGTTATGTCTGCTTGCAATCAGGGAAAGATAATTCGTAACTGAAAGACTAAAATAGTTGTGCAAACTTGTATATACAGGTTATACTTAATCGGTTAACATGTATATACAAGTTGACTGAAGAATAAAAAGGAGGCGTTTCATAATGAAGAACGACATGTTAATTTATGCGCCGTTGAGTGGTAATACGATGCCACTAAGTGATGTGCCGGATCCAACATTTGCCGAGAAAATGATGGGAGATGGAATTGCAATTGAACCTACTGAAGGGAAAATTGTTGCCCCGTTTGATGGAGAGGTAGTACAGGTTTTTCCTACGAAGCATGCAATTGGATTAGTTAGTGAATCTGGTCTAGAGCTATTAATTCATATTGGAATTGATACCGTTGCACTAAAGGGAGAAGGCTTTGAAACCCATGCGAAACAAGGGGATAAAGTAAAAGCTGGAGATCTTCTCGTTACATTCGATCTAGAATATATAAAAAATAAAGCTAAAAGTCACATTACCCCAGTGATTGTTACAAATGGGGATAAGTTTGATGAGCTGGAAAAAACAGCTGAAAAAAATGTGACCGCGCTGGACTCCGTACTTCTTGGAACAAAGGAAAAAGAGGAATCTGAGTCAAAAAATAGCGCAAAAGTGAAAACGCAAACAAGTGGGTTAGAATATAGTGAAGAAGCAACTGCCATTGTAGCCGCTGTTGGTGGCGAAGAAAATATAAATGCTGCTACACACTGTGTTACAAGACTTCGGTTTGCATTAGAGGATGAAGATAAAGTTGATGAAGCAGCTTTGGAGAAAATGAATATTGTAAAAGGATCTTTCTCTTCTAGTGGTCAATTTCAAGTCGTTATTGGACAAGGAACCGTTGATAAAGTATACAAAGCAATGATAAATAGTACAGGAGTATCGGAAGCCACCAAGGAAGAAGTGAAAGCTGCAGGTGGGCAAAAGCAAAATGCCTTACAAAGAGGGATTAAAGTTTTAGCTGATATCTTTATTCCTATATTACCAGCAATTGTTACAGCTGGTTTGCTAATGGGGATTAATAACATTTTAGCTAATCCAGGTATATTTGGCAGAGAAGCTCCTGCATTAATTGAAACATATCCTCAATGGGCTGGAATTGCTGATATGATCAATATTATTGCAAACACAGCCTTTACATTCTTACCAGCATTAATTGGTTGGTCTGCTGCAAAACGTTTTGGAGGGCATGAATTATTAGGTGTTGTACTTGGGTTAATCTTAGTTCATCCTGATTTGATGAACGCGTGGGGCTACGGGTCTGCTCTATCAGAAGGTGAAATTCCTACATGGAATCTTTTTGGTTTTGACGTGCAAAAGGTAGGTTATCAAGGACAAGTATTACCTGTGTTAGTTGCAGCATGGGTGTTGGCTAAGATTGAAATTTTTCTTCGCAAACGTGTTATGGATTCACTACAGTTATTGGTTGTTGCCCCGGTGGCATTATTAGTTACAGGATTTCTAGCCTTTATTGTTATTGGTCCTATTACATTTACAATAGGAAATTGGATAACAGAAGGGCTAGTATCTCTATTTGATGCAGCGCCAATTATTGGTGGATTTATCTACGGAGCACTTTATGGACCGTTGGTAATAACTGGAATGCATCACACATTCTTAGCAGTTGATTTGCAATTAATCGGTAGTACTGGAACGACATTCCTATGGCCGATTTTAGCCCTTTCTAATATTGCGCAAGGTTCTGCTGTTTTTGCTATGATGCTTGCAGCTAGAGATGAAAATTTAAAAGGCTTAGCTGGAACTTCAGGTATATCAGCTTGGCTAGGTATTACAGAACCGGCTATGTTTGGAGTTAACCTACGTTATCGCTATCCATTTATTGCTGCCATTATTGGTACGGCTATAGCAGGTGCATTTATTACATTGCAAGGTGTGAAAGCAAATTCAATTGGTGTAGGTGGTATACCAGCTCCATTATCTATTGTTGCTTCTGATTGGATTTCATTTTTAATTGGTATGGCCATCGTAATTGTCGTACCATTTATAACAACATATGTAATTGCACAGCGAAAATTAAAATAGACAAATTTGTGATAGTAGGAGTGAGTGTAATGCGTGAAGCCTGGTGGAAGAAAGCAACAATTTACCAAATTTATCCAAAGAGCTTTAATGATACAACAGGAAACGGTGTAGGGGATATTCAAGGAATTATTGAGAAGTTAGATTATTTAAATGAATTAGGTGTCGACGTCATTTGGTTGACACCTGTTTATAAATCCCCTCAAAAGGATAATGGCTATGATATAAGTGATTATTATTCGATTGAGCCTACTTATGGAACAATGGAAGACTTTCAAGAGCTACTCGATGAAACACATAAACGAGGCATGAAATTAATTATGGATTTAGTGATTAATCACACGTCGACGGAACATGAATGGTTTAAACAAGCCTCTTCATCAAAAACGAATGAATACCGTGACTTTTACATTTGGAAAGACTCCGTTGACGGTGCGGAACCGACTAACTGGGAATCAAAATTCGGTGGTCCTGCATGGGAATATGATAAAAAGACAGGACAGTATTATCTTCATTTGTTTGATGTTACCCAAGCAGATCTTAACTGGGAGAATAAAGAAGTACGGGAAAAAGTAGTTGAGATGATTCGGTTTTGGGCAGAGAAAGGCATTGATGGTTTCCGCCTTGATGTTATTAATTTAATATCGAAAGATCAACGTTTTCCAAATGATGATAGTGGAGACGGAAGAAAGTTTTACACGGATGGTCCACGAGTGCATGAGTATTTACATGAGATTAATCAAGCTGCATTTGAACCATATAATATGATGACTGTAGGGGAAATGTCTTCAACTACATTGGAAAACTGCGTACGTTATACAAATCCAGAACGAAAAGAATTGGATATGACTTTCCAATTTCATCATTTAAAAGTCGACTATCCGAATGGGGACAAATGGACGAAAGCCCCATTTGATTTTGTTGAATTGAAAAAAATCTTATCAGAATGGCAGGTTGGAATGCATGAGGGTGGCGGTTGGAATGCGTTGTTCTGGTGTAACCATGATCAGCCACGTGTTGTTTCAAGGTTTGGGGATGATGCAACATATCATAAAGAATCTGCTAAAATGCTTGCGACAACCATTCACATGATGCAAGGAACCCCTTATATATATCAGGGGGAAGAAATTGGTATGACAAATCCAAATTTCACTTCCATAGAACAATATCGTGATGTAGAATCACTAAATGCGTACAATAAATTGAAACAGCACGGAAAATCAGATCAAGAAATTATTGGTATCCTTCAGCAAAAATCTCGTGATAATGCGCGTACTCCCATGCAATGGTCAGATTACGAAAATGCAGGTTTTACAAATGGAACACCATGGATTGAACCAGCTCCTAATTATGTAGATATAAATGTAGAAAAGGTAACGAAAGAACCGGATTCTATTTTCAATCACTATCAAAAGCTTATCGAGCTGAGGAAAAAGTATGATATTATTACGTATGGGGACTACCAATTGCTATTGGGAGAGGATCCTCAAATCTTCGCATATACACGAAATTGGAAAAACGAAAAATTAGTAGTAATCAATAATTTTTATGAGAAGGAAGCATCGTTTCGGTTTGCACATAATAAGGAAGGCAAAAACAAGCTTTTATTATCGAATTACGATGATTCTCCAATTGAACTAGCTGATATGGTGTTAAGGCCATATGAATCCGTTGTGTATTATGTGAAATAACGAGGTAAAAACATGCAGAAGAAATATTTAACCATTTATGATGACTTGGTTGACAAAATAAAAGCAGGTATTTGGCCTGTTAATACGTTGCTTCCATCGGAGAACGATTTAACCAATCGATATGAAACATCACGAGAAACCATTCGTAAAGCATTAAACTTATTATCACAAAATGGTTATATACAAAAGGTAAGGGGAAAGGGATCTATTGTCCTTGATGCGCACAAGTTCTCTTTTCCAGTATCAGGAATTGTAAGTTACAAAGAGTTAACAAAGCAATTAAATATAACAAGCAACACCATTGTTCAAGAGTTAAGTTACATGGAAACCCCAAGTGCCTTACAAGAACTAGTTAATATTGAGGGAAACGTGTGGAGGGCTGTTCGCATCCGAGAAATTGATGGTGAAAAAATCATCTTAGATAAGGATTATTTCAGTGAAATGCATGTACCATTCCCAACAAAAGAAATATGTGAGGATTCCATTTATCAATACATTGAAGAAGAACTAGGATTAACGATAGGATTTGCACAAAAGGAAATTGTGGTGGAAGAGCCTACCAAAGAAGACTACGAATTGTTAAGCCTAGAAGGCTTCTCCAATATTGTAGTAATTAAAAGCCATGTGTATTTAGATGATACTAGTTTATTTCAATACACCGAGTCTAGACATCGTCCGGATAAGTTCCGTTTTATCGATTTTGCAAGAAGAATATAAGTAATACATTTTTCTTGGGGGTATTTATATGTTTTTTAAACGGCTCGGATTTTTATTTAAATTTCGCAAATCAATTCCTTTTTTAAAAGATTTCTTCTTAGCTAGAGATGTAAATCTCTTGAAGAAGATGTTATTTATTTTATTGATTATCGGTTATATTATCATTCCTTTTGATGTCATCCCAGACTTTATCCTTGGCCTTGGAATCGTTGATGATCTTACGATTGCTCTATTTCTCCTACAACTAATGGTGAAAATGGCACCTCAGTGGCTAAAGGATAAATATGATTTTTAATAGAGACAGATTGAAAAGACAAAACAAAAAAACTCTAGGAATAAACTATTTCCTAGAGTTTTTCTCGTTATCTTTGTCTGGTATATATTTTGTGAAATACGCTGCGAAAATTAGACAGATTAACGTCAATAACCAGGTTACTGCTCCGGTCCACTGTAAATCAATTGGCAATCCAATTATTAGGATAATCGCACCTAACAATAGGAAAATTGCCGTCAAATATCTTTTCATTTATGAACACCTCGTAGGTTGTTGTCTGCAAATTCCACTTTAGTTATATCACAAAAGGCTTATGATTGATAGTAAGTAGAAATAAGAAAGGATATAAAGAAAATCTATTCCTCTATAATCGTCTTCGGTTTACGGACCAGACACATAATTCCAGCGATCAGATAAAGTATTCCGGCAAAGATACCACCGCCGAATGTGATGATTGCAAAAATAATTGAAGTTGCTATAAAGATAATTCCTGCAACTTTTGGATTTTTATTTCCTTTTAGGAGTACCATAGCAACGATACCTAAAACAATGGCTATAATGGATGATACAAGAAGGAAAGTACCTCCTGTTCCCATTGTATCAATAAGTTCGTTTGCTGAAATGCCTAAGTCTTCTGGGCTTTCGTCTAGAGCTTGCTGTACAAGATCTGGATTGTTGCGTAACCACATCGCTGCACCACCAATAAAGGCTAGGATTCCATAAAACAGAGCACCGATAATCCCTAAAATAATCTCACCAGTTCTTTTCATTAGAATACACCTCCTAATTTGTATATATTCTATTGAGAATGAATTCATTATTGTATAACGATGAATCCCCCTACTAAAATAGTAACATTTTTTGATCCTTTAATATATTTTTTTAAAGCGTTATAATAAAGAAAATGAATTTTCTAAAAATGGGGTGGAAACTGTGCGTGAAGTTGTAATTGTAGAAGGGTGTCGTACGGCGGTTGGGAGAAGGAAAGGTTATTTTTCACAATACCGAGCAGATGAATTAGCTGCTGTTGTTTTGCGTGAAATTGTGGATCGTTCAGGTATAAGTAAAGAATTAGTAGAAGATGTTATTTTAGGTTGTGTAACACAAGTGAATGAACAAGGGGGGAATATTGCAAGGACGGCCGCTCTTATTGCTGGATTTCCAACGTACGTCCCTGGAGTCACCATTGACCGACAATGCGGATCTAGTCAACAAGCTATCCATTTTGCAGCACAAGCAATAGCATCAGGCGATATGGAAACTGTGATAGCAGGAGGTGTAGAAAGTATGACACGTTCCCCAATGTTTTCAAATATGGGGAACACGAAGCCTAGTCCGAAGCTTACGGAAAAATATGATATTGTGAATCAGGGCATCTCTGCAGAAAAAATTGCAGAAAAGTGGGAGTTCACAAGAGATGAATTAGATACTTATTCATTACATAGTCATAAAAAGGCATTAGCAGCTATGAAACAAGGTCATTTTGAAAAAGAAATTGTTCCTGTTTCTGTGGAAGGTCAAAAAGGGGAATATTACCTCGCTAAAATAGATGAGGGACCACGAGAGGAGACTTCGATGGAGGCGTTACAAGGGTTGAAGGCAGTCTTTCAGGAAGGTGGAAAGATTACTGCTGGAAATTCAAGTCAAATGAGTGATGGAGCAAGTGCCGTTCTCTTAATGTCTAAGGCGAAAGCAGATGAATTAGGACTTAAACCGAAAGCTAGAATAATAGCGCGAGCTGTCGTTGGATCAGATCCCACCTTAATGCTTACAGGACCAATTGAAGCAACGAAAAAGGTATTAGAAAAAGCAAACTTAACAATTGAGGATATGGACCGTTATGAGGTGAATGAGGCCTTTGCATCAGTCCCTTTAGCATGGCTCCGAGATATCGAAGCGGATCCAGAAAAATTAAATGTTAACGGTGGTGCGATTGCACTTGGTCATCCCCTAGGAGCAACAGGGACGAAGCTTATGACCACATTACTTCATGAATTAGATCGAATAGAAGGCCGCTATGGATTATTAGCCATTTGTGAAGGAATGGGAATGGCTAACGCAACCATTATTGAGCGCATTCGTTAAGTGAAAATATGGCGCTGTTTTATTTAGAAATATGCGGATAATGGATATAATGTGTCATAACTTTATGTTGGTTATTACTAATTTTTCGCTTATTAACGGTATAAAAAACGCTACGACAGAATACTTTGCTTTCCGCGGATTGCCTGAGCCATTATTTAAAGGAATGAGGTTCCACTTCGTCATTGACGAGGATCGTGGTTCCGCTAAATCACAAAATACCTCCCAAACTAGGTGTATGAGGATCCTCGTTCCTCTATTAGCCATAATTCAGTGTAAATTATACTAAATATAGGTGAATAAAGGAATGAGGAACCAAAACCATTTTCCAAATGAATGATATCAGCCATTTAGCGGAATGAGGTTCCACTTCATAATTGATGAGGAGCGGTCTTCTACTATTTGGCCGCAATAATGGATAGATGGATCTTGCTATTTTCTCATTGACGGTTTAATTTTGCCTATCAACTTAATATTTGAATGCCAATTTTTTAGTTATTTCGCATAATACATCTACCGTTCAATATTATATATGCAATAAAAAGTATTGGGGGAAAGTTTGCTTGCTAAGAAATAAGTTGATTTCTATATGATTAGTTTCTTGATAATAAAATGAATATAAATAACTATTAACCAAATAGAAAATCGAATAGCTAATCCCGCTAAAATAATTGTCGATTGATGTGGTATGATAAAGACAAGAGAATTAAAGGAGCGGCTATTTATGAAATGGGGTAAATTAGTAATATTTTTGTGCATGAGTATCTTACTAGCAGCTTGCACATGGACCAACGGAAGCAATTCAGAGCAACAACGCGAGGGGATAAATCATTCCCTAAAAAAGCTTGAAATTAGTGATAGCAAACAAGCATTGAATTTCAAGCAAGAGATAACTATTTCAGCAATTGGAGATTTGTTAATTCATCGACCGGTATACAATGATGCTAAAGTGGAAGGTGGATATGATTTTACACCAATGCTGAAGCGGGTAAAGCCGTATTTGAATCATTCAACAATTTCAATTGCCAATCAAGAAACAATGATTGGAGGCGAAAAATTAGGTTTGTCATCCTATCCTCAATTTAATAGTCCTACTGAAGTAGGGGATGCATTAAAGTGGGCTGGAGTAAATGTAGTTTCCTTGGCTAATAACCATACATTAGATCGTGGAGAAGAAGCGATTCAGCGGGCTATTGAACACTGGGAACAAATTGATATGATGTATACTGGTGCCTACAAAGATGAAAAGGACCGCGAAAACATACGAGTCATGGAAACGGATGAAGGTATATCTGTAGCATTTTTATCCTATACATATGGAACCAATGGAATCCCAGTTCCAGTTGGGAAAGATTATTTAGTAAATATAATTGACCGTGAATTAATTGCGATGGAGATAGCGGAAGCAAAGGATAAAGCAGATGTTGTGGTACTAAGTCTTCATTTTGGAAATGAATACGAACGAATGCCGAGTCAAGAACAGAAGGATCTTGTACAGTTTGCAGCTGACCAAGGAGTCCATGTTGTCTTAGGGCATCATCCACATGTATTGCAGCCATTGGAAAGGGTCACCGGAGAAAATGGGAATGAAACACTTGTGGCTTATTCATTAGGTAATTTTTTATCTGGCCAAGATGAATTTTATCGTCGAATAGGGGCGTTTTGTCTTTCTCTGTTTCAAAGACTGTAAAGCAAGGGGAGAAAGTTATTGACGTACATACACCACAATTTGTACCCACCTATGTAAAATATAATAACAATAGAGACTTCGAAGTAATTCCGATGCATCAATTAACGGAAGAAGATTTAGCCAATGCAACAAAACACTATCAAGAAATCAAGGATCATATGTCAAGGTGGTTACCAGAATTAGAGTTTTTGGAAAAGTACTAGACAAGGTGCTCATTAGATGAGCACCTTGTCTAGTTGGTATAGCCGTATTTTCTACCGATTGGAATTGTTATGATATAAATAACTACGCCGAGAACTCCCAAGCCTATAACAGGTACTGATATTTTTGGTCCGATGGATGGAATTAATTTTGGAATGAGATAAAAAAGACCAAAATAAAGTGAACAAAACAGCCATAGCTGTACAAATTCTATCCATTTCTTTTTCTTGGAAAATGACGTCATTTGTATCCACTTTAGTGCGATTTTGATAAATAGAAATAACAAAGCTAGGTAAAGGGCAATTATAAGAGTCCCTGATAGAGGTGTAAAGGTAAATTCACCTGATCCTATTTCAAAGAAGTTTGATAAAGCAAAGCCTAAAACCCCAGTAACCCCGCTAATTATAGCTAAATATTTTAGGGCAATATAAATTCCGAAGCCTAATTTCTTCTTTTTCTTTTCTCCAGGGATTTCTTTAATAATGTCATCACAATATGCCTTGAAATCACTTCCAAATATTTCTTCTGCTGATTTCCCTTCTTTTTGTGCGTCGAGCAAATGCTCTAATAATTCGAGAAGTACTTCTTCGGTTTGTTGTTCGGATTTGTTGGATCCAGCCCGAATGTATATTAGCATTTCTTCATATATTTTCTGATTGTGTTCTGTTAATTCTTCACGTTTCTTATTATTCCATTCAATAATCTCTTTAGGTTCCAAACTACATTTCTCCTTTTTCAATAATCCTGTCTACTGGTGGTTTAATCGAATTCCATTGTTGAATAAACTCATTTAAGGCTTTTGTTCCAGCATCCGTTAACTGATAATATTTTCGTTTCGGTCCAGAAGGAGACTTTTTAAGCGTACCAACCACCAGTTTTTCTTTTTGTAAGCGGAGTAAGATGGGATAAATAGATCCCTCGCTTACGTCCGTTAATCCATGTTCCTGTAGACGTAGAGACAGCTCATATCCATATGTTGGTTGTTGATTAATGAGACTTAAAATACAACCTTCTAAAGTCCCCTTCAGTAATTGACTTCGCAATGACACATAAATAACCTACCTTGTTATACAATATACTTGCGTAAAGAAACAACTACCTTGCAATGCAAAATAGCTTACGTTTATTATAAAACTTTTTCTATAAAATGCAAGTGTTTTTTGATAATATATAAAGTATTAGTGATTGGGACAAAGGAGACAGGATGCATGGAATGGAAAAATATCTACCGTGGTATGATGATGGGGGCAAGCGATGTTATTCCTGGTGTTAGTGGTGGAACAATAGCTGTATTACTAGGGATATACGATCGTCTCATTGCTGCTATAAACGGCTTAATGAGTAAAGAATGGAGAAAACATTTAGGATTTTTAATTCCCTTAGGATTAGGAGTAATTATAGCCGTATTTTCATTAGCCAAGTTGATTGAATGGTTATTTGATTATTATCCAGGACCAACTCAATTTTTCTTTTTAGGATTAATTATTGGTATTCTTCCTAACCTGTTTCATCAAGCGGATGCAAAAACTAAATTTAAGCTCCAACACATAGGATTGGTTTTATTGGGGGCTTTGCTAGTTAGTTCCATGGTTTTCTTGCAAGAAGCGGATGAAACAGTTATTGAGACAATTTCTATTTCGACATATATTCTGCTGTTTTTCTCTGGGTTTATTGCAAGTGCCGCGATGATATTACCGGGAATTAGTGGATCCTTTATATTAATGGTTATCGGTGTTTACTATACGATTATTGGAGCAATTAGTAATTTACAATTTGATATTATTGCTGTAGTAGGTGTTGGAATCGTTATTGGTATTGTTTCTATGAGTAAGATTATCAATTATTTTTTAACTTACTTTCACACAGGAACGTTTGCAGTTATTATAGGACTTGTAATTGGTTCTATCCTTGTCGTGTTTCCAGGCTGGCCAGAAAGTGTGGGATTAGGGACTTTAAGTGTTGTTACGTTTGCAGTTGGTCTCCTGGTAGCATATATTCTGGGCAGAGTGGAATACAAAGAATAAGCATACTATAAGACAAACAGTTTTAAAATCGTTACAATAGGCATAAACCTAGTGAAGGGAGTAATCGTAATGGAACATATACAAACAGAGGAACAATTTAATGAAGTAATCGCAAGCAATGAACCTGTAATTGTAAAATTCTTTGCCGATTGGTGTCCAGATTGTAAGCGTATGGATATGTTTATAGATGGGATTCTAGAGGAGTTTAATAATTATAAATGGTATGAAGTGAATAGTGATGAAATTGAGGGGATTGCTCAAAAGTATGAAGTGATGGGGATTCCTAGTATTTTAATCTTCCAAAACGGAGAGAAAAAAGCTCATCAACACAGTGCCTATACCAAAACACCTGAGTCTGTTACGGAATTTCTGCATCAACAACTTGGATAAAGCTTTGTTAAAAAAAACACTCTCCGATCGGAGAGTGTTTTTCTTTAGACTAAATCAAACGTAAAGTTATTCTTTTCATTAAAAATAATCGTTGAGTTTTGTAATGCAAATTGTTTTTTTAGTAAACGCTTAGGCTTCAGTTGATATATATGTTCAAATTTTTCTCTATCTATGCCACCGTAATTGATCTTCATAATAGCCTGTGGATTTGATAAGCTATCTACACTAGGCCCTTTAGAACCTATGCTAGAACCCCATTCAATTAAAAAAGGTAGCATTTCTCTCGTATAATCATAGGATGGAAATAACATTCTCCAAGTTAGGTTCGTACCATCTGGTCGTTCCCTCTGACCGAAAAAGGGACCTTTAAACGGAATATTTTTTGCATTAAAATGATCTATATAATGATCCATTTCATTGGTTCGTAACGCAAATTGAAATGGACCGACGATTTGCTTATCTAAATTGTGTACTAAATGTTGAATAAGTGGGTTATTGCTCGTATTTGCTTTTTCATAATCTTGGATACCTAGCCACTCAATATAACTTTCATTGGAAAAATACGCCAAATAGTTATACGTTCCCCACTCTTCATGTTCTCCGCCTTTAATGGCTTTGATTGCAAATTTGCGACCATATTTTGTACTAGACTCTTCAATGTTTTCTCCTGCAAGAACGATGTGATCTAGTGCTAGCATTATTTCACTCCTTTCATGGTTCACCGATTGATATATACTATTATCTACTTTTTGACATCATATTTGCAAAATGTTTGATTATGTATTTAATTTTAATTACATTTTACAGAAAATTTGTTATATTACAAGGGTAGATAAGGGGGGAGGGAAAGGCATGGAACAACCTTCAATATTAATTGTCGAGGATGAAACCAAATTAAGTAGAGTATTAGAATTGGAACTGCAATATGAAAGTTATCAAACAAAAGTTGCTCCAGATGGAGTGGAGGCTTTACGGTTAATACAAGAAAGGCAATGGGATTTGGTGTTATTGGATATCATGTTACCGAAGTTAAGTGGCTTGGAGTTATTGCGACGTGTTAGGAAGAAAGACGACATAACACCAATCATCCTATTAACAGCGAGGGATCAAGTTCATGATAAAGTAAGTGGACTAGATTTAGGTGCAAATGATTATGTCACAAAACCATTTCAGCTGGAGGAATTACTTGCCCGTATTCGTGTACACCTACGTAAGCCTTCCCAAAATAATAACGAAGATCACCTCTCCATAGGAGATCTCTACCTAGATTTGAACACGCGTGAAGTCAGAAGAGGAAACAAATCAATTGACTTAACCCCTCGTGAATACGATTTATTAGTTTGCCTACTAAGGAATAAAAACATTGTTCTAACGAGGGACAGGTTAATCGAAGTTGTATGGGGCTATGATTATAGTGGGGAAACAAATGTTGTGGATGTCTATGTCCGCTATCTACGGCAAAAAGTAGATAAGGGCTTTGATAAAGCATATATTCAAACGGTACGTGGAGTTGGGTACACAATAAAGGATAAGGGAAAATGAGGTTACACACTAAGATACAGTTGTTTTCCAGCTTATTTATGCTTGTATTAATAGTAATAATAAATAGCTCCATTTACTATTTGTTTAATAAACTTTCAATAGAAAGTGAGTTAGAAGAGTTAGAGACGCAAACGACATCAATTGTTGAGTCCTTAAATGCTAACCCCGATATAGATGGTAATGAGTTACTAAAAGCTTACCTGCCAACCGATGGAATGATTCGTATCATTCCAAAAGAAGGAGATATGTTTGTCCATTCAAAAGATAAGGATTACTTTAATCTCCCCGGAGAATTTTTAGCGAAAGAAACACATTCAACGATCTCCTATGGGGGAGCTTTGTATGCTACCATTTCTAGACCAATTATTTGGAGTGATGGGCGAATTGTAACACTACAGATTTATAAACAACTAAAAACGCACTCCGAGAACATGCAAGTACTATTGTATGTGCTCGGAATTGCTTCCCTTATAATTTTAGTTCCAACGATTATTGCGGGTAATGTATTAAGTCGCTTTTTATTAAAACCAATTAAAGAACTAATATATACGATGAATGCAAACACGAAACATACAAATTGGGAGAAACTCAACGTAAGAGATCGTTCAAAAGATGAGATATATGAGTTAGAAAAAGCATATAATGACATGATTGAACAGCTTAGAGAAAGTTATGAGAAACAAGAAATATTTGTTTCCGATGCTTCTCATGAACTTAAGACACCTATTTCAATTATTAAAAGTTATGCTCAACTTGTGGATAAACGTGGACAAGAAAATCCTGAAATTATAAAGGAATCTGTTGAAGCCATTAACTCTGAAGCAGACCGTATGCATAAGCTAGTGGAGCAAATGTTGGTACTAGCAAAAAACAAAGAAGTACCTCGCGAAGAGCGTGTTAATATAATCGACCTATGTAAAGAAACAGTTGAAGCTTTTAAAAAAGTTTATGACAGAAGGATAACACTAGAAAATTCTGAGCAAGAATTACATGTGGTCGGAAATGAGGCCCAACTTCAACAAGTTATTTATATAGTATTAGATAATGCTTTAAAATATAGCGAGCAAGAAGTACACCTTAAAGTACATTGCGATCGAAATAAAGTAGCCGTATCAATAATGGATTATGGTAATGGTATTTTAGAAAGTGACCAATCGCTAATTTTTGAGAGGTTTTATCGTGTGGACAAAGCCAGAAGCAGGAATACAGGAGGCACTGGACTGGGTTTGGCAATTGCTAAAGTAATAATAAATGCTCATAATGGAGAGCTGAAGGTTGAAAGTAAGTTAGGAGAAGGGTCAACGTTTACCTTTATGCTACCACTTTCCTAAGTTTTTCTGAATGTAAAAGGAAGAGGAAGCCCCACTTGGGGAAGTGCAAGTAATCAGGAAGTATAGGTGGGGATGGAAGAAAGCCTCCAATGATTAAAGATTGCTTTATTCTATTCTAATGAAATTCTAATCTTACTCACATTATTCTTTCATTTCTCGAGGATAGAATGTAAGTGACATTAAAACAAGGAGGAAAAAAGGTGAAGAAAAAGTTATTAATCTTAGTTGGTGCTTTAACGCTAGTTATTGTATTAGGATTTGGAATCTTTCATTCCAACGCTGCTAATGCTGACCCGTCTTTGACTCATGAGGATATTCGTCTAATGGTAAAGGCTCAATACCCTGGAACGATTACAGAAATTGAATTAGAAAAGGATCAAAACAAGGCCGTATATGAAGTGGAAGTGGAAAACAATGATAAAAAGTACGAGATCAAGTTTGATGGCAATAGTGGTGAAGTGCTGAAATTAGAAGAGAAGGTGTTTATGGCAAAAGGGGAGAAGGAATTTGAAGCAGAAGTTGAAGGGAATGTAAGTTCAGATGATGAAAATTCCGGGAATATGTCCGAAGCGGAAAACAGTGAGGATGGAAACAATAACAATACAAAAAGTAATGCTGACCCAGAGACTAATGAATCCGAGGATGACGATTCGTCTACAGACCAAAATCAGGTAACCCAAAATGAAAAGGAAAACAATTCTCACGAAACGAAAAAAAGTAAAGAAAGTAAAGCGGAAACTACTAACAAAGCGAAAATAGATATTGAAACTGCAAAAAGCATTGCTTTAGGAGAATTCCCTGGTACAGTTACAGAAGTTGAACTAGATGAAGATGATGGTCGTTTGCTTTATGAAATTGAAATTGAAACCTTAACCGGTGAAGCGGACTTTGAGATTGATGCGTATACCGGTGAAATTCTTGTTATATCCATCGACCATGACGACGATGATTAATGGAACAATACCAATTGCGCATAACGTATATAATGCGTCATAACTTTAGGTTGAGTTTATTTCAGCATCACCGACGTGATTTCCGATCCGGGCAGTCGCTTTCCGCGGGCACGGC
>NZ_FOHE01000003.1:1728-305739 GCF_900111445.1 Oceanobacillus limi | reverse complement strand
GCCATTTTTTATGATTGAACAATTGGATTTACCCCGTTATAAAGACCAGATAATTTATTCCCTGGCATTTATTTTTCAAGTGCCACTACAGCTAGCTAAAGTTCGAGTTGAACAAATTAACAGAAGGATCCAACAGGCTTATATAGATAGTGAATTTCAAAAACAACAAGCATATAAGAAAAGCTATGATCCGGCTAATTGGTCTACGGAAACAAAAACAATAATGAATCAATTATATAATCAACTCAAGGGGGCTCAATAATGAATGATGTAACGATGTACTACGAATATATCCATGATGAAAAGGTTCCAGTGTGGTTTGTTGTAGAAAACATAGATTGGTCAAATCCGTCCTTATATTTAAATTTAAAATCTTATAGTCAAAGAGATATAAGCTACTTTCAAAACGATGACATTAAAGTTTCTGTCCTGTTGAGTGATTTAATATTAAATCATATTCAGGAAAATCATTTTGGTATAAATCTGATTAATATTGAATCTGGCATTAATGATTATGGCTACGATAAGAGGCATATTAAAGCATTGGTTATTAGGGTTGTAGATGTAAAAGAAGTTATCTATATGGATAGAGTGCTAGTTTAATAAAAAAGGAGAGATACCATGAAAATCATATCGTTAGAAACTAAACGAAAACAAAAGGACAGTAAACTTAAAATTCCGGTGTATGAAAAGCTACATTTAGATGAAAACGGTGAAGTAAGAGGGAAATTGGTTGATTATATTGAAATTCCTAAAGAAATTGTTAAGAGAGGTGAATAAGCATTATGAGAACTGCATTATACATACGTGTATCCACTAGAGAGCAAACAGAAGGTTTTTCTATATCTGCTCAAAAAAGGCAGTTGGCAGCTTATTGCGAATCACAGGGATGGGAAGTTGTTGGTTATTATGTAGAAGAAGGAGTAAGTGCTAAGAATACCAATAGACCAGAATTAAAAAGAATGATGAGTCATATTGAAAATGGTCTAATTGATTGTGTGTTAGTCTATAAATTAGATAGACTAACGAGATCCGTACTTGATTTATATAATTTGTTGCAAAAATTCGAGGAGAACAATTGTAAGTTCAAAAGTGCTACTGAAGTTTATGACACAACAAGTGCAATAGGTCGAATGTTTATCACCCTCGTGGCTTCTTTTGCTCAATTTGAAAGAGAAAGACTAGCTGAACGGGTGTCAATGGGGATGGAGCAAATGACTAGAGAAGGTAAATGGAAAGGCGGAGAACCTGGTTATGGTCATCGCTACATTAACAATGAATTTGTGATAGTTGAGGATGAAGCTAGTAATTTACGTCTTATGTATGACTGGTATCTATCTGGTATGAGCGATAACAAAATTGCAAGAGAGTTAAGGAAAAGGAACATTACTACTAGAGGTGGAGCAGAATGGTCCGAAGCGCATGTTAGATACTCATTAACTAACCCCAAAAACAAAGGTGAATTAAGATATGGTGTAAAAAAAGGTGAAGATAAACAATTTACCATTGAAAAAGTGTACCCGGCTATAGTGAGTGAAGAAACCTTCGATCGATCAATGGAGATACGTAAATCTAGACGCACTTTTCACGGCAAACAAGCTACAAGCGATTATTACTTTTCTGGTATTCTTACTTGTTCAAGGTGTGGAAAAACATTTAAAGGCCATACAACCAAGGTGAAAGGAGAAAGGCAAAAAAGTTATATGTGTCTTGGTAAACGTGATCATCAATGTGACATGCCGACAATAAGTGAACGTATCGTGGAACACAATTTTCTAAATAAACTAAATGAATATGTTTTCGAAGAGAAAAGGTTTAAGGTTAATGAGAAAGAAGTCATGAGTGATGATCAGAATGAACTGATAAAATCACTAAAAAAGGAACTAAAAAAGATAAAAGATCGTAGAAAGAAGTGGCAATATGCTTGGGCAAATGAAATGTTGAATGATGAAGAATTTCAAGCTCGCATGAAGGAAGAACAAATGAACGAAAATGACATAAACAAAAAGTTAAATGAGTTAAATATCGAGGAACCAAAAGTGATGGATGACGATTTTATTGAAGTAATTAATAATGCTGCATCAAATTGGAGTAAGTTGGAACCATTAAACAAAAAGCAACTTATACAAATTATGATCGATAAAATAATTATCGAACGTGTTGAATCGAAGAAAGTTTTAGACCGAGTAAACATTCTCGAGATTGTATTTAATTAGCCTATTATAAAGACAGGCTGACCCGTCTTCGGACAGAGAGTAGTAAACTCTGGACAGTTAAATTTTACAAAATAATCCCGATTTGGATGTTGGTTATCAAATGTTTCCAATACCTCTGGTGTATAATCAAAGGCATAGGTTGTACCTTGACTACCAAGAAGGGTGATATCTGTTAAATCTTCATCTCTTCTACCAGCCATTGGGACACCTCCTCACTTATAATCAGTTAAAAAATAAAAAGACCACGGCCTAAGGCACATGGTCTGTAATCGCATCATCTGTCCTTAGTTTTTTATAGAGGGTTGAAGCTAAGAACCTCTTCCGTTACTAGATAACGGATATATTGGCATCCATTTCACTCGACTAATTATATAGTTTCATAGGTAGGTTGTCAATCACCATTTGGGGGCAGTTACTCTACGGTAAAATCCTGTTCAAAACCAATCGTATTCCCTTCATGCATGAGCACCCCATGGTTGTTCGCATTCAGTGTAACCTTTACAGTATACGAACCTTTATCCAAATAATCCAGATTATAGTATTCGCCATACAAGCGGTTTATTTTCTCTCCATTTAAATACAAATGAGCGTGTCCCTCATGAATATTTATCACTTCATTGCCTACCTTTTCCGGGGCAAAGGTGAAATTTTCAGTCTCTATATGTACAAACCATGATCCAGACTTATCTTGTTTCACTTTTCCTTTAACAGAAGGGATTAATTCGGTATCTTTAATTTCCACAATATTTTCCTGATGATGTCCAACGTCGCCAGTAGTACAATGACTCGTTTGCTCATGAAAATAAAGAAGTATTCCTACGATAGAAAAGATGATGAGAAAACTGACAAAACGATACATCTTATCCCTCCTATACTTGTTGGGCTTTACGATAAATAAAGTAACCAATTAATGCTAAAATCAGCCCAAGTAATAGAAAGGAAATATCGTATAGGAAGGCATTCGGATCCCCTGGCTTTACGCGGTGAATTTGGAGAAGATGATGGTTAATAATCCCCTCTAGTAAATTAAAAATACCACTACCTAGTAAAAATCCTCCAACTAGGAGTCGCACCCCTTTTGGTAGATCGGTAGGTTTTCCAGCAACCCAAAGTAAAACACCTCCGAGAACTAATGCAATCGTAACAGTAAAATGAAAAATTCCATCACTAATAATTTGTCCTTGCCGCGTAGTGTCCATAACAACACTATGCCACTGCAATAGCTGGTGAAAAATGATCCCATCCATCGCTCCCATGAAACCAAACCCTAAAACAAAACTTCCAACGAAGATTAAAGACACTTTCGTTTTTGTACTCATATAACGACTCCTTTTTCCAAGACAGACTAATTTAATTATTCCCTGTTTTTTTGTAAAAGATACCTAGATTGGAAGAAAAAGTGATTTGGACATAACGTAAATATTCAACCAGTCGGGGGCTTTATCCCCCACTGGTTGTTAGATGAACGAATCGGACATTTACTGCCAGTTGATCAATCCTTTCTTGAACTGCCTGAATTGAGAATCCTACTGTCCGTATCCGGTGGAAACCGAGTCGATAATTGTACGCTTAAACGTTTCTCCTTTGTTTGTTACGCCTTCTATATCAATTGTAATATTATAAACTTCATGTGGAAGGTCTAATGAGATTGTTTGAGAGAGGTTAGCTAGTCCTGTGACAGTATACGTTTTGCTTTGATTCGGATTGCTAGATTGAGTAACATGGTAGGTTGCACGAAGCGATTTTTCTTGTACATATTGTGGGTCTACTTTTAACTGATAGGTGAGCTGTTGGCTATTCATAGAATGCAGCTTGTCATGCAGCACGACTTTTGACTTGGTTTGATAGTTGGTTACGAGAAGATACGCGTCCTCATTGTCCGTGTTTACTTTTAAATGCCACTCGCCTGCTTTTGGTTTGTCAATCTTCATGGAGTGACTTATGGATCCCGCAAAAACACCCTCATCATTCAAATAGTTCGTTACATCAATTGCTTTTTCCATTCCATCCGGATCGATTAATTTAATTTCAGAAACCTTTTGGGAAGTCATCAAATCAAGGGAAATGCCTTCCACACCGTCTTCCATTGGAACCGAAATAGCATTGCTTTTCTCTTCCCTTAATGTACCTCCATCTACCCATTGATTTTTCTTGGGGGAATTCTTATCGATGCTTTCATGGGAAGAAAAAGGCTTTTGAAATGATTGGGTATTTGAAAGATAGTTTTCGAAAACAGAAAACGTATCTCCTGTTCGGATGGTGGTATGGTTCCAATCGCCTATTGCTAGTTGTTGCCCACCAGGAAGGCTGCTGCTTGCAGTCGTTACCACACCGTCATTTGATCCATATTGAGAAAGATACATTCCACCAAACCACGTGGAAGAAAAGGCTGATCCCCAATCTGTTCCTCCCAACGTATAATAATTATTCACATAGGCAAGCGGCTCTCCGTCAATTTCATGACGAAAGTTTTCCATATTTCCCATTTGCATGGAATACGTACCATCTCCTTGTGCTCCAATTAAATCAGCGAGCCAACCTGCTGATGAGCTATAAGCTAAATCTGCTAATTGTGATCCATGATGTGGACTCGATAATGTAATGACATTATCGACATATTGCCATGCACCATAATAAGTTAATGCGGTTTGCGTATCGACTCCTCCCTTGCTATACGCGATCACCGTAATTGGTCGTCCATTAAAATGAGTAGAAATTTCACTGATTTTTTCTGCAAGTAATGCGCCGTTGTCCCACATATCCGCCGATGCACCGCCAGCGTCATACAGTTGTACAAACGCCGTTTGATAGCCTGCATTTAACGCTGTTTGGTACATATCATTGTCCTCCCAAAAGATTTGAGCAACATTATTTAACCCTGGAACAAATAATAGTACAGGCGCATTCGGTACTGGATTGGATGGTGTTGATCCGGCATACCACTCGCCAGGTGTTTCATTATTGCCATTATCCACCTTCCCCATCATTGCATTTTCTTTTGATTCACCAACTAATTGAGGTTCTTCCATTTTGGAATCATCTGTTTTTGCGGCAACTGGATGAACCATTCCAATCATCAGAATTACCAACAAACTAATAGAAATTACCGTTTTCAATCGAAAATACATCCTTTCCCTCCTTATAAAAATTGGCATCCATTATGACGAACGTGTAGGAAAAGCACTATTTCGCTTTCCTCTCCACATCAAAAACCTATTCCTCCAATAGACATTTGATGAACAATTATGTCTTTTTAGGTATTCCTACCCGTGGTTAGGACTTTAGGGAGGATGTATTTCATGTGAACGAGCTAACTAAAAATCTGTCACACATCTTTCACACAACCTCCATTGCTTTACACAGCATCAATTGGTAATCTTATGTTAGATTATGTTTGAAATTGTTAACGTATAAAATGGTAGAGGGGTGTGGACGTGTTACCTGCAGAACGACAACAACAGATTAAACTGCTCATTCAAGAAAAACAACACCTTAAAATATCTGAATTAAGTAAAACATTTTCCGTATCTGAGATGACCATTCACCGGGACATTAAACCATTGCTAGATCAAGGAATCGTGAAAAAAACCTTTGGTGGCATCACTTGTGGTCAACACGAGAATACGTCGACAGCCAATCAGATGGCATGTGTCATATGTGGTAGTTCGATTAAGGAAAGGTTAAACTATCGAATTATTTTACCTGAGTCCAAAATTGAAACTGCCTGCTGTGCGCATTGTGGTTTAATTCGCCACTGGCAACTCGGGGATAAGGTAATTCAAGCAATATGCTATGACTTTTTAAGGCAAACTACTATCCCTGCAACACATGCATGGTTTGTGATGGATACATCCATCCATATTGGGTGTTGCCAGCCTCAAATCCTTGCTTTCGAGCTGAAGGAACACGCTGAAAAATTTGTAACCGGTTTTGGTGGAAAAATATATACATTTAATGAAGCCATGGAAATGAACAAAAGTTTAATGACGTCTTGTCATGATTAATAAACCACTTCGGAAGGAAGGTACCCATGAAATATTTGAAATTTATACTCCCCGTCGCACTTGCCCTATTAGTAGCCTGTGGCGGTATTGAAACAAACATGTCTAAAGATGTGCAACCTTTTGAATTTACTACTCAGGATAATGAAACACTCAGCAACGAGGACCTACAAGGGAAATGGTGGATCGCCGATCTTATTTTTACGAATTGTACGACTGTTTGTATACCAATGACTGCAAACATGGCACAGCTACAAGAGAAAATGAAAGAAGAAGGACTGGAAAATGTTGAACTCGTTTCCTTTAGTGTCGATCCAGAATATGATACACCTGAAGTATTAAAGCAATACGCGGAAGACTATAATGTAGATTTAGATAATTGGACTTTCCTAACTGGATATGATTTCCAAACGATTAAAGAACTATCCATAAAAACCTTTATGCAACCGTTAGAAGCACCTCCTGAGGATTCGGATCAAGTGATGCACGGGACAAGATTCTTTCTCGTAAACCCTGAAGGAGAAGTGATCAAACATTACAAAGGGACTTCTTCGGAAGAGCTTGATACGATTCTAGATGATTTAAATAAAGTGGTAGAATAAAGGAGTAGGAAAAAATATGAATAAAACTTTAATCAAACTGTTCCTTGGAACATTATTAATAATTACACTAGCTGCGTGTACCAACAACGATTCAAACGCGGATGATCAGGAAGAAGAATTAGCTACACTTGATGTGGAATTACAAGTGTCCGAGGCAATTGAAGTGAATGAAAAACTAGAGATGAAAGCTGCTGTTACCTATGGGGATGAACCTGTACCAGATGCAGAAGAAGTAGAATATGAGGTATGGGAGGAAGGCCAAAAGGATAATAGTATTCTGATCGAAGCAACGAATCATGAAGATGGATCTTATACGGCAGAAACCACCTTTGAGAAGGATGGAATCTTTCATGTTCAAGTACACGTCACAGCCGAAGGATTACATACGATGCCAAAACAAGAAGTTACGGTTGGAGACGGTGGAAACTATCCAGATGCGGAATCAGGAGAAGATGGAGAGAATGAGCATAATCACGAATCAGATGACAATGATGACGGGGATTCCCACCACCATTCAGAAGGGTTTACGATGGAGTTTACGGAACTGGAATCCGTTTCTATCAATAAGCAATTTCCACTGGAAGTAAACCTAACCATGGATGGTGAAGTATTATCTGCAGCTGATGTAAACTTTGAAATTTGGAGTGAAGAAAATTCCGATCAGCACGAATGGGTGTCAGCAGAAGAAACGAAACCAGGTAACTACACGACAACCTACCAATTTAGTGAAAAAGGTATATACAACATTCAAATCCACGTAGAAAACGAAGACGGACTACACGAACACGAACAATACGAAATTACAGTTGAATAACATAAGGTGCCAGGCACTTGTCGGAATTCCGACAAGTGCCTGGCACCTTTTTAATTTCTATAGGCGGTTAGTTTTTCGTTTAATTGTTTGGTGTGTGTGTATACTTCTTGGTATATAGGAAATAGTTTTTTGTAGCTTTCAACGTTTTCCTTTTTAGGTAGGTAGGTTTGATCTTCTTTTAGGAAGGCATCTGCGCAAGCTTCAAGGGAATCAAACCAACCACAACCAAATGCAGCCAGCATCGCAGCCCCCATTCCAGGCCCTTGTTCAGTCGCTAACCGAACAATTTTCGCATCGAAAATATCTGCTTGCATCTGTAACCACTCTTCATTCTTCGCTCCTCCACCAATGGAAACGATGGTATCAATGTTTTTCCCATTTTCACGAAAAATTTGGATGGATTCATTTAACGAAAACGTAATACCCTCTAAAACAGCACGAACAAAGTCTCGACGCTCGTGGGAACGACTCATTCCAATGAAACTAGATCGGATCGTTGCATCGGCGTGTGGTGTTCTTTCTCCTACCAGATAAGGAGTAAATAGCAATCCATTTGATCCGATCGGCACTTCGCCAATATCTGCTAGTAGATCCTCAAACGACTCTTCTTTTGCAAATGTATCCTTAAACCATGTCAAACTGTCCCCTGCTGCTAAGGTTACCCCCATTGTGTAATAAGCGCCAGGAGCCCCATGGTTAAAATAATGCACGTTTCCACCAAAGTCTTTTTCTTCACTTGCTTCGTAGGAGAGCACGACACCGGATGTTCCAATACTACAAAGTGTTCTTCCCTCTGTTAGTATTCCAGAACCAATCGCCCCACAGGCATTATCCGCTCCCCCTGCAAAAACACGGGTTTCAGTAGATAATCCGGTGACCTTAGCAAAGTCCTCCGAAATGGTGCCGACTTCCGTAGAGGATTCTACTAGAGGTGGACAAATGTTTGGATTTATATTCAATGCTTCACAAATTTCGGTACTCCATTTCTTTTCTCCAACATCTAATAGTAATGTTCCAGCTGCATCCGAAAATTCCATGTGCAATTTTCCAGTCAACTTATAGCGCACATAGTCCTTCGGCAATACAAATGACGTCGCTTCTGCAAAAATTTCTGGTTCATGTTCCTTCACCCATAATAGCTTTGGAAGTGTGAATCCTTCGAGTGCGGGGTTTTTCGTAATCGCTAGCAACCGTTGTTCACCGATAACATCCTTAATCGTTTCACACTGTTCTGTTGTCCGTGTATCATTCCACAAAATAGCTGGACGCAATACCTCTTGCTGTTGATTAAGGAGAACCAATCCATGCATTTGACCTGAAAAACTAACTCCCTCAATAGCTTCTCGATCCCCTTCAAACTGCTGCATGATCTCGGATAATCCTTCGACGGTTTGATCGACCCAATCTTGCGGACGTTGCTCACTGTAACCCGTTTTTTCTTGGATCAATGGGTAGGATTTCGACACTTCCTGGACGACTTCCCCATTTTTGTTTACGAGAAGAATTTTTACGGCACTCGTACCTAAGTCAACACCAATTACATATTTCATATAAGCACCTCATTTTCTGTTTTCCAAGTTCTCTTTCCATAATAACTCAGGCAGGGGTTGTTAACCCCCACCTGGTTAGATGTTTATTACTCTCCTGCATAAGCGCGTAATAGATATTGGTTGATGGTTGCTTTTATTAACTCTAACCGTCCAGATTGATGGTTAATCTCTGTTAATCCTAGGGCATGCTCCTCTAACTTATGGAAATCCGTTTTCCCTTCCACGATCTCCAAACCGATGCCCTCGTTGAAACTACGATAACGATCTTCAACGAAATCATCTAATACCTTATCATCCATTAGCTTTTGGGCAACTTTTAAACCAACTGCAAAGCTATCCATTCCAGTAATATGAGCCAGCATTAGATCCTCTGGAGTAAATGACCCACGACGGACCTTGGCATCAAAGTTTAATCCACCTCTACCAAGTCCACCATTCTTTAAAATTTCATACATTGCGAGTGTAGTAGAATACAAGTCGGAAGGAAATTCATCTGTATCCCAACCAAGTAATGGATGCCCCTGATTCGCATCAACAGACCCTAACATATTATTCACACGCGCATAACGCAATTCATGTTCAAATGTGTGACCGGCAAGTGTTGCATGATTTGCTTCAATATTAAATTTAAAATGATCCTGAAGATTATAATGCTGCAGGAAGGCATAGCCACTTGCAACGTCAAAATCATACTGATGGGTTGTTGGTTCCTTTGGTTTTGGTTCAATTAAAAATTGGGCATCAAAGCCAATTTCTTTCGCATAGTCTACTGCCATATGGAAGAAACGCCCTAAATTGTCCATTTCCAGCTTCATGTCTGTATTTAATAACGTCTCATATCCTTCACGGCCACCCCAAAACACATAGTTTTCAGCTCCAAGTTCTTTGCCGATTTCCAACCCTTTTTTCACTTTGGCAGCTGCATAAGCGAATACATCCGCATTATTTGCAGACCCTGCGCCATGAACAAAGCGAGGATGACTAAAATTATTTACCGTATTCCAAAGAAGTTTGGTTTTGCTATCCTTCATGTAATCCTTTATCATAGCAACAATCGTATCCAGGTTTTGATTGGATTCTCTCAAACTACTACCTTCTGGTGCAATATCAACATCATGGAAGCAGAAATAGGGTACACCTAACTTTTCAAAGAATTCAAAGGCCGCTTCTACTCTAGCTTTTGCCAGATCCAATCCTTCGTATTTATCCCATGGACGTATTGCAGTACCTACTCCAAATGGGTCAGATAGATCTTCCGTGAATGTATGCCAGTAAGCTACACCAAATCGAAGGTATTCCTCCATTGTTTTTTCACCAATTTTTTCTTCTGGATTATAAAATTTAAATGCATATGGATTTGTTGATTTTGAGCCTTCATACTTAATTTGATTCATATTGTTGAAATAAGACATGTTAGTACCTCCCAGTTTTATATGATTAACCTTGACCATGTACGAAATTTTGCAAAGAATTTTCATTTGTTCATCCATCAAACAAACTAATTAAACAATACTATTTTTTTGAAGCCAAATCGTGTAAAATAGAACATATTCGTTCAGCTTGGCCGATTAAGCATTACTCCCTCAAGCTGTACCAAATTGGAAGGAGTTCGTTTTATGAATCATGCCGGTACTGGACTTTATCGCATCCTTGAATGGATTACCCGATTTGCTTATATGAATCTATTATGGATCTTTTTCACGTTGGTAGGCGGAATTGTATTAGGTTTTTATCCTTCCACCCTTGCCATGTTCGCTATCGTTCGCGATTGGTTACGTGGAAAGGCAGATTTCCCTATTTTTCCAACCTTCTGGAATTATTACAAGCGTGAATTTATCAAAGCGAATCAGTTAGGCATATTTATCAGCTTGCTCTTTTTATTAGTAGGTCTTGATTTGTATTACATCTACTCCAATATGGATCACATTTTATCCTGGACATCGATTCCATTATTTGCTTTCATGGTACTGTTTTTATTATTTTTATTCTTTATTTTTCCTTCATTTGTCCATTACGATGTTAAAATTAGTAAACTAATAAAAAATACCTTTTTAATTATGTTGATTAGCCCAATTTATAGCTTTTTAATGATACTTAGCCTCATTGTTGTTTATTTCATCATGAATGCATTACCTGCACTATTCTTTCTTTTTGGCGGGATTACCTATGCGTTTATTACGATGTGGCTCAGCCTCCATGCTTTTGATGCGATTCAACAAAAGCAAGACCGTCATCCATCTTAATGCCTCACCTTTTCCACGAATGGGTGAGGACTGCTTTCCTTTTACCCCTTAACGGCACTTGCAGAAATCCCTTCAACAACTTTATTGCTAAAGAAAATAAAGGCAATAATAATTGGTAACACACTAATGATGAGTGTAGCTCCAATCGCTCCCCAGTCCGTCATGTATTGGCCGATAAAGTTCTGAATACCAACTGTTAAGGTTTTAAATTTATCCGAGCTGATAAATGTGTTCACAAATACAAATTCATTCCAGTTGTATATCATATTGATAATTACGGTTGTCGACATCACTGGCATTGTCATCGGCAGGATAATTCGGAAAAACATTCGATGAACAGAGCAACCATCGATTATCGCTGCCTCTTCTATTTCCCGTGGTAATGTGTAATAAAAACCAAGTAGAATCATCATTGTGATCGGTAGGTTATAGGCTGTATACGTAATCACTATCGACCATGGATTATCAATTAAATTGACATCTAAGAACATACTAAACAATGGAATAATCGCGGAATGAATCGGGATCATGAGGCCCACCATAAACAATCCTAAAACGAGTTTGTTTAATTTCCACTGCATTCTGGTAATAGCAAATGTCGCCATACTCGCTAACAGGATTGTTAAAATTATAGCAACACCAGTAATCCAAATACTGTTCCAAAAGTACGTGCCGATTCCACTTTCCCAAACTTTAAAATAATTATCCCACCTTAGTTCAGTTGGTAAGGCAAATGGTGAGCCTGAAAAGATTTCACGGTTATCTTTTAAAGAAAACAGGAACAACCATATAATCGGAAAGATTTGGAACACCGCAACAATTCCTAAGCAAATGTATAGAAAGAAGTAACCAATGCGTCCCATGTCTAAACCTCCTTTAATATTGAATTTCTTCTTTGGTAGCTGTGACTTTTCGTACGATTACGGTAACGATTAAAGTAATAATCAATAGTAAGAACCCAATGGCACTACCGTAACCGAAGTCATTGCTTGTAAAGGCTAGTTTATACATATAGGATGCCATTACCTCACTTGCACCATTTGGTCCGCCACCTGTCATGACATAAATTAAATCAAAATACTTTAGGGAACCTACAATAGCAAGAACGACGGTCACTTTGACGACTCCCATAATAAGTGGCAATTTAATCCGATACGCAATTTGTATCGGTGAAGCGCCATCAATTCTTGCAGCTTCAATAATGGACTCGGGTATATTTTTTAGTGCTGCATAATAAATCAAAATATAAAAACCTGCATATTGCCATAAAATCGGTATAAATATTGCATACAAAACGATCGATGGTTCTGCCAGCCATGCAGGAGGATTTTCAATTCCAATTGCCATCAAAATGTGGTTCAACATCCCATTTGATGGGTTATATACTTTAATCCAAAGCTGTGCAATTGCAACAGAAGACAACAGCATCGGAATTAAATATATTTTTCTTAGTAAATCTGCACCTTTAATTTTTGATGCTAGAATAAGAGAAATAGCTAAATAAAGAATTAAGCTTAAGGTAGAAAATATAGCCAATAAAAAAGAATGCCAAGCACTTTCCCAAAACTTCAAATCTTGCAGGGCAGTAATATAATTTTCTAGCCCAATAAACTCCATTGCACCAATGCCATCCCAATCCATTAACCCGTAATATCCAGTAAGAAGTAATGGTATAAATATGAGAATAGCAATTAATATTAGTGCAGGCAGAACGTATAAGGCGATAATCCATTTATTGGACATTACTTTATTCATAACATTCAACCCCATATCGTTAAAGTAAGAAAAGGACCATCCAGTTGTAAGGATATGTCCTTTTCTTTTACTGGATTTATGCACCCTCTAAACGTGTTGTCTATTTATCTATTGTGGTGATATCCACCCTAATGGAAGGGTTTCTTATTCTTCTGCAGAGAGAGCATCTTCATGTTCTTTAGCAAATTCTTCTGGTGTTACTTCGTTACCAAAGATCGCTTGAATCATATCCAAGTGAACCTGGGCAGTATCTGGACTCATTTGAACATCGGCAAATAACGTCAAATTACTTGCTGAGTTTAAATCATCCAATACATCAACATACATTTGTGGAAGATCCAAAGATTCTGCATCCAGTTTCGTTGCTGGGATAACACCAGCTTGGGTTACCGATTTTTCTCCCCATTGTTGAACAAAGAACGATGCAAATGCTTTTGCTTCCTCTTTTACTTCGGAATCCTCTGCTACGAATAGACCAACTCCAGGTCCACCGACAAAGCTATTCATATCCCCTTGTCCACCAACTGTTGGGAAGTTAAAGTAGCCAACAGAGTCTCTGAATTCCTGTGGAACATCTTCATTCGTTGTATAGTTTGGTAGATCCCATGTTGCAATTAAATACATTGCAGCTTGTTCGTTCATAAACATACTTTTCGCTTCTTCATCCGCTAAACCGTTAAATCCTTTCACGAAAGCATCTGCGCTTACTAGCTCTTGAACTTTATCCGCTGCTTCTACTAATGCCGGATCTTCAAATGATCCAGAACGATTAATTGCATTGGTTAATACATCACTACCACCAATTCGATCCGCTAAGTACATGTACCATAACGAACCAGTCCAGCGGTCTTTGTTTCCTAATGCGATCGGTGGAACACCATTATCATTTAACGTTTCAATCACTTGTTGTAATTCTTCATATGTTCCAGGCGCTTCCAAACCATATTCTTCAAAAATAGCTTTATTATAGAAAACGGTTGCAATATTTAATTCCAATGGAAGCCCATAGGTGCTACCATCAATTGCATACGCTTCTGCTGTGCCTGATACAAATTCATCTTTCAAGTCGCTTTCAATAAGATCATCTAAAGGAGCAAATTTATTTCCGTCTACATATGGCTCTAAGTAGCCTGCAGCCCATGTCATCCCAACGTCTGGTAATTCATCTGATGTTGATAATACTTGAATCTTGTCCTTATACTGCTCATTACTTAAAACTTCTAACTCGACTTCAACACCTTCATGTTCCGCTTCAAAATCTGCAATAATTTCATCAACAATTTCATTATGTGTTTTGGAACTACCTTCCGGCCAAAGATGCATAAACTTTACGGTTTTATTGTCACCAGAAGAACCGGAAGCATCATCATCCGACCCACAACCAGCTAATAAAAACACAGCCGATAAGATGGCAACAACAAATGTAATCGCTTTCTTATTTTTCATTACAAAAGCCCCCTACTTTTTTAGAATATTTTGATGCTTATATTTCAAGCTCAAATTTAGAATAACAAAATTCAATTTGTTTGTCTAGTGGATAAACAAAGTTTATAATAGAATCAGAAAGTGCTATACTATGTATTAGAAAAAGGGTTCTATGTTTTATAGGATCGGTTAAGATTTAATAATTACCAAGAGAGTGAGTCGGTGTAGATGAAAAAAAGCAAAACGTGGAATCAACATGTCGTCAAAAAAGAAAATAAGTCCCTTGTCTTAGGTACGATTCGAACCCACTCCCCAATCTCGAGGGCTGATATTGCAAGCTTAACAGGCTTAAATAAAGGTACCGTATCGTCTTTAGTAAGTGAGCTTTTAGAGGAACAATTAATCTATGAATCCGGCCCAGGAGAGTCAAATGGTGGGAGAAGACCCGTCATGTTGTTATTCAATCAACAAGCTGGATTTTCCATTGGAATTGACCTTGGGGTAAATTACTTACTCGGAGTTTTAACAGACCTTGAGGGCAATATCTGTTATGAAAAACTCGTCAAATTCAAGGATCTATCCTACGAAGAGATGGAAGTAAAACTAGTTGAAGTAGTAGACAATCTAATGGAAAATACCCCTTCTAGTTACTATGGAATTATCGGGATTGGTATCGGGGTGCCAGGCACCGTCAGTAAAAGTGGTGAAATTCAACTTGCTCCAAATTTAGGCTGGAAAAACGTTGATTTGAAAACGATTATGGAAGTAAAATATAACCTTCCTGTTGTCATTGAAAACGAAGCAAATGCTGGTGCCTATGGAGAAAAGAAATTTGGTGCTGGGAAATCTTTTAATCACATCATCTATGTCAGTGTCGGTATTGGGATTGGTGTGGGGCTTATTTTAAATGGTCATTTATACCGAGGAAATCATGGATTCTCCGGTGAGTTAGGTCATATGACGATTGAATCAGGAGGTAGAAAATGTCGTTGCGGCAATGAAGGGTGCTGGGAATTGTATGCATCGGAACAAGCACTTGTAAAAAATGCTGAAAAGATTGCTTTCCCTTCCCTCCCTAAAGATGAGCTATCTTTAGAGAATTTACTTACACTCGCAGAAGCCGGTGATCTGGAAGCTATACATTTATTCAAGCAAACCGGAGATTATTTGGGAATTGGAATTAACAATATCATTAATATTTTCAACCCTGAGCAAGTAATCATCGGAAACCGTATGGCCTTTGCAGAGGATTGGTTAACAGAGCCGTTGAAGGATCGTATGGTGAAACAAACACTGTGGTATCAACAGCAAGATTTACAAATCAATTTCTCTGAACTCTCAACACATTCTAGTGCGCTAGGTGTTGCAGCATTTTCTGTGGAGAATTTTTTCATGAGTGATATGAAAAAGTCCAACGTTATTTAAGAAGCGAACCAGATCCTCTCTATTCCATAGGTTCGTTGAAAACATTAGGAAGCTTGGCCAATGCCAAGCCTTTCTGTTGAATCATTTTGTTACGCGTATACAGGATGAGTAAGCTTAAACTTATTTATCCTGCAGAAAAAAGAAAGCGCATTCTTTTTTAAACTATTTCAAAGAGGTGGAGTATGATGACAACGATTCAAAATCCAATATTAACTGGCTTTCATCCAGATCCAAGTATTTGTCGTGCAGGAGAAGACTACTATATTGCTGTATCTACATTTGAATGGTTTCCAGGTGTTGGAATCTATCATTCAAAGGACTTGAAAAATTGGCGCCTTGTGTCTAGACCACTTAACCGCCTTAGCCAATTAAATATGATGGGAAATCCAGACTCAGGTGGCATTTGGGCTCCAGCTCTTTCCTACAGCGATGGAAAGTTTTGGTTAATTTATACTGACGTAAAAGTAACAGAAGGACAATGGAAGGATAGTCATAATTACTTGGTAACCTGCGACACCATTGATGGAGAATGGTCTGAACCAATTCATCTAAATAGTTCTGGTTTTGATCCATCGTTGTTCCATGATGAAGATGGTCGAAAATACTTGGTTAATATGTACTGGGATCACCGTGTAGGAAATCATAACTTTTATGGAATCGTCATGCAGGAATACGATGTTGCGCAACAAAAATTGGTTGGTAAGTCAGACATCATTTTTAAAGGTACGGATATTATGTTAACCGAAGCCCCACACCTATACAAGATGAATGGCTATTACTATTTGTTAACAGCGGAAGGCGGTACAAAATATGACCATCAAGCAACAATAGCAAGATCCAAAGATATTTGGGGTCCCTATGAAGTACACCCAGAAAATCCATTGATTACGTCGTTCCCTTATCCGAGGAATCCGCTACAAAAGTCTGGACACGCCTCGATTGTGCATACGCATACGGATGAATGGTTCTTGGTCCATTTAACAGGTCGCCCACTCCCAAGAGATGGGCAGCCATTACTTGACCCTAGAGGTTTCTGTCCGCTTGGTCGAGAAACAGCAATTCAACGATTGGAATGGTCAAATGATTGGCCATATGTTGTTGGAGGAAACCAACCAGCCCTTGAAATTGAAGGCCCTAAAATTGATGAAGTGAAATGGAAGCCAGATTATGCCACTAAGGATGATTTTGATACAGAGGAGTTAAATCTTCATTTTCAATCTTTACGAATCCCTTTAGGCGAAGATATTGTCTCCCTAAAAGATAAACCCGGCCATTTAAGACTTTATGGAAAGGAATCCTTAACCTCTAAATTCACTCAAGCTTACGTAGCAAGACGTTGGCAGCATTTTAATTTTACGGCAGAAACAAAGGTTTCCTTTGATCCGAAATCATTTCAGCAAGCAGCTGGATTGGTAAACTATTATAATACGCAGAATTGGACTGCCTTACAAATTACGCAGCATGAGGAAAAAGGTAGAATCCTAGATTTAACAACGTGTGATAATTTCACCTTTGCCCAACCATTGAACGGAGATGAAATTGTCATACCAGATGGGACCGAATATGTTTATTTACGGGTTGAAGTTCAAACCAATACGTATAAATATTCCTACTCCTTCGATGGGGTTAATTGGTCAACCGTTCCTGTAACCCTGGAATCCTATAAGCTTTCCGATGATTATATCCAAGGTGGAGGATTTTTTACCGGAGCCTTTGTTGGAATGCAATGCCAAGACACCTCTGGACAAGGGTTGCCGGCAGACTTTGATTATTTCGTGTATGAAGCGAAGTGATTTTTTAGAACATACGGGTTTTTCACTCGTATGTTCTCTTTTCGTTACAATTAAATGAGGTGAGATTATGTATATTCGAACGGAAAAGACACCGAACGGCAAGTGGAAGCTATTCACATTAACGAATGACCAGCATATGCAAGTAAGTATATTAAACTATGGAGGAACCATTACTAGATTGGTCGTTCCGGATAAGCATGGGAAATTGGAAAATATCGTATTGGGATACAAAAATATTCTAGATTATGAATCCAACCCTTATTTTTTTGGTACGATTATCGGTCGGGTTGCTGGAAGAATCCCTAATTCTACCTTTACAATTGACAAAAGTAACTATTCACTGGAAGCAAATGAAGGAGTACATCATCTGCATGGGGCTTCAACGGGGTTTCACCGTGTCACTTGGAATGCCGAACCATTTCAAACGACTAATTCTGTTGGGGTAAAGCTCACACATCGTAGCCCAGATGGTGAAGGTGGTTATCCTGGAAATGTAGAAGTTACGGTTACGTATACATTAACAAATGATAATCAATTCAAGATAAACTACGATGCGGTTAGTGATCAACAAACGGCCTTAACTTTAACAAATCATTCTTACTTTAATTTAAGTGGTGATTTTAAGGATACGATTCATGATCATCTAGTAGAAATAGATAGTGATCATGTGGTGGAGTTAGATGAGCAGTTAATACCTACTGGAGAGAAAGTACATGTAGAAAATACCCCTTTTGACTTCCGAACGGAACGCAAACTTGCTAGCGGAATCGATTCGGATCACCAACAAAATAGGGTAGTAGGGAACGGATACGATCATTACTTTTTATTTAATAACACGACTAAAAATGATGTAATTGTTCGGGAAAAAACAAGTGGTCGTTTGATGTGTATTACGACAAACCAACCTGGTATGGTTATGTACACAGCAAACACATTACCAGAAAGCGTAGAGCTAACAGAAGGTCTATCGAGGAATTACTTAGGGGTATGTTTTGAAACACAAGGCCCACCAGCATCCCTTCATCATGACGGTTTTCCTAGTATTATTTTAGAAGCAAATCAACCCTACCAAAAGCACACTGTTTTCTCTTTTGGATTTACCGAATAGTGATGCAATAGCGGAAAGGGGCTTCGCGCATGAATCCCCTTTCCGTCTTTTTTCATAAATCCACTAGAAATGCTCCCGTGCGTCACGTGAGGAGATGTAACAGCTTGTTTGTACAGTTCCTTACTGGATGGTTACTTTCTCACCAGTCTGAATGGATTGATAGCAGGCATCAATTACACGCATGTTTCCAATCGTATTTTCGAGATCATGATTTAATTGACGCTCCCCAGATAAAATGGCGTTCGAAATGTGCTCGACTTGCTCACGGTATTGGTCTGCCACCAGACTTTCTGTTCGTGTAACGCCTGATTTTTCCACGATAATGACACCTTCCCCACCTTGTTTATCTGGTCGGTATGCTCGTGGAACTTTTATCGTTCCTTTTGTTCCAAACACTTCATATTCTGTTCGGTTATATAGGTTAAAGCTAGAATCAAAGGTAGCTCGCATCCCATTTTCAAAGGTTAAATACCCAACTGCGTCTGTTTCAACGTGATAAGTTGAATCAACCACAGCATCCACATAAACAGATGTCGGTTCCTGACCAAGTATATTGCGAATGGAGTGAATGGCATAACTACCAATATCGTAGATGCTTCCCCCACCTTTTTGACTACTCATACGAATATTCCCATCCTTTTCCCCTAAAAAGAAGGTAAATCCAGCCCGCATATACTTAATTTTACCAATTTCTCCTGTTGTAATAATCTCTTTCACTCGATTATGCTGCGGATGGAAATGATACATAAAAGCCTCCATGAAACGAACGTCATTTTCTTCACAGACTTGCTTCATTTCATGTACGTCCCTCTCCGTGAGGGCGGCCGGTTTTTCACATAAAATATGCTTCCCTTTCTTAGCAGCCTCGATGACCCACTGCTTATGTAAATGGTTTGGTAACGGGATATAAACCGCATCGATGTTTGGGTCGTCTAATAATTTTTCATAGCTATCATATACTTTTTCAATTTGAAATTTTTCAGCAACAGCTTGGGCTTTTTCCAAGCTACTCCCACTTGCAATGGCAACAACCTTTGCATGATCTGCTCGAGCAAAAGCTGGTAGTAATGCTTTCTGCGCAATTCCTGCTGTACTTAAAACTCCCCAACGAACGTTTTTCATTCTTTTTCCTCCCTCTTCTTAATAGGCACCACGGATATGATGCTGGACTTCTTCACGATAGAATGCCCTTAAACGATCCAATTCTTCCGTAGTATAGTCTTTTACATGTATGGATTGAAGATTATCTTCGACTTGCTTTACTGTTTTAAAGCCTGGAATCACGCTCGTAACCGCTTCCTGCTCCATGATCCATTTCAACGCTGCCCGCGTCATATTGCTTCTTCCTGTTGCAATCCATTCGAGTTGATTACTTAATTCCACTCCTTTGGAAAACTCCAAGCCAGCAAAGGTTTCACCAACATTAAACGCTTGGCCATCTCGATTAAAATTACGGTGATCGTCCGCTTCGAATTGTACATTCTTTTGAAACTTACCAGTTAACAAGCCACTCGCAAGTGGAACACGAGCTAATATACCTACTTCTTTTTCTTGAGCTTTCGGAAAGAGCTGCTCCAAAGGCTTTTGACGGAAGATATTAAAGATTACTTGTAGGGAACTGGCCTTACTATGCTCCAGTACGTATAACCCCTCTTCTACCGTCTCAACACTTACACCATAATAACGAATTTTCCCTTGTTCCTTTAATTTGTCCAATGCATCGAATACTTGACCGTTCTTTAAAATTTCAAGTGGCGGACAGTGAATTTGGTATAGATCGATCTGATCTCGTTGCAATCTTCTTAAGCTATTTTCACAGTATGTTTGCACACTTTCCATGGAATAGGTTTCTGGATCATGAATATCTCCCGCACGACAAAATTTTGTTGCGATATGAATGTCCTTCTCCTTCCCCTTAGTCGCTTTTGCTAATAATTCCTCACTATGACCATCACCATAGACATCTGCAGTATCAAAGAAGTTCACACCCTGGTCCATCGCATATTGAAGTCCTTTTAATGCTTCCGTATCGTTGGTCTTCCCCCATGCACCACCAATTGCCCATGTCCCAAAGCTTAACTCGCTTATGTTTAAATCCGTTTTCCCTAAACGATTGTACTTCATTGCAATCACTCCTACCCTTTTTTTGTGAACCATGAACGTTACTTACATTTAGATTAATCCTCTTTCAACTTGGTTACAATTATTTTACTTGGGCCTCTTGAATAAGTTGCTCGACTAACTGTTGCGATTTCAATCCTTCTTCCCCATCTATGCTCGGTTGTTGGTCTTGTTCGAGACAATGGATAAAGTGACGGATTGCCCCTTCAAATCCACGTTGTTTTAATACAGGATCCCACGAAGCAGGTATTTCGGTAGTTACTTGATTATTTTCCTCTCTTTCTAAAACACTCATATTCTTCACGCGATATAAAGCACCTTCTCCTACAAGCTCTAACTGCTCCAGGTTCGTACCAGCTTTCCGGTGCATTGACGAGTGAAAAGATACATTTTCAGACTGAAAAAGATGATTCGTATGGACGAGAAAATTATTGATATCTAATTGTTTATGTTGGTATTTTAAATGAAGATCTGTTTCTGCTAACCATCTCATCGTATCAACGAGATGCAAATAATCGTCTAACATCGTGAACTCATATGTATTTGGGCCAACCTTATTTGCACGATGCTTATCAAAGCGAACCACTGCCAAGTTTTTCACCTGATTCTTGGCTTTTACATACATTGGAGCAAAACGTCGATTGAATCCTACCATCAACTTTCTACCATGTTTCACACTTTGCTCTACCAACTTTTCTGCTTCCGGAGATGTTGCAGCTAGAGGTTTATCTACATATACGTCTACACCTTGCTGTAACGCCTGAGATACGACTTCAAAGTGGGATTCCGTTGAACTATGTACAAAGACAGCATGACAATCACGCAATAAGTTTCCTAGGTTACTATATTCCTGCATCCGATATTGATTACAAATACGTTTACGTTTCTCTGCATTCGGGGAGAACGCCCCCACGAGAGACCAATCCGTCTCTTGGCTAAGAATAGGAAGATATGCCTTTTGCGCAATCCTTCCAAGACCAATTATTCCAATCTTCGGCTTACCCATTTCATTCCCACTTTCTCTTCAATCTTTTAACCTTATTAAAACAAAAGTGCCAGGTACTTGTCGAACATTCGACAAGTACCTGGCATCAACAAAACCAGGCAGGTGCCTGGCACCTATAATAATTATCCTCCGATGTAGGACATTTCGATTTTGTTTTTCTTTTTGGCGGTTTCTTCGGTTCGTTCATCGGAGTACCGATCGGTTCGCTCGCTCCAAATGGATTGGATCGTAGCTTTCACTTTTTCATCTGAAGCCGAAGAACGTAGGAGTTCACGAAAATCAAAGCCACCACCAGCAAATAAACAAGTATATACTTTACCGTCTGCTGCAATTCTCGCTCTTGTACAGGTGGAGCAAAACGATTCCGATACGGAGGTGATGAATCCCACTTCCGTATTTGTCCCCTTATAGCAATAGCGCTTTGCCACTTCCCCAATATAATCGGCTTCCACTGGTTCAAGGTCAAACTCCGAGAATAGCTGGTCAAAGATTTCTTTTTTCGTTACGACTTTACGAAAATCCCAGCCATTTGTTTTTCCGACATCCATAAACTCGATAAAACGCAACGTAATTCCTTTCTCTTTAAAATACGTCGCCATGGGAAGAACCTCATCTTCGTTCATCCCTTTTTTCACAACCATGTTTACCTTGACTTCTAATCCAACTTCATTGGCTTTCTCTATTCCACTTAATACCTTTTTCGTCGGTACACCACTATCGTTAATGGCTTGAAACACATGGTCATGTAATGCATCTAAACTAACATTTACCCGTTGCAAACCAGCTTGCTTTAAATCCTTAGCCATTTTTTCTAGCAAGCTAGCATTTGTCGTTAATCCAATATCCTCTAGCCCTTCAATTGCTGCTAGCCTTCGAACGAGTTCAACCAAGTTCCTGCGAAGTAATGGCTCACCACCTGTTAATCGAATTTTTTTGACACCAAGTTCTACAAAACTTCGTGCAATCCGCTCGATTTCCTCAAAGCTTAATAGTTGATCCTTCGGTAAAAATGGATAATCTTTTCCAAATATCTCTTTCGGCATACAATATGTACACCGAAAATTACAGCGGTCCGTTACGGAGATACGCAGATCCCGTAGTGGTCGACCAAACTTATCCGTAATGCTTGCCAAGGGATCCCTCCTAGCTAATTTTCTTATCTACTATTCTATCAGACATTCTCCTCCTAGCATATGCGGACAAATTGATAATTAGACTGGATTTGCTTTATTGGCTTCTAGAATTCGATAGGAATGAGTGTACACATTCATCTTATCGCCGCGAGCAAAACCGATCACCGTTATCCCTAAGTCCGTAGCTAGTTTCAGAGCCATATCAGTTGGTGCAGATTTGGATAGTACGATCCCTGTACCTATTTTAGAGATTTTCAACAAGACTTCGGAAGAGATGCGACCACTAAATACGATCAGCTTATCTTTTAAGGAAACGCGTTTTTGCAAAATATAACCATAGATTTTATCCAGTGCATTGTGCCTTCCGATATCCGTTCGTATCGCTAGCAGATCATCGATCGTCGCCAATGCCGCATTATGAACTCCACCCGTTCGCTTAAATTGATCCGATTGCCTCTGCAGCTTTTCCATTAAAACATAGCATTGTTCCACAGATAATTGTAATTTACTCGTGATCGTTTTCGCTGTTTTCACATCGCTCTTAAAATAAAACTGTCGACTTTTCCCACAGCATGATCCAATCACCCGTTTCGAATGATCCGTTTCTACAACATCCAACTCTTTATATAGCTCGACATAAGCAAAACCCATGGATTCATCAATCGCGATGTCTTTTACTTCTTCCACAAATCGAATGACACCTTCTGCAGTAAGGAAACCCATGACTAACTCTTGCAAGTCTGATGGGGAACAAACCATTGTGGCGAATTCATCCCCATTTACAACAATAGTTAAGGCAAATTCCGTAGCAATCTCTTCATCAACAACCTCTGGGGATTCCCCATGAAACCGGATCGTTTCCCATCCTTCTTGTATGGTATTGTTCATACCGTCACCCTCTAACTTGTTTCCATTTCTAATTCCTCAATACGTTTTTCCACGTATTTCGTATCTTTATGCGCAAAATAAGTTTCTGCTTTTTCAATGATTACTGCTGTATTATATTCTGGTATACCGGCCAAGTGTTCATAAACACCTTTAGGAATGAGCACATTTCCTTCTGGCCAATGTACCTCCACATTTCCAGACTTTAACGGAACAAATTTTGCCTGCCCATTGAACGATCCGTGCTGGTTAAATACAACTACAGGCTCTCCTTCTTTTATCCCTAGTTCTTCACCATCCTGTTTATTCATTAACACATCATAACGATCCGCATCATTAAATGGATCCTTTTCATCATAGATCATTGAGTTAAACTGCTTTCCCCTGCGAGTCGTTACGTAGAAATGCCCTTCTGGTTTACGCACTTCTGGAATATCCATCGCAATTAAATTCCCTTTTCCATCTGGAGTAGGACAAACACCATCCTCACATAACCAAGCACCACCCCATTGGAATACATCCCCACGTTCTTTCAAATGTTGAATCCCATCATAATTAGGAGCCGCTTTAGCAATTTCTTCTCGAATTTCAAATGGGTCGTTAAAGTCGATTAAGTGACTTCCTTCCGGCTTAATCCGTTTTGCCAACTCCACATATACTTCCCATTCCGCTCTTGCTTCTTCAATCCGTGGACCTTTAATTTCAGGGGAGAAATAAACCATTCGCTCGGTTGACGTGGATGTCCCCCCACCTGGTTGTTCATATCTTGTCATGGCCGGTAAAACGATCACCGCTTCTTTTGCGTCGACTAATGTGGATGTATTTAAAATAATATCTTGATGGACACGAATATCTACATTCTCTAAACATTGCTGGACAAAATCAGGATTTGGCATCGTTTCTAGGAAATTACCGCCAGACATATAGTATAATTTCAGTTTTCGTTCATGTTCCTCTGGTAAAATAGCATTTTCGAGGGAGACACCGACAATATCCCCTTGCCATTTTGGAATCTTAAATCCCCAAATATCTTCAATTCGTTCTCTATTTTTCTCATCCATTCCACCACCTGGTAGAACAAACGGATCTGCTCCCATCTCCCCAGAGCCTTGGACACCAGAGTGCCCCCGTATCGGCATTAGCCCACAATGCTCTCTACCAATAAATCCGCGCAGTAATGCTAGATTGGCAATTTGCGAGACATTATCCGTTCCAAACCGATGTTGCGTTAATCCCATGGACCATACAAAGACAGCCGAATTCGACTTTGCGAGTAATTCAGCAAGCTCTGTCATTCTTTCCTTTGATAATCCAGAAGACTTCTCCAATTGCTCCCAGCTATAGGAAGCTGCCTTTTCCTTTAATGTTTCATATCCGTTCACATGTTCTTTAACAAATTGATGATTAATTGCTGAACCTGGTTCTACTTGTTCCATTGCAAACCAATGCTTCATAATCCCATGCATGAACGCAATATCCCCACCAATATTCACCTGGTATACATCATCAGCAATTTTCGTACCAAACAGTGCTGACTCTGGAATCGACGGTACCCAGTAATTGTCCATCGATGGTTCATGGTATGGATTAATAATGATAATTTTGGTTCCTTTTCGTTTAGCTGCATACATATATTTGGTAGATACAGGTTGATTGTTAGCCGCTACAGATCCCCAGAATACAAGCACATCTGTGCCTATCCAATCCTTATAATTACAAGTCGAAGCTCCAACTCCAACCGAACGGCTTAATGCGGTTTTGGATGGGGAATGACAAATTCTAGAAGCATTATCAATATTGTTGGTTCCAAGATAGCGAGCTACCTTACCAAGTGTATAATATACTTCGTTCGTAATACCTCGGGACGTCGTATAAAAAGCATATTGCTTCGGATCAAGCGCTTTCATTTTTTGGGAAATTTTATCTAGCGCATCATCCCATGTCAAACGACGGAATTTCTTCTCCCCTGGTTCCCTTATAATTGGATAAGGAATCCTCCCTAATTTTCGTAATTCTGTACTGCTCATTTTACGCAGTTCATCGATATCCTGATGCAAAATTTCTTCTTTTATTGCAGACATTGTATTTAAACGAAGTACATTCAATCGAGTAGTACAAACATGAGGCCCTTTTAATGTTTGATCCTGTAATCCGGATACTCCAAGTGCACAACCATCACAAACACCCTGGGTCAAAATACGGGTTGCATAAGGAAGATTATCCTTATTTTCCCAGACGACTTTCATTGTATCCCGTATATGATGAGGTTTTACTTTTCCCAAGCCAAATGGCACTTTACTCGCCCAAAGACTTGGATCTGGCTTTTTTGACATTTTAATTGGACCAGTATGCTTTGTGTCTCCCAACAGTTACCCCTCCTAAATCTAACTCACGGTAGAAGGGCCAAAGTTCTATTTTGCACTCGTTTTCCTCGAGTGCTTTAATAAAATCAGAAAGCGCATTCAATCTGATCCACGATAGAAAAATGACCCTTCTTCCTTATTATGCTTGTTTTGCTACTCCACCAACTTTTTGAGTAGCATTTTTCTGTTTCCCTCGTAATCTATTAATATCAACTCGAATCCAAAGGGATATGGCAAACGCTATCACAAATAAAACACCAAAGATAAGCATAGTTATATTATAACTATTCGTCGAATCATAAATCAATGATAATAGAATTGGACCTACGACACCGGCCATTGCCCATGCCGTTAAAATATAACCGTGAATGGCACCGAGCTGTTTGGTTCCGAACAAATCCCCTATATATGCTGGTACAGAAGCAAACCCACCACCATAGCATGTTAAAATGGCAAATAAGAGAATTTGGAACAACAATGGATTCGTTGCATATGGTAATGCAAAAAATGCAATGATCTGAATGATAAAAAAGGCAGTATATACATTAGGACGCCCAATGTAATCTGATAGGGTAGCCCATCCTAATCTTCCCCCACCGTTAAACAACCCTAATACACCTACCATAGCAGCAGCGGCAATTGCCGTCATTCCAGCAATCTCCTGTCCCATCGGTGAGGCTACTGCAAGAATAGCAATTCCACAAGTTACATTGATGAAAAGCATAAACCAAAGCATCCAAAACCTGCGTGTTTTAATTGCTTCATTGGCTGTCAACTGAGATAAATCCTCAGTAATTTTGCCTTTGGCGGCTTCTGCATCCTGCTTTTCTATAAATCCTTTTGGCTTCCAACCCTCTGGTGGCGGAGACAAATACTGTGCAGATGCTGTCATAACAACAAAATAAATGATACCCAAGATATAAAAAGTATTCGAAATTCCAGCGGATTCAATCAGAGAAGCTGCTGCTGGACCACTTATCATCGCAGCAAATCCGAATCCCATAATGGCAAGACCTGTTGCTAGCCCACGTCGATCTGGGAACCACTTCACCAAAGTAGATACAGGTGAAATATATCCGATCCCCAAACCAATACCGCCGATTATTCCGTAAAACAAATACAATAAAAGCAGTGATTCTGTTGCTGTCGCTAGCCCCGAACCAGCTACACCTACACCGAAAAATAATACTGCGAGCATACCTGATTTCCTTGGCCCACTTTTCTCTACAAACCTACCTAAAAATGCTGCCGAAAAACCTAAGAAGAAGATCGCAATACTAAATGCTGTGGAAACTTGTGTTTGTTCCCATCCATATTGATTTACCATTGGGTTCGTAAATACACTCCATGCATATGCAGACCCTATGGACAGGTGAATACCAACAGCCGAAGCTGCAATGAGCCACCTATTTTTTACCTTTTCCATAAAAATCCTCCCTTGAAAAAAATGATTATATCAACGTCTTTCCACTGGTTGTGAATCTGGAGAGACGTTTCTATTGGGAATCGCTATTCATCTTATTTGGCAGTTTTTCATAGAGGTTTTTGTATGAGAATTAACTATCTAAAGTAATAAACTTACTATTTGTAACAATTTAAATTATCAATAATTTTGGCATGTAACCGGATACAAAACAACCACTATTTATTTTTTATTTTAAAAATGGGAATTTAGAAGGAATATAAATACAGGTGTAAAGTATAGGGAATTCTAAGCTTCCCTCCGTTGAATTCATGTTTTTGCTGAAATGAATGAATTAATCAGTCATTTATAGTCGTTGACCTTCCGTTAACATAATTGTTTTAGCTCTTAGGTTTAAAGGGATACGCTTACCATTAAATAATAACAATTGACATGAAAGGCCTTTCATACTATAAAATGAACACGGAGAACGTCAAACTGAACTTTAGGAGAATGAAATTATGGCAGAGAATAGTGTAATCTTTTTTGATATCGATGGTACGCTACTGGATCATGAAAAAAAGCTTCCTCAATCAACAAAGGAGTCCATTTTTAAGTTAAAAGCACTTGGACATAAGGTTGCAATTGCAACTGGACGAGCCCCTTTTATGTATGAGGATTTGCGAAAAGAGTTAGAAATAGATACATATGTAAGTTATAACGGGCAATATGTAGTTGTTAACGGCGAAGTTGCCTACACGAATCCATTAAACAAAGAATCCATTATCAAGCTAGCTGACGCAGCATTAGCAAATGATCATCCAATCGTTTATATGGATCATGAAAATATGAGAGCCAATATTCAGGAACATCATCATATTAAGGAGAGTATCTCTAGCCTTCAGATTGATCACTATCCTACACATGATCCGAATTATTACAAAGGCCGCGACCTTTATCAATCATTATTGTTCTGTGAAGAAGGATCAGAAACACAGTACGAGCAAGCCTTTACTGATTTTGACTTTATCCGTTGGCATCGTTTTTCGGTGGATATTATCCCAAAAGGCGGATCCAAAGCAGTAGGTATATCCAAAGCAGTGGAAAAGTTAGGGTTTAAAGAAGATAACGTATATGCATTTGGCGACGGATTAAACGACATCGAAATGCTTTCTACCATCAAAAACAGTGTTGCAATGGGCAATGCTGAAGAGATTGTCAAATCAGCTGCCCAGCACATCACGACCACCGTTGAAGACAACGGCATCCAAAACGGACTCCAAAAAGTCGGGCTCCTATAAATAGGTGCCAGGCTCCTATCATTTTTCGTCGATTATCGTCGGTGGCGTTGTCTTTGCCGGTGGCGATGGCGGTGCCTGGCACCAAAATAGTAATTGGTGTGTTTTCTTTTATGTGTGGGGGCAGTTGATTAAGGGGGAGAATGATTTCTTCTCTCAGGTCTTCCAGTAAAATTACGGCATGTGTTCCATCCTCAATGCGATCTAGTACGGCTGTTGTTCGGATTGTGTATATGCTGTTAGTTGGGGTGTTGTTGTTTTCTTCAGCTGGACTTTTCAGCTGCTCAGCAGTATCATTTGACGACTGTATGCTCCAACATCCGATTATAACCGCAATAATGTGTATTTTTTTCCAAAGTATCGTTTTCACCTAGTCATCACCTCCTCTTTCTTCTCCTCGATTATGGCAGTAATGATAAATTCTTGCACATGGCTAGAAGTAGAAAATACCTAATCTAAACTCGTTAAAAATCGGTTTTTTACCAAGAAAATATTACATTTCTTAGTGTATCTTCTTAACGAAACATAACTTTTATGCTGTTCTGTCAAAAGGCACCGACTTCCTCACTACCATTAGAACCCATCTAGATTTTCTCCTACTGTTTTGTTAAGCTAATCAAGGAATACAATCGAGAAAAACATCAATGGGGGAATTTTACTTGAAGAAGAAGATATGGCTGTCCTTAATTATGGCAGTATTCCTTGTTGCTTGCGGCCAAGGAGTTAACGATTCGTCTGACCAGGAGTTAGATAATACTCCTAGTGGTACAGAGACAAAAAAATCACCTGATTCATCAGGCAATTCAAACGAAAAAGAGGACGAAACTGCTACCGAAGAAACCGCTGATAACAATTCAAATTCTTCTAATGCAACAACCGAGAAAGCAAACGAGACACTTGCTGACTTAAATGTACATTATATAGATGTTGGGCAAGCGGATGCGACATTATTACAATTTGAAGATTTTCATATTCTGTACGATACAGGAGATTGGAGAGGAAATGAAGTTGTAAATTATCTAACCTCACAAAATGTGTCTACAATTGATTTAGTCATCGTGAGTCACCCTGATGCGGATCATGTGGGACAATTAGAAAATGTCGTTCGAGCATTTGACGTCGGCGAAGTGTGGATGTCTGGTAATGAAAGCTCTTCAAAAACATTCCGTTCTGCCGTGGAAGCAGTATTAAACAGTGATGCAGATTACCATGAGCCTCAAATGGGAGAAACATTTGAGATGGGAAATATGGATATCGAGGTTGTTTATCCAGAAACGATTTCCGGACAAACAAATGAAGAATCTCTATCCGTACGGTTTACTTATGGAGATGTGAGCTTTTTATTTACGGGTGATGCGGATACGGATGCAGAAAAATATATGGTTAATGCTGGGGTCAATCTAGATGCTGATATTTTGCAGCTTGGGCATCATGGATCAAACACCTCAAGTGACCCTACTTTTATTGAAACTGTTTCTCCGTCTGTTGCCATTTATAGTGCAGGTATCGACAACAGCTATGGACACCCACATGCTGAGGTTATTTCTCTTTTCCAGGGGAAAGGAATTGATTTGTATGGGACAGATGTTCATGGCACGATTATTGTGGAAACGGATGGAAAAGACTATCATGTAAAGACCAATAAAAATGGAACAATTCGTCCTGGAAATTCTACAGCTAGTGATAATAGTGATACTGCAACAGATAATGGTGCTGACGCTAAATCAGATTCTAGTTCAACTGAAAACAAATCTGGTTGTGTTGACATTAATAACGCATCCATTGATGAACTACAACGAATTAAGCATATAGGACCTGCTCGTGCAGAAGAATTAATAGAAAGAAGGCCTTTCCAATCCGTAAATGATCTAAATTCCATAAATGGAATTGGTCCAGCACGAATTACCGACATTAAAGAAGAAGGAATTGCTTGCGTCCAAAATTAAAAGGAGGTTTGCATACATGCTAGGTGTACTAGATCGGATTGAGGATAATAAACATGCTGTAATTCTAATCGAGGAATTAAATGAAGAATTGATCATAGCCAAAGAAAAGTTACCAGAAGGCAGTAACGTTCATACCTATTTTAATCTGGTACAAGGAGAAGATGGAAAACTCACCATACACTCCATTAATGAAAAAGCAACCCAAGAAGCAGAACAACAAACGAGCGACATCATGGCAAAACTCCGAGCCAAAAAAACCGGCAGCAAATTTAAAAAGAAATAATCAGGTGCCAGGCACCCATCGGGTTTTGTCGAACTTTGTCGGTGCCTGGCACCTGCTTTTTTTGTTATCATATAATGATGGAAGGGGAATTTTAGTTGGGGTAGTTATATAATATTGATATTGAGTGATACTGAATCCTTTTGTAGATAAAGAGAAGGAAGGTGAAAGTATGAAACAATCAATCGCTTATTTTGTTACTATTTTAGGTGCAAGTTTTTGGGGGCTAACGGGGTTATTTGTTGAATCGCTTTACCACTTCGGTTTTACACCTTGGGAAGTAGTTGCAATTCGCCTAACCAGTGCGACGATAATTTTAATTCCTATTATCAGCATATTTTCACCCAAACATTTAAAAGTTAAAATAAAGCACCTTCCACATTTCTTTGGACTTGGTGTTGGGAGTATCGTCTTATTCAACTGGCTTTATTTTACCGTTATGGAACAAACTTCTATGTCTATTGCAGTTGTATTGCTGTATACTTCACCAATATTTGTGTCCATTCTATCTAAACTATTCTTTAATGAAGTCATTACTGGTAAAAAAGTAATGGCTTTAATCATGACTTTAATCGGCTGCTCATTTGTCATTAAGCTGTTTCCTATTGGTGATGCAACTGTCTCGTTATCTAGTATTCTACTAGGATTGCTGTCTGCTTTCTTCTGTGGATTATATAGCATTATCGGAAAGTCAGTTAGTAAGTACTATAACTTCTTAACAATTACAACCTACACCTTATTAACAGGCTCCTTATTTATTTTTCCAACTAGCAGACTGTGGGAAAAAGCAGCAATTCTCCAACAAGTGGACGTGTGGCTAAATGTTGCAGGGGTTGCAATTATCTCAACCATCTTAGCCTATATTCTGTATACATTTGGATTATCCTATATTGAGTCGAGTAAAGCTGCTATTCTAGGTTCTGTTGAGCCTATTATCGCTATTCTCATCGGTGTTATCCTGTTTGGAGATTCGCTAACACCTTGGCAAATAGCTGGGATTGTAATGGTTATATCTTCCGCATTTATCACGGTTTACCATAAAAAACGAAAAATCAAAATTAGAGGCGGTAAATTAAACTGGCGTAAAACATAAAGCACCGACCACGTCGGTGCTTTGCCATTTGGTGCCGTTTTTGGCGGTGCCTGGCACCTCCTGTATTTCCAGGCACGCCCTACATTCAGTCGTGATTTTTCGGTGCCTGGCACCCCTTCTTCATCGCTTTATAAGCACTTTTTAAAGAATTCTACGATTTTGCTGTTCATGGTTATGTGGTTTTCGATTCTTTCGGTTTGGTGTCCTTCATCTTCGAAAATGATTAGTTCAACTTCTTTTCCTTGCTCTTTTAAGTCTGCGGTTAGTTGCTCTGCTTCACTCACGGGCACCCGAACATCATTTCTTCCATGGAACACTAGTAATGGAGCGGTAATTTTATCCGTATGATTTAATGGCGCAATTTCCTCAAAGAAATCAACGTCCTTTTCTAAGGAGCCATATTCACTTTCTCTCAATTTTCGGCGCCATGGGCCAGTATTTTCTAAGAACGATTTAAAATGAGAAATACCAACTATATCTACCCCTGCAGCCCAAAGATCAGGGTAATGTGTTACTGCTGCTAGCACCATAAATCCTCCATAGCTTCGTCCCATAATTCCTACTTTTTCTCGGTCAACGTGGTGTGTCTGAACAAGATCTTCTACGAGCCATTTTAAATCGGCTACGGAATCCATCCGCTTGCGCACGTCATCCAATTGTACATATTTTCTACCATAGCCCATGCTACCACGTACGTTTGGTGCTGCTACAGCAAATCCTTTAGCTGCCAAGTATTGTATGACCGGATTGAATACCGATCGAATTTGACTTTCTGGTCCGCCGTGCACATAGATAACGACAGGTTGAGATTTTTCTTTTTTACCATATAAGAAATAAGGTACTTCCAGGCCATCAAACGATGCAAAACTACATAATTCTGGTTCCATCCATAAATGGCTAACCGACTTGCTGTCACCGACATAGGTTAGTCTTTCCGTTTCTTTTGTATTCAAATGAACCTTCCAAACATCTCCCGGAAGGACAGAGCTTTTCACCCCAACAATGAAATTTTCCTCATCGATCCATGAAAGGGAATCAAACACTCCCGATGGAAGATCCTCAACAACGTCATAGGATTCACTATCAAATTGATAAATTCCTAACTTGGAAACCCCTCCTTCATTGACGGTAAACAATAATTTGGATTCATCAGGTGAAATTTTAATTTCCTCGATATCCCAATTTGAAACGGAAAGTACCTCGGTCAATTCAGTTGGCGATTGAAAGGAAAATTGAAATAGACCTAATGTGTCTCTTCCAACATCCGTAAGTAAATATCCACCATCACCGTTTTTTAGCAACTCAATTGCAGGGTATCGTCCGTTGGTTCCTCTAACCCCCAACTTTGTCATCTGCTTCGTATGTAAATCAAAAAGATATAACGATTGGTCTATGTTCGTTTCAATTAAACGTAGTAGTAAACCTTCTCCATCTTTTGTCCAACAAATTGGTGTGCAACTACCGTCAAACTCATAAACGACCTCTGCTTGCTTGGAGTTCATATCGAAAACATAGACATCAAAATAGCCTGGATGACGGCGATTACTTGCAAAAGCTATCTTTTCCTCACTGGGTGACCAACCACCAAACCGATGGAAATGGTCCTCTGAAACAACAAGCTCCTCGACATTCGCTCCATCCTCTGTCAGTAAAAATAACTGCTGTTTTTCATTTCCTTTCGAATCCATTCCAATAATTGTTTGTTTTCCTGAAGGTGAATGGTGAACAGACATCACCCGATCATTCAAATGACTGTATTGGGTTATTTTGTTCCCTTGCTTCCATTTCCAAACTTGTGGAATTCCTGTTTCTTTTGACAAAAATGTTACCTCGTTTTTACCTGGAACAACTTTAGGGGAAGATGCCCCATTGGCATTTAAATACGCTAATAATTCTTGCTCCTCCGTCAAACTAGTCATATGAAATCTCCTCCTATTATTCACCCTATCTATCTATTAAGGATGATTATAAAAAGAATATAAGATATACATAACAAAATCAATTATTTTAGAAAATTCCACTAGTTTTCACCAATTCCCAAAATTATAACCCCAGTTTAATGACACCGCACTTAGCCCAGTGATATAATAACAACCAATCGACACAAAAACAAAGGTGCCAGGCACCCATCGAGGTTCGATGAGTGCCTGGCACCTCATTAGGAGGTTTATAATGTTAGCTATTACAAATGCTACGGTTTGGGATGGGAATGGAAACAGGTTAGAGGGGAAGACAGTCTTTGTAAAAGATGGGAAGTTTGCGTCAATATCTAGTGAGGAAAATATTCCTGCTGACTATCAAGTTGTTGATGCAGCTGGAAAAGTAGTTACACCAGGATTAATTGATGTACATACGCACCTCGGCGTTGCCGAAGAAGGTGTCGGGAAAGAAGGTAGTGACTTCAATGAGACAAGCAGTCCCGAAACACCACAAGTACGAGCAATTGATGGAATAAATCCAATGGAACAAGGATTTGAGGATGCTCGTAAGTCAGGGATTACAACGGTTCAAGTCATGCCTGGAAGTGCTAATGTAATCGGTGGGGAAATGGTAGTTCTCAAAACAGTCGGTCATATTGTTGATGAAATGGTAATCAAATCACCCTCCGGTATGAAAGCTGCAACTGGAGAAAACCCCAAACGAGTTCATGGGGATAAAGGTAAAATGCCTGTAACTCGCATGGGAGTCGCTGCACGTCTTCGTGAAAAGTTGATTGAAGCACAAAACTACTTAAATGGGGATAAAAAAGAAAGAAAACTAGATATGGAAAATTTAGCAAAAGTCCTCAAAAAAGAAATTACATTACGGGTACACGCTCATCGTGCTGACGATATTTTAACCGTACTACGGATAAAGCGTGAGTTTGATATCGACCTTACAATAGAACATTGTACAGAAGGACATAAAATAGCAGATTACATTGCCAAACACGAGGATGTTCGTGTATCTGTTGGGCCAACAATGTCTACTCGTTCCAAAGTTGAACTTAAAGACAAAGGTTGGACAACGATCAAAACATTACTTGATGCTGGAATTTCTTGTTCCATTACAACAGATCACCCTGTCGTTGGTATTGAATATCTTGTAACAAGTGCTGTCCATGCCATTAAAGGTGGAATTACCGAAGAACAAGCACTTCAAGCATTAACCTTAGATGCAGCAAAACATATCGGTGTTGCTGATCGTGTTGGTTCCATTGAAGAAGGAAAAGACGCTGACTTTGTAGTGTGGAGTGGAAACCCATTTGACCTACGAAATAAAGCCGAAAGAATCTTCATTAACGGGGAAGAAATATAAAAAAGGTGCCAGGCACTTGTCGATATACGATAAGTGCCTGGCACCAACATAGCACCAACATCATTCATTCATATACACTTTCCACTTCAAGTCGCTGATCTTCCATTTCTACAAATTTTTTGTATCCTTCTCTTTTCTCCATCGCTCCTCCAGGAAAACAATCCAATATCACTTTTGTATTTAGTAGTTGGGAGTTAGCTGCATTCAAATAATCCCGGTAACTACTCCAAGGATAACTTTGTCCAACTTTCACCAAACCTGCTTCGACTGGATTCAAATGGATGTATTGACTTATTCGAAGTAGCCCATACCTGTCCCCAATTAACTTATCAAAATATCTTTTTTCAAATACATGGCCAGTTAATTCGTACTTTTTGTTATAGTAATCAGCATACTGTTTATTGAGTAGAAACATAACTTTAGAAATGGGATGTTTTTTTGAACGTAGAAGTAAATGATAGTGGTTTGACATGAGGCAGTAAGAAGCCAACTCAAAGGATGTTTTTGCTTTAACTTTCTGAAGCAATTGGAGAAATAGTTGAAAATCATGGTCGTCTTTAAACAGATCCTCCTTCCGATTACCACGACATCCAATATGATAATAGTAATCTGGAACCCAAACACGTGTCTTTCGTGGCATTTATTTTTTCCCTCCCTTCTTTCCTTCATTTTCATAGTAAGCAAATAGGAAAAACTTGTCCAAACACTAAAAATAGATTTTGAAGCCCATTGATAAAGCAATCTACCTAAATCCAAAACCAAATAGAGCTTTTACTATAATAAGTAGGTTCATATCTTAATTTTTCAGGCCGTTCAATTATTTTTAGGTGCCATTTTAGGTGCAATTTTAGGTGCCAGGCACCTGTCGATATACGACAAGTGCCTGGCACCTATTCATCAAAACGCGATATACGTTACTTTTATTGGTCCGTGAACTCCTACTATTAAGTTCATTTCGATGTCTGCACTATTACTTGGTCCTGTAATAAAACTAATACAAGATGGTACCGCATGCCCTTCTTTATATGCCTTCTGAATAATTTGGGCGGCTTGAGTCATCCTTGGAACAATCGTTTCTTTAGGGATTAAAGCAATGTACGTTTTCGGTAACAAACTAATGGAACGCCCATTATTTTTATCATTAAACAATGTTACTGTACCTGATTCAGCTAGTGTAATATCGCTAAACGTAATCCCAACATCCGCGCTTTCTGCAAAAACTTGATTATCTTTTCCTTTTTCTGAATTCCAAACATGGACTTCTTTTCCATCCTGACGAAGACTGTCAAACAAATCCTCAATTCCATATTTTTGAAAACGCGGATCATTTGCTGTAATAATGGCGTTTCCATTATACCCTTCAATTGTGTCTAGTAGGATCTTTCCTAAATTAGTAGTATCTGTGTTTATGAAATCCGTATGAATGGCTTTACATTGTTTTTCTAACACATCCATTAAATCATCCATTGAATAACCGCGATAAACATTCTGTTGTGGGCTAACACTATATTGCGGACGTTCAACTTTCTGCACACGAGGACGCCCAAGGTTTGATGCGAGATTCTCCAAAAAACGTTCACGCTTTTTAATCGTCATTCGGACTCCTCCCGTTTCCTGCGACTTTTATACCAAGAACGAAAAGACTGCTTACTAGGGGCAGGAAAATCTCTCGCGTTCGTCCATCCCTTCAGCGGACCAGGGCCATTCGAAATCGTCTCCTCTTCAGTCCAAGGTTTTAAACCAGGTTTAGCTACTTTGGTGCTTAATTTATATGCAGCAGGACTTGATGCCCACTTCGCATACCCCTTCATCATTAATTTTTCCATTTTAGGTGCTTTGTTTTCTCGTTCCACGATAATTTGACGATGACGGATCAACATCTCATGTAACGGAATTTTCACCGGACATGCTTCTGTACAGGCAGCACATAATGAAGATGCATAAGGAAGCTCTTTATGATCATCATACCCATCCAATAATGGTGTTAAAACTGCTCCAATTGGTCCTGGATAAATGGAGCCATATGCATGCCCACCAACATGACGATAAACAGGACAAACATTAATACATGCTGCACAACGAATACAGTGTAAAGCTGCCTGAAATTCTGTTCCCAAAATTTTTGACCGACCATTATCTAATATGACAAGGTGAAATTCCTCTGGTCCATCCACTTCACCCTCTAATCGTGTCCCGGTTAATGACGTAACATAGCTCGTTAATTTTTGACCAACTGCAGCGCGAGTCAATAAACTAACCATTACTTCCAAGTCTTCCCAAGTCGGAACAAGTCGCTCCATTCCCATCACGGAAATTTGTGTATCCGGTAATGCTGTTGCTAACCGAGCATTTCCTTCATTCGTTACAAGCGTAATTGCCCCGGATTCAGCTACAGCAAAATTACAACCAGTAATTCCAACATCCGCTGATAAAAAATCTTCCCTTAATTGTTCGCGGGCAAATAAAGCCAATTCTTCCGGATCATCTGTTTTCTCATATCCTTTTTTCTTGGAAAAGGTTTCACGTATCTGTCCTTTATCTTTATGAAGAGCCGGTGTAACAATATGTGACGGGGGATCTTCATCCAGTTGTAGAATCCACTCTCCCAAATCCGTCTCCACTACTTCTCCCCCAACTTCTTCAAGCGCAGCATTTAAGCCTATTTCTTCGGTAACCATTGATTTGGACTTTACAATTTTTTTGGCTTCTTTTCTCTTCACAATATCTTGAATATATTGGTTGGCTTCTTCTGCTGTTTGGGCAAAATATACATTTCCTCCACGATTAGAAACCGCATCACTCAACTTTTCCAGGTAAAAATCGATATTTTCTAATGTATGACTGCGAATTTCTTCTCCTAATGTACGCCAATCTTCCCAATCTCCCAGTTCCTCTGCTGCATTCCTCCTACCGCTTCGAAAACGACCTTGAGCAGAGGATACTGCCTTTCGCATAAAATCATTTTCGATCCCGTCTTGAACACGGTTATGAAATGGAGCATTTCCGATCTTCACACTCATCTTCTTCTACCTCCATTCTATTTTTGGTAGTTTAGTATCTCCGCAATGTGCATTACCTGGACGTTTTTACCTTCCCGAGCCATTCTGCCACCGATATTTAGTAAACAGCCCATGTCACCACCTACTAAATATTCTGCGCCTGTTTCCGTAATATGTTCGGATTTCTCCTGAACCATCTGTTCGGATATTGCTGCATTTTTCACGGAAAAAGTTCCCCCAAATCCACAGCAATCCTCTCCAATTGGTAATTCGACTAACTCCACGCCATCCACATGTTGCAATAACGTTTTCGGAGCATCTTTGACTCCCAAAATACGTGTCATGTGGCAGGACGGATGATACGTCACTTTCCCGCGAAATGTGGATCCAACATCAGTCATCCCTAACACATCCACAAGGAATTGTGTTACTTCAAAAGATTTGGCTGCTAATGCCTTGGCTTCTTCTTCCCACTTAGGATCACCAGTAAATATTTCTGGATATTCCTTTAGCATTCCTACACAAGATCCAGATGGGCCAACGACATATTCCGAATCCTTAAACGCACGTATCATTTGTTTCATCGCTTGCTTGGATTCGGTTAAGTAACCACTATTATAGGCAGGCTGCCCACAACACGTTTGTAATTCTGGAAAATCAACCTCACATCCGACTCGTTCTAATAATTCAACCGTGTCTTTTCCTACATTTGTGGAAAAAATATCACATAAACACGTTATGAATAAGGAAACTTTCATTTCGTACACCTTCTTTAACTCGTACTTAATAAAAAACTTATAATTTCATAGTAGGTCAGAACTCACATTTTATCTAGTCCTAAATTTCATGTGAAAAAGTGAACTGAAATTAGTGGGGCCATACAACTAGTTATATGCGGGATAAATAAAAGATAGATGAATAATAAAAAAGAGTAGGTTTACATAAAACTCCCTACTCTCCTAAGCTAATAATATTCCATATTACTCCCTTTAAATAATTTTATTCTTCTCCACTCACAGGTAGACTATCCATCTTCCCATAAGCCATTAAAATATCAATCATTTCCGGCAAGTTTAAACTTGTTTCAACGTTATTATGCATTACACTCCACAAATTCGTTGCTGTACCAATTGAGAATGAACTCGTCAATTTCTCCATTATCGCTTCCGTTACTTGCATTTGTCTGTTCATCTGTCCAATTTCTCCATTTGGATCTTGGTCCTGCATAAATAAATATCCCCTTGTTTTATCTCCATCAAGCTCCAGCTTGCCTTTTGCATATCGATATCCTTCTTGATAGAATCCTTCATCAACCCACTCAATCTGATTCGTAACGGTAATCCCTCCTAAAGCATCAACAATATCAGGTAGGATACTAGTGTCCATTTGGATAAAATGGTCTAAAGTTATTCCTAAACTATTCTCAATATGACTCATTATGGCATCTATTTTTGTTTCATTTCCACTATCCATGACATCACCTAGATCTAAATTTGACAATTCCATCAACTCTACGTGATTCGTTTCTTCCCCTAGAGATAAAACCACCCCTTGGTTTGTATCTGAAACATTATCATTCGTAAGAACAAGGACTTTTGTTTTCTTTTCTTCTTCTTCTTCATCTGTGTAATTTTTATTTTCTTCTGTTTCTTGGCTAGCGAAAGGATTAATTTTCTCTGTCTGCTGCAATAGTTTCTCGCTGACTTTTTCTGATTTGGAGTCAGCATCAATTGATTGCGTCGTATTATTTGTGTTTGAAAATATCATCATCCATGACATAACACCTAAAAATAATAGACTAATAATTGTTAATGCCTTTCGCTTGGCTCGCTTCCGACGTCTTTCCATCCTAGTCATCTACTAACCTCCTTGTTTTACTAGACATTATTTCCAAAAAAAGAGGTTAGTAACCAACTGTAGGCTCATTCATTTTTTAAAAATGATGTTAATTGGAAGCACAAATTTCTCATAATCTCATAAAGTGAAACTTCAATTAGTAAAGGTTTCCCCCAATGTTTGTAAGATGAACGAATTGGACATGTAACTTTTGGGTGTTCCCCCACTTAATCTCCTTGGTTGTACTTCATCGGTTTAAATTAAAGGTCTTACGAAGCACAGGAAGCGCTAGTAGCGACAGCACGTCGCGTTTTTGTTTTTGTCAGCCTGCCACATAAAAAAAGACAACCATGATGATTGTCTCTCTTAAAGGTATTCTGATTCGACATATTTCCCGGGAAATGTTTAGTGAATATTCCTATAAGACTAAAATTCTCAATGCAAGATCATGTTACATCAGAAAATCTTGTAGTAAATAAAAAGCGACTCCAATTACAGCTAAAAAAAGAATAATCTTGATTATCTTTTTAGCGACTTTCAGCCCTATGATTAATAATATAAGAGCAAGAATAATTAAAACGAGTGAATCCATTCTTTTCCCCCTCATTTAACTCTTTTATTTATCTCTATGCTAAAACCTTTAATACTAGAATCGGTGCCAGGCACTGGTCGAAATTCGACCAGTGCCTGGCACCTACTTTTTACTTGGTTCTACCGGAAATGATTCTCATTTCTTTTCGAAGTGCTTTTAATAGTGATATCACCATCAAAATCATGATGAACGAGAATGGGAATGCGGCTGCTATAATGGTATTCTGAAGTGCAGTTAGTCCACCTACGTATAGTAGTACTAATGCAACTGCAGATTGTGCTAACCCCCATAAGATTTTCACTGTGTTTGGCGGGCTTAGAGAACCATGCGTTGATTGAATTCCTAGTACGAATGTCGCCGAATCCGCTGATGTAATAAAGAACGAAAAGATCAACAATATTGCTAGAATGGACAGAATTAATGACAATGGTAACTGATCAAACATATTAAATAGTACCATTTCTGTAGCATATTGAGTTAAATCTATGCCACTTGTCTGTACGAAACCTGCAGTTGTACCAAATGTGGCAAACCAAATCCCTATAATAAAGGTTGGTACAAGCATAACTCCAATCATAAACTGACGAATTGTACGTCCACGAGAAACGCGGGCAATAAACATTCCTACAAACGGAGCCCAAGCAATCCACCAAGCCCAATAGAAGATCGTCCAACCATCTAACCATGCCCGGTTATCTCCTTCCAGCGAGGCAGTGCGAAAACTCCATTGAATAATGTTTTGCATGTACATGCCAAATGTTTCCGTAAACATATTTAAAATAAGCAAGGTTGGTCCTACAATAACTACTCCAAAAAACAGTAAAGCAGCTATTACGATATTTGCATTTGACAAATATTTTATTCCTTTACTAATACCAGACCAAGCTGAAATTAAAAACAACACCGTTACAATTAATACAATGATAAATTGTGAGGTGAAACTTACTTCAATCCCAAATAAGTGAGAAAGACCTCCATTAATTTGCGCAGCACCAAAACCGAGCGATGTAGCAACTCCAAAAATCGTTGCAAAGGCAGCTAGTACATCAATCAATTTTCCCCACGGACCTAACATTTTATCACCAAAAAGCGGTTTTAATGTTGCGGAAATCAATCCAGGTTCATCTTTACGAAATTGGAAAAATGCTAATACGAGAGCGACAATGCCATACATTGCCCAACCGTGGATTCCCCAGTGAAAATACGTGACAGCAAGTCCTTCTTTAAATGCTTGATCAGAACCTACTTCAGATAAAGGAGCATCATAAAACGCGTGGAATAGTGGTTCAGCTGAACCGTAGAATACCAGCCCAATACCTAACCCTGCCGAGAATAGCATGGCTATCCATGAAGGAGTAGAAAAATCAGGTTTATCTTCTTTCTTACCAAGTTTGATCTTTCCGTATGGGCTAAATATAATGAAAATGGAAATTATGATCAAAAAACTCATTACCCACATGTAATACCAGCCAAAGGATGTCGATAAGAATGCATTAACATTGGTGGTTACTTCCTCAGATAATTCAGGGAACATTGCCCCAATTATTACTGCTACGATAACTAATGCAATCGTAATATAGAATACACTTGAAACTTTCTTCATGTTTACCTCCAGTGAGTTTTTTTATTATTCAGTTTTCTTACAATAATATTTTAAGATCTTTACCCCATACCATTCACCTCCAATTAATAGTGTATACCCTTTCAAGAGAAATATCAAACCTACTTTTCGAATCTATTCGCAATGGAGCTTAATCGGTGCCTGATCGGTGCCTGGCACCCCTCGATTTTTTTGTCAAAGTTACAATCACTTAAATTTCCACAAATAAAAAAGCTGTCAATGCCATAGGGTGATATAAAATAACATCCTCAGCATATGAACAGCTTACATTAATTCAACATTCCCAGCAGGTGCCTGGCACCTATTATTTGATGCGGAAACGGACAAATGTGGTTAGGTTTTCTTTAGGTTTAATCATGACCAGCTCTTCTTTGGTATTAAAGGCTCCAGCCATTGCCATCCAAGGTTCTACACAGATAAATTCTTTATTCTTTTCCGTCCAGATGACAGTATATTTGTACTCTGATCCTGTTTCCATTTCTACTTCTTGTCCAGTACCTATATCCATTTCAACTTTTCGATCCTCTGCATCTACTAAAACGACAGATTCTTTTCGATCTTCCATATTGACTTCACCAGAGAATTCTTTTAGTGAATCATCATTATAATCCAACATTTTCGTAGCATCTGTTTGTAAGGCAATATTTTTATTATCTGTTTTAAAATACGGGTGCAACCCTGCTGATATAGGCATTGCAGCATCTGATAAATTTAGATAGCTTTGCTCAATTAACAAATCGTTTTTTCGGATTGTATATGTAAACTGTACGTTAAAGTCAAATGGATAAATGGCTTTTGTACTAATACTACTTACAAAACGGAGAGTTATAGAAGCATAATCATCATCATGATGCATGTTAACTACTTCCCAAGGATGAATTCTTGCTAATCCATGATTAGGCATTTGATATGTTTTCCCATCCCACTCATACTTCCCTTGTTTCAGTTGACCGGATATAGGGAACAGAATGGGCATTCCACCACGAATATTTTTACTACGATCATAAAAAGTATCTTCATTTAAGTAAAGCTGTTCTTTTCCTTCTACACCAAACGAAGTAATTATTCCACCACGCTCCGGACAGATCGTTATCCACGCACTCGAATCTGCATTGCTTAGCTGGTACATCGTAAAAGAATGTTCTTCAAACGTTTCAATCTGATACATGACAAAATCTCCAATCATTTAACCTAAAATAATTCGACAACCAAATCGACGAGCCGTCCTTCTACGAAAACTCATGTTACTAATGTACCACTTTCGACAGGCCTCTGTCACCTCCCGAGTATTGTCGAAATTTGTCGGTGCCTGGCACCGATTAGAGATTAGGAACATTTTTTTTGTGGGCGAAATATATTAGGGTATAAGGTTTTGAATTTTTTTGTTAGGGGTGGATGCTATGCCTGCTATTACGGGCAAAGAGTATATTGAACGGATAGATACCATGAAGACAGAAATTTGGTATAAAGGAGAAAAAATAACTGGTAAGATTTCTGAACACCCTGTTTATCAAGGGACGATCCAAAGTCAATCTGCACTTTATGATATGCAACTTCAACCCAGCACAATGGAATTTATGACATACCCCTCTCCTAAAACTGGTGATCGAGTAGGAAGGTCTTACCAAAAACCGACTACTAAAACAGACCTGCATCATCGAAGTGAAATGATGAAGGAATGGGCGAAATCATCTCACGGTATGCTTGGTAGAAGTCCTGATTATATGAATACTGTACTTATGGCATTAGCCGCTTCAGCAAGTCTACTAGAAGGAGAAGAAAACTGCTTTCCAAAACACTTGGTTCAATTTTATGAACAAGCCCAGGAACAAGACCTATCATTTACACATACTTTTATTAACCCACAAGTTAATCGCTCCCCGTTTTATTTAGAGGACTCCAATGAACCAATAGCAGCAAGAATAATAGAAGAAACAATGGAAGGGATTGTTATAAAAGGAGCACGGCTTCTTGCCACTCAAGGTGGAATGACAGATGAGATCCTTGTTTTATCTCCTGGTGGAATTAATGATCCCAGTCATGCTTTTGCTTTTTCCATTCCTAGTGACACAAAAGGTCTACGCTTCATTTGTAGAGAGTCTTTTACCTTTGGTTCTAATTCTTACAATCATCCGTTAAGTTCACGTTTTGAAGAAATGGACACCATTGTAGTATTTGACAATGTCACAGTACCTTGGGAGCGAGTATTTTTTTATAATAATATACAAATAACCAACCGTTTCTTAAGAGAGAGCGCGTTCCGACCATTTGCCCTACATCAAGTTTTAAATAGACAAATAGTAAAATTAGAGTTTGTTGCAGGTGTAGCGGAAGGAATTGTCCAGACAATTGACATTGGTGGGTATGCACATGTTCAAGAAAAAATGGCGGAGATTATTATTGCCCTTGAAACCTTAAAATCCTTACTTATAAAGGCAGAAACAAATGCAAAAATAGATAAATTTGGCCTAATGAGTCCTGAATTAGCTCCATTACAAGTTGCTAGCAGCACCTTTCCAAAAGTATATCCAAAGCTAATTGAAATTGTTCAGTTACTTGGAGCAAGTGGGATGGTAACCATACCTACTGAGGAAGATTTTTCATCCGAAATACGTACAGATCTAGACCAGTATTTACAAAGTGCAAAACATAACGCAAAAGATCGTATCAAGCTTTTTCGACTAGCATGGGATTTAACCATGAGCCCATTCGCAACGAGACAAACGCAGTACGAGCGTTACTTCTTTGGAAACCCAAGCACAATAGCTAGCGACCTATACCAAAACTATAAAATAAAACCTACAAAATAATTAGGTGCCTGGCACCTGATATTAACAAATGGTTATTCTATATTATTCAGAACAAATATAGTAAAATCAAAATACCAGTGATATTTTATGAGGAGTAGTGCGATGAAATTTGTTTATGGGGAATTAGTAGATGCGCAAACACGATGTAAACATTACCATTCGATAAATGACATTATCGCTATTAAATTCAAGTGCTGCAACAAGTATTATCCATGTTACAAGTGTCACGAAGCAGCTGAAAATCACCAAATCATTACCTGGAAAGAGCATGAATTCTCAACAAAAGCAATTTTATGTGGTGTTTGTGGCACCGAACATACGATTAAACAATACCTACAAACTACCAAATGTTTAAACTGTTCTTCACACTTTAACGAAGGATGTCAACTTCATTACCATCTCTACTTCGACATACAGTAGGTGCCTGGCACCTTTTTGACTAGTCGAAAATTTAAAACCCTCGAACATATATTTGTCCGAGGGTTTCTTTTTATACTGTTACAAGATGATTGGTTTCGACGGTCTTCCATGACTTCGTTGTCCCATCGATGACGAGGGTTTCTGTCAATAAGCCTTCCGTATCATTACGTACGCCGTTTAAGAATAGTGTCTCCGTAATAGCAGTTGCAACAAAAATTCCTTGATCTGAATCTACTAAATCATGATGTCTTAATGCTGCTCTTGGATTTTTTATCCCCATTTTTATACAGCGTTCCATCTCCGTTTCATTTCTAAATGACAATCTCGCTTGCATTTCTCCACCAAGACATTTAATGGCAACTGCTGAAAGCACCCCTTCTGGTGCCCCACCAATATTATAAAATAAATCCATATCCATATTTCCTATGCTTGGACTAATTGCACGAAGCACATCTCCATCACGAAATAAATGAACCTTAGCACCGGCCTCTCTCATAACCCGAACAGCTTCTTCATGCCTCGGTCTTTCTTGAACAAAGACGTTCATTTCTGAGATCTTTTTCCCTTTGGCTTGTGCAACCCGGTATAAATTCTCAATTAAAGGAGCATCAATATCTATAACTCCTGCTGCTTCTGGTCCAACAGCAAGCTTTTCCATATACATATCTGGAGCATGTAATAACGTTCCCCCAGGAGCCGCGGCAATAACAGCGATCCCATTATTTTCACCTTGTGAGACTGGCGTAGTCCCATCAATTGGATCAACAGCAATATCGACGGTCATCCCCGCTCCATTACCTACTTCTTCTCCTATATAAAGCATTGGTGCTTCATCTATCTCACCTTCACCAATAACCACTTTCCCTTGCATGTCAACTTGCTTTAAATTTTCTCTCATCGAAGTAGTAGCAGCCTGATCCGCATCTTCTTTCCTACCTTTACCTATCCAAGGCAAAGTAGCCACAGCAGCCTTTTCCGTCACGTTTACAAAATTATTAAGTAAATGCTCCACTCTGTAAAATCTCCCTCATGTTTATTCATTTTGCACCTTAAGTTATATCAATCATGTGTGCGCATTAAAATCTTTAAATATTATAACCTATAAAACTGTATTTTGACAAATATGATATTATAATTAGCAGAATAGAACATATATTATTTTGGAATCAGACTAACTTCAATAATTAGTATGTCATATTGAAAACGAATACAACACACTAATCATTCTCCCCCAAAAAAAAGGTGCCAGGCACTTGTCGAATGCTCGACAGGTGCCTGGCACCTTTTTTAAATAATACCTAACACTACTCCATGACCTCTGAATATTTATCCATTAATTGATCCTCATACTCTGGTGTGGAAAAAGTCGTGTTATTAAAAAATTCATATGCTTTTCCTTGATTTTCGTGCATGAGTTCCCTTTGTTCTATATCACCTGTTTCAATATAAGATACTAGGTTGGTTGCTGCCGTTTCATATGCTGAAGATACTTGCAGCATTTCTTCATGGTCCGTTTGGAATCCTTCAGGTGGTTTAATATTTTGTAATTGTTCGTGGGACTTTTCAATATACTGTTGGAGTTGTTCAGCTGATTCCTCTAATTGGTGAAATTCTTCCGTCCATTCACCACCATACAACCCTTTTTCATCAGCGCCTGCATGAAAATCAGAAAATGCTTTTTCTTGGTTTACCATAAAATCTATCACATATTCTGCATATTCTGCTTCCGACATTTCTTTTGGTAGATTGATAAAAATTAAAAACAAAGAAACAATAGCTAAAACTACTATTCCTTTAACCACGTTTTTATTCCCCTTTGAACCGGTCTTGGGTAATGAATTTGCTATTCCTTTATTAAAATAACTCTCCTCTTCAACATCATTACTACTAATAGCTTTCATCTCTCTTTTTTGTCGTAAGTTATCTACAATCCCATCTTTATGTAAAAGCACGCCACAATTCCCACAATAAACCCAACCATGTTCTAACCGGGTTCCACACTGCGTACAAAAATTCAAAACAATCCCTCCCGTACACTAATCGACACAAGAAATTATAACATAGAGAGGTGCCTGGCACCTGTCGATAGAGATTTGTTAAACGAATCGGTGCCTGGCACTTATTAAATTATAGAAATATCCAGTCACTACAAAATCTAATGTTGACGGACTATTTCCTTTCCTGCCCTTTTATCCCTTTGAAACCACCATTTTAAAGCCGGGGGTACACAAATAACAATCAACAAAATACGGACTAACTGCAATGCACTCACAACGGCGGGATCTCCGCCAATATTGTAGGCAGTCAATACCATTTCAAAAAATCCGCCTGGTGAAATAGACAAAATTGCCGTGGAATAGTTTAACGTCGTAACATTAGCAAGCAATGCACCTAACCCAAATGAAATGCAAATAACCGTCACCGCTAAGGCAAAGTATAGAAAAATATACTTTCCACCTAGTTTTAAATCAGCAAATATCATTTTCTTACCCAGACTCGCTCCGACAGCTACTTGGGCGCCATTCATGACAACCGAGGGAACAGAAGCAAGCTCAAGCGGACTGACATTTATTATTGCTGTAACCCCTAGAGCTCCAATTATGATACCAGCTGGAATTTTATCACGGATAAGAACCGCTGCAATGATCGGTAAAAGAAACAAGAAATAACTCCACCACGCATGATGATTTCCAGCTATAGCTGCTTGAACTCCTGCTGTTTGACTACCATCTCCCGCGCTAAATATAAAAGTCATTACTGGGGGAATTAGGAATAAAACCGCAATTAAACGGACGGTTTGAAAAATGACAACTAAAGAGGAATTCCCCTTTAATGCTTCACTCGCAATGGCCATTTCTGAGAGTCCACCAGGTATTAACGAAAAAACACTTGTTGTTTGGTCAACCGAAGTCCATTTGGAAACAACCGAACCCAACATGACACACGTTAAAATCAATAAAAATGTCATCAACATATAGGGCAGCAAATATGGTATGACCGTATGAAATGTCTCCCGAGTAAAGTACAACCCAAAATAAATACCTAAAACAATAAACCCGCCATCTCTAATAGAATTCGGTACAACTGCGTTTCGTTTGGTAAACCCTTGCCAAAGCATCACAAACACTAACGCCCCCAACACCCATGGCAACGGAAAATGAAGCAAATAAAAAATGTACCCTCCAATTAGTGCAAATAAAAAAGTCTCCACAATTCTCATATAAAAACCCCTTCAAATACAATCAATCACCAATAAAAACCTCCACCTAAGTATACCCCCACACCCCAAACGAACCAAATTGGGTGCCTGGCACCTATCGAATTTTGTCGGTGCCAGGCACCCAATAGACAGATTTTTTTACTTTTTGGGTATAATGCTATATAATTCAGTTAATTTCAATGTTCGACTTATTACTTTTGAGGTCTATTTAATAGAATTTTAGTAGGAAATGTCAGATTTAAATAAGCTGATCTTCAAGTTGAATGGTAGGGCTACTTATCTAGAACCTCCATTTTACTAAACCTCAATCTTACGTACCACTATAGTAATGAAGCACTGTCGACAATTCTCCCTACTGAATTTACAGTAGGGATTTTCGGTATTATTAATAAACTACAGGTGATCCAATGAAAAAAGTTAACATATTAATTTTAGGTGGTGGACCAGCTGGGATATCAGCAGCCATTTGGAGTAAAAGGTTAAATTTAAGTCACTTACTTATCGAATCCAAAGCCGAATTAGGTGGACAATTACATCAAATTAAAAACAATATTATCGATTATCCTGGTTTTCAAGTAAGTAATGGACTAGAATTACAACAAAAATTCACTACTCATTTAAATTCCTTATCTTGTGATTACATGTTAGAGTCATATTGTACGGATGTAAACTTAACGGACCAAACCGTAATGGTTACATCAAAGGGAAAAACACAAAAAATAGCTTTTAATTTTTTAATAATCGCTACCGGTGCATCCCCACGTAAACTAGGAATTCCTGGGGAACAAGAAATGATCGCTAGAGGGGAAGTATTTTCTACAAGTCAAGACAGCCATAAATTTAAAAACAAAACAATGGCCATTGTTGGAGGCGGGGATCGCGCACTAGAAGGGGCTTATAATCTCGCTCGTAAAGGAGCTCGTATTTATCTCATCCACCGGTCTACTCGTTTTCGAGCGCGCGATGATTTATTGCAGGCTACAATTGCTCACAATAACGTAACAGTACTTACCAATGCAAATGTGGAACACATTTACGATAACGGGGAAAAAGTAACCGGAATAGCATTTAAGCAAAACAACATTCTATCTCAAATGGACGTTGATGGGATTTTAATTCGCATCGGTACAAAAGCAAATAGCGATCTAATTTTGGAAGAAGTAGAACTAGATCATGATGGCTATATCTTAGTTGATCAGTTAGGACAAACAACAAAAGATAACGTGTTTGCCATTGGTGATGTTTGTACTTCACCGCTTTATTCAAGCATTTCTACTGCAGTTGGACAAGGGATGCAAGCTACGAAAAAAATTGCCATTCTTGATAAAAATAGATTAACTACGAAGTGTTAGGAGGCTAAGCATGAAGAAAATGAACAACGAAAAAATAAAAAATGCCGTCCAAATGATTCTTGAAGCCATCGGGGAAGACACAAGCCGAGAGGGAATTTTAGATACACCAGAGCGAGTTGCTAAAATGTACGAAGAACTATTTTCTGGTTTGCATACTGATCCTAAAGAATGCTTTTCGACTTCTTTTTGCGACGACCATGAAGAGCTGGTATTAGTAAAAGATATTGCATTCCATTCCATTTGTGAGCATCATCTTGTTCCGTTCTATGGGAAAGCCCATTTTGCTTATATCCCGAAAGATGGTCGGGTTACCGGTATAGGAAACTTTGCAAAAGCACTCGAGGTTGTGGCAAAGCGACCGCAAATACAAGAACGCATGACATCCACACTAGCAAATACTATTGATGAAACAGTAGATCCAATCGGAATCATGGTCGTAATCGAGGCAGAACATATGTGTATGACCATGAGAGGAGTCAAAAAACCGGGCTCCAAGACCGTCACAACAGCAGTACGTGGTTCACTTAAAAATGACTCAGCAGCCCGCTCCGAAATCCTATCACTCATCCACCAATAAGCGGTGCCAGGCACTTGTCGAAATTCGACAAGTGCCTGGCACCTTTTTTTATTTCTAATCCCCCGATTCTAAGAAGTAAATCTTCATTTATTGATTTTTCATTTGTTAGATGAACGAATGGTACTTTCAATTCCCCCTACCTCTTTGTAACACCTTGAAGTGAGAGGCTTACGACGCACAAGACATGTTAGTGCTAACTATGCGACAGATCTCGCTTATGTCGTGCCTGCTACCTATATACGAGATAAATCTATGAATCTTAATTTTTTATGTTTATAATCTAGCAGATTTGGACAACCTTCTATTAAACTATTAAATTACGAGAAAGGTTTTGAAAAAAATGAAAAAGTTATTTCATCGTATTTTGGTTACCGGAGTTTTATTTTCGATATTCTTTTTTGGTCCTACTTTAATAGCAAACGCTGAAGAAGATGGACAGCTATATGAAGTAGATACAGAGCAATTAAACATGAGAACAGGCCCAACACATGAGGCTAAAATAATAGGTCAACTTGAGGAAGGGGATCGACTCAGAATATTTGACGAGCAGGATGGCTGGGTAAAAACATTTTATAGTGGTGAACCTGTTTGGGTATCTGCTAATTATTTAATTTTTATTGAAGAAGAGAAAAAAGAAGAAATAGAGGACAAGCAAACAGAAAGTGAACAGGAAGAAATGGAAAAGGCAAACGAAACGGAAAACGAGGAAGACTACACCCAAGATTATTATACGTTTTCAGACAGCATGGAAAATCATCCTATTTATATGCCCCCATCTGATGAACAATCAAAAACAAATGTAAAGACCCTTGAACAAAGAGATGAAAAGGTTTCAGGAAATGCAATTGAAATAACGGATGATTTATTAGATGGCAAACAAATTGTCATCGACCCTGGTCATGGTGGGAAAGATAACGGGGCAAAGGTTGGAAAGATAATAGAAAAGAAGTTGACGTTATCGACTGCGCAAAAAGTAATGAATCACCTAGAAAACGCCGGTGCCGAAGTACACCTCACAAGAAGTGATGACGAATTTGTTTCACTAAATAATAGAGTGAGTTTAAGTCATTCAAAAGATGCCGACGCATTCATTAGTCTGCACTATGACTACTTCAAAGATAAAAATGTGCATGGAGTCAACACGTACTATTATAATGACCAAACAAGTCTTGAATTGTCAAAAACGATTCATGCGTCATTAGTACAGCATGTAAATATGCACGACCGTGGAATTAGGAAAGCAGGATTTCTAGTATTACGTAAAAATAATAATCCATCCATTTTACTAGAATTAGGCTTCATGACAAATCCTGATAATCTAGCAACGATCCAAACAGACAATTACCAAAATCAAGTCGCACAAGCACTAACCGATGGACTAATCAAATACTTTGAATAAATGATAGGTGCCAGGCACTTGTCGAAAATCGACAGGTGCCTGGCACCCCAAAGGCACCCCAAAAAGGTTAGGAAGCTTTATCTTCTATTCTATCATCTAGTTTTTCGGCATTATTGAGTAGTACATTGATTTCTTGTAGGCCGTCTGCAATGATACCATCTACTTCTTGTTGGATATTTTGATACAGATCAAATGTTTCATTGTTGTCCGTGATTTTTTGTTTGGATTGTTCGGTATGGGCAGCAATCTCTTGGCTGCTCGCTGTAACCTCCTCCATAGTAGTTGATATATGATCGACCTCTTTAGAGTAACCTTTTAACTGATTCAATACTTTTTCAATCTTCTCATGAACGGATGAGAATAAATGAACACCGTCATTTATTTCTTCACGATCATCTTTCATGGATTCAACTACCGTCTGAACATCTTGTTGAATTGCATTAATCGTAGTACCGATTTTACCACTCGCATCGATTGAATGTTCTGCAAGCTTGCGGACTTCTTCCGCGACGATGGAGAAACCTTTTCCGTGTTCTCCAGCTCTTGCAGCCTCAATACTGGCATTTAAAGCTAATAAATTCGTTTGATCGGCTATATCTTTAATCATAATCACAACTTCTTCAATTTCGCTTGCTTTTTCATCTAATCCTTTGTTCAGTGTTGCAGTATGCGTCGACCCATCTTGGATACGTTGAATTTGGCCAGATATGTTATTTAACGCTTGTTGACTTTGGGTTGCATATTGACTCGATTCGGTTGTACGATTATTAATTTTTTGAACCGAAAGCGATGTATTTTCAATAGCAGTTGTTATTTCCTGTAGAATAGCACTATTATTTTCAAAGGTTTTCGTGATATTTTCGTTACTCTGATTTATTTTACTTAATAAATCATTCTGTTGATTATTTTTGTCTGTTAAGAAATCAAAAGAAGTTTTAAAACCTTTTGATTGATTATAAACAATTGTTGATTGATCCTGAGAGGACGTAATAAACTTTTCTAGGTTAGTTGCAAGTAGTTCAATATTACGTGATAATAGACTAATTTCATCATTCCAATTATCGTGAAATTCTATTTCAAAATTTCCCTTGTCCAATGCTGCTAAATTTTCATTAATAATCTTGATTCTCTTGATAATAAAAAAGTGAGTAAAAACAATCACAAGCACAGGGATTGTTAGTATATTCACTAGAAATGTTATCATGGTAGAAATCCCACTGTGTAAGATGCCGTAATCCGTTAATAAAGCATTAATCCCCCCTGCAATTGGTGATCCAATGGCACTACTAATGATTACGATGATTAATAACTTAAATTTAATAGATCTGATAAAACTAATTCCCTTTGTTGTCAACTCCATACGCTGTACCTCCTGTTGTTTTGAATAAAACTGGTGAATAAGAATATATACCCAAATTCTTCATAAATTAAACATAAATTTACAAAAAAGGTGCCAGGCACTTGTCGAATATCGACAGGTGCCTGGCACCAAAAAATGGTACCAAAAAAGTTAATTTAATTTCTCAATATCTGTTACGGTAAAGTTATTTTTGTCTAGGTCTGCTTCAATCTTTTTCGCAAGTTTTTCATCTACTTCTTTAGGTAGAACAACACAAACTCGTCTTACATATTTTGAATTATTATTAAGGGAAATGATACTTTGTACATTACAATGCTTGTTTATTACTTTTAACATTTTTTGCAATGCTCCGGCATACTCAATCGTTCCAACCGTAAGAGAGTAACTACCATTATGAACGCCCCATGCATTTTCTAATACTTGTATCACATTTCCATTTGTTAAAATTCCTAAAAACTCTTTACTCTCGCCAACCACCGCTAAGAATGGTAGCTTTTTAATAGAAGAAAAAACTTTAAAGAATGGATCATCTTCCTTTACAAAGCTTTCTTCTCGATCAGTAATTAATTCTTCTAGATTACCTACTAGCGAATGATCTATCTCATATTCCAGCAAGTCTACTTTATAAATGTTTCCAACATACTTCATTTCGTTTTCATCTAAAACAGGGATACATCGATAACCAGATTCCTCCAGTTTGTCCATTACGTCCTTCATGCTGTCATTTTCCTTCACAAACACTACATCTTGCTTATTTACATAATCGTTTTTGACTAGCATTTTAATACCCCCTACTTTTATAGTGAACAATTTCCAAACGATTGTCCTTCATCTTATTTTCCTATATTTCCTCCTAAATAGCAACCAAGTAATGGATCTAACAAAAATAGCACACTCTCTTACGGACGTAAAAGAGTGTGCTATAAAACAAACACATTATGAAACTTCTGTACCCTCTGGCCAGTGTAAATCATGCTCTTCCACACTGGTAATCTCATTATTTTCATCAACAAATACAACTCTTGGTTTTAACTCTTCAATTTCATCATCCGACATTAATCCAAGACTTAAGATAATCACAATATCTCCAGGAGAAAATAGATGTGCTGGTGGTCCATTCAAACAAATACGCTGTGAACATTCTGGAGCTGGAATCGCATATGTTTTCCATCTTGTTGCATTCTTTAGGCTTGTAATTTGAACCATTTCATACGGTTTTATATCCGCTTCTTTCATCAACTTATAATCAATCGTGATACTCCCTACATAGTCAAGCTCAGCCTCCGTGACTGTAGCCCTATGTATCTTCCCCTTACACATCAAACGCTGCATAAAAAAAGCCTCCCCAACTAAGTTAATTCAGAATATAGTATAAAATAAAGAATAAAATGAATCAAAAAAGGTGCCTGGCACCTTTTATAGTTTATATTCTTTCTTTTCGATGGTGTATGTTTCTAAGGCATTGTCGTCGATTTCATATCCAATTCCAGGTTTATTCGGTACGTGAATGACACCGTCTTGGACGACAACCTCTGGTTTGATAATATCCTTTTCCCAATAACGGGAGGAACCAGCTGTGTCACCTGGCATGGTAAACTGTGGCAATGTTGTAAGTGCGATGTTATGAGCACGACCAACTCCCGCTTCCAACATCCCTCCACACCAAGCATCTACACCCTGTTCTTTGCAAAAGTCATGAATTCGCTTAGCCTCACTGATCCCACCAACACGACCAATTTTAATATTAATGATCTTACAGCTTCCTAACTCAACTGCTTTTTTTGCATCGGATAGGGAATGAATACTTTCATCCAAGCAAATTGGTGTTTCCATTTCGTTTTGCAGCTTGGCATGATCAATAATATCATCATGTGCTAGAGGTTGCTCAATCATCATTAAGTTATAATCGTCTAATTTTTTCAAATGATCCAAGTCATCTAACGTATAGGCGGAATTAGCATCAGCCATGATTGGTGTTTCTGGAAATTTTTTTCGCACTTCTCGTAACACATCTAGGTCCCAGCCTGGCTTTATTTTCAATTTTATGCGTTTGTAGCCTTCCCGCACATAATACTCAATTGTTTGCAACAAATCCTCCACAGTTGATTGAATTCCAATACTAATCCCAACATCAATGCGATTTTTTTCTCCACCTAATAACTTGGCCAAGGAGACATCTTCGCGTTTGGCATATAAATCCCAAACGGCCCCTTCTAACGTTGACTTTGCCATGTTATTTCCACGAATCGAAGAAAATATCTTTAATACATCATCTGGATGCTCCACCTTGTTTTCTCGTAACAAATCAATTAAAAAATCCTCTATAATATGCCGGTTGGTCTCGACCGACTCTTCACTATACCACGGAGCCGTAAATGCTACCGACTCACCAAATCCGCGATTCCCATTACGGTCAACTATTTCCGAAATGAAAAACTCCTTTTCCTGCATCGTTCCAAAGCTAGTTGTAAAAGGGTCATTCAAACGCATTTTTAACCGACGAATAATTAACTTTTCCATTGGAATTGCCATTTTTCGTTCCCCCACCTATTTTTTTGTAAAGTAATAATAGCTTGCCCCTTCATGACGTACCAAATCCGTTGCTTTATATCCATGATGAAAAAGGGCTTGAAATACCTCTCTCGTTTCATACCGCCAGACAATAGCAAGCTCCTGATTACGTTTTTTCAATTGCTGAAAACTGGAAGGAACCGCTACAAACCAGAAATCTTTTTCATGGTCTAATTTATCGGTAAAATGTTTTGTTTTTACCGGCTCCCCTTTGGAGTTAACTTCAAGCAGCAAGTTCTCTTCAGCTAACGCATCAGCGTCGTACGATAGATTTTCTTCATTAAACCACCACTCAATTTGAATTCGATCGGTCGGCAAGCCAGTATTTAACCCATCATCCATCATTCCATAATGATTCACTTTATAGGCAGCACCAACCCCGCCTAGCTTGTGTAAATTAAGATAAGCATTTAAACTCTCCAGTGGATCAAATGTCCAGGTCATCATTTCATAGCCCATTTCTCGTGCAACCTCAGCTTGTTTTTGTTTCATTTTCACGCCAAGCCCCCTGCCACGGTACGCTGGTAAAATTCCAAGCATATGCGAGCAAAGGTATGGTTTTTTTCCATCAAATCCTGCAAAGCTATACTGAAAACCAATCATTTTATCGCCATCAAAAGCCCCAAGCATGAGTCCGCCATTATAGGAAGCTGTATAGGTTTGATGGATTGGAGTCGGAGGTGCCACCCATACTGCTTCCTCCACTTCTGCCATTTGATATAATTCTTCTATCGTTGTTAGTCTTCTGATCTGTATTCCCACTGTACTTCCCCCTTATGATGAAAAATTCTCTGCTGTATGGATGAGAGCTTGCGTTAAAACTTGCGCAGCTTCTGGAATAGCTTCATGTTTAAACGTCATATTCGGATGGTGAAGGCCAGGCTTAAGATCACAACCAATCGCAAGCATCGTTGCTTTAAGATCCGGACGTTTAATCGTATAAAAATGAAAGTCATCGCCACCAGTTGTTGTAATCATTGGAGCTAATTTCGATTCTCCAACCGAATCTTTAATCGACTTTTCCATGTTGGAGATTGCCTCATCGTTAATCACCGCTGCCGCTATATTGGCACCGATCTCTAAGTCAATTTCCACTCCATGATAATCGGCAAGCATTTTTGCTACGTTTTCAATTTTATCGGTTAATGCAGCCATGACCTCATTTGTTTGTGCACGTACATCCAATGAAAATGACGCACTTCCAGGTATGATATTGGCACTATCTCCACCGGCATGGAACTTCGTCATTTTCACGGTATACGGTATCATCGGATCCAAATGAATATTATTTAACTGCTGGACAAGCTCACTGCCAACCTGAATGGCATTTGCATTCAAGTGTGGTCTAGCTCCATGAGCATCCTCTCCACGTATCGTTCCTTTAAGAAAACGCGCAGCGCCATGCTGAATGGCTGGTGCAAATTGGCCATGGGCAAGTTCTTGAATAGGGCGTAAATGCATGCCATATAAAAAGTCAACATCATCCACAATTCCTTTTTCTACATATGCCAATGCACCCGTACCTTTTTCCTCTGCTGGTTGGAAAATAAATCGATAGGTTCCTAGATTACTCGAAAGATTTGAAGCTAATAGGTTGCGTAACGTTTCGATGGCAATTGTCATATGGGCATCATGGCCACAAGAATGATTAGCTTGAAAAGTACCATCTACCTCCTGCCATAAAGCATCCATATCCGCTCGTAATGCAACAACCGGCTTCCCACTTCCAACCTCAATTACCAAACCAGGACTATCCTCAAACGTCGTGATCGTACAATCATCACAACCCTCAAACAACCCACGAATATATTCCGTAGTACCATACTCCTCCCAACTCACCTCAGGATTCCGGTGCAAATGGTGAAATACATCTTCCCAATCGGTGCCCCAATCGGTGCCAGGCACCGATTGTTTTTCTCCCGAATTCGTTGTCATCATTGAAAACCCCTTTCTGTTTGTCGGTGCCTGGCACCTTCTCTCCTCCAACACGGTCTAAAGAAAAAGCTGTTAGATTATGAATCTAACAACTTTGTTCTGTGTTTGTATATATGATAGCAGATTTGGATTCATTCTTGCATTGGAAACCTTCTGCACTCCTCACCTTCCCCTAATAAAGGTGACACGCAACATGGTGTCCTTTTTTCACTTCTTTCCACTCCGGCGCTACTTCTGCACAAATATCTTTAGCTAACGGACACCTAGTACGGAAGCTGCACCCACTTGGAGGATTCATTGGACTAGGTAGATCCCCTGTAAGGATAATTCGCTCCCGTTGCTGCTCAATACGAGGATCCGGTATCGGAACAGCAGACATCAGCGCCTTCGTATACGGATGCAATGGATCTTGATACAATTCCTCACTTGTCGTCAGCTCCACCATTTTCCCTAAATACATGACCGCAACCCGATCACTAATATATTTTACCATCGATAGATCATGTGCAATGAATAAATACGTTAACCCTCGATCTCGTTGCAGCTCTTTTAATAGATTAACTACCTGTGCTTGGATAGAAACATCCAAGGCTGCAATAGGCTCGTCCGCTATAATAAATTCTGGATTCACTGCCAAGGAACGAGCAATTCCAATCCGTTGCCTTTGCCCACCACTAAATTCATGCGGATAGCGTTTGGCATGATTTTTCGAAAGTCCTACTAATTCTAGTAACTCATAAACTCGTTCACTCAGCTCTTTTTTCATCATCTTGGGACGGTGAATCCGCAATCCTTCACTAACAATGTCTAAAACGGTAGATCTTGGGTCTAATGAAGAATAGGGATCTTGGAAAATCATTTGCATTTTTTCTTGATACTGCTTTTCTTCCTTAGGAGTTAACTTTTCCTGTAGATTTTTCCCTTTGTACAGCACATCCCCACCTGATGCGTGATAGAGGTTAAGTATGGTTCTCCCAATCGTTGATTTTCCACAACCCGATTCGCCCACAAGCCCTAATGTTTCTCCTTCATAAATATCAAACGTCACATCATCGACGGCTTTCAGCTGTTTTTTGCCCACTTTAAAATGCTTTTTTAGGTTTTTAACTTCAACTAGTTTCTGTTCTATCAACTGTTTCCCCTCCTAGGTCAGGCTTTTCAACACGAGGAGCTCGTTCATCCTGCAACCAACAAGCAACAGAATGAGTTTCAGAAAGCTTCGATTGATCTGGCATATGGCTATGACATACCTTCATCACATATGGACAACGAGCAGCAAACGGGCACCCATCATGCAACTGACTTACATCTGGTGGTGATCCTGAAATTGGAATAAGTGGTACCGATCGATCCTGGTGTAATTTTGGCATCGACTGCAACAACCCCCATGTATAGGGGTGATTCGATTCATAGAACAACTCCTCCAATGTTCCCGTTTCTACAATTTGCCCCGCGTACATTACCGCAATACGCTGTGCCATATTCACAACGACACCAAGGTCATGGGTAATAATCAAAATAGATGTTCCGGTTTTCTTCTGGATATCTTTCATCAAATCTAGTATTTGTGCCTGGATCGTTACATCAAGTGCAGTAGTCGGCTCATCTGCAATCAAAACTTTCGGATCACAGGCTAAAGCCATCGCGATAACAACCCGTTGCCTCATTCCTCCAGAAAATTCATGCGGATAGGAACTCATCCGATCCTCAGCATTGGGAATTCCTACTAACTCGAGCAATTCCTTTGCTTTTGTGATTGCTTCTTTTTTACTTACATCTTGATGCTTTATAATTCCTTCCATCACTTGTTTTCCAATTTTCATCGTAGGATTCAAAGAAGTCATCGGATCCTGGAAAACCATCGATATTTCCGACCCACGAATTTTTTCTATTTCTTTTTTATTGTATGTTAAAAGATCTTCTCCTTCATAAACAATGGAACCGTTATTAATAACCGTAGTCTTTTTCGGTAGCAACTGCATAATGCTTTTTGCTGTTACAGACTTACCGGAACCAGATTCCCCAACAATGGCTAGTGTTTCTCCCTTCTTCAGGTCAAAATTAACACCACGCACCGCTCGGATTAGGCCATTGTGTGACTGGAAAGATACGTCTAAATTTTCAACGGATAAAATCGCATCAGTCATGGTTGTCCTCCTCTGTTATTTTCTCATTTTAGGATCTAATGCATCTCGAAGGCCGTCCCCTAAAACGTTAAAACTTATCATAATCGCACTAATAATAATGGCTGGGAAGATAAGCTTGTATGAGAAAAATCTCATTTCTTGATAACCATCCTCAATCAACGTACCTAATGACGCAAGAGGTGGCTGCAACCCAAGTCCAATGAAGCTTAGAAATGCTTCAAAGAAAATTGCTGTTGGAATGGTAAACATTAACGTAACAATAATTGGTCCCATGACATTTGGGATGAGATGCTTCCACATCAAACGCTTATTGGATGCACCTAAAGCACGGGACGCAAGAACAAACTCCTGACCTTTCAATTGCAAAACCTGTCCTCGAACAATCCGCGACATATTTACCCAGCCGGTAATGACCATTGCTAAAATAATTGACGTGATTCCTGGATCCAAAATTAAAATAAACAAGATAATAAGGATTAAATTCGGTATCCCGACTAGTATCTCCACAATCCGCTGCATGACATTATCTACTCGCCCACCGTAAAAAGCAGAAACACCACCATAAATAACACCGATCACGAGGTCCAAAAATGCTGCTGTTAGCGCGATAAACAAGGAAATTTGCGTTCCTTTCCAAACCCTTGTCCATAAATCACGGCCAAATTCATCCGTACCAAACCAAGCTGGAGCATCGGTAACTTCTCTTTCAGCGTACACATTCGTACCGTGGGAATCCTCTCCGTTAAAGCCCATCCATTCCATACCTGTAACCAGTGGAGGTAAGTTAGAACGAATTAGATCTTGATCTTGATAATCGTATTGGTTCATGAGCGGCCCAACCAGAGCTAAAATTGCTATTATAATAATGGTAATAAGCCCCATTATTGCACCTTTATTTTTCAGTAACCGCTTTGCGGCTTCTACCCAAAAATTAGAGGGAGTTCCAGCTAATTCTTCTGCTTTTCCTTCCTCGAGAGGTTCGTGTACAAATAGATCATCGGTAATTTCAGGTTTATGATGTGCCATCTTTCTTCCCTCCTCCGATGCTAATTCGTGGGTCTAAAATTCCGTATAATATATCTACAATAAATATCACAAATATAAATAAGGCACTATAAAACAATGTAATCCCCAAGATGACACTATAGTCATTTACGAGAATAGACAGTGTAAACTGTTCCCCTAACCCAGGAACAGCAAAGATTTTTTCAATAACGAGTGTTCCTGTCATGATACTTACTGCTAATGGCCCTAAAACTGTAACTACCGGAATCAACGCATTGCGGAGTACGTGGCGAAGAATAACGGTGACCTCTTTGATTCCCTTCGCTCTTGCCGTATTCACATAGTCCTGTCCTAGAACTTCTAGCATTTCGGACCGAATAAATCGGGCGACAGTTGCAATGACGAGTACCGATAATGCCAAGGACGGCATGATCGAATAACTATAATCCTTCCATAATGCAGCTGGAAGTAATCCCCATTGCACCCCGATGTAATACTGCATGAGTGCTGCAAATACGAAGGACGGAATAGACATACCAAGAACCGCTATAAATACTGCGCCATAATCGAAAATCGTATTATGCTTTAAGGCAGAAATAACTCCTAATATCAGTCCTAAAATAAGACCAATGACAACACCTTGCCCACCTATTAAGGCTGACGGACCAATGCGCTCCCCAATCATTGCATTAACGGTTCGTCCTTGAGACTGAAACGAAACACCAAGGTCGCCCTGAATTAGGTTTCCTAAATATGTAAAGTATTGGATTGCCAAAGGCTTGTCCAGGCCATATTTCGCATTCATCACTTCAAGCTGTCGATCACTTAATTTTTCAGGATTGCTAAATGGAGTACCAGGTAATAACTGCATCAAAAAGAACGTAATCGTAATAATAATTAATAACGTTACTACCATGTAACCTAGACGTTGGATTACAAATTTGACCATACGCTCACCTCACAATATGCTTATTTTTGCTGCTCTACTACCAATGTGGAGTTTTGATTCACGTGCGGAATAAATCAAAAAGGGGATGCAACCACACGCATCCCCTTAATCACATCAAATTATTCTACATCTATCCATTTATACTCATATTCTGGTGCAGCAGGATGACGAACTAAACCTTTGATGTTTGTACGTGTAAGTAATGAATCAGCACGTTGATATAATGGAGCAATATGCATTTCATCAAGTAATTGTTTCTCTGCATCTAACATTAATTGATAGCGAGTTGCTGCATCGGTTTCTACTTTAGCATCAGCTACTAATTGATCGAATGTTTCATCAGAGTAATCCATACGGTTTGCTGGTCCATCTGTCACCCACATGTCAATATAAGTCATTGGATCACTATAGTCTGGACCCCAAGTGGAAACAACCATATCATATTCAACTGCTTTTTCTTGCTCAAGGCGTGCCTCAAATGGTACGGTTTTAATTTCTAGAGTTAATCCCGGTAAATTGGTCTCAAGCTGATTTTTTAGGTATTCTGCACTTTTCACATGATTCTCATCATCAGCTACCGTTAGCGCAACCTCAAATCCGTCACTACCAATTTCCGAAAGACCTTCCTCCCATAGCTCTTGTGCTTCTTCTACGGATCCCTGATTAAATTCTCCATTTAATTCTCGGAAGTCCTTCTCTTCATCTGGAGAATAAGAGAATTCATAAGGTACTAATGAATAAAGCGGCACAGAACCATTATTTAAAATCGTATCTGTTAACCCTTTTTTATCAATTGCCATATCAATTGCTTGGCGGATATTGGCGTTTTGGAATTGTTCTAGGTTATGGTTGAAACGCATAAATACAATCGATGGTCTTACCTCTGTGTTAAAGCTTTCATCACTTTGAAATTCATCAACATATGCAGAGGATAATAAAATTCGATCTACCGCTTCTGTTTCCCATAAGTTAACTCCTGTGGATGTTTCTTTTACGACATTCACGTTTATTTCATCGACATTTACAGCGTCAGCATCCCAATAGTTAGGATTCTTTTTATACGTCCACCCTTGGTCATGCTGCCAAGAATCTAAAACAAATGGTCCATTAAATAAAATATTTTCGGCTTCTACTCCATAACCGTCTCCCATTTCTTCAACAAATGCTTGATTTTGTGGTAAGAAGACTGGGAAGGTTAGTAGTTGAGTAAATAAAGCATTTGGTCCCTCAAGCGTGACAACTAATGTCTTATCATCTTCTGCCACTACCCCTAGTTCATCTGGTGATTTTTCACCATCAATGATAGCAGAAGCATTCTCGATTCCTGCTGTTTCAAACATGACATTGTAATGACCAACCACTTCAAAAATGCGCTTCCATGAATATTCGAAGTCATGTGCTGTTACTGGATCTCCATTACTCCACTGTGCATCACGAAGCGTAAACGTGTGAACGGTTCCATCCTCGCTAATTTGATGATCCTCAGCCATTGCTAACTCCGGATTATGATTTTCATTGCCACGATACAGTCCTTCATTTACATTGTTCAGTACAGTAAACGCAATCCCATCATGAGCATGCGCGGAATCTAACGTTGGAATATCTGCTGTTTGCGTTAGGTTGATTACTTTCTCTCCACTTGTATCCCCTTCTGATTCCGAATTTTCATTATTGGTATCATTTTCCGATGTTGTGTCCTCATTATCAGATGTTGCATCTTCGGAACCATTGTCAAAACCACATCCAGCTGCAAAAATCATAAAAGCAGCCACGAATAGAAAAAAGATAAATTTCTTCACAAAATTTCCCCCTTGTTATACATCGTATTTAGTTGAATATTCAAACATTTTAATGACTACTATTTATGAATAAACGTAAAATTTAAAAATTATCCCCTCCTGTACCCAAACAGTCCCCACATTTACGACTGCGAGTATGTGTAGTTGTATTTGAAATGATGGGAAAACATTCTTATATTCCTCATCATTGCATAACTCCTATAAGTGAATCTTCATCCGTGAGGCTTATTCATACCAACAGATTATGTTGATAAGCGAATCAATATTTTTAGGGAGTTCATCCTTCGCCCAAATCTATTTATTTAGTTGAACTTTCCAAGGCAAGGATCTTCATACCCATAAAAAACGAGGGGCAAAATTAGCTATTTTTACGATATTCGAAATTAATAGAAAAATTTAATTAAATACTATATTAACACATTTTTAAAGAAATGACTAGATTAATAGAAAAATTGCCACTATAATAAATTACATTAAGGTTTGTTGAAGTTGGAGGCAGCCCGATGTTACGTACAACGATGCGAATACTAGTAATCACAATTATTTCTTCTTTAATCATAACAGGTCTTTATTCGTTTACATTCTGGAATTGGATCAATACATTATTTTTATGCTCCCTTTTTCTCACCATAACTGGTGCTGTAATGCATATTATTCAGGTAGGTTTCTTCAACGGAATTATTAAAAGTTTTCATTACTTTTTTAAAAAAGTAAATAAAAGAGAAGAGGTAGTTAATCAAGTAGAAAATAGAGATCCAAACCTAACTATTCCTTCTATTACATTACCAATTCGGATCCCACTATTTATTTCTGGGGGTAGTTTACTTGTCGTGTCTACTGTTGTTTCACTGTTTCTCTAATAGAAATACCAGCACCAGCTGATGACTATACCAATGTTTTTGCCATCACAAAATTCACAAATTCTATTCCTTGGTAGCATTTGTTTTGCTTTCTAACTACGTCAAACCCTTTTGCTAAAAAAAATGGTTTGGCTGTAATACTAGCCTCCGTAGTAATGGGTGTCATCCCTTTTGTTCTAGCTGTTCTTTCAAGGCTTTGTAATAGTTTCGTCGCAATACCTTTGCCCTGAAAATTTTTATGTGTAAAAAGTAAGTCAATCTCCCCTTGATCGTTTAGATTTCCAAATCCAACGATAAACCTTCCTCTACTACATAAGTTGTACTTTCGGTTAAGCGTTTGTGCCAGCTCTCCTCCTGCCCATCGGCTCCAGCAGCCCATTTCGCTACTTGTATTGCAGAATAATCTTTGCGATTAACTGTACGGATTGTTTCTTGAAACAGCTCCATTATCGCTGTCGTATCCTGTTTTTGATACATTCTAATTTGCATGACAGCCACCACCTTTTTTTGTATACCTTATCATAAAAACGAAAGTGCATGCGCCCGTTAAAACTCGTATAACTGGACGAAACTGCAGGAGATACAGGAAAACATCTCCCTGCTAAAAGGGGAGGTCGACGTAGTCTGTAAAGGCTGGTTTTAGTCTACCTACCTTAAAATACATGGAACTGATGTTACCTTTCACCACAAGGGTATAAGTGCGACTAAACCTTTGGCAGAGCCAGTCCGTTAGCAATCGCGCTGAGACTCCGCATTCGCAAAGACCGCTCACTGTGGGGTCTCAGCGTCTTCGCTTTCCCACAGGTGCGTTAATGTCCAAACATTTTAATCTAAGTTACCCTTCGCAAAATAAGAACCACTTCAACAGCGGGTGGCCAAGGAAGTTACGCTTGGCGCTGGAGCTGGCTTTTCCTGTAATGAACGAAATAAGTCTCCAAATTTTTAACTTTACTTAATTTATAAAAAAACTACTTGAATCAGGAGAAAATCTCCATTGATTAAGTAGCTTTCACTGTCGACCAGTCGCTTACATTCGATCCCCATTAAAAATCGAATTTCGTACAATAACATAATCCACTTCACGAATTGCTGCTAAGGAGGTTCCACCAGCATACGAAATAGAAGACTGCAGGTCCTGTTCCATTTCTGTCAACGTATCCTGCAATATTCCTTTATATTCTACAATCATTTTCTTACCCTCTACGTTTTTCTTCTCCCCTTTTTGGAATTCAGATGCGGACCCGAAATATTCCTTGTAGCGAACCCCATCCTTTTCAACTAATTCGCCAGGTGACTCTTCATGCCCTGCAAAAAGGGAACCAATCATAACCATTGTTGCACCAAAGCGAATGGATTTTGCAATATCCCCATGTGTACGGATACCACCATCGGCAATAATTGGTTTTGTTGCCACTTCAGCACAAGCTTTAACTGCTGCTAACTGCCAGCCACCCGTACCAAAACCTGTTTTGATTTTTGTAATACATACTTTCCCTGGACCGATTCCAACTTTTGTTGCATCAGCACCTGCTTGCTCCAAATCTTTCACTGCTTCAGGAGTTCCCACATTACCCGCAATAACGAAGGTTTGTGGTAAATGCTTCTTAATATGCTGGATCATGTCTATTACTGCATTGGAATGGCCATGTGCAATATCTATTGTAATATAATCTGGTATTAGTTGTTTTTCCTTTAATCGTTCTACGAATTCATATTCTTCTGCTTTAACACCGACACTAATCGAAGCAATCAACGAACGCGCTTTCATGTCCTCAATAAAAGAAATACGATTTTCTGCTTCAAATCGGTGCATAATATAAAAGTAACCATTCTCCGCTAAATAACGCGCAATGTTCTCGTCGATAATTGTCTGCATATTAGCAGGGACAACCGGTAGCTTAAACGTGTTTTCTCCGAGCGTTACCGTTGTATCACATTCTGATCTACTGTCTACCACACACTTTCGTGGAATTAATTGAATATCTTCGTAATCAAATATGTTTTCCATGATTTACACCCCTAAATACGAATGTTTATTTATATTTTATGAAAATCATTCGCCTTTAGTAATGTACCTCATTTTAACGAAGATGTCAAAAGATATTTGGTGCCAGGCACCTGTCGAAATTCGACAGGTGCCTGGCACCGTATTGTTTTACTATCCTCGAACTAATTTTGAGCGTAGTCGATTCGAGAACAATTCAACAATAAGTATTAGGAGTACTAAGCCAATTAATATTGATCCAACTTCTGTCCACCGATATCCATTCATGGCAAAAATCAATGGGGCACCAATTCCTCCAGCTCCAACTAACCCTAGAACAGAAGCTTCACGTAAATTCATGTCAAAGCGATAAATCATTATAGATAGAAACATTGAAAATAACTGAGGAATGATACCGTATCGAATTTTCTCCATTGTAGAACACCCCAATGAAGCCATTGACTCCAGCACATCAGTATCTAAATCCTCAATAGCATCAACAAACAATTTAGATAGCATCCCAATCGATACGAAGGCGATCGTAAGTACTCCGGCAAATGGACCAGGACCCGTTACCCGAATCAGCATCAGCCCATATACCAATGCTGGAACGGTACGAACCACAATCAGTAACAATCTTATAATATAGGCAACCAGAGATGGTACAATGGAACTAGCAGAGAGAAAAGCAAGTGGAATGGCTAAAATAGATCCAATAATCGTTCCTAAAAAAGCGATAGCAATTGTTTCCATTAATAAATACATAATGCCACTAGAAGTGAAATCAAATAAAAGATCCAAATCTGGGTTTAACAAACCCTTTACAAGATTTGAAGCGATAACCATTCCACTTTGCTCTATGTTATTAAAGTTTAAGGCTGTAATGGACCAGGTAAACAATAGTAAGATAATTACAGTAACCATTAATAGATAACGGTTGTTTTTTGGTGCATTATGTAGCTGTTTCTCCAATGTCATCATGACTAGCAAACTCCCTTTACATTAATTTTTTTCGAAAATGTTCGCTAACGGTTTCAATAAGGAATACCGTAACAACTAGTAAGAGTAGAATCATTCCTACACTTGAATAATCTCGCCATCCAAGGTTCTCGTTCAATATTAGCCCGATTCCACCTGCACCAACATAGCCTAGAATGGCTGCATATCGAACATTTCCTTCAAAACAAAAGAGTGAAGTAGATAAATAATTTGGGAGAATTTGTGGGATAACCGCATAACGAAACGCTTGTATTCTTGTCATTCCGATTGCTTCCATCGCCTCAAATGCATCCATATCAACATTTTCAATTTGTTCATATAATAATTTTCCCACATACGCTAATGTAAAAAGAAAAATCGCCACCGTTCCAGCCGTTGTACCTAATCCAAATATAAATGTAGCAATTAATGCAGAAACGAGAGTAGGTAAGGTCCGCAACAGACTAAGAAGTACCTTACTCGCAATTGCTATCACTTTATTTGTCATGATATTTACTGAGGCAAGCATCGCTACGGGAATGGCAGCTAATGCCCCTATACCGGAACCAAGTAAGGACATTTTAATCGTATCCAATAACGCTTCCCATAGTTTCGATGTATATTGCCAGTTCGGTGGCAACATTTCCCAAACAATAACAAAAAATTCATTCCAACGGTCCTTAATTATGGAAATTTCAAAGTTCGTTAATTGAATGGAATAGTAAATCGAAATAATTAGTACTAATAGGATGAGTGGTGTTTTGGAACGTTTTTCTAAGACAATTTTCCCATTCGGAAGGACCATTTTTTTTGGTCGAAAAATTTTATCATACATATGCTTCCTCCTGTTCTATGGTCTCCATATCTTCACGTTTTCCACCATAAATATCGTCTAAAATGTCCTGCGTAACATCCGCTGCCTTCCCGTCATAAACAATCTCGCCTTTTCGTACACCTATAATTCGGTCTGCATACTCCAACGCAACCTCTACATGATGGATATTCATGAGGATGGTCATTTCCATATTTTGATTAATGTCCTTAAGATCGTCCATTACTTGTTTTGAAGTAACTGGATCTAATGATGCAATTGGTTCATCCGCCAAAATAATATCAGGGTGCTGTGCTAAGGTTCGAGCTAGAGAAACACGTTGCTGCTGTCCACCAGAAAGCTGATCAACCCGGACGTATGCTTTATCTAAAATACCCACCTTATCGAGCGCTGTTAGAGCTTGGAATTTATGCTGTTTCGAAAAAACACCAGTCCATTTCCTCCATAACGGAGCATCTGGAACAAAGGAAACAAGTACGTTCTTTAATACTGTAGTTCTCGTAACTAAATTAAAGGATTGAAAAATCATCCCAATTTTCCTACGAAAGCGACGAATCTCCTTTCCTTTTAATGTTGCTACATCAATATTGTTAACGATTAATTTCCCCTTTGTTATATCATGCATGCGATTGATACAACGTAATAAGGTGGATTTGCCGGCACCTGACAGCCCAATAATCGCAACAAACTCTCCCTGTTCTATCTTTAGATTAATTGCATGCAGTGCCTTTACTTCGTTTGTATAGGTTTTGTGGACATCGATAAATTCAATCATCAAAAGAAATCTCCAATCTAAGGAATTGAACTTGCTTCGCTCTTTTAGCACGATGGAATGAAAATAAGAACACCAGGATTGATGTCCTTATTCATAGCAGTTTTTAATGGTTACTGCTAACTAAATCCGTGAAGGGGGCCTGTAACCCATACTTAAAGTTAAATCAACGGATAGTTTTTACAACCGTTTCCTTGAATTTCTGTGTTGATTTCTTACTACCCGTTGCATGTGGGGTAAAATACCCCTAATTTAAGCTTTGAACAATTTTTTGTGCTTCTCGTTCATGATCATAGTCAGAATCCTGAGCCTTTTGGTATCCTTCATGACTATAAATACTAATAACTTCTTTGCCTTCTTCGCTTTCTCCTATATTAATAAATGCTTCCTGTATTGCAGATTTCAAATCATCATCCATAATATCTGAGTTCTTGCTCACACTTACCGTATCATTATAGATTCCCGGGGTTACTCCAATTACATTGGTTTCATCCCAAATAGACGCATCACGACCAAAATCATCTGTCCAGCTTTGTTCATTATCTCTTCTAGCATCTGCATACGTTACTAAAATATCGGTTTGCCCTGCAGCTAAACGAGCGAAAGCACTACCATAGGAATCGGCTTGAACAACCTGATCTAGATCTGTGATCGTCTTATTATAATTTTCTTGAAGCCATAATGCTGGATAGATATAGCCTGCTGGTGATGAAGATGACATAACAGACCAGGACGCTTCATTTAATTCATCAAAGGTCAATTCTTCACCATTGTTCACTTTATCTGCCAATGCTTGTCCTTTTTCAGATGGTCCTGCAATTAATAATGCACGGTAATACGTTACTTGATCGTCCCTAGGCTCGGTTGGTTTATTTTCGTTCCAATCTTTCGCTGCATCAGAATCATTACTTAATCCGGCACGAGTTGCAGTTAAAGCAACCTCTGCTCCGTCATCATATAAAACATATGTACCACCTGGAATCAGACCCACATCTGTTGTACCAGCTGAAAGAGCTTCTCCTACAGCCTCATAGTTCGTTCCAACTGTTATATCAATATTTCCTACATCGTAGCCTAAAGATGCTAATTCCTCCGTTAACAAATTCTTTAATGGTTCAGTAGCTGTAATGATCTCATCTGGATCTCTTGAAGGTACGAATCCAATCGAAAGTTCATCAATTTCGATATTTCCTTCTCCAGAATCATTCTCACCAGTTGCTTCTGTTTTGCTGGTATCAACTGAATTATTTCCTGAACTTTCTTGGTCATTCGAACACCCAATAATAAAAACAATCATTAGCACAGCCATTACCATGAATAACATTTTATTTTTCATATCCGATTCTCCCCTCTGTAATTTATGAAACACAACTATCATAACCAACAACTATTAATCTACTTTAAATTTCATGTAAAACATTGGTAAATAAAAAAAGAGTCAGCTCATCCCTTTAAAGGTGAACTACTCCACGTTATAAAATAATTTGCACATCTTATCCTATGCCATCCCCTGTAGAGCATTTCCATTCAGCTGTAAACGATGATCTGTAACGTGACAATCAGAAAGGATGAGATATGGTCTGGTGCGTGGATATATTCTCTTGAGTAGTCTGATTGGGATATGACTAACTGTTAAAGAGATTTCACTTGCGAGCGCAACAATCTTTGCTGTCCCATTGATTTGAGTAGAATGAGTTAGTCAGAAGAATTGGTATACCTAGCCCCTTTTGCATGCGTTGCCTTTTGAAAAAGCCTTTGTAAAACACACTGTTCAAAATTTTGATTAACCATGTGAAATAGGTGATTATCCTGATCATATAAAAATTTCATCATTCCATTCACCCTTTTCGTATTGATAATTTTGCCTTTAAATTTATCAAACGAAATACAGCACGGCTACAATCAAACAGACACAAACCTTAACCAAAAAGCGCATGGTACACCTCCGTTTACGAATTTACGCATGGTTTTTCCTTGGTGGCGGCTTCTTTAACATTTTTTTCACTGAAAAAATTCTTAAACTAGTCTGTGCTGATCTAAGAAATCTGACACGAAATTTTTGATTACCAGAAGCGTAATCCAAATTGGAAAAGTAATTATTTTTAAAGGGATGGTATAACCCTATCCACCCTATAATAAAAATTGAATTTGATCGATTTAATTCTTGTGCTCCTATCCCGGTGATAGGTTGATTGACAACAGACATCACTTCCTTTTGCATTAACCTCGTAGCAATCAAATAGCTCATTCCTATCCCGGCAAAAGACTTATTTCTTTCCAATTAATCGCCTCCTAGAATATGAATATCATTTACTTACAAGTATTCCATATAACCTTCAACTCTTTATAAACTTACTGTAATTTTACTGTAAAAAAATGAACACCAATCAATAGTCTAACAACTAATAATTGATGTTCGTTTTATATAAAAAGGGGGGTACACATTATTAAGATTTTTGTTTTGTTCATTGGTTTTCATGGGATCGATGGTTCAAATACGTACATACTCCTCATTTCGCCTGACTTTCTTGTAAACGACGAATAATAATAACGGAAAAACTAGTACATACATAAATCCTTTACGAAACGATTTGACCTTTATAGGATTACAGTTATTCATATAATTCCTCCCCATACTATTTTCCTCCAACTACTGAACATCTATCTACATTATAATCCCCGTTTATTAACACCACATTAAGCATGAATAAATAAATTGTAAAAATAATACTACCTAGTGTAGTTCAATGTCGGCATCGGTGCCAGGCACCTGTCGAAATTCGACAGGTGCCTGGCACCGACAAAATTCGACATTTATCCTTCGTTCTTTAGTGTTCGAATGATATCTTCTAATTCTGTGGTTAGGTTATTTAATTTATTGGACACCTCGACGGTTGTTTCGGTTAACTCATGCTGGCGATCCGTAGCATGCATTCCTTCTTTTGTCCCAGAAACAGATTGTTTCGCAGATTCCGTAATCTGTTCCATGGATGTATTCATCCTCTCTGAAGACTGAGCCAATTCTTTCGTTAAAGAAGAAACTCCTTGCACTTGGGAAGCAACGTTATTCGATGATTTGGTAATTTGTTGAAATACTTGATTTGATTTTTCTGCAACGCTCAAACCTTCGCTTGTAGAACCGTTAACATGTTCCATATACTGAACAGATTGATCCGTCTCGGATAAAATTTGTTGGATAATCTCTGAAATATTTTTCGTAGCTTCCTGCGATTGTTCCGCTAACTTTCGAACTTCTTCTGCAACTACTGCAAAGCCTTTTCCAGATTCACCTGCTCTGGCAGCTTCGATGGACGCGTTCAAAGCTAGTAGATTTGTTTGCTCGGAAATATCGGAAATGACTTCCACAATATTTTCAATGGATTGGGAGCGTTGGAGAAGTTCTTTAACCTTCGTATAAGACTCATCTACATTTTTATTAATCTCTTTCATTTGCATTAATAAACGCTCGATTAATTTGCTTCCATGTTGAGCATCTTCTGCAGACGAAGTTGAATTCATTGCAACCGTTTGTGCCGTATCATTAATACTTTTAATTCCTTCATTTATTTGAGAAATAGCGTCCATGTTATCCTCAATTAAATCCAATTGATGCTCAATACTAGATGATACTTGTTTCATAGAAGCCGCTAATTGTCCACTAGCATCATAGGACCCTTTTGTATTAGTGGTTAATGTTTCAGATACAGTTGATATCTGACCAGAAGTTGTTGATAAACGACCAACAATATCCTCAATTATGTTTTTTCGTTGTTCTTTTTGTTTCTCCTGATAGAAAGCTTCAATTTTTTTGCCATTATGTACTTGCCAGCTTACTGCAGTTGATGTAAGGACTAGGAAAATTGCATGCCACAAAAACATCGAAAACATATAATTTTCCACACCAAACACAATTTCTGGAAAAAATAAAAGACCTAGTAGATGTTGCACCGCAAAAATAACAGTCATTAACAAAATCAATTTGATTTCTTGATAGTATCCTAAAGCTGCAACCACCATGAAAATACTAAAATGAAACTCCACTCTACCACTACCACCGGCAATAATGGCAATACTTCCAAACGTTAGTACTAATGTCAAAAGATATGGGATAAGACGGTGCGTTTTGTTCTTACGATATAAAATCAAACTTATTGCGATTAGTATGATTGGTAAAATAAACAATGTATGTAGTGCTACTCCATATTGTGCCTCGATTTCAGAGGTAGTCACCATACTTCCATTTCCATGGGAGAAATCGAATAAATGAAACCCTCTTCCTAAAATCGTAATAATAACCATCAATAAGACCACGGCACCCGCCATCAGATGCATCAGTTTATTTCTCTCTTTCTTCATTATTAAAACCCCTTTGTTTTTAATTGTACAAAAAATTGATATACTACCCCTATATTCAATTATCGACTTAAATCTATCAAATTGAAATAATATATTTCCACTACAAAATTCTGTAGGTGCCAGGCACCGAGTTTGATCACGTAATTATTTTTTAAGGGGGATTATCATGAAAATTGTTGTCGCACCTGATTCATTTAAAGGAAGTTTAACATCTACAGAAGCATCACAAACGATGAAGAAAGCAATCCTTGATCTTGGATATGAAGATACGGTCGTTACCAAACCAATGGCAGATGGTGGGGAAGGAACCGTAGATGCGTTATTAACTGCTTCGGAAGGAACTGGCATCCCAATTACATGCACCGGTCCATTAGGTGAAAAAATCAACACTTATTATGGTATTTTAGAGGATCAAACGGCAATTATTGAGGTAGCTAATGTTGCTGGCCTCCCCCAAGTACCAGCCACCAAACGAAACCCAGATGCCACCACCACCTATGGTTTAGGCGAGGTCATCTTAGATGCACTTAATCGCGGTTGTAAAAATATCATTATTGGACTTGGAGGGAGTGCAACAAATGATGCCGGTCTCGGTATGCTATTAGCACTTGGCATGGAAGCATTTGATAAGAACGAAAATCCAATTGGAATTTTTGGACGTGACCTAGCAAACATCGATCGCATAAATGTAGAAAACTTAGAGCCACGGTTAAATGATATACAAATACAGGTTGCTTGTGATGTCGATAATCCTCTATACGGAGAAAAAGGGGCTAGTGCAGTGTATGGTCCACAAAAAGGAGCCAAGGAAGAACAGATAATGTCCTATGACACTGCGATGAAGAACTTTGCAAGTTTAATAGATCCAGATAACAAAAATAGCTTTGTTTCAGGTGCAGGTGCAGCTGGAGGATTAGGATTTGCCTTCTTAACACTTGGAGCAAATCTTGTATCAGGCGCCGAACTTGTAGGGGAAGCCTCTGCCATGGAACAAACGATTAGACATGCTGATCTCGTCATTACAGGAGAGGGCCAAAGTGATGAACAAACACTATATGGGAAAGCACCAGGATACATCGCAGACCTAGCAAATGCCCATGGTATACCAGTTATCCTACTTTCAGGAGCATTATCTAGAGATATAGATCCTTTACTACAAAAATTTAGTGGATGCTATTCCATCACCAATCGACCTTTATCTTTAGAATCATGCATGGACCAAGCAGAAGATTTACTGTATCAGCAAACCAAACAAGTAGTACATCTGGTTCATCGCATAAGTGAAGCCAAGCAACTAAGTTAGTTGCTTGGCTTTTCTAGTAAAATTAATCAATGACAGCATTCGAAACACTACCCTAATTGGTTTATAATTCGGTCGAGCACTTCATCCATCACTGTCATATTTCTTGCCGCAGCATTATAAGCATGTTGAAACTCAATCATTCGAGCCATTTCCTCATCCAAGGAAACGGAGCTGATAGATTGTCTTCGCTCATTAACCGATTGGCGTATCGTATCTGCATTTCGCTCCAAACGTTGCGCTTCTTTTGACTCTACACCTAAGCTCCCTATTACAGATTCATAATAACTACGAAAATCCGCTAATTCATTACTAGCATCATAGGAGAAAGCCGTAGTCCCAACATCTGCTAGTTCATTCGCATTACTTCCATCCCCCACAGAATCCCCGTTTGCCGCAGCAATTTTATCGATATCATTTAGAATATCCTGAGAAACACTTATCCTACTCGCAAAGCCTTCTTTAAAGAACTTTTCTCCGTTTCCAGCAGTTTCAATATAATCCTTTATCGAAGTTCCTAATACATTAACTAAATCATCCGGCCAGTCGTCCTCTTCGATATCAAGACTCACCCCACCACTCTGATCCGTTATATTTGTTAAATCCTCAACATTATAAGTATTAGGAGGATATATTCCATGAATTTGAATTCCTCGATTAGTAAATTGATCGATTACATCATGCGCTGCTAGATTACCGAAATCCCCTTCATCCGTAATAAAAACAATATGTTTAAACGTCTCTTGGTCTCCATAGAGAGGTAGAACATTATTAATCGCACCCAGTAAGTCTTCCTGAGAACCGTCAAGATCAGTCTTTTGAATTGCCTCTTGTATTTTGGATACATCAGTGGTCCACCGATCTCCACCTTCAAAATTAACCGCCTTGTTATCCTCTACATACTTCACTAAACCGAATTGAATTTCCCGTTCAGTGCCACCTTTAATTGCATCCGCAAAATCACCTAACTTCTCTGCAACCGATTCTAATTTCGGGCTCATCGTTCCACTATTATCTACGACAAAAACAATATCCGTAGTATCCTTCGGGTAACTAGCTACCCTATCGTTAATAGCATCGGAGAAAAAGAGAATTTCTTCTGGTCCATTGTCTATTTCATGTAAACTATTTCCATCTTTGTGCACTTTATTGAACTCCGCCGCAAAAATATAAGCCATGTTATCTAATTTGGCTAACATATTCGGAAAAATCCCAGCAACATCTCCATTTTCATTTTCGTATCCATACGATTCAATTAATGCTTGTAACTCGCCTTTCGATTGAAATTGATGCGCATCAATTGTCGAAGAACCTAACGAAATGGAATGAACCGAACCATTCTTCCCATCTTCATTTAACTGAAGTTCATTTGTCGAAAAAGAGGAGCCATTTACCAATTTATCCCCACCAAACAAAGAATATCCATCATCATCAACAATTTCAATTGAATAGACACCATCAGCAATAGCCATTGACCCCTGTCCACTTTTAATTGTCGTGACCTTTACATTAACAATCTCAGAAAGTTGATCAACTAATTGGTCCCGTGTATCGTATAAATCATTTGGCAAATAACCATTGTTTTCTAAATCACTAATTTCACGATTTAACTGATTTATTTTATTTGCGATGTCATTCACTTCATTTACTTTAGCATCCATTTCTGTTTTCTTCTCTTGTTGCATTGATTGTAAAGTTTCTGATAAATAATTAAAGGTATCTGCCACGGCAATACCACGCTCTCGAACTACCGCACGGGTCCCACTATGACTAGGATCAACAGATAAGTCCTGTAAGGATTGCCAAAATTTATTCATTGTCTCCGATAATCCTTGTCTACTAGGTTCGGTCATCACATTTTCGATTCGTTGTAAGGAATCGGCTTTTGTTTCATAGTAACCTATTTTACTATTTTCATTTCGGTACTGAAAATCAAAAAACTGATCTCTAATTCGTTGAACCGTTCCCGCTTCTACTCCAGTACCTAGTTGTCCAGGTAGCTTAATCTTATTTCTCGATTCTACTGGCATTGGTGTTGTTTCAGCCAAATTAACTCGTTGCCTACTATAACCTTCAGTATTAACATTAGAAATATTATGCCCTGTAGTTGTTATTGCAGAACGCTGCGTTAGTATGGCGTTTTTTGCTACTTCTATCCCATTAAACCCCATTAAACCATCTCATTTCTATAACCCACTCAAACTATGTAAAATATATAAACCTATTTTCTTACAATCCTAGAAGAATAGCAAGACATTTGGAAAGCGGGACAGGGGGACAGGTTTGCTGTCCCAAGGAAGGGACAGAGGGACAGGTTCATTGTCCCACTGGCTCTAGTGGTGTTCCCTTTTATATACCTTAAACGATACAGAGTAACACTCCACGAATGATAGCTTTTCTTTTCTACTCAATCATATGAGTTCCTAACTAAAACGGGACGGGGTTCCTGTCCCCCTGTCCCATTTAGCTATAGTGTATTCCTTTTTCCAGCCATGCTGCTGCACTTTCGAATAGTGCTTCGGAGACGGTTGGGTGTGGAAATATCATGGACTCCATTTCTTCTACAGTACCTTCTAGATGGATGAATGAGGTTGCTTGGCTTATCATTTCCGTTACATGGGCACCGACCATGACAACGCCAAGTATTTCCCCATATTTTTCATCGACAATGATTTTCATGAATCCACTATTTTCACCCGAAGCGATTGCCTTTCCATTAGCTGCTAAATCTACCTTTTTCGCTTTTACAGAATAGCCTGCTTTCTTCGCTTCTTCCTCCGTCATTCCAACACTAGCAATCTCTGGGAATGTGTATACACAGCGTGGCATTGCAAGCTCTTTCTTAGTTGGACTTCCAAGTATATGACTAACAGCCTGAATCCCTTCTTCACTTGCAGCATGCGCCAATTGATATCCACCAATTAAATCACCAATCGCATAAATGCCATCAATTGAAGTTTTCATATTCTTATCAACCTGCACAAATTTCCCATCAAATGTTACAGAGAGCTCCTCGATCCCTGTATGATTTGGAACACGACCAACAGAAACTAAAACATAATCCGTCTGAAGTGTGAGCTTCTCACCGTTTTTCTCCATTTCCACAAGTGTCTGATCTTGCTTCGAAAAACCAGTAACTTTAGCTTCTGTGTGAATTTTTATCCCTTTACGAACCAGTTCTTTCGTTAAAAACTCAGATGCTTCAGGGTCTTCACTAACTAGGATGCGATCAGCCATTTCCACAATTTCTACAGTAGTACCTAAACTATTAAACACACAGGCTATTTCTAAGCCGATGACTCCCCCACCCATAATGACAAGATGGTTTGGCACTTCTTCGATATCGAAAATCGTGTCACTCGTGAAATAGTCAATTTCATCCAACCCAGGTATTCCTGGAACAAACGGCTGTGAACCATTGGCTAAAATAATATGTTCAGCTTGCAATTGTGCCCGCCCTTTATCGGTTTCAACGGTGATAGATTTATCATCTTCCACCGTTCCAAATCCTTGATAAAAGGTAATTTTATTTTGTCTCAATAAGCCTTGGATTCCGCCACGTAATTGATTAATTACCTTGTTTTTCCGGTTAACCATTTCTTCGATGGAAAAGGAAACATCATTAACGGTAATTCCGTAATTTTTTGCTTCGTTAATTTGATTCAGTACCTCTGCATGCTTTAATAATGTTTTGGATGGAATACAGCCCCGATTCAAACAAGTTCCACCTAAATCTCGGCCTTCCACTAATGCAACGGAAAGTCCCGATTTGGCAGCACGTATGGCTGCAACATAACCACCAGGACCACCACCAATAATAGCCACGTCAAAATTTTTCATACCGTTTACCCCCTAAACTAACAGGCTATATGGATCTTCTAAGGACTCTTTTAATTCGGTTAGAAATGCTGCTGCTGGTGCCCCGTCAATTGCACGATGGTCAAAGGATAGGCTAAGCACCATCATTGGTCGGACTTCTACGGAGCCATCAACGACTACCGGTTTCTCCACAATTCTGCCCACCCCGAGTATGGCAGTTTCCGGTGGATTGATAATCGGTGTAAATCCATCGATTGCATACATTCCAAGATTACTAATTGTAAATGTACTTCCACTCATTTCATCAGGAGTCAATTTATTCTCTCTTGCTTTTGCTCCCAATGTCTTGCTTACTTCCGTTAACGCAGCTAATCCCTTTTTATTTGCCTGTTTGACAGAAGGTACAATCAACCCATTCTCAACAGCAACCGCTAGACCAATGTTGACATCCTTATTCATAATAATTTCATCACCGACAAGCGAAGCGTTTACCTTTGGATGGTTTCCTAACGTATGGGCAACTGTTTTCATAATAACCTCGGTAAAAGATAGACGATAACCAGTTTGTGCTTCCACAACTGGCAATAGCGCTTTACGCAACTCTATTACCTTCGTCATATCTACTTCACTTGTTAAGGTAACGTGCGGAATAGAACGTGTGCTTTCCACCATTTTATCTGCAACTGCTTTACGAAGACCTTTCAGTTTCACACGTTCGCCTTCTAATTCCTCAGCTTTTTTACTAGAGGATGATCCATTCATATATGCTAGAACATCTGCTTTTTCAATTTTCCCTCGAGAACCTGTTCCAGTAACCTCACGTAAGTCAACACCATTTTCGTTTGCAATTTTTTCTGCTAATGGTGTAGCAAATACTTTATTGGCCCCTACAGCTTCAACCACATCCTGCTCGTGAATTCTACCCTTAGGACCGGTTCCTACAACAGAAGCCAAGTCAAACTCATTTTCTCTAGCCACACGACGAGCTGCCGGTGTTGCCCGAACTTTTCCATCTTCTGTCTGGGCGCTAGCTCCATCTTTTTGGGTAGATTGGGTTTCTACAACTTCTGTTTCAACTTCCTCATCAGCATTTGCCTCTGCATCCACAGCAGGAGCTTTTTCAGGTACTTCCTCTCCAGCTTCACCAACATAACCAATGACAGCATTTACCGGGATTTCCTCGTCTACTTCATAATATCGCTTAAGTAAAACTCCTTCTTCATAGGACTCTACCTCAATATTTATTTTGTCTGTCATGATCTCAAATAGTGGTTCACCTACTTCAACAGTTTCTCCCTCTTCCTTAAACCATTGAAGTAACGTCCCAACAGCCATTGTACTACTTAGTTTGGGCATAAAAACTTCTTTTGCCATTCAAAATCCCCCCTTATGCCTTGTTTAATGTTTCTTTTACGGCCTGAATGATATCCGGTACTTGTGGTACATGGGATTTTTCCAATTCTGGATTATATGGAATTGGTGATGGCGCACCACCTAGTCGTTTAATAGGCGCATCCAAATAATCAAATGCTTCACTTTCAGCAATCATACTAGCGATTTCTCCGCCATATCCGCCTCGTTTCACCGCTTCATGCACAACAACAACGCGCCCTGTCTTTGATACAGATTTGACAATTGTTTCTTCATCTAATGGGACGAGTGTTCGTGGGTCAATAACTTCCACACTTATTCCTTCTTTTTCAAGCTCTTCCGCTGCTTCTTGAGCACGATGCACCATAATTGCAGTTGCCACAATTGTTACATCAGATCCTTCACGCTTCACATCCGCTTTTCCAAGTGGCAGACTGTATTGTTCTTCTGGAACATCCGAAGACGTTTTATATAACAATTTATGTTCGTAAAAAATGACTGGATTATCATCATCCATTGCAGCCTTTAATAACCCCTTGGCATCATATGCTGTTGACGGCTGCACAACTTTTAACCCTGGAATATGAGTCACCCAAGCTTCCAAGCTTTGGGAATGCTGGGCAGCTGCACCAGTACCAGAACCACTTGGTGTACGAAGAACCATTGGCACTTTTCCTTTACCACCATACATGTAACGAATTTTAGCCGCCTGGTTAACCATCTGGTCCATCGCAATTGTAATAAAATCAGAGAACTGAAGCTCTAGAATTGGCCGCATTCCTGTTAGAGCGGAACCAACGGCAGCCCCAGCAATTCCTGATTCACTAATTGGTGTGTTTCGGACACGCTCTGGACCGAACTCTTCAATCATCCCTCGCGTTACACCGAATGCTCCTCCATACACCCCAATATCTTCACCAAGAATATAAACATCATCATTTTTGCGCATCTCTTGACTCATTGCTTCGCGTACTGCTTCCAAATAAGTAATCTCTCTCATTGCAATCCCCTCCTATGCATAAACGTCAGTTAATAAATCATCTGCTGTTGGCATCGGACTTTCTTCAGCAAACTTCACAGCATCTTCAATTTCTTTTTTTACTTCTAAACGAATTTCCTCCGCTTTTTCCTCTGTTAAAAGTCCAGCTTCTACGAGCACTTCTTTAAACCGTTTAATCGGATCCTTTTGACGCCATTCCTTTTCCTCTTCACGCGTACGATATTTCTTCGCATCACTTTTAGAATGACCTTTCCAACGATAGGTTTTTGCTTCGATTAATGTAGGTCCTTCCCCATTTCGTGCACGTTGCACAGCCTCATCTGTTACGTTCATCATTTCTACAATGTCATTTCCATCGGCTACAACGCCTGGAATTCCATAGGCTTCTGAACGAGTTGCAATATTTTCAACATTAACCATTTCCGTAACTGGCCCTGACATCCCGTACTGGTTATTTTCACAAACGAATATAACTGGTAATTTCCAAATAGATGCTAAGTTAACTGCCTCATGAAAACTCCCTTCGTTAGAAGCACCATCTCCAAAGAAACAAACGGTTACATAGTCTTTCTTTTTCATTTGTGCAGTTAAGGCAGAACCAACAGCCAATGGAATTCCACCAGCAACGATCCCGTTCGCGCCAAGGTTGCCCATATCAACATCAGCAATATGCATGGAGCCGCCTTTTCCTTTACAATAGCCAGTTGTCCGTCCAAACAGCTCTGCCATCATCCGATCAGCTGTTGCCCCTTTCGCAATACAGTGTCCATGCCCACGATGGGTACTTGTAATTTTATCCTCCACATCAAGCAATGCACATACACCAGCAGCACTTGCTTCCTGGCCAACTGCTAAGTGAGTCGTACCGTGAATCATGCCTTTTGCAAAAAACTCATCAACTTTCTCATCAAAAAAACGGATTTGCCACATTTGCTTATATAGATCGATTAATTTGTCATCCGTAATTTTTTCAGGTACATTTAGCTTTTTCACTTCAGCCATTCTCAATCTCCCCTTTACATTTGTTCTGTGTTGTTACTTTTGTAAATTTTAATCGTGGAAATATGCTTTGCAAGCTGCAAAACACATTGTAGTCAACTATTTTATTCTCAACATTAAAACTCTCTATCTTGAATAGAACGTAATTTCCAGATAGTAGATTCCTTGGTTTGCTCCACATCATCATAGGTGATCACTTCACCTTTTTTAATCGATTTTTTTAGTACTACATTACGATCTACTAAACCTAATGGTAGCGCGTTTTGATCCTTCGCTTCAGAAGATTTTAGAAGTTTTCCGTAAACGGTAAACCCACCAATGCTATCTAAGTGTTCTCCTGCTTCTAAATCTTTTTTCGCTACGGTAACAGTTTCTCCTTGTAGTCCATAATATGGTGCAATTGTTGCTTCTCTGTCTAAATACGCTTTTGCAATAGACAACGGAGTTTCGAGACTTGTTAAGTGATATGGACGGTATAAAACATAATTTGGTCCGTCTCCCATTTTTAAGTACTTCATTTCTGCATTTACTTCTTCTTTATCGGAAGCAATAATAGCAAACACTCCTGGTGCCACACCGTTAACATAATCAACAATTCCTCTTCCGTTTAACTGACCACCTTTATCCTTTTCCATAAAAATACCTGGTAGCTCACTTACAGACCCTTTAAATCCATGCATTCCTGGTTGATCTGGTAAAAATCCAGTTGCATTTGCTACCGCATTCATCTCAACCATTGTTTTGGTACCATCCTGGAAAGAAGCAAGCATTTTTGGAGCAGATCCTTTCGCTTTTGCTTCCTCTGCAGCTGTATCAGGGTTTGCTTCTAAATTAAGTGGGTTATTTTTCCCTTTACCTAACGCAACCACTTCAAATCCCATCGCATCGGCAAAATCATATAATTCCATAATTGCTCCCGGCTCATCTCCAGCAGAGCCAGTGTAGACAACACCACTTGCATCGGCCATTTTCTTCAGTAATGGACCAACCGTTACGTCGGCTTCTACATTCAGCATTACGATATGCTTATTATTTAAGATAGAATCCCAAGCAATTTCTGCTCCGATATTTGGAACACCTGTTGCGTCAACGACAACGTCTATTTCCGGTAAGGAAGTAACTAATTTTGAATCGGTTGTCGCAACAACGTTGTGATCTTGAACAGCTTTGGAAGCAACCTGCGCATCATCCGTCTCTACGATATTCGCAGCATTTACTCCTGCATGTTTATATGCGTTTGTAATGTTATCGACAACAAGGTCGGCTGTCATAACAACACGCATGCCTTTCATACTTTCGATTTGGGAAATCATTCCTCTTCCCATTTGACCCGCACCTACAAGACCCACTTTAATGTAAGCTCCCTCTTGCTCAAGCTTAGCTAGCTTTCTATTAATATTTAACATTCGCTTCACCCCTAGTTGTTTTATAGATTATCTTCTTTGGAAGGATATTGTTGTGTTTTCATGCATCTCTGGAATTGGTTTCTTCTCTAAACAAACCGTCCCAGGCATATCAGAGTGTGTTTCTCCATCGAAATTAAATGTTGCATGACCTAACTCTTTTAACGTCTCATTCGCCTTACTACCTACGAATAAAATTTCAAAGCTTTCGCCGTCGACTACCATATGATCTCCAACCTGTAGTTCTCCTGAAAAATCTCTTCCATCATGTACTACTGCAATCCCTTTCAGATCTGCAGGCACTGTATCGTTAAATAAAATCATCATACCTTCTTCAAACATCAATGCGGCTTCTTCTCCTACTTCAACAACATTGACCTCTACATAAGATTTAACCATTTCCATGTTCTCTCTCCTTTATAAAAAGAAAAAGTGATTACAAATGTAACAATGCGTTACATTTGTAATTATAAAACGCTTTCTTTTTTTAGTCAATAATAAAGTGAATCTTCAAACAGTGCGTTTTTTCGTTACTCCTACTCCAATCCTCATTGGTTTGTAGTTGGTCTTACGCTACACAGGACTACACGTCTTTTGACCCCCGTTATATGCGAGATAAATACCGCCACTATTTAGCTGTATAATCCAAAGCTTGCGAAGTATGCGATAACAACCGCTATCGGACCAGTAATTAAACGTGAAAATAATACAGCAGGCACCCCAACTTCAACCGTTTCTGGCTCCGCTTCACCAAGTGTTAACCCAACAGGAACAAAGTCGGTACCAACTTGTGGGTTGATCGCAAATAATGCAGGTAACGCCATTTGTGGTGGAATATTACCATTAGCAATTTCTACCCCAATTAGCACCCCAACCACCTGGGCAATTACAGCACCAGGAGCGAGCAATGGCGATATAACTGGAATCGCAGCAATAAGCGACAGGATCAGCATACCTATTAAACTAGTTGCCATTGGTGCCACTAAGTTTGCAATAAAATCCCCAATGCCGGTATACGTTATAATCCCCATTAACGCACTAACAAAAGCCATAAACGGTAAAATATTTTTAATTATTGTCTCAATCGTATCTCTACCAGATTGGAAGAAAATACTGACAACATTTCCTACTTTATTTCCTAAAAACTCGATAAACTTCATGATTGGGTTCTTTTTCTGTCCGTTCCCATTATTTCCCTTTTGTTCTGCTACCTTTGCCTTTGCTTCTTCTTTCTTTTGCTTGGCAACATTCTTATCCAGTAAGTCATCTTTGCTTTCCTCAGCCTTTTCCGCCGCTGCTGCTGCATCCGCTTCGTCAGCATCCGCTTCCATTATTTGCTGAAGTTCTACGCCAGAAACAAAGTTCCCTTCATTAATAAATTTCATTAATGGGCCAGAAGGGGAATTACTAAATGTATTGATTGTTTTTACACCCATTCTTGGATACACACCACTTCTTGCTGTCCCACCACAATTAATTACTGCTGCAGCTAACTCTTCTTTTGGAACAGATTTCTCAAACCCATCGACCGCGATACCACCAGTTCGATCTGCTATCTCCTGTGCAACAGGATGAATGCCTCCTCCAGTTACCGAGATAATATATTTTTGTTTATCACTTGGTTGGATGACCAATGGGCCTCCCCAACCCGAAGGACCTTTAACGACTTTAACGGATTTATATTCGCTCATGTGATTACCTCCTTAACCTTTTTGATTTACGCTACACTCGTTTCCGAACTTTTTGCTCTATTTTTCAACATACGATCTGTAATATATTCCGTTACCAATCCACGAATTAACATAACAATAATACCTACTATTAAAAATCGAAGAGCTAGTGGTCCTAAAGAAAGACCCAACTCTGTGATTCCAGTTGCAATTCCCATCCAAACGAATAACTCAGCTGGGTTGGCATGTGGGAACAATCCCGTAATTGGATGTACAAATGATACAGCCGAATCATAAAATGCTGGTTTCTGTCTCTCCGGTAAAAAGCGACCGAAAGTATAACACATTGGATTCGTTAGGAAGAATACCGCTAAAAACGGAAAGACTGTGTACCTTAAGATAAAATACTTGGTACACTTTTGGGCAAAACTGTTAACTCTTTCTTCCCCGATAAATTTAATAAGTGCATTTACAGCGGTTATCAATACTACAAGCATTGGTATGATTCCAGTTACCAATCCCATAAATGTATCTCCGCCTTCTTCAAACATTCCAATAAAGCCTTCTGCTAGCGTGATCATGAAATCCATGCTTCATTCCCCTTTCCTTTTCCTTTATTTATTTCTTTTTGAATCATTTCAATAGCTCCTTGCAAAGCTTTTTTTTCTTTATTACTCAAAGATTCTGAATTTTTACTATCCAATAAATTCTTTCCGATAAGCTCTTTTCGATCTTTGAATCTAGCAAAAACGGTAATTCCCTTCATAATCTTCGCTTCTACAATTTGCAGCTTTTCATCACATACGAGTAAAACAACAGCACCTGTTCCAAGCGTTTTTTTGTAATAACCGGTTCCTAAATAACCAGACTCTCTTTTTGTGAATTCTCTAATCTGTGATCGGTATTGTTTCACCTGTAAATGGGTCATCAAAAACTGCAATCCCCAAATTAGAGCAAAAATGATAAAGAACTTCCCCCACAAAATTACCGCCTCCTTTACATTGGTTATTATATTTTACTTTTGTAAACTTTATGATAAAGCGCTTACAATAGAATGTCAATGTTTTTTTAAATTTTAATTGGTTAATTCCGTTAATGCCCTTGCTGTGATATCGTCTAATACCACTGTAGAAAGGTATTTCTTCTGAAGTGCAATATGCAACCCCTCTATTTTATGAACCCCATTTACAATGGCAACCACCTCTGGAATCCTCTGTAAATCTAGCAAATCAATTCCAATCGTACGATCGTTTAACGAATGTTCTACTTGATCTCCATTGCTATCAAAGAACTTCGAATTAATATCACCAACAGCACTCGAGTTTACTAGATAGTTACGATCTTCTTCGGTTAAATACCCCATCTCTACCATGGTATTATTATTCGTAGGGTTTCCAACACCAACAATTGCTAAATCTACTTCTCTTCCTTTTTGTAAAACATCATGAACGTCTTTTGTTCCGATAATGTGGTTTCTTAACTCCGCACTTTCTACCATTGCTGGAGCATACAAATAAGACGAACTTGTATTCAGTTTTTGTGCCATTTGAAAAGTTAAATGGTTCGAATGATAGTGAACAAATTTTTGCCCCATTCCTCCTATCAATGGAGTTAAATGCACATGTTTCCTTTCCTGAAATGGGAATGCTTCAACGAGTGCATGTACAGACTTTCCCCAGGAGATACCAATTGTTGTAATATCATCTAGCTTGTTATTTACATAATCAGCTGCTGCTTTTCCTAAATTTCGAAGCACCATTTCTGGTCCACTATTGGAAGTAGAAACAACAATTGCTTCATTTAGCCCATACTTACTTTCTATAATTCTTTCTAACTCAACGGTATGCAATGTTTCATCTTTTATATAAACTTCTACAATTTTTTTCTCTTTCGCCTGTTTCAAGAGTTTCGATATAATCGGTCTTGATTTAGCAACTTTTTTGGAAATTTCATTCTGAGTCCATCCTTCAAAATAATATAATTTTGCTACCTTAAGAAGTAATCGACGTTCCTCCAGTTTCATATTATCTCCCTCCTTACATTTGTAATCATTAATTTATATTTTATCACAAAAATTTTATAATGGAATCGTTTTCAATTAAAAAGAATAATTATATACTATGATCAAATCAGGTAAAAATAAAATGTAAGCCTTTTATTGACTGAATTTTTTCAAAAAGTTATACTGAGTGTAAATCTTTACAAACGATTCACATTAGAACATATGTATATACGGAGGGAGAGGCAAACATGAATAACGATAGGTCATTTTCCACCTTAAATCGTATCCATACAATAAAGCAATTGGAATCAGAAGCGTTTGATCTTATTGTGATCGGTGGGGGGATTACTGGAAGCGGGATCGCTTTAGATGCCATTACACGCGGCTTGAAAGTTGCAATGGTTGAAAGGTATGATTTTGCATCCGGTACGAGTAGTCGATCCGGAAAACTCATCCACGGCGGATTAAAATATTTACAAAACTTTGATATACCAGTCGTAAAGGAAACTGGGTCTGAAAGAGAAATTGTGTATAACAATGCCAAACACTTAGTCTACCCGATTAAGATGAATTTCCCATTGATCAAGAAGGAATCTTATAATCTAGTAACGCTTAAGGCCGGTTTAACCGTTTATGATCGATTAGCAGGCGTAAAAAAAGAAGAACGTCACACAATATATGGAAAAAAGAAAACGCTAGAGCGTGAGCCCCTTTTTAACCCGCGGACGGTCCAAGGAAGTGGTGAATATGTTGAATATCGAACAGACGATAGCCGGTTAACCATGGAAGTGGCCAAAACAGCTTCCGAAAACGGAGCAGCAATACTTAACTATGCAGAGATGGTTGAGTTTTTAAAGGATGAAGACAATAAAGTAAAGGGCATTGTCGTCAAAGATCATATGGATGGGAACACATTTATCGTTTATGCGAAGCATATCGTAAATGCAGCTGGACCGTGGGTTGATGTTGTTCGAAAAAAGGATCGCCCAGTGACCGGTAAATATATGGTTCTAGCAAAAGGGATTCATATTGTATTCGACCGTAAATCCCTGCCCGTAAAATCTTCCATCTACTTCCAGCACAAAGGGAGAATGATTGCCGTGATTCCAGTTGGAAATCGCACCTATGTCGGTTCGACGGAGTCCCGATATAAAGGAGATATGGACGATATTCATGTGAATTTATCCGAAGTACAATATTTACTCGGTTGTCTCAAAGATATGTTTCCAGCTATTGACCTTGGTGTCCACGATGTCATTTCCAGCTGGGCCGGTATTCGCCCATTGATTGGCGAAGAAGGAAAATCACCTTCTGAGTTGTCACGTCATGATGAAATCTTTGAATCAGACACTGGTCTCGTTACAATTGCTGGTGGAAAACTAACTGGCTATCGAAAAATGGCAGAACGGGTATTGGAGCATATTGATAAAAAGGAAGAACGTAGTATTCCACCCACCAAAACAACAACGCTGCGTTTATCAGGTTCACAGTTTGAATCAGCAGAAGAAATCGACGCTTATATTGACCGTCTCCAAGGCTATTATCAAGAACTTCAACTAACTGATCAGCAAATCGCTGATTACGTCTATCGATATGGTTCGAATACAGAGTCCTTATTGCAGTTAATGAGTGATTTTGACCAAAAATATAGTAATAAAGAACAACGAAACATTCTCGCAGAATTGCATTACACCGTAAAAAACGAAATGGTTTCAACCTTGGCTGATTTTTATGATCGTCGAACCAGTTATTTATTATTTGATTTAGAGAAAGTAAAACGCACACTTGATGTTGTAACAGAGGAACTTACTAGTATTTTAAATTGGGATGAACAGAAAAAAGAATATGAAAAACGCCAAATGTTTTATCTCATCAAAAAGGCGGTTCAATTTAAAGAAGCTTAATGGAGGAGGAAAGTCATGTACGGAGTAGCGTTAACTGACAAGCAAACACTAGAATATCAAGAACGAGAAATTCCGAAAATTAGTGATAATGACGTCTTGCTAAAAGTCCATGCCATCGGTGTATGTGGTTCTGACCTACGAATCTATCAAAACGGCGATAGTCGGGTGGAATATCCCCGAGTGATCGGTCATGAAATAGCAGGAGAAATCGTTGAAATAGGTAAAAATGTACAGCGTTTTTCAATAGGAGATCGCGTAACATTAGGTGCTCACATTCCATGCGGAGAATGTTTGTATTGCCAAAAGAACCAAGGACATCAATGCGTAAAAGGAGAAACGATTGGCTATCAAATTGACGGGGGATTCGCTGAATATGTTGCACTGCCTAAGGAATTTGTAGAATATGGGTCGATTCAAAAAATTTCCGACGCTACTTCCTATGAGCTTGCGAGTTTATCTGAACCTTTTTCGTGTGTATTAAGTGGGTTGCGGGAAGTAGGGATTGAAGCTGGTGATACAGTTGTCGTTTATGGTGCTGGTACCATCGGTTGCATGTATATTGCAGCTGCTAAAAGAATGGGTGCCTCCAAGATTATTGCTGTTCAACGTTCTGAAGCTAGACAGATAAAGGCGAAAGAAATTGGAGCGGATATTGTTATCGATCCTTCGAAAAGTGATACGTTATCCATTGTTAATGAAGAGACAAATGGATTTGGTGCAGATGTTGTTATTGTAACCGCCCCTGCTGCTTCGGTGCAAAAAGAATCGTTAGAGGTTGCTAAAAAAACGGGGAGCGTATTATTTTTTGCTGGAATAAAACCCGTTCAAGAGGTACCACTAAATACAAATCACATTATCTATAAGCAGTTAAAAGTTGTTGGAACCCATGGGGCTCCTCGTGACTTGCATATGGAAGCTGTTAAATGGATTGATGAGGGATTGATCGATTTTTCCTTTTTCGTAACCCATACATTTCCATTGAAAGGTACCGAAAAAGCATTTCAAACCGTAATTCGTAAAGAAGGATTGAAATGCGTTGTAAAGCCGACTGAAGCGCGGATATAAGATCACTGAATAATAGGATAAAGCATAGGGTACTTACCGCTGAAAAATGAACGGCCCCCAAAGGTTAGATTTGGTCTAACTTTTAGGGGGCCACTTATTATTTCAAACCATCGTTTGGACTTCTTGTGACAATCTTATCCTTATCACCCTTCTACTTATAGGTTTGGCTTTCTACTAATTCCTGAGCTGTACGATCATCTGTGATCAATACATCAAGATAGCCTCCTTGTAGAGCGGCTTCTATGCTTTCTAACTTATAGGAGCCTTCCACAATGCCGACCACTTCCGGGATCGCTTTAATATCTTTTAAATCCAAACCAATTACCCGTTGATTTAATGGATGATCCAACTCATTTCCCACTGCATCATAAAATCGTGAGCTAATATCCCCTACAGCACCTGATTTACGTAGGGAGGTTAAATCTTCCTGCGTTAAATAACCAATTTGTTCCATTGTTGCACCCTTAAAAGGATTTCCAATCCCAACAACGGCCATATCAACATTTTTTGCTTCTTCTAAAACGTGGGCAATATCTTTGGTTTCAATTAATCGTTCCTTTAATTCATAAGATTCAACCATCGCAGGTGCATATAAATATGAACAGCTGGTGTTCATTTTTTGCGCCAAATTAAAAGCTAATTGATTAGAATGAAGATGTACATCCTCACTTCCCATCCCACCTACAATTGGAACGACGTGGGTCCCTTTCTTATGTTCGTACGGGTATTCCTCTACTAATGATAGAAGCGTAGACCCCCATGAAATTCCCAGCTTTTCCACATGATTCGTATGATTGGCGATGTAGGATGCTCCTGTTTTACCTAGCTGACGCTTGGCCATCTCGGGAGCAAACCCAGCAGTGGAAACAACAATTACTTCTTTTAGGCCAAACTTTTTAATTAATTTCTGTTCTAATTCAACCGTATGGAATGTTTCATCTTTTATATATATCTCGACAATTCCCTCTTTCTTTGCTGAATTAATAAGCTTCGAAATAACGGGACGTGAAACATTATATTTAGCAGCAATTTCTGCCTGTGTCCACCCTTCGAAGTAATACAGCATAGCGACCTTAACAATCAATCGTCGATCTTCCCAACTTAACATATAACCGCTCTTTTCTATCCCTAATTATGTAACCAACTTAAGCATAAATTGATTAAAGATCACTGTCAAGATTAGGTGCCTGGCACCTTTTTTGTAAGAGTCGGTTTATTCCATTATCCTATTGTGGGGTTCTTAAGGTGCTACCTTTCTCATCCCACCCCACACCTCAATGATTTCCTGTACCCCCACGGATCATGATTTTATTAAGCCGATTGATGAATGGGGGAACTTGTCCATTAACTCCTTTTACAATAAAGCTCGTGAACGTAGTTTCATTTTCCAATTCCAGTATCACTTCATACCGCACCGGATTATCGGGATGGTATTTCACAATCACCTGTTGAATATCATCTAAACAATATCGTTGAAATTGATTAACATATCTTCCAGGATCATTACTTTTTCGGAAGCTTACAACAAGTAATTCTTCATCACTGACTACTAAAACCTGCAAACCATCGATTTCCTTAGCAACTAAGTAATCGATAAAAAAGTAATCTTCTAGAATGCTAGTTAGAAATCCTTTGCTCTCTAACTCTTGGGGCATTGAATGTAACCAATCGGTTATTATTGGGTCTGAAAGAATTTCCTCTTTCGTTACTACGCCTTTCAAGTCATCCCCTCCTTACCTTAATATATATTTACTTTTTCACTGTCTTATGACTTTCTATTACTAGTTTGTACCTAGTAGACGTAACAAGCACCTAACACAATGTAATCTAGTACTTTGGTTTGGTCATCCTTCCTTAATAGGCTCCAACAGCGTTCGCCTTTCCCTCCCCTTTAACTCACTACTATGGTAAAGGTCCTACTACCCATCTCTCACCAATAGTAATTTTATAATAAAATACTGAAAATTAATTCAGTTCTAAATAATCATGATTAAACGATAAAATCCTTATATAATAAAACCAATTAATTAATAGGAGGCATGTTTATGAACAAAAAGAAAATGATTCCTGTCATTTTATCATCAGCAATCGTCGCAAGTTCTTTCTCCGCAGTGAATGTACTAGCCAATCCCAGTGACTCAGTCACCCCCATCACAGAACAATCACAGAAAAATTGGAATGAGAATTCTAATGTTCCCATTTTCGTTAAGGAAAAATATGCAGAAAAATTCCCTTCTAGTAATGCGAAAAATGCAAAAGCATACTTAATTAAAAATGAAAAGAAGTTAGGTATTCAAAATGCGAAGCATAATTTAAAGGTTAAAAATGTTCAGAAGGACGAGCTTGGTATGACACATGTTCGTTTCCATCAAACCAAAAACAACATCCCTGTAGAAGGATCCGAAATTATTGTTCACTTTAACGAGGAAAACGAAGTGGTCTCTGTAAATGGACATGTAAATAAAAATGCAGAAACAGATTTTGTAGCAACTACTTCTTCCGTCACTAGCAATGAAGCTTTAAAAATTGCCAAGTCATCAGTGAGTGCACCAGTTAAGTTGGAATATGCACCTTCATCCGAGCTTGTGGTTTATCCTTTTGAAGGAAAGAATCGCCTAGCTCACAAAATCAATGTAACTTTTCTCGGGGATGAACCAGGAAATTGGTTTGTCTTTGTCGATGCCACTACCGGCGAAGTCATTGATAAATATAACGCCTTGTTACACACAGAAGGTATTAAAAAGAAACATCATAAAGGAGTCGGGAATGGAGTTCATGGAGATCTAAGACAGATTCATACCACCTTAGAAATCGTTCAAGGAGAAGGGGCTAGCTTTAAACTATACGATGAATCCCATGACGATCTTGAAGGTATTTATACGTACGACCATAATACAGGTGAACTCTTTGAAAACGAAAGCTCCTCCTGGAAGGATCCCTATCAATCACCAGCAGTGGATGCACACTATAACTCGGAATCGGTTTACGAATACTACTTAGAGGAACATGGGAGGAATTCTCTGGATGACAATGGGATGGCAATCGTCTCATATGTTCACTATGGAACAGATTATAACAATGCCTTTTGGAATGGACGTCACATGACTTATGGTGATGGGGATGGCGAATTCATGGTGCCACTTTCTGCCGGACTGGACGTAGCAGCCCATGAAATGACCCATGGTGTTATTAGCCATACAGCCAATTTGCAATACCGTAATCAATCGGGAGCATTAAACGAATCCTTTGCCGATATATTCGGTGCACTAATTGATGAAGATGATTGGGAGATGGGTGAGGATATCATGGCACCTGCCTCTAAAGAAGAGGGTCGGACAGCACTGAGAAGCCTTAGTAATCCAAGCAAGTTCCCGGTATCAGAAGAAAGAGCTCCATATGGGAATGGGATGTATCCAGAGCATATGGATGACTACTATGACATGCCGATATGGGTAGATAATGGTGGGGTCCATGTCAACTCTTCCATTACCAACCATGCTGCATATCTCATTGGTGAGGAAATTGGCAAGGACAAGCTTGGGCAGATCTACTATCGTGCACTAACCGTTTACCTAACACCAACATCCAACTTTAGTGACGCACGCAATGCAACCGTCCAATCAGCAGTAGATATCTACGGAGAAAACAGTGATGAGGTAACCGCCGTAGAAAACGGATTTGACCAAGTTGGAATCCATTAAGTCGGTGCCAGGTCGGTGCCAGGCACCGACTTGTGATAGCTTCCAAGTGTGATTGGTGCCAGGCACCTACGTTTTTCGACAGGTGCCTGGCACTTCTTATTCAAATGTGCCTTTGGTGATGACGGTTTGGTTATGGACCATGTGTTGGCCTTTTGCAAACACGTGCTCTAGTTCGAGGGTTTCTTCTGATAATACAAGTAGATCAGCATCCATGCCTTCGCGTACGTTACCTTTCGTTTCAAAATGTAACGCTCTAGCTGTGTTACTTGTCACAAGTGGCAACACTTCTTCCAGTGCCATTCCATTCGTCTTTACCGCAGCAACAACTTGTTGATATAAGGTTTTCTGACTCGCAACTCCTAACCCAACTAAGTTTCCAGCCTCATCGAATTTTGGCAAGCTTCCATTCCCATCTGATGAAATAGTTAATTGATCCATATCGCCACCATTTTCCTTGTAATAACCAATTAATTCATAGGTATCTTCACCGGCCGTAAGATCAACAAAAGCTCCTTTTCGTGCCAACTCAATTGCATCATCAACTAATTCCTTACTTCTATTAATATGGGTTGCATAGATTTTCGATGGTGGAAGCTCATAATTATCGATAATTTTATGTAGTAAGCTCAAACGTTCTTTCCCAGGCCCTACATGAAAATGGGTCACACCTGCTTTCCCACTTAATAAACCACCAATGCGTGCCTCAGCAACTACTTTTGCTATCTCATCAACGGTTGGCTGTCCTGATCTCGAATCTGAAATAGCGATTTCCCCGGCACCAATGACTTTATCAATAATTATAACGTCATCTTTTACGGAGCCAGTAATTGTCGGTGTCGGCACATGATAGTTTCCTGTATAAATAAATGTACTAATTCCTTCTTCCTCAAGTCCCCTCGCTTTTGCCAATAACGATGTCATATGCCGTGTAGTACCATCTGTTCCTAATAAACCGACAACCGTTGTAATCCCTGCTGACACAACATCACTTAATTGTAATTCCGGAGTTCTTGTCGCAAAACCACCTTCTCCTCCACCACCAATTAAATGTACATGTGGATCGATAAATCCTGGTGTTACCACTTTTCCCGTCGCATCCACAATAGTTGTTTCCACTCCAAGTTCACGTACCACTTCCTCACTAATCTCTCCAATTTTTGCAATTTTCCCCTCCATTAGGAGAATATCTTGAGATCCAATATAGGTTGGCGTATACACTGCACCATTTTTAATAAGTGTTAGCATAGATTTCCATCCCCTTCCCATAGACTTCATTGAGCCTGTCAATACTACTAGTCTATAGGAATCCTCATTATTCATCAAATAGTGATTCAATTTAAATAATTTAGTTTATATTTTACTTCTCCTCAACTATACGTTCACACCATGCACATCAAATCCAGAACTGTTATAATCAATCATAAAGTGCATCTTCAATGTGGGTAGTGTTCCCACTGGTTGTTAGATGAACGAATCAGATATTTACGAGCAGTTTCCCTACTATCTTACAAACCTAGGATAACGGGCGGGGCATTATTCCAACGAAAAGGAGCTCACACGATGATCGAAGTTTACACAGACGGGGCATCAAATGGGAATCCAGGCATTAGTGGCGCTGGCATATACATTAAATCCAATGGAAAATTTTTTGAGTACTCGTTCCCATTAGGAATGCTTTCCAACCATGAAGCAGAGTTTTACGCAGTAATTAAAGCACTGGAAGTTTGTAAAGAATTTTTCCCCAATGAAATTCTTTCCTTTCGTTCAGACTCTCGTTTAGTAGTAGATACGATCGAGAAAGACTTTACCAAAAATCCTTCCTTCCTACCATTATTAGAAAAAATAAGAGAAGAAACGAAAGCTTTTCCATATTTTTTCATTAAATGGATCCCAGAAAAGCAAAACAAGCTTGCCGATAAGTTGGCTAGAAGGGCAATACATGAGCAATAGACAATATTATAGAAAAAGCACAAGCTCCTTGAATATCTCTTTTAGTTGTTGCTCTTTGAAGATAGCATTTCTATCATCTACACTTGGACTTCCTGGTCGCCGAATCTAGACGTCACTATCCATGCTGATAATTTATCGAGAGGGATTTAATTTTAACATTTTATTTAATAAAAAAACGGAAGCCATTTTACAGCCTCCGTTTTTCCTAAGATATGTCCCCTGTGAATTTCTGATTTTAGCCTATTACATTATAGGAAAAAATTAAACAAATAGATATTCTTCTTTTTGATTCATGGTAACTTCAATACTAGAACCGATTACTTCTGTAACAACTCCGCCTTTTCGAATAGGACGCAAGGTTGTTATATAATGTACACCGTTCATCTCACCTGAGTAGCTAACTTCCTCACCATTCCATGCGCTTTCATAATCGTTATACTTTTTTTCAATATCATTACTTGGAAAAACGTTCTCTATTTCATTACCGATAACCTGCTCCGAAATCAGTCCCATTCGATGCATTAACTGTCCGCCACACATCGTATGTATAAACTTTCCTTCCTCGTTTTTTATAAACTTGAAAATCATTCCTTGTTGTTGCCTAAACGTATCTCGCAATTCCATAACATCTAATTCTTTAGCCTTTTCTATCCATTTCTTTCTCGAGTCATCTTCTGATATACCATTTTGGTCAAAAATTTGCTTCATCCTATCAAAATTAGTAATAAAATCTTTTGGTGGCAAAGGCTTACTAAATAGGTATCCTTGTGCTTCATTACAGAGATTTCGTTGAAGTAGACCGAGATGCTCGACCGTTTCAACCCCTTCTGCTATTACCTCAAAATCCAATTGATGAGCCATGACTATGATGGTCTTAATAATTGCTTCATCATTTTTATCCTCGGTACTGTTTCTTACAAAAGATTGGTCGATTTTTAATTTATTTATTGGAAAATCCTTCAAATAGTGAAGCGAACTATATCCTGTCCCAAAGTCATCCAGACTAATTTGAACACCTAAATCCTTCAACTCATGCAAAACTTTTAACCCACGTTCCGTATCCATTATCATGCTTTCTGTAATTTCCAACTCGAGATAGTATGGATCCAAATCTGTTTCTCGCAAGATGTCTTGAACCATATCGACAAGATTTGGTTGGTAAAGCTGTCGCACAGATAGGTTTACGGATACGACCATTGGATCTAAACCGTCATCTTGCCATTTTTTATTTTGTATACACGCTTGTCGTAATACCCATTCACCAATTGGGATTATTAAGCCCGTTTCCTCTGCGAGTGGAATAAATTCAGCCGGAGAGATCATTCCTTTTTCTGCATGCTTCCATCGAATCAGTGCCTCTGTACCGGATATCCTCCCAGACTGTAAATTTATCTTAGGCTGATAGTATAGCTCAAATTCCTGCTGACCAATTGCTTTGCGGAGATCTGCTTCAATCTCTAATCGTTCGAAAATATGGTTCGAGTGATTCGAGCGATAAAATTGGAAATTATTCTTCCCTTTACTTTTGGCTTGGTACATGGCGGAGTCAGCTTTACGTACTAATGTCTCTACGTCTTCGCCATTCGTAGGATATAAGCTAACACCAATACTCGGAGTAATATATAGTTCATACGTTTCAATATAGAACGGCTCCACAAACGATTGTAAAATCGTCTTGGCTATATTAGCTACTTCCTGGGAATCTTTATTAACTAAAGAAACGATAAATTCATCCCCGCCATATCTTGCTAGCCCTTCAATATGGTTCACACAGCTTTTTAATCGATTGCTTACTTCTTTTAGTAATAAGTCTCCAACACCATGGCCCATCGAATCATTTACCAATTTAAACCGATCTAAATCAAAAAATAGTACAGCCAATTGTTCCGTATTTTCATCTTCTATTAAAGCACTTAGTTGCTTGTTAAAACGATATCTATTTGCCAAACCAGTTAATGGATCGTGATAAGCCATGTAATCCATTGCTTCCTCCGCTCTAACCTGCTCCGTAATATCCAATACAGTTCCCGCTACAGCTGGCTTTCCTTGGTATTCTATTTTAGAGCCTATCACTTTTAAATGGACAATGGACCTGTCTTTGCGAAATGCTCGAAATTGGTGTTGGATCTTTGGAGAATTATCACCTTGCAACCGCAACCGAAGATTTTCACCTAATAATGGTTTATCGTCTGGATGAACCATATTTAGTGCCTTTGAACCAATTAATTCGCCTTCCTGATATCCTAGGAGTTCTTGAAGTTTTTCATTTACATAAACAATATCATTATTTTGTACAATATAAATTCCTGCAAGTGTATCCTCTACAAGTCTAACGTAATTCGAATTGTCCTCACGAAAGTTCTCTATCGCTTGCTCATCCCTTAAAAAATGATTATGACTTTCTCGTTGAAGCTTTATTCGTTTTTGCCTTTCCCTAATCGTCAAAAATAAAAGTGAAGTTATCGAAATCATTAGAGTTATAGTAAGATATGTAGTAAGTTCCATGTAGCACACCCTGTCTGACTTATATTATAGAAAAAGACCAATCTATACCGATTAGTCCAATGTACGCATTGGCAGCTGGCTGGCATAATCCAAAGATCTTAGCCCCTTTAGTTTTGCGTCTTCACCTTTCGATGAATTTGCCTTTTTCTTTATTCAATATGTATTATGATAATATCATTTTACTATAAAATATTACAAATTTCGATAATATATGACAAAATTATGAATTAACATTTCATTTATGTGATATTTCTAGTAGTATAGAACCAGAAACAATCTTTCATCACGGGATAAGATAGATTGGGGGTATTATTTTTGAGAAATTACGGAGCCTGTTCACACTGTGGGAAGGTCGATACAATCATATATAATTTGTGTAAAGAATGCTATGATGAAGAGGCAACTATTATAAAAAATGTAAAAGAGTACTTGTCAAAAAAACCAAACTCCAATGCAATTGAAGTAGCTACAGAAACTGGTATATCTATTGATAAAATAACTCGTTTAGTAAAGAGTGGCGTATTGAAAAGCTGAACGAAACCTACAACAAGCTCCACCATCATTAATTGGTGGAGCTTGTTTAATAATATTCTCTTTATCTGGCTTCAAAATCCACCTGTGGGAGGCCACTAATTTCAATAATTTGTCCATTTTCCAGATTTACCGTAATTCTTTCAACACCAAATTCTCCACTAGCATCCAAAATTTCATTTACTTCTGCTAAACCTCTAGCATTATAAACAAAGAAATTTCCACTACCATTTGGTGCGGTAACGTCATACCGACCTGGTTCAATGTCTAATCCTACTTCCCATGTTCCCGTACTTAATGACTCGGATAAAGTGGTATCTGCAGGTGTGAAAGTGACTGAGTTTAATCCAGATATTTCGATCTCTTGCCCATCTTCTATGTCAGTCGTTACACTAGGTACACCAAAATCGCCAGAAGAATCTAAGATTTCATTTACAACAGCACTTCCACCTTCATCGTAAATGAACAGATTTCCACTACCTTCTCCAGTAATGACATATCGCCCAGCGGGGATATCGGAACCGACAACGAACGTTCCTGTATTTAATGTTGTTTCAGTTGCAGAAGCGTTATCCCTCGTTTTTGGCTCATCCACTTCCTCCGGTTCTTCTTCCGCTTCTTCAGCTCGTTCGTCTTCTTGATTGTCTTCTTCTGTTTCACCAGTATCAGGTTCTTCATCTAATTCTTCCTCAGGTTCGTTGGTCTCCTCTTGCTCATCAGTAGCCTGATTATCTAGCTCTTCTCCTTCATCATCACCACCACCGAATATTGCAATCGCAAGAATAACTATAATAACCCAAAACCACCAACGCTTATAAATAGGCTTCTTCTTTTTTTCATCAGCCATACACAAAACCTCCTAACATACCACTAGTATCCCCCCGCAAACTAATTTTATTATCCTAAATTATGTCGGTGCCTATGTCGGTGCCAGGCACTTGAGTATGATGTGGATTACGTTTGATAGCCTTCCATTCAACTACAACCCAGCCCATTGGTGATCAACTTTCAGATCAAAAGCGCAAGCGCCCCGGATAGAGACGAACGGACTGGACTGAGCCGTAGGAGATAAAGGAAACACGGCGACCGAAGGAAGCCGATGTTGACTTATCGTACCAAGGCGAGGGAAGTCTTGTGCCTGCGTTACCTCGACACAAAGGCGGTGAAGTTTACTCGTTGAAGTTCCTTCGCTAGTCTCTGGGCGCTGGTCGATGAAAACGCCACGTCCTGTGGCATCATCGACACTAGGACGTCCTATCCGTCGAAGCTGGACGTGGCTGTTCCTACCAATTTTATAATTCCTAAGAACAAAGGTGCCAGGCACTTGTCGAAGATTCATTCGACAGGTGCCTGGCACCACGGGGGCACCCACGGGGACACCGAGGGTGAACCGAACGCAATCATTCATACCGAATGGCTACATTTTTCACCTGTGTGTAGTTATATAGCGCGATCCAGCCTTTTTCTCTACCGAATCCACTTTTTTTATAGCCTCCAAATGGCATTTGAACACCGCCACCAGCACCATAATTATTGACAAATACTTGGCCTGCATCAATTCTACTTGCTAGATAATGTGCACGGCTCACATCCTTCGTCCATACGCCAGCAACTAAACCATATTCTGTGCTATTTGCTAATTTTAACGCTTCTTGATCATCCTTAAACGTAAACACCGTCAGCACGGGACCGAAAATTTCTTCCTGTGCTAACCGGCTATTCGGCGTTAAGCCATCAATAATTGTTGGCTCTAGATAACATCCACCTGCATCAACATCGGCAGGCTTTCCACCGACCAGCACATTCCCTTCTTGCTTTGCTAGTTCCAAGTACTCCAAAATACGATCATATTGCCTTTTGTTCAAAATCGGCCCGATATCTTCATCTGCTAGTGCTGGCCCAACCTTCAGCTTTTTAAACCGCTCAACAACCCGCTTCAGGAAAGCTTCCTTAAACGATTCTTCCACTAACAAACGTGATCCAGCGGAACAGGTTTGCCCGGCATTTTGTATAATTGCTTTCACAACACCATCCACCGTTTTATCGATGTCACAATCAGCAAACACAATATTGGGCGATTTCCCGCCTAATTCCAACGTAACAGGCACCACGTTTTCATTTGCAGCCTTGGATACTGCAATACCTGTCGCAACGGAACCGGTAAACGTTAGCTGATTGATACCTGGATTCCTAGAAAGAGCAGCACCTGCCTCCGAACCATAGCCCGTGACATGATTAAAAACCCCTGCAGGCAACTCTAGCTCATCAACGTATTCAGCGATCCTGCAAGCCGTCATTGGGGTATCTTCGGCACTTTTTACAACAACGGTATTCCCCATCGCAATAGCTGCCGCAACACTTCTGGATAAAATTTGAATTGGATAATTCCACGGTACAATATGTGCCGTTACGCCAATTGGTTCGCGAACGACGTAGTCTAGTAATCCATCCTCAATCGGAATCGTTTCTCCCATTACTTTATCCGCAGCCCCTGCGTAAAATTCAAAGTAACGAATGGCCGCATCAATATCCGCATAGCCTTGGGATAAGGGCTTTCCTACATCCTGTGATTCTAGGTTTGCAAGTTCATCACGGTCGCGTTCCAGCCTGCCCGCAATTTTGTATAATAATCTTCCACGTTCAAACGGCTTTACTTTTCTCCATTCATCACTTTCAAAAGCACGTTTCGCAGCTTGTACCGCTTCATCTACATCTGCTTGTTCGCCACGCGGAAGGCTTGCCATCTGCTTTCCTGTCGATGGGTCATGAACAGCTATTGATTCTCCGTTCTTACTGTCTACCCACTCCCCATTCACATACATCTTCAATTCCTTCATCTGTACCACTCCTTATACACTTCTCCCACCATCTACGTGAAGAACACTACCAGTAATCATGCTGGCATCACCAGATAATAAAAACTTCACTGATTTGGCAATGTCCTCTGGCGTCAACAATTCTCCAAGTGGAACACTATCCTTGAAGACCGTTTGTTTGACCTCATCTACATTGGCCCCTTCTTGCGCAAATTGACCAAGCATATTTGTGTCACATGGACCTGGATGCAAAACATTTACGTTTATTTTAAAAGGAGCAAGTTCAAGTGCTAACGCCTTCGAAAAAGATTCCACGGCACCTTTGGAGGCAACATACGACTGTAAACCAGGGCGTGGTCTTGTAGTTGAAACAGATCCAATATTAACAATCGATCCAGCTTGTTCCTGTTTCATGTATTTCGCAGCTTCCCGGCACATTAAAAAGGTCATCGTCATGTTGATGTCCATAATTTTATGCCAATGGTCCAACGATATGTCCTCAATTGGTGTGGAACGTTGGGCAATTCCTGCAGCATTTACAACACCATTAATAACTCCAAATTGGTCAGATGCTTTCTGAAAAACGGTACGCACTGCCTGCTCATCAAGTAAATTTGCTTCGATATCCATAAACGTCCGATTTCCTTTGTAGTTACTTAGGCTGTCCACATTTATATCACAGCCGACAACATTGGCTCCCGCTTCTAGCAAGGCTCCAACGATGGCGTTTCCCATGCCTCCACCGGCACCAGCGACAACAACTGTTTTATCATTCAATGACATGTTTATCCCCTCCGTTATTCATACAGCTTTGCGATCAATGCACTGCCTACCTCTTCTGTTGTTGCAGCGCCACCAATATCTGGTGTGAGCGTCTGTTTTTCCTGCAACAACGATTCCATCGCGGCAACAAGTTGATCATGTAAATCCTTCCGTCCTAGGTGATCGAGCATTAAAGCGACCGACCAAATTTGCGCAAGTGGGTTGGCAATCCCTTTCCCTGCGATATCTGGTGCCGAACCATGTACCGGCTCAAACATCGATGGAAATTCTTTTTCTGGGTTGATATTTCCAGATGGCGCCATACCAAGTCCTCCAACAATCGCCGAACCTAGGTCTGACAAAATATCGCCAAATAAGTTCGATGCAACAACGACATCGAAGCTTTCTGGACGTTGGACAAAATAAGCTGCTAACGCATCAATATAATATTTTTCATAATCGATGTCAGGATGTTTTTCTGCTACTTCCTCCACTACTGTGTCCCAGAATTTCATTACATGAATAATCGCATTCGACTTCGTTGCATTCGTTACCTTCTGAAAATCATGGCTTCGTGCATAGTTAAAAGCATACTCGGAAATTTGCGTAATTCCTTGCTTTGTCATGATGTTATTTTGTACGGCTAATTCCCGATTTTCGCCAGTAAACATTGTCCCACCAACATCTGAGTATTCGCCTTCTGTATTTTCCCGAAGAATCACAAAGTCGATGTTCCGATCGGATTTCAGTGGACCTGCGAGACCATCAAGCAATTTAACGGGACGTATATTGACATACTGTTTAAATGTTTTACGAATTGGCATGATCAATTCCCAAATGGATACCTGATCCGGGACGCGGCTGTCGCCAATCGCCCCGAATAAAATAGCATCATAGTTTTTGAGAATCTCAAGTCCATCCTCTGGCATCATCCTGCCATAAGCAAGATAATAGTCGGAATTCCAATCGAAAATATCATAGTCGAAGGCAATCGATTCTCGCTCGTTCATGGCATCAATCACCTTTAGTGCTTCCTTCATTACTTCCTTACCGACACCATCCCCTGGAATGACGGCTAGGCTATACATTTTCTTTTTCCCCATTCAAGAAATTCAAGGCAGCCTTGCGGTAGATTTGGGTTGTCTCGCCGAGTTCTTTAATATCCACATACTCATTAATCTGATGCGGAATATCACGATCTCCTGCACCAATCGTTACAATTGGTACTCCGTGGATGTGTAGAAAGGTACCATCTGTAGCACCAGGAACGCCGTTATACTTCGGCTCTACTTTCAGTACATCCTTAACGGCTTTATACGTAGCCGTTACAACTGGATCTTCCTTTGATGTTTCTGTTGCTGGGCGATTATCAATCACCTCATATTCTGCTTTAAAGTTCGGATCTTGTTCTTGTAAATCAGAAAATATCTTCTCGATTTTTCCAATTAACGCATCATGATCCTGACTAGGGATGGTACGAATATCTAGCGTTGTCATACACCGGTCTGGAATCACATTAATTTGTGCATCCCCAGTAACTGGCGCTTGTAAAATGGTTGGTGTAATGCTCGGCCATTTTAAATATTCATGCTCTCCATGAATTTCCTGTTCTTCTTTTTCCAGGTTTTCAAGCGCAGTAATAATTCTTGCCATTCGCCAATTTGGATTGATACCACTCCATGAAATTGCTCCGTGCGCCATTTTTCCGTGGACCGTAATTTTTATCCGCAATGCCCCGCGTTGGGCGACACATAATTGATTTTCTTCTGGCTCACAAATAATTGCGCCATCGACATCATCGGCCCAGCCATTTTTAATAAAATCTTTAATACCAAGCATTAAGCTTTCTTCATCGACTGGAATACATAAAATAATTTTACCGGTGAATGCTTCTTCATCTTCTAGAATGGATTGGACTGCTGTGACCATACACGCAAGGTTCCCCTTCGTATCATTGGTCCCGCGCCCATACATTCTGCCATCAACGATTTCAGCACCGAACGGATCATATTTCCATGCCGAGCGATCTCCTTCTGTTACGACATCGGTATGTCCTTCAAAAAGCAATGTTTTCCCAGGCTTACCTGAGTCAACAACTCCAATGACATTAGGACGTCCAGGTGCAACCTCCTCCACATGCACGTCAATCCCATCAATATTTTTCAAATAATTGGCCACAAACGTCGCAGCCTTTTGTTCATTTCCATCTGGATCTTCTGGTCGATAGACGCTCGGAATTCGAACGAGCTGCTGTGTTAACGAAACAACACGTTCATAGTCTCTTCTAACTTGATCTTCTTTTACTAGTTTCATGAAACCCTCTCCTTATGCGCTCTTGTTTATGTTTTTTGTTGGAAAATAATACGCTTCTTGCTTGAACAATAGACTGAATACAATAAATGTGATCAAGGATAGTACAACCGGAATCGTTACCGTATGCACCCCTAATAATTCTCCGTATTGTTCGTTGTATAAATGAATTCCAATGTAAGAAGTAATCCCAGCAATCATGGATGCAATTGCTCCATATTTATTGGCAAACTTCCAATACAGACCAAGTACAAGTGGCCAAATAAACGCTGCCTCTAGTCCACCAAAAGCAAATAAATTCAAGAAAATTAATAGTTCTGGCGGGCTAATCGCTAGTAGGAATGCAACCGTACCAATAACCGCGGTTACACCTAAACTCAATTTTTTCACAAGACTCTCTGTTGCGTCTGGTTTCACATAGTTAATGTACACATCTTTTACAATCGAGGAACTTACTAATAATAGTAAGGAATCGACCGTTGACATCATCGCTGCTAACGGGGCAGCTAATATGATTCCAGCTAGCCATGGTGGCAGGACATCGAGTGCAACCATCGGAATAACTTGGTCGGCAACTTCAATTCCTGGTAATACAGGTCGAGCAAATACACCAATCAAGTGCATGTTCAGCATGATAAAACCAACAACAATGGTTCCGATCAATAAGGCGCGGTGCATGGATTTGGCATTTTTATACGACATTGCCCTTACCGCTACCTGTGGTAAAGCGACAACACCAACGCCAACGAGTATCCAGAAAGAAGAAACATATAATCCAGTTAGTTGTCCATCCTGACCATATGGCGTTACTAGATTTGGATTTTCGTTCATTAGGTCTGCGAAGATATTATTTAATCCGCCACCTGCAATAACAACCGCAATGAGTAAAACCAACGTCCCGAAAAACATGACAACCCCTTGGATCGTATCGGTCATCGCAACGGCACGGAATCCACCAATAACAACATAAATTAAAACGGATATGGTAAAAATAAATAATGCCGATACATAGGAGATTCCTGTGATCGATTGAATTAAGTAAGCTCCACCAACCCACTGTGCAGCCATAGCGGAGAATAAGAAAACAATGATACTAACAGCAGATAATAAAACAACAGCCGAACTCTTGTATCTTTCTTTCAAAAAGTCAATTAACGTAACTGCATTAAAACGTCTTGTTACAATGGCAAATTTTTTCCCCAATACGAGTAAGACAAAATATCCAGTGGCAACCTGTGACATTGCTAACAATACCCAACCAAGACCGATGGAATATGCTGCACCAGGTCCACCTAGGAAACTCGATGCACTACCATATGTAGCTACCATGGTCATCGCCAACACGAGTCCACCGAATTCACGACTTCCTAAGAAATAATCACTTAGAAATGATTTGGAACCTGCCATTTTACGGTTTGACCAAATCCCAACTAGAAATACGACAATTACAAAAATAATTAACGGAAAAACTACTCCCCAGTTCATGCGGAATTCACCTCATTCGATTCATCTTCTTCATCTTCAAACGGCATGTCTTTCAGTTGGAATTTCACGATATACCATACAAGCCCAACCACTACAAGAAAGCCTAAAATACAACTAAAAAAGAACCAGGCAGGAAATCCTAAGATAAACGTGTATTCCTCAGGAGCTTTCGACCCCATTCCATAAGCAAATCCATACCACCATACAAAGTTAAAAATGGCTAAAGCACAACCGATTAATGCTTCTCGATGAGCAATTTTAAACCGGTGTTCCAGTTTTCCTTCATGCTTTTGATTCATGAATTGATCCTCCTTTTGAATTATTACAATTTATTATATAGACTGAAATTTTGAAATTCATTAGACAAAGTGTTAAACTAAAAGCGCTTTCAATAAGACAAGTAGACAAATTAGAAAATAATGGAGGAAAATGCATGTTAAGCATAACCGTTCAAGAAGCACTCAAAAGACCTTCGTTTTCCGATATTACGATTCTCTCCGGAAGAGATTCCCTTACGCGTTCATTTAAGTGGGTACATGTTATTGAAAAAGTAGATTGTAGCCGCCTAATAGATGGCGGGGAACTGATCTTATCTACTGGAATTGAATGGAATAAATCAGAGGAAACAGCACTGTACTTTTTACAACAGCTACTCGATAAAAATGTCGCTGCCCTTTGTATTGAACTGGAGGATGGACTGAATTCCCTACCGTCTAGCTTTATCGAGCTGGCAGATGATCATAACTTTCCGATTATATTATTTAATGAAGAAGTAAAATTTGTTACCATCACCCAAGATTTGCACCGCTTTTTACTAGAGTTCGAAGACACGATTTGGAACGACCTAGAAACACTTTTTATTAAATTGAATGCTGCCTTTGTGGAAAATAAACAAATCGGAGACTTTTTAAAAATATTGCATCAAACACTCCATGAGCAAGTTGTGTTCAAGCAAGTTAATGGACAAGTATGGAGTTTTCCTCTATTGAGCGACCGGGATAGACAACGTGTTGAATCAGAACTTCAACGCTCAGACAACCCATATATTTCTGCAGGTGTTTCTTCATTAAATCAAGAGGTAGGAACAATTTACCTTTTGAAAGAAAAGCAATTTGCTACTAAATTTGAATTTATTTCGTTAACTCGTTGTGCTACATTTATTGGCCAATCCCTTCTATTAACCTCCCAACACCAAGAAACGAGACAACTAGAGGAGAATGAGTGGATCAAAGAAATTTTACATGAATCTCCAGACCACCAAACGGTTCTCAATCAATTAAAGAAAATAGACCATCTGTTAGACCCAAATGAAATTAGTGTCGCAGTTATTCCATTAGATTCCACAAGAAGAGGACAAGCCTTTAGTAAAAAATCACTAAGCTATATCATGCTTTCCTTACGCAGTATTATGAATCAAAATGGATTTCAAATTTTTGCAACCCCAGATTTCCATCAAAACTTCTTTATTTTGCTCATCATTAATCAGCGCGGTCGAAAGGATGTACTGGATCGTTTTAAAAAAGCAGCCCGTGAAATAGGTGCTACCAAAAATAAAAGCCTAACCAATGTTGACGTAAATTTCATGAGCGTTGGTATTTTTGTAAAAGACTTCAGTAAGCTTGCACATAGCTATGAAACTGCCATGAAAACATACAATCATCAAAAAGGGAAGATCCTTCTATACCAAGATTTGCATATTAATCGGTTGCTCGGAATCATGGAAAATAATATGGAAGTAGAGGAAATTATTCGGGATTATATAGGGCCAATCATCGAATATGATCGCAATCACAGGTTAAATTTGTTAAACACCTTGGAGCTTTACTTAAAAAATCAATGCTCCAAAAAACAAACCGCCGAGGAGCTCTATATCGTTCGCCAAACCTTATATCATCGCTTAGAAAAAATCGAAAACCTATTAAACTATGATATTACCACACCCCAAAACCGTTTCATGTGCGAATTTGCCATCTACGCCTTCAAATACAACGATGTGGAGTAGCGCGGGACAGGGGGACAGGTTTGTTGTCCCTGGGGTGGGTGGGTTAGGGGTGGGTCAGGGGGACAGGTTCCTTGTCCCACCGCCCACTACCAAACTAGAATCAAATAAAAACATCGTTTACCCAGTCAAAAGGGTAAACGATGTTTTTTCTATTATTAAAAAGGGGGCAATACACAATGTTAGCGTGACTAGCGCATAACATATCATTAGTTATAGAATAGCTAATTTATATTAAGTAGGTATAAATTATAAATGAATTATTTGTAAAGAAAGGGTTAGAGGGAAAGGTTCCACGCCTCGATTATTGTTATAGTATAGAGAGCGAACTGGTACGCGGTTCCTGCCCCTCTGTCCCACGTCGTTGGTTGGTACGCGGTTCCTGTCCCTCTGTCCCACGCTTGTCCTGCACTTATCGTACTCTTTGAATTACACTTTTTGATATTCCGGTTATTCTTGATATCTGACGAAGTGTAACTCCCTTTAATTCTTTTAATTCCTTTATAACCTTATCTCTTTTCTCTCTGTCCATTTTTTGTAATGCACTATGGTTCGTTATTCCCATTTCGTTTAAATGGTTTCTAAGTTTGTCATCAGTCATTTTTATTATTAAATGATCATCTAAACATTCATCATCATTTGTCGTCATCATGAAATCAGCAAATAATTGGATAGCTTTTTCTCTTTCAGGGGAAAATAAATTGAGGCCTAAATCGATGTCAATAAAATTGGGTTCATGAATATACTCTCCTAGACTTGTCCACTTACATTCAAATGCATTCCTTACTAAACCTGCCTTTACTGGATTTTGGTGGATATATCGAAGTACGGTTAAAAAGTAATCGGTTGTTTCTACATTTTCACTTTTATATCTTTCCTGAAATAAATGTCCAGTCCGTTCATATTTCTCATTGTACCAAAATACATAACTTGCACTAATTCGTTGGATTACCTTGGAAAGCGACTCCCCATTTTCTCTCATCAACAAATGAATATGATTATCCATAAAGCAATAACTGTAAATGGAATATCTACTAATCGTTTTATACTTTATTAATGTCTCCAACAACCTCCCTTTATCTTCCTCATCTTCAAAAATCGTTTGTCTATTAATTCCGCGCAACATAATATGGTACATACCATTGCGGCTCTTTCTTCTAGGTTTCCTTGGCATCTACTACGCACCTCCTCGTGACGGGGATTACTCGTTCCAGTTTCTTGTATTCTATGTAATTAAACTGTATTTAAAGCTAAGATAGCCGTTGGACGATTTATCGTCAAGCTTACTCCGCTGGACAAAAAAAGAATTTTTAAGTGTATTTCAAGGAGAAATTGACTTTTTACATACAACAACTTCAATAAATTGCAGAAACACCAACCCTAACCTTCCTATATATCTATTTCGCATTTAGAAGATATTTTTTCCTTATTTAAGGAAGTTCGAGTTAAGGATACGTTTCCTATTGGGACGATGTTCCTGTCCCTCCGTAACGCAGTTCCTATTAGGACGATGTTCCTGTCCCTCCGTCCCCTCCCACCTTTGCCATGCATACATAAAACGGTCAGATTTCTAAATGAAATCTGACCGTTTTTTATTATCCATTAAGTAATTTTAATGCTTCACGGTTGAATGCTGGTAGATCGTCCGGGGTACGACTCGTAACGATATTTTGGTCAACAACAACTTCTTCGTCTTTCACATTCGCACCGGCGTTAATTAGGTCTTTACGAACAGATTTAAAGCTTGTTACATTCACACCTTTTAGTAAATCTGTATCAATTAAAAACTGAGGACCGTGGCAAATAGCAAATACAGGTTTTTTTGCTTCAATAAATGCGCGTGCAAAGTCTGCATTACGATCATCAATACGTAATAAATCTGGTGAAAATCCACCAGGTACTAACAGTGCATCATAGTCATCGGCACTGACCTCACCGATTCCCTTATCAATTGTAAATGTATCTCCATTCTTACCAGTAATTTCTTTACCTGCTTCTTGTTCAATTAACTCGACGGAATGTCCCGCTTCTTTATAGTTCTTTGCCGGGTCCGTCAATTCGATTTCTTCCACCATATTGGTAACAAGAACTGCAACTTTTTTGCCCATTAAGATCCTTCCTTCCATAAGAATGTATTAATGTCTACACCCCCATTTTACAAAAGAACCCATAACCTGTGAAGAATTCTGCTTCTAAGGTGCCACTATAACTAAGGTGCCAGGCACCGACAAGACACCAACAAATTTGAAGGACAGTCCCCTCCCTCGTCTCCGGTCGGTAGGTGCCTGGCACCAACTTAATTGCCTTGAACCCACCAAATCCAACACAAAATGGTAGGTGCCTGGCACCATTAATGGCACCGTTTAAGGGTACCCATTAACTAAAATGGGTTGGTTGCCCATATTGCTGCGGTTTTGATGAAGGTGCGTTGTTCAAGTTTTAGTTGGCTGACAATATATTCGGCTAGGTCTTCAGCTTGGGTAAAGCGTTCCGGATCTCTTTGTTCCGAATTCCTTCCTCTAGTAAGGTCTGTTTCTACAAGACTCGGGGTTAGAACGTTCACGCGAATATTATTACGACGAACCTCTTGCATCAATGATTCGCTTAAGCCAATGACTGCAAATTTCGAGGCACTATACGCACTTGATCCTTCTGTTCCTTTCAAGCCCGACATGGAGGAAATATTGACAATGTCTCCACAATTTTTCTCAATCATACCAGGCAACACCGCTTTCGTAACGTGAACAATCCCCATTACGTTGGTATCCAATACCTTCTTCCATTCCTCTACGGCAAGGTCTAAGAAAGATCCGCGAACCCCTACTCCAGCATTATTAATGAGAATATCAAGTGATCCAAGCTCATTTTCTATTTCTTTAACGGCTCGCTCGACAGCAGATTCATTAGAAACATCCGCTACCGCCGTTACGAACTTAGCATCCAAATCGTTTAACTCCTTACGAATTGATGCAAAACTCTCCTCCGAACGTGCGATTAGACCAAGCTCTACACCTTCCTTTGCCAGTTCCAATGCTGTTGCTCTTCCAATTCCTCTACTCCCGCCTGTAATTAACGCTTTTTTTCCTTGTAATGATTGCATCCTATGACATCCTTTCTTTTCAATTTTCTATCATTCAACCATAACACAACTGCACCTTCCATTTCTTCCATATAATCTTTCTTGCTAAATTGTGAAACCTATCATACGATAGATACGTAGAAGAAATAGATAACTCAAAAGGAGGTGAATACAGATGCTTTTAGAATTGCTCCATGAAATGCTGAATGAATTTTCTCCGTTTTACTTATATTTGAGTGCCATTATTTCCGTATTTTATTTGAACCGGATTTACATTGGTGTCAAACACAACGTACTTGAAAATCATTTTTACATTCGAAAATGGCATGACGTACAAATTCAGTTGCTACCTGAGATGAAGATCATTCCTCGAGTTCTCGAGATGCGCAACTGGATCACAACCAAAACGAAACGCATTGAAGCACCAGATGATGATACTGACGCACCGTCCTTCTCGTTTAATCATATGAACAAATTACGAGGAGGACAACAATGGAAACAACAAAAAAATCTGTATTCACTTTCGTTAAAAAATATAGCGTCATTTTAGGGGTGCTTTGCCTACTTATTTTAACAGGGTGCCAAAGTGCAACTGGTACCGTTGATGCGAATTCTGAAGGGTTTTTTACCCATTATTTCGTGTATCCCTTTTCCGAGCTTATCAAAAGCATTGCTGGCATTTTTAATGACAACTACGGCTTATCCATCATCATCATTACATTGGTGATCCGCCTATTATTAATGCCTTTCTTTCTAAAACAAATGAAAAGCAGTATACAAATGAAAGAAAAGATGAATGTCATGAAGCCGGACATGGATACTCTGAAAGAAAAATATGATGGAAAAACGGATGCAGAATCGAGAACGAAAATGCAGCAAGAAATGATGCAGCTTTATCAAAAGCATAATATGAACCCACTTGCTTCACTGGCGGGATGCTTACCAATGATTATTCAGTTGCCCATTCTAATCGGTTTTTATTATGCCATTCGTCAAACACCTGAAATTGGTACACACAGTTTTCTATGGTTTGATCTCGGCCAATCTGATATCCCACTTACCATCATCGCTGTTATCATTTACTTTGCTCAATTTAAGGTTTCACAAATGAACATGGATCCAAAAATGAAGCAGCAAATGGCAATTATGGGTATCATTTCACCAGTTATGATCGGGATATTCTCTTTAACAGCTCCAGCAGCATTACCACTGTATTGGACAGTAGGAGGATTATTCTTACTCGTGCAAACATTTATATCTCGCAAAATATATACGAATGAAAAGTAATAGGAAAAGCACTTCCGACGGTTTAGCCGCTGGAAGTGCTTTTTATTATTATTTCAACCGAGCTGTGTTTATGCGGCGTGACGGGGGCGAGAATTACCGATCTATTTGGGACGAGGTTCCTGTCCCCATGGACCACTTCTCCCCATGGACCACCTCTCCCGTTATTTGGGACGAGGTTCCTGTCCCCACGGTCCACGACCCCATGTCCCACTCCTTCGTCTCCATCGGTGTTGGACAGTTAGGTAAGCGAGGATTCCAACGATGGCGCCGGTACTATCGATTCCTACATCTCGTATTTCTCCTGATCTACCTGGGATAAATAGTTGGTGGGTTTCATCGGAAATGGCATAAAGTACACTGATTGCAAAAGCTAATGCCATTGCTTTTCTACTCTCCACACTACTTCTTCTCAAGGCATTCATCACAAGGAATCCTAAAACAAAGTAAACCGTGAAATGTGCACCTTTACGAATAAAGAAGGTGAGATCTTCTATTTCTATGTCCACGTTAGGGTTTATCAACTGTAATGTTTTTAGGAAAATTTCTGTAACACCTTGACTGACATTGCTTGAATCTGAACCAGCTTGATGGGAAAAGCAAAAAATTAAGAGCATCCAGAGAATTACAGCTGCCCAAGAAAATAGACGTACATACATAAGCAAAATTCCTTTTTAAAAAAATGATTTCCTTTTAAATGTAAATGTTCATCTTTGGTTTTACAATGAATAAACTTCCATACTATATTCGGGATGCTGCAACCTTCTATGAGAGCTACCTTTCCCCACCTGCAAAAATAGGACGAGGTTTCCCCCGTCCACTACGATTTCTTATGCCGACTGCTTCGCTTCCAATTCACGAAGTGCTTCTTCTGACTCTTCTTTGCTCATCTTATAAATACCAATTCCTGCAAATGCCAATATAATCGCAACAACTGCTGGAAGGAAGGACATGATCGTCCACCCCGCATATCCTCCAGCACCATAGATCGATACGCCGAGCGTACTAATGTAAAACGCCCCCGATGTACCCCAAGGAATTAATGGCGCCATCATCGTTCCAACATCCTCAATCGTACGCGATAACGTGCGAGCTGGCATTTTTGCTCGTAAGAATGGCTTTTTAAACATTTCCGGAATTAAAATTGCTACGGTATACGACGTACCGGATAGAACAAGAATGATAAACTCTGTAAACAACGTCGTAATCATTACTGGACCACGCTTTTTCACGCGCTTGTATAATGGGCGAAGGGCAGTTTCTAAAAACCCTGCCTTACTAATGATCGCTGTGTACGCATAACCACAGTAAATAATGATCACAACACTCACCATGGACATAATTCCACCACGGTTTAGCAACGTATGAATGTCATCCGATAGACTCGCTACCTCGATACCTGGAATCATACTTGCATCAAACCCACTGAAGGCTGCTTCCATTCCATCCTGCAAAGAAAACCCTTGGTAGAATACCCCAAGCAAAACTGCCGTCAAGCAACCAACTAGCATCGTGGGTACCGGTGGTTTTTTCGTGATCGCACCAAAAAGGATAACTACAAGCGGAATTAACAGCAATGGACTCCATGAAAAAATAGCTTCCAATTCCGTTACCATGCTAAGACCGTCAATTGTCCCTGCTTCCCCATTCACGGCTAAACTATTTCCAACAATTAAGAAGAAAAAGAACGTAATCACTGCAGCTGGGACAGTCGTCCACATCATGGATTTAATATGATCGTACAAAATAACCCCTGACGTAGCAGCAGATAGATTCGTAGTTTCTGAAAGAGGTGACATCTTATCACCAAAAATTGCCCCTGAAATAACGGCTGCGGCTGTAATATGAAGTGGAACATCAAGTCCCGCCGCAATACTCATAAACGCCACACCTACTGTTCCTGCAGAACCCCATGAAGTACCAGTTACAGTTGAAAAGATGATACACATAACAAATGCGGAAACAAGGAGATACTGTGGATTTACTAACTGCAATCCATAATAGATTAGCATCGGGATCGATCCACTAAAAATAAATGTCGCAATCACGATACCAATAACCCAAATGATCAAAATTGCCGGGGTGGCACTAATAATACGGTTGGTAATTGCCTTTTCCAAGTCACTCCAGGTATACCCAATTCGCCATGCTAATATTCCAGCCGTTGCAGCAGCAGCAATCATCATTAGCTCTACCCGAAGTCCAAAAATCAGATATCCAACAAAAACAAAGAATACCATAAATAAAAATGATATAATTGATTCGAAAAATGTTGCCTCTCTTTTTCTTTTTTCCATAAAAACCTCCTACCAGTAATTCAGTTTGTTTAATATGGAGCATTCTAGAATACGATAAATCTCACATTTCAAGTAGCTCCCGAAGACAGCGGCAATTATTAACTATACAATTAATTCAGAGTTTTTTCAAATTTACCCAAAAAAAATGACAGGTGCCTGGCACCGACTTAAGTCTTGGAGGTAGACATGTTTGCGCTTACTGCCGTATACTTATTTTATTTATTCCGGATGGAGATTTGGTAGGAATATCCTCACGTCAACAATTCGAGTTTTCGATGGAAGATTAGGATCGTAAGTTACCGATTCGTTCATCTACCATCTACCAATCAGCGAGGATAAAAAACTAGATTCAACTTATGTATAATTACTAGTTCGATAGAAAGGTGTACGATTGTCATGTTACATAATCCAACAGGAAAAGAGCGAATAGGCTTAGCATTTTTACTTAGTATGCTTGGCATATTAGGTCCATTGAATATTGATATGTATTTACCAAGCTTTCCAGAGATCGCTGGGGATCTAGAAGCGACCGCCTCCCTTGTACAGTTGAGTTTAACAGCTTGTCTCATCGGATTAGCGGTAGGTCAGCTAATCATCGGTCCGATTAGTGATTCTCATGGACGCAGAAAACCATTGCTCATCTCGATTTCCTTATTTGCAGTGTCATCATTACTATGTGCACTAGCCCCAAATATTACGATATTGGTTGCTGCACGATTTTTACAAGGATTTACGGCTTCAGCAGGGATTGTTTTATCCCGAGCTGTTGTTCGGGATGTGTTTAGTGGAAGAGAGCTCACGAAATTCTTTGCTCTGCTAATGGTAATTAATGCCACGGCACCAATGATTGCCCCAATGACGGGTGGAGCAATTCTTCTGCTACCATTTGCTAGCTGGCATACGATTTTTTATTTTCTAAGTATACTTGGGGTAATTATTGTACTCACAATTACTGTAAAATTACCCGAAACATTGGCTCCAGAAAAGCGCATCCCCAGTTCGGTTGGCCAATCGATTCGTACGATCGGCAGCCTATGGACAGATCGATCCTTTATTGGATATGCATTGGTTGTCGGCTTTGTCCACGGGGGAAGCTTTGCGTATGTATCGGGAACCCCGTTTGTGTACCAAGGGATTTACGATGTATCACCGCAAGTTTTTAGTGTGTTGTTTGGGATAAATGGTCTAGCCATTATTACGGGGAGCTTTACGATCGGGAGGTTAGGTGGAATCATCCATGAGAAAAGCTTGCTACGAACGGCGGTTATTATTGCAGTAAGTGCAACTTCCTTCCTTCTAATCATGACCATTATCGAAGGACCATTAGTCCTCATTGTTATCCCAATTTTTATTTACATGACGTCGATGGGGATGATCCTAACAAGCTCCTTTTCATTGGCAATGGAAAAGCAAGGACATCGCGCCGGGAGTGCAAGTGCTGTATTAGGGATGCTCCCATTAGTAATCGGATCGATTGTGTCTCCACTTGTTGGATTAAACGAAGCATCCGCAGTACCGATGGGAACCATTTTATTTAGTACTTCCCTTATTGGATGCATTGCATTTTTTACGTTAACAAAAAAAGTGAATAAAACTGAAAAAGTTGGACAATAATAAGTACTATCCTCCCCCTAGCAAAATGATAGATTAAAAGCCAGACCGTTCGTAGGTCTGGCTTTTTGTATGTAGTGATATTTATATTTTTGATTTGAGAGTAATTGGGAAAAGTCGACATCCATCGTTCACACAGATGCACCACTTTCGGGAGTGCAAGGGACAACTCCCTCGTTCAACATCCAGCGGTGCTCCATCAACTACATGCACTGTCAACTTAGCCCACTAATAATTCTCCCAAGCTCGCTCATAAATTTGAATCAAATGCGGGTCGATTAAGGTATTTGGTTTCCATTCAACCGCCTTCATGTCCCTATTCTCATCTTTCCCAAACGATGCTAGTGAAGGAAGCATATCTGTTGATAAGAACTCTGTTGGAACAGTTATATCCAGATCCTCCAAATCAATCGCCTCGCGACTGGCCATAACAAAGCCCCAATTTCCAAAGCTTGGAACGTCGACGTGGAGATTTTCGATAAACATATCGGTTGCTGCAACCGTTTCGGAAATGGTCCAATACACCTCTCTTGCAAATACAGGACTAGTTGCTTGGATCATCACCGCTCCCCCTGGCTTCAAATGATTACGAACCAGAGAGTAAAATTCGGTTGTATACAGCTTGTTTAAGCTTTCGTTATTTGGATCTGGTAAATCAACAAGGATAACATCGAACCATTCGTTTGTATCCTCTAAATATTGAAAAGCGTCCCTATTCTCCACATGAACTTTTTCATTCGTTAAAGCTCCTTCATTCGCCTCCAGTAGTAACGGATTTGAATTGGCTAACTCAACAACTGCCGGATCCAAATCAATGAGCGTTATATGCTCGACTTCATCATACTTTAGGACTTCCTTTGCTGCAATCCCATCGCCACCACCAAGAATTAAAACATTCTCTGGATTTTCTGCATGTGCCATGGCTGGATGGACAAGCACTTCATGATATCGATGCTCATCCGTCGTACTAAATTGTAACGAGCCGTCGAGAAAAAGCCTGACATCATCGTTATCCTGGGTTATGGTGATTTTTTGGTAACTACTATCTTCCATATGAATAATTGGGTCCTGATATAGCTTTTGTTCAAAGCTAAATGCCATTTCCTCCCCAAAAAACAATCCAATAAGTAGTACCAACCCAATCGTTATTCCAATCCCAGCATGCACCATAAATCGTTTTATTTCTTTACGGAATAACCAAAGAACGATTAAGGCAACCGTTAGATTAATACAACCAACTAAAAAGGCTGTTTTCACCATGCCGAAATATGGCCGGAATAAAAAGACGAATAATAATCCACCGATTAAACCACCAGCATAATCGGAAAATAGTACACGGGCAGTACTTTTGTTTAAGGTAACGCCGATTTCATTTGCCTTACGAATTAGGATTGGCAGTTCCACCCCTGTTAACGCCCCAACGACTAATGTAATAAAGTATAAAAATAATGCATCGGTTCCAGAAGGTGCAAAAGCGGTCATACCAAACATGGTAAAACTAGAGAATCCACCGATAATCGCTACACCGAATTCAATCCACACAAAAGTTATGATTAAATTTTTCATGAACTTTTCGCTTAAACTAGCTCCAATTCCCATACCCGTTAGGAATAGCGAAATAGTTAGCGTATACTGTTTGACGCCATCACCCAATATGTACGAACCTAATGCCCCAAATAAAACTTCGAAAATAATCCCACAAATGGAGACAATTCCTGATGACCAATAAATAATTTTACTTTGTCTAATTGCTGCTTCATTCAACTTTCATCCACTCCACCATCAAACCTTGCGAGAATAACAGACGGCCAAGCAAATGCCTGGCCGTAGTCTTTTTTACGTAATTGATGCACCAATTACAAATCCTAATCCAATCGATACACCCATTGATATTATTCCTACTGCAACATTATTTTTCAATAATTGCTCTTCTACGGAAAAATTTCTTGTGAATAAGTCAAATAGCCAATAAGCAATCATTTGTAAAACGACACCATATGCTCCCCAAATAATCGTTTCATAAATCACCGCACTGTTATAGATTGCAAAGGATAAAATTACACAAATTCCAATTATCTTTCCAACGATGGATAAGGCGATGGCTGTATTTCCATTTTTAACCTCTTCCATATCCTTATATTTTCGCGTTAAATTTTCAAAAATGATTAATCCAATTAAAACAATCACTACAGCTATTACAAAATACACAAATGTTGAAATAAATGGTTCCATTTTAACACCTTCCCTTTATTTGCCTGTTCCAGGGCCTCCACCTCGAAATGTCGTGTTCCCACGGCTTGAAGAGTCTCCTAATCCTCCCATGCCTGTGTAACTTCCTCGTGATTGTCGGCTACCCCAGTTATCTACACCTAACATATTTTCTAGAAGTCGAAGTGAAAAGTATGTACTTAAAAAGTTAGGAGAATAATTTCGTCGAACAAATTCATCACTTGCAACTTCAATCATTACTACATCCTGGTCTTCGTCACTTTCACGTAAAGTTACAAAATGCTCTGGATAGATTAAAATTTGCTGGTTATCCTTTACGTCACTAATTTCCTCTGGTTTGATGGCAGTAGTTATGACAGAACTAAGCTCAGAAAGCTTGAATTGCTTGGTAGCATAAACTTCTGCATTACTAGAATCTCCCTCTACCGTAACCATTCTGGGAAAATTAGCTTCAATCACATCATCAACCTCATAATTTGAAGAGTGGTTGATTGTTTCTGTAATTTCACTCTTTGGTGGCTCCTCTGGAATATCCTCAGATCTGATAGACCCGCCATCTTGCATCCCCCTAGAAGAACATGCACCTAAAAGAATTAGCAGTAATAATAGCCCTATTAGTAACATCGATTTTTTACACAAGTCAATCCCCCTCCAACAACAGAAGGAGCAGCTCATCGGAACTACTCCTTCGCTGCCAACTTACTGTTTATTCATTTTTTCCTTCAGTGCTGCTAATTCATCATCAACACCATCGTTTTTGCTTAATTCTTCAAATTCATCATCTAATGTGCGACTTTGCTGTGACATATCGTCACTGGTTTCAGCTTCTGCTTCAAACTGCAGAACTTTTTCCTCCATACGGCTAAAGCCTTGCTTCGACTCGTCATTTCCAATGGATGACATCGTGCGATTAATTTTCGTTCTTGTTTTTGCGGATTCAGCACGTGCTTTTAGTGAATCCTTCTTCAATTTCATTTCTTGATATTCTTTTTTCATTTCGTCTAGCTTTGTTCTTAACTGTTCCGAATCATTTTTCGCTCGCTCCCATGACTCGTTCAACGTTGTTGCAGTTCCTTCGTGTTCTTTCTTATCCTGTAAGGCACGGCGAGCTAAATCATCATTTCCAGCTTCAATCGCCTGCTCTGCCTGCTTTTGTCTTTTTTCTACCATAGCATTGGCATCATCTGCTTTGCGTTTTAGCATTTTTTCATTTGCTATTTGTTTGGCAACAGCTGCCTCTACCTCACGAATGTCTTCAGCCATATCACGCATATACTGATCTAGCATTTTTACTGGATCTTCCGCTTTGTCTAACATCGAATTTAACTCAGAGCTTACTACCGTTGATACTCTCTTAAAAAATTTAAACATAATTTACTTCCTCCTATATCCATTTTATTATTCTTTTTTACTTACATGCTTTTTATTTTTCACAGCGGGGTTCTTGCTACGGTTAAATTACCTTGACCCTGCCATAATTTTTAGCTCATAGGCTTCGATAGGATATCCAACACTAGCCTCCACTTCAGTTCCCCATGCTTCCAAGCTGATAAAATTGGCCTCATCTGCATCTGCATAATCGGCATATTCTACTTGAGAACCTTGTAAATTCGCGCTTCTTCCCTCCCCTATCACCCTGGCTGTACCAGACTCATTAAAGTAATAGGTTTTATTCTCATAGGTAAGTTCTTTTGGAAATGGCTTCGATACGGGTAGCTGAACTTTTTTATACATACCAAGCTCTAACTCATCATCCATTTCAGCTGATAACCAAATTGTATCATTTCCTTCTAACAACTGGTAGCCATACCATTCAAAATTTCCATCACGATAGGTGATTTTTCCCACCACTTCATAATCAACTAAATCGTACGTTACAATATCCCCGACCTTAATCGATAAAACCGTACGTTCCTTCGGTGCTGGTTCACTCTGTTTATTTTTAGAAAAGATCTTAGAAAACAACCCCACAATCTCACCTCACAAATCTGAAATATGATCTACATTACCTAGTACGTAATACAAAAATAAAAGGTTTCAAAAATTTTTCCCCAGCGGGACAAGGGTGGGACAGGGGGACAGGTTTGTTGTCCCAGGTATCACCGGACCCGTGGGACAGAGGGACAGGTTCATCGTCCCAGTCATTTCAAGCTTGACACCGAGGATCGGCTCACCGTCTCTACAGCAATCCGCAAATTAGACTACTTGCGATTGTAATCAAGTCCTACTCCGAGCGGTTTTAGGGTTAGAAGAAGCACCTTTCCCTCTGTCCAGGAAGATTGCAAAAACCTATAAAACGGTTTATACTCCTCTATATACTATATTTAAACAGGATGATATTTATTTCAAGGGGTTTCGTAAATGGAAATTTTGGGGAGACAAATCATAGCTGAATTATGGGATTGTAATGTCGATATTTTAAATGATATGGAAAAAATGAAGCAGCTATTTGTGGAGGCTGCATTGAAGGCCGGTGCAGAGGTGCGAGAGGTCGTGTTCCACCCATTCGCTCCACACGGGATCAGTGGAGTCGTTATTATTTCCGAATCCCATTTAACCGTTCATAGCTTTCCCGAGCACGGCTATGCAAGTATTGATGTATATACTTGCGGGAGTAAAGTGGATCCAAACATTGCTGTTGAGTATATCGCAGCGTCTTTGGAATCAAAAACAAGCGAAAAAAGAGAAATCCCTCGTGGAATGGGACCTGTGAAACCAAAGCCAATTGAACAAATAAAATAGAATGATAGACTAACCTTGATCGCATATAATGATCGCACCAAATAAAAAGACCAGATTCTGCTCCAATATCGGAGTCAAAATCTGGTCTTTTTATTTGGTGCCAGGCACCTAAGTGCCTGGCACCTTAGGTCTTTAGAACCAGTTTAGGGCTTGTGGGTCTAGGTTGTGGAGGATATGTTTTGTTTCTTGGTATTCTTCTAGTCCGGATTTTCCTAGTTCGCGGCCAATACCGGATTGTTTGAATCCGCCCCATGGTGCATGTGGGAAGTATACATTGAATTCATTAATCCAAACGGTACCCATGCGCATTTTTGCAACACAGCGCTCCGCTTTGGCAATATCTTTTGTCCACACGCCACCTGCTAAACCATAAATCGAATCATTCGCTAGTTTCATAGCTTCTTCTTCGGATGTAAATTTCTCAACTGTAATAACAGGACCAAATCCTTCATTCTGGACGACATCCATATCTGTTGTGCAATTCGTTAAGACAGTAGGTAAATAGAAGAAACCATCCTGTAGCTCAGGTGATTCTGGACGACGACCACCAGTCGCAACGGTTACGCCTTCTTTTTTCCCATCCTCAACATATTGAACAACTTTATTTAAATGCTCCTCAGAAATTAACGGCCCCATTTGTGTTTTCTCGTCAAAGCCACTTCCTAATCGAATGTTTTCCACACGTTTCACTAACGCATCAACAAATTCATCATGGATGGATTCCTCGACAATTAAACGCGTTCCAGCCGAACAAATTTGCCCTGCATGGAAAAACACTGCATTCAACGCTTGGTCCACTGCAGTATCAAAATCTGCATCAGCAAATACAACATTCGGATTTTTACCGCCGAGTTCAAGTGCTAGTTTTTTCACATTAACACTAGCAGCTTGCATGATTCTCTTACCCGTTTGAATTCCACCGGTAAACGAAATAAGGTCTACATCTGTATTGGTTGATAGCTCTTGCCCTACGGAATTACCGGCTCCAAGCACTAAGTTGGCAACACCGTTTGGCACACCCGCTTCTTCCATTAATTCAAATACCTTCACCGTCGTTAGTGGCGTAATTTCACTAGGCTTCATTACCAACGTGTTCCCTGTAACTAATGCCGGAGCTAACTTCCAAGAAGCTTGTAACAACGGGTAATTCCATGGTGTAATTTGCCCACAAACACCGACAGGCTCTTTCACGACTTTACTAATGGAATTAGGAATCGGAGAATCTATAATTTCTCCACCATCTTTATCCGCAATCTCAGCGTAATAGCGGAAGACACCTGCAATATCATCCATATCCCCTCTACTTTCTTCTACTGTTTTACCAGTATCAAGGGACTCTATTTCCGCCAGTTCTTCTTTATCTCTTTCGATTAAATCAGCTATTTTATGAACAATTCTTCCACGCTCTGTTGCAGAGGTCTGAGACCATTCTCCTCGGTCAAATGCATCTCTTGCCGCTTTAATTGCTAATTTAGCATCTTCTTCATTACCTTCTGCAGCTATTGCAACGACTTCTTGGTTAAATGGGTTAATGATTTCTCTTGTTTGTTCGGAGAGGGCAAGCACCCATTCACCATTAATGAATTGTTTTTTTGTATCCAAAATAATCCCTCCTCGGCTTATAGTTTGTTAAGAAAAAATTTAACGTTCTGAACGAATTTAATAATATAGATTATTTAACGGTTTGTCAAAGGAAAAAGGTGAACTCTATGTTATTGAAGAAAAGACCTCCTATTCTAAATACTTCTCCTTCCTATTAAAACAATATTGTAAACCCCTTCATGATTCTTTTTAATTTGACATTATTTTTTTATCCTTTAGTATTAAATATGTTAAGAAAAAATTTAATTAAATGAACAGTTTGTTGATGGAGGGTATTCTATTGGAAAACCAACACGATGAGAGGGCAAGGGAGAAGCTTGAGGAAGCAAAAGATCAAGTTATTTTAGCCATTTCAGAAACAATGGATTTATACGGCGTAACACCTGCAGCCGGTAAAATATATGGCACGATGTATTTTAAAGACCAAATGAATTTAGATGAAATGCGGGAAGAGCTTGGAATGAGTAAACCAAGTATGAGTACAAACGTCCGCACACTCCAACAAATTGAAATGGTAAAGAAAAAATTCCAGCGCGGAACAAGGAAGCATACGTACACCGCTGAAAAGGATTTTTTTCATTCATTTATGTCTTATTTCTGTCAAATGTGGGAGCGAGAGGTAAAAATGAATATGGAGGCTATCCACGAGGCAGAAAAAATGCTACGAGAAATTTTTGAAGATGAATCCATTTCAACAGAGCTTCGAGATGAAGCAAAAAGTCATTACGAATTAATTAATCAATCCAAAGTATATTATCGCTGGGTAGAAAAATTAGTGGATAGTATTCGTACCGAAGAAATTTATAAATTCTTACCAAAGGATACAGAAAAATAAACAACCGTTAGGGAGAGATGCATACAATATGTTTAATCATAAAGGGATTAAAGTCTTATTATTAGCAATTATTTCGGCACTGGTTTTAAGTGCATGTGGAGATACAGAAGATACCTCAAGTGACAGTAATGAAAGCAATGAAGGTTCAGACAAACCAACCATTGATATGGGACAAATCAGTTGGGCGGAAAATATAGCTGTGACCAATATGTGGAAAGTAATCTTAGAAGAACAAGGTTACGATGTAGAATTCCATTTACTTGAGATGGGAACACAAATGGAAGCATTAGCAAATGACGAACTCGACATTAATGTGGAAATTTGGCTACCTGTTCAGGATGCCGAATATGTACAACAGTATGAAGATAAAATTAATTTTTCCGAAGAAACATGGTATGACAATGCAAAAGTTGGGTTAGTTGTTCCTAGTTTTATGGAAGAAATCAACTCTATTGAAGACTTAAATGACCATAAAGAAGAATTAGATGGGCAAATTACTGGCTTTGACCCAGGTGCTGGTACGATGCTAGTCGTGCAAGATGTGATCGAGGAGTACGATCTAGATTACGAACTACTTCCAAGTTCTGAGCCAGCAATGCTTGAGGAATTAGAAAAAGCCATTGATAAAGAGGAGCCAATTATTGTTCCATTGTGGAATCCTCACCGCGTCTTTTCTTCCATGGATCTAAAATACTTAGAAGATCCACAGAAAATGTTTGGTGAAGTTGAAAAAATTCACCACGCAACACGCCTTGGGTTTAGTGATGACTATCCAGAAGTAAGCGAATGGGTGAAAAACTGGAAAATGGGCGATGAAGCCATTGGTGATTTAATGAGCTATGTAAAAGAAGCAGAAGATGAAGGCAAAGAGGCTATTGATGGCGCTGAAAAATGGGTTGAAGATAATCAGGATCTAGTTGATGAGTGGATCCAGTAATTAAACAAACGTCCCAAGCACAATATAATTGAACGTGGATGTATCCAAAATAAACCCACACTCAAAAAACCGCACCTTCAAATGCTGGGTGCGGTTTTTGTATGACAAATAACAATACAACAATTAAGCTTACCTATTCCTCTTTTGTTCCATTAAACTCAACTTCTTCATATCCTCCTAAATCTGAAAGCGGCAACTGAAACAACGAATATGCTTCTTGTTCCTCGGAAAGATCTATTCTATCAGTATAAAACAGGTGTGAACCATCAGCGGAAAGTGTTAATTCGTCTAAGTATACGCTCGTTTCGGAGTGGTGAATGTGAAAAAATTTATCCTGATCAAATTGGTATGCATATATCTCTTTCTCTTCCGCTAATACCATGTTCCCATTATTATCTATCGTACCTAATGCAACATGATTAGGAAAGTGGTAGCTATTCTTCTCTCCACCTTCTAGTTTTACAAAATTATGACTTTGGTAAATCTCTTCTTTAGACGTTTCATCATCTAAGCGGTAAAATACATAATTCCCATTCGGTGAAACCTTCATATTACTCAATATTATTCCTTCCGTTTCATCCTTAAACCGCTCTTCATATGGTGTTACATCAGCAATTTTTTGTATTTCTTCTGTTTGTGTATCTAGAACATACAAACGAAATGAATTGTGCATAAAAAACTTATTCCCGTTATCTGCTGGAGCAATCCAACTAAAGCTAAGATATGGCTCATCTTCCAAATTAGGGAAATCAAATAAATCAAATTCCTTCCTTTGCCCGGTTTCCAAATTGTATATACCAAAGAAGTTGCCATCCGTATTAGCTACAAGTGCCTCCATATTATCAGTTATTCCAATAATATCTATCCTTGGATCTTCCAGTTCTTCTGCATGGTGAACAATTTTTTCCTCTTCTAAATCATAAACGACAAACCACTTCTCATCCAACGCACAACTAAACGTTACAAATTTCCCATTAGGAGACAGGTGCATCCGTGTACACATACGATCCACTAAATCGTCTGGATCCCCGGTAGAAATGTCCTTTAAATTTACCGCTTCTTTATCGCCATAAATGACAAACCGTTCATTTTCCTTTTTTTCTCCACCTTCTTCTAGCGTAGAAAAAGTTACTGTTTTACCATCACTTGAGCTATTTATACTTCTAAACTCAAATCTACTATCCTCAAATAGGTCATATGTAAATAGCATCTTAGGTTCTACGGTATCTTCTTCCCCCTCTTCGCCACCTTCTGACTGTTCTTCTGCTTGACCATTGGATTCATCATTTTCTTCTGTTGTTGAATTATCTTCTGTAGAACATGCTACAATCAATAATAATAAGAACAACACAAGAAAATTAACATTGATTTTTTTAACCATTTCATCTCTCCTTATTTAATTGTCAACGTACATACTATTATAGTAGGGTTATTATGTCATGAGCCATAATAACCAAGGAAAAAATCAGTAACATGGTTCTTATATACTATAATTTTCATGGATACGGACGAAAGAAATATGTTCTCCATTTAACGATGTTAGGGCAATAGCTCAACACTCGCGTTTAGATGTAGCTATCAAGAACAAGGAGTAACTGTAACACCTAATAAATACACCAATTTTTCCATTACAAAAACCGCACCCTGCGTTCAGGAGTACGGTTTTTCATCTTTCCATTTTAATAGTAATATCTTCATGATCACATATTACCAGCTGCGATAAAGGAAATTTATCAAGCACTTTCCCTACTCTTCTGGAGTTACCTCTTCCACTTCACCCGTTTCCATATTCACAAAAATATATCCCCCATATCCTTGACGAAAATAATCCCCTATAACATATTCATCAGTCAAATGGATGGAATGAAGCACTGTATTTAAAACTTCCTTCTGTTCACCATCTATATCAACACTATAGATTTTTCTTTCAACCTCAGACTGCGCCGAAGAGTAATAAACCTGACCATTGTTTACATTAAAATAATCTACCTTTTCCGATACGATAGTAACTTCTTCCCTATCCTCTAGAGAATAGCGATGTAAACCAGAATCACCATCCATCACTGTATAAAAAAGATACGTGCCATCCAAAATAAATTCACCATAGTTCTCTGTAAATAACGGTTCTGCCTCTGAACCTTGAAGATCTCCTAAAAAGTAGCCTTGATGATTGTAGTACACAACAAGATCATCCGATGCAACCATTTGTAATGCAGCATAAGGAAGCTTGGTTACTTTACCGTTTTCAACCTGAAGTCTGTGCACATAGTCATCTTTAATAAATAGCAAGTCTTCATCCGTTCCATAAACGGCGCCAACTGGCTCATCCAAAACTATCGTTTCATCACTACCATCCATTTTGACCTTATTCAACGATTGGTGAAATGGCTGCCCATCTGAATGATCAACTTGTACATAATACAACCATTCTCCAAAAATATGAAGATTTTTAACAGGGTGATCGGTTAGTTTTTCCGCCTTCGTACCATCCTGCCTCATCTTATATAGATGCTCTTCATCTAGTATGTTCGCAAAATATACCCACTCATCGAAAATAATATATTTACCACCAGCATTAATATTACCACTATGATTTGCTAGAACGGTTTGTTTAACCTCCGTGTCCACAACATCCTTTTGGCTCTGATCGGATTTATCAGAAGTAGAAACATTTGTAGCTTCATTTTCTATACTATTTTCATCCTCTTGCAATTTACCATTACTTGATTCGGTTGAACATGCGCTACTAATTAATAGAGTTGCCATGATAACCATAAACGGTATAATACGATTCCTTCTCATCGGCCAATTTCTCTCCTCGCTAAAATTTCTCTTAAAGCAACTATCATTCTCTAAAGTGAAAAAGATAACCCCCTTGGGAGTTACCTTCTAAACATGTTAGCCCAACCTAGTACTACTGCTTCATTTGTTCTCTGATAGGTCTGTTCTTGAATCTGTTTAATTTCATTCAACTGATTCATTTGCGCAGACAATTGTTTTTCCTGTTCAAAAAGATTCAACGCTTCTTTTAGTGTATCAGCTCTTTTATTAACGAAATACTCTTCTAACTTTAATAAAGCACTCCTGTTGATATAAACAAGAGGTATGTATTCAGGATGAATACGTTCTTCGATTTCCTTCATTTCCGCTTTCAACTGATTAATCGTATGTTGATTTTTGCTTACTTTATTTCGAACGGCAACAGAAGGCCAAACAAAAAAGAGTAAAAATAACCCTACTATAAGTAGAAATATGGTTCCTATGTCATCACCCGCACCTGCTGATAAACCACCTAACATCGAAAGAAATAAAATACCAATAATAAACACTCGTAGTTGAATCGAAAACCCTGCCATAGGTTTTTTATAAAAACGAGTAAGCTGGTTACTCAGAGCGGTATACTTATCCACCACTTTTTTATAATGATTAATCTCGGATAAAACAGCATCCTTTTCATTTAAATTTAACATTTATGAATCCTCCTAGATGTAATGAGATGAACAATATGTAATATAAAAGTGAACTTTCAAGCAGTGGGGTACTGTCAGCAATCTATAGGGTAAATAAAAAAGACTAACCGAAGCCGATTAGTCTCTCCAAAAAACCGGTAGCTGGCTGGCAGGATCCGTAGATTTTTAGCCCCTAAAGCTTTGCGTCGCTACCTTTCGATAGGTTTGCCTTTTTCTGATTCAATTCAAAATTTATTCATATACAATACATATTGAATATCTGAATAATAGTTTACAATAAAATAAGTAATAGATAAATAGTTAAATAAAAATATGAGCTCGTTTTCTTACTATCCCCCACTTACCTGAGCTTCAGCACCTACCTCTCTATTTACTTCCGTATCCTCCCGAACAAAATGACCCGAGCCGATCCAAGCCGCAAGTGCAAAGATTAAATAAATAGCTTGGGTTGCTTGAGCTCCTTGTAGGAGAACTTGAAGCCCCATTCCTAATCCCAAGGATGGTACCACGATCAAAAACGTGCGAAAAATACGTTCAAATCCTTTATGAGTTGGTAGTGGCCAAAGTCGTGAAAAAAATATTCCCAACGCTACTCCTAAGCCGGAAACAACAAATAATTGCCCCAGTACAATCGGTGTCGGAAACGGCCAACTCATCAAATAATGCCCAACAAGATAAAATAACTCCAAAAACAGCGTAATACCAATTACCTTCTGGAAGGTTTTCAAATTCACCCACGGATGAAAAATGTAAAATAAAGCAACCGAACTAGCTAAAAGAATGGTCCATATCATGTTTTTGCCCCCTTTCCTTCTAAAAACGTGGCATACGCCAAGCCAAACTTTCTGGCGCATGCCCTTATACTACTACTCATGCTTCTACTCCCTTAAGACGTAACGTTCCATTCTAGTAGCTATTATTCTTCTTTTCCAGCAGCAATCTCACTATCATCGTCCACTTCTGGTGCCCTGACTTCCTCAATTAACTGCTGAATTTCAACTGGTGGTGCTGCGGTATTACGGGATACGATGAAGCTAACGATAAAGTTTAACACCATACCTACAACCCCAACCCCTTGGGCATTAATACCGAAGAAGCTATCAATGATTGCCTCATCCGTACCAAAGATGGATTGTGATAGAATCATACCAATCATCGCTAGCGTGAAGATTAGACCAGTTAAGATACCAGCAATGGCCCCCTCTTTATTCATCCGTTTATCAAAAATACCGAGTAAGATTACCGGGAATAAACTTGCGGCACCTAATCCAAACGCCAAAGCAACCACTTCACCAGCGAAGCCTGGAGGGTTAATACCAACATAGGCAGCAATTAACAAAGCAACAAGCAAGGTAATTCGGCCAACTCGTAGCCGTTGTTTCTCCGAAGCTTCTTTATTAAAAATCCGATAGTAGATATCATGCGATACGGCACTTGTCATGGTGATTAATAAGCCAGAAGCTGTGGAAAGTGCAGCTGCTAATCCCCCAGCAGCTACTAAAGCAATAATAAATGGTGCTAGATTCGCCACTTCTGGTGTGGAAAGAACGATAATATCTCCATCAATAACAACCTCGTTATCCTCGCCGCCAGTAAAGTTAACCATTCCATCTCCATTTTTATCATCAAATTGGAGTAAACCGGTCGTTTCCCATTTTTCCACCCAACTAATGTTTTCTACTTCTTCAATTGGCTTATTGGCAATGCTATCAATGAGGTTATATTTTGCAAAAGCCCCGACTGCTGGAGCTGTTAAATAAAGCAATGCAATAAACACAATTGCCCAAACTGCAGACCATCTCGCCGCACGAACACTTTTCACCGTGTAAAAACGGACGATAACATGTGGCAAGCCTGCTGTTCCTGCCATTAAGGCCAACGTAATCATAAAGACATTTAACAAAGATAGGTCTGTAAATGGTGCCATATATTCCGTCATACCGAGATCCACTTGAATTTGACCAAGCCGATCGACAATATCACTACCAGTAAGTGCCAGCTGTGGAACTGGATTTCCGGTTAACTGATAGGAGATCGCAAATGCAGGAATTAGAAAAGCAATGATAATAACAAAATACTGAATGGCTTGTGTCCATGTAACACCCTTCATTCCACCTAGTAATGCAAAGAAACCGACAATAGCCATTCCAATTAAGACACCAACAATAATATCAACCTGCAAATAACGGCTAAAGACAATTCCTACCCCGCGCATTTGCCCAGATATATACGTTAGAGAGATAAATATCGTGGCAATAGCGGCAACAGCACGGGCATTACTTGAATAAAAGCGATCCCCAATAAAATCAGGTACGGTAAATTTTCCAAATTTACGTAAATATGGTGCTAATAACAGAGCTAATAGTACATAACCACCAGTCCACCCCATTAAATAAATCGTTCCATCATATCCCAAGAAGGCAACTAGACCTGCCATCGAAATAAATGAGGCAGCAGACATCCAGTCAGCAGCAATCGCCGCACCATTCGCAACCGTTGGCACATTTTGCCCTGCGACATAAAAATTCGATGTATCCCGTACGCGTGACCACCAGCCGATTCCTGTATAGATGGCAAACGTTATAATAACTAATGTAATTGTAATTGCTTCTACACTCACAATTGATCCCTCCCTTACCCTGTTTTCTTATCCTCTTTCTTCGTTTCTTCCAAATATTCCTTATCTAACTTATCCATCCGAACCGCATAGGTTAAAATTAATAGAATGAACACAAGAATTGCGCCTTGTTGGGCAATCCAATACGAAACCGATACCCCGAAGAATGAAACGTTACTTAACGGCTCTGCAAAAAGAATTCCTCCACCAAAACCAACGATGGCCCAAATTGCTAATAGACTACTTATTAACCGTACATTTTTCTTCCAGTATCGTTCCTGCTTATCATCAAGCATTTTATTAGCATCTGATTTTTCCATCCAAAAACCTCCTTTAAAAATGATTGATCTTACTATCTAACAATTCCATCACTCCTATTAAGCCTCCTATTACCACCTCCGAGAAAACGCTTACATTTAGAACGTAAAAAAATACTGGATAAACATCCTATATCCAGTATATAAAATTCAAACTATTCAATTATCAATTCTGTGCGAAATGTCACACAGCATGTTTAAAATGCAAAAATCCACGCCTAAATGACATCCCCGGGACAGGGGGACAGGTTTGTTGTCCCAGGTTTGCCGTCCTGGGACAGAGGGACAGGTTTGCCGTCCCATTCTGCTGTCCCTGATTTGCTGTCCCACCGTCCCGGGTTTGCCATCCCATTCCACCGTCCCAGGTTCACTGTCCCACGTCCCCCGTCTTCCCTCATTAACCAGGACGAAAGCGCATTGTCCCGCGAACAAACCTCCATCACCCCTGCAATACATCAAAAAGCCCCCTAGCAGAAGTCCGACTTAGGGGAACCTCCGATTGAACCGTATCCTGAATAATAAGATTATAGGCGCCATTAAACCACGGCTTGATCTCTTGAATGGCATCCATGTTTACTAAATAACTACGATGGGATCGATAAAAAGGATACCCGATTAGCTTGTCCTCTAACTCCTTCAAGGTCATTTTCGTCTCCAATACATCCTGTTTTAACGTATATATCTTTAACCCTCTTCCCTCTCGTACAGCAAAACCAATTTGTTTCGGATCAACTACGACCATTTTTTCATCAACCGTTAAAATTAGCTTGTCAATTTTTGGGCGAGCTGGCTCTTTTGCATTTAACCCAGCCCGAATCCGATTCATCGCTTCTTGAAGTCGCTCTTGATCAAATGGTTTGAGAAGATAATCCGTTGCTTGCAGATCAAAAGCCTGTACACCATAGGAATCATAAGCAGTCGTAAACACAATCAGTGGTTTTTTTTCATCTTGATCATGACGCAGTGTTTCCGCAGCCTCGACACCTGATAAGCCTGGCATATGTATATCAAGAAAAATCACATCCGGTTGATATTCCTGGTATAAGGAAAGTAACTGCTCCCCATTTTCTGCACTTGGACATAAAATAATGTCTTCCTCCTGCTGTAAAAGAAATGCTAATTCTTCCCTTGCAATTCGCTCATCTTCTGCAATCATCACATTAATTTTCATATTCTGGACTCCTCTACTCGAGAACATGGTTATGCATCTATATTATTCCATTAAGGTCCCATTCATGATTGGTAGGGAAGATGGAATGAAACCACACTTCCCTTTGCCAAATTTTCGAAGTGCAACTCACTTTGACTCCCCATTAATCCTTTCAATCGTTGGTTAATATTATAGAGCGCGGTACCATTTCCTTCATTAAAATGTAATGGCTCCTTACCAAGTAATGGAAGAACTCCATCAGCAAACCCTCGGCCATTATCCTTGATCGCTACATAAACAGAGCCACCTTTTTCGACTACTTGAATATGAATTTTTCCTTTTTCCATCCTTTTCAAGCCATGTTGGATGCAATTTTCCACTAATGGTTGCAGTGTAGCGGGTGGAATTTCCACCTCATCCAAACCGCTTTCTATCTCCACCTGGATGTCAATTTGATCCGGAAACCTTGCCCGAACAATTTCCAAATAGGCATACAGATGGTCCAAATCATGTCGCAGTGTAATTAACGATTCACTCGTAATTTTTAAATTTGCCCGCATATATTGACTTAGCTGTACAAGAATATGTCGTGCCTTATCCGGCTGAACACGTAACAAGGAGTGAATTAAATTAAACGTATTAAATAAAAAATGAGGGTTGATTTGCGCCTGTAGGTTACGCAATTCGGCTTCTTGAAGCAACTCCTTCATCCGTTCTGCCTCAAATCCATTAATCTGATTGCTTATGATGGTACCCAACCCCTTTGCCAGCGCTATCTCAACCTGACGAATCTGTTGAGAATGACGAAAATACAGGTTAATTAATCCGATCACTTCTCCGGAACGAAAAATCGGTACCATAATAGCTGTTTGTAGTGGACAGGATTGTAGACGACATTGAATATCTTTTTTTTCATAAGCAATTTGAATTTCTCCGTGCTCCACCGCTTTTCGAGACAAACGCATTTTCAACGGCTCTCCATCCTGATGGTGGTCGTCACCAAGTCCAATATGAGAAAGAACCCTTTCTCGATCTGTAATTGAAATCGCCGCTACATCCAATTCATCATACAATAAATTCGCTAATTTACACGCATGAACCGATAGTGGCGCATCCCGTAAAATCGGCAAGGTCTTTTCAGCTATCGATAGCGCTCGATTGGTTTCGAGTGCTGCTTCTCGCTCCGTTTCATTAAGGGCAACCCGAATCATCATGGTAAATATGGCTAATGCGACCGATACCGTAATTACTAAAGGAATTCCGATTGTATTGACAATCTCAACACCTGTTTCTTGATTCGGTAAAACGATCAATAATAAGCCCATATATAATACCGGCGGAAAAATCCCAATAAATAATGCCTTATTTGGAGCAATTACGCGTTCGTCAGAGAAAAATTGGCCGGTCCAACCAGTGATTAACCCTGCAAGTGGATTAATTAAGGCATTTGCCAGCCAACCGGAACCACCTAGAAAAGCAGCATATAACCCAGCTACGATACCTGCTCCTAACCCGACAAATGCGCCCCCTAACAATCCGGCAATCATAACAACGACGAGACTAAACCCAATTAATACAACATCATCCTCAAGATGAAATACCAATGGCTGCATCATGAGCTCTTCCCCTTGAATGACTACACCTACATGGGCACCGATTGCACCCATTACCCCAAACACCAATGCGTAATAAATTACGGTTTTTGCAGTGATATCTCGATCCAATAACGATCGAAAACGAGGAATTCGAGTTAGCATAAATGCAATTAATAACAATAGACCAATACGTTGAAGAAGAATAATTGTTAGTTCTATCATCCATCAATTGCCTCCAATTCCAGTGTGTACACGTACGGTTAATTCCTCAAATCGATCATCTGATGTTTTTTTCGTAACCAGGGTTCCGACTATCGCACCTAGAAAACCAGAAGGAATAGCCACAATGCCAGGATTATATAATGAGAGGACTGATAATCCCTCAGGTCCTAAACCAACTAATAAAACGGAAACAAAGAAACCAGTAAGCAGGCCAGAATATGCTCCCACACGATTAAAACGCTTCCAATAAAATGTGAAAAGAAGCAAAGGAAAAATTGTAGCTGCTGCAACAGAAAAAGTTAGCGATACTAAAAAGGCAACATTACTCTCCTCCATCCCAATCGATAAAAAGATGGAAAGAAAACCGACAAATACAGCTGTTAATCTCGCTACAAAGAGCTGTTCCTTTTCATCAACTTGTTTCTTTTTAATCGTATGAAAATAAATATCATGTGCTAACGAGGATGTCGCAGCAAAAATCAATCCAGTTACAACTGCAATAATGGTCGCAAAGGCAACGGCCATCACAAAAGCAACGAGAAAGTCGCCTCCTAAAACCTCTGCTAATAATAAGGCAGCTAAATTCCCACTGGAGTCAGCTTGTACCAACTGATCCCAGCCCACCAGCGCAACGGCACCAATACCTAGTACCAGTGTCATCAAATAAAAGCATCCAATAATCCATGTTGCTGACATCGCTGAAACCCGAGCACCAGCTGCATTTTTCACGGTTAAAAATCGAATTAAAATATGCGGCAATCCAGAGGTTCCTAAAATTAATGATAAGGTTAAGGAGAAGGTTTCCACCGGATGATCAAACAAATTTCCTGGATGGAAAAATTGTTCACCAAGTGGGCTTTGCTTCGCTGCTTGATCCCATAAAAAGGAAAAATCCCAATTTATCCAAGATAAGAGAATAAAGACGAGCAATATGGTTCCAGACATTAATAGAACCGTCTTAATTATTTGGACCCAAGAAGTCGCAACCATCCCACCAAAAACAACATATATGGTCATCAATATTCCGATAATCCAAACAGATGCTGCATAATCAACTCCAAGTAAGAGACGAATCAATAGACCTGACGCCACTAATTGTGGAATTAAATATAAAATAGAAATTAATATGCCAATAGCAGCAACAAGAAGACGCATCGTACGCCCCGGGAAACGAGCTGCAATTACATCCCCAATCGTATATTTACCGAGATAATGCACCGGCTCCGCAATTAAGAATAGTAGAATAATATAAGAAACAAGAAAGCCTGTTGCATATAAAAAACCATCATAGCCGTAAAATGCGATTAAACCAGCAATACCTAAAAAAGATGCTGCACTTATAAAATCACCAGCAATAGCCATTCCATTTTGAAAACCTGTTAAACTACCAGACGCAACGTAAAACTGATGAGTCGTTTTACTCCGTTCTGCAGCCCAGTGTGTAATAATAAGCGTTCCAACTACAATTGCTAGAAAAAATATAAAATACGTTACGTTCATAGAGTAACCCCTCTATCTAGCATTCTCATCGTATAACTCCTGTACTTTCTGTTCGAAAGCTTTGGCATACCTCCAATAGATGTACCCCAATAGCCACGTGAAAATAAATAAGGAAAATAAGTAGATCCAGGAAAACATAACGAATAGCTCTCCTAAATTGGTTAGTAGGAGTGGGAAAAATAAATAAAAAACAAGTAAACATGAAGTAATCACTAAGCGAAAGAGGCTTTTGCGCCTCAATAACCGTCGAAATGCCTGATCTTGCTGAAGGGAATGATAACTATACGTTTCTGCTTTCTCTTCCATACCACACGCCCCCTCATCACCAACCTATAGCAACCATTATAAAATAATAAAAAGAAAATAGTCAATATTTAAACAATTCCACAAAAAATGGTGCCAGGCACCGACAATATTCGACAGGTGCCTGGCACCTCACCGTGGAACCTCCACTGCATCTATAAGTTATGTTTATACATGAAGTTTGCGATTACCTTGAATAATTTCGCAACGACATAAGCAAGAATCCAAAATAATAGACTTAGGGCACCAAGCATTACGATGGACCCAAAAGATGGAATTTCAACAACGAAAGCTGCTACGGTCATACCAATACCTAATCCAAACGCAGTAACCAGACAACACAAGAGTGGGTTATACCATTTTGTGTAGCTTCTAAAGAAAAGGAGAATAACAGGAATGAATAGGTAAATCCCATAAACAATAAGGATCCTATCCGTAATCTCAATGAAATTATCCTCGTCGACCGGTGCATTGGGTAGTAAGAATAAGCCCATGAAAATGGAGAACACCAGTAAACTCAAGTACGTTTGCTTTTCTGCCTTTTTCGTGTTGGCACGTAGCTGTTTCTCTTTTTCAGCTTGAGCCTTCTCCTCCATATCTTCAGGCAACCAACTGGCAAACAAGTTTCGAACACTTTCTTTTCCGATATGCTTGCTAACCACGTCATCTGAAGTACCTTGTATCCTAGAAAAGTCAATTTCTGTATATGCCCTGGCCTCTAATGCTTCCAATAAATTTGCTTCGGTATATGTGATATTCGGTACATGATTCTTTAAGCGTATTACCCATTCATTTAATTGCTCTGATGAATAAACCCGCTCCATAAAGTACCTTCCCTGGGAAGAAATAATTAATTGGCCGTCAAACCGATAGAAATCACGTCGTTTCGGAACATGGACACGGTTGGCAGCAATACCAATAATCACTTCATCTATGTCTTCGAATAAAAAATGTACTTCATATGTCTCACCTGTTTTCGTATTTTCCCAATATTGATGAAGTCCACTATCATTCAGTTCATAGTGATAAACCTGCCTTCGTTTCGGATAAAAAAAGGAAGCAACAATCCCCATAGCCACTGCCATGAAAATAAACAGAAATAGCAGCCCCCAAACGTTAGGATCAATAGCTACCAAATAGATCCCTAAAACTAGAAAAAAGATAGCCATCATTACACAAACACTAAAAATGACATAAAATAATCTTCTCCCCTTATCGTTTAGAACATTCGTATACGTTAACGGTTCATAACTCACTTTCTCCATATCAATAACCACCAACCTTAAAAATGATCGATCTCTAACCTATTCGACAAAGAACCCCAAACCTCCTCCAACAAAATACAGGTGCCAGGCACCGACAATATTCGACAGGTGCCTGGCACCTCGCCTAATCGTCTTCTAATCAAAATTTGGAACCTTCTTTGTTATTGGAACGTACGTATGAAGGATTTACTATACAATTGAATAGGGAGTGAAAGTTTATGCAAGAGTTAGCTAAGAAATTACAACCATTTATACCGGGGAACCCTTCTATTAAAATTGTAGAAGATGAGTACACCACTGAAGTCATCGATACCCACACGAAAGAGGTATATGGTACGGTGCACATCAATGATGGTCGCTTTGAAGGGTATGATATGGAAGTTGACTACGATGAGGAACAAGAACAAACCTACAATACACCTGCAGATGTCGCTAAGATGCTCCATACAGCAGCATTATTTGTTGATACTTTTATTGATCGGGAAGTACATTTTAGTATGTTAAACGAGTGGAGCGAGAATAATTTCATGGTTACTTACGAGGAGCGTGACCCTAAGCTAGGCTTGCTACTCCCACATACCGGATGCACACTTTCCTTTACAAGAGATGGAGTCCTTACGACAGCAAATATTGGCCAAACCGACGTTGAACTTGAATATCCGACAATTAAAATCTCTGATGAAGAAGCAAAAGAACTATTAAGAAAATCCGACTATCTCCAATTAGCCATTCATTTTCCAGATGAGGGGGCGGAAGAACTGGAACTAATTTATCATACGAGTCACGATATCATGGGAGTTGGTATCGATGGAAGAATCGAAACTGTATCAGAATTCATGGATGCCGAAGACCTTCCTGCACAACGAATTCCAAAAGTAACTCCAACAGAAACAATCGAACAAATGCTAGGAATACCAAACTCACTTATCAAAAAGGATGGGGAGGAAGGATCCGTTATATGGGTAGATCCAAACGCCATATTGGATGAGGACGAGGAGGAAGAAGCGGTTATATCAATCTTTGACGACAATATCAATCATTTTAGCTATTGTAATCTCCCATTCTATCAAACGGAGAACCTAACCGAGCTACCCATGGAAGCATTAATGGAAAGGGCATTACAGTTTCTTGAATTAGTTGTAAAAAACTCCAATGAAAAGTACGTATTGGAAGATCCTTATCAAGCAACAGAAGATGGTGATGAAGAGATAGAGGATCTGGACGAATTCGAAGACATAGATTCTGAAGAAGATATGGATGCTTTCCCTGACCCAGAACCAACCCAAATGTTTACCTTCTACCGAGAGCATGCAGGATTGCGATTAGAGGGATTCGAAGCGCATATTCATGTTGGGTTATACACCGGGATCATTCGGGAATGCTCTGTTACAGGCTTATCTGACAAACAATATCAAAGCCTGCAAAACATAAATACCACACCAACTATATCAATGGAAAAAGCTGAACAGAGAATTTTTGCTGAGCTAGAAATGAAACTAGCTCGTACCGTTAAATACTTCGACAATCCTAAGATCTATACATTATCCTATACTCCTGAATTCCCAAAAACAGGTGGCCACATCGAAAAAATGAATGCCCACACTGGAGAAATAAGCTATGTGGACACGGGGATCTTGAAGGAGGAAGATTAAACCAAACCAATAAAAAGGGAAAGCATTGCAAGAAAGCAACTTACATTCGATGGAGAAAAACTAAACAGATGTTGAACAGCATACTGAATCACACGTTGGTTGGTATGCTTTCTTCTATAATTCACAGCATGTAACTAATTCCCCTTTTCCCATTAAAACTGCACTCTCAAAACCACCGACTCCTAACCGTGCTAAATATATAAATTATAAAGATTATTGGAAATTTTGCGCTGATACAGATAAGTGCTATGATAGAGATGATAAACTGGAAAATGATATGCTTCAGCGGAATAGAGATAATACACCAAATAAGGAGAATCTAGCTTTATGATTTTACATACAGAAGTAAGTGGAAGTGGAGAAGCAATTGTGTTTCTTCATACCGGCTTGCAAACTGGAAAAACAGAGCTTGACTTGCAAAGAGAATATTTTAAACAAAAGTATAAAGTAATCTTACCGGATTTACGGGGACATGGTAAATCGGTATCGAATAATTTATCCGATTATTTTCATCGTTCCGCAAAAGATTTAGCCGAAACACTAGAAGAGTTAGGTCTTCCATCCGCCCATATTGTTGGATGTTCTTTAGGTGGACTCGTTGGTCTAGTTTTTGCTAAAAATCACCCCGACATGGTGAAAAGTTTAACTTTGTCTAGTATTATCCCAGAAAAGCCAGCTGATTGGGAAAAAATCAATCAGGAAGATGTAGAAAATACCGCAAAAATAGTTGAAGATCCAGATACAGCCAACTATTTTAATGCTATTCATGATGGTGACTGGAAAGAATTGCTTCATTCCACGCAAAACACAGATTGGTATCCATTTGACGAAACAGCCGACTTATCCATGTTAAACATGCCTATTTTATTCATAGTCGGTGAACAAAACGAACATGAAACGATCGGAACCATTACATACCCTAAGACGAATGAAAATATTCATGTGTCCATCATTCCTTTTGCCGGTCATGTTGTACATCTAGACCAGCCAGAAATGTATAATAAAATAGTTGAAGGGTTTTTCCAACATGCGGAATCACCGCACGTAAAGACAAAGTAGATATAAATCGTCAGCTGAATAACGTTAGGGGGATTTTTTGATAGATAAAGTATTATTTTGGATATTTTTTCTTATATTTTTGCTCATTAATACTTATTTTTATGGACTCTTTTTTAAGAACATTAACTTTATTCCGGACCATTGGGAAACGAGTAGCTCCTTCACGATCATCATTGTTTTACTATACTTCTTAGCTGTCATTCCGTTTACGGCATATCTATCTGAAAGAGTATTGCAGTTTTGTCAGAATCAAAGGTTCATGAATAGAAGAATTTTAATTGCAACCCTTATTATGATTCCAATTATGTTTGTTTCGTTGAAGTTATACAATGAGTACAAGGAAAAGGGATTAGTTGAAGCGATGGACTACGATGAGGATAGCTTTGAAATGTTCATCTTCTATCCGGGTCAAAATATCGAATGGAGAACAACAAACCAAGACCACGTTGATGAATTAATGGACTTTTTAAGTCAATATGATGTGAAAAGAATGAAACAACGAGATTGGGATTCAGATGTTAGTAATGAAAGAGGCGTTTCTTTTGATATAGTAAATAGTGACCGTCCGATAATGGCTTACATTATGGAAGAACGGCTAAGAATCAATACGGAATATTATTCACTTGTCAACGGATCAATAGATATTGATTGGATTATCAACTTTATAGAAGAAAACCAACGATAATGATAGAATTTTTGTACGATTTGAATCGGACAAGATAAGCTTGTTTGGATAAGGCGCCCCCTCAAAAGTTAGATTTATACGCTAACTTCCAGGGGGACACCTAAGTAATTTGAGCGTCAATACAAAGGCTATTTCTCCCCTTCAACCTCAATGCGATAAGCTTTCTTTCCGCCTACTCCGCTTCCACAAATGCTCTACTGCACCCGAGCCAATTAATACACCAAACACAATAAAAATTAATCCGACAAAATGGGAAACTAAAATCGTTTCTCCTAAGAAAATGGCTGATCCAACCAATGCAAACACCGTCGTAAAATTAATAAAGATTGCTGACTCTGCCGGCCCTACCTGTTTGATAGCAGCATTATAAATCATATGTCCAACAGCAGTTGCGATGACAGCACTAAATAGAAAAACAAAGCCCAAATCAAAGCTCCATAGCTCAATTAACTGACTCACTTCAGATCCTTCAAATAAACTAACAATAAAAATAAAGAACGACCCAAATACAAGCATGTAACCAGTCAACAGTCTCGAGTCAAAGTTAGGATTAAGTTTACTAATTAAGATAAAGGAATAGGCCTGCCCCAATATACTAATAAGCACAAAAATATCCCCAATGGAAATCGATGTAAATCCACCATTACCTGCAATGGACGTAATCGCCACCCCTGTAAATCCTAACAAAAATCCTAAAACCCGAAACATCGTCACACGTTTACTTAGGAATAGAACCGAAAGCATCATGGTAAACAATGGTGCGGTTCCAACAATTAAGCCAGCATTCACTCCAGATGTTTTCGATAATCCAACACTAATAAATATATGATGGATAACCACATTGAAGAATGCGATAAGCATAATAATGAGCATTTCCCTTTTTGTTGGTAAACGGAGAACCTTTAAAAAGGCCAAAATAATTAAAACAGCCACGCCCGCAACAAAAATACGGAAAGCCGTTAATAAAATTGGGTCAATGTTTGCAACCAACACTTTTACGGCAGAAACATTAAACCCCCAAGACATCATAATAAGTAATAATGCGATGTAAATTTTTCTCAAAGCTGTCTTCACCAGATTTCTAGTTTAATAGTTATTTTTGTATTATACATGAGGATGCAGTGATTAAGGAAGGATTTGAAACTGGATAGAGACTACAAAAGTACATTTTAATGAGCTCCGCCTATACTATGTATATTTTATCTAACTATTAATTTTGCATTCTAATGTTTTTATTGACTTCACATAACGCGTATGATATTACTATATACGAGTTATTGTTTTTTATATGAATAAAATAGGAATCACTCTAGGGGTGCTATAAGCTGAGAGAGACATTTGTCTTAACCCTTATGACCTGATCTAGTTAAAGCTAGCGTAGGGAAGAAGTGTGGAAATGCTGTAGCTAAACAACGCCTGTGCGCATGTTTAGTAAGAAGCATACGTATGGATAATAAACCACTTCTTTCAATAAAAAGAAGTGGTTTTTTTACTACATTTTTATCCTTCAGCTCTTTTTCATTTCAGAATCACTAGCGCCCTTCCTTACCAAAAATCCTATCCGTAGCTAATCGAAAAAGGAGGAATCTGTTTGACTGAAATGAAAGATATACAAGACATCTGTAAACAAGTGGATGAGCGACAAGATGAACTTACTAAGTTGTTGAAAACATTAATAATGTATAAAACACCAGCACCACCCGCAAGAAATACGAACGAAGCACAACAATTTGTAGCAACGTTCCTTAACAACCAGGAATTTTCTATTGATAAATGGGAGATTTACCCAGGTGATCCCAATGTAGTGGGGTATTTAAAAGGTTTAGATTCACAAAACTATAAAAGCCTCATCATTAATGGACATATGGATGTAGCTGAAGTGAGTACGGACGAAAACTGGGAGAAAGATCCTTTCACCCCTATTGTACGGGACGGATATATTATTGGCCGTGGAGCTGCTGATATGAAAGGTGGTATGGCTGGTGCGTTATTTGCAATTCAATTACTAAAGGAAAATAGGATGGAACTTCCAGGTGATTTAACCTTTCAATCCGTGATTGGAGAAGAAGTTGGTGAAGCTGGAACGTTACAAGCGTGTAAACGTAATGGTGGAGCCGAAGCCGACTTTGCCGTAGTGGTCGATACGAGTGACTTACATATTCAAGGCCAGGGTGGAGTCATTACCGGTTGGATCACCATTAAAAGCGAGAAAACCTTCCACGATGCGATGAGAAGCAAAATGATTCATGCTGGCGGGAATGTACTCGGTGCCAGTGCTATTGAAAAAATGATGAAGATAATCGAAGGGCTACAGGAGCTAGAACGCCACTGGGCCGTAACAAAAAGTTACCCCGGTTATCCAGCAGGTACGAATACGATCAACCCTGCCGTTATTGAAGGTGGTCGGCATGCAGCTTTTATCGCTGACGAGTGCCGTCTTTGGATTACGGTTCATTTTTATCCAAACGAAACCCATGAGCAAGTAGCCCAAGAAATTGAAGAATACATTTTAAACGTTGCCAAAGGGGACCTTTGGTTAAAGGATAATCTTCCAACGTTTACTTGGGGCGGAACTTCTATGATTGAAGACAAAGGAGAAATATTCCCATCCCTAGAAATAGATCCTGAACAGGAAGGGGTTCAGCTTTTAGCAGGAGTACATGAAAAAGTATCTGGTGAACGTGCAATCCTTGATGTTTCCCCAACCGTAACAGATGGTGGCTGGTTAGGCGAAGAAGGAATTCCAACCGTCATCTACGGACCTGGAGATTTACAAAACGCCCATTCTGTTAACGAACAAGTTTTAATAGAACAATTGATTCAATACACCAAAACATTAGTACAATTTATCTTTGAATGGACCAACACAAAAAAAATAAAGATTAGGCGCGAAGCCACAAATTTAAATAGAGGTGATTGGGATGAAATTTAGTGAAAGATTACATGAGAAATTACAAGCCATTTGGAGAAAGAACCATTCCCACCCATTTGTTCAAGGGATTGGAGATGGCTCATTAGATAAAGAGAAATTCCGTTTTTTTATGATTCAAGATTACTTATACCTTATAGAATATGCAAAACTATTTGCGATTGGAGCTGCGAAGTCTACTGATGTTGCCACAATGGGACGGTTTGCCGCATTATTAGATTCGACATTAAATGAAGAAATGGATTTGCATCGCCAGTACGGGAAAAAGTTCGGAATCACACCAGAGGAATTTGAAGAAGCAAAGCCATCTCCTACGACCCTTGCATATACACACTACATGCTACATGTAGGACAGAATGGAACACTTGCCGACCTAATTGCAGCTCTACTCCCCTGTGCTTGGAGCTACTGGGAAATAGGTAAGGAACTAAATGAAATACCTGGAGCTAGCGAGCATGAATTTTACGGCGAGTGGATAAAAATGTATAGCTCCGAAGAATTTGGTCAGGTTGCCCAGTGGTGTATTGACTTACTTGATGACCTTACAAAAGGGAAACCGGAAGAAGAGCTATCCCATTTAGAGGAAATCTTCCTAAACACAACTCGTTTTGAATATATGTTTTGGGAAATGTCGTACAATCAAGCGATGTGGCCAATCGATGCATAGTCCCGCAGTACAATTCTCAAACATTACCTTCCACTACGGAATCGGCATGGAAACGTCCACTGAACCAAATGTGTTAGACAACGTAAGCTTTCATGTTAATGCCGGAGAATTTATTAGCATTATTGGTCCAAGTGGCTCTGGGAAAAGCACCCTTTTCAAGCTAATTACCGGACTGGAGCAGCCAACCTCTGGTGAGATTCTATTAAATGGCCAGCACGATCACAACCGCCTCGGCCGAGTTGGTTACATGCCACAGCAAGACTTACTAATGCCTTGGCGAACAATTTTAAAAAATGCTGCACTCCCCCTCGAATTAAAAGGGGTAGCGAAAAACAATGCACATCAACGCGTTTTAGAGCTTCTTGAGGAATTCGGCTTAAAAGGAGTGGAACATAAATATCCAAGAGATCTTTCTGGGGGAATGAAGCAGCGGGTTTCCTTTCTTCGGGCGGTATTAAGTGGTTCCAATATTCTCCTCCTAGATGAACCGTTCAGTGCACTGGATGCCATAACAAGAATGAACATGCAAGCATGGTTATTGGAAAAATGGGAAAAGTGGAAAACAACGATTTTATTTATCACTCACGATGTGGAAGAGGCACTCTTTTTATCTGACAGTGTTTTTGTATTATCGGAAACTCCTGTTCAGCATTTAGAAAAGATAAACGTCCCTTTGGGAAGACCGAGAGATTTTCATATGATCCACCAGCCAGAAATAATCAAGCTAAAAGAACAATTGATTGAACAGCTCCGTTGGAGGGTGACACCATGATTCAAAAAAGAAACTCTTTTTTGGCACCAGCACTACTTGTGTTTATCCTACTCGTTACGTGGGAAATTGCGGCTAGATTTATCGCGATCGCATTTATTTTGCCGTCACCTACACAAGTCGCAATGAAACTATGGGAACTTAAAGCAATTCTCTTTTTTGTACATTTACCAGCAACGTTACTAGTGATACTTACGGGATTATTATTATCGATTATATTTGGAATTGGAATAGCTATTTGGATGAATGGAAGTAAAATTGCGGAAAAGGCTTTTTACCCGATTATTATTTCATCCCAAACGATCCCCATTATTGCTTTAGCACCAATTTTTGTCCTTTGGTTCGGGTACTCGCTATGGAGTAAGGTTGCGGTAACACTCCTGATTACATTTTTCCCAATAACAGTAAACACTTATGATGGGCTACGCTCTAGTAGGCAAGAAATAAAGGAACTGTTATTAACGATGGGAGCGAGTAAACGTGATATTTTTTTCAAATTACAAGTACCATCTGCACTTCCACATTTTTATTCTGGTTTAAAAGTCGCCGTCACATTAAGTGTGATTGGAGCAGCGATTGCGGAGTGGCTTGGTGCCCAAGCAGGTTTAGGATTTTTTAGTCGCCGAATGATGAACCAGTTTGATGGAGCAGGCGTGTTCGCCCCTATTGTTCTATTATCATTGGTCGGCATTGCTTTATTTCTTATGGTTATCGCACTTGAAAAAATCACATTAAAATGGAGGAAAACAAAGTGAAAAAGTCATTGTTTTTATTGGTAATCGCATTGATTATTATCGTTCTTGTAGCTTGTCAAAGTGAGCAATCGGGAGCAGGAGACGAAGAGGTTACAGAAATTGATATTATGCTAGATTGGTATCCAAATGCTGTACATAGCTACTTATATGCTGCAATTGAAAACGGTTATTTTGAAGAAGAAGGAATTAAAGTGAACATTCAATTCCCTACCAATCCAACAGATCCAATTAACTTAGCTGCTGCAGGAAAAATCACATTAGGTATTACCTACCAACCAGATGTGGTAACTGCCAGAGCAAACGAGGATGTTCCGGTTAAATCAATTGGGGCAATTGTTCGTTCTCCTTTGAACCATACCGTTTTTATGGCCGATAGTGACATTAAAACGCCGAAGGATTTAGAAGGAAAAAATGTTGGATTCCCTGGGATCCCTTTAAACGAGGCATTAATACAAACAATGGTACAAAATGATGGCGGAGATCCCTCTCAAGTTCAGCTCACTGACGTCGGATTCGAACTTGGTTCATCTCTTGTCAGTGGGAATGTAGCAGCAGTAACTGGCGCTTACATTAATCATGAAGTCCCATTACTTCAACACGAGGGATATGCGGTTGATTATATGAATCCAGTCGATTATGGAGTACCTAGCTTTTATGAGCTGGTATTTGTGACCAATGATACGACTTGGGAGAACGAAAGCGATGCCATCCGTTCCTTTTGGCGTGGTGCTACAAAAGGTTACGAATTTATGGTAGAAAACCCAGAGGAAGCCCTGAATATTTTATTAAACAACCAAGATGAAGCCAATTTCCCACTTAATGAAGAAGTAGAAAAGGAAAGCCTCGAAATCCTGTTGCCCAAAATGAAATCTACAAATGGATTTGGAAGTCAGGAAGCGGAATCATGGCAAGAAACGATTGATTGGATGGAAGAATATGAACTTATTGACACCAAACCATCGTTACAAGATATTTTTGTAAATATCGTAGAATAAGCCTGAGTACAATTGGTCTTCCGCAGGTTTTATCTCATTATATTTGCGGAATAGACCAATAACAGTTAGTGGAGATGATTTCTATATAAAAAGGGAACAGCTTCACTTTTTTCAAGAGATCGGAACAAAAGCGCAACATATTTGATAATTACTTTTACCTCATCAAAAATTCCCCTTTAGAATAATCGACTAAAAGGGGAATTTTTTGTTATATACCAGCTTACTAATACCACGCATATTCACTGCATTACTGAATCCACTGCTGCTTTAAGCAATCTTGCTTGCTCTTTTGGTGACTTTGCCTTGCTAATAGCTGTTATCACCGAAACACCATCAGCTCCTCCTTTAACAACGGATGCTGCATTCTCTGGTGTAATTCCACCAATGCCTACGATTGGGATTGAAATGCCTTGTTTTCGTAATTCTTGAACTAGAATTGTTCCTTGTACAGCTTCCGTATCTTTTTTCGTTTCGGTGGGAAACACTGGACCAGTTCCTATATAATCTGCTCCCTGATTGATGGCTGCTTCTACTTCCTCTTGATTATGAGCAGATATTCCTAAAATTTTATCACCAATTTTTTTTCGAACTTGTTCGGCTGGTTCATCATCTTGACCAATATGGACACCATCTGCATTTATCTTTAAAGCAAGGTCAATATCATCGTTCACAATAAAAGGAACTTGATAGTGTTTACATATTTCTAGCAATTCTTTGGCAAGTCGAATTTTTTCTTCACCAACTAGAGCCTGATCTCCTTTTTCGCGAAACTGGAATAAAGTTATTCCACCGTGAATCGCATCCTTCAAAACTTCTCGTGGATCTTCATCACAATTTTGACTACCCATGATAAAGTAAGTCTTTAATAATGAACGCATTTCTTCTGTAGATACCTTCATTTAACGTCTCCTCCCCTCACATTTCGGTATGCCCAATGATTCGTTGGACCATGGCCATTTCCGATACCAAGGGAGTTTTCAATAGCTGCATGAATAAAAGCCTTGGCTACACGTACTGCATCTAGAATGTCTTTCCCCTTAGCTAGTTCGGCCGTAATGGCAGCAGAAAACGTACAACCTGTGCCATGTGTATGTTTCGTTTCAATTCGCTTGCTTGTAAAAGAATGGAATTCCTTCCCGTCGTATAACAGATCGATGAGTTCCGTTTGTCCTTCATCATGACCACCTTTAATAACGACATTCTTAACCCCAAGCCCATATAATTGCTTTGCTGCTTCTTTTCGGTCCTCTAGCGTACGAATCGGTTTATTGGTCAACACCTCCGCTTCAGGAATATTCGGCGTAATAACAAATGAAACTGGTAGGAGCTGTTCTTTGATGGCTTTTACAGCATCTTCTTGAAGCAAACGAGATCCTCCTTTTGCGATCATAACCGGATCAACCACAACATTTCCCCATTCATACTGCTTTACTTTTCGTGCAACAACTTCAATTATTTCTGTGCTAAACAACATACCAGTCTTCACCGCATCAATCCCAATATCAGCTGTTACGGCATCAATTTGTTTGCTGACGGCTTCTGTGGAAAGCGGATATACACCATTAACCCCAAGTGTATTTTGTGCAGTAACAGCAGATAGTGCAGACATACCAAATACATCCAATTCCTGAAACGTCTTTAGATCTGCTTGAATACCTGCTCCACCACCACTATCTGATCCAGCTATCGTCAATGCCTTTAACGTTTTTGTATTCATTTGATCACCTTTTTTAAGAGATATTTTCACCTTAAAGATGCTTATCACCAACGTAATGGTAATAAGTCTTCATTCCACTTATTCCTGGTAAGATAATGAAGTTATATTAAATTAAGCCTTTTGCTAAGTCTTTAAGACAAAAGGCTTAACTACACTTATGTTGGATAGGGTAGTTTGTACTTCTATCTGCCAAAAAAAAGACTTCTCCCTAGGGAAAAGTCCATATTTCAGCCATCACTTCCCTACACTGGCATTACCCAACAGGTTCAACGGTCTACGAAGGATTATTCGTACTCTCAGCCTGCTTCCACAAGCTCCCGTTCTAATTCTATTTTGACCGTTCCGAAAACAAGTCGGATCCTCGTTCCGCTAATCATTTAAAATAACACTCGTAGAGCATGGTTTCGGATCCTCATTCCTTTATTTACCTTTTTCAAGTAAAATTCCATTTATTTTTGGCTAATAACGGAACGAGGATCCATACTTTCCTTTTTGTACGATATATATGCCATATAACGGAATGAGGATCCACTTCCTGTTTATTCCACCAGTTTTCAATCTACCCCAAATAACGATGATACAACGTCTTCGCCTCAGCAGTGTCGTTTGTGCCATGAACAAGTACACGGCCATCCTTAAACAATACCAAACGATGATCCCCAATATGAAAGGATAGTAGGTAAGGATTTCGAGTAACCTTACCACCTTGTTCGGCTAATATTTCAGCTAGCTGTTCCAAGTCTCGCTCCCTTTTTTCTGGAGGACGGATTTGAACCGTATCCCTTCCACATAACACGGCAGTTTTGGTCTGGTTGGAATATGATAAAAAAGGATAGGAAGGATCTTCTCCACAGGTGGAACAGCCTGCCTTTTTCAGCCGATCGACCTGTATTGCTGTATGCTGATTTTTCCATAAGTCAAAAGAAACTACCTTTTTTCGTAATGCCTCGTAATCTTCCACCAATATTTTCATAGCCTCTGTCGTTTGATAGGCGACAACCATTTGAACAGCTGGGCTAATAATCCCCACTGTATCACAGGTTAATCCACCGATTGGCACCGTTTCGAGTAAACAATGCAAGCACGGGGTTTCACCTGGCAAAATGGTGTAGCTAATACCATAGCTCCCGACACATGCCCCATATATCCAGGGAATCCGGTGTTTATGAGCAATATCGTTAATAATCATACGAATGTCAAAGTTGTCGGTAGCATCCATTATTAAGTCAACATCATCCATTAATTGTTCAATCTCTTCAACGGATACATCCAACACCAACGCATTGATATCTACATCGGAATTGATCGTTTTCAAGCGCCTTTCCGCAGCAACTGCTTTTGGTATCCGGTTCTCTGCATCTTCTTCCGTATACAACTGCTGACGCTGCAGATTGCTCCATTCCACATAGTCCCGATCAACAATCGTCAGTTTCCCTACTCCTGCACGGACAAGAGCTTCAGCACTCCCTGTTCCAAGGGCACCTGCCCCAATGACGAGCACATGTTTTTGGCGAATGTTTGATTGTCCTTCTTTCCCTATCGGAGTGAACAACTCTTGTCGGGAATAACGCTCACTCAACTGATGCTCATCCCTTCCATCGGACTACTTGCTGTTGCATAACGTTTTTTCGGGATCCGGCCAGCTTCATAGCCTAATCTTCCCGCTTCAATCGCCATGTTCATTGCTTTAGCCATTTTCACTGGATCCTCTGCACCAGAAACTGCTGTGTTTAATAATACACCGTCCGCCCCAAGTTCCATGGCGATTGTCGCATCTGATGGTGTCCCAATCCCTGCATCAACGATAACCGGTACATTCGATTGTTCGATAATAAAGCTAAGATTTAATGGATTCACAATTCCTTGGCCAGATCCAATTGGTGAAGCACCAGGCATAATCGCATGGCAGCCCATTTCCTCCAGACGTTTGGCTAGTAGCACATCATCTGAGGTATACGGCAAAACGATGAATCCTTCTTTTAATAGCTCTTCCGATGCCTTTAATGTTTCAACTGGGTCCGGTAAAAGTGTTTTTTGATCGCCTATTACTTCGACTTTGATCATGTCACAAAGCCCGGATGCTTTTGCCAATTTTGCTGTTCGAACCGCTTCTTCTGCGGTCTTGGCACCTGCCGTATTTGGTAATAAATTGTATTTTTCCACATCAATTTTTTCTAAAAAATTGGGCTGACTTGCTTCAAAAATATTCATTCGGCGTACAGAAAACGTAAGTATCTCCGTCTCGGAAACCGCTACAGCTTCTTTTTGCACATCAAAGTTCGGGTATTTCCCAGTACCTAATAATAATCTTGATTTAAATTCATATGGTCCAATTTTTAACATGATCATCCGCCTCCTACAAAGTTTACAATTTCAATTTTGTCCCGATCCGAAAGCGTTGCTTCGTGATGAGATGCTTTTTCTAATATTTCTTGGTTTAATTCCACAATCACTACCTTTTGATCAATTCCAAAATGCTGTAATAAAGAAGAAACGGTTGTAATTGTTGCAGGAACTTCTACTCTATCCCCATTAATTATTAATTCCATATGTACACTCCCTCCTACATAATCGTTTTCACGTGACGGTCAATCCGAAAAGGGGTTACATCAAGCGTTGGTGCTTTCCCGTCTACCATTTCCGCGATAATTTCACCGGTTATTGGTGAAAGCAATATTCCATTACGAAAATGCCCCGTTGCAATCCATAACCCAGCGTATTTGGGATGCTCCCCTAGATAAGGGAGACCATCCATCGTTTGTGGTCGAATGCCCGCCCAGGACCTCTCCCATTCAGCATCCGCAATGGATGGGAGTATCTTTTGAGCTTTTCCCATCAGAGTATGGATTCCCTCCACCGTTACTATTTGGTCAAATGTATTTGGCTTCATCGTTGCTCCAACTAGAAGACGCCCGCCCTTTTTCGGAACAAGATAACACCCATGGGAAAAAACTGTTCCAGCGATTAATGGCTTATGCGTTAATACCGAGAAACATTCCCCTTTTACAGGATAGGCCTTCAGCTGCGCACCTACCTCTTGGAGTAGTTTTTGGCTCCATGCTCCTCCAGCAACTACAACATGTTCCCCTTCAAAAAGACCTGCTGTTGTTTGTACGCCGGTTACTTTTCCATTTTCCATGGGAAAGGAGGTAACTTCTGTATATTCCTTTATCTCGACTCCTAATGATGCAGCCGCTTTCAAAAACCCTAGTGTTAGCTTGGGAGCGGACACTTGCCCATCTTTTTCTATATACATCGCACCGGTTATTGCTGTAGATAGGGCTGGTTCACGCATGCGTAGCTCATTTTGGTTGATCCATTCTGCTTGCTCGCCTACTTCGTTTTGAATCTGAATAATGCGCTTATACTGGATTTCCTCATCCTCATACAATGCGATCTTATACATTCCTTTATGAACGAATTCAATATCGATTCCCGTCAACTCTTTTATTTCCTCGGAGAGTTGTGGAAACATTGCTCTGCTTTTTTTCGCTAATTGGAACATTGGACCAGCTTCATCCAATTCAGTCTGCGCTCCCAGCATACCCGCTGCGGCTCCAGAAGCCTTGCTTGCTAGGCGGTCTTTTTCCAACAAAAGGACCTTCTTCCCACGTTTTGCGAGATTGTAAGCGATGGAACCGCCATTGATTCCACCGCCTACCACAATTGCATCATACGTATTCGGCATAAAACGCTCCTTTCTATTTTGGGTTTATTGGATATGTTAGATTGAAAGATTCATTGCATATGCTTTCGCCATCTCTAAAGGATTATCAGCCTCCAACACACCTGACATGACAGCAACACCTTTAGCACCAGATTCAAGCACTGCTTTTACATCACTTGGTTTGATGCCACCTATTGCAATCACTGGTATAGACGTGTTCCTCGTGACAGCCACTAATGACTCGATCCCTCTAGGAGCTAGCCCAGGCTTCGAATTTGTCGCAAACACATGGCCATATGTGATATAGTCTGCGCCCTGGACTTCAGCCTGTTGTGCTTCCTCCAAGGAATGAACCGAGCAGCCTATTTTCATCTCGGGAAAATGATCCTTAACCAACGCTATTGGTAAGGAGTGGTACGCTAAATGGACACCATGAACCTTTGTGGCATACGCTACATCGACGCGATCATTGATGATAATTTTGGATAGCGGAACTTGGTTTGCTAGGAATAGCTTTACAAGTTCATAGATTTCTTTTGCAGTCTTCGTTTTTTCCCGAATATGAATGGCATCCACATATGGATGAATGTCCCCAGCAATGTCCGCTAGTTTTTCTGGTGGTTGTTTTCCTGTTGAAACAACATGTAATTGCCCTTTTTTCATAAGCGATTAACTCCTCTGCATAAGAAAAAGGCCACTCCTTATAGGGGTGGCCTTCTATATATGTATGTAGCATAAACATATCATTTATCAATCCCACTTCCCTACGCTGGTATTCCCCAGATCAGGTTCAAAGGGTCCAGATATCCATCTGTCTCAGCCATTATCGGCTCCCCTAGTAAGCACACTATGTAATTGTCACCGTCAGTATAACACAACTCGCACGAAGAGAAAAGGGTCAAGGGTGGGTCAGGGGGACAGGTTTCTTGTCCCATCCAATATGGACTTTTTCGTACTAGACACACATTAATTTATTCGCCAACGCGGCGCATTATTCTCTTCCTTTTGCTTTTTTTCCAATTTGGAAGAACAGTGCGGACATATTTTTGCTTTGTTAGGAATCGACAAACAACAATACGGGCATTCTTTTTTCGTCATTGATTCAAGCGGATGTTGATGTGGCTTTTTCCAGCGGTTTATCTGTCTAACAACAAGGAAAACAACAAATAAAATAATCAGAAAACGAATTGTTGCGGAAATAAACAGCCCATAATTAATTGTGGCAACACCTGCTTCCTGCGCCTCCGCTAGCGAAGAATAGGTTCGGCCATTAAGGCTAATATATAAGTTTTCTATATTCATCTTTGAATATAATAAACCAACTGGTGGAAGTAAGATATCCCGGACAAGCGAATCGATAAAACTACTTAACGCAGCTCCTAAGACAACCCCAACTCCCATATCAATTGCACTTCCACGCATTGTAAACTGACGAAATTCATGAAACAGCCCCATAGAACCGATCTCCTTTCTTCTAAAAACATATGAAGGAGTCGGACAAACTATGAAAAGGATATAGCGTTATGGAAAAGCTATCTCCCAAAATGAATCGTATATCCTGTCCCGTTCCAATGTAATTTTACATATAAATAAAGTATTAAAAGGAATTATTTTATCCCATATTTGTTATAAATAATAATAGGACGATCACTTCAAATCTGCTCCATTATTAGGAGGGAAATGTCACACATGACAGACTTCGATAGGTTGACGGATTCATTCCAAAACCTTAGTCAAAAAAATATGACGTTTGACCAAGTCTATAATCGAATTGTTAATTATATGAAACAGGATGTGACGGGGAATTACCGATTGATCTTTGGAACCGATTCACAGGTTCATACAGACTACACGCTATTCATTACAGGAATTGTAATCCAACGTGAAAGAAAAGGTGCTTGGGCCTGTATTCGAAAAGTGAAGGTGCCAAGGAAAATGATGAACCTCCATGAACGGATTTCCTATGAAACGACATTGACAGAAGAAGTCGTATCGATGTTTACAGAAGACCGAAAGAAGGAGCTAATCGATATTGTTTTACCACATATTTATAAAGGTGCATCCTTCACAGTGGAGGGCCATATCGACATCGGATCAGGAAGAAGAAATAAAACACGTGTCTTTGTTAATGAAATGGTTGCACGAATGGAGTCCTTAGGGTTGGAGCCCAAAATTAAACCAGACGCATTTGTCGCCAGCAGCTATGCCAACCGATATACAAAATAAATCACCCAACAAACAGAAATCGACAGGTGCCTGGCACCTATCGGGGAACCTGTCGATTAATTTTTTGCCAATATTTGAGTTTTTTTGTAAAAACTGGGTGAATTATTAAATGCTTTGTACTATACTAGTAGAGATTATTATTTAAGAGGAAGGAGGGAAATCTTATTGAAGTATTGCAAGGAGTGTGGACATCCATTAAAGAAGGGTGCTAGTTTTTGTTCAGAGTGTGGTACAAGCATAGAAACTAATCTCGATAATCCAAGAACAAACTCTAGTTCTACTAGTACCGCCAACCCGAATCATGTCCCTAAAAAGAAATGGACAAAAAAACAAAAGGTTGTCGCCATAAGTACTTCCATCGCTATAATATTACTTTTAATTGGCTACCAAATCGGTTCAACCTTGACCGATAAGAATCGAATCATTGAAAATTTCGGTGAAGCGATTCTTGATGAGGATAATGACAAACTCTCTACTATGCTTCATTCAAAAGATTCAAGATTAGAGATAGCTACGGACGATATCGATCATCTATTAGACTATCTAAATGACAATCCGTCATACTATAATTTCGTTATGGATTCACTAAAAAAACAAGCTGATTCATACGAGAATGGGGAAACTAATAATTTCGACGACAGTGTTTTCTTTTTAGAAAAAGAAGGCAAGACAGCATTTCTCTTTGATCGATACCAAATCAACATTGTTCCATTCTATTTTAATGTTGCAACAAATATGGAGGATGCAAAAATACTTCTTAATGGAGAAGAAATTGCAACAGCAGATTCAGATTCTTATGAGCTAGAATATGGTCCGGTATTACCTGGGGTGTATGAACTAAAATCAGAATACTCCGATGAATTCGCCATGCTAGAAAATAGTTATGATTTGGAACTTATGAATCCTTCTAATCAGAATTCATACGCTGAACTGCCTTTGTACGGAGAAAACGTAAAGCTTTCTTCTAATTTTGAAGATATTGCATCAAATGTTACCTACTATGTAAATGACACGGAAATTCAATTTAATGAATCAGACGACAACCAGTTTGGTCCTGTATCATTAGATGGTTCTATTACATCATACGCTACCCTTCAATTTCCTTGGGGAGAGGTTGAAACAGAAAAAATCACCATAGAAGACAATTCTGTTTATTTTGTCGCCGATTCTGTTTTAGAAACGATAAAATCAGATGTCATGGATGCTATACATACACACGCTCAAGATTGGTCAGATGCATATAACGATCTCGATAATTCTCTCTTTTCAAATGTAACTGATCCGTTATTGGAAGTATATACAGAAGACATTTCTGATATAAAAAGTAATGAGAAGAAATGGGTTGGCAGCTACGATAAAAGTATTATCGATTTAGACAGTTTTGACCTATCTTTAAAAGAGGACACATATATGGCGTATGTAGATGCAAGTCTATATTTTAATTCGACGATTGTTGACGTGGAAGAAGATGATGTAGCAACAACTGAAAACCATTACGACAGAGAGTACGAATTCATTTATGACAACGAAAGTAGTAGTTGGTTAATTAATAATTATAATAACTTATTTTGGGGATTTAATGCTGATAATGTACAAGAATTATCAGCTACAGAAGAGTAATTTGAGTTGGAAATTATAATAATATTTTAATAGATTCAGCATTATATTCAATATAAAAAAGGAGAGATTTACATGCATTGTACACAATGTGGAGCACAAGTAGATCAGGATTCAAAGTTTTGTATAAATTGCGGAGGGAAAATTAATCAAGAACATGCTGCCGCCTCACAAAACGAAGCTAAAAATCCAGCACATAGTGAGCAACAAACAAAAAATAATAAGCAAAATCAATACGTAGAGCAAGGAAAAGAAATTGGAAGGAATTATATACAATTTATTCCACAGGCGTTAAAACGACCATTCACTGCAAGCCAAAAGGTTTCAGAATCAGACAACATAAATGGTATAATTACACTCGTGCTTTTCTCACTTCTATTGCCTTTATATACATTTACGATAGCAAAGAAAATCAGCCCCGACTTTATAGAAGTTCCTTTTTTTGAAACAGTCTTAAAACCACTAGTGTTTATTTTAATTTTCTTTGCAATATTAGTAGGTATTAAGTTTGGAGTATCTAAACTCTTAAATGCAGAACTATCTTACATTAGAATTCTAACGATCTTTGGTTCATTAATGGTATTACCAACTTCACTTCTATTGGTTAGCCTATTGTTTTTAATATTGTCTATTAATGTGTTTAGTGCGATACTTCTTTTTGTAGCATTAGGGTTGGTATCTATATCGAGTATTGCGACTATCTTTTCGATAAAAACCTTTGCACGGGACGATAAAGGAATCGACGTCGTCTATGGAATTATTATTACAAATATCGCTATTGGGATTATCTTATTGATAATAGGAGATAGTATAGTTGGGAATTTAATAGACCAGATTCAAAGTAGTCTTATCGGATTTCCATTTTAATTTTTAGAGGGAAACAGGATATCAGCATTTGATATCCTGTTTTTGTATGATGAAATTTAATGAATACTAGATGTAACAAGGTTCTCCAGGCGCTGTTTAACTTGATATACTATAAAAATTGTCGAACACTTACATTTCATTTCAGCGTATGTGATACACTCATCTTGCTTAAACAACCCTATAGAAATATTATTTCTACTGGGGATCTATTATATATTCTTAATTGTTTCGAACGAACCCAGATCTACCGTGTACCTTATAAGTCAGTTGAAACATCTTTCTTAATAAGAACCGTCAATCCGTACCATTTTATTAGAGCCTGGTATGATAAACCCACACCCTGAAAAATATACTTTGCAAAAATCGACAGGTGCCTGGCACCTGTCGATTAATTCTACTAAACGAGGAAGCAAAAGAACCGTCCCCACGCTTCCTTATATCGATAATGTCGGCATTTTACTGTTACGTGCCAAAATGCGTGCACCTTTGTCATTGGAAACAAAAACGATAGGTACATTTTTCTCTAATAATTCTAAACAAGAAGCAATGATCTTTTCATCTGGACCACCTGTTAAGTGGCGCTGTTTTAAATAATTGTGATGTGGTATTTCCATGAAAACCACACGTCCTGCTTCTTGATACATCTCCAGGATATCGAACCCTAATTGGGCAGATTTTCTCGTTCCCGGTGAATCATTATTTTTCAAACCATCAAGTTCCTTCATTACCTGCTTACTAATATATAGCTTTAAATCACTATCTCGAAAAGCTGCAACTAGTGTTAATTGTTCATGCATCAATATATTCGTATCTGGAGCAATTACTGTCCCAGGCTTAATAGATGCCTTTAGGTTACGATATTTCATTACGGCGAGTTTCTGTAGCGATTGCTTTGCTAGCTTGTCATTCATTTTACTAGCCGTCATATTGGCATGCATAACAGATAGAACAGTTAAACCGATCCACACGTATATCAAGGTCCTATCTTCCATATTGATCGCAGAAAAATATACAACGAAATGCAAAATGACCAAAATGTATCCAAGTGTTTTCTTTTGCGAGTAAACATGACCTAAACCAACAACAAACGCAGACAACCAGCCAGCCTTCCCATTATCAATGGAAGTAAATTGTTTTACACGGTAATAATTTACGAATAATAGCACACTAAGTATGTAAATCACTAATAATACTGGTTCGCCCTTATCGACAATATCCAACCAATTGTTTACCCATCCGATGACTAATGCTAATAGCATCTCGTTCTCCCCTTACTTTAATAATTATGTGGATCACTAGCACCCGCATCATGTATCCCGGAACCATGATCAATTCCGTGATAGCTTTCGTCAACAACGATATCAAGACCAGGGTTCGTATATGGATCATGGGGATCATGTCCAGACTGATGATGAAAATTATCATCCACATAGGTACCAGATGAAAGCTGTGAATCACTGTATATTGGTGCAGTACCACGAGATACAACCATGGTCTGTAGGACATTATTTGTCCAGTCGTCCTTTGTATTAGGGAAGATTGACTTATACTCTATTCTTTTCCCAAAATGCTTTCCTTTTAACTCTAATAAAAAAGTACCGATAATTCCACCAACTAGAACGCAAATAATCAAGGACGTCATTTCCATGAAGAAGGCCTCCTTTCATTCGATAATAGGACTATTATATCACGATTCCACTTATTGATAGATAATTAGTGTACGAAAAGTGTTAATCTACTAGTAACAAATTACTTCGGTATTCCATAGACTTTAAACATCATGCTGGTTTTGTTTAGACTTCTGCTCCCTTTTCACTAATGAACGAATTCCTTGTACTAAATTAATGGCTTCCCACGTTGAAAACTCTTTTCCGTTAATTTCGACAGCAAATGTATGTGGGCGTAAGGAAATAATACTAGAAATAGAAAAAACTTGTATAACACGCACTCCCCTATCATTAACTACATCGAAGGTACGATCGGTTATACTTCCCTTTATATTATAAGTGTTTCCTTGACTATTTCTATAGCTATACTTTTTTCTAAACAAAGAAGGTTTTCTCTTAATTGTTCCAATTTCGTCTCCACTACCAGACGTTATTTGCCATTTTGGGAGCAAGGAAACCAATTTCGCTCCACCCTTAGATACTAGGTTTTCAGATGTATCCTTTATCTCTACTTTCCCTTTTACAGACAGAAATTTATAATGAATCGAACCGATTTCATTATAGCTTTCATCAAAAACAGGTGAACTTCCTGTTTTTACTAGCTTGTCTTTTAGGATTACTGTATTCGTCTCCATATTTTACCCCTCCATAAATTGAAGATTGAGAAAATTAATATTACTACCTATTTCTACCATTTTATTGCAATCATTTCTTAAGATAACTAAAATAGTAACATAGTCCCTATTACAAAGTCATTACATAGATGGAGGAACTATGAAAAAAATAGATTTAACAGATGCAACTATTCATTACGATATAAAAGGTTGCTCACCTTCAAGTGAGCACGCAAACACAATTGTCTTTCTTCATGGTGTTGGATTGGATCATACAGAATGGCATTATTTAATACCCTACTTAGAAGATTCCTATCGTTTATTCACCTATGATTTAAGATGGCATGGGCTTTCTTCCGGGACTTTTTATTCAGATGATGAACGAAATTGGAAGGCACTTTTCATAGACTTTATATCCCTTTTAGAAAAGGAAGAAATAACAAATTATCATCTAGTTGGCCACGGAATTGGCGCACAGCTAGGTATAGAGCTAATTAGTAGTGAGATGGTTAAGCCATTATCGTACACCATCCTATCTACCCCTTTTTACTATCCAGCTAGTGTTGCTGAAAAAGGCATTAAATACCGTACGGAGAAGATTAAGGGAATGACCGGAAGAGAGCTAGGTGCTTGGATGATTCCACAAATAATGGAAACAAAAGATCCAGAAAAGCACGAGCATATTAAGAATTCATTTGAAAAAGCCCGCCTGGATTTATACATGGATATCTTTTTATTACAAGCAAATGCACTAGATCTAGAAAAATTAAAGAAAATCTTTATACCAACATTATTACTAAATGGAGAAATGGATGTAAATTATCCTCCTGAATTAACCAATATAAGTATGAAGTATTTACCTAATGGTAGAGCTAAGATCCTTAGGAATGCTTCGAATATGGTTCATGTCGATCAGCCAGAACATACAGCAGCCCACATTCTAGAGTTTATTCAAGAACACGATGTAAAAAAAAGGAATACAGCTAAAAACTTAGATCTACCATATTTAGATATGCTTTACGAAAAAATTGAAAAATCAATGCTTATTCGTATTGATTTTCTAACGGTTTTTCAAATGCAAATAAATGGAGTTAAAGTAGAAGGAAAGTGGAACCAAAGAAAAGCAAGGGAATTAATAGCATATGTCGCCTTCTTTGGTAAATCTACAAAAGAGGTTGTTTGCGAAGCATTATGGCCAAATTCCAATAAAGTAAGTGCACAAAATTCATTACGAGTTTCCATCCATCACCTCCGAAAATTATTAAAAGATGCTGGGTACAAAAATATCATCCATTCCGATATGCAATACGTCTGGATCGATGAAAATATTGACGTTTCGTGTGACGTACTAGAAGCAATGAAAGAGAAAGTAAGTCTTCCACCTCGTCATCTCTTATTTTCCGATATCCCAAGCGATTGGACAATGAACATTCAAAGTCAGTTAGAAGTAAGTTATTAATAAAAATCCCTAATTACAACCAGACAGATAAAGATATTATTATTCTAATTAGGTAGTACTGCGATAAGAATCGTCCCTGTCGTTTCCTATGAATGATAAGGGGCTTTTTTTTTGCGAGGCTGCCTTCCCCTCCTCTTATTAATGTAATGCATGCTATACTTAACTTATCAATAATAAGGCACTATTAGCGAAAGGAAGGAACCTATGTCAAAACGAACAATCGTAGTTAATCTCGATCTAAGTGAAACCTATCTAAATGAAATTAAGAAAATAGCTCCTGGGTGGGATGTTGTAGCAGAAAAAGATCCTGAAGTAATATCAGATGAGCTAAAAAAAGCTGAAATTGTCGCTCGTTGGAACAAAACCATTGAACCTATTATCCTGGAGAAAAATACAAACTTAAAATGGATCCAAACCTGGAGTGCTGGCGTTAATAGTCTCCCATTGGAAGCATTACAAAAAAGAAACGTTTCCATTACAAGTGCCAACGGGGTACACGCATATCCAATCTCAGAGACTATATTTGCATTAATGTTAGGGTTAACCCGTAAGATTCATACCTATGTCCGTCAACAACTAAACAAAACATGGGATAATGCGAACCTAAAGCATGAGATTCATGAGAAGACCATAGGTATCATTGGGGTTGGTGCAATTGGACAGGAGACAGCAAAAATAGCCAAAGCATTTGGAATGAATGTGCTAGGCGTCCGTCGTTCTGGAGTACTGACGAAATATGTGGATCAAATGTATACACCAGATCAATTGGAAGAGATACTGCCACAATGTGATATTGTTGTGATTACACTGCCTCTGACGGAAGAGACGACAAATCTATTTGCCGCTGAACAGTTTAAACAAATGAAGGATAGTGCCATCCTCATTAACATAGGACGGGGACAAATTGTTGTGGAGGATGACTTAATACAAGCGTTACAAAACAATGAAATAGCTGGTGCAGGGCTTGATGTGTTTGCTACTGAACCATTACCAGAAGATAGTCCACTTTGGAATATGGAAAATGTAATTGTCACTCCCCACACGGCAGGAGCAACCGAATATTATACGGATCGAGTAATTAAAGATATATTTATTCCTAATCTCAAACGTTATATTCAGGATGGGGAGTTAGGTATTAATGTAGTTGATTATGAGAAGGGATATTGAATAATTAAGTGAATAGGATATACACATGTAGGAATAAGAACATTCACCTATAAAATATGCTAGGATTTATCGAACAATAATCTATAAATCCTAGCTAGTAAAAAATCGATACACAACCTATTAGTTAGAAAATATTCTACTGCTACTACTTTGGTATTTTAGCAACTATAGCATTAGTTTAGCTAGCACACTCTTTAGTGTATCTCCTTGTATTACCTGGTTATAAAAGTACCATCAATCATATCTCTTAATACCAGTATACTTTCGGACTCGTTTCCTCGTAGCTCTTGGCCCGCCAGACTACCTATCGGTTAATTTAGATTTCAACTCCAGCACCAGTCCAGTACCATACGCATGTTATACCCCAAAAATATATTCGACAAATTAGGATGGGTGCCAGGCACCTACTTAGTTCTCCTTCGCACTTATTCTTTCGCGCCTCAAATTCAAATTCTTGTCTATCTAATAAAGAAATGTATAATTAATATTTTAATAGGATTCTTCGAGATACCTATCATTAAATTCTATTGGAGGTGATATAAATGACAAAATTAGAGGGTGTATTGCCTGCTATTCGAAGTATGAAGGATTTCGAAGCTGCCCTTACCAGTGATCATGAAAATATCATTTTTTTAGAGACAAGATTATCCCAAGTCAAGAGCCTGGTACAATATACAAAACAAAAAAATAAAAAAGTATTTATGCACGTTGATTTAATCCAAGGGTTGAAAGTGGACGAGTACGGATTAGAATATCTAATCAACGATATCAAAGTGGATGGAATTATCTCAACTAGAGGAAACGTAATCACAACCGCGAAAAAGCATAATATTGTAGGAATACAACGTTTGTTTGCACTGGATAGTCATGCAATTAATCACAATTTGAAAGTTTGCAAAAATATCCAACCAGATTATATAGAGGTTCTACCGGGCATCATTCCGAGCATATTGAAAGAAATTAACGAAGAAACTGGAATACCAGTAATTGCTGGTGGATTAATCCGTACAAAAGAGGATGTAAAAAACACATTAAATAGTGGTGCGACTGCGATAACAACCTCCAACAAAGAATTGTGGTAACTGAAAACGACAAACGTTGACAACGTTTTCAAATCATAATATACTTATATTTAAGTTAATAGTTTGTGACGAGAACTCGGAGACACACTATAATCTTTGAATATTAAATTCAAGGAAATAATAGTGTGTCTTTTTTTATTCTCTTTACACCTTAATTACAGTTCCTATAAAACAAGAGGAGGGATCATGTATTATATAGGAAACATAATGTTCTCACGAATATCTATTATTGGAATAATAGACAATACTATTTTACTTTTTATATTAATCTAGAAAAACGTACAAATTGAATAGGAGGAAAATCATGAAAAACGTAAAGAATCCTATCTTATGGATTGTTATTTCTTTAGTATTGATTTTTGTAGGGAGTTTTTTAGCATCTCAGTTTAATAGTTCCAGTGGAGATGTTGAAGTAGACCGAATTTACTTTGATACACCAAGAGGTGAACTCTCTGGTTTATTATATAAACCAAATGGATCTAATGAAGAACCAAGACCAACCATTGTAGCAACACATGGTTATCTGAATTCTGCTGAAATGCAAGATGCACAAGCAATTGAAATGTCTAAAAGAGGCTATGTCGTCCTAGCATTAGACCAATATGATCACGGACACTCTACAGGGACAATGGAAAAAGAGTCTCCGTTTATGTCATTTTGGCCACACGCTATCTATGACGCAGTGCAATATATGTATGATCAAGATTATGTCTTAAAAGATGAAAATAGCAATGGTATGATTGCAGTTTCAGGTCATTCGATGGGCGGATTCTCTTCTACACATGCAGTTATGCTAGATGAGAACGATTTCCAAGAAAATGGTTATCGTAAAATTGCTAGCTCCCTAACATTTGGTTCGGATTATTGGTGGTTAACATTGCTAGGTTATACCGACGAAGATATTAATAATTCATATGGTCCAAGGACATCAGGAAAAGTTGCTGGACAATACGATGAGTTTTTCTTTGACCGAGAAGCAGAGATGGCTTCAGAACCAGTTGTGAAAAAAGACTACGTTAACACGGAAGAAGGACAAGGATTTTTAGGAAATCCAGAAAACCCTCAAGCCGGGGAAGTTTACCAAGTTGATGATGGGAAAAGAGTAATTTATCAGCCAAATGAAACCCATCCATGGAACCATTTTTCTAAAACATCAACAGGCTATGCTATCGACTTCTATGATATGACATTTGCAGACTATGATAACCTCGTAACTATTGGTAAAGATGGACAATCATGGGTATTTAAAGAATATTCATCCTTTATTGCTCTTATAGGATTTTTCCTACTCTTTATTCCAATGATCTTGTTACTAGCGAAATTACCATTCTTTAAATATATTTATACGAAAAAACCAGAGGCACTACCTGGCCCCAAAACACCAGGCGCTAAAGTAGCAAGCTATATTCTATTGATTTTCGGTGGATTATTCCCAGCATTATTCTTTACTGCTTGGTATAGTGGTGATACCTATGGAATGAGATTAATAGGACAAATTAACCTCATATTAATTATTACGTTTGCTATTGTCATGATTTATTCATTTGTGAAGAATGCTAACAAAAATATGAAATCATGGTCTATTATCATGCTTGTTTTAAGTGCGATTCAATATTGGTATTTGAATGGACAAGACAAATTCATTACGGAAACTGAATTCTTTGGAGCACCAACAGCAAATCCAACTGTCTATTGGGCGATCAATGTAGCTATTGTTATGTTGATGTTACTAGTTAGCACCCACTACATTTCTAGAAAACCAGAAGGAGCAACAATTGCTAATTATGGAGTAAAGGCTAATGTGAAGGCTATTCTTGCATCACTAGTCACGGCTATCGTTGCAGTTGTTATTGGATACGGTATGCTGTATATCGTTGATGCTGTATTTAAAACGGACTTCCGACTTTGGACATTTGCAGTAAAAACATTCGAAGGACAACATGTGATTGCATTACTAAAATATGCTCCACTATTCTTTATTTACTACTTTGTCATTGGAATTTCTGTCAACATGAATACTACCGGAGAGAAATTTAACGGATTTAAAGGATATATTGCTTCCATTCTACATTTTGTAGGAGGTTTAATCCTTTACTTGGCTTACCATTACGGATTATTATTTACAACAGGAGTAGCAGGATATCCTGCTGAATCTCTTTCATCTATTATCGTTATTGGTTTAGTTCCCGTATTAACAATAGCTGCTATCTTCAATACATTCCTATACCGTAAGACAGGAAATGTTTATGTTGCGGCCTTCTTAAATACAATATTAATGACGATGATCACATTAGCAAACACTGCGCTTTATACTGTATTTTAAAAACCAAAGTGCAAGCGAAGGATTAGCCAAGTACAACTAGTGCCCCTAAAATAGGATTCAAGTAAGGGGCGCTGGACAATAAATTGCCACGTCCCTGAAATGGGAAATCACTTTTTTGTATGGGATGTTTCTAACGGAAGCTTTCCTTTCCATCTGGAATCATCGACACTAGGCTGTACTCTATCGAAGCTAAACGTGGTAAATTTATTAAGTTCCTAAAAAGAGCGAAGGATTAGTCCTTAAGCTCTTTTTTAGGTGTAAAAATACATCATTGCCAAAATCACTATTTAGGAGAGAATATCATGGAGAAATTTATTTTATCTCTTGACCAAGGTACAACAAGTTCACGTGCTATATTATTTAACAAACAAGGTAGTATCGTTGCTACTTCCCAACATGAGTTTGAGCAATTTTTCCCAAAACCAGGATGGGTAGAGCACGATGCAAACGAAATATGGACATCAATTCTTTCATGTATTGCGGATGTGATCCGTAAAGCAGATATTTCTGCAGGTGATATCGCTAGTATTGGCATCACCAATCAACGGGAAACGGCTGTTGTATGGGATAAAAACACAGGAAAGCCTATCTACAAAGCAATCGTTTGGCAGTCACGACAAACTGAAGATATTTGCGGTGAATTAAGGGACCAGGGCTACAGTAATTTATTTCACGAAAAAACAGGGTTACTACTAGATCCATATTTCTCAGGTACAAAAGTAAAATGGATTTTAGATAATGTTGAAGGTGCAAGAGAAAAAGCCGAGAATGGTGAACTGCTTTTCGGTACCATTGATACCTGGTTAGTATATAAGCTATCTGGAGGAAAAGCACATGTGACCGATTACTCAAATGCATCTCGTACGTTAATGTATAATATTTATGATTTAAAATGGGATAATGAATTGCTTGACGTTTTAACCGTACCTAAAAATATGCTTCCAGAGGTACGTCCATCAAGTGAAGTTTATACTACGACAATTGATTATCACTTCTTTGGATTTGAAGTACCTATTTCAGGAATAGCCGGAGACCAACAGGCAGCTTTATTTGGTCAAGCTTGCTTTGATAAAGGAATGGCTAAAAACACCTATGGAACAGGTTGTTTCATGCTCATGAATACGGGTGAAGAAGGCGTCAAATCCAAACATGGTCTCCTTACTACATTAGCTTGGGGTGTTGATGGTAAAGTTGAGTATGCGTTAGAAGGAAGTATATTTGTCGCTGGTTCCGCAATTCAATGGTTACGAGATGGATTACGGATGATAACGGATGCGTCTGAAAGTGAAGATTACGCAACCAAAGTAGAATCAACAGATGGGGTTTATTTGGTACCAGCATTTGTAGGACTGGGAACACCATATTGGGACAGTGATGCCAGAGGAGCAATATTTGGTTTAACTCGTGGAACAACGAAAGAACATTTCATTCGTGCCACCCTTGAATCCCTTGCTTATCAAACAAGGGACGTATTAGATGCAATGGTGTCGGACTCTGAAATTGAATTAAAGTCATTACGTGTTGACGGTGGAGTTGTTAAAAATAACTTTTTAATGCAATTCCAAAGTGATCTATTAGGAGTTCCAGTGGAGCGTCCAGTCGTAAATGAAACCACTGCCCTAGGTGCCGCTTACCTTGCTGGCTTAGCTGTAGGATACTGGAAAAATAAAGATGAGATCGCCAAGCAATGGAAAAATGAACGTACATTTAAACAACAGTTAACTGAAACAAAGCGTGAAGATTTATATACTGGCTGGAAAAAAGCAGTTACTGCAACCAGAGCATTTAAGTAAGAGAGTCCTTGTATTTCACATTACATAAGGCTTTCCATAGCGCTACAATCATGCTATACTAGTAATAAGTTAATATATTGGATGGAGAATTTCGAGAGACCATATCACTCTATGTCTACATGTAGGCAATAGAGTAATAGTGGTCTCTTTTTGTTTTTCTAATGGAGATTAAGAGATGAATAGAAAAACATCGTTACAACTAGTGAGAGACAAAATAAGAAGGGAACGATGATTTATGCAATTTTCAAATTTAGAAAGGAATAACATGAAACAAAGGATGCAAGAGGAAGCGCTAGATCTTGTTGTAATCGGTGGAGGAATTACAGGTGCTGGAATTGCATTAGATGCTGTTACACGAGGCATGAAAGTAGCTACGGTGGAAATGCAAGACTTTGCTGCAGGTACCTCAAGTAGATCGACTAAACTCGTTCACGGTGGTCTCCGTTACTTAAAACAATTTGAATTTAAGGTTGTATCTGAAGTCGGTAAAGAACGGGCAATCGTCTACGAAAATGGGCCGCACGTAACAACACCCGAGTGGATGATGTTACCTTTTTATAAAGGCGGAACGTTTGGACCATTCACAACAAATATTGGGTTAAAGGTTTACGACTTTCTTGCTGGTGTGAAAAAGAATGAGCGCAGAAGAATGTTTTCATCAGACGTTGCCATGGAACGGGAACCTTTATTAAAGAATGAAGGCATGAAAGGCGCAGGTTATTATGTAGAATATAAAACTGATGACGCCCGCCTAACGCTTGAAGTAATAAAAAAAGCAGTGGAAAAAGGGGCATTTGCACTAAACTATATGAAGGTTACCGACCTTTTATATAAAAATGGAAAAGTAGTTGGCGTGAAGGTACTCGATTTAACAGATGATACTGTTACAGAAATTTACGCGAAAAAGATTGTGAATGCAGCAGGACCATGGGTAGATACGTTGCGAGAAAAAGACGGATCTAGAAAAGGAAAATCCCTACAGCTAACGAAAGGAATTCACCTTGTGTTTGACGGAGAACGTTTCCCATTAAAACAAGCTATATATTTTGATACACCAGATAAACGGATGGTATTCGCCATTCCACGTGAAGGAAAAACATATGTCGGTACTACAGATACCGTTTACAAAGGAGATATCACTCACCCGCAAATGACTGTTTCAGACCGAGATTATGTGATTAAGGCTATTAATTTCATGTTTCCAAACGTGAATATTACGGCAACTGATGTGGAATCAAGCTGGTCTGGCTTACGTCCTTTAATACATGAAGACGGAAAGTCTCCTTCTGAAATTTCCCGTAAAGACGAGATTTTCATCTCTGAATCTGGATTAATATCTATCGCTGGTGGAAAGCTTACGGGTTATCGAAAAATGGCTGAAGGTATTATAGACCTTGTAGCTAAACAATTAAATGAAGAGGAGGATAAACATTATCCGTCAACCCAAACAGAGCACCTTCCAATCTCAGGTGGAGATGTTGGCGGTTCTAAAGGATTTGATGTTTTTAAGAATCAAAAGCTTGTGGAGGGTCAAAAGCTTGGCTTAGATACTAGCACCACAGAATCATTAGTTAGAAGATATGGTTCCAATGTCGAAGTTGTTTTTGATATCTATTCAACTAATCGCGAAAAGGCAACCGCTGAACAGATTGATCCGGTTACGTTTGCTATGCTTCGATACGCCATTGATCATGAAATGGCTTATAAACCTGTTGACTTCTTTATCCGCCGTACTGGTGCATTATTTTTCAATATTAACTGGGTACACGAACATAAAGAAGCAGTTACTGACTATATGGCTACTGAATTTAATTGGTCAGAAGAACAAAAAGACGTTTATTGTAAAGAGCTTGAAGAGTTGTTGTATGATGCTGTGAATCCGGTTGAAGAGGAGTAAGTAATTAAAGGGGACCCCTTTATGGAGGAGGCTTGTTTTACAAACAGGGTAATTGAGTTATATTAATTCCGAATCTCAAGGGTTATACGTATAGGTCAAAGAATTAACTAATAATCTGTTTGATTTTCGGAATGGGTTTTAACACTTAAACTTTACTTGAATTATTTTTGGGAGCTTGAATTTAACAAGTTCCCTTTTAATTTTTACAGTGGTTGACACTTGTTATCAAGTATTAGTTCTCATCTTTAATAGTGTACTACCTTATTTGTTTTTACCTAAGAAGTTTAAAATAACTGGGCAAAGACCCATTGCCCCCCTCAATTCTGCACTTAGTAAAGGGAGATGTACATCACCGAGTAAGTGATTCTTTAATCAGCAGGGGTCTTACCATCAGTTATATATAGGTATAAAATTGCTAATTTTCAACTATTATTTTCTATTATTCTACTATTCTCGACATAAATGGTATATTATAATATAAATACTAGTTTCTTAGAAAACTTGGCATTTGCTAACCTTTAGTGACTGCCTCAGTTGCACTTATGCAGGATAGGAAAGTTATTCTTTTCTATCTGCAAAAATAAGGGAGGGTTTACCAATTGGCTAATAAAAAGCTTTTTATGTCCGTTACAGCGACTGCGTTTATCGCCTCAGCACTTCTTGGTGCCGAAGAAGCAGAAGCGGCAACCTACAAAGTTAAAAGCGGAGATTCACTGTGGGTGATCGCTCAAAAACATAACATGACAGTTTCACAGCTTAAATCGATGAACAACTTATCTAGTGATATCATCTTTCCAAATCAAACCTTAGAAACAGAGACAAAATCCGAAACAACGAAGAAGACTACTAATGATGCCAAAATTAAGACGGAAACCACAAAGTCGGAAACATCTACATATACCGTTAAATCAGGAGACACTTTAAGTGGCATTGCATCAAAGTATAAGATATCCCTATCAGATTTGATGAAATGGAATAACATGGATTCCACACTAATTTATCCAGGGAACAAGTTAGTCATTCGTAAATCAACAAATACAGAACAAAAGACGAATAACTCAACAGAGAACAAGTCTTCCAACAAAACGACAGAAAAAGTAAGCTCTACAACTGTATATACAGTTAAATCAGGAGATACACTTTCCAGAATTGCTTCCCAACATCAAGTTAAAGTTAATCAAATTAAAAGCTGGAACAACTTAAAATCGGATATGATCTATATCGGTCAAAAGCTCAATATCGGAGGGGAACCTAGCCCGAATAACTCTAACTCCAAGGACGAAAAGCCAGCAAAAGCTTTGGATTATGATGTAGATAAGCTTATTAATACAGCCAACAACCAATTAGGTGCAGGCTATGCTTGGGGAGGAACTACTCCAAGTGGATTCGATTGTAGTGGATTTATTTATTATGCTTATAAACAAGCAGGGATGGACATTATGCGCCATTCTAGTGAGGGGTATTATAACCGTTCCTACTACATCGATACACCAAAGCTTGGCGACCTTGTCTTTTTTGAAGGGACTTATAAAGCTGGTATCTCCCACGTAGGTATTTATATCGGAAATAACGAGTTTATTCATGCGAGCTCAAACGGTGTCGTTATTTCAAATTTAAATAACGCGTATTGGAAGGAGCACTTTGAAGGATTTAAGCGGTTTTATTAAGATTACTAAGAATATATAGAAGGAGGTTAACCTTTAACTTTTAGGACAACCTCCTTATTTTGTTAGCGATGCGGTATAGTGAAGAAGTGCAATAACAACGCCGATATCTTTATTAATTTACGCTCCCTATTCCCACCCAATCCCATCAAACATTTCCTGAAATTGGACCAGTTCATCCATCTTCTCATGAAACCACGTTATAATTTCTAGATGCTGATCTTCCATGGGAATAAAGTCAGAAAGTGGTTTCTCATACCATCCCCAGAAGGCTCCCCCACCATCGTCTGTGTAATCAAAGCCATCAAAACTTTCGATAGATTCCTTGATCATTTGGTGTTTCATGTCTCTTGTTGTAAACAATGGAAACCATTAGCAATGGGTATGTCCTTTTCCCCTTGATAGATAATATCGTTATCAAATGAAGAAATTTGAATCGATAATAAAGGTGCCAGGCACTCCTCATGTGTCCATCACTTCATAATGGTATACTCATGATAGATCAAATCCTAAAAGAAGGGGTCATTGCAAATGAAAATCGCAATCATTGGGTTGGGGGATATTGCAAAAAAAGCATATTTACCTGTTTTATCTGAAAAGGAAGGAATCGAGTTAGTTCTTTGCACAAGAAATCCCAACGTATTGGAAAGCTTAGCAAAAAAATATCGGATTAAGGAAACCGTTCAATCAATAAATGAATTACAAACGCAAAACATTGATGCGGCAATCGTCAGTACTGCTACGGAAGCACATGTGGAAATAGCAGATCAATTGATCCAACAAGGTATTCCCACCTACATAGATAAACCAATATCTCTAAATTACCTAGAAACAGAACGGATTGTTAATCGTGCAAAAGAATCTGGAACATTGGCAATGGTGGGATTTAATAGAAGGTTTATCCCAAGGGTAAATGAATTAAAACATCATGGAAAAGCCACCCTTATTCTCATGCAAAAGAATAGATTTGCCATGCCTGATAAAATTAGAAGATTTGTAGTGGAAGATTTTATCCACGTGGTAGATACACTCCGATTTTTAATGGATACAGAGGTCAAAGAAGTAAAAGTGGAGCACCACCGTGATGGTGACATTCTACATCATGTTATCATCCAACTAATCGGAGAGAGTTGCACTGCTATTGGAATCATGAACCGAAATGGCGGAGTGACAGAAGAAATTATTGAATATAACACCGCCCAAGACAAATTTGTAGTAAATAACCTTGTCGAAACTACTCACTACCATGGCAAAGAAATCAGCATAACAAAATTCGGAGATTGGGACCCAACACTATATAAACGAGGATTCTACCAAATAATCGACCACTTTATCGATTGTGTAAAAAATAACCAAACACCCAACCCATCTATAGAAGATTCACGAATCACCCATGAAATTTGCGAAAGAATCGTGCAGGCTATTGATCCTAAAGTTTAAAGGAAGCAGCAGTAAAGGAAGCAGCAGAACCGTCCCACTGCTTCCTACCACTGCTTCCTAACAAAATTGCTTGAGGTTCCATTTTTTCACGTGAACTATTGCTGTTCCTTCAGCATGGAACCGAACTTGTTGTTCCTCTGGTGCGAATACTCGGGAAGAGAACACTTCTTCTCCATGATTGAGAAAACACTCCATTGATGACGTGTCTTTAAATAGACGAATAGTTTCTAAGTCAGCTATTGCACAGGTGCGAATTTCCTTTTTACCATGGAGTCCTATTCTTTCAAATGAAAAAAGCGCATGTTTGGCATCATAAACGAATCTACCTGCATCACCAATCTCTATTGTAAGAAGTCCATCTGACAACTCGGAAATAGAAACCTCTAATTCAAATACACTTCCACGCACATCCTCTAGCTCAACTGCTGAATTATGATTGAGCTCAACCTGGTTGTAATGCACTTCATTTTCTCTAAGATTCTCCAATTCCCGAATAGGTTGTTGATATAGTTTGTTATCCTTCAATTCCAATTCTCTCGGTAACGTGAGCGCATGAACCCAGTCATATTTCTCTGTTGGTTGGGGAATGTTATCTTCGGTCGCATTTCCCATCCATCCAATCAAAATTCTTCTCCCATTTACTTCAAATGTTTGAGGTGCATAGAAGTCAAAGCCACGGTCGATTTCCGTAAACGCTCCATGGTTAAATCGTTTCGTTTGAAAGTCCATATTGCCAACAAAGTAACCTGATTGGTAGATATTATTGTATAAGATTCCCTCGGATTCTAATCCTTGTGGAGACACGACTAAAACATCCTTATTTGCCAACGAAAACAAATCCGGGCATTCCCACATAAAACCGAAATCGTCTAATCCATTCATACCATTTCCAGCAATCTTCCCTTCAAAAGACCAATCTAGTAGATTATTAGAACTGTATAATACAACACAGCCCTTCTCGTCATTAGTCTGAGCTCCGATTACCATGTACCAAGCGTCCCCTTGTTCAAAAACCTTTGGATCTCTAAAATGAGCAGTATATCCTTCTTCCACTTCAATAACCGGTCCCTTTTTTTCAAACGTAATGCCATCTTCAGAAACAGCCAGACATTGATAGGATTCTCGGTTACCGTTCACGCCCTTCACATTCCCTGTATAGAACAAGTACAATTTTCCGTCATTCACGATTGCACTTCCAGAGTAACAGCCATCTTTGTCAAACCAAGCATCCGGAGCCAAAGCGATAGGAGCTAACTCCCAGTGTATAAAGTCTTCCGAAACATAATGTCCCCAAAATTTCGCACCATGTTCTGTCTTAAATGGATTCCACTGAAAGAAAACATGGTATTTCCCTTCGAAAAAGATTAGACCGTTTGGATCGTTTAATAATCCAACGGGAGGCATTAAGTGATAATGGAGGCGATTTGGGTCCTCGAAAACTGTCTTTTTAGATTGAATCATTCTTTCATAAGCCTTTTGCATTAAATTAGCTGCATGTGATGCCATATTCTTCGATGCACTCCTTTTTATTACAAAGACAGGCAATATTTTGCCTGTCTTCACTTATTAAGCAGATTTTGTTTCCTTCAACATTTTGTCAGAATATCCAAACAACCACGTTAACGCAAAAGCTACTGCGATAGCCGTAATATTAACAAGGATATATTGTATAATTTGTCCATTTAAATAAAGAAGGGTACCTGGAATAACTGTTATCGACATTCCTGTTCCTTGGATTCCTAACATAGAAGCTAGGAATCCCCCAGCAGCCCCGCCAATTAACCCCATAACAAATGGTTTGACATAGCGAAGGGTAACCCCAAATATAGCTGGTTCTGTAATACCTAAGAATGCAGAGAAAGAAGATGGAAGTGCTAACGCTTTAAGCTTTTTCGATTTTGTCTTCAATCCAACTGCCAATGCAGCTCCCCCTTGTGCTGCAACTGCAGCAGTTACGATGGCATTATACGGATTGCTTCCTAAGTTTTCTAACAGCTGAATCTCAAGCATATTGAAAATATGGTGTACACCAGTAATTACGATAATTTGGTTTAATCCACCTAGTAATATTCCTGCAAGACCTAATGGTAAATCCAAAACAAACAGTGTCCCCTGTAGAATATACTCTTCTACTGTGTGGAAAACTGGACCAATAACAAACATTGCTGCAACAATCATAATTAACAGCGTTAAAAATGGCGTTAAGATTAAGTCTAATGATTCTGGTACTCGCTTACGAATTGCTCGCTCCAATTTCGCTCCAACTATACCTGCAATAAATGCGGGTAGAACAGCACCTTGGTAACCAACCACAGGAATAAAACCGAAGAAATATAGTGGCTCTGCTGCTGTTGCAACGTCCCATGCATTTGGTAAGGCAGGGCTAACTAACATCAATCCGAGTACTAACCCAATAATTGGAGAACCGCCAAAAACCCTAAAGGTTGACCAGGCTACAAGAGCAGGTAAGAAAATAAATGCTGTATCTGTTAATATTTCCGTGAATAAAAGGAAATTTTCCGATATATCATCAGGAGTCATTCCAAATAAAGCTAATATTTCTTCCTGCATAACTAATCCGCGAAGCCCCATAAATAGACCGGTAGCAACGAGAACTGGAATGATCGGGACAAACACATCACCAAATGTACGAATAGCACGTTGGAAGCCATTTTTCTGTTGTTTTGCTTCTTTCGCCTGTTCCCCCTTGGTCGTACTGTTGACCCCTAACTTCTCTACTTCTTCATAAATGCGATTAACTGTTCCCGTTCCAAGGATAACTTGATATTGTCCTGAATTAAAAAAGGCTCCTTTAACCTTCTCAATCTCTTCGACTTTTTCTTGGTCAATCTTCTCTTTATCATGAACCATTAATCGTAGTCTTGTTGCACAATGTGCAACTGAATCAATATTTTCATTGCCTCCTACTGCATCAATGATTTCTTGAGCAATTCGTTTATTTTCAGCCATTTGACAATTCACTCCTTTAAATATCTTTTGTATGAAATCGATTCCATAATAAGTAAAAATAAATTCAATAAAATTAGTTCTCACCACAACATTGGTGTGGTATCGATTCCACACATATGATAAAAAATAAATGGAACCGATTCCATCTATTTTTTATCATACACTATTTCTTTTTATAAGTCTATAATCAATTGTGATTTTTTTAGGGTCAATTTCATTAGAAGCGATCATTTCTAATATCTGCTTTCCTGCTTCACTACCTGCTTCCTCATTTTGATAGTCGACCGTAGTTAATGGTGGATCAACATATTGTGAGATCTCGGATGCCCCAATACTAACAATTGCGAAATCATTCGGTACATCTATATCGATTTTTTTTAGGTAACTCAGTGCCCCTATTGCTAAACGATCTGTCACTGCAAATAGTGCCGTAGGTTTTTCTTTCGAGCGATTGATAATCTGTTCCATCGCTTTATTCCCAGAATCAATATCAAAGACAGCTTTTTGCATCCATGCTCCTTCGATCGTCAGCTTATTTGCTTGCATTTCATCTATATATCCCCGTTTTCGTTCATAACCTACTGCTCGATCCTCCTCGTCGACACCGATAAACGCAATCTTTTCATGCCCCTCCTTGATTAAAAGCGAGACAAGTTCCCGTGAGGCATGATAGTCATCGTATACAACACTAACCACACCCTCTATTTCTTGTCCAATAACAAGGAAAGGGATGGAAACCTCTTTTATTTTTTCAACAAGCTGCTTTTCGGTATTTGTTGCAATTAAAATAATCCCATCAACTTGACGAGCCTTTAACAAATCAATGTATTCCATTTCTTTTTCCGAATTTAAATTGGTATTAGCCAAAAGTATCTGGTATCCATTAGCAGATAGTACACGATCAATCCCTGCAACAATTTTACCTGAGGTTTCGGTTTGTATTGTCGGTAATATAACCCCTATGACCTTTGTTTTCTTGGTTCGGAGTGATTTCGCATGCTGACTAGGTGCATATCCAGTTTCTTTAATTACTTTTTCAATTCTTTCTCTGGCATCCTCACTAACATAGCCAGAGTTATTTAATGCTCTAGAAACAGTTGACCTAGAGACGTTTGCCATTTCTGCAATTTCTTTTATGGTAAGCATTATTTTGCCCCCCTTACCTATTCCGATGATACTTTTACTTTACCATAAGATTTGACATTTTAGTGGGAAAGTAATAGAAATAATGATAATGAAAAAGTTCAAGTACTATAGGAGGTATCAATATGAAACAAGGAATTCTAACACTGGGAGAAGCCTTAATTGATTTTATCCCAACAGATAAATCAAATTCTAGATATATCAAAAGCCCAGGAGGTGCACCAGCAAATGTGGCCGTTGGCGTCGCTAGACTAGGGTTGAAATCATCATTTCTAGGAAAAGTGGGACATGATGTATTAGGAAAATTTTTGCAAGAGACGTTACAAGATTATGGAGTAGACACTTCCCAACTACATTTTTCAACAGACACGCGTACGGGGCTTGTTTTTGTCAACAACAAAGAAGATGGCGAAAGAAGCTTCGACTTTTATATAAATCCAAGTGCCGATCAAATGCTAGAAACCAAAGACATTGACATCGATTTATTGCAGCAACATAAAATTTTGCATTTTGGATCCATTTCACTTATTAACTCTCCTGCTAAGGAAGCAACAGAACACGCGGTATCAGAGGCCAAGAAAAATGGAATGCTAATTTCCTATGATCCGAATTTACGATTAATGTTATGGGAAAGCGAAAGCCATGCACGGGAAGCGATTATCTCGATGTTAGGTCAAGCAGATATTCTAAAAGTTTCCGAGGAAGAATTGGAATTCATAACTGGTACTGCTGACCTTTCGGAGGGGATCAAAGCACTTCTCCCCTATCAAATTCCTCTCATTCTAGTAACGATGGGGGCAGAGGGTGCGTATGTTCATACAGCAGATGGGGCAACACATGTACCAGCTAGATCGGTTAAAGCTGTTGATACCACTGGTGCGGGAGATGCCTTTGTTTCTGGAATACTCTATTCGATCCATGAATATAGTGGCAACTTTCAAGATATACGTTTAGACAAGGCAGTAGATATGGTGAAATTCGCTTCTATTTCCGGAGCACTGGCTGCTTCTACAAAAGGAGCCATGACTGCACTCCCAACCTTAGAGGAAGTAAACAATATTTTGAATTAAAAACGGTGGGAAGCGGTGGGACGGTTCTGCTGCTTCCAAAAAGTAGTACCCGAAGCTATGCTTTAAATATAAGATTCACGGATACTCCTAGAATTCTCGCGGCTTGACGTTGTGAAACTCCGTCAAGCTCTTTTATTTTTTGGAAGACTTCCGTTCGCTTCTCCTTAGGCAAACTTTTGACGTGTTGAATTTTAGTAGTACCTAGTAGCTGCTTGATTACTATTCTTGCCTCTTCGTCAGTTTTTCTCCTTCTCATGACATGCTCATCAAGACAATCATCGTCGTTTTTTGTCTCATTATATAACTTAAATTTCTCTACTGCAGAAGCTTGTTCTGTTGAAAACATTCCTAATACCAGCTCCTTGTCCAGTAAGTTTTTAGGAAAACAATAATTACCATAGTATCCAAGACAGCTACTCCACCTCCATCCATCAACTTGATTCACAATCCCTGCTTTAACGGGATTTTGGTGAATGTATCTTGTTACCGTTAATAAATACCTACTGGTTTCCACGTTCTCACTTCGGAATCGATCCTGAAAAAGGTGGCCTGTAGTAGCGTACTTATTGTTATAATACACAACGTAACTTACTCCTATCCGTTTCATGGTAGTCGAAATTTCCTCGTTTCCTTCTTTCAAAAGTAGATGCACATGGTTGTTCATTAAACACCAAGCATAAACTTTAATTTCTGTTGTTGCTTTATATTTTTCAACGATCTCAAGGAACTTCATACAATCTACATCATCATGATATATTTCTTGTCTGTTTGCACCTCGTAGCATAATATGATATGTTCCACTTTTACTTTTCTCCCTGGCTTTTCGGGGCACGTTTCATTCACTCCTTTAGTACGATTCTAAAAACAACTCCCTTTTATAAAGCATTTCCTCTCCATTAGAGTTGTGAATGAATAACTGCTAAAGACAATTGCACGCACAAACACGTACTTTAAACTAACACGATTCCTATTGGTTAATTGAACATCTTTATCAAGTAGGTAGCTCCCACTTTCATAACAAAAAATCTACTATTCCGTTCGCTCTTCGGTCTTCCAATTTAGTGAGTCTGTATGTTTGGGATCTTTAATCGGGAAAGGAAATAACGGTAGACGTTAATTAATTGGATATTTTGGAAACTACAATATTAAAGGGAGGAATGTTTTTAGTTCTTGCACGTTCATATAATCGGGTGGAAAATGTTCAGTAGAAGTGAGTATACTAAACATAAGATGGTACGTTGAGGGTGCTTGGGTGTGTAACCCAATAAAATGTAGAAATAAGATAAGGGAAGCTAGAAGCCCAAATTAATTACTTCCAAATTCATGATACTTTATGACGAACGTAAAATCAAGAAAATTCACTTATTTTAAAGGGAGTTTGTATAAAGGAAGCGTGAGAACCGTCCCACTGCTTCCTTCATCTTTGTTTTAAGGTTTGATATACTTTTGGGGATGTTTTGTCGATTCTTGTGGGCTTCCATTTTTGGTTGACCCACATGTGTTTGGTGCTTCCTTTGGCTAATAGTTCACCGATGTGTTCTATGTTTTCTAAAACAATTCCACTTCCCGATTGGTATGCTTGTTCACTAATTTTTCGTGCTTCATATACAAACTCCAAGCGGACTGGTGAGTAGGTTGCTACATTTGTAAATATAGCAACACAGTCATCAAATCGAGCGGGTTTCTTATACTCAACATTCACGTCCATCACCGGAAGAAGTAGCCCTTGTTCTTCCATTTTATGATAGGAAAGCCCATAATAACGCATCCATTCGGTACGTCCAATTTCAAACCAACTGACATAATTCGTGTGGTGGACAATCCCCATTTGATCTGTATCTTTATATTGAACACGTAAGTTCTCTTGATACCAAGTTTCCTCCATTGTCTTCCCCCCGTTTTGCGTTCTAATACGTTTTAGCTCTCGGAACGAGCAAGCTTCTCTTTTGCCATCTCTACCAAACGAAACTTTTGGACTTTTCCCGTACCTGTCATTGGCCATTCCGACTCCTCAACAAACCATACATGACGTGGATTTTTAAACCGCGCAAGGCGATCCGAACACCAATTAATAATATCCTTTCGTGTACATGATTCTCCCTGTTTCCGTTCAATAAAAGCCGCGCCTATTTCCGTTGTCATTTTATCAGGAACACCAATTACATTCACTTGATTGACGGCAGGGTGCTGAGAGATGACGGTTTCCACCTCACGAGGAGCAACTAATTCTCCAGATACTTTATACATTTCCTTACTTCTACCAAGCAGCTGGATATAACCATTTTCATCTATTCGGCCAACATCACCGGTCCGTAACCAACCATCTTTATCGATAATCATGGCCGTTTCTTCTGGCTTTTTATAATACCCATGGGTTACCGTATTCCCCCGTACCGCAAGCTCTCCGACAGCTCCATCTGGCAAATTTTCTCCCGTATCTGGATCAATCGTTTTGTATTGAACAGAACTTCCATTAAATTCAGGCATGGAACTGGATCCCCCTAGTTTCGGACGACCAACCCTAGTAGAAATACGCTCGAGCGGATCACCTATTTTCGTTGTCACACCTGACGATGATACTTCTGTTTGCCCATAACCTGTAATAATTTCTGTTAACCCTAAACGTTCTACTGCCATTTCCCAGACTGGTACCGGAGCTGGTGCTGCACCACACCACATTGCAAATAAACTTGATAAATCAAATTCAGACAAGCGTGGATGATTTAATAAAGGTACCAATGTAGAAGGAACACATAAATAATCATTAGCTTGGTATTTCTCCATCAACTCCAAGGATTTAAGCGGGGAAGCTCCAAGTGCTGAGATGAACGACCCTCCAACAAAAGACATGGCAAGAATCGCCTCAATAATCGCAAAGCAATGATAGAATGGTAGTGGAGCAAACGTCACACGCCCATCTTCAATTGCTCGACTCATACACGTACCATATGCGCAACGGAGCAACATATCATCAGTCAGCATAACTCCTTTAGGATTCCCTGTAGAACCAGATGTGTACATGATCATGGCAACCTCATCTGGATATTTTGATTCCTTCCAGCGTTGATTTAGTTCTTCATCAGACACAGCACCGGCTCCGCTTACAAAATCATGCCAAGCTATAAACCGTTCATGCTGGGTAGATGTGTCATTATCCGATAGACAAACTACTTGCTCTAGCTGACTTTTTTCGCGAAAATCTTCTTGATCGAGTAATGCCGCAATAGCTTTCCCATGTTGTTTATCCTTTACTTTTTCTTGCATTACTAAAAACTTCGTATCCGATTGTGAAATAATATATTCAAGCTCTCCCTTTGTAAGCATCGCATTAATTGGAATAAAGACTGCCCCAACTATAGATGAAGCAATCATCAATGCTGGGTACGTCGAATCATTATTCATTAGAATCGCAATATGATCTCGCCGTTTCACCCCCAATTTAATAAATGCCTTGGCGAGCTGAATGGCTTGCTTCCAAACCTCTCCATAAGTAACGGTTTGACCATCGATATAGATATACGGTCGTTCGCTATACTGCATACACGCTTTTGAAAAGTGTCCAGCAATCGTATCGCGCGGCCACTCAGGAAAACGACTTTCCAATGTTTTTCTTCTTTCTGCTACCTGTTGACGAAGCGTTACTTGGTCTGTATTAGTTGTCATGTATTCTCCTCCTTCAAGCTACTCGTGATATTTTTTAAAGGCAAGGACAGCATTGTGTCCACCAAATCCAAATCCATTCGATAAAGCAACATTAATCTTATCTTCTACAGCTTCCTTGGCCACATAGTCTAAATCACAATCAGTGTCTGGGTCATCCAAATTAATCGTAGGCGGAATAATACCATCTGCCAAACTTTTTATGGATATAATCGCTTCGACTGCACCTGCTGCACCAAACAAATGACCCGTCATCGATTTCGTGGAGCTCACCTTAAGACGATATGCATGATCTCCAAATACTTCCTTAATCGCTTTAGTCTCTGAGATGTCACCTACGGGCGTGCTTGTCCCATGAGCATTAATATAATCTATTTCCTCTGGTCTCAGTCCAGCCCGGTCCATTGCTAGTTTCATAGCTTTTGCTGCTCCTTGATAGTCTGGCTCAGTAATATGGTAAGCATCTGTTGTACTTCCATATCCAATTATTTCTCCTAGAATATTAGCACCACGCTCTTTTGCATGCTCGTATTCTTCCAAAAATAAAACACCCGCACCTTCAGACATGACAAAACCATCCCTATTTTGATCAAATGGACGAGAAGCTTGTTCTGGTGTTTCATTTTTCGTTGACATGGCACGCATTTTTGAAAAACCAGCAAAGTACAGCGGAGTAATCGTAGCCTCTGCCCCACCTGCTAAAATTGCATCCGCATAGCCATGAGCTATTTGGAAATAGGCTTCCCCAATAGCATGATTACTCGTCGCACATGCTGAGACGGGCGCATAACTTGGTCCACGGAATCCAGTTTTTATCGCTACTAATCCAGAAGCCATATTATTAATCATTGCTGGAATTAAAAAAGGAGATACCCGTTTTGTTCCTTTTTCCAACATCGTTTGGTGATTATGTAACAACGTTTGTAGCCCACCAGTTCCAGACCCAATATAAACACCAACCCGATCTTTATCCACTGATTCCATGTTGAGTCCGGACTGCTCTAGTGCTTGAACGGCTGCAGCATATCCATATTGCGTATACACATCATACTTTTTCAGTTCCTTTTTCTCGAGGTAGTCGTCCCCTTGAAAGTCATTAATGAAACCAGCAATTCTTGTACCAATACCCCTATACTCATCCGATTCCAACCGCTTAATACCAGACTTTCCATTTTTAATATTTCCCCATAACGAATCCACATCATGACCCAATGGAGAGACAACACCTGCCCCAGTAACAACAACCCTACGTCTCACACAAATTCCCCTTTACCCATTGAATTTTTGAGGAAGCGTTGGGACGGTTCTAATGCTTCCTCCTTTGAATCACTATTATTTCTCTTAATTGTGCTCCAAATAGCATTTCTTCTCTCTTTCCCGTGAAGATGACAAAAAAGGGAGGTTTTATTGAAATAGCGGTTATATAGAGAAGTGATTCTTATCAAAGCAAACTGATAAAAAGAAGCAAGAGAACCGTCCCTTCGCTTCCCTCTGCCCTCTTGTTAGCTCACATAATCTTCGCGCAACAAACTCATAATTAATGCATCATGATAACTTCCATCGACGAAGAAATGCTTTTTTAGTTGTCCTTCCGTTATAAATCCAACCTTCTGATAAATGTGTATTGCCTTTTCATTTACATTTATCACATGCAAGGATATTTTATGTAAATTCAACTGGTTAAACCCATATTCTACCATTAACCGCGTGGCATCCGTTGCATAACCTTTCCCTTGATGAGATGGATCGATCATGATCGCAAATTCTGCGTTACGGTGTCGAAAATGAATATCGAAAAGACCAATATAACCGACTTTCTCATTCAAATGATAAAGAATGAATTGTCTGTGTGATTCGCTTTTTTGTCCATCCTCATAGGATTTTATCAACCTTTCCATCGTCGTATAAGGCTCAGAAAACCAATAATCCATCACATCAGGATTCGTTCGCATTTTGTGAATAAATTCCAAGTCCTCTTTCTCAACGGGACGAAGCTGTAGTTCGTTTCTCATATGTATCCCCTCCTAGTATAATAGTTAAACTTTAACAAAAAATTTAGTATATTGCATCTATCTGCATCATCGTCTATCGAATCTTTTAAAAATTGAAAAATAGGGGGAAAAACAGAGGGACGGTTCGAGACCAGTGAAAAAGTCCCTTAAATTCTCTCAAATTATTAAAACAGTAATAAACAGTAAGAAGTGTGAATTTTTACTAGTATTATAAAGAGAAAAATCCCCCTAAATGGTATAATTAGTACGACCGAATACCAAACCATTAGGGGGATTTTTTATGCTTCAGAAAAAACCAAAGCAAAATAGCTTTCACTCCGTATTATACGATAAAATTCCAGAAAAACATATACTTAAAGTAATTTCTAAAACTGTTGATTTTAGTTTTATCAATATTTTATTAGAAGATACATACTGCAAGGACTTTGGCCGGCCTGCAAAAGAGCCTGAAATGATGTGTAAACTTCTTTTTCTTCAACACTTATATAATTTATCTGATGAAAATATGGAATTGGTGGGTAACTTGAATCTAGCTTTTCTGTATTTTATTGGCGTTAATCCAGAAGATTCCCTACCAGACAAAAGCCTCCTTTCAAAATTTAGAACACAGCGTCTTGGTGAAGACACACTGGATGATATCCTTACGGAAATGGTAAGACAATGTGTAGAAAAAGGAATATTAAAAGGGAACAGTGTTAGTTTAGATGCAACTCATATTCTTGCGAATACAATAAAGAAAACTCCCGAGCGTTTAATGAAGCATCTAGCAAAAATGATTATACATACCTATGAAACAGAAGTTGGCCAAAAAATTGATAATTTACCAGAAGTCCCTGACTACAAGGAAATAGCCGATCATCGCGAAGCGAAGGCAGTTATGAAATCTTATTTGGAAGAAGTTATTGAACTAGTAGAGAAACAAATCACGGAGAACGAAGAAGCAACCAGACAATGGATTCAAAAAGCAAAAGATATCTTGTATGATCCTAAATTTATTAATCAGAAAGGAATACGTTCTCTCACTGATGAGGATGCAAGAGTGGGACGTAAAAGTAAGACTCAATCCTTCTATGGATATAAAACAGAATTCATGATGACTACAGATGAACGTATTATTACCTCGGTTCGAACAGCTGATGGAGCTTATATGGATGGAGATTATACAAATGAAATGCTTGCCCAAACTCAAAAAAGTGGGATGAATATAGAGGAAGTTTATGGAGATAAAGCTTATTTTAGAAAACCAATTTTAGAAGAAATTAAAGCTATAGAAGCCGAACCTTTTATACCAGTTAGTTCAACTGTTTATCGAATCGATGAGGATATATTTACGTATAACAAAGACTCTGACGAATGGCATTGTTCCCAAGGGAACATCACGGTTAATAAAAAATACTTCAAATCCAAAAGAAAGGATGGTGTGAGGCAAGGCTATAAGTATTATTTTGACATAAAGCAGTGTAAGGAATGTCCTATTGCCAAAAAGACTGCACGCAGAATTCTTTCAGTGGGTATGAATACCTCAGAGTTTTACGAGATATCTCAATACCAGAAGACAGAAGAATTTAAAGAAAAGTATAAGAAAAGAGCTTCTATTGAAGGGAAAAATGCGGAGCTCAAACGATTTCATGGCCTATCTCGATGCAGGGGATACGGTCTATTAAGCGCGTCCAAACAATCAAAGTTAGCGGCAATAGCCGCAAATATTAAGCGGATAGCATCAATAGTATCCGCTTAATACATAGAAATACATGAAAATAAAATTGATATATAACATAAAATTAATTTTTCATTCTTTTATTAACACTTTTTTTAGGATTAATTAAAAATACCATACTTTTTCACTGGTCCCGGACGGTTCTCATGCTTCCTCCCCCTTAGGAAACATAGGAACCGTCCCTTTATTGCTGACTTTATTGCTGTTTAAACTTTACTACCAAAAGGAAGTACCAGAACCGTCCCATCGCTTCCAACGAATAACTGCCAAACTCTCTGCTACGTGGTCTTGGAAGCGGAAGAACCGTCCCCACGCTTCCGTTTCCAAATCCAAAGGAGAATGATTCCGATAATTATAATAGCTACTGCTCCATAGATATACACGCTGTAGGAATCATAAAGCTGACGAAATGCCTCGTAGCTGCCATTAAAATAATTGCCAAGCATTATTAATGCATAGCACCAAGGATAAATTCCAATGCATGTCAAAATTAAAAAATGGGACACATTAACTTTGCTATATCCTGCAACATACGATATATAATTTCCAATCCCAAAAGGACGTGAAAAGGCTATGCTCCATATTCCATACCGGTTAAATAGAGACTCCGCTTTATTCAACCCTTTTTTCAAGCGGTTCGACGTTATCTTTTTCAGATTCCTAGCCAGGAAATAAGGAAGTAAACTGGCAAGACTGTAACACAAACTCATTTTTGCTGCTAGTAAAAAAGCTGCCCCATATCCTGGGGACAATATATAACCAAATGATAGAACAAGTATTACTCCCGGAAATGGAAATGAAGAACCTTCCAATAACATTACAAAATATAACCCTGGTTCCCCAATGGCTTGCAACCATTCTAAAAACCTATGGAACATTTTTAACCTCCTACACTATAATATCTCTTATCCAGGTAGTTTTTTCATTATACTAGTATTTGCTAAAGTAATTATTTTTAATATGGGAAGACAGGGGATGGTTCCCCCCACCACTTTTTAAAATATACAATTAATTCATAAAATTGCTACTATTATTCACTAGAAAGTGTTACTATTAAATTAGTTTCTGGTTGGAGGTGATATAAATGTTAAAGAAGTCAATGCGCGTGCTACTTGTATTTAGTATGACTTTCCTATTTTACGGATCAGCGTTTGCCAGCCCTAGTACATCTACATCCTCAGAAATAACACCACAGGCTTGCTTTTTAGTTCCTCCTTGTGACTACCGTACAATTGGTTTTTAGTAGAAATGGAGGAAGGTAGTTACCAGTCTTATAGATTGTTCCTTCCAACAAAAAAACAAGCCTAAGTTGAGGCTTGTTTTTTCGTTGGAAGAAAAGTGAAGTCACCAATAAAGCGTTACTAATCTCACTATGAAAAGCTTCCTTTCTTTTATTCAAACTAGAAAAGATTAACGATTTAACGGAATTTGGTAAGGAGAAAGGAAGCACTAGAACCGTCCCAACGCTTCCCGGTAATATAATCTCTCCTACTCACATATATTCTATATAGATTCATTATCAATGATAGGGAGATAAAGGAGTAACTATGGCAAAACAATCGATGAAATTATATGTTTACCAAACGATAAAACATTCTATTTATGAGCAAAAATTAACTCCAGGACAAAAGCTAATAGAACAACAGATTTCTGAAGCACTATCTATTAGCCGTACCCCAATTCGTCAAGCATTCCAGCAATTACAAGAGGAAGGTTTTTTAACCATTTCACCTAATAAAGGGGCACAGGTAATTGATCCGACCTCAAAGGAAATCGCTGAAGCTTTTATATATCGTTCTCATCTTGAAAGAATGGCCACAAAAGACATTATCAACTGGATCACCAGTAACGATATTAATAAATTAATTAAACTCGTTCATACGGAACAGGAGACCTACCGAAATAAGGATTTTCTAGGTTATATTGAAACAAATAAAAACTTCCATTTCACTTTAATAAAAGGGTGCGACAACCGTTTCTTGAAAAATGACTGCATCAAAATAATTAACCAAACTCATATTTATCTTGCATTGTATGATCATTTCTATCAAGTTAATAGACAAAAAAAAGACATCCGAGGCCCAAAGGAGCATCAGATGTTAATCAATTTTTTAATTCGTAATGATTATGATTCTTTTTCAAAATTACTAAATAAACATATCACATCGACCATTGAAGAATACACAGCGAGAATGAAGAAGGTTCACCATGCTAGTGACTTGTTCCAGTAACCATTTCTTGATGAATAACAATGCCTCTCTTGCCGATTTCTTCAATGAAGAGCTCGTATGGAATATCCGTCGTCGGCGAGAGAACCCCCTTCTTCGTAATCGTATGGTTACCTATCATTTGTGCAACAATACTCGCTGTATATCCCACCGTTCGATTCATCGCAAATAAACCAGTGCTTAGTTCCCTCTCATCTACCATTTCGTAGATAAAGGAAATATCTTTACCATCTTTTTTTCCTTCTATTACATTCTTCATTAACACTAGGTCCTTTTCGTGATCCGCATACCGTAATCTTGGTTCTAAATGCTTCAGCAAAAATTCATGAGGCGTAATGTTGCCATTCAGGCCAGGCACTGGTTCTGTCTCTAAAAAACCTAAATCAACAAATGGTTTCCAAATCGCACTATGTCCTGCCCAGCGAATGGTTCGGCGTTCTGTATGAACAACCTCATTCTCAATACCTAGCAACTTCGCAAAATGAATAGCATTTCCATTAGGGATCGACTCCAGCCCCGTAATTCCAGCCAGTTCGATATCTTTTCTCCACTTTTCATGATGCTGATCCTTTGCAGGAATTTCCACAATTTCCCCATCACACATCAGCTTTGCTGGACGTTTATAGGACATAAGAGTACTATCAAAATTCCAACTGACCTTATAGTTTAATGGATTATCCGCTGCGCTTGCTACTGGAACACCTCCACAATAGGAGTATAATGCATGTACTTCATCCAATTGACTAACACCATACCCACATAAGACGAGATCAATCCCTGGATCAAGTCCCGATTCTGGCATAATGGTCACCTGACGTTCTTCGGCTTTTTCATAAACCTCCTGAGACAGCCCTTTTGCATACGAGCAATTCACTAATGGTATTCCTGATTCAATCGCTGCTCTTGCAGCGATATCATTAAACTTTTTTGGGAGTAAATCAATGACTACATCCACGTTTTCTCTAAAAAGGGAAACCAAATGATCAAGTGATGTTGCATCTATTTTTCGTTTCACAATCTTATCCATTTGAAGATGTTTCTGAAAATTATCTATCCCATCAAAAGCGACATCGGCACAGACTATCTCCGTTACCTCATTACTATTACCCAGATCTTGTAAAGCAGCCCTTCCTTGTAAACCTGCACCACCTAATACAATAACTTTCATCAAAAAACCTCCCCAATACTATGCTCCGAATAAGCCTAGACCTAAATATAGTACTAACCCAATTATTCCTACTAAAATAGCATATGGAATCTGTGTACGAACATGATCAATATGGTCCACTGCTGCTCCCGTAGATGCTAGAATAGTTGTATCGGATAATGGAGAGCAATGATCTCCGAAAACGCCTCCACCGGCAACGGCTGCAATCGTTGCAAGTACCACCGTATTGATATCCCCGCCTGCAAAACCGATCGCAATTGGAACTGCTATTGGGATCATAATACCAAATGTTCCCCAAGAAGTACCTGTGGAAAAAGCTATAACTGCAGCTAATAAAAATGTAATAGCTGGTAGCAAACCTGGGTTTAACCAGGATTCAGTTGTTTCAATTAAATACGTTGCTGTTCCCATTTGCTCGCTCAATGCATTGATGGTATAAGCAAATACAAGGATCATAATCGCTGGCATAATACCTTTAATTCCATTCAAAGCAGTTTCCATGATATCCTTCACTGGAATCCCCTGTACTCGCATCACAATTCCTAAGAAAATGGCCGCTGCTAGAAATGCCTCCATCGTCTTGGCAGATCCTAGCCCAATATACGTACCAACAGCAATCGTAATTATCAATAAAACTGGTAAAAAGAAGTTCCATACAATGCTAAGTAACTTATCTTTAAAATATGGTTCAATATTCGTTAATTCCTTAGAAATTAAGGGTGTGGATCCATCACGAATTAACTTTCCTTCCCGTTGTGCTCGCTCCTCTGCTTTTCTCATTGGTCCAAAGTCCTTGATCATGCCAGATGCTATGAGTCCAACCAATAGCACGGATAATACAGCATAAAAGTTAAATGGAATGGCTTTGGTAAATACAGCCAATGCGTCCGTTTCAGTTTGGATCGGCCCCAAACCAATCAGCAGCCCCGAAATGAATACCGCCCACCCCGTGATGGGAACAATTACACTGACCGGTGCAGATGTGGAATCACAAATATATGCTAGTTTTTCTCGTGAAATTTTCACCTTGTCTGTAACTTTTCTCATTGTGGAACCAACAAATACCGGACTAAAGTAATCACTAAAAAATACAAACAAACCCATAAACCACGTGGTCACTCCGATTCGTTTTCGAGATGCTTGCCTTTTCCCAATTGCATCTGCAAAGCTTTGAATTGCCCCTGTCCGCTGAAAAAATGCAATTAAAACACCAATAAAGATCTCCAATAAGAAGATCCAGGAAAAACTTGTGTTACCTAGTGATTCCTTCATTAGGTTCGGAAAACCAAGTAACCCCTCTCCAGCTAATAGCACACCGACGACACAGGCAATACCTAACGATAAAATCGTATCCCGAGTCCAAAAGGCTAAAACAATAGCAATTAGTGGAGGTAAAACCGAAATAAATCCTAAAGTAGTAGCACCATCCATCTCCTATTCCCCCTTAAAAAGAAAGCGTTTACATATACTTATGTTGTACTACAGTATTGTAGTACAATTTTTGTGGAAGCGAAGGGACGGTTCTTGTGCTTCTTTGATCAGTACGAAACAAAAGAAAAGTTTCATCATCTTATTTAGCAAGTTAATCATATACGCTCAAAACAGTCGCGTTAACTCAAGATACCCGTAAATAAATCTATACGTTTTTGAGATTGATGTAATTAACTCAAAGACTTAGATATTGAGATATAGAGAAATCAAAATACGAGTTCTAATGCTTTCTTCACTGCCATTAAGAAACTCGATCGGATGCTAAACAATATCGCGTAATCCTTTCAAGTCTTCTGCCGTCTAATGATAGGTTAGATAATAGATTTATGCATTAGTTGTGAACGTAGTGGGACCTGACAGAAGAAGAAAGGAAGCACGAGAACCGTCCCTCCGCTTCCCCCTTCAAGGAAGCAAAAGAACCGTCCCCGCGCTTCCTGATCCGTGCTTCCTTCTGTCCCATTGCCATGCATCGTGACACATTTGATTGATTCCTTTTTTGGCTTCCCAGCCTAGTTTCTTCTTCGCTTTGGAAACGTCTGCATAGCAAATTGCTGTATCTCCTTTTCGTCGTGGTGCCAGGATATAAGGTACGCTTCTACCAGATGCCCGTTCAAAAGCTTCGACCATCTCCAGGACACTATAACCTCTACCAGTTCCTAAGTTAAACATATCGATTTCTTCTGACGCTTCGGCCGCTTTAAGTGCATGAAGATGTCCTCTTGCAAGGTCCACAACATGAATATAATCTCTTATCCCAGTTCCATCCTTTGTTGGATAATCACTCCCATAAACCGAAAGAACAGGAAGTTCACCACCAGCAACCTTGGCTATATATGGCATTAGATTATTTGGGATACCCTTGGGATTCTCACCTATTTGCCCGCTTTCATGAGCACCAACTGGATTAAAGTACCTTAATATACGAATACTCCACGTTTGATCTGATAGATATAAATTACGAAGTATACCTTCTATTATTTCCTTCGTTTGGCCATAAGGATTAATGGCACCTAATGGATGGTCTTCCGATATCGGCCCATCATGATTCGATGGAGCGTAGACGGTAGCCGAAGAGCTAAACACTAGACGTTTAACCCCAAACTCCTGCATGACCTCACACAAAGTAATCGTTCCAGCTATATTATTTGCATAATACTTCAATGGGGTTGCGGTTGATTCACTAACCGATTTATATCCTGCCAAATGAATAACCGAATCAATACTTTCCTTAGAAAATAATTGTCTTATCTTGTCACTATCAGTTATGTCCAAGTTGTATACTTTAAACGATTTCCCGGTTATATATTTAACCCGATTTAAACCTTCTAGATTACTCGTTGAGAAATTATCAACGACAACAATGTCATATCCCTCATGAAGTAGTTCTACACAAATATGCGCACCTATATATCCCGCGCCGCCAGTAATTAGAATTGCCACGGGAACTCCACCTCCCTTCCTACCATTTATCCACTTTCCCAGTACTTCACCTAATTTATTTTCCCACCGCTCAATATTGGACTTTACATAGAATCTATAAATCTGATCAGGAGCATATCAAGTAGAATCATAAGATAATAGAAATCATTCGAAAGTAATGTTTATATGCATACTTTTTCAGAAGGCCCCATGATAGTTTGTAGTTACATTGCAAAATTGATGTGTATGAAGATCATAATTTCCCGCTAAATGACAGCCGACCATAAAACACTATACTTCATTTTCTTTAACCCCCATATAATACGTCGGAGATCCCTCTCTCTTTATATACTGTACTACTTTACTAAAACGAATTTCAGATCCCCTTTTATACATGCTCGATTTTGTCGTTGCCTTAGATTTTTTCACGAGAACAAGCCAAACGACTAGGAGGCTTAAAAATTTAGCAAGTGATGATAGTAGTACTCCATACACTGCTCCATAAACCCCATAGGTAGGAATTAATAAGAAACCACCAATCACACTAACCATTACCCATAGAGCTGCTAAGTATGGTTGAATTTTGAAATGCCTAGTCGCAATAACACCTATTTCTAAGAACGCAGCGGAATACAAAATGACTCCTGAAATCATCATCACTACAAACAACCCAGAATAAGCTGCATAAGCCGGGGTATAAATAATAGCTAATAAGAAATCCCCTAACAGATAAGCAACTAAAACACCTAAGCTCCCAATGAACAGACCTATTGCTATGAATATAACTAATAATGATGAGTAACCTCTTATATCTTTTTTCTCAAACAGCATTGCTAACCGTGGAGCAACTGGTTGTCTTATGGAGTTGACCATTCGATCGCCAGCATAGAGTATATACAACAGAGCAGCAAAATACCCCAATTCTTCCTCTCCTAAAAAATACTCAACCAAATAGTTTGGGACATTTACATTAACAGATGTTAACAGTGCCATAACGCCTAGTGGAATACTTAATGTAACTAACCGTTTTATTATGCGTACATGAAAGCTTACGTCAATGGATGTGAATTTTCTTGTTACTGGCCAGTCAAAAAATAGGAGAATCAATGCCCATACAATAATTTGACCAATAATAGCCAAAACCAAACTTCCAGTAATGTATAACACCACGGAAAAGCTGATCACCGTTCCTATTCCTTTCATAATGTCTGAAATTGTTGGTAAATCCATCCGTTCACATTTTTGTAGTTGACCATGAAAAATATCACTAACGGACTCATGAAGTTTTGCTATTCCAATTAAAATAATAACAATCGCTGTATAGTAGTCATATCCAATAATTAAAACCACTGTAATAAATAAGAGAAAAGAAAATCCCACCATTACAATCCTTGTTCCTAAATAATTACCAAAGGTAAAACTTGATTTCATATCTGTAATAAGGGCTAACCGTAAATTCATATCCGTAAACAATACAATAGGTGCTGTGATTGCTAAACCGAGGACATACTGACCAACCATTTCTGGATTTCCAAGCTTTGCAATAACAATTAATAGGAGCCATTGTGTAGAAGAATAGATTATACTACCCGCTAAATTCCAAACCATGTTTTTTTTAAGTGATAACTTCTTTACGATCACAACTTTCCCCTCATTCTTTTCGTTCCATTAGTTGTAAAAAAAATTTATATTTACACCACGCTATGAAAACTGGCTAATTGCACCTATCAACAAATACGTGCTCGACTCTAATTATTGCTCCCTCCATGTCGCCTCGCCCCCTCTAGCATTATCAACCTCAACAACATTAACGTTAAATCACTTTCGCTCGTAAAAACTCAGGTTTTTTACGCATTTTGAACCAAAATAGGAAAACAACCAAATGACCAATGATCGAATAGGAGGAAAATCTCTTATCCACATCCACTGTTCGACCGCCAAATTCCTCTTTAAACTGATTTATATTTTTCTCATCTGCAGCAGAAGCATCGATAAATAAACCACCAAAATCAAACCACTTATGCCCCATTTTTTTTAAACTTTTCATATCCTGCCAGTGGAGAAACCGATTCGCTCTGCCGATCATATTTCGCATGGTAGAGTTTTCAAATCGAGCAGAAGCAGAGTGCAGCAACGAGCAGTAGGTATCTGTTTTTAAATAGGCATGGTAACACAGAACATGTGAATCTTCGTCCATCACGTACGAAATAAGTAATGAATCCTGATCTCTTAAACCCTTCAGCCTGCCTACATTCGCTTTTTGTATTTTTTTATGTTTAGAGAAACCATCAAAAAAGGCGACAAATTTTTCAATTTCCTCATCGGTTGGGGCTGTTAATTCGTGATAGGTAATCGGATCTCTTTTGCTTGCACGGTTAATTTTATACCTTGCATTTTTCCCAATGTCTGCATAGATTTCTTCCTCAGATCTCTGTAAATCAATGATTAACGTTTTACCGATGCTTTGTAATACACCTTTTTCAGGTGTTGGAAGCTCTTGCTTAGTTGGAGGGAATAACACCTCTGTCGAAATAATGACATCAACTTTACTAACATTGATATCGCCCATGGGACCATAGCTATCCATCATCTTAACTAATCCACGCATATATCGAACGTTTACCACATCTTCAGCTCCTTTATGTTTATTTATAATAGTAATTATTCTTAGGCTCCTTCTTCCCATTAAGAACTGCCCCAAGTAGGTTCGCACCAGAAAAACCAAGCTGTTCCTTCGCCTTTTCTACATCCTTCACATCATTTTTCTTCGTTCGAACGACAAGCAAAGCACCATCACATTGACTTGCAACTAACGCACTGTCTGTTACAGCTAATACAGGTGGAGTATCAAAAACGACGAGGTCATATTGATCACTTACCGTCGAAATAAATTCTTTCATTTGCATCGAACCAAGTAATTCCGGTGGATTTGGAGGAATAATCCCGCTTGGAATAATGTCTAAATTGAAGTCTATAGTTGAAATAAGTGATTCCATATCCTTTTGGCCAATCAAGTAGTTGCTTAAGCCGAAATTGTTCGTGATGCGAAAGATATGATGTATGCTTGGCTTTCGTAAATCTGCATCAACCAACAAAACCCTTTTTCCTTCCTGACTAAATACAACAGCAAGGTTCGAAGCTGTTAATGTTTTGCCATCGCCAGGGCTTGGAGAAGTAATAACAAGGCTTTTTACGTCCTTGTTAATCGATGCAAAGTTAATATTGGACCGCAAACTTCGAAATTGCTCAGAACTTTGATTGTTGTTTCTTTCAATCGTAACAAGATTACCTCGATCTCCTATTTTCCTTTTACGTTTCAACATTTGCCTCCTCCTTTTCTATCGTAGATTTGGAGTTTCTATTTTTACTAGGCCGTTTTTTATCGATGGTTGAAATTACACCTAGCACAGTTATTCCAAGCTCTTCCACATCATTTTCCGTTTTCACTTTTGTATTCAAAAATTCGAGCAGTAAAGTAACCCCAATACTGGTTGCCAATCCAATAAGACCAGCGATAGCCATGTTCATGATCGGCCTAGGTTGAATAGGCTCCTGCGACAATTCGGGATTTGCATTTGATAATACAAAGACATTTTCTACCTGCATCACTGTCAGAATCGTATCTCTAAACTCTTCTACAACAAGGTTAGCAATTTGCGCGGCCGTCTCAGGTGTATCTGCAATCGCAGAAACGGTAACAACCTGGGAATTTTCTTCACTATTTACTTCGATTTGTTTACTGAACTCATCGAGAGGAATTGTTAGCCCCATCTCTTCGATAACCTGATCAAGAATGACAGGACTTTTGATAATCTCACTATATGTATTGATTAAGCCTAGATTGGTTTCAAGCTCGCTTCTGTCATACTGAACCACTGGGTCATCCTTCTGTTGAATAACAACAAACTGGGAGGACGATTCGTACACTGGATTCAAAAAATAATAACTAAGCATAGCAGCTACCCCAATTAATCCAATTGTAAAAAATAGAATAAAAACCATGCGCTTTTTTAATGTTTGCACGATATCTTGTATAGCTACTGTATCCTTCATATTGGTCACCTCCAATTATTGTTGTTCTTCCAGTTTGTGTTCGATGATCACATAAGCAAGGCTTAAAAAAACCCAAACAAACCGGATGTTTTCGATATTAATCGATAACGCTTGAATAGCTACTGCCAGTATGCCAATTAATAGGTAGAAATGTTTTTTTTCTCCACTACTTCCTATTCCTACTACCAATTTTGTAACGAGATAAATCGGTAGCCAGATAAATGAAATGAATCCCAAAATACCTGTTTCAGCTAAAAAAGAAAGATACGTATTATGGGGGATATTGGAAAAAGTAAAGCCAAACATTTCTGGTGAATAAGCAATAAATTGGCCAATGCCAACCCCGATAAAAGGATTGTGGACCCACATTTCAAAAGCCGATTTCCATAAGAAGATACGATAGGAGGTACCATCTCCCTCCGTACCAACACCGCCTACTCGTTCCATGGCAAAAAGGAAAGCGTCAGATACATGGTTGATCCATAATATAATGAGAAAAAAGAAAATGACGACACTTAAAAAGATAATTAGTTCCTTTATCCTTCCTGACAAAAAGCTAAGCAATAAAACAACGCATACACTGATCGCAACACTTAAAATACCACCTCGTGAAGCAGTTAAAAAAAGGGCAATTAGAACGGCAACCATCGAGAGATTAATCGTGATGGCTTTGCGCATATAGATGGAAGCGAGTGCAATGACCGAAAGAGAAACAATCAGGTATAGAGCGGCTAAATTAGGATCATTTAATGTTGCCTGTGCACGACCTCCTAATGTCAGCCCACTATCCATTCCCAATTGATAGAAAATGACACTAGCTATACAAAGAATCGCAATCACAACCGCAGCGCGCTTCCACCACCGTAATAGGAAAAGAATGAGTTCTTCCCGATATTTTTCTAAGAAAATCAACATGACCATTACATATAGAAAATTAATCGTTAACTTTATAATGGCAGATACACCATATGGAAAATCGATGGAAATATTTGTTACATAATTCGCCATGCTTACGATACAAAAGTAAATGAGAAGTAAGAAATAAAGAATAATAAGTTGATATTTTTTTAAAACAATAGATAGTGTTTCCTTATTTTCTTTTTTTGCGATGAACCAATACAAAATAATAATTAATAGAATGTCACTATAGGAGGCATTCAGTTGAATGATTAGATTGAGATGAAACATAAACGGCAAACAAAAAATGAAGAGTCCCATTAGAAAGAAATCAATCTGTTTTGTTGACAAGCGCATTCGAGTCACCACATTTATTCATATTTTCTTTTTTACGAACGTGATCATTTTACTTATCCAGGACTTTTTCGCTCATGTCACGCATCGACAAGCTTTCCATCCCATATTGACTCCGAAGCTGGTGAAAATGATCCAAAATCAAATCTAGCATTTGACTATTTTCCTCCATATGAACACCAAAATTATGCGGATGCCACCAAAGATGGTAAACCTTCCCTTCCTTCGCGGCTTTGGTCATGCTAGATTTAATCCGTTTTAGCCTAAGGGACTCGAATAAACGGAGTCGCCGAGAATATGGTCTTAGAAATCTACTAGAAGGAACGTTAACAAGCTTCCTATGCTCCTGCAGATCCTCCAAGCAATACACATGGTGACCTGTGATATTGATGTAACTATCTAGTAACCTCATCGCCCGTTTGAGTTTCCCATCTCCATTAGGGTTTACATGATACAACCAATTATTTTCGCATCCTCTATATGCCGTAAGATCCTTGTTTTCACATACCGATAAATAGGATGGTTCGACTTGATTCCGTGGAAAAACAATCGATGTCGTCGAAAGGTTTTGCTGCTTTGCGATGGTTATCGCGTGTGTTAAATCGGCCCGAAATGCATCCTGATCTTGACCGTCCGCCAGACAGTAATAATGACTAAATGTATGTGTAGCAACTTCTTGATTCGGAAATTCCCTTATTTGATCAATTAACAAAGAACCATAATGAAAAGGATCCACCTCTTCGTTTTCGCCAATATGTTGCAAATGATGGTAAGATGATAATGCCGAATTCGTATATTGGGGTTGGACTTTCGGAATCATCTCAACTAATTCCTTTTTATTGGAAAAAAATAAAAATCCAACAACAGCCCAGGTTGCATGAATACCATGCTGTTGAAATTTGTTTAACAGCAGTGGGACAACTTCTCTTGCACCAAGTAAATTGGCCCTATACCTATTCAGAGGGAATACGTCAAATACCCCCCAATTTAGTTCCAAATCCAGTGAAATCACAAATTTACCAGTGTTCATCTTTATCCACCACCGTTCAAAGCATATTAGCCTCTCTTGACATTCTTTAATTTCCTTCCGTTACGAATTCACTCTTGTCTGATGCAGGTAAATCAAAACTTTTATAAAGTGAATCTTCATTCAGTGGGGGTTTTCTTTCTTCCCCACTGAATGTTAGTTGAACAGAATCGTCGGACATTTACGGGCAGTTATACCACAAGGATATTACTAAAGGCCCTCTCCCACTTATCCTCTTTGCCTTCGCCTCACAGTATTGAAGTGGTGGTATTACTGCCGTTACATGCGGGATAAACTTTTTTCATTTCCTCAAGGATCCGTTTCAGATCATATTTCTCTAAAACTTCCCTTCTTCCGTTATTCCCCATTGCTTGGCATAATTCTTTTTTCTCAAGCAAGGTGAGCAGTGCCTTCATCAGCTCGGTTGGGCTTTTTATCGGGATTAGGAACCCATTTTTCCCATCTTCTACAAGCTCTCTATTTCCACGGATGTCTGTACCAACAATTGGGATTTTCATGGACATCATCTCCATTAAAGATTTCGGCAGCCCTTCTCTTAAAGAGACTAGTAAGCCAATATCCGTTATGCTTAAGATATCTCTAATGTCTTTTCGAAAATGAAGACAGCGAACATATTCTGTTAAATCGCGTCTTTCTATCTCACGTTCTATATCATCTAGTAGTACGCCATCTCCAACCAATAAGATGACAAAATCCTTATACATCGTCTTTAATTGTTCCGCTGCGTCAACAACATCTATTTGCCGTTTGTTCTCATTAAATTCAGCTAAATGGGTAATGACCTTTTTATTTTTTGGAATACTTAATTTTTCTTTCAGTTGATCTCGATCATCTTGTGTGTATGCTGCTTGGTAGAAATAAGCAGCATCTACTCCTATACCATGTATCCGCTGTATTTTATCCTCGCTCATAAATCCCTTCGCTTTTTGAAAATCTTCCTGATTCATGACGATTAATTTATCCGTTTTATTGGCGGCAATTTTTTCAGCTAAATAAAAGATCCGATTACTGAATGCCGATCCATTTTCATTAAAATGAAAGCCATGTGCTGTATAAATAATTTGTTGTTTTTTCGGAGCTGCTATCCTTGTAATAAAAGCTGCAATAGGTGTGTGTACATGAACGAAGTTATAGTTTTCTGTTCGAAGTAGTCTTCTAATTTTGAAGAAGGCTTTTAAATTAGCCAAATCATAGATAGATCGTGAAAAAGAGACATGATGAAGGGATACAGTTGGTAGTTTTTTCTCTAATTGTTGCTTATCTTCTATTGATGTTGCGACGGAAACATCATTTCCCAATCCATGAAGTAATTTGATATGAGGTATTAAGAACAATAATACCTGTCTATCTAGCGTTGTAACGATTAAACACTTCAATATATCCCCCCTCTATACATTACGCATGCCGTTAGTAAAAAATAACAGATTGACCTAAAATATTCTCAATAAAGAACACTAAAACCTACTTCTACATGCTACCTAGCCCCATGACCAGATAGTACAATTTTTATTGTCTTTAGTAAGATTAGCAAATCCATTTTTATCGCTCTATTTTCGATATAATACAAATCTAATTCCATCTTTTCTTTTGGAGAGTTACAATAACCACCAGTAACTTGTGCTAAGCCTGTTAAACCCGGCTTCACTAGTAACCTATTACTAAACCCTGGATACTTCTCCTCAAATTCTGCGGTAAATATAGGTCGTTCTGGTCGCGGTCCAACTAATGTCATATCACCTCGTAGTATATTGATGATTTGCGGGATCTCATCTATTCGAGTCCTTCTCATAAATTTACCTACTTTCGTAACTCGAGGATCATTTTTGATCGCCCACTTTGCACCATCCTTTTCCGCATCGATATACATGGACCTTAGTTTACACACCTTAAAATATCTCCCATATTGGCCAACCCTTTCCTGCTTATAAATTAGCGGACCGGGTGTTTCTAGTTTTATTAGAATCGAAAATACTGCTATTAATAAGAGCACAAAGGGTAAACTTATGACGGAGAAACAAATATCCATGCATCTACTTATAATGGAGTAAAACTCTTTTTTTTCATAATGAAGTTCTACAATCCCCATCTCCATCTTAGGAGTGTATTCCTCATAAAAGTTTGGCGGACTAGATTTAGCTTGCATAAACATATCCCCCCTTGTTAATAAATTATGTTTAAGCAGGTAAATCACGGAAAAATTAACCTCTGATCGTACGTATTTCCCCTTCCCCAGCATAAGTTTCGTTCTTAATTGAGAACTATACAGTAAAAAATTATTGATTTTAGTAAAATTGTCCTAATTCTAGTATTAAATACGTTCTTTTTAACGAATGATTTTATCGTATTATATACCAATAGTACCACTAATGCAAGTGGAAGCGGAGGGACAGTTCTTTTGTTTTTTTAATTAATATGAATCATACGGCCTATAAATGTCGTAATTTTATAAAATATTCAAATATTTTTTGTGCAGTATTTTACCTACCCCGATGGGATGGTAATTACGAAAGCAAGACGCTTATATGTGTTGCTTTAAAATAGTCCGAGGAACTTTTTCTTACGTAACATTTCGGGTTGTTCTCTTATCACATTTTTGTTATCAATCATCAGTTGGGGATTTTCCATGAACATATAATAAACTTCATCACCATGTATTTTTCGTAGCTCCTGAAACGCTTCCTGCATAACAAACCCTCTTGAAGTTATGTTATGTGCGTCCGATGCTAGAAAATGAGTTAAGTTCGCATCTATTAGCTGATGCGAAAACCTCTTAATTGCCTTTCCAAATTTCCCAGCGATACTCGCAGCAGTCATCTGTGTCAGTGCACCTATTTGAACAAAATCATACAAAATCGAAGGCTGCTCAAAAATCTGTTGATTTCTTTCGGGATGAACAATTACCGGAGTATACCCTGCAACTTGAATGTCAAACAGTATTTGCTTGGCATACAACGGTACATGGCTAGACGCAAATTCAACATATACATACTTCGTTCCATTGATAGTTGCAATTTTTCCAGACTGCAATTCTTCCATCATATACTCGTTCATTCGTGATTCTTGTCCGACTAATACTGTTAACGGAATATGATGGTCCTGTAACTCCGTATTTAAAACTTTCACATAGGAAATAATCTCCGCTTTTTCGTTATTAAATCTCCCATTTTGGTGATGAGGAGTTGCAACGATCGTACGAATCCCATGCTCCACAGCTGCCTGTGCCATCGCCAAACTATCGGTAATTGTTTGTGCCCCATCATCAATCCCAGGCAAAATATGACTATGAATATCTATCAAAATTAATCACTTCCTATGTAATAGTAATTTTAATATAACAAACAACTTAGACCTGATTCTACAATTAGTTGCATTCGGGAAAGAAGCATGGAAGAAGCATGGGGACGGTTCTCATGCTTCCCTATTATATTCCTACTACAATCTAGTTGAATGCAGAACCAGTTCCCTTGACCACCCCAACTCCGCAACCTTTTCTTTAGTTAATCCGAGGCACAGTACTCTACGGTGTTGATTAGTTAGTAATTTTAAGATTTCGGCAAGTACGAAACCATAATGAAGTACTGTCTAAGTATGTTCAACGATAGAAAATAGCACATCGAAAGTCGTACCTAAAGCAAAATACGAAAAAGGTTATTTAAAATGGACTCTGTATCGTTCCTTATCAAAGTATAGTTTTAATAAATCTCGCTAAAGGATATATAATCGGTGGGGTTAAAAGTAACCAAACATAATAGGAGTAATAGGAGTAAGCCTCTCTATTTTTCATAGTAACTAGAACCTCGAATATCTTTAAGTAACCCAAAAGGAAGCACAAGAACCGTCCCCACGCTTCCGCTCCCACCTTCGAAGCGAGCAATCTGCAACTAGACATATTACTAATTATCCCACTTATTCGTTCCGCTCATCTTCTAAAGGGATAAAAATTCTTTTTCCTACAGAGAATAACACTCCTATTGCCAATCCAATAAAAACATCCCATATTAAAGTCGATAAAAGTGTTACTAAGAATCCTATTGCCTCTATCGGTTGATTTTTCAAATATTGTTGTAGTTGCTTAATTTGAATCAGATTGATGACTGCATAGATAATAATTGCCGCAAGTGTAGTCTTAGGAAGATAATAAAATAATGGTGTTAAATAAAAGATTGCTATTATCATAAGCAAAGCTGTAATTAACAATGAGAGTTTTGATTTTGCCCCAGACTCGTAGTTTACTGCTGTTCTAGATATAGCTCCAGCAACTGGGATCGTGCTAACAAATGAGTTCCCCATATTCGCCAACCCTAAGCTGACCAATTCTTGATTTGGATCTAACTGTTCCTTCTCTTTATCAGCTAACGTTTTTGCCACAGAAAAAGATTCAACAAATGAAATAAAACCAACTAAGAAAGCAACAGGCAAAAGATGAACGAACAATTCATAGGAAGGAGTGGCTAGAGATACGTTAGAAAAGTGATTTGGTATTTCTCCAACAACTTCTACTCCCCTATTTTCTAGATTAAAATAATCTGCGACCAAGATAGAAATAATGATGATGATAAAAGGTCCAGGAGATACGAGAAATTTATTTTTTAAAATGAGCAAAAATAATAGGGCGAAAATCCCGAACACAAATGTTAATAAATTCATTTGAGGAATATGACGAATAATTACTAATGAAAATGACAGAAAATTATCGTAAGGAGGCAATGTAACCCCCATGAACAAATTCATCTGATTTAATATGATAATAATCGCTAGAGCAGAAGTAAAGCCACCAATTATTGCCGATGAAACATATTTTATTAATGAACCAAAATGGAGCAATGCCATAATGATCTGAACAATCCCAACCATTAATGATAGTAAAATCATTACCTCAAGAAATCTTTCGGAATTAACTAGAGCAATTTGAGAAACTCCCGTAAATGCCAAAAGCGATACAATGGATACAGGACCTACTGATAAATATCTTGAACTACCAAATAGTGCATAGATTATAAGTGGAAAAGTCCCTGCAATTAACCCCATTGAAATTGGAACTCCTGCTATCATAGCATACGCCATACTTTGCGGAAGCAATAAAAACGTAACGATAACTCCTGCAGTAATATCACCAGATAAGTTCGAAATCTGATAAGGTAATAATTGTTTTAATCCCGGGAACATTTTAAAAAACATGTTCATGGTTCCTCCTCCAATAAGACAAAAAAGTATACTTGTACTATATTGGAGTAGTATGCTTTTTATTACTGACTTAAATCAACTTAACTTCGGAAATTAACCCAATCCCGTTCACTAATGAAAAACTATGTTTACTGGCTTCAAATAGCATGCTCTCATTACTTCCCAAGGAAGCAAAAGAACCGTCCCCACGCTTCCCTTGTACTTAATAAATGGTGCCTGGCACCGACAAATTTCGACACAATTATAACTATCTGTACAAATTAAAAAGTGCCATTACATAGATTAGACCATGACCTCTCTTTGAGCTTATCATTGAATAATGGATTGTAGTTTTTTTGTAGTTAGCCTTTATAATTAGGATAATAAGTATAAATGGGAGCGATTTATTTTCTAATTTGACAAGTCAACTGATAGAAACGTAGACAGTTGTTGTTCACGCTTATCGAGCATAATCTGTCCTGGCTTGATGCCCTGCTTCAGCAGTACATCAATGTTTTGCACAAGGAACTCGTCACTGCCAACAACATAGAATAGACCACCCTTATCTGAAGCAAGATTTTTCACTTCTTCATAATAGTCATTCCGGTTATCTACGAACTGTGCGGTGAACTTTTTGTCAGGTGCAGTTTCAAAAATGTCAGTGAATAAGAAATCCTTCGATGAGTCAATGTTTAGGGAATGCATTAGATTAACTTTGTCAGCACGGTCGAAATAATCAAGTGCAAGGGGTCTGAAAGTTGCCAGACCGACACCGGATGACAGTAGATAAACATTTTTGTCTTCTCTTTTAAGCGGTACATTCGAATGGGTTTTAAATATGGCAACTTCATTGCCTACTTCAAGACTTCTTAAAATTGTTTTGAACTCAGAGCACTGCTCTCTTATACGTGTTGTGATACCAATTGCATTCTCGTGCGGTAAAGTAGAGATGGACATATGGCGAATCAGGCTGCGGTTTGGTTTTTCTCCGAAGTTGAATCCCTCTAGTGCCATGTGGGTATGGGAACCTTCTTCCCATGTAAAGTCTTCTGGACAGTCGAGCATGAACGTGTAAACCTCTGGCGTTTCCTCAATGATCTTATTTATTTTCGTCCAATATATTTGCATTGTATATTCTCCTCACTCCGTTATATGTAACGTTACAATTTAAATATACAATAAATGATAACGATTCTCAATTAAAAAGATTGATTATTTCAGAAAATTTCAGCTGTTTATCTTAAGATTCTTTTACCGAAGCGTAAGGAAGACCGACTTTACTTACACCTTCTATACCATCCCTGAAAAGTTTTACTGAGATGAGGATTATGACAGCTAAGAGTATGTTGATATGTCCTAGAAATATTGTTACCTATTATCATGGCGAAATTAGGAATGAAAAGAGAATTGGAAAGAATACCTATCAGAAAGACTAGAAAGAATAGAATTATTGGTTGCTGAAAAAGTTACTAAGGAGAATATGTACTGACAAAGAATTTTACCTTACTCTGCACTCTTGCAAGCTCAACCAGATTTTCGATTACCATGTCTTGTCTATCAGATACCAGCGATGGAGAACGACTTATTCATATTCCTTATAAAATCAATAACTACTGGGAGCTTTCAATTATACTTATCCCACTTTTCTAAGTGATTATCATTCACTTTCGCACTAAATGTAGTGGGGATCTGACCACAGTAGTTTGTAATTAATTAATCTTATATAATTGGAGTGGGGGAACAACCCCTCTTACTTGTCAAAATAGCCATTTCTCTAGTTATCCAACCTATACCTTTTACCCTTCAATCAATTGATGCTCTAATCTACAAACAACCAATACTCTGATCAAACTAATCATTCATGTACTCATTTGGGAGATTTCTCTTAAAGGGAAACATCAGAACCGTCCCCTCGCTTCCCATCTTCTTGGAATCATAAACTAGATTTTCTTTTTGAAAGATCCGTTTCACGACATAACGTGATTGCACACATAAAAACCACTTCCCCAACTTACTAGTAATTGAACTGCTAAATATTAAAAAACAATCTCCAATTGCTGGCCTATGTGCGGCGTTCGACCTATGATTACACTTCGGACATTGCCAACTACATCTAATTCGCTTCATTCCAAACCTCCCACATTTTTGACATTGCCCCCCGGCATAACGTCTTTAGCTGTAACTTGAAAATTACCAAGTATATCAAAATCAAACTCACCACACTCTTTCAAAATTACTTTACCTAGTTTATAATCTTGAAATCTATTAGGGAGCTCACTATCTTTATTTATAATCATTTGGGGGATTTGTTCGCCATGCGCTACAACGTCAGCAATGGATTGTTGATCACCTTTGACCTCAATTATAGTACTTGGATCACTAAAGGCGATGAAATAATAGGTGGGAATATCGTTAATATTATGATTGTAGAACCAGTTCTGCAAAAGGAATTTTTGATTTTCAGCTTGGGTGATAGGATAGTTGATACCCTGTTCTTTCTTCCCATTACTTAGGATGCATTGTTTCATCCCAAAAAGGAAGCACCAGAACCGTCCCCTCGCTTCCCACAAAACATTAACCTTCTGTAAATTTTCAAATTGCTAGTTCTATCTACTGGACAACATCGATAAACTTTTACCAAAGGGGTGATTACGTTGTGGCAAATACAAGTGCGAAGCTAGGTTATCATAATGGGAAAAAGTTATTTGGTATTGGGATGTTGTACCTTTCACCTGCTTTGCTGTTACTTGGTGTTTTCCTTTTCTATCCAATGTTTAAGACGCTTTACTTTAGCTTTTTTGAAGTGAGTGGTGGTGGTCAGGTTGGAGATTGGGTTGGTTGGGGACATTATGCGGAGTTGTTCCAGTCAAGTGAGTTTCGTAAAAGTATGGTGGGAACCTTCCTATTTGTTCTCTATACGGTACCGGCGGAGATTCTGATCTCGCTCTTTCTCGCAGTGATTGCCAGTGAAAAATTAAAAGGGATTGGCTTTTTCCGGACAATCTTTTCATCAACCTTAGGTGTATCGGTTGCTGCTGGTGCGACAATCTTTCTATTTTTATTCCACCCATCACTAGGCGTACTCAATAGTATTCTTGGGACAGTTGGTATTGATGGTGTGGAATGGCTGACCGATTCAAAGTGGGCACTCGTCTCTGTAGCGATAACCACTGTTTGGATGCATATTGGGATTAATTTCATAATTCTTCTCGGTGGGTTGCAAAACATTTCACGTGAGTTGTACGAGAGTGCAGAAATTGATGGTGCCGGGTACTTTCAGAAGCTGTTTAAAATAACACTTCCGATGCTATCTCCTGTTCTATTTTTTGTCATCATCATTGGAGTGATTGGTGCATTCCAGACTTTTGGCCAGATTGACATTTTAACAGGTGGAGGTCCTGCTGGAGCAACGAATATTATCGTATACTCCATTTACTTAGAAGCATTCTCTTATGGAAACTTTGGGTTTGCTAGTGCACAGGCGATTCTGTTATTTATCATCATTTTAATTGTGACCATCATTCAATTCCGTGTCGGAGAAAAGAAGGTGCATTACCAATGATCAAAAAAATTATCATTTATGCTCTATTACTCGTATCATCACTGGTTCTTTTCTTTCCGATTTTGTATGCAATTTCGGCAAGCTTCATGTCCCCGCAGGAAATTTATGCAGGAAAGCTATTGCCGTCATCGATTAATTTTGACGCATACAAAGATGTCTTTGAACGGGTTCCACTCGTTCATTATTTAACCGTGAGTTTTTGGGTGTCGTTCATTGTTATGATTGGACAGCTAATCGTATGTAGCTTATCCGCTTATGCATTTGTCTTTATCCCATTTAAAGGTCGGGAGCTCATCTTTTTCCTATTTTTAGCAACCATGCTAATCCCGTGGGAGGCAGCAATGATTCCGAACTTCCTAACAGTCCTTAATTTGGGGTGGATCAATACATACGCCGGGTTAACCTTCCCATTTTTCGCATTACCATTTGGAATATTCCTATTACGACAACACTTTCTAACCATTCCAAAAGAACTGTGGGAATCCGCACAAATGGATGGTTGTTCCAGATTTCGATTCTATTTAAAATTCGCTTTGCCTTTATCCAAGTCTTCGCTAAGTGCGCTAGGAATCTATGGATTTTTAACGACGTGGAACCAATACCTATGGCCGCTTCTTGTAACAAATGACGATACCGTTCGTACCGTGCAAATTGGGTTAAAAATGCTTATAGCCAATGAAAGTTCCTCTTCCTGGAACGCAGTTATGGCGGGCGTGGTGACGATTCTATTACCGACTCTAATCCTACTATTCATAGGGTTAAAGTATATTAGAGAAGGATTAACATCAGGAGCATTAAAAGGCTAAAATTCGAAAGGGGAAATGAAAGGATGAAAAAGTTTGTTGGCAGTTTTCTCATGATGGTGGTGCTCATGCTTGCTCTGGTAGCATGTAGCAACAATGATGAGGAAGACACAGATTCAGGTAATGGAGAAAATGCCGATGGGAAAACCGAGATTACCTTTTGGCATGCCATGAGTGGAATTAATGGTGAGGCATTAGAAGACATCGTAAACAAATTTAATGAGCAATCCGATTCCGTTTCCGTTGAAGCGATCTACCAAGGGAGCTACGATGACTCCCTTAACAAACTACGGGCAGTTGGTGGATCCGATGAAGCTCCGGCAATCGTTCAAGTTTTTGAAATCGGTACCAAGTACATGAGTGAAAGTGGATTTATTACACCAATGCAGGAATTCATCGACAGTGACAACTTTGATGTGTCAAACTTAGAGGAGAATATCCTATCTTACTATCAGCTAGATGGAGACCTGTACTCCATGCCGTTTAACACATCCAATGCGGTTATGTTTTATAATAAAGACATGTTCCGTGATGCTGGCTTAGATCCTGACAATCCGCCAAGCACTTTTAGCGAAATGATTGAGGCTGCCGAGGCGCTATCCGACGATGACACGTATGGATTCACAATGGCAACAATCGGTTGGTTCTTTGAGCAATTAATGGCGAACCAAGGCGCACTATACCTTGATAATGATAATGGTCGTAGTGGCGATGCAACCGAAGCCTTGGTTAATTCCGAAGAAGGATTAAATATCTTCAATTGGTTAAATGAAATGAATCAAGCGGAAACATTCCGCAACTACGGTAGCAACTGGGATGACCCACGTGGACCGTTCTTTGCTGGGCAGGTTGGAATGTATTTAGACTCCACCGCAAACACAGCACAAGTTCTGGAAAACTCTGCATTCGAGGTTGGAACAGCATTTTTACCTTCAGCTGATGGAATGGAACCACAAGGCGTTGTGGTTGGTGGTGCTTCCCTATGGATTACCAACCAAGTGCCTGAGGAAGATCAAGAGGCAGCATGGGAATTTGTTAAGTTCATGACCAATGCTGATGTACAGGCGGAATGGGCTGCAGCAACGGGTTACTTCCCGATTACACCAGCTGCATACGAGGAAGATGTATTAAAAGACGTGTATGAAGAGTACCCTGTATATAAAACAGCTGTCGAACAATTGGAAAACACGACCGTTAGTCCTGCAACACAAGGCGCCCTAACGGAAGTTCTACCAGAAGCTCGAAAAATCATTGAAACGGCACTTGGTGAAATGTACGAAGGCCGTGATCCACAAGAAGCACTTGATGATGCTGCACAGAAAATAACAGATTCATTAGATTAAGTTTCGTGCGAGGGGGATATCCCTCCTCGCCACTTACATATAAAACAAAGTGAGGTAATTAATTTGGTACTAAATTTTGCACACCGGGGTTCGTTAACGGAGGGCCCTGAAAACACACTACCTGCAATGAAAAAAGCACTTGAACATGGAGCGAAAGCTATTGAATTAGATGTCCAGCTAACGAAGGATCAGCAATTAGTCGTGATCCATGATCATAAATTAACCCGTTTCAACAAGAATGCGAAAGGACTTGTAAAAGACTATACATTAGCTGAAATCAAGGAGATCGATGTTGGCTCTTCCTTTTCCGATGAATTCGCTGGAACCACGTTAGCTACATTGGATGAAATCTTGGAAGTTATACCAAAGGAAATCGTATTAAATATAGAAATTAAAAACATTCCCGTCATTTATGAGGGGATTGAAGAAACTTTATGGAGCTGTTTAAAAAATCACCAGCGACTCGATAATCTCATTATTTCTTCCTTCGACCATGTAGCACTCGAGAAGATGCAACGGCTTGAGCCTGGTATTCCACTAGGGCTACTATTTTATTACCGTATTCTAAAACCTTGGGACTACGCACGCCAAACTGGTTTAGAAATTACGAGCATTCATCCGCATGCCGGGTGGACAGACAAGCAGTTGATCGATGAATGTCAAAAGCTAGGCTATCAGGTTTATCCATTTACCGTAAACAAAATGGCGCAATACCATCAACTTGTTGAACTTGGTGTCGATGGTGTTTTTTCCAATAACCCGAAGATCTTTACTCCATGACGAACTTAACGATGGAGGAGTGATGTAATGTATGTACGAAAAAGTATCCTTATCGGGGTGCTGCTTATATTGCTACTAGGCTGCACGGAACAATCAGACAGCGGAACGCGAGAAGTGGATGCGGAAGCCGTTTTTGCCAGTGATGAAGAATCAGGAGATTTAGAAGTTCGCTTTTTCCATTTAGATCCACCAGATGGCACGGAGAAGACTGGTATATCCTCCCTAATTATAACACCAAAAGGAAAAACGCTTCTCATTGATGCTGGCATTCCAGCGGTTGGTCCATTGGTCGATGAGTACTTAAATGACCTTGACGTAGAAACAATAGATTACGCGATTGCATCCCACCCACACCAAGATCATATAGGAGGCTACCTAACTCTATTGGAAACAAAAGAAATCGGGCAGGTCCTTGAAACAGATTTCCCTTATGATTCCGATGTATATTTGCAATATCAGGAGTTAATTTCTAATAACAACATTGATGTTACCTATCCTGAAAAAGGCGATGTCATCGAAATTGAAAAGGATCTTACGTTAGAAGTGTTAAGTCCTGACCAGAATACAATTGAAAATTACCTTGATATTTTCGATGATTTTTCCGCTGGGGTAGTAAATGATTTGTCCCTTGTCCTAAAGCTCACCTACAAAGATCGATCATTCCTTTTTCCCGGCGATATATATAAAGGCGTAGAAAGTCAGCTTGTCGATACCTTTGGGGACGATTTAGCTGCAGACGTCCTAGTTGCCCCACATCATGGTCAACACACTTCGTCATCAGAGAAATTCATTGATGCGGTCAATCCAGAAATTTCCGTTATCCCAATTAACCTACTCTACAGCAAACCAACCTATGACGACTATTTGGAGTTTAGCGAAGTATATGTATCTCAATTTCATGGCAATGTCCTACTTGTTTCGGATGGAAAGAAGATTGATATTTACACAGAGATGGAACATGCCGAAGAAGTATCCAATTAGTCATATTTTCAGATGAAGAACAATACAATAGTACTTTAAAGCGAAGCCTTGCCCGTGCAAGGCTTTTCCTAATAGCTAAATAGATTGGAGGTGTTTAAATGCTAACACGTCAAAATTATTTTCAAGAAAAACGTTATGAAATTAAAAACCTCACATTAAGTATTTTAGATAATCTGGACGAAATGACAGATTACTATATTGCTTATTTGAATAACCCTTCTGATGAAAACCGTAATCATATCCTCGAGGCAGAGAATTATGTGGATCATAATGAACGAAAAATTGAAAAATACATTTCTGAAATTATCTCCTTGCAGCAATTGGATGTACATGACATCAAATGGTTACTCGCAATGAATCGTATTATCAGAGATCTCGAGCGGATTGGCGATCAATTGACCAACATCATCACAATTAGTGATGACACGGATGCCAAGGAATTAAAGCCGATGATTCGTAAATTTTTCCAATACGAACAGAAAATGATTACGTGGTTAATTCATGGTATGAACAATGATGATATTGTGTCCCTAGATAAAGTCGTGCAGCATGATGAACATGTTAACAAGTTGAACAAGGATACGTATCAAAATGTCGCAGATCTCATCAAAAATCACAAAAAAATTTCCGAAAGCAAATTAAAAATGATCATCATTAGTAGATTTTTAGAGCGAATCGGCGATCATCTCGTCAATATTGCACGAACGTATCAAAAGATCGTATGGAAGCTGGGCTAAAGAAACGAACTCCCTTGTTTAGTGATGTACAACAGGACAACGACTCGTTCTATTCGATTCACAACGAAGTCGTATATTTTTACCTTGTGAGAAAGGAACATACCAATGGACTTACTAGCACAAAGTTTACTAGGTTTTTTTGGTGGATTAGGAATATTCTTATATGGTACCCATTTACTCAGCAATGGTCTCCAAAGAATTGCTGCCTCTAAGCTACGAAGCTATCTCGTTGAACTTACCAATACTAGAATAAAAGGCGTAATGAGCGGAGTTGCTACTACCTTCTTGTTGCAAAGCAGTACGGTTACTTCCATTCTTACAGTTGGTCTCGTCAGTAGCTCCGCCATCACCATGTCACAAGCATTTGGGGTCATATTGGGTTCAGCAATAGGTACAACCTTAACCGTACAAATCCTAACCTTCAATGTTTCGGTCTTCTCTTCTTTATTTATTTTTATCGGAGCGATATGTACGGTATTCGTAAAGAAGAATCGCATACGTATCATTGGCCTTCTAGCATTAAGCATTGGTTTTATTTTTTACGGGATCCATTTAATTACGACATCGATCCATCCATTGAGTGAATACGAAGCAGTTTTACACACCTTGATCTACCTATCTGACATGCCAATCCTTTTCGCCATTGCGACCATGCTCTTAACCGCACTATTTCACTCAAGTGCTGCCGTAATCATTATCGGAATTGCCTTGGTCGGTACCGGCGCCCTTTCAGTCCATGCCGTTATTCCGCTAATACTCGGCGCAAACGTTGGTTCAACATTACCAGTCATTATCTCAAGTCTAACTTCCAGCTTAGAAGGTAGGAAACTCGCCTTTTTTACCTTTTTCTTCAAATGTACTGGGGTCATTTTGGCTTTTCTGTTTATCTTTTTCATCTGGAATCCAATGGATATCCTTCCAGGTGATGCAGAGCGTAAAATTGCCAACTTCCACACGTTATTTAATTTCACCATTGCCTTGCTTTTTCTACCGATATTAGGAATTGTTGCACGTGGTTTCGATTTGATTTTCCCACGAAAGGTGGAGGAACCAACTTTTAAGGTGAAGTTAGACGAAAAAATGCTTGAAGTCCCTGAAGAAGCACTTATTAGTAGTAAACAACAAATCGCGGAACTCGCTAAGATTGTATACGAGGATATGATTCGCCGTCTCTCCCCTTTCATGGAAGGAAGGCATGAGGGAAATGCACTAAAGCAAGTTGAAGCGATCATTGACGACTCCTATATCAAAATCCAGCAATATTTATTAAAGCTCGGACAACGAGACTTATCCGGTGCCCAATCTAACCAAGAAGTAAAGCTATTAAACATCTTAAATGAAATTGAAAATATTGGGGATACCGTGATGCGATTTATAAGTATTTCTGAAAAAGTCGAGGCTAAGAATATTATGCTGAGTGAAAAAGATAGGCAGGTTTTACAGCGTTTGTTAGCACATATCGAACAAACCTATACCAACTCCCTGAAAGCATTTCAGCATGAGGACCATCAAATCGCACGAAAAAACATCCAGTCACAATCGGTGATCTATCAGTTTGAAAACGACATTAAGTTCGAGCACTTTAATAGTCTAATTGACAATAATGAATATAACCCTAATATCAGCGCAGTATATTTAGATATGACCAACCAGCTTTTACAGGTATATCACCATTCCATGAATATTTCTCGGACTGTTTTGGGGTTGATTTAGATGAAAAAGTTCGTTTGTATTGTTGGGGTATTGATGATGTTACTTGGATGCCAGCCGAAAGAGGCTGAGGTTTTCCATCAAACGACGGAGCATGATGAACAACGAGAGAGTAACAATTCAAGCAAAACAACATCCCTACTTTCTCCGAATCGCATACTTAATATTGCCCATCGCGGTGCGTCTGCTTATGCACCCGAACACACACTTCTTTCCTATCAAATTGGCGAGGAATTAGCTGCCGATTATATTGAAATTGACTTACAAATGACCAAAGATAATATATTAGTCGCTATGCACGACGGGGATGTATCTCGTACAACGGATCACGAGGGAACTGTAAAGAATATGTTGTTAGAAGAAGTTAAAGTTCTAGATGCTGGGTCATGGTTTAATGAACAATATCCAGACCTAGCAGAACCAGCTTTCAGAAGCATAGAAATTCCTACATTAGAAGAAATTTTTCAGGAGTTTGGTACGGAAGCAAATTATTACATCGAAACCAAAACACCAGAACAGTATCCGAATATGGTCGAAGAATTAGTAGCCACTTTGCAAGAATATCATTTAACTGGCGAAGGCGTTGAAGAGGGAAAAGTGATTATTCAATCGTTTAGCGCGGAAAGTTTACTGGAAGTACATCAGTTGGATCCTTCTATTCCGCTTGTACAGTTAATCCATTATTCCGGTAAAGCACAAATTTCGAATAAAGAGCTAAAAGAATTAAAGCGCTATGCTGTTGGACTAGGGGTGAACCATACAACATTAACGAAGGACTATGTAAAAAAAGTACGCAATGCAGGGTTATTGCTTCATCCTTTTACCGTTAATGATACGGAAGATATGGTGCGACTTTTGGACTGGGGAGTAACTGGTATGTTTACAGATTATCCCGATCGATTGGAGGAGGTATTGGAGGAAAGGGAATAGCGGAGCGGGGGGTTGGAGCGTTTCGCTTCGAGGTTGGAGCTTCCTCCCTTTAATTTGGATCCCTTCCTCAGATCTAGGAGCGCTCTCACCTCACTTTCGATCGCTCCCTTCATCATTCCGAGCGCTCATTCCCCATTTCTGATTACTCCTCCTTTATTTCATCCTATCTGGCAATCCATGGATCGATTCGATTAGGTCGTTAAGCTTTCCTTCAATACGGTGCAATAAATAAAATGTAACCGCGATAGGAAATCCAACTTCAGTAACGAAAGCCACCCAAGTTTCCATAATCTAGACCCTCCCCTCATCGTCAATAAAATGGTAGCATATGCTACTGTTTGATCATCATAATCTTAATAGCCTTTAATTTAAATAGACCAGCATTGCTGCTGGCCTTTCTTTTTGTAAACCATTTATTCACCAAGCTCTATCTCTTGGACAATACGTTCTACAACTCGAGCGCTTTTTTTCGTAACAAGATCACCACCACTTGAAGTAAATGGGTTTTGTAAAATAATTTCGTCCATAGCTGCGTTCACTTGATCTGAATCCACTGGCTCAATTGGCTTATCCAATGAATACGTTACAATTTTACCATCTTCATTTTCGAACTTTAGTTCAAGCTTCTTCATACTATTACCTCCCTTCTTCTTAATTTCCTATCCTAAAATTAACCTTCACGGATATCAGAGCTGTCTTTTCGTTCAATATTAAATAAAGCGCGCTCCTGTAAATCCGATAAAACTGTTGCAACTGCGTACAACTGATCTGCTGTTGCATCCGTTTTGACATTATTAAAGCTTTTATTTTTATAAATTGGATCTCCTGTTAGGACATCATCACCGTCGTAAAACACTAATCGCAACTGAGAATTCTTTTTATCTGCTACTGCCATCACAACCACCTCCTTTCACTTATACAATCGATGAAAGAATGCAAAAGGTGGCAAAATCTCTAAAAAAATTTATAAATACTTTCCGACACTTTAAACGGTATTTTTTCGATTGTAGTAAAAAGGGAGCAACTGGTAAAAATTTCGTTGAATACACGGTGGCTATTATCGAATGATAGTAACAGCAGGATTAAAATCAAAAGTTGGTGATGAATATGTCTAAAGTTTATCAATTCGGTGTGATCTTCTTAGCTGCATTTTCCTTAGTGGCTTGTATGGATAGTGCACAACCTGAAAAGCGTACAAATGATTCCAATTCAAATCCTTACAAAAACCTCTCAAACGAGCCATTTGATCCAAATGAAATAGATATCCAAGCTAGGGATTTAGAGGACACCGATTTAGAAGATGAAAATAACTTCGACAACGATAAGGAAATTCCAGGTGAAACAAGTGAAGAAGAAGTAGAGAATTTCGACCCATACGAAGATGCAGATGAAAACCAACCCCAGAGGGAACAACGCTCTTTGCAGGAGACTCTACCTGACTCTTCAACGGAACGAGAATTGGAAGAACATATTCCAGATGAACACGATACCAGTAAGGAAACACCCTTACCTATTGACAACTTTAAAGAGAGATGGAATGCGGTCTCTGATGAACAATTTAGCGAATTGTATATAGAAAGTCTCCAGGAAATTGAGACAGAAAATGGAGTAACGTATGAAAGTAAGTTAACAAATCAACTGGCGTTACGTATCCATGCAAACAATCAAGGATATGTTGAACAGCTAGAAATGGTCCAAGAAGGAACTCTAGGTTCAAATGTTTATCAAATGTTAACTGGTTGGAGTCAAATAATTAATATCATTCACCCCAATTTAGAAATTAATGACGTAGATTCCTTATTTCATGATATCGGAGTCGGACCAAATGGAGATTTAAGTAATGTTTCTGAAACCTCCTTCGATTACCATCATATTCACTACCATATTTCACCTACTGAAAACGGCTATACCTTTAGAGCAAGATACAACTAGTCATAAAGGGCAACTGCTATTAAGGAGGTAGCATTTTGAAACAACTCATAAAGATAATTATCGTATTATTGTTCATAATTCCTTTAACATTACGCATGAGTACCACATCTAGTTCTCAATCTGGAATGTTCAATATGTCCTATTTATTTTTTGGTACAACAAGTAGTTATCTCACACAAGTTGAAAGAACAAAAGGAAGCTTACATGTTGTTTCACCCAACTACTTTGATATAACAACAGATGGACAATTGGAGGTGACTTGGCGTCTCCAATCTTCTTTTATTGATCAAATGCATAATAAAGGCATTAAAGTTGTCCCTTTTTTAGCTAATCACTGGGATGCGACAGCAGGAATTAATGGTTTATCTAACAGAGATAAATTAGCTCGCGATGTTGCGAATGCAATTGAAAAGTACAAGTTAGATGGAGTAAACGTTGACATCGAAGGGGTGGGTCACGCCTATCGCGACGCACACACCGATTTTATTCGGTTACTTCGACAATATGTACCTAACAATAAAGAAGTCTCGGTTGCAGTTGCAGCTAACCCGAACGGTTGGAAAACAGGGTGGCATGGTTTCTACGATTATAATGCATTAGGAAGTTATGCTGACTATCTCATGATCATGGCTTACGATGAAAGCTGGGAGTCACCGGATAGCCCAATCGGACCTGTTTCAAGCCTTTCATTTTTCGAACGCTCTATTCAATATGCCATTAATCAAGGTGTGCCAAAAGACCGAATTGTCGCAGGGCTGCCTTTTTACGGAAGAATGTGGAAGTTAGACGGACCCACTTTAGAAGGAAAGCAAATTACCGGAAAAGGATTATCAAGTACACATGTAAAACCATTGGTAGACAAATATAACGGGAAAATAAGATTTGATGAGAAAACACAATCCTCCTATGCAACATTTACTATCCCTAGTGGACAAAATTCATTTGTTGGGAGTACTAACCTTACAGCAGGCGAATATGTAATTTGGTTTGAAAACGAAAATTCAATTAAAGCTAAACTGCGACAACCAAAAAAGTACGGAATAAAAGGAACTGGTTCTTGGGCGTTAACTCATGAAACTCCAGATACTTGGGATTATTATTCATCCTGGCTAAATAGCACTTATTTTAAGGATGTGCCTACTAATTACTGGGCGTTTGAACACATTGATTTCGTCTCTCAAAAAATGTGGATGAACGGGAGGTCCAGCACAATCTTCGCACCGGAGAATTATTTAACTAGAGCACAAGCAACTGGTGTGCTGATGCGCGCATTAGGTCAGGATAACTTAAAACCGAGTGAATACAAATTTAACGATTTAAATGGTCATTGGGCAAGAGATCATATAGAAGTTGCTAGAGAAAGAGGGTATTTGAAAGGGAAAGCACCCGAACGCTTTGACCCAGAAGCACCTTTAACAAGGGAGCAACTAGCATCCATTTTATATAATATTTTTGACTATCCAGTAAATACATCAGCTGGAAGCCAATATAAAGATATTTCTTCGGATAATTGGTCTTATGAAGCCGTACTCGCCCTTACCCAACAGGGTGTACTCAAAGGTTTTGAAGACGGCAGATTTAGACCCGATTCCTATTCAACAAGGACGCATATGGCAAAAATAATGCATCTTATGTCAAATGATTTTGAAGAGCAACAAGTACAATAGGTTCACGTAAAGAGTGGTGATAACGATTAGACACACCTATATTATCCTAATCATCCTTCTATTAGGGGGGTGTGTGTACCAGCACACCCCCGAAAGTAATAATGATGACACAAATTATCAAAACATAAATACAACAGATAACACACAGCAAGACAGTACCAATAATTTAATTGACATGGAAAATATGCTAAGGGTAATTATCCTTATCAAAAAAGGATATCATCCAGATAGTTTGGTGGAAGTATATGGTGGACAGGTTGAACACTTATATGAAGAAATGAACATGGTAGCTGCTTACGTCCCTAGAGATAAGCTCTCCGAAATAAGATTAGATGAACGGGTCGATTATTTAGAATACGATAAAATAGTGGAGGTAAAACCTCAACAAACAGTAGAGTGGTCAAATGTATCCGTGCAAGCTCCTCGAGCATTGCAAAGTAATCTAACTGGAAGAAATATAAAAATCTCCGTCATTGATTCTGGCATTGCTGAACATGAGGATTTACCTATTGCAAAAGGCGTATCTATGGTAGACTACACAACAAGTTATTATGATGACAATGGCCATGGAACACATGTTGCAGGAATAATAGGAGCAAGAAATAATGATGTAGGAATAGTTGGTATTGCACCCGAATCAGTAATCTACGCAGTGAAAGTCCTCGACCAAGATGGACTTGGATACACTTCTGATGTGATAGCAGGAATAGACTGGTCCATTCAAAACAATGTCGATATTATTAACCTTAGTTTAGGAAGTGAAATAAGTTCTAGACTGATGGAGTCCATTGTTACCAAAGCTACCGATCAAAATATATTACTAATTGCTGCTACAGGTAATAATGGTACCATTGCTGGTACTGAAAATAATGTTAGTTATCCCGCTAGACTTCCGACTGTAATTGGGGTTGGAGCAACAGATAAAAATAACCAACGAGCAAGTTTCTCCTCTACTGGAGAACAAGTTGAATTAGCAGCTCCAGGAGTAAATATATTAAGTACCTACCTTAACAATTCGTATGCTAAAATGAGTGGTACCAGTTCTGCCTCGCCCTTTGTAGCAGGTATAGCAGCTTTATTAAAACAAAGAGATCCTAACCTTACTATAAGTCAATTAAGAACCCAATTGCAGAATGCAAGCCTTGACCTAGGTTCTCCCGGAAGAGATCCATGGTATGGATATGGTTTAGCACAAGCACCATTAATTTTTAAAGACATTAATCGTCATCCGGCAACAGAAGAAATATTATTTATTCAAAATAAAGGGTGGATGATTGGATCAAATGGATATTTTCTTCCCGAACAAAATTTAACAAGAGTACATGCAGCTCTCATTTTTGTTCGTGTATTCGGTCTTGAAGAGACAGATGATCCCGCAGTAAAATTCGCGGACATCCCTACGAACCATGAATACGCTCGTGAAATAAAGATTATCTCTCAACATGGAATAATGACGGGTTCAGCAGGACGTTTCCTCCCACAAAATAATTTAACACGTGAACAAATGGTTGCTATGCTTGATCGCGCAATGGAAATAGAGATATCCCAGCAATCAAATCCATTTGAGGATGTTTCCGAAACAAGTTGGTCCTTTGATTCAATTATGACAATGTATAACTTAGGTATAATCAAAGGGGTTGCGCCCAATCGTTTTGCACCTGGAAACCCAATAACTAGAGCACAGATTGCTCGAATGCTTTTCCGAGCAGCTCCACATATACATTAAAAAATACCTAAACTCTATGTTTTCTCCTATCTTATAAAAAAGGAACTCAGCAGTTGAGTTCCTTTTCTTATACTAATACGCAAAAGCATCATAAACATAGTAATTAGCTCGATCAATCCTGTACCAACCCCATGTAGTCAGATGAAGTGCAACCAGCTATAACTAGAAATGAAAATATCAAAATTAATATTAATGCTTTTTTCGTCTTTTTCATTTGTAACCTCCGACATTCGTTAACATTTTACGAATTAAAAGATGTCTATTCATTAATTTCAATAAACAGTACAGTTATTTGACACTCGTACTACCTCTTCAATCTACCATGGCAAATTGCTGGAATACACTTTCAAAAAATACCATTTAACAGGTACGAAGGCGTTACCTCTACAATAGAATTATCATAAAAGCTCTTAATAGTTAAAACATATTTCGCCTTCATCCTTATTTCCCGGGCAATAAACTACAAATTTTTACATTAGAAGAAAAAAATCTCTTCAATAGATCGACAAAATTCAACGATGGATGGTTATATTTACTCTAATTCTTCCCCATACTAGTAAAACATTAAATGTGCTATACATCTTTGGTCGGAGGGAAGAATGAATGGGTATTAGGAAAATAATTCGAAAGACAGTCCCTTATGATATACGATTTTTATTAAATCCTTTAAGAAAGCATTTACTACATAAAAGTTTTCGTATAAGAGCAGCTTATACAAAAGCGTGGGAAACAACCCCAGTGATTGATAATATGATTTTCTACGAGGCGTACCACGGTCGCAGTATGACGGGCAATCCTTTTGCTATTTTTACATATTTACTAGAGGATCCATCTTTTCGGGATTACCAACATATATGGGCAATTTCTGATTTATCAAAAATCCCCAATCAATATAGGAATTTAAAAAATGTAACATTTGTAAGTTATCACAGCCAGGAGTATGCTAGGTATCTTGCAACAGCAAAATACCTTATCAATGACACCTCCTTTCCTGCATACTTTCAAAAGAGAAAAGATCAAATTTACACAAACACATGGCATGGTACTCCGTTAAAGACATTAGGGATGGATATTAAAAACAGAGGGGTAACAGACCATAAAAATATCCAGCGTAACTTTTTATTTGCTGATTTCATTGTAAGCCCAAACAAATACACCGCAGAAAAGCTTTTAAAATCACATGATGTTAATAGCATTTACGGTGGAAAGATTTTAGACACTGGTTATCCCCGGGTGGATTTAATGTACAAAGCAAATAAAAAAGAGCTTAAACGTATTTTAGCGGTACCAGAGAATAAAAAAATCATATTATACGCACCAACATGGCGTGGCAAACTAGGTAAGGAGGAAGACCAAAGCAAAAGAATACAAAAGGATGTTAAAAAGATACAAGAAAATATCGGTAGCGATTATTTGGTACTTGTAAAATCGCATTACTATGCTACTAAATTTTTCAAAGAGCAAGGTTTGGAGCATTTATGTGTACCTGATCGCATAGACACCAATGAACTATTATCAGTTGTCGATGTACTAATAACAGACTACTCTAGTATATTTTTTGAGTTCTTACCAACAAAAAAACCTATTCTCTTTTACGCTTATGATGCAGAAGACTATCAACGTGAACGCGGTACATATATGGAAATGGATGAGCTTCCTGGCCCTTTATGTATGAGTGTGAATCAAGTTATCGACTGTATCCAAGATCTAGATAGGGTCACGAACAAGTATAACGATGTTTATCATTCGTTTTTAAATACGTTCTGTTATCATGATAATGGACAATCCACAGCAAGACTTGTTGACACGATCTTTCATGGTAAAGTCAGCGAAGATTTATTTAGCGTTGAAACAAATAAAACGAAAATCCTTATATATGGCGGAGGCTTTTTAAATAATGGAATAACCTCATCGCTAATCAGCTTGCTAAACTCAATTGATTATGAAAAGTATGACGTTACCTTAATTGATCACGGTACAAATACAAAGAAAATGAAATGGAACAACATGGAGAAAGTTAACAACAATGTACACCATATATTTAGATTAGGAACCTGGAATGCTTCCCTAATTGATATGTATCGACATACCTTATTTTTTTATACAGGAATGCAGAAACTAGCTCCTATCAAAATGTATAAGAGAGAATATGAGCGTATGGTTGGAAACACGAATTTTGACATCGGGATTGATTTTGGGGGGTACAGTCCCTTTTGGGCTTCTATCTTTGCCTTTGGTCACTTCAAACGTAGGAGTATTTATTTACACTCTGATATGGAAAAAGAATTACATAAGGTTGTTAATAATAAATACCCTCATCGCAGAAACTTAAAAGTCATTTTCTCACTGTATACCTTATTCGATAAGGTCTTATCCGTGTCAAAGCTTACTCATGAGCAAAATTGGAAGAACTTAAAAACTTTCATAACCGATTATGAGAAAAAAATGGACTATGTGATTAATGCAATAGACTATAAAAAGATATTAAATTTAAAAGGAGATAGAAGCGAATTCCAATATGAATTCGGTGAGGAAATAGGCCCAGAATCTGCATTACACCGAGAAAGCACGAGTGACTATCCTATGCCGAAAGCAACAGACTATAACTTTATTACAATTGGAAGACTTAGCCCAGAAAAAGACCATCATAAATTAATTGAATCTTTTTCACTAGTATCCGCGAACAACAGCAATGTAAAACTATACATTGTTGGTGATGGAGCACTAAAAGACCACTTAATTCAACATGTGAAAACGAAAAACCTTCATGATAAGGTCTTTTTTACTGGCCATTTAGACAATCCTTATAATTTACTCGATCAATGCGATTGTTTTGTATTGTCCTCTAATTACGAAGGGCAGGCAATTGTGCTTTTAGAAGCATTAGTATTAGGAAAGCCAACTATCTCAACAGATATTCCAGGTCCAAGAAGTGTTATTGAAGATGGGTATGGCCTCATCGTTGAGAACTCTGTTTCTGGTTTAGCAAACGGGATGTCACAATGTTTAAATGGTAATTACGTCCCTAATAATCGGTTTGATTACGAGGCATACCATAATGAAGCTTTAAATATGTTTTATGATAAGGTATGTAACATAGAAGACTAATTCAGGAGGGATCCTTCCCCCTCCTAATTAATTATTTCTAGGTCAAATCAGAAAAAATCTTGTTCAAAAAGGAAATAGCTAAGGAAATATTTCCATAAAATACGTACTACGCACAGAAAGCACAAAATCTATCGTCTCCACGAGAGAAACATTATTCTACAAAATTGAATAAATTTTCGATAAAATAGATAAGGAAGAAAAGATTAAGGAGCTTGTCTCAATGTTCAAGAAATCCGTGCGTAATAACGAACTAAAGAAACATAATATCATATCTAGAAAAAAGAAATTACTCCTATCAATAGGAACCTTCATTGTATTATTACTTTCAATTACAATTGGCTACCTTACTCATCTTTATAATAAAACAGAGGAGATTATTACAGAATCGCATGAGGAGGTTGGACGAGAAGAAGAGAAATCAGAGCTACGTGATAAACCAGTTGATCCAATTGACCATAATGTTTCCGTTTTATTTATTGGTCTTGATACCGGTCAAGCAAGATCTTACGGAGAAGCTAGTCGCTCCGATGCGTTATTATTAGCTACGTTTAACAAGAAGCAAAATACTGCTAAATTGCTCAGCATTCCTAGAGATACTTACGTATATGTACCAGAAGCTGGTTATTCAACAAAGATCAATCATGCACATTTTTTAGGTGGAGCAAAAGCTACAATAGAAACCGTTGAGGAATTTCTTAATGTACCTATTGACTACTATGTAAGTGTGAACTTTGACGCATTCATTGAGGTAGTTGATTCGTTAAATGGCATTTATTATGACGTCCCATTCGAATTCAATGAAATGGATTCAAATGATAATAAAGATGCTATACATTTATCTCCTGGATACCAGTTACTTACAGGTGAAGAAACACTCGCATTAGCTAGATCTAGAAAATATGACAATGATATTGAACGTGGAAAGAGGCAACAGGAAATAGTTAAAAGGATTGCCGAAAAAGCTGCCTCCCCATCATCTGCATTTAAATTAGGAGATGTTCTTGAATCAGTTGGAGGAAACCTTAAAACAAACTTAAAATTTGACGACCTGAAAAGCTTTTTAACTTATGGAACGAACAAAAATTTCTCTATTGAGACAATTAACCTTGATGGAAAAGGTGGGCGTATGAATGATGGTCTATGGTATTTTCAAGTAAATGAAGAAAGTCAAGCAAAAATAGAAAGAGAGTTAAGAAATCATTTGGATTTACCAATATATATTAGAGAAAGCTCCGATTTAGCAAATGACCATGATGAGGAGATAATTTACTAATTGATTCCCATATGGATGTAGATGTATATTACATCTACCATCCTAGGGCACTCCTATTATTTTAATCACTTTATAAACTCTACTCTTATCCATTAAATGATGATTAGATTCTTTTAAGAATCACTCTAGCCATAAACTCGAATATTTTAAAAACTCTCTTCAAACGTAAGGGTTGTTTTACTAGTCGATAAAGCCATTCTAGGTTTAACTTAATCCATGCTTTAGGTGCACGCTTTACTTCACCAGCTAATACATCAAAGCTGCCCCCGACTCCCATAAATATACCTTTATTAAACTGATCGATATGCTTTTCGACCCACTGTTCCTGACGAGGAAGGCCTAAAGCAACAAATATAAGATCTGGATTAGATTTTACTACTTTTTCAACAAAGGTTGGGTCATCTACATCCGTATATCCATGTTGATTCCCAGCAATTTCAATATTAGGAAATTGCTTCTCAACTTCCAAAACAACTTTCTCATTAACAAAATCCTTCGCACCAAGAAAATAGCAACTTAATCGGTGTTCATTTGCATACGCTAACAAATCCATCATGACCTCTGTTCCTGGTATTCTTTCCTGCAAGGGAGTGTTCATATACTTTGAAGCCATTATGACGCCTATACCATCTGGAATCACAAAATCAGCAGACTGTATCGTTTGCTTGTATACTGCATCCTCTCTAGCTTTCATTAAGATTTCTGGATTAGCTGTTACGATAAAACATTTTTCTTGTTGATTTAATCGGGGATAAATTTCCTGATCCAAGAAATTATTTTTTGTAGTATTTATAAATTCAATATCCATTATGGAAACATAATTATTTAGATTCATAAGATTCTACCTTTCTTTGCTATTCGACAATATCGTACTAATATCCGCAATGGCCGTTACATGCAAGTTATAAAAAAATGAAACATTACATATGATTATTTCGTCATATTTATAGTGTACCATACAACAAGAATTACCATTGCCACAACAATATTCTCACCATGTTCAGTTATTGTTAAACTTTATATTTACTAATGGAGCTATTCATAGTAAAATAAAGATTAGTTTGCTCGAAAAAGGGCGAATATTAGCTTGAAATATTGTATCATCATATATATTTATCCATCTCAATAATATTTTCATATATTAATTGTGAATACTACAATTCACTTTTAAAGGGAGAATTGATATGTCTAAAAAAACATCACCAGATACTAGGTCGATGAAACGAAAAAGAAAACGTAAATTAAGAAAAAGAATATATTTTATTTTAATTCCACTGATTTTACTATTATCAGTTTTTGGATATGCGGTTCATCTATATACAAAAGCTGAATCCGTTTTTTCTGAGTCACATCAAGATGATGGAAAAGAAAAATCCAAATTACGCGAAGCACCCGTTAATCCAAAAGAGAACAACATCTCCATCCTAATCATGGGTGTTGATGCAAGTGATATCCGTGCGAATTCAGATAGTTCACGTACAGATACACTTTTGGTAGCAACCTTAAATAAAGAGGATAAAAGTGTCAAACTGTTAAGCATCCCTCGTGATTCAAAAGTTTATATTCCTGAGGTAGGCTATGAAGATAGAATAAACCATGCCCATGCATTTGGCGGCACGGATGCTACCATTGATACGGTAGAAAATCTATTAGATATTCCAATAGATTATTGGTTTAAAGTTAACTTCGAAGCATTTATCGATGTAGTAGATGCAATAGATGGAATTACTGTGGATGTTCCTTATGAATTTTATGAACAGGATTCGATGGACCGTCCGAGGGCAATCCATTTACTTCCAGGTGAACAAGACCTAAATGGAGAAGAAGCATTAGCATTAGCTCGTACTAGAAAACTAGATAACGATATTGAACGTGGTAAAAGACAGCAAGATATTATTAAAGCAATTATTAAGAAATCCATATCATTAAACTCTGTTTTAAAATATGATGATATTATCGAAGCAGTTGGTAGTAACATGACTACAAATATGGAATTTGATGAGATGAAAAGTTTAATTTCTTATGGTACTAGTGGGAAAGACTTAGACTTTGATACACACTCGCTTGACGGTGAGGATAATTGGGTTTATGAACCTAAGAAAAAGTACTACTGGAAGCTTGATGAGACTGCCTTAAATGAAACAAAGGAAATTTTCAAACAGCATCTTGAGTTAGATTCTAGTTCTTTAACGAATAAACCTGTCTCACCTAGTAATACATTTGATACGACAGATTCATACTAAGCAAAAAACACCCTATCCAAATAGACAATGGATAGGGTGTTTTTGTTAGTTTATTCTAATGTAAACCATATTAAAGTATCAAAATTCACTTGATCATTACTTTTGCCGTAATGATTTCACTAAGTTAGTTAACGGTTTATAATTACTATTAATTAGTTCCAAATCCTCTATTAGAACTTGAATAGCTAATAAAACAAATCCAACGATCAATATTGACCCCCATATGGTTGTCATCGAAAATAGAATTGCTGATACACTAAACATCGTGCTTAACCCATAGATAAAAAGAACAGTCTGTTTATGTGTAAACCCGTATTTCATTAATCGATGATGCAAATGAGAAGAATCTGGACTTGAAATTGGCTGTTTATTAATAAATCTGCGTACCATAGCGATTAATGTATCAGAAATTGGTACACCTAAGATAAAAATTGGAATAACAAACGATATAACTGTAATATTTTTGAATCCAAGTAATGCTAGTACGGATATCATGTATCCTAAAAACATTGCTCCTGTATCACCCATAAATATTTTTGCAGGATAAAAATTGTATCGTAAAAATCCCATTGTGCTAAAAAATAAAATCAAAGCAATGGATACAACATATACATCTCCCATGATTAAAGCCATTCCAGCAATCGTAAGTAATGCAATGGAGGATACTCCAGCTGCTAATCCGTCTAAACCATCAATTAAATTAATTGCATTCGTGATACCAACGATCCACAAAATAGTAATAATGGAACTAAAAAATCCGAATTGCACCTGCCCTCCAAATGGAAGGTTAATAAACTCTACATGTAATCCCCCCCAAAAAACAACCAAGGAGGCTATAAGAATTTGCACAGCAAATTTCCACTTTGCTGAGAGATTAATTAAATCATCTACTACTCCGAGAGCAATTATGATAAATGCGCCACAGATAATGGCTAAATGACTTTCATCAGTAGGTTGAAGAATCAGTAAACCAAACAAAAAGCTTAAAAATATTGCTAATCCCCCAAGTGTTGGGATTGGATCACTGTGTACCTTACGATAATCGGGTTTATCCGTTAAGTTAAACTTTTTTACATATTTAATAATTATTGGAGTTATAATCAGTGATAAAATTAATGTTAAGAAGGCTAGAATAATTATCCTAATCAACATGTTCCCTCCCTCTTAAAGAAATACGTACGTATAATAGGGTACTTTTCTATAAAAATAATTTAATAGATTGATATGTTAAAAATTCAATTGACTCCATTATACCTGCTGTAAAGAAAAATAGCCAATGTATTTCTTTCTCTACTTTGAAAAACCCCATCTATAAATAGATAGGGGTTTTTAGAAAGACTACTTTTTAGACTCTGTAAATACCGCATCTACAACACGTTTGCTAGCAAAGCCATCTTCTAATGAACAATACTTTTCCCTGAAGGCACGATACTTCTGTTCATAATCAACTTCTACTTGGTTGATTGTTTTCACTTTTTCAATGATTTCATCGGTATCGAAAACTAGCGGGCCAGGTGCCTCCTCTTCAAAGTCCATGTAGAAGCCTCTAATATTGTCCCGGTATAGTTCAAAATCATACGTGTAAAATAACATTGGATTCTTAGTATTAGCAAAGTCGAACATCACCGATGAGTAATCAGTGATTAATATATCCGTTACCAAGTATAGCTCTTGAATATCTCCATAGTTTGAAGCATTAATAACAAAACACTCAAGCTCTTCGTCTATGCTGATTTTGTTACTAATTAACGAATGCATACGCAATACTAATACGTATTCCTCGCCAAGTTCGGCCTGTAGCTTTTCCAAATCTAATTGAAGATCCAATTTAAATTTATTTTTCTTGGATGTTTGATAATCCCTAAAGGTTGGAGCATAAAGAATAACCTTTTTTTCCTTTGGAATCCCTAGTTGTGTTTTTACAGAGTCAATAACCTCAAATCGTTCCTCGTTATAAAAAATGTCATTTCTTGGATATCCTATTTCCAATACCTTCCCATTATATTGGAATGCACTCTTAAACGCATTTGTTGCGTAACGACTAGGTGAGATGAGATAATCCCAATTTTTCACCGCATTACTAACTCTGTTGACATAATCATCACTTCTACCATGAACCTCGGTAAGATCAAATAACATCTTTTTCAAGGGTGTACCATGCCAGGTCTGTAAATAGGTTGTTTGTGGCCGCTTCTTAATATAAGTCGGGAAGTTTTGATTATTTACCCAATACTTAGATCGTAATAAGTAATAGAAGTATGCTGGTGTCAGTCGCTTTATCCGTTTTGTATTTGGATCAGAAAAACGATGCTTTTTATTATAAACCCATACTTTCTTATAATCCATGTTACGATGAAGGATTTCTTCATAGATCATCCTAGGACTGTCACTATATTGTTTTCCTAAACCACTTTCAAACAGAATTAACTTTGGATCAACCGGAATGACTCTTCTACCGATATTATAGAAAGCTTTGATAGTTGGATAATACAATTTGCTTTTTCGAAACTTTCTATAAAAGCCTGCTTTGAGCATTGGATACTTTGGGTTTGCGATAATAGGATGTTTCTCCTCATTATTAACGACAACTTGAAAGATTCTTTCGGAAGAATTTCGATCTCGATGCGCTATAAATTTGTCCGCACGTTTTCTATACTCTTCTTTCATAGCAAATTCATTCGTTGCATATTTTTGTACAAGATCCAAAATTTCTTCCTGTTCAAAGCCAATTTCTCCAGGCAGGTCTTGATCTAAATCTAGATGTGATGGCCTTTTTCCAATAAATCGTTCTCTATCAAATTGATAGTAAATTACTGGTTTATACAGAAAACTAAAATCGAACCCAACACTAGAATAGTCGGTAATCATCAAAGCACTTTCTTTTAACAGATGCTGTACATCTACTTCCCCCTGAGAAATAACTTTTACGAAATCATTCTCAAAGTATCTGGAGAACTTCTGCATATTAGGGTGTAAACAAAATAATATTTCAAATCCGTGCTCCGTAGCCAACTTATGGAAACGTTCGCTGTTTATTAATTCTTTATACCTGTCATAATACTCACTTTCTATAAATGCTTCATCCGTAACGATCCAATCCCGCCATGTTGGTATTATTAAAACCTGTTTCTTCAAAGGAACATCGTTTGCAAAAAGTGTATCAAAGCGAGATAGCCCCGTTACAAAAACGTTGTCAGGATGATAGTCAAAGTCATTTATTATAATATCCTTTTCAAATTCAGAACTTACTAGAAAAAAATCTACGTCAAAATCAGGAGCGTTCTTACCATAGTTCGCAACCATATTTTTCGTTCCCATTACACCGTGTTGAAGAAAGATCTTATCCGCTTTGATTTTTGATTTGAAGATATTAGTTCTTATTGGATAAATATAATCTGGATGATGGGAAGAAATAATCTTTTTTGCAATAATTGTGTTCAAAATATGTTGTTTCGATTTAAAGTCAAGCACATTTCCATATTTCTCAACATTTTTCTTCTCTGGTGAGTTTTTGTCAATTACGTAGTAGACATTTTTATCTGGATGTTGGGTGCGAAGGTACTTGAAAAAGGCAAGTCCCGTATCTTGCGCTTTATATACTCTTTCCCCAACTAACCATACGTTTTTATTTTTGTTAAGTAATCGAATAAGCCATGCCCATCTCATAATCCTGCGAAGGTAATTATATGTTTCCACAGGGAATGTATAAACCTCTAAGGAAAGATTACGTTTCTTAAACGTATAATAGGGTCTAATTACAGCAGCTTCCTTATTATCTTTCGCATATAGATCGTTTAAAAAGAACTTCGCCTTAAATGTAGGTCTTCCGATTCTTACATATTTAGGCTCTCGCATATCATGCATAACTAGCTTAAAATAAAGATCATATACATCTTCTTCTAAAACCCGTCCATTACTCGCAGTAGCAAGGTCTATTTCCGCTTTATAGAGATATCTATTAAGTCCATATTTCTTCTCAACAATATCTCCTTGATGCGTAAATTCGGTTTTTGTTGATGTAAATTCAACCAACGTGTCTCTACCCTTTAGTACTAATTCCGAGGATAATATCTTGGAATTTCGTGTAAAAATTTTCCCCTCAAGCTGCAACAAGCCTTTCCGTCTCTTAAACCCATCTATTTGGAGCTTTGTAGGTGTATTCGGTTCGTCGTTGTATACTAATGACAAATTACCTTTTTTCGTAACGTAGTTGATCAATGTATCTTCTTGCTCATGATAAAAAGTAGGTATATTTATTTCAGAATACTGAAACTTACCTAAGCGCATAAAATACTCAGCAACTAATTCATCACCTTGATCAATGAGCTTTACATTCTTATCTTTCTTCTTTACTTCACTTAACATATCGTATGGTACCGTAACTTTAAAATACCAATCATAGATAAGTTCCTCATTGCTTCGAAATTTCTCCATTAATTTATCGAGAGGTGCATGGAAAACAAAGCTGTTTGAAGGTTGTGTACTGTCAATCAAAAATCCATCTAGACTTTTTCTAGGAAAAAGCCATAATTCACTGACAAGATACTCTTCCTTCGATAACATACCTTGTATTGATAGAGCTTGCTTACTTTGTTCTATTTTCAGCTGATGTTTTAACTTAGGTTTTGGTCTCTTTTTTTTCCTTTTGAAAAAAGAAAGCAATATAATCAATTCCTTTTATATTTCTTCTATTTTTTTAAAAATTATTTTCTATTATACATCAATTTCAAAAGAAAAAGCTGTATAATTGTCAATCTAAATCACTAATTATACATTTCAACTCGAAAGAAGTCTGGTCTACATGGGATAATCAATTATTATGTCAGAATAAACCTTCTCCATTTCCATAACATTTTTCTCCCATTCAAAGTTATGCTGAACGAAACTCCTCCCGTTACGACCAAATGTATGTCTTTTATCTTTATCAGAAACGAGTATTCGTAGTTTTTCTACAATATTGCTACTGTCTTCTGTATTAACAACATAGCCTGTTTCTCCATCCTTTACCACTTCAGGCAATCCACCAACATTACTAACGACAACTGGAACTTTGCAAGCAGAGGCCTCTAACACTGCTACCCCAAAGCTTTCACTCCTACTAAATGCACAATAAATGTCCAATTGATTTAAATAATTTGGAACTTGTTCATTTGGAACTGCCCCAACAAACTCAGTAATATCGGCTATGTTGAGCTTCTCTGTTAATTGTTGTAGTTTCACTAATTCTGGACCATCTCCTACAATCTTTAACCTAATTTTTTCAGCAATATTGGCTTGGTTGGATGAAGTTAGCTCCTGTATTAATTTTGCCGTTGATTCAATAAGTATGTCAATACCATATACGGGTTTTAATCCTTTAATGGTTCCAATAACAATTTGTTCGTCATTACCACCCTTTTGTTTCGAATTAAATAATTCTAAATCTATCCCAAATGGAATAACATCGATTTCACGTGTTACAGAGATAATTCGTTCCGTTTGCTCCTTCATCGCATGACTAGTAGATGTGATGTGGTTTGCAGCTTTTAAGTTTTTTTGAATTATTTTTCCATTTCTCTTGCTCTGATAAGGAAATAAGTAAACATCGCTTCCCCATACAGAAAGAAGAGTCGGCCTGTAATGAACAAGTCTAGAAAGCGTTCCATAGCCACTTGCATAATGTGCGTGCAATAGATCCGGTTTAATCGAGCGAAGAAGTAGCTTTACTTCTAATGCGTTCGCATAGTAGCCTACAGGAGCAGGAAAAGTTAGCTTGTGAACCGTTACATTGGAATTGATTTGATCTAACGCAATCCGGTGCATTGTAATTAAATGAACCTCATGTTTACGTGCTGCTATTGCATTCACCCAACGAACTGTATGGATTGACGAAGCAGCTGCTAAAAAACAGATCTTCATATCTGCATTCCCCATTTCAACTATCTTTCGAGCTATTTTTCAATTGCAGATTTTATCGATTTTGTTGAAACGATCTGCATTAATTCCTTTTTTATCCCCTCGTTTGAAAGGCTCTCAAATTGACTAATAAAATGTAGTAATTCCATTGGATTAACTTCCGTTGTACGACCAACATATATCTTCTCATACACTTCTCCAGGATGGACTTCACTTTCACTTAAAAGCTCTTCAAACATTTTTTCACCAGGTCTAATACCCGTAAATTCGATAGGAATATCCTCTTCTGTATAACCAGATAAATGAATTAAATTGCGAGCTAAATCTACAATCTTCACTGGCTCTCCCATATCAAGAACAAAGATCTCCCCACCTTTTGCTAATGCCCCCGCTTGGATAACTAGTCTCGAGGCTTCTGGGATGGTCATAAAGTACCTGGTCATTTCAGGATCCGTAATTGTAATAGGACCGCCCTGTCTAATTTGTTTTTTAAATAATGGGATAACACTCCCCCGACTACCTAAAACATTTCCAAACCGTACCGCAACAAAATTTGTTTTACTTCGTGTATTTAAGTCTTGGATAACCATTTCAGCAACGCGTTTTGTAGCTCCCATAACATTGGTAGGGTTAACCGCCTTGTCAGATGAGACAAGCACGAATGTATTAACTCCAAAAGTATCAGCCGCTTCTGCTACATTTTTCGTACCGATGATATTATTTTTGACGGCCTCATGCGGGTTATATTCCATTAATGGTACATGCTTATGAGCTGCTGCATGATAGATAATTGTCGGTTTTGTTTTTTCGACAATATCAAACATCCGTGCACGATCTTGGACATTCCCAATAAGAGGGATGATATCAATATCCACATCTCTATATTTCTCTCTAAGCTCCATATCTATGGAATAGATACTATACTCCCCTTGTCCCACTAACACAATTTTCTTTGGCGTAAAGCGCATTAATTGTCGACATAACTCAGACCCGATTGAACCTCCTGCCCCAGTAATTAGCACGGTGTTTCCAGTTACATATTCAGAAATGGTTTGGATATCTAGCTCAACTGGTTCCCGACCTAAAAGATCCTCCACTTCAACATTTTTAAGTTGATTTACAGATACCTTCCCAGTCATCAAATCTTCCATTTTCGGTATAATCTGTGCTTCAACCTTCAATTTATTACAAGTTGTGACAATTTCATGTAATACAGCTTTCCGTAATGTTGGGATTGCAATAATTACATGCTCAATTTTATGATTTTTAATAACTGATTCTATATCTTTTGTGCTCCCCAGTACTGGTAAGTTATATAATTGCATTTTTTGTTTCGAACGATTGTCATCTATGAATCCAATTGCTAACAATTCTGCGTTTTGTTGATCTTTAATCTGTCTAACAATCATTGCGCCTGTCGAACCTGCACCTATTATTAATGTGCGTTTCTTATCTTCAGACTTGAAAATATACCGATCTCGCAACACACGCCAAATAAACCGAGATCCCCCGATTAGAATCACATGCAGCATCCACGTTACTAAAAGCGCACGTTTATAGATCTCAAAGTCATTTACAAGAAATTGAACGATACCTGTCCCAATAATAGATAATGTAATAGCCTTTACAATTGCCGTTAATTCACCAACACTAGCATAGGACCATACTTTTTTATATAAATTGTATAAAACTGCAAACAAATGATGGAAAACAAGTAATGCAATAGCACTGATTATTAATGAAGATGTATGAATAACAGGTTCATACGGATACGCGATCCAAGATGCGATAAAAATGGCCGTACTAACAATTAACGAATCCATTAATATTAGTAATAACAACCTTGTCCGATAATTCATAAGGCTAGTTCCTTTCTATATCGATTCCCATTACCTTTATCAAGCATTATTTGTGTGATGATTTCTAACAAATGATGTCCACTAAATATTTCTAATACATAATAAAGCTACCCTTTAGCTATTATACCTCGTATCATTTTCCATAGTTTTCGAATAAAGTACACCACTTATACCAACTGATATGATAAACCATTGTAATAAACCGATTGATTGCATATTAAAAAATAAAGATACTTCCACATTCTGATATACTAATATACCCAAGAAAAAGCAAGCTGACCACCTTACGATAGAAAAGTCTAACCCCTTCTGGTATACCTTCCAAATACCATATAAAAAAAGTACAAATAAAACCATACCAACAATTCCACTTTCAATGAAGATTTGTAGGTATTGATTATGTGTATGTACATAATGTGTACCTTCAATATAATCTTTTGGGACAATTCCAACTTCATGTCCAAAAAATGGCTGTTTCAATCCAAATTGCAATACAGACTCCCAAACATCCTGCCTTCCAGAGAATAAATTCTTACCGAATATATCGACAGACAATTCATTAAGTTTTTTGAAATAGGCACTATTGGCAAGCATAGTATACACTAACAAAAAGAATGTGTTAAAAAGTAATAAAAGTCCAAGTAAATAATAGAAAACTTTTTTTGAATAAAACAAAATAAGCCTACTTAGAAAAACCGTTACTAGCAGCAACAGAACCGCTCTTGCAGAAGATACATAAATTAAAATACATGCAGCCCCTATGCCAAAAATAAATAATACCCTATTCCACGTCGGTACATATTTTATTGCCACTAACGGAAAGAAAAGTAAACATGAAACAAAGACACCTAAAATATTTGGATTTCGAATATAACTTTGAAAACTACTCATCTGAGCTCCAAGTTGAACCCACTGAATCATTAATAAAAGAATTACTCCTAGACTCATATATCCAAATAAAATAAAATGCTTTGGCTTCCATTTCACATGGGATACAGCCAAAATAAATACTAAATATAATAGAATGACGGTTAGCTCGCTATTATTATAATAGTTACCGTTTATAAGATGAACGAGTACATACCCTAAACCAAATAATGTAATACCACTATAAAACGGGGTTATTTTATTTCCACCTTGCACCTGTTTTGCCATGGTATAACCAACGACAAAAAACGCTACATAATGCATCCATTCCATCGTAGTAAATGCCAAGTCACTAATCGGAAGCTTAGTAACCGTAAATACATTAAAAAGTAGAATTAAAAAGAATGCACCAGATAATAGGAATGATAATTGGTTTTGTGAAAATTTATTCATAACGAAACTCCTTAAAATAATCATAACTGAATTTCAGTTATTCCTTCAAAAACTTCAATCCTCCAGCAACAAGGAACAGTGTAATCACACCGCCAAATAGTAAAGATAGAAACAGAGAACCAACCATAACTATGGAAGATAACCAAATTATACTTACCGAGAACAAGACAAATACCGAGATGATTGCCACATACTTCCAATTACTTAATACTAAATTGAGTTTTATTCTCGCAAATAGAATAAGGAATAACATATTAATTATTGTACTTAACACGGTACCTAACGCAATAGCAGATACGCCAAACCGATCGATGAATAGGTTAATAACAAAAATATTCACACCAAAAACAGAGACAATATTGATAATATTTGGCAGTAACGTACTTTCTAACGCATAGAAAAAACGTGTAATATAGGTATTAAGTGCCAAGCTAAAGATTGATATCGAAAATAGCTGCAGCAACGGATATGTCGCATTCGTTGAGTCCTCGGTAAAGTTCCCATATTGAAAAATGATCGAAATAATTTCCTTTGCATAAATAAAAATAAATACACTTGCCGGAAGTAATATCAAAGTTAACAGCCTGAATCCTTTTTTAAATGCTTGATCTAACTTGAAAAAATCGCCTTCCCCAGCAGCTTTAGCTAATAAAGGATAAACGATCGTTGTTACACTTGTCATTAATACAGCCTGTGGAAGCTGCGTCATTTTTGATGCATAATTAATGGCTGCTATGGCACCGTCTGATAAGTTAGCAGCATAAATCCGTTGGATAATCAAGTAAAATTGAATGGTTGCTCCCCCAAAAATTAAGGGCATCGCTAATTTTAAAAACCTTTTTGTTTCCGCTAATCGAACAATTTTAAACTGAAGCGGAGCAAGGCGTTGCTTTCTACTTTGGTAGACGAGCAAGATAAACATGAACACAGCTCCTAGTGTAGCTCCTAGCGCATATGAATATTCCATTAACAACGGGGTTAGCCCAAAACCGATCAATAAATAAATTCCATTAAAAACAACAGACGATATGCTGGTTAGTCGATAATTTTCATGAACATTATGTAGACCGCTAAACAGCATCGAAAGGACTAAAAAAAATGTTGCAGGTGCTGTCCAGAGAAATAAATTGGTTGTAAGGCTCAATGCTTCTTCAGACATGCCAGAGAAGAAAAGCCTCATCCAAAACTCAGGAAAAATTAGGAACATAATAGTTAAGGAACCTACAATTAAGCTTAGGCTTGTGTATATGGTTTGTACAAAATCATTTCTTAATGGATTGCTTAATTTGCTGTATATCGAAATAAACGCAGTTGTAATCGCTCCTCCAATAACCGTATAAAGAAAATTCGGTATCGTAAATGCTGTGATAATACTATCCGCTTGAAAGCTAGTTCCATACTGGTAACCAATCCCTATTTCCCTAGCAAACCCAAACAAACGTGCAATGATATTGATTATTGTTATAGCACCTAATATTTTTATAAAACGAGACTTAAACATAAGAACCCACTTTCTTTGATTCAATAAAGCCTAAAATAGAAAAGTTGTAGTTTTATGTGGGAATAAACAAACCTATTATACCAATTAATAGGACAATTCACTATAAGTGGATGTTGTATAAAATAAACTACCTCATCTTTTATATACCGTCTTTACTAAATCCATTCCTTTTGGAGATTTGTTTTTGACATTATTCGTAATCGTCTCAAACTTCTTAACCGTTTCGCTCCAATCTTTTTCCATTTCCATGTATGTTTTTAAAAAGAAATCCTCACGTTCGGATAATTCATCAATTGGAATGACGAGATCGCTACAATCGATAGAATCCATGAAATCCTTAACTTTCTGATGATACGAAATAGCAATGATCGGTATGTTCGTAACAAGAGACAATATTAAAGAATGAAGTCTCGTACCAATGACAATATCTTGTTCACCAATAAATTGTAATATTTCTTTGTGGTTCATCCCCTTTTTCTCAAGTTTCATTTCCTCCTCGTATACAACCGAGCGTCCTTTATACCTCATTAGCTCTCTTATATCCTTAGTAACCTCCGTATCATATGGGTGTTTTGTAGAAAAAAAGTTGACTTTTGCATTTGGGTATTCACGCAAAAGATTATCCAGATTCGTAGCCATCCCGTTTATGTAATGATTGTATTTACTTTTATCTTCTACAGGCCAATAATTGATATTATAATAAGGTACCGCTGTTACACCTATTTGAAGTTTATCCAATTTATTTGCTATGGGTTTAGGTGCTTTCACAAAAAATGCCGGATCAGAAATAACATGTATTGGCTTTTTTACCCCGATAGATTCTAGTAATGCTTTTGATTTTGGGTCACGTACCGTAATTAGGTTCGCAGAATTTCCGAGTGATTTTAAAATTGTCCTACCGAGCAATGTAGAAATCGGTCCTGCACCGGCACCGTATATGACGTAAGGGGTGTTCGTGAGCTTTGCCAACCAACCATACATCCCGTATATGATAGCCCCATTTCGATAAAGATCCATTAAAATTCCGCCGCCACCAATGATTAACAGATCCAGGTCACGAATAATTGGTTTATTATGGATGACCGTTGCTAAGAACTTCATAGGGTCACTCTTTTTCTTTTGAAAAAGTTCTACGGATTGAACACCGTGCTTATTACTAATCTGTTCTGGGTTATTAGAAAAAACGACAATTTCCTTTCGTTCAATCTCATAGGCTTCTTCCAACTGAACGATGACACCTTCTAGTATCGCTTCATCTCCTTCATTGTCGTTACCATAATTCCCCACAATTCCAATCGCCATTTTCTATTCAATCCTTTCAAAATTCTACATCCAATTTTAATCGAATTCATTGTATATGTCATGATTCATAATACTTTCAGAAAAAAAGAACTTTTACTAGCCAAAATTTGTATTTGAATATATCTTATCTTATCATTCCCATTCATGCTATACTAGTACAATGAATACTACATTTAAGGAGTATTGTATAAATGAACAAACAGAAGGCAAGTCAACATCCAAAAAGAATTCGTGCATTAAAACCATATATGAAGTTAATTAACAAGATTAATACGCTTGAGAAACAGTTTGAGCAATATTCGGATGAAGAACTAAAGCAAAAAACCGAGGAGTTTAAACAGCGGTTAGAGCAAGGAGAAACAATTCACGATCTAACGGTTGAAGCTTTTGCTACAGTTAGAGAAGCATCCAAACGGGTTCTAGGTTTACGCCATTATGACATACAGTTACTTGGTGGCCTTGTTCTTGTGAAAGGTAATATCGCAGAAATGAAGACAGGAGAAGGAAAAACCCTTGTCGCATCTCTGCCAGGATACCTGTATGCACTGGAAGGAAAAGGCGCCCATATTATTACAGTAAATGAATACTTAGCAAAACGCGACAAAGAATTAATTGGGCAAATCCATGAATTTTTAGGACTTACCGTTGGTCTAAACATCGCTCAATTAAGCAACTCGCAAAAAAAAGAGGCCTATAATTGTGACATAACCTATGGAGTTGGGACAGAATTCGGCTTTGACTATTTGAGAGATAATATGGTTAGTTCACCAGAAGAGAAAGTACAGCGTCCGTATCACTTTGCAATTATTGATGAAGTGGATAGTGTTCTTATTGATGAAGCAAGAACTCCACTTATTATTGCTGGTAAGGACCAACCAAGTAGCAGGCTTTATAAAGTCTGTTCCATGGCTGTCAAAAACTTAAAGCAAGATGAAGATTATACATTAGATCAAGAACTCAAAACGGTTAATTTCACAGAAAGTGGAATAACGAAATGTGAAAAAGTCTTTGGTATATCGAATTTATTTGATTTAGAACATAGTTCTTTATTCCACGCATTATTACAAGCATTGCGTGCTCGTACCATCTACCATCGCGATGTAGATTATATTGTTGATGATGGAGAAGTCAAGTTAATCGACATGAACACAGGGCGAATCATGGAAGGCCGAAGTTTGAGTGATGGCCTTCACCAAGCAATTGAAGCAAAAGAAGGATTGCGCAATACCGACGAAAATAAAACACATGCTTCCGTTACCATTCAAAACTACTATCAAATGTACCAAACGTTATCAGGGATGACAGGTACAGCAAAGACAGAGGAAACAGAGCTTCGAACCGTCTATGGAATGGATGTCATTCAAATTCCACCAAATAAGCCAAACCAACGGATAGACCATTCGGATATCGTGTTTATGAAAAAAGAGCAAAAATATAACTACCTAATAGAAGATATTAAGAAACGTCATGCTACTGGCCAACCAATTCTTATTGGGACAAGCTCTATCATAAAATCAGAGGAAATTGCCGAAATCCTCGATAAAGAGGGTATTGAATATCAGTTACTAAATGCGAAAAGCGCGGAAAAGGAAGCTCAGTTAGTGGCATTAGCTGGACAAAAAGGAAAAATCACGATTGCTACCAACATGGCTGGCCGTGGAACAGATATTATGCTTGGTGAAGGCGTGGCCGAGCTTGGCGGTTTGCATGTAATTGGCACGGAACGGAACGAAAGCCAACGAATTGATAACCAACTAAAAGGACGCTCCGGTCGTCAAGGTGACCCTGGTTCAACTCAATTCATTATTTCACTGGAGGATTACTTGTTTGTAAGGTACGCAGAGGAAGAATTGGAGCGAATTCATCCAAAACTCAAGTTCGATAAGACAGGATTCATCACCTCCAATAATGTTCATAAATTTGTTGACACTGCTCAAAAAATCTCGGAGGGAATCCATTACCAAATCCGTGAATACAACCTAAAGCTTGAAAATGTATTAAATAAACAGCGTGAAGTGGTTTACCAATTCCGGGATTCCGTATTTGATACTAATATTATTGATTTTGTCGTCAAGCAAACGAAATCCATTCCAGCAGAAATCATCCTATCCTTTTTTGGAAATGAAGAAAGCCCAGAGTTAATGGATGTTCAGGTTCTACAAGAAGAATTAAACAAAGTACTCCTTTCAAGCTTTTCATTTGGAGAAGAAACGTTTGAAACTGTTGAGGAAATACAAGATTATGTAGACCCCTATGTTAAGGAACACATCGATGCATTGCGCTCATTTAAGGATGATAAAGAAATCTTATCCCTCTCCAAAAGCCTTACATTAAGCGTTGTTGACAGATTGTGGAAAGCACATTTAGATACGATGCACCAGCTTAAAGAAGGAATTGGAATGCGGCAATACCAACAAGAGGATCCGATTCAAATTTTTGAAAAAGAAGGGTATACCCTCTTTGAATCATTCTTTGCAGAGATTAAATACGAAATGGCTTTACGGATCACTCAAACAATCAAACAACTGACAAAACAACGAAATAAATAACGAAATCACAATGAAAGGAAGGTTATATGTTCAACTTTTCAAGAAGCAAAAAAAAGAAAACGGAAGATAATGTTACAGATGCTGCAGAATATTTAGCCTCTGAAGTAAATGGATCTAGTACTGAGAACAAGGAAACAACATTATCTATCCCTGACGAATGGAAACTAACAGATGAAGAACGTTATGTCTATGCCTTTCACAATAGTGAAAGCCCTAAGCTTAGAGAGAATCAGATATCCATTTATGGAATGGAACTTTCCAAAAGGAAAGATAGCATAACTGTTACAGGATTGATTCGAAGCACGGTTTCTAAATCCATTCAATTTGGTAAAACAGCCATTCTCTTGTTAAATGCCGATAAAGAACCGATTGCTCGAAAGGAATTTGATCTTTCCAAGCTTGGAACCATTCCCCCTAACAGCGCGAGACCTTGGAGTTTTGTCTTTGGCAGAAGTGAACTGAGCATGAATATTGATGAGCTAGTAGATGACTGGTCACTCGCTTTTGAATTAAAAAGAGAGCATCAACTTGATTTAGAAGAATCTTGGGAGAAGTCCATTGCACAGGAAACTAAAGAATCCTTAGAAAAGCTTGTAAAAAATGCTCCTTCCTTAAAGTCTGGAGAAGTTAATTTTATGGGGATCGAAGCAAAGAAAAAAGATTCCGGCGAATTGGTCGTAACATTACTTATTCGGAATGGCTCGAATAAGAACATTCATTTGGAACAGATCCCGCTTGGTATTAAAGATGCGTCTGATCAGGAAGTCGCTCGCGGTAGTTTTAAAATGGAGAATTTCACTGTTAAAGCGAATACAAGTAAGCCTTGGTCATTTGTCTTTCCAGCATCCATGATTCTTGTAGATGAAGTAGACCTAACAAAATGGCGTGCCTACCCTATCCAATAAAATAAAAAAGGACAGCTCCTATCATTATTAATTAGGGGCTGTCCTTTTATCTATACTTTTATTCAACCAACGTACGATATATAAACAAAGCAAACTGAGAACGAGTAACATCTTCGTTTGGACGATATGGGTCAGCAATCGTTATTTCATTAAAATATAACGTATTAATCGGCTCATAGTTCCATATGGAAGACTGATCCTCGAAAACATGATCTTCTGTTGGTTCTTGATAATATGCATCGAACGCTCGCACTAAAACAGATGCCATTTGAGAACGAGTTAAATATTCCTGTGGCCGTAATTTTCCACCTACTCCAAGATAGCCATTATATTCCGCTTTTGCGAGTGCATCATAATAAGGGTTATTTTCTGAAACATCATCTGCTTGCATTTCATAATCACTTGGCATTTCCATATCTAAGATCCGATCAAGTATCACCGCTACATGCTCTCTTCTAAGAGGTTCCTCTGAACCAAAGCTTCCATCTTGGAATCCTGTGACATATTCATTCATCGCTAAGAAATATAGTGCCGCAGCCCTTTCATCTGTAATTGGGTCAGAAAATGTAAAATCTTGATTCGCTTGATTCAAATAAGCAGAGCTAGCATATCCATCTGCAGATATACCCTCAAGCTTATAGTAACTAAAATCATTATTTATATTGGATGATTCAAAAGGTCCATCAACTACTTCTAGTGGTGTATAAGGAATTAACTTCGTAATGTCTGCATTTGGAGCTAGTGATGATCGAAAGTTAATTGCACCATCTCTTCCATCAATATAAATTAAATCTCCAGGTTGATACATTTGTTGCGATGGAGTTATAGTCATCGTTGTATAGGATACCCCAGGTGGGAACTTCATCGTGTCGTCACCTGTATCATATCTAATATCAAATTCTGGAAATTCAAAATGTGACCCGCTCCAATAAATTAGTGAAGATCCTTCGATTCTACTATACACATCCTCCTGATAGGTATCACCAGGATGCAAGTTTGGATCGTTCCTTTTAGAAAGGCCATTATAAGCTGTTATCGGAAAATACCATTCTTCTAATACCTCTCTATCCTGATTATTCACACTAGGAAGGTATGTTAGGTCCCATTTACTATCTAGTACGCTTGCACCTATTTCGATATTGTATTCGATATCATATTTTAGGCGCTCTTCATCTACGACAATATCAATTTTTTCTGGAGTTACCTGCATGATCCCAATACCGCCGTCTTCGGAAATATAAGGTTCTCCATTTTGAAATTGCCGGTATCCACTTTCTTCATAGGCAATCGCCTTTAAAATTTCAGGTGGGATATCATATGCTATTGCTTTCTCTGTAATAATTTGTTTTACCTCATCAATAGGTGGTTGGGTTGCATCTGCGGCTACACCTTGCATTCCACTTAGTAGTATTATAAGTAAGAGCATAACCGTGAACATTTTTTTCATCGAATAAAACCTCCTTATTCTATAATTTTGTATATTCCGTATCTAATAGAAACTTGTAATCTAGTATATATATGTTTGTAAATATTTACAAGATTAGTAGGATGCTGGAGTGACATTCATTGCACGATAAACAAAAGAAGCAAATTGTGCTCTTGTAACACGCTCATATGCACGGAAATTAGTTTCCGTTGTGATTCCATATTGTTTTAAAATCTTAACATTACTGCGATGGGAAGGAGAGACAGCATTCAGGTTTACATCGGTTTCTTCCCCAGTATCTGTTAGCTCAAAAGCTCGAACAATTATCGTAGCCATTTGTTCTCTGGTCATTGGTCCAAATTTGAAGTTACCTTGATCCCCAAGAAAAATACCAGCTTCATATGTTGCTCCAATTTCATTCGCATACGTATACGTTTCACTTACATCATTAAAGTTTTTCATTACCTCTGTTAAATTAGCTGGATTCGGTAACTCTAGTACTTTAGCAAAAATCTTAGCTGCATGCTCGCGAGATAAGTCATTTTCCGGTCGAAACTGTCTTGAACCATCTGTCATTGGATACCCATTGATTGCCCCACGCTTCACCAATGCTTGAATACCATCATAATGGGAAGATTTATTACTAACATCTATAAAGTGCACAAGACTTGTATCTCCAGTAAGAATTAATTGATATGGTGACTCAGACCAACGGGTGTTCCTATCATAAACGTTGATTTGGTAGGTTCCTTTACTTAATTCTAATGGAATTTCACCAGTTTGATTTAATCCCTGCAAAATTTCGAATGGAGATCCTTCACCTTTTCTGTAAAGCTCTCCAACAATATTCAGTACGTTATCATCGGAACGTACCGATACATTAATCTCCATGTCATTTGGTACCTCAAATTCAAACCAATCCTGGTCACGAGGAATTTGTAAGTATTCACTTTCTTCCGAGTTTAGATTAATAGAATAACTATCTTGTTTACTATTCGAAACATCATTTTTCATGTCTGGTGAATCTAACGTAATCGATTCAAACACATCAATTACTCCATAACCTAATTGAGGCTCCCAAGCTCCTGTTGAATAACGACCATTAATTGCACCCTTTTCGATCGCCCACTCAATCATCGCAGGTGTCCATTGGGGATGTTTCGCCTTCAGCATTACAGCTAACCCACTTACCATTGGTGCCGCAAAAGAAGTTCCCTGTCCCTTCGCGTAACCACCCATAAGCGTACTCAAAATCTCTGTTCCTGGTGCACCTACATCAAGCGTTGTACCATAGTTTGAGAAATCAGCTCTTGCTAAATTCGGATTATAATTAGTTGAGATTTGCTGCATTGCTCCTACACTGATAACGTTTGGATACGATGCAGGATACATCAATTGCGTATTTCCATCATTTCCAGAAGCAGCTACAAGTACGATCCCTTGATTATAAGCTTCTTCTAATGCTGCCTCCTCTAGAAAGTTTCTAGATAGCCCACCATAGCTCATATTGATAACATCTACCCCTTGATCGATGGCATAGTAGATCCCTTCAATAATGTTACTAGATAGCATTTCCCCACTATAATTCCCTACCTTAATAGGTAAAACCTTAGCTTGCTTAGTCATGCCAGCCATACCGGTTTCATTAATATTAGCGGCAATTATTCCAGAAATAAACGTCCCATGTCCGTTATCATCTTCAGGATCGGAATCATTATTGTAAAAGTCATAACCTGGAAGTATTTTTCCATTTAAATCAGGGTGGTCAGCCTGTATACCAGTATCGATGACCGCTACTGTGATACTGGTATCATCATTTGTTAATCCAATAGCCTTCTGTTGATTAATTGTATCCAAATACCATTGCTGGCTATAATATGGTTCTCCAGAAAGATTACTATTATCAACAGATCGCACTTCATTTGGTTCAACACTTCGAATATTTTTATTCTGTTCCAAATTATTGATTACTTCCGAATAATTCAGTTGATCTGGAACTTCATATACATAAATATTATTTCTTTTCAATAATTGACTCGTTTCAACCACTTCTAAATCATATGGCATCATATCCGCTGCCAAAGGTTCATTATATTGAACAACTACTTGTCGATTCTCCAATTTACCTTCCGAATCCTCTGCTGAGATCGAAGGACTAATTGAAATAAATAAAAAAAGAAAAAGAACGATTACTCTTCGCATCTAGTATTCCCCCGTTGTGTTATTCATTTTGGTATTTTTCTATTATACTAGATTTTTTGGTTGATTAGGGAAAGAGATTTTTTTTATAGATAGAAAATTATAGAAACCCTATTTAAAATTAATACGAATCAGCTAGTTTCTAAATGAAAATCGCTTGCAGGAATGATATAAAAAGCACCCTGGAACTATTCCAGAATGCTTAACCAGGTAGAACCTCGAATTCCTATAGTTATTTAATGGAAACACGAATTTAGACTTAATCCTTCTACGCTGTTGCGTCCATTTCTGGAGCCATCATTTCGATCTATATCGTTCTCCTCATCCTTTCAAGCACTAACTCTCTAATAATAGAATCAGCCCTTCTTCTCTACCCTAGCTTTTATGAGGCGAATAATCCGGTTTTGATCTTCTTCACTCAGATTTGATCCACTCGGTAAACAGACCCCATGATCAAACAAACGATCTGACATACTATCCCCTTCTTCATGCGGATAATATTTGGTTGAAGCAAACAACGGTTGGAGATGCATTGGCTTCCATACTGGTCGAGCTTCGATGTTTTCATCCCCTAACAATTGAATAATCTCCGTTCGATCAATCCCAGCTTGTGTCGGATCGATTGTCAAAGCTGTTAACCATCGATTAGATATTGTTTCCTCTAATTCCGGTTGAAAATCAAACCCTGGAATATCGCTAAGCGCTTCATAATATCTATCAAAAATTTCTCTACGTGCTCGTACCCGTTCATCCAGCACTTCAAGCTGACCTCTTCCAATTCCTGCTACGATGTTACTCATCCGGTAATTATAACCGACTTCACTATGCTCATAATGGATAGCCGGATTCCGTGCTTGGGTAGATAGGAATCTACTTTTATCCAAAGCTTCTATATCATTTGATACAAGTGCACCTCCACCAGATGTGGTAATAATTTTATTTCCATTAAATGAATAGATTCCAAATGTACCAAAAGTACCACTTTTTCTACCTTTGTACTCACTTCCTAATGACTCTGCAGCATCTTCTATAACTGGAACGCCATAGGAATCACAGATAGACATTAATTCATCCATGCGTGCACTTTGGCCATACAAGTTAACAATAATAACTGCTTTCGGTAATTTTCCTTCTTTGTTCGCTTCTGAAAATGCCCTTTCTAACGCCTGCACTGACATATTCCATGTCTCCGGTTCAGAGTCAATTAATACTGGTGTTGCTCCTTGGTAAAGGACTGGATTGACACTAGCGATAAAAGTCAACGATGAACAAAACACGGTATCTCCAGGACCAATATCCAATAGCCTTAATGCCAAATGAATTGCTGCTGTACCAGAATTAACTACTGCTGCGCCTTGTACATTGTTATACGCTGCTAACTCTTTTTCAAACCCCTCCACATTATTACCTAATGGAGCGATCCAATTTAAATCAAATGCCTCTTGTATGTATTTTTGCTCATTCCCACTCATATGTGGAGAAGATAGGAAAATTCTATCTTGTTTTTGCATGCTATCATCTCATTTCATTCTACTTTTTCATTTCTTTTGCAGGTACACCTACAACTGTTTGATTGTCTCCAAAATCCCGTACAACTACAGCACCAGCGCCTACAGTACACCACTTACCGATAGATTTCACCTGGATAATTGTTGCCCCCGCTCCAACATGCGTTCCTTCTCCAACCGTAACGACACCTGATAAGGTTGCATTTGGAGAAATATGTACGTAATCAGAAATCCTATTATCATGCTCGACGACAGCATTTGTATTAATAATACAATGATGTTGTACTTCTGTATCTGCATTGATGACAACACCTGGCATGATTACCGTTCCATTCCCAATTTTAGCCGAATTACTGATTACGGTACGAGGGTGTATGAGTGACTTATACCTTGATAATGGAATATCGAGCTCTTCGTATACTTTCTTTCTAATCGCATTATTTCCAATGGCAATACAAAAGTCATAGGACTCATAATCCAATTGCTTAATATAGCTCGTGTTCGCATAGATGACTCCGTTCTTTTCAACCGTTTGCTCATATTTTTCATCAACAATTGCATATAATTGCAATTCTTTATTAGTTGCTACAATGTCCTGAACTACCTTACTATGACCACCTGCACCAATTAAAATCAATTTACTCATGCTCAAAGTCCCCCGGTGTTCCTCTGAATTTTTCAATAGTGGCTTGTCCTTCTTGATTAATTCCTTCTGATTTTACGACCTTCAAAGCAGTCAAAAAAAGGATCTTCAAATCGAGCCAAAAGGACTGATTATCCACATACCATACGTCTAGCTTAAACTTTTCTTCCCAGCTTAACGCATTCCTTCCATTAACCTGAGCCCAACCTGTGATGCCTGGTTTAACATCATGACGACGTGCCTGTTCAGGATTATACAATGATAGATACTCCATTAATAAAGGACGTGGGCCAACTAAGCTTATGTCACCTTTTAGCACATTAAAAAGCTGCGGAAGCTCATCAATGCTCAATTTACGGATCAACTTCCCAAACCTTGTTAAACGGACATGGTCTGGAAGCAACGCTCCGCTTTCATCTACCTCATCCGTCATTGTTCGAAATTTATATACTTCAAACGGCTTTCCAAATTGTCCAGGACGTACTTGTTTAAAAATAACGGGTTTTCCCAGCTTCATTCGTATTAAAATGGCCGCGATCACCATAATTACCGAAAATAGTATAATTCCTAGTATTGAAACTAGAATATCAAAGCTTCTTTTAACCATCATCACCCAACTCACCGATGTTTTATTATGTAATCTACAATCTAGTCACTCTATTTTAACACACGAAAAAACAATTCAGCTAACGCACCATCTCTAACCACATTTTCAGAAAGAAACTACTTATACAAGTACGAAAGTGTATGTTTACTTATAGCCATTTAATTTATGGTATAATTATATACCAAAGTTCACGGGTAGATAACAAATTGACTAGAAAAGTACACATCATTTAATCGTGTACACTCGATTATTAAGAGCTTTTAACAGTTAGGAGATAATAGAGAGCATGCATAATAAAAAGATTTGGATAATGAACCACTATGCAACAGATAATTTTTACAACAAGGGTGGGCGTCATTATTGGTTTGCTGAAAACCTAATAAAAAATGGATACGAACCAACCATTTTTTGTGCCAATACTAGACATAATTCAAATGATGTAATCCATATTGATCACGGAAAATTCGCTTCAAAAGTATCTGATACGATTCCATTTGTTTTTGTTAAAACAAGTCCTTACCATGATAACGGTATCGATCGGATCAAAAATATGCTTTCTTTTTATAAGAACTTATTTCCAGTTGCAAAGGAAATTGCTAACCAATACGGAAAGCCAGATGTTATTTTAGCATCAAGTGTTCATCCACTTACCCTAGTAGCAGGAATTAAAATCGCCAAAAAGCTAGGGGTTCCTTGCATTTGCGAAGTAAGAGATTTATGGCCAGAAAGCATTGTTGCTTATGGAATTCTAAAACGAGAAAACCCATTCGCTAAACTACTTTACCAAGGAGAGAAATGGATTTATAAAAAAGCAGATGCGATCATCATGTCTTGGGAAGGTGGTAAGGATTATATAGTTGAACAAGGTTGGGATACAACGGTCGATGTATCAAAGGTTTATCATATAAGTAATGGTGTGGTTTTGGATACATTTGATCAAAATAGCACAAATTATCCAATAGAAGATGCTGATTTAGAAAACAATAATTATAAAAACGTCGTCTATACTGGATCGATCCGAAAGGTAAATAACCTCGGAGCACTATTAGATGCAGCAAAGATTATTCAGCAAAAAGGAAACCAAAATATACGGTTTTTGATCTACGGTTCAGGAAACGAACTGGACATGCTAGAAAAAAGATGTGAGGATGAAAAGATAAATAACGTTATTTTCAAAGGGCAGGTTGAGAAAAAACAAGTGCCTGCAATTTTGAAAAAGGCAACGATCAATATCTTACATAATTCTAGTACTTCTCTTGATCGATTTGGTCAAAGCCAGAATAAGCTATTCGAATACCTTGCAGCTGGAAAATGTATTGTACAGACGTATACAACAGGATATAGCGTTATTGAAAAATATCATTGTGGAATTAGTGCACCAAAACAAACTCCTGAAGACATTGCAAAAGCCGTGATTACGGCCTGTAGTAATGAAGAAGAGACCATAGAGATGGGAAACAATGCTAGAAATGCTGCTTATGATTTCGACTTTTCTATACTTACGAATAAACTGATCAACATAGTGGAGCATGTTACCGAAAGTGAGGGATCATCAAATGAGCCTATACGATAGAATAATGAACAAACAAGAAAAGGTTGCTATTATCGGGCTTGGGTATGTAGGGATGCCTTTGGCTGTAGCATTTGCGAAAAAATTGAGTGTTATAGGTCTTGATTTAAATAAAGAAAAAATAGACATGTATAAATGTGGAGTTGATCCTACGAATGAAGTGGGAGATAAAGCCATTGAAGAAACAAGCGTTGAATTCACTTCCGATGAAACGCAATTAAAAAAAGCAAAATTTCATGTCGTCGCTGTTCCAACACCGATCAATTTAGATAAAACCCCAGACCTCTCACCAGTTGAGAAAGCGAGTGCAACCGTTGGACGCAACCTTACAAAGGGATCAATTGTTGTGTACGAATCGACCGTTTATCCTGGAGTAACCGAAGATATTTGTGTGCCGATACTGGAAAAGGAATCCGGACTAACATGTGGTGTTGACTTCACGATCGGTTACTCACCAGAGCGAATCAATCCAGGAGATAAAGTGAATACACTTGAAAAGATAATTAAAATTGTTTCAGGAATGAACGAGGAAACATTAGAAGAAATCGCTAAGGTATATGAACTAATTATCGAAGCAGGGGTTTACAAAGCAAGTTCCATAAAGGTTGCCGAGGCTGCTAAGGTTGTTGAAAATAGTCAACGGGATATCAATATTGCGTTCATGAATGAACTTGCTATGGTATTTGATCGGATGAACATCGATACTAAAGATGTAATTGATGCAATGAACACAAAATGGAATGCCTTAAACTTCCATCCTGGTCTCGTTGGAGGTCATTGCATTGGAGTCGATCCGTATTATTTTGTATATGAAGCGGAAAGACTCGGATATCATAGCCAAATCATCTTATCTGGTCGGAAAATCAATGACGGTATGGGTAAATTTGTAGCAGACGCTATTATAAAGAATCTCATTTTAGCAAATAAAGTTGTCAAACAATCAAAAGTTGTTATACTAGGTGTTACCTTTAAAGAGAACTGTCCTGACATTCGGAATTCAAAAGTGATTGACATTATAACTGCACTACAAGATTATTCTATCGAACCTGTAGTCGTTGATCCACTCGCAAATTCGGAAGATGCACAGAAAGAGTACGGAATTGAATTAAAACAATTACATGAAATTAACGATGCAGACTGCCTTGTATTCGCTGTCGCACATAATGATTTCAAAAATCTTACCCAAGAGGAAATTAGCAAGATGTTTGGCGAATTTGATGCAAACGAAAAAGTTATTATTGATGTAAAGAGTATCATGAACAAGCGGGAAATGGTAAATAAAGGATATCGTTATTGGAGACTATAATCAGCAAGTGTCTGCACACCGCATTCGAACAACTTGAATTTATCCAAGCTTTCCCTCATAATGAAAAAAGTTATATATATGAAACGTGAGGTGCCAGATGTGAGCAAGATAAAGAGAAATGATCCTTGTCCTTGTGGAAGTGGTAAAAAGTATAAAAAATGTTGTGGCTTCCATAAAACATCAAATCAGAATACCCCAAAGATGAATGATGAACTGAATCGTATCCATCAAGATTTCATTACCGATGCGATCAATAAGTACGGGGATAAGATGGAAGAAGTACACCAACAATACGAAAAGCCAACATTACAGGGTGAGGCATTAGAAATATATAACACCGGGCTAAACCTTTGGATGCCGTTCCATGTTCCGTGTTTCAAAAATAACGAAACAATATTTGATGTGTTTTCTAAGAAAAAGTCATCAGCTCTTAGTGGACAAGCGAAAGGTTTATTTGCACAGTGGAAAAACTGCTCTCCATCTGTATATGAGATTGTATCAAAATCAAGTGAACAAACGTTTGTAACCGTGAATGATCTAGGAACAAACGAAACATATAAAATCCCATACCATCAAGGAGAGGAATTCTCAATTGGTAGTCTCGTCATTGGGATACTTGTACCTTTAGCAGACCACTATAGCTTCTTCTTCACAATTATTAAGCTATATCAGCATGATAAAGAACGAATCAAACACTTACTCGAACAATATTCGGATGGAAAAGATAAGCTTAGCAAGAGCTTTCCAGACTTTTTAGGAGATACCCTTACGCTTGGTATGGAAACATCTGAATGGAGTAATTCGTTACATGAACAAGTAGCACAAGTATTTGCTAATCATTTAGTCGATAAAAACATACCAGATGATATTCTTTTTAAAGGGGTTAATCTTTGGAAACAGTATTGCGAAAAAGAAAACCCATCGCTTAAAAATGTAGATTCATACGCAGCGGCACTAGAGTATTTAGTACAAAAATCCCTGTTGAATAATGAATCGTTAACTCAGAGTCAACTTGCTGAGGAATATAATGCCTCTGCTGGTACAGTATCAACAAATTATCGCAAGCTTACAACTATATTAGAGAATGAATTGAAAAAGTAATCAACCAGTAAAACCTTTTTCGAATACTCTTTGTAGAAGTCGCATACTACAAAGAGTATTTTTTTATATAATCAAAAAAAGTTGGAGATCCATAAAAAAGTGGTTCAAAAGTCATGCGATTTACGGTATGATTGTAGTGGAAACGATTTCCATTATTATACACAGGGGGACTTTTTATGCAGAAGAGAAATCTATTAATCTTCGTAGTAGCGACGTTATTTTTTGGACTTATAACATCCGTTCATCTCACTACTACAGAAGCAGCAGGAAAACCTACATACACGATTACACCTAACAGCAAGACCTATAATGGTAATTTTACGAATTATTCTACTTATAATTCTAAAACAAAACATTATTACTTGATTCGCTCGTACTTGGAGCAGTTAGAAGAAACTGGTGGAGGTACGCTAGTTTTAAAGAAAGGTACATATACAGTTACGAATGTATTGTATGTACCGTCCAATGTAACTATTAAGCTACAAGATGGAGTAAAACTAGTAAAAGGATCTGATTCAGGTACGGATCAATTCAATGCATCGAAATCATTATTCCAATTCGTTGCACCTTCTGTCTCTAAAAAAGAAGGTATATACGGTGGATATAATGGAGAGAAAAACATTTCAATTATTGGTTATGGTTCAGCAACTATTGACTTAAAGTATATTAAAAATAGTCTTGCAATCATTGCAGGACATAACCAAAATATAACAATCAAAAATATCCGTTTCCAAAACATGTACTCTGGTCACTTTATTGAAATGGATGCAACAAAGAATGCTGTTATTAGCAACAACGAATTCATAGGTTCTAAACCTTCTTCCAAAAAAAATAAAGAAGCAATTAATCTGGATACACCTGATAAGGCCACAAATGGCTGGAGTCAAAAATGGAGCACGTACGACCGGACTCCAAATTCGGATGTAACAATTGAAAATAACACCTTTTATGATTTAGATAGAGCTATTGGTACTCATAAATATTCCGGTGGGAAGTACCATGACCAGATTGTCATAAAATATAATAAAATCGAAAAGATGCGCATGGATCCGATTCGAGTAATGAACTGGAGTAACGCAATTATCGAAAACAACCGCTTCAAAGATGTCGACCCTAGTTCAGGGAATAATAACCGAGGAATTTTAGTTAGTGGAGCAACTAATCCGATGTTCCAAAAAAATGTATTTATTAATATACCTCGAGCAATGCAATTTATGGCTTGGAAAAACAGTGGTCCAGGATCTGAATATGAGACAACATATAATGAATTGAGCCAAAAGAATTTAGAAGCACTTTCCACTAATACTGTTGTTGATTATGTAGAGGACTTCATTCGAATCAATCATGTCTACAATAAGTATGATAAAGCGAATACAGACTATATTGATGTTACAACTAGCAACTTTTCTGATGTAAGTGCACAAAACTCTCATTATGATGGGATCATCTATTGGTCCGAGAAGAATGTCATCAATGGCTTCCCTGGTAAGGATGGAATTAAGGAATTTAAATCCTATGATAATCTAAGTCGTTCACATACGGCAGTAATGTTTAGTAGAGCATTGAATCTACCTGTACCTCAGGATGTAGATTCTATTCTAACCAATTTTGATGATATTTCAGAAGATCACCCATATGCTGACGAGATTGCAGCTTCGTATGCAGAAGAGATTTTTAAAGGTAATAATGGACAATTTATGGACGATCGTTCACTAACAAGAGAACAAATGGCAACCGTTCTTGTAAAAGCCTATAACCTGCAAGATAACGGTGATAATGTAGCAATGGATATGGAAGGTGTCGATCCTTCTCACCAAGAAAATGTACAAATCATCGCAAACCTTGAAATAACAAACCAATTAACGAATTTCCGCCCAGCAGATCCGGTCACGCGTGGACAATTCGCAACATTTTTATACCGAGCAGAACAAGCTACAAATCAGTAAACATAATTAAAAACCCTACAGAAATAAACCTCTGTAGGGTTCCTATATATAAAAGCACATATTTCATTTCCTAAAACAAAAGCTTACAACTCAAAATTAACCACAATCGGATTCTTCAGTTCTACTCCTGCCTCAGACTTAACGGAGGTATCCACATAAAGGGAGTATTCCCCTTCTGGATATCCATCGGTAGGTGCAAAAATATAAACACTTTTTCCGTCCTCTGTTACTTGCAGATCAATGCCTTCCACAAACTCAGCTTGATGACGAATATACACGTTTTCATTCTTCACTACAGTGCTTGGATCAATTGGTATTGAAAAGTCAATCTTAAGTACCTTCATTGGTTCCATATCACGTAACGTAGGTGAGTCTTCTGTCATATCTTTGAGCCCGGTGGATGCTTTATACTTTTCTAGCTGTTGTTCTAGTTCTTCCTTCTTGTTATCAGGTACATGTTCTTTACCTTCTTTAGCCGTGTCATACTCCCACAGCTTAACGGTATCTATAGCGTTAGTGAGCTTTTCCATTACTTGATCTACTTTATCAAGAAGCTTGTCTACAAAGCTTTTTTTCGTAATCGCTGTTATCGATACACCGTCACTTTCATTTCCCTTATCATCTACAGTTGTAATAGTTATTGGATATTGTGTATTTGATGTAAGACCTTCAAATTGATACGTTCCGGAAGTCGTTTCACCAACTAACTCTCCATAAAGGTATACATTCGTTTTCGTAAAATCTGTATCAGAAGGATTTTTAAAACGAACCTCTACAGTATCCGTTGTTGTATCTGCTTGTAAATCAGTCACTTCTTGTGGAGGTGTTCGATCTTTTCCTTTTACTTCTACTCGAAAATTAACTGTTTCAGTATGATAGGTGACTGTTAACCACTGTGTTCCAATTCGATTCGTATCATAGCCACTTACCATGTCCGTGGTCACTTCCACGTCAGTAGTTGTACCAAAATTGGAACGTGTTTCTATAACGGTACCTGTTACATCAAAGTTTTCGCCTTCGATGTAGGTATCCTTATCTGGTTCAGATTTAATGATGATATCTATCATTTCTTCCTCTGCACCCACTAAAGCTAGATTACTAAGCTCAGGAAAGTGATACGCCTCATTTCCTTCTGTCGTCCATGTAGTCTGGTAATCAAAGTCCAAGAATGTAGTTGGATCTAGTAATTGTTCAAACGTGCTTTTCAATGTCCCTTCATCAGAACCCATACCTGTACTAGATCCTATTCCATAACTCTCAGTATTTAAATAATAATTATTGATTACCTGCGTTCCTGATTCTTTATTCTCCCCTACAATTCCACCACGGTCTCGAGGGTACATACTTACGACATAAATATCACCTATATTATACGTATTCTTGATATGTGCTTCATTTGTTCCAGCAATTCCTCCTGCATTATACTGCGCCTTTATATAACCAATGTTATAACTATCCTGGATCTTCGAATTAGACCCATTAGATGCAGTAATTCCACCGGCACTATGTCCATTTCCTTCTATATCTCCAGTATTATATGTTCTCTGAATGGTAGAGTTATATAAAATACCAGCTATACCACCAGCGATGAGATCAGAAATAATGTTTCCATTGTTATAACTATCCGTAATAATGGAGCTATTTCCCAAGTATCCAACGATTCCTCCTCCATATCTATCGGTTTGGATGGTAGCTGTATTTCTGCTGCCTATAATTGTAGAAGAGTTTGTGAGCCTTCCAGCTATCCCTCCCGCATCAGAATCAGATGTAATAATTCCCTTATTTACACTATCGATAATTGAGGAGCTAGAAGATCCGACAATTCCTCCTACCAAATTACTTCCTTTAATTTTACCCGTATTCGACGTATTTCTTATTTCTGTACCTGAAAAATAGGAGGTGATTCCACCTGCATTATCATTACCGGTTATATCACCTAGGTTATCACTGTCTTTTATCGTTGAACCATCATACCTTATTTCTCCAACAATACCACCTGCATTGTTAGCTTCAATAGTCCCAGAATTCGAAGATCCAAGAATGATTGTCCTTTCCGCATATCCTATTAATCCCCCAGCATAGGAATCAAACATAGAGCTTGCGCGTACACTTCCATTGCTATTTGCGTTCTCTATGACTGGATCAATATCATTATAAGAGAGCGAATCGATATACCCAATAATCGATCCCGCATAAACATCGGATGTTTCAGAAAATACTGATGTGTTTTCAATTTCTATTACACTATTTACCATTTCGATATTCTTAATAGTGGGTTCTTTTCCATAACCAAATAAACCAGCATAAATTTCTTGATCCGATTTTATATTAATCTTCATCCCGGTAACTTGATAGCCATTTCCATCAAGCACACCTGTAAATGGGTCTGCTTTCGTTCCAATTGGTTCCCAACCAGATCCACTATTATAATATGTTCCCCCCTGTGAAGTCGCACTAGAAAGGTCTATATCATTCATTAGAATATAATTACCACTTAAATTCCCCCGTATATTATTTAAATCCTCTACCGTATAAACTCCTATATAACCATCTGGCACCTCGGATAGTTGATCAGCACTAACTAACGTATTGTATGGATAGAATAAAGCTACACTAAGTAAGATGATGAAACAAGCTATTAAACTCTTTTTGATCATATTGCTACCTCCAATATAAATGAAAAACTCAGTTGATGCCGAAAAAGCATCAACTGAGTGAAAATATATTATACACTTCTCTTAGTTTAACATGACTATGGCTATAAACTTGAAGAAACCTTTAACCATTAATGGAAGGCGTTGGATAGAAAGTAACCCTTGCCCAATTATGGTAGGGGTTCATAAGTCTTACATCAGATGACTTTACAAGGGATGCTAAACGATAAAATATCGAATAAGTAATTCTTTTTGTGACCAAAATAATGGTAGTTGCTAAGATTATCCAAGTTTATAAATTATTAGTTTCAGCAACATAATCAAATTTACGCCCTACTAAAGGAATGACGTGAAGACATGATGAATAAAACCAATTTATTAAATAATACATTTTTAAAACCTTTTAATAAACTTAAAAAACAGCAAAACTATACCGTTCATAAACAATCAACAAATACCCACAAAGATTACCTCGTTACTGTAATTTCCCCCGTTTATAATGGGGAAAGCTTTTTAAAAAAGTCGATTCAGTCTGTAATGGATCAAACTATAGGGTTTCAAAATATCGAATACATACTAGTTGACGATTGTTCTACAGATCGTTCGAAGGAAATATTATTGGAATTCCAAAAGAAATATGAAAACATTACCGTAGTTCTGTTAGATTGTAACTCTGGTTCACCTGGGTTACCTCGTAATGTTGGTGTGAAATTAGCTACTTCACCCTATATCACTTTTTTAGATTCGGATGATTGGCTTCACCCGAATGGCTTACAAGTTCTCTATGAAATTTCAGAAAGTACAGGAGATCCATATGTTGTAGGAAGAACAATTAAAGTAGAAAAAGGAGGAACGAAAATAATTGGGGAACACCAATGCTGTAAAGAAAGGAGAAGTGTATCTCCCCTTTCCATCCCACATATATTTCACCATCTTGGGCCTACTGCAAGAATGATGCGAGCTGCTTTTATTAAAGAACAGCAGATCGAGTTCCCAAAGATGAAATTCGGAGAGGATAAACAATTTTTCATTGATGTTCTAACCAATTGTAAGTCCATCTCAACAACTACAAAACCAATTTATTATGTCAATCGATTGGAGGAGACGAAAAATACCCGATTAACAAATCAAACAAATATATTACAAAAAACAAATTATAATTTACAAGTAATCCACTACATCTTAAATCGCGAACTTGACATCGAAATTGAAAAAATGATTGTAAATCGAATCTATGAGTATGATTTATTAAGAGGTCTTTTTACAACACCACATTTCCAGAATACAAAATTAAAATTGCTTTACTATTATTTGTTCAAACAAATCATGAGGACAACGAAAAAGAAATTCGCCTATGATTTTTCGGAGCGTTTTTTTCAACCTATTCACAAGGTAATCTATGAATTATTACGTGAGGGTAAATATCGTGCGGTAACAAAGCTGTTGGAATGGGATAAATCAAAAAAAGTAAAGGAAATAGTCATTAAAAACCAGAAGCCTTATATTGTTACACCCTTTACGGAGGAAAAATATAAGTATATTTCTTTGCCCGTACATATCACATTTAAAATGCATAATTGTGAAGGAAATATGTACAAGCTTCACTTTCAAGTATATGGAGAATCCATCCATTCGATAACAGATATATTAATTCGCGACCAAAAAAATGCCCACAACGAATATGCGTTACCCGTGGATATAAAAGAAAATGGAGAAGGGTTTATCCAGTTCAATCTTGACTTATTAGACAGGGAACTACCACCTGCCAATTACTCCATTTTTGTAAGATACAATGATTATATGAGAATGAATATTAGACAGCAGATTAAAGATGAAATTAAACATCGATACAAAAATAGGCAATTTAATATTTACCGAACAAATTATTCCAACCTTGCTCTTAAAATAAATTGATCTTTCAATCAGTTGAGGAATTCTTTATCACCCACTGATTGTTGTATGAGCTAATCGGACGGATATTTGGCTTTCAGTTAATCACCCACTTAACCACCTCGGTATTACTTCATAGTTTGAAGTTGGGGTCTTACGGCGCACAGAACCTGTTAGTGTACACTATGCGACGCGACAGGACAGCACGTTTATGTTAGCCTGCAGTTTAATATGGGATAAATGAATAACAGGAAGCTAAGTACTTCTATTTGGTTAGGGGCTATTCACACTTCTCCGTATGAAGGGAAGCAAAAGAACCGTCCCATTGCTTCCCAATAAATGGTAGTTTAATTCGAAAAGGGTTTAGATATAATAAAAAAACAACTCTAGAACAGCTCACATTTAATATTCGATTTCTGTCATCTATTAAGAATAGGAGTTGGAAATACGTGGTACACCAAGAAAAGTTTGCAGAAGTAGAAGATGGAAGACTTTCTTTTATTAATGGTTATTGTGATTTTAATGGAAACAAATCCGTTATAAACAAAAGAAGAAAATATAATAAGAAGTATATTGTATATGATAAATTCGGTAAAGCAATTATAAAAAACGACCATGAACAAATGAAAATCATAGATCAGGTTCAATTGGATAATGAAAGGATTGTTTTCTATATCGATTCACAGAAGCGTGTGTCGTTTTTTCGGACCAAACAATCGAATTATTCCATTGATAAAGTAATAAATAAAGTTGAACAAACTCCTATCTTTAGAAATATGATTATATTGTTTTTCTCTGCTTTTTATTTCATTGGAATCATGCGTTTTAGGAATTATGACTTTAATGAAGCTAAACTCACCTTAGGCTATGATAAGTCCATTGATTATAAAATAAACTTTTTATTTCCCGTTACCATCAGGTCCAAATTTCGTATGAATACGAATTTATTATCCCTATTCATACATCTGTATTGGGTACGGATCCCCATTAAAGATATCTACAAGCACTATGTTCGTACAAGTGATATAAATACACCTATTTACATTAGAATAGTTAACCCTGACATTCATTTTATTTATAATATGAAGTCGAATGTACAACATAAATACAACAAGAAACATTATCTTTATAACACTCGTTCTCTTCGATTAAAAAGAGAAAACATGGAATTGTTTATTCGTAAATCAATTACTGGACAATATGTAATAGTGACAACGAACATTTTGAATAAAACTGTTATTATTAAAGAGTATTTAGCATACTTTTTAGGGAAATTAATTACCTCTAACAGACATCAGTATAATATTTATTTTGAAAAGTTTGCAGCTGGGGCTTCTGAATCCGCGTTTGAATTATTCAAACATGCCTATTCTCAAGGTGATCAATGTATTTATGTTCTAGATCGAAATCACCCCCAGTTTTCATCTCTTAAATCAACTTTTAAAAATGCATTGGTTGCTAAAAATAGCTTTGCTTCTTTTTATTACATTTTTTTAGCTCGAAGTTTTATATCCTCCGATTTGTCAACACACATCCAAAGGAGGTTATATGACAATGATTATTTAATTAAAAAGAAAATATTAGAAAATAAGAATAAAATCTTCTTACAACATGGTGTAAGTCTTGCCACTAATGTGTTCGAAAGAGGTTATTATAATAGAAAGGTACCAATTTCGCCAGATTATGTTTTGGTTAATTCTAAATTTGAAATGGACTTATTTATTGATAAAACAAATTATGGAGCAGATAGACTGATACCTACAGGTCTTCCAAACCTTGATCTTTATTTCGATACTAGAAATGAATCCAAGGAAGAAATAACCTTTATGCTAACATGGAGACCTTGGGATTTAACTGGAGATATTAAAAGTGAAAGTTATTTAGACCGCTACTTTTCATTTTTAAAGATGATTGAAGAACAGCATTTCTATGCTAATAAAAAAGTAAATGTGATTCTTCATCCAAAATCTAAAATTATTCTCCAAGACCAGTTCCCGCAAATTTATGAGCAATATAAACACTTGTTTTATGAAGGAGACATTAAGGAAGCTCTAATCAGGAGCAAGGTTCTTATCTCTGATTATTCATCTGTTGTGTTTTATGCATTTGCTGGTGGAAGTAATATCATTTTTTACTGGGAAGACAAAGTAATAGCTGAAAGAGAATATGGTGCACCGAATATTCTGCAAAAGGAGATTGCATTCGGTGACATTGCATATAGATTTCATGAATTACAACCACTTATAGAATTTAATTATTCAAGACAACAATCATACAATTTTAAATATAACTTTACAAAGTTAGTTGAATATAATAGTGGTAATAATACAGAAAACACATATAGATACATCTACAATCACATTTTCAGAGAAGAGATTCCTGTTAAAGCATTAAAGGAAAAACAATCGTTCCAAGGTAATTAAACACTTCACCAAAGTAAACAATAAGATTACAAACGAACCTATAATATTTTGGTTGTTTGTAATCTTTGTTATTCTATCGTTTTCTTTTATTCTATTTCATTTGAATAATTAGCAGCCCTGTACAGAAAGGTTGCAAATTGACCTCTTGTTATCGGAACATTAGGATGAAAATCTCTTAATTGATTGGTGATCTCTAAATTGGCCAATATTTGTACACTCTTTCTATGCGATGGGTCAACATTGGACAAATTGATATTCTTATATGATCTATTATCCTCCAACCCAAAAGCATTCACAAGTGTTGTAGCCATCTGTTGTCTTGACATCATATGATCAGGAAGAAAATTCCGATTACTCCCAATAAATATACGAGCTTTTCCAACTGCTGCAATGTAATCAGCATATACATCATCCGCTTCCACATCCACAAATAATTGCTCTACCTCTTTCGCTTTTGGTAATGTTAATCCTAATGCTTTTGTGAACATAATTGCAGCATGTGATCGACTTAAGTCTTCATTTACGCCAAACATATTATGTGGGTATCCGTTTACTCCCTTACTCTTGATCCAATTTATCCCTTTGTAATGTGAATTCCGATAGCTAACATCATTGAAAATCCTATTACTCGGTTCCGTATCTACAGCCATTAAAATCGTTGAAGCTCCTCTTTCGGAGCCATCAGATGGAGTATTGGCAACGTCGAGGGAGGTATTACCTGGGTAGCGCACAGCCATTAATGTCGATCCACCACCATCAAGATTGATCGCACGGTCAATGCCTAAGCTAGCTATATAGGTTGCAAATTGATGTAGGTCCATTCCGGGACTCTCATTCCCCTGTCGACCGTCAACTGTAATAAAATATACATTGTTTCCATTACGATCAACAGCAACAGCTGTTCTGGGTGCAACCTTTTTTGCTAGTGGACTAGTTGGGTCAATTTTCATGTCAACCTTCCCATCCTTTACAAGTTGTGGCCCACCAGCAAGCATAAACTCCGAGCCTTTCCACTTATCATTGATATCAATATTCATTTCAACTGTATCGCCTATTCTCATTTTCGCAAGTTGGTTAGACGCTGTGCCATGTCCAGAAAGCACAAAACCATTCTCCGGTATTTTCAGAGGCGTTTTATTCCCCTTTTTTCGAATAGCACTAACTTCAGCTTTATATGTAGAGCCAAAGGTAAGTTCTGGGTGAAAGGATGTTTCAAATAAAACTTCTGTTCCATATTCATTTGTTCCAGTAGTAGATTGATAGAAATCTGATGTATACAGAATCATATCATTCGATTTACGTGGTTCATTGTTTCCGTCTATGTTGAAAGTTTTTCCTTTATATGTATAATTGAATGTTAATTTATAGTAATCAATTAAGCCCTTTCCACTAGCATCTATTCCAAAAGAAATTGGCTCATTCACATGGCTACTCTTATCAGTCGAAACTGACCCAGCAAAAACCAACTGATTATTTTCTGAGATAAGATTGATAGGTATATGATCCCTTACATTATAAAAGGAACCATTTATCGCACCAAAGACTTGATTTCCTGGCTGATTATATTTTTTGGCTTTTAAACGAACGGTTTCTAGATGATTTAATGGGTCTGCTTTTCCTAATTTAACCTTTGTAAAAGGATCCGACAAATTAATTTGCATTGAATTAATGTGATTTTGAGAAATACTATCTATGTATGTTAAATCTTTAAAGGAAATTCCGTATGATAGTTTAATTTGCTCATTCACCTTTTGTGTAGCAGCGTGAGTCGGTGAAGGTGAATCGATATGATATGCAAACAGTATATAGACCAATAAAATTATAATAAGTCTCTTTAAATTAAAAATATTGTGCTTGTTCATGCTGCAGTTCTCCCTCTATTTATTTTACAAAATTATATTCATCGGACGTTATCATGCCCCCTTTTTCTTTTATTTTATTACATCGTACCACGTGCTTCCATATAGTATAGAAACCTATCTATTACCTCATATATATAGCTTTTTCACATATATAATTCATCGAAGAATCTATCAATTTATAAAGAGGGTTTGGATAGGTTGGTACTAATTATAATCTATTCATTAGTAGAAAACTATTAAAAGCAGCATTTCAGACATAACAGGGTTCCAAAAACCCCCTTGCTTACTTCCAACAAAGGGGTTTCATTTTAATACTAAAGGGATCCTAATAAGAAGCTAATCTTCCCCTTTTTTCTAGTATTTCCATAATCTTCTTTTCGAAAATTGGTCCGAAGCTTTCTGCATAGGTGTTTGTTATGTGATCACCATCACGGTAAATGATGATATTACCAATGATTGGTTCATATTCTCCATCGACTTTAAAGTAATCACTTAAATCAAATGTATAAAGAGACTTGTTCTCCTGTTCAAAGTTGATCCAATAGGCTTCATCTTGTTGACTTTTCTTTTCTTCGTTCATTTTCTTTTTTGTCTTAGCGACCCCGTTCATCTCTAAGGATTCTAGCACATTAAATCCAAACCTTGGGTTATCACGAACAACTAAGACATCCATACCATACTCTTCTTTCACATACTCCAGTTGATCAATCATTTGCTGTTGGATTTCTGGCTTAGTTGTATCAGAAGCCGTCCCTTGACCTATGACGAGATCGATATCGGCATCTTCAAGGTAGTCTAGCACGTTCTTATTCCATGTTGCTTTAGGCGTACCCTCGTTATAACCAGTGGAAAAACGTGTTCCAGATCGTGTCAATGACAAAACGCGAAAATTATGATTCTCCGTCGCTTCTAGAATGGCCCCCAACCAATGTTCAGCATGAGAGCTTCCTACCAGTGCGATGGTTGCATCGTACATTTCTAGTTCTCCGTATTCCCCAACACGTACACTCGTTTCCTCCAACGTTTGATTACTACCATCAAGATGTGAAATCGGTAAGTCATCAAAAACCTCCGAATAAGACGGGATGGGCTCTCGATACGGTACATCAACAACCCCACTAGCTGCCATTGCACCAGGGTAATCTGCAGAGGTAATCTTGGCTTTAGGTTCGAGTTGTACATTAACTATCAGAGCCACAATGATTAGTATATTCACTATTCCCATTATCGCTAGTCTACGAAAAGCGAATCGATTTACTTTCGCTCGTCTAACTGGTTCTTCAATAAATTTTGTCATCAAGAAAGACAGGATAATAGATATAAGAATAATTAACATTCCTATTATTATTCCTGGATCTTCCGCTATATTGTATCGATAGAACATAAGTAAAACCCAGTGCCATAAGTATATTCCAAACGAAATTCCTCCCAATTTTACCATGAGAGGATTGCCTAAGAAACGTTTTACACTGTATTTCGTTTCCTGTTCGCCGGATAAGATAATGAGCAAGGCACATGCCATCGGCCATAAGGCGATATAGCCAGGAAACATTTGTGACACTTCAAATATCATTCCTGTCACAATTAAGCCAACTAAGCCAAGCCAACCTATAAAAGCGGCGATAAACTTGTTAAGCTTTATCGATGATAAATTGACGCAAATCAAACCTCCCAAAGCAAATTCCCACACGCGCGTAAAGGTTATAAAGTAGGCTAAAGGCTGATTGACATGAGTTAGATAAATGGAATAACACAATGAAATAATGAACAACAATCCCAATACGATGTTAATAAGCTTTCTCGGGTTATATTTAAATTTTCTAATCATCAATAAAATAACAGTAAAAATTAGGAACCATATGATATAGAACTGGCCTTGAATGGACAATGCCCAAAAGTGTTCCACAGGTGACTTCATTTGACTAACATCTAAATAGTCTGTACTCGAAATCGCTAATTGCCAATTCTGGTAGTAAAACATCGAAGCGATCACTTCGCGTATTGTTTTATGAAAAATGGATGCAGGCAAAAAAAAGAAGCTACAAACCAAAACAATACCTAAAATGAAAAACACGGAAGGAAAAAGCCGTTTCATCAATTTTGATACATACGGCCAAAAACGAAAGGCTCTCGTTTTATTGATAGTAGAAATAATCGATGTTGTAATTAAAAAGCCCGAAATAACAAAAAACACATCAACTCCACCAGAAACCCTATGGAACCAAATATGATATACAGCCACTAGCATTGCAGCTACAAAGCGTAGTCCTTCTATTTCAGGCCTAAACTTTCGCTCGATATTAATTAATGGTTGATCCATTCCAGTCCAGCTCCTATTTAAATACACATAGTATTTTAAAATTATATCATAAAGAAATTGGGTTTAATAGGCATTGTTAGTTGATGCTATGGAGGTAAAAGAGGGGTTATAATTCAAACTGTGATAAAACCATTCTCGCCCACACCTATAGTAAATCATTTCACTAATAGAAAGGTTTAAACTGTTTCGTTATCTAGAATTCCAATTTCACTATACTATCAAAAGTTCATTTGCTGCTCGTTTGCTTTATTTTTTTATAAGGGCTCTTTACGGCCTTTAAGATTGCCATAATTATTGAATAGATTACAAGACCAATTACTATATCCGTTATTCCTCCGATATATGCTACTTCCTCCGTTCCCATAAATGCATTATCAGCATACCAAGCTATATCATTAATTGTTGCACCAATAAATAAAAATAGAAAGATGGTTAATAAAATCTGTAATAAGCTGCTTATATGATAAGCTACTTTTGATGCTCCCATAAATTCATACTCTCCTCATGATCGTACTTTTTCTCTTTTTATTGTTAAACATTCAGCTATTCCCTAAAAAAGCATCTAACTACCACACTTTTCCACCTTGGCAATACCCATTTTATCATAATATTTCCCGTAGACAACCAAATAATAGGTATATAGTAATTAATAATGGTGATTAATTAGTGAGATAAAAAAATAAAGGACGAAAACGTAATGGTTATTTGAATATTCTAAGGGGGACTGAGGTATAGACAGTTTAAGAATTTACATGTTTAGGCGACTATAATAACTTCTACATATTTTGTTTTACATCTTAGCAAACTATAGTTTTCAATTATAATTAATAATGGCATAGTTAATATATAGAAATATTAAATTGGTTGTATAGAGTAGTGGGGAATATAATGATAAATAAACTAAAAAAAGAAGAGTCCTGCAGAAATCTCTACAGGACTCTATTTTTACTTTAGTACCATAATACTTGTTAGTAATATGACTTACTACAAATTTAATTAGTTACCTTGATTATCTTTAGTTTTAGTTGAAACTGTTACCGAACCAGTAGCTTTATTACCATCTGCATCTTCAACAGATAATACAGCGTTATCGTCGCCTTCTGGAACAACTTCTACAGTAGCAGATTGTCCTACGTTAACAGCGTCAGATAATGTAATAACTACATATTCGTCACTTGTATCTGTATCACTAATAGAAGCAACAGTTTGAGTTGATCCTTGTACAGTTACTTTGAAGTCATCACTATCAGGAGTAGTAATTACTTCAGAGAACTTAACAATAAGATCAGTAGTTGTTGTATCTGTATCATTTGCAACTAAGTATTGACCACCAGCAACTGTTGGTGCAACATTATCTGTTAGGCCTAAAACAGTTTCATAAGCTTTTTTAGTTTGTAAGTCACCTACAACACGTACGCCATCTTTAGTAGTTACACTTGAATCAATTGTGAACTTGTAGTCTGTAGATGTTTCGAATGAACCTTCAGGTAATGTTATTTGTACTGTTGTTTTATCACCAACAAAGTCAACTTCAGTACCAGCAGGCAACGCTTTACCATCTAATTGATAGTTAGAAACAGATAATGCTGAATTATCCATTTCAACACCATAATCAACAGTGATTTCATTGTCTGTATTTATAGATGGAGTAGTACCATTTGTAACAAATTCAACATACTTAAAGAAGTTATTTGATGTTGATTGAACAGTAGCTGTTAATACATCATTTTTATTTGCATTTAAGTTATATGCAGATACATCATTTTTAACTACTTCGTACTGAACTTTACCTTCAGCAAATTCTACAGTATATGGCTCATCAGCCACGGATCCAAGTGTGATTTCTACGACGTCAGACCCATTTAATGTAATACCAGTTGGAGTAATAATAACTCCATCTTTATCTCTTACAACTACATCAGATAGTGCAGGTGCACCAGATAAAGCCCCATCAAAATCAATTACTAAGTTTGATCCAGAAATAGCAGTTGTTTCAATAGCTGGTTTGTTAGAATCTTTAGATAGAGTCACTGTACCTTCATATTTTGAACCAACATAATCCGCAGAATCTTTGTAATTTTCGAATGTAACATTTAAAGAAACACTTGTTTCCCCATCTTTATATAATGGATTTAATTCGCCAGATGCAGGTTCAGTAATTGTTACATAGTAACCAGGTTTACCAAGGTACGTACCTTGTTCATAGTATACTTTATTATTCTCATCACCAGCACCTGCACTTACATCAGTACTTAATTGGGAGTTATCTCCACCTACAGTGAAAGTATGGTTACCTTTTTCCACTATGAATGATGCATCTGTAGCAGTAGCAGCTTCACTTAACTCAATAAAGAACTTATTAGCATTTAATGATTCTACTGATACAACTTCAGGTGCTTGTTGATCAGCTGATAGGTTGTAAGTTGAAGTAACAACGCTAGCTACATTAGCAACAGTTCCTTTTGTATCAGCTAAATCAAAAATAACAACCTCATGGTCTCCAGCCTCTCCTGCTTTTGTTTGTTCATCAGCAGTAAGACCAGATACTGTATACTTATAGTTGCCAGCTGCAGTATCATCAACAGCAGCTAAAGAAGATGATCCAAGAGCAACACCATCTAATTTAATTAAAGTAGTTGTAGTATCAACTGGTCTGTCAAATTCTAGTACTAAGTCAGCACCGTTAAAGCCAGAAGAAACTACAGCTGGTGCAGATGTTACATCGAAAGGAACTTCATTTGTAGTAAATCTTTCAACTTGTTCACCATTTACACCTTTAACTGAATCTTTAACTTGTAGTACGAATTTATCTCCACTAGAGAATACAACGCCATCTAAACGGATTGTCGCTGTGTTTCCAGATACTGAAATATCTTCGATATTACCAGTTTCATCTGCTCCATTAATTTCCAGCTCATAGTTAGCCGCATTAGAAGCAGTTGCTATATCAACATTTTTGCTGAATGTTACTTGAATTTCTTCAGCGTTAATCGCACTTACACTCTTAACTTCTGGTGCTGCAGCTTCTTGCTCAGCAACAAATTTTTGAGCTCTATCTAAGAAAGTTGCGAAGGATGCACGAGTTACGTCACCTGTTGGGTTGAAATCTTCTGTTTCAGTAGTAATTCCAGCGTTAGCAAGAATTTGTACATTTGCTTGGTGACTTGGACTTACGTTGTCAAGGTTAACTGCAACGTCTTCAAGATCATAAGAATCAAGGTCAAATGCGCGAACTAATACAGTTGCCATTTGCTCACGGTTGATTTCTGTCCAAGAAGAGAATACACCAGAGTTACCTTGGAAATATCCTGCTTCTGTTACAGCTGCGATTTCAGCCGCATTATCAGAGTCAACATTTACGTCAGTGTAAACGTCTAGTGAACTTTCAAGGTCACTTGGAGCTTTTAGACCTTTAGCACGAGATAGCATTGCTGCAACTTGTGCACGGTAGATAGATTCCCAAGGACGGAAAGTATCATCTTCGTAACCAGTGATTACGTTTTGTGCACTCAAGTTCATGATTGCATCGTAATGACTTGGAATACCTTCTTTTGTTACATCAGAGAAACCTGATGCTGAATCAGCAGAAACTGCTGGTGCAACAGCTGCAACTACAGTAGATGCTGCCATTGTTGAAATTGCTGCTTTACGGAAAGTTTTATTGTTAGCCATAAAAACTTTATCCTCCCTTAAAATGATTTATAATTTTCTGCCCTTTCAGACCACATATATCTATGTATAAATACTAAATGAAGAATATAGGGCCTAAGTGACAGATTATTAACCTAGTAGACATTGATTCCAATATAGTATAATTGTAGTAGTAAATTCTGTCAACTATTGTCAACTATATTTATAGAATCATATTCTTATAGATGAAATATTAGTGCATGTTTTGTCTATCAAAACCAATATAACTTCTAGGCATGTCTACATTTTACATCCTAGAATAGTAGGTTGCAAGTCCTTTTTACGGTAAATTAGACCCATTATACCCAATTTTTAACTGAAAACTTATTATTTTTGTATTGCTCGGTAAATAAAAGTAGCAAATTGACCCCGAGTGACCGTTTCACTAGGTCGATAATCATCAAGTGCAACCGTAATCCCATGCTGAGCTAATAGATCAACATTTTTTTTGTGTGAAGGTGATACATTTTCAAGATTTACTCCTGTTTCAACACCAATATCCTCCAGTTCAAATGCATTTGCGATTACAGTAGCCATTTGTTCACGAGTTAACGGCCCATCCATAAATCTTCCATTATTTCCACGAAATATTTCTTCCTTATACGTTGCTGCAATTTGATTGGCGTAATCATGAGAACTGCTAATATCACTATAATTGTCTAATATCGAACTTACATTGCTTGGTGTTGGTATGTTTAGAGCACGTGTAAAGATTACTGCTGCATGTGAACGTGATACCTCTTGTTCTGGTCGGTATGCTTTAGATCCATCCTGCAATGGATATCCAGTAATGGCCTCCATGTCAACTAATGCATAAATTCCATCATAATGGGACGAGCTTGATGCCACATCAATAAAACGGATTTTCTCCTCCAAATGATTCGAATGAATCCAAACCTGTTTTCCTGCAAGATAACCTCGATACCAAGTGTTATTTCCAACCTCTTCCGTTAAATTAACAAGGAAAGTATTACCTAAGTACGGGTATAAGTCGGAATAGACTAAATTCTTACTTCCACCCCACGCACGATTATACGCTTTTCCTGATCCATTTATTACTTCAAATTCCTTTTCCCTTCGATCTACACCAACATGCGAATAAACCTGCATATCCTTACTATTTACCCATCCAACAGTTCCTTCACTACTACTTGGTTTCTTGCTAATTAAATAATAGACTTCAGTACCTTTCTTTAATTGTTGTTTGATGTAATATACATGGTTGGTGTATTCTGTACCAGCTGTTTCATAATCGTCTTTTAATAATGGGTCTTGGTAAATTCGCACCTGCTTCGAACGAATATGACCAAGCTTACTCGTACGTTCAAACGTTGCCATGTCGTTGTATTTTTCCCCTACTAACATGACAAACTCCTCCCATGAATAACCCCATTTTGAAAAATAACCAATAGGATCGGTATGGGTTGTACCACCTAAAAAGCGACTAACGGCATTATGTGACCATAAAGTACCGGTGCCGTTATACTCTGCACTAACGACTCCAAGGTCATGTTTGTGTAATAAGGAAGCAATATAGGTTGCATAATTATTAACCGAACGAGCAAATTCGTTGAAGGTATGAACGCGTACTAGTTCTACATGAATGAAGCGCTCATTCGCATAACGCCCTGCCCCCCATGATGCATATTTGGTCGGGTGGATTTCAATCACACGATCATCGTCAACAAATGCATGAACAAAAGCATTTTTATAGTTTCTTGTCATATACGAAATTTCACCAGTAATTGTTGAGGAGTTATTCGCTGTTTCATGTGCTACAACTCCTTCTGGCTTACCATACCGAAAAAAGATTGTTGGAAAGACAGATTTATGATCAAACTCTATAGAAGGTGTTGCTAGATTCCTAGAAGAGATATAGTTATTTACATCCGGGTATACGGATTGTATATTCCGTGCATCAGTCTCAATTGGATCGTGAATATGATCATCTTCTACAACTCCATCACGCCATCCTTCAGGTACATACTGCAATTCTTCCTCGGTAAGTTCACTTATATCTTCCCCATATACTTCCGTACCTTTTTTTATTGTAGTGGATTCATCTTCTTTTTCCGCTGCAGATACAGGATGAAATGAAGATAATAGAATAATATTCAAAAATGCGGTAACAGTGATGATTGACTTTTTCATAGAATAGCTATCCCCTTATCAAATAGAATTATAGATTGATATTTATATGAAATAATTTTACAACAATATTCGTCTTTTTAAAACATAATTCAACAAAAAAAGAAGACAAGCACATGTCTTCTGTACAAGTCTTCTATAATTATTGTTACTACTATTCGGCCGCGTCTCGATAGGCTTGTTTTTCTTTACTAGACATCTTTTTCCATTTCTTGAGGAATTCTTCATACTTTGGGATAACCTCATCAACTGTTCCAAATTCCTTTACCTTACCAAACTCTAGCCATAAAATTTTCTCGCAAAACTGTTTCATCTGTCCAATCGAGTGGCTAACAAAAATCATCGTTTTACCAAGTTTTTTAAACTCTTTCATCTTTTGTAAGCTTTTTTCGGCGAATGCCTTATCCCCAACGGATAACGCTTCATCAATAATTAAAATGTCTGGATCAACCGTAACGGAAATCGCAAAACCCAATCTCGACTTCATCCCACTAGAATAGGACTTAACAGGCTGATCAATAAACCTGCCTAACTCCGAGAATTCAATGATTTCTGGTTCCATCTTTTTAATTTCTTCTTTGGAAAAACCAAGCATCAAGCATTTTAATTCAATATTATCTCGGCCGGAAAGATCTCCCTTTAATCCAGCCGAAACAGCGATCAGCGCAGTTTCTCCATTCACTTTCACGGATCCAGATGTTTCTGGAACAATCCCTGCGATAATATTGGACAATGTTGATTTACCCGATCCATTAATCCCAACAAAGCCAATTACATCCCCTTTTTCCGCTACGAAACTGACATCCCTTAAGGCATAAAAGTCATCCCCATAGCTTTTCGGAGTAATCAGATCGAGGATTCTTTCCCGACCAGATTGATATAGCTTATATTTTTTCGTTATATTGCTAGTAATAATCGCTGATTCCATTATAATCACAAGCCTTTATAAGTAATCGATGAAATGTCTTCTAAATTTGACGTGTAACATGGAGCCGAAGAGGAATAATACAATAATTAATCCCCAGAAATAGATCGTATATTCCCAGTTGGTTACAAAATACCAATCCGTTCCAAATAAAGCCGAACGATATCCTTCTATTAAATAATACAGCGGATTAAGCTTCAAAATCATAATTAACAATTGATTATCACTTAATGCTTCTGATATCGGCCAAAGGATCGGCGAAAGATACAGTAGCATTCGTAGTGTCGCATTTAGAAACATATGAACATCTCGTATAATAGTAGATAATGTTGACATAATTAATGATAGTGAAAACAACAAGCAAAATGTAGCAAATATAAAATAAAAGAATTGTAAATAATAAATATTAATAAAAAACCCCATGAAATGTAAGATGATAATCGTAATCAAAAGCATAAATAAATGAACGTAAAATTGAGAAAAGATAACGACATTCGGTATAACACTCATGGGAAAGTTCATCTTGGAAAGCATTCGCAGCCTACTATAGATGGACTTCGAACCTTCAATTGTAGATTTATAAAAGAAAATCCACAATATAAATCCCCCTAGTAGCCATGCAATAAACGAAACATCTTCCCCATTCGATAGCTCTATTTCGGACTTTTCACGAATACTCCCAAATACAAACCAATAAATTAGGATTTGAATGACTGGATTGATAATCTCCCATGCCATCCCTAAATAATTGCTTTTATTTTTACTTTTTAATTCATATAGAGAAAGTCGTCTTACCAAATAAAAGTTTTCAATTTGTTCTTTCACGACTTTTATAGAAGATTTCATATACTTTTCCTCTCAAACCAGGTTCTCTTAACCGTGTTATTGCACATTATTAGATTATACAATTTCATTATTTAAAAAACAATCGAACGTTAACTTCTACATCTATTGTACACCAATTCCATTAATTAAAAACATGCTCAACTACTCTTTCACTAGCATTCCCATCTTCTAGATAGCAAAATCTCTGATGAAACTGTTCCAATGCTTCAGGCAATTCATAGTTCTCTTTTTCCGTATGATGAATTACTTCGATTATTTCGTCTGTTGATTTAACGAGTGGACCTGGAGCTTCTTCCTCAAAGTTATAATAAAAGCCACGAATATTGTCTCGATAATCCTCTATATCATAAACGTAGAAGATAATTGGTCTTTTTAAGATCGCAAAATCAAAAAAGACAGAAGAATAATCGGTTATTAATAAATCAGAAATCAAATACAGATCACGGATGTCTCGGTATTTGGAGCAATCATAAACAAATCCTTCAAATTCACGAATATCTAAATTCTCCGCAACTAAATAATGCAATCGTAAGACAATAACATAGTCGTCCCCAAAGCTCTCCTGCATCTTCTGTAAATCAAGCTGTAAATTAAATCGGTATCGTCCTTTTCCATAAAACTGATTATCGCGCCACGTTGGTGCATATAGAATTACTTTCTTTTCAGTTGGGATCCCTAATGCTTCCTTAATAGAAGACCTTGTTTCTTCCTTATTTTCATTAATTAAGAAGTCGTTTCGTGGATAGCCCGTTTCCAGAACGGTGTTTTCAAAACCAAATGCACGTTTAAATATTTCCGATGCATATTCATTTGGGGATACTAAGTAATCCCATTTTTGAGATGCCCTAAGGAAGTTACGTTTGTACTTTTCTGTATTCGTACCTGGCATTTTCACGTCTTCAATATCCACTCCTAATTTTTTTAACGGAGTTCCATGCCAAGTTTGTAAATAAATGGTTCCCTCTGGCTTCGGAATCCATAATGGCAACCGGGAATTCATTACCCAGTAATTCGCTCTTCCCATTACAAAAAGCCATTTAATAGACCATCGCTTCACATACATTACTCCTGACTCATCAAATAAGTTCGTGAAACGGCGATCAACACTCCAATATAGCTTGTATTCGGGGTGATTTTCTTTCATATATTCGAAGATTGCACGCGGATTATCACTGAACTGCTTGCCGTGAAAACTTTCAAATACTACCAACCCTTTTTTTCTAGGTAATTTACTTATAATCCGAAATGCTCGTTTATATGTTCGCTTCACAAATCGCTTTAGCTTCTTTTTCATTTTCTTTTTGTTCATACAGATAAAAATCTCCCTACATTGTTTATATATGTCTTCCATTTAAGATGTTCGCTTATTATTGGATGTATTCAAAATATCATTCAAAATCGCCTTACTCTTTCATAATTACTAAAACAGATTATACATCAATTACTTTTGGGAAGGAAAGTGCATTTTTGTGAACTGGTATGTATCAACCAAATCCGACTTGATTATTAAAAGTTTTTCATATTAATAGTCTATCACATTCACAATACCCTTTGACATTTTATGCTATTTTATGAGTAATTTCTATTAATTTATCAATTTAACTTGTTTTTTTGACAAAATCTCTTAACTTTTTACTAGATACTTGCGATAATATACAAGAATAGTAGGTTAATTATATTTACCTATTATCAAATTTCCGAAAGGTGGTGAGTATTTGAATAGACTCTATATAAAAAAATATTCCATTGGATTCGTTACCTTGTCTTTCCTTTTATTCACAGCAATTTGCTTTTTCCCTTCTGGACTGACCGCACATGCTGATACATCCTTGTCTGGGGTTGCCTTGAAAAGCCCGACGAATGTATATGAAAGTACGTCAACAAGCTCGACAGTACTAAAGGATTACTCGAAAGGGACCGTTCTCGTGTACAAGCCTTATAATGATTCTTGGTACAGTGCAACCGTTAAAGTAAATGGAACTTGGAAAAAAGGATACATTCATAAAGCAGATGTGGAAGATAAAGTGGACAATCCAGTTAGGCTTAAAGGGGTAGCACTAGACAATCCGACTGCCGTGTATAGCCAAGCTTCCTCCAATTCTAAACGTATCAAGTCCTATTCAAAAGGATCGATTCTTTATTACAATACGTTTTCTTCTGATTGGTACGAAGCAACCGTGTATGTAAACGGTAAGCCGGTTACAGGCTATATTGCTAAATCAGCTGTCGAAAATTCCATTCAAGATCAGCAAACCAAAACACAGCTAGCCCTTAAAAATAAAACAAGTGTTTATTCTAGTGCTAGTACTAGTTCGAAAGCAATTAAATCCTACTCTGCTGGTTCGAAGCTGAAATTTAAGACTTTCTCTTCTGATTGGTATGAAGCAACTGTCTATGTAAATGGGAAAAAGCGAACTGGCTACATTCACCATTCACATGTAGAACCAGCTGCCCAAGATAGTTCGAGTTTAAAAGGAGTAGCAGCCAAAAAAACACCAATCTATAAGGAAGCAACGAAGGATGGTGGCATTTGGAAATCCTACAGTAAGGGAAGTGTGCTATACTATCGAACTTTCAGTAAAAACTGGTACCAAGCAACAATTTATGTAAGTGGCAAGAAGAAAACAGGGTACATACACAAAAATGATGTAGAGAATGCTGTAGAAAACTCGAAATCACTTCAAGGTATCGGTTTGAAAGATCGAACTATTATTTACACAGATGCTTCTACAAGCTCGAAACAAGTAAAATCTTATCCAGCCGGAACAATCTTAAAATACCGAACATTTGTGAGTGGTTGGTACGAAGCAACGGTATATGTGAATGGTAAGAAGAAAACGGGCTACATCTCATCTAGTCATGTAGAAGGCTTACTACCAGAGGAGCAAAAGTCGCTAGATGCTCGGGCATTAAAAAGCCCAACGAGAATATACTCACGAGCATCCAAATCATCAAGTAGCCTAAAGTCCTATAAAGAGGGTAGTATCCTAAAAGTGAGGACATTGTCTAAAAACTGGTACGAGGTTACCGTTTATGTGAATGGTAAGAAGAAAACAGGTTATTTAGCAGTTAGCGATGTTACAACTGGTGATATTACCAACGTTACAAATTATGATTACTCTTTAGATTATATGGTAGACCAACAAATGAAGTATGGTGGTCCAAAAGCTGATGGTGCAGGGAAGGTAAAAGCAACGGAAGACGAAGTAGCTTATTATGTAAATCCTGCTAACTTCACAAAAGGAACGCAAGCATACTATCAATTTTTAGATTTAACACAGCCTGCTGGACTTAAAGTCAAAGAAATTAATGAAAACATCCTAAAAGGGAAAGGCTCGTTAGAAGGAACAGGACAAGCATTTATTGATGCGGGTAAGAAATACAATATAAATGAAGCCTATCTCATTGCCCATACCTTACATGAAACTGGGAATGGAAAATCAACTTTAGCCAGTGGTGTAAAGGTAGATGCTAAAGGAAATGTTGTATCAGACGGCTCCAAAGCTGCCCATACCGTTTACAATATGTATGGTTATGGGGCGAAGGATTCCTGCCCACTTGAATGTGGTGCTAAATATGCCTTCGACCAAGGTTGGTTTAAGCCTGAAGATGCTATTTTGGGTGGTGCAGGCAAGGTATCAGAAAATTATATTTCTCGTGGTCAGGATACATTGTACAAAATGAAATGGAATCCAGAGAAACCTGCTACCCATCAATATGCAACACATGTACAATGGGCAGTTATTCAAACGAAGAGAATAGCAGAGATATACAATTCTCTAGATAATTATATTTTGGTGTATGATGTACCTAAGTTCACGGGAGCAACGAAACCTTCAAGCCCTCCTGATACTTCAGGTGAAAGTATGACTGAATACCCTGCTAACGTCTTTGGGGTAACAACTACTGAATCGTCTAACTTAAACTTAAGGGATGATCCAGATGGTGATATCATTGGTAGTATACCACCAGCTTCCAAAATAGAGGTTCATGGAACGAACGGTACATGGCATAAAGTAACGTATAGTGGAAAAACTGGTTGGGTCCATGGTGATTACGTTGACTTTTTGAATTTATTAGAAGTAACCGTTAATAAACTTAATGTCCGTGAAACTCCAAATGGAACGTTAAAGAGTCAAATAGATAAGCAATTAGTAGCAGGAGTTTTAGATAAAGATAATAATCTAATACGCCAGGATGAATGGTACAATATTTATCATGGAAACAATAAATATTGGATAAGTGGCGGAAAAGATGCTACTGAATATGTAACCGTAAAATAATATACTCATGGAGGCACAGCCAATTTAGGCTGTGTCTTTTTTATGAAGTGTTAAGTTTGTGTAAAAAACATGTTTATATAACGCAAATTTCATAGTATACTATACTTAAAATAGTAAATGGCATATTTTAATGCCGTATACTAGTTTTTTATTTTTATTTCCAATACGAACAAAGACAACTACAGAGCATAGGATAAAACAATATATACGGAGGTTTCATCAATGAAAAAAGTAATTACTTATGGAACATTTGACTTACTTCATACTGGTCATATTAATATATTGCGCAGAGCAAAAGAATATGGCGACTATCTAATTGTTGCTATCTCAGCTGATGAATTTAATGCACTAAAAGGAAAAAAAGCATATTATACATTTGAACAGCGTAAAGCAATTCTAGAAGCAATCCGTTACGTTGATGAAGTAATTCCTGAATACACATGGGAACAAAAGGTTGAAGATGTTCAAAAGCATGATGTCGATATTTTTGTAATGGGAGACGATTGGGAAGGTAAATTTGACTTTTTAAATGAATATTGTGAAGTAGTTTATCTACCTCGAACAGTAGGAATTTCAACAACAAAAATTAAATCCGATCTAAACGAAGCAAACAATGGCTAGGGAAGTATTTATTACCCTATACCTTTTTGCTTTTCGTATACTCTTTCATATATTTAAACGGTTTCCCCAAAAGAAGAAAACAGTATTTGTTGCTTCATTTGGGGATAATATTTTATATACACTAAAAGAGGTTGAAAAGCAGACTAATGATCAAGTTGTAATTCTTCAAACCTCCCAATGCAAAACCAATTTTCATCAAGACCATTTGGAACGAAGAATCATAAATTTTGAACCCAAACAACTATTAGACTGGATTCGCTCCATATACCACCTTGCAACTGCGTCTACGATATTTATTGATAATTACTACGGGTTCTTAGCGGTATCAAAGTTCCGACCTAACGTACGCTGTATTCAATTATGGCATGCAGCAGGAGCAATTAAAAAATTTGGTTTATTCGATCCTTCGAATAAGAATCGATCCCAGCTTGCATTAAATCGATTTCATAATGTATACAACCAGTTTAATCACGTTACTGTTGGCTCAGACCGTATGGCAGATATTTTTAAACAAAGCTTCGGGTTAACGGATGAAAACATGTTAAAAACCGGAATTCCAAGAAGTGATTTCTTTTTTGATGAAGTTTCCATGGGACAAGCAGCCCAATCCTTATACAAGGTGTTTCCCACTATAAAGAAGAAAAGGGTTATTTTATATGCGCCAACATTTCGTAATAACCAAATGACCGACCCTCATATCGGATTAGAGATCGAAAACATGTATAAACAATTACATGAAGAGTATGTTTTATTATTAAAACTTCACCCTTCCATTAATGGAACGATTGACAATGATTATCCGGATTTTGTCATTAATGTTTCCAATGGATACGAAATCAGTCACTTACTTACAGTTACCGACATCCTGGTTACAGACTATTCTTCCATCCCGTTTGAATTTTCATTACTACAAAAACCAATGATTTTCTTCGCATATGATTTAGAAGCCTATCGGAAGGAACGTGGTTTTTGGGAGGACTACGAAACATTGGTACCAGGTCCCGTCGCACGAACTACCGAGGAGCTTGTGACGGTAATCCTAAGAGATGAATTTGACCTTGAGCAGGTAAAAACATTTGCAAAAGATTGGAATCAGTATTCTAATGGAAACTCAAGTAGTAATACGGTACAAGCAATATATAAAGATAGACAACGATTCCCACAATAATCTAGAATTATTATTTATATCACTTGGAGGGTTTATTTATGAAAAAAATAATAACCTATGGAACATTTGATATTTTACACACGGGTCATATAAACCTTTTGCGTCGGGCAAGGAACTTAGGAGATTATCTTGTTGTTGGTGTTTCCTCAGACGAGTTTAATGCTGAGAAGGGAAAGCAAGCTTATTATGCATATGAACAGCGAAAGGCAGTTTTAGAGGCTGTAAAATATGTCGATGAGGTTATTGAGGAATACGCTTGGGAGCAAAAGGAAAATGATATCAAAAGCCATAATATTGATATATTAGTAATGGGCGATCATTGGGAAGGAAAGTTCGATTCTTTCAAAGAATTTTGTGAGGTTGTCTATTTACCAAGGACGGTTGGTATTTCAACAAGTAAGATAAAAGAGGACTTATTAAAGAAGAAATAATTTTTTCTGGAGATCAGAAATTCATGTGTGAAGTGGATTTTTGATCTTTTTTTAGTATTGCGTCCGAACTTCTTTTGACTTCTAATTCTATCAGTAGAGGTTCTATGACGCGCCGGACGTACTAGTGCCGCCAATGCGACAAGACGCCGTGGTGGCCAGTTGTATCCGGGATAAAAATCAAGCATTTCCTCCATACTAGTCATAATGAAAGCATAGCTGGAGGGTTTAACGTGAAACGGGTAATTACTTATGGTACTTTTGATATTCTCCATACTGGACACATCAATCTACTGCGTCGTGCCAAGGAATACGGGGACTACTTAATTGTTGCCATCTCTTCCGATACATTTAATGCTTTAAAAGGCAAGCAAGCATACTACAGTTATGAGCAACGAAAAGCGATATTGGATTCGATTCGTTACGTAGATAAGGTAATCCCTGAAGACAAGTGGGAACAAAAAGTAGAAGATGTACAAAAATACAAGATTGATGTATTTGTAATGGGAGATGATTGGAAAGGTAAGTTTGATTATTTAAAGGAATATTGTGAAGTCATCTATTTACCACGAACAGTAGGTATATCTACAACAAAAATAAAAACGGACTTACAAAGTAGAAAATAATAAAGAAGAAAGAAGCATGCAATGTGCATGCTCCCTTACTTGTTATATTAATTTCTTTCGTAGACCTTCTCCCCACCGACAAACGTACTCCATACCCTTATATCTCGAATTTTCATCGGATCAATCGATGTAGGGTCCTCATCCAACACTGCAAAATCAGCTAGCTTGCCGACTTCAATACTGCCTGTGTTGTTTTCATCAAAGTTTAATTTCGCTCCATCAATCGTCATGGTACGTAGAGCTTTTTCCACACTGATGCGTTGGTCTTCACCTAAGATCTCTCCATCACGTGTTACTCGATTCACCGCTGCCCAAATAGAGAACAGGGGGGAGATTGGGGTTATTGGACAATCAGAATGAAGCGTATAAAGGATATCCCGCTCAGACGCGTCTGCTAGTGGATTAATCCGCTTGGCACGTGCTGGTCCAAGGAAGATATTTTTATGTCTGTCTCCCCAATAATACACATGGTTAATAAAGAAGGACGCCGCTACATCCAGTGTCTTAAATTTGTCTAAATCCTCTGATGTTGCTGTTTGAACATGCTCGATCCGATGACGATGGTCTTCTCTAGGGGCCTTTGTCAAGGCATTTTCATACGCGTCTAATATGGATCCGATTGCTCGATCACCATTTCCATGTATGGTTACACGGAAGCCTCTTTTGTGTAGATCTAATACTTCTTCATTGAAGTCGTCTTGGTCATTGAGGAGCTCTCCATATTCGTTTGGATCATTATGATATGGCTTCCGTAGCGCTCCCGTCATCCCTTGTATCGAACCATCTTGGAAATGCTTGGCACTATCAAGCGTTGCATTTCCATTTGTTCGTTTTTCTATTTCATTTGTTAGTTCTGCTGCCGTGTAACCATGATATGGCCCTTCTTCATTTAAGAGGTGATGCAGCACCATCAAACGCATTCTTAGTGGGTTTCTTCCATCTGCAGATGCTTTCACGTGAGCCTCTAATTCAATTTTCCCTTGATCAAGCCCCACACCTGCATCAGAGCTAGTTGTGATGCCTTCTGCTAGAAAGTCTTCTGTTGCTTCACCAATTAGAGAAGCCAATTCCTCAGCAGACGGTTCTGGTATGATCGCTTGTACTGGTTCTAGTGCTGGTAGCTCGTGTAACACACCATTCAAGCGACCATTTTCATCCCTTCCAAAGTGTCCCCCTTTAGGGTTCGGTGTCTCTTCTGTTACTCCAGCCAATTCCAAAGCTTTTGAGTTAGCGGCAGCAAAGTGAACCGAAATATGTCGTAGAAATACTGGATGTTCTGGCGCTACTTCGTCTAATTCATCTCGAGTCGGATGTCTTTTTTCCTGTAGAAGGGTATCATCATAGCCCCAGCCCATTACCCATTCGCCTTTTGGTGTATTGGCCGCAAGTTCTTTTACCCGATCGAGAATGTCTTGAATGGATTCATTAGGTGGTGTACTGCAATTTGCTTGCTTGCGAAATTGCGAATACATCAGCAAATGATTATGTGTATCAATAAATCCAGGAATAAGCGTTTTTCCTTGTAAATCAATTACTTCTGTAGCTGGATTTGTTTCAATTTCATTTAATGGAGGTTCCAACTGTGGCCATATTTTTTCAATACGGCCGTTCGCTACCGCCAAGGAGCCTGCCTTGGAATTTTTCTCGTCAACGGTTAATATCGTTGCATTTTTAATAATGAGATCTACAGTACTCATGTTGATTTATCCTTCTTTCATTGTTTGGAGTGAATTGTTCAAAAAGCGGATGGAATTGGCGCAATAAGAAATCGTATTGGACGAACTAGTATCGCAGTTATTTTTAAACTTTGCAAAATTAGCCCGTCCTCATTCCTTTTATCCTCCTATTTGAACACACAATTTAAGCTTGTTCGGTTTCGTTAGCTGAATCAAGATCGTCCCAATATACAGCGCGAACTTGTTCCGTTTTATCATGCTGTGTTAGTAAACTAATTACGACTAAACTAATAATGGACACCAAGAATCCAAAGATCGTATGGTCTAGTGCAATTCCTAGAAATGGCCAGCTTAAGGTAGCAAGTAATGCCAACGTCATACTGCCAATCATTCCTGCTTTTGTTGTTCGTTTCCAGAACATTACTGCTAGGAATGGGAATACAAGCACGGTAGCTGATAGACGTAATGCCCATTGATAGGCTGTTGCAATGTCTGTTACTAAATAAGATACCCCTAAGCCTAGAACGGTAATTATAACAACCGTAATACGCGCTGTAATCATCAATTGCTTATTATCTGCATTTGGTTTTATCAAGCGCTGGTACAGGTCACGTGTTAGATTCGAGCTCCCCTGTAAAATAAACGATGTTGCTCCTGTCATTAAGGCAGCAAGTAGACCAATAAATACGATCCCCCCTACAGCTGGCGGCAATAGTTCTGCTGTGACATAAGAGAATAATAAATCTGGATCCATATCTAATGGGACATATTGACGTGCAATTACCCCGATGGAATATGGTAGAAAAGAAATGGCACCAGCAATGACAAAGCCAGTGATTCCAGCTTTTTTCGCTACTTGTTCACTTTCGGATGCAAAAATTCGTTGCCATGTGGATTGCCATACCATGTAGAACGGACCAACAGACAATGCATAGAGCAAAATCTCTCCTAATCCTTCTGCACCAAGTGGATTTAAATACTCGGCTGGTGTATTGACAATCGCATCACCAAGTCCACCTGCATATACGATGCTAGCAATGAATAAAACAACAATACCAATGATAACAATAATCGACTGAATCGCATCCGTAATGATTGTTGCTGGTAGCCCACCAAGGATCGTAAATCCTAAAATCAAGACAAAGGATAATGCGATTCCTGTGCTCGGTTCAATATCTAACGTAATATTGAAGATTGTTGACATTCCCACCATTTGTAAGGCTAGTGTCGGAACAGAGTAAATAAATGCAGAAAGTATAGAAGGAATGATACCTGCTCTTCCACCAAAACGTTCTCCAAACAGGTCTGCCAACGTATACAACCGTTGCCTGCGTAATGGCCCTGCAAAAGCGACAATTAATAATAAACAAAATAATATTCCTGGTAAGGCAAATTTAAAGAACCCAGAGAGCCCTACCGTGAAGCCCATGCCGACCCAGCCAATAAATACAGCTGCACCACACCATGTACTAACGATTGTTCCTGTAATTTTCCAAAAGCCAGTATTCCAGCTTCCAATCAAATACTCATCATAAGTTTTCACCTTAAAGAAATAGTAAAAACCCATTGCAAACATTAAAATAAAATAAACCAAAATATAACTCAAATACCACGTCATGTTGTAAAATACTCCTTTTCATTTGTTGCAGGGACAGGGGGACAAGGGACAGGGGGACAGGTTTCCTGTCCCACCACGCCCTCTTTTTAAAGCAGGAAAGGGACAAGGATCCTGTCCCTTTGTCCCTAGCGGTTTTTTGCTTCTATTTTTTCGTTTCCTAATATTAAATAGTTCAATTCCTTTTCTGGGATGCTATTAAATTCCTTGCGCTTGATCAGATAGAACAGAACTCCAAGCAAGATCCATGCTACTAAAGCAATTCTTGATTCAATTCCTAAGAATGCTGGTGAACCTGGGAATAATAGTAGTGCTAAGAATACTAGGCTGGCAGCCATTCCAATTGCAGCGATTACTTTTTTGAGTGGAGCGACAACGTTTTTTGCTGGATCAAATCCAGGTCCCATTTTCGTTCGAAATAGACTAAACGCCGTGTAACACGTATAGAAATAGGCTACCGTCACTCCAATCGAAGACATGTCCACTACCCATAATAAGGCCTCACGACCAAACCAAGGGGCAAACATCGATACAATTACCGTGAAGATAATCCCAACGTATGGTGTATTATGCTTTGGATGTAGCTTTGAAAATGCTTTAGGGATGATTTTAGCACGTGACATTGCAAATAACAAACGGCTTGATGAAATAATAAATCCATTTAATCCAGTAAATATTCCCATTGTTAATGCCGTTACTAAAATGATTAATCCCATTGTTCCTAGTAGATCCTGAATGGCAGCACCTGTACCCCAAACGACATCCTGAGCAACAAGTTCTTCCCACGGCGAGATCATTGCCGTTGCCAAAATCATAAGACTATATAAAATGGCTGCAAATAGTATAGCTAAAATGATTAATGTAAATGCTTTTCTAGAGGAAAAATGAAATTCCTCTGCAGCTTGTGGTACATTATCAAAGCCTACATATGCCCACGGTGCGATCGCAACAATTGAAATAATTGCAGCAAATGCAGTTGTTTCTGCCGGGAACAATGGTTTAACATTTGATAGTCCCGCTCCAGGCTGTGCACCAACTAATAGGGTAAGTGCAACCACGCTGATTACCATAATACTACAGAAAATAAATTGCATTCGACCGGAAAGGCCTGTGCCTTTTACATTAAAGAAGCCGAAAACTCCCAATGCAACAGATGCAACAACAATTTCCATGCCGTACACATCCCAGCCAGCTACTTGATAAAGATGTAGATTTTCAATTAATGCTGGAAAAACAAACTTAAACATAAGTGCAAATGCTGACGCGTTGAGTGCGACAATACATATGTAACCTAGTGTGAGGAACCAACCAGCGATAAATGAATGGGTGCGCCCTAAGCTAATGTAGGAATACGCGAACTCTCCACCTGATACGGGAAAGCTTTTAATCAGAAAACCATAACTAACAGCAATAAGCATCATGAGTAATGCACCGATCCCAAACCCTGCAATAACGCCAAGCGGACCAGCAGATGACATCCATGTTGTTGGTTGTACGAACGCACCCCAGCCGATTGACGATCCAAGTGCAATCGCCCATACCCAGTGTGCCTTTAACGATTTCTTCAATGTCGTTCGTTCTTTCATACTTTAACCCCTTTTTATATTTCGTTTCACTAACTAATTATCTCAAAAACAAGCCTTTATTACATTTTAGATATTGTTAGAATATGAATTGATATGGAAACAATACGGTGTATGTGAAAGATTTACGAAAAAAAACACTAAATTTCAGGAAAATATGTAGAGAATTCTTTGAATTTGGAGATTGTTCCCCAAGTAGTAGGTAGGTGTTGGTTAGGTGCCTGGCACCTAACCAACACCTAAGGAAGTGTGTCGGATACTTCTTTGATAACTGCACCTGGCGAATTTTTACTATTAATTAGGCGGGTGCCTGGCACCCGGGGAACTTCGCCAGAAACTTGTTGAGTCCCTGGCACGTGTTGATTTATTGCTGCTATCGCGGTGGTGCCTGGCACCTATAAAGAAAAAAACGGCGTCCCGATTGTTAAGGACACCGTTTTCTGCTAATGCTGTACTATTATCATTAATTCAATCTTGCTGGGCCTTTGCCATTATTGCCTCTTAGCTTTCCATATGCATTTCCTTGTGGGCCAATAACAACTTCCTCAGATACGTTACCAAGACTATCTGTAGCAATAACAGTTACTACTTGGTTAGGACGAATTCGAGATAGTTGATATTCCGTTTCTTCAGTAAGCGTTGCTACGGTTTCACCATCAACAATTACTTCCCATTCAGCAACACCATGGGCATCACTTACTGATAGTGTAACGTCACGCGGACCACGGTTATACTGCATATCAACTTCTGGACCGGTAGTATCTACATAGATTGGTAGTTCAATAGAATCCCACTCTGCACCATCAAAGTCAATAACCCCTTCTGCTTGTAAGAAGTATTGACCATCTCGAGCAGGTACCCCTCTAATTGTTCCATCCCAAGTACGTGCTGGATCTAGTGAGTAATGTGGTGCCAAGCCACCATCATAATAATTTTTGCGTACATAGCTCTCTTCCGTTATGGTTTCCACTACGTCTCCATTCGCATTTAACACATTAAATCGAACATCCTCTGCATTTCTTAGGAAGGAAACAACGAGCAATGCATCGTCTAATTCGCCATCTCCATTTGGAGAAATTACTGCATCGCCTTCAAAGAAGCTATATTCTCCTCCGCCTACATCATTGGCAATACCAGTCATGCCATAAAAAGACATGTCATCTGCAGTATCAAAAATAGGAGATGCATCCCAGTCGCCTTTAAAGCCAACATAAGGAACAGTTAGACTTGGATTCACGTCACTTGGATCCGTAAGAGTTACAAACCCTTCTAACCAGTAGCCATTTGTGAAAATGTCATTTAAATCTGCATCCCATTCACTGACATCAAGTGTAACTTCAAATGTAGTTGAACCATTAGCAGGTACTTCAATCGAATTATCAACACTTGCTACACCGTCTAATTCTAATGCACCGAATAAATTAGGTGCGGCTACGAAGACTCCCCCACCATCAACCGGAGAATCCGTCTGTGCATTAGCTTCGACTTCATATGTTACCGCTTCATCCGTGAAGTTTTCTGCAGTCAATTCAAAGCTCACAACATCTTCTGTTACCTCTTTCAAAGCAACTTTTGCTTCACCAGTTTCAGTTTCTGTTACCATGACAGGTGTAGATAATGCTGCATGTAGCTGCATATTACCTGAACCTTGGCGACGAGGGGAAACAGGTGCGCCATCAAAATCTACTATTTCACCAGTGTTCATCATAATATTTTTTGCTAGATTTACACGATCTGCTCCTTGTAAATCAAATTCCGTATCAACACGTTCGAGAACAAGTGCACCACCACCAGATACATGTGGAGCTGCCATAGAAGTACCACTCTTAATTCCATATTCCCCATTATTTAACGTGGAATAGATTTGTCCTCCTGGAGCAGTGATTTCTGGTTTGAAATCAAGGTTTGGCGTTAATCCCCAAGAAGTAAACTCACTCATTTGTCCCGCTGCTGGGTTTACAATAGACGTTTTCTCACCATGGAATGCTACGGATACGTCTTGACCATTTGCTAAAGCTTCTGCAAAACGATCACCGTCAGCTTTTAGTAAGAAAAGCTGTGGAATAACAATAGACGGATCTGTTGCCATGTTAACGATTCCATCCACATTGTTATAAATGAACACACCTGCTGCACCTGCTGCTTGTGCATTTAGTGCTTTGTCTGTAAAGGCAAGTTCACCACGCTGGATCAATGCGTATTTCCCTTCAACGTCCTTCCCTTCAAAATCCTCTGGATATCCAAGACCTGCTTCAACTAATTCAACGGTTGTTCCATCCATTGGAGGAGGGGTTTGACCGGCTGATAAATATCCAGCGGTTTCCGTTTCACCATTAATCGAATACTCTAATGCTTCAACGGACATAAAGCTATTCTCAAGAGAAGCAACTTGTAATGAATCATAAGCAACACCAGGAGATCCGCTTACACCGTAATCAGGATTAGAAGCATATGGATAAAAATATCCGTCCCCAAACATTGCAGAGTTTCCAGCAGAGATAGACATTAATACGCCATTTTCTACTGCTCTTGTCACTGCCTGTTGCTCAGGTGATTCTTCACTTACAAATCCAGATGGAGAACCAAGGCTCATATTTAGTACATCTACATCTAACTTAATCGCGTCATCGATCGCTTTAATGTAGACATCCCCAAATGTTGTTTGATTCTCTGGATCATTACCAAAAACTTTTAAATTTAAAAGTTGTGCCTCTGGAGCAACACCTAAGATTCCACCATTATCTTCATCACCATTTGCACCTACCGTACCAGCTACATGAGTACCATGAGAGGATGCGCCTGGAAAATCATCAGTATATTCATGATTCTCATCCATGTAGTTGTAACCATATGGAACTTTTTCCGTGTAATAAAGACCTGGCAACTCTTCTTCTGCGATAACTTGATTAACCTCTTCTTCCGTTAATTCAACCGATTCGCTATCAGAAAGAACCATATCTTGGTGGTTATGGTCGATACCAGTATCAATGACACCGACAACCATACCCTCCCCTTTGAAGCCATAGTCACGCCATGCTTGCTGCGCCTCAACTAATTCTTTACTACTGACCATATCTGGCTCAGCAATTGGACGTTCATATTCATTGGCAATATAAACATCTTTAACTCCATCAATTTCACTAATAGATTCGACTTCTCCGTACTTCACTTCTGCACTGAATCCATTAACAACAATGTCAAATTCCTGTAAGTATTCGGCATTTACTTTTTTCTTTTTTAATTCATTTTTAACAGCTTTTTTCTTTTCTTTAGCTGCTTTTTTCAGTTGTTTCTTTTCTACTTTAGCTAAATCACCAAACTTTACACCTTTCTTTGTTGCCTTCTCAATCGGAGCCTCACCTTCTAATTCAACAATCACACGAACTTCTTTATTTGGATCAATTGTTTCTTCTAATGTATCAGAATTCGATAGGTTTTCCCGTTGCAAATCCCCACTTTGCACAATACTCCCTGTTGCAAAGGATACATTACTAAAAGCCAGTAAAAAGACTAATAAAAATGCTGATATTCTCTTAACCATATACTTCCTCCTTTTTAAGATTTTTTGCCAAGCTTCCTCCTTCTCCTTTCCTTTTCATTCTCTATGACTTAATTACTATGAGGTACATTTATGATAGATAATTCTTAATAGTTAGACAAGTACCGAAAGTCCTGGTGATAATTCCTTATGGATTCTATGAAAATAGTGAAATTCTTACTTGATTCTACAAAACTCATTTAGGTATATCGGACTAATAAAATTATTATTAGTGAATATTAGGAAAAATCGGTTCGATATAATGAATTATACATGTGTACCTAGCGCGCCGAGTTAGGTAAATAGAACTGGTTTAAATTCTTTAAAAAGAACAAATTATCAGTAATAAATAGATTGCTAGACTAATATGATTTCTGTAAGGGCAAAATCTATAGAGACTTACTATAAAGAAATGTTTTCTTATGTAATAATGTTACATTCGCTTCGTTACCATTCCATCAACAGGCTGTGCGATACGTGCACGGATCATTAAGTTTCCTTCTTCAGCTGTTAACTGCTCAAATTCTCCAGCTGCATAAATGTACGTACTTTCTGCAGAAGCACCATTCTCATCGGAAGCTAATCCAGGTGCATAATCTCCTACTTGTCGTTGGAAAATATGGTTGTTACTTTTCACGTATTGAGTAAAGCCTATTTATAAACCTAACTTCCACTGGTGCCAACGACCTATTTAATAGGAGATTGGTATATTTTATGTAAGAAAAAAGCTTCCATCGGATATGGAAACTCTATACAATCCCTCTATTTGTTAATTTGTTAGTAATACGAATTAGAGTTCATAAACGCTGCTTACCTATAAAACAAGAAGCTATCCAAAATATGAATCATTGGATAGCTTCTTCCATTGCTTGCACAGATAAAACCGTGCAATTACAGACTTACTTTTTACTTCAAATTAATTGCCTGCTCCAATACCTTATCACCTTGCACCATACCATATGCCATTGAATCAATAATATCGACCTTGATGTTTTTTGGTTCCACAAATTCTCTGATTTTTTTCTCAAGATAACGAACTTGAGGACCTATTAGGACAACATCTAAACCTTCAAGATTATTCTTTAACTGTGACTCCGGCACCGCGTCAATATTAACTTTGATCCCACGTTCTTCTGCAGCTGTACGCATTTTTTTCACAAGCATCGATGTAGACATCCCCGCTGAGCAAACAAGAATTATTTTCATCATTTTTCCTCCTCGTAACCATTCGATATGTAGATTCATTAAAAGAGTATACTGAACTATTATTAACAGAAGAACTATACCTTGATTTCTACGGGAGCGGCGTTAACAAAGACATATTTAGTAGATTGCGAGAGTTAAATGTTGAATCAGTTGAAGTAATGACGCATCCGGCATTCGTTGATGAGGATTTAATCCAAATAAGTTCTTATACAGATATAAGAGAAAAGGAATTAGAAATTTTATGTTCCTTGGATGTCCCGAAATGGGTTAAATAGAATTTCAGTTGTTTTTCATATTAACTAGAGGCAAGGGAATAAACACTTAACACGCTCAAAAGAAATATCAAAACGGTGATGCAAACCTTTGAAGGTTTAAATCACCGTTAGGTTCTCCACCAGCTTTAGCAAGGTCTATTCAACCTTTCTATTCATTTTCAAAACATTTCCAACCATACTTAGAATCGGTCTTCTTCCGCCCATTACAAGTCCTGCTATCTCAGCAAGAATATGAAGTAAAATCAATAGGAAGAACATGACAATTAAATTAGTAGTTATCGAGGCATTGGAAAGTAATACGGCTAATGTCCCAAATAATGCACTTATGCCATATAAGATCAAGACCGTTTTACGATGACTATACCCCGAGTCTAATATCTGGTAATGAATATGCATTCGGTCTCCAATCATGATGTTTTCTTTTTTTATTGCACGTCGGATAATAGAGAACAATGTATCAAAAATAGGAACTGCTAACACGACAATAGGTAAAACAAAACTGAATATAGCTATATTTTTAAACAACCCCAGTATGGACACAACAGCAATCATATACCCCAAAAAGTTAGAACCGGTATCTCCCATATAAATTTTTGCTGGATAGAAGTTATGGTATAAGAAACCAATGTTTGCTCCGATTAAGACAATGCAAAAATAAGCAACCAATACCTGCGCATCAATGATTGCCATTACAAAAATACTTATGAGCGCGATTGAAGACACACCTGTTGCAAGCCCATCTAAACCGTCAATTAAATTTATAGCATTTGTTATGCCTACGATCCATAGTACGGTTATTAATACACTAAAAAAACCTAAATCAACAACACCAATTAACGGCAAGGTTATTCTCTCTATTATTAACCCTCCCGATATTAGAAAAGAGGCTGCTATTAACTGCCCAGTAAGCTTAACAACGGGTCTAATCGTGTATCGATCATCCAACGCACCTGTAATGATAATCGTGATAGCTCCAAATATAATTTCTGGCAAGTGTTCATGGTAAGGTTGCAAATAAATAGCTCCTAAAAAAGCTCCAACAAATATTGCTAACCCACCTAATCTTGGTGTAACTTTCGTGTGTATTTTTCGATCATTAGGAAAGTCAACAGCTCCTATTTTGACAGCAAGTTTATTTACGGGATAAGTTAACAACCAAGCTGAAAATAATGAGATAAAAAAAGCGATTGTAAAATCGGCAATTGAAAACATAAAATTCTCCTATATAAATATTATCAATTTCCCTATTAATTCTAGACTAAATTATAGCTTTACAATATAAGCGATGCAAATTTTACAACATTCTTAGTCTTCCATTGAGGTAGTTATATTAATATGGTAATATTATCTAGTACTTAATTTTAAAAAATCTGAAAAAGGAGTGACCCTATGTGAGTCCTTATGTGTTTGTATTAGCAGCGGTTCTTGCAGTTATACCGATTTTATTCTTCTACAAAATAAATCTTGAAAAGTTAAAGGAAAATCCGACGCTAAAAGAGAAGTATCAAACCAATCTTTTTATTGGTGTTGGAATCAGTGAAGCAATTCCGATCATTTTGATTGTGTTTGGCATGGCCAATATGGAAACGGTTGGTTCCTTTGATGAATTATTAATCCCTGGAATGATTGTCATTTTGATCATGGCTATAGGTTCATTCTTCGTATTGTTACAGCGTTCTGTTGATGTCACGAAAGAAAATAAAGAAGCAGTAAATACATTTTCCTTTGTAAGTTTAGCACTTATGAATGCGATACCGATCATATCCATTGTTTCTTTATTTATGATGGCTCCATAATAAACTGTTACAAAGATGCTTGGTTTTAATGTAGAGCATCTTTTTTATTTTCCTTTCATATCTTACAAATAGCTACTATAATATGTAGAGAATATTCAAAGCTTGAAAGTTGGTAGTCATGTGGAAAATCAAAATAATATTGCCAAGGTGTGTATGCTCGCTGGAAAAATCATGTTGGAATGTAGTGCGGAGACATACCGAGTTGAAGATACCATGGACCGAATTGCCATCGCTTTTGGAGTGGAAAATCCACAAAGCTATGCAACGCCTACTGGTATTAATTTTTCTGTCGATCGTGCAGAAGCAGCTAATTTCATGCGTATCGCCAAGCGTACTACCGATTTATATAAAATTGCTGAAGTAAATCGAATTTCTAGAATGATCGTATCTGGGGAATTGGAATTGAATGAAGCATTTGACTCATTAAAGGAGTTAGACCGGAATCATTCTGTCTATTCGAATACGTTGTTGGTGATTGCGGCTACATTTGTGAGTGGTTGCTTTACAATTATGTTCGGTGGAACGTGGGCAGACTTTATTCCAGCGTGTATTGCGGGTGGACTTGGCTTTGCAGCAATGCTAGGATCGGAGCGATTGGTTGAAATCCGTTTTATCGCAGAATTCTTCGCCTCGCTGATTATAGGATTGATTGCTGTAGGATTTATTACATTAGGAATCGGACTAGAGCTCGACAAAATTATCATTGGTGCTGTCATGCCGCTAGTACCAGGCTTACATATCACAAATGCCGTCCGAGACCTGATGGCAGGACACCTCGTAGCAGGGGTATCCAAAGGCGCCGAAGCCGTCCTCACTGCATTCGCCATCGGAGCCGGAATCGCCAGCGTCCTCGCCTTCATCTAAACACCTCTGATTAGGTACCAGGGGTGACCCAGGGGTGCCAGGCACCTGCCTGTTGGATGTTGTCGAACATTGGCACGCCTGATGTTTGTCGGAAAATGTCGGTGCCTGGCACCTGCCAAATAGTGTCGGCATTTGTCGTTTGTTGGGTTTTGTCATATTTTGTCGGTGCCTGGCACCGGTGTAGTTAGGGGTTGTTTGTGTGGTTATTGTTGCTCAGTTGGTTACGAGTTTTGTAGCGGCTGCTGGTTTTGGGGTTTTGTTTAATGCTCCGCGTCGTGCGTTAATTCAATGTGGTTTCGTAGGTATGGCTGGTTGGATCCTCTATTATGTGTTAGTCGATAATGGGATGGATACGGTACCAGCAACTGTTTTTGGTTCTATGTTAGTTGCCGTTTTAACGCAAATTTGTGCCAAGGTCTATAAAACGCCAATTATTATCTTTACTGTATCTGGGATCATCCCCCTTGTTCCTGGTGGAATGGCTTATGAAGCAATGCGAAGCTTTGTAGTAAATGATTATTATGCAGCAGTACAGTACTCTGCAAAAGTAATGCTACTAGCGGGTGGGATCGCGATTGGTCTTATGTTTTCTGAAGTAGCAAACCAGATCTTTCGAAAAGTAGCACGATCCAAAAGGAGGGCTTAAACATTTTTTGTTAAGCCCTCCTTTTTTAAATCTCGCATCTCGCCAATATAGTATAAAAGTCCCAAAACAAATCTATGACAAAATATCTAAAATTGACGAAATAGATTGAAAATAATTACTCATAGTTATAAAATAGAAATAATAAATATAAAAATAAAGGCATACTTATAGAAAAAAGGTCGCAACAATCATTTAAATCGATGGTGCACACACGATCCGATTAATTACATGTATGGTGATTAAACCGTTATCCGCCAACCTGTATTAAGGTGGCTTTTTTTATAATCACCCAATTCATATACATAGCAAATAAGCGTATGCCGAATAGACACCTTGTACTTATGAACGTGAAAAGATAACTCAACTTACAAAATGAACTCTGAAAGGAAGATAAATATGAACAATGTATCATCCGGAAAGACTACTGCAAATATAGGAGATGTTATTCTTTTTGATCGAAAAGACAACTTATACGAAGGTACCGTATTTTTGGTTCGAGACAATAGTGTACTAGTGGAAATATCGAAGGAATCTGCAAAGGTATTAGGCTATGAAATGCCAAACACAGTTGTTAGACATGGTAATTACACAATAAAGTAAATCCTCAATCAGTGGGGTTCTTCATTCCCCACTGATGCTAAACGAACGAATCAAACAATTATTTGCAACTGGTTCTCCACATATTCTTCTTGGTTTTAACTATCAACTTTGAAGCGGTTATATTACTGCCACTTATATACGGAATAAAAAAGGCAGGACCTTTACGATCTCTGCGAACGATATTCCACCCAGTCTATGTAAAAACATAAAAGAGTAATTCAACATGAGCTAGCCACTAATCAAAAGCGGTTGCTTAGAAAGAGCGTACACCAAAATCCATATACAAAACTATTTAAAAAAGGTGTTCCCACTTCTACTTGAAGCGAGAACACCTTTTAAGTCTGACTTATTTTACTAAGTCTTTTAATTGTTTACCTGGTTTGAAAGCAGGTACTTTGCTTGCTGGAATTTGAATTTCTTCACCAGTTTGTGGATTTCTTCCTGTACGAGCAGCACGCTCACGTACTTCGAAGTTTCCAAAGCCAATTAATTGTACTTTTTCGCCTTCTTTTAATGAATCTGAAATTGATTCGAAAACTGCTTCAACTGCAGCAGTTGCATCCTTTTTTGAAAGTTCACTTTTTTCTGCTACTGCAGAAACTAATTCTGTTTTGTTCATATGTATCAACTCTCCTATTATAAGTTTGTCTCTATTCTACTATATTCGCGCCATTTAGCAAAGTATAAATAGCTTATTATGTAAAAATTTGTAGAGAAAGTTCTATTTTGGCAAAATTCCCAAGTAATATTCCTATTATTTTTCAAAGTCATCAACACATTGAAAGAGCCCCCATATGGAAGCTCTTTCCTTCAACTTATCTTCTTAAGCCTTTTTCTTTTTTCTTCGTACCATCTTCGCTGTTAAATCATCGAACATGGAATAAACAACTGGAATTAATACAAGTGTAAATAGACTGGACACCGTCAATCCGAAAATGATTGTAATCGCAAGCGGCTGCTGCATTTCTGCCCCTTCACCTAAGGCAAGACCTAATGGAATCATCGCGAGAATTGTCGTCAATGTTGTCATTAGAATTGGGCGTAGCCTACTTTTTCCAGCTTCAATAATTGCTTCAAATCGGTCCATACCCCTGCTTCGTAAAATGTTAATGTAGTCAACAAGGACAATGGAGTTGTTTACTACGATACCTGCAAGCATGATAATCCCAATAAATCCTGGGATGCTTAGCGGTAGATCGGTAATAAATAACCCAAGCATGACCCCTACAACCGTTGCCGGTAGGGAGAACATGATGATGAATGGGAACAAGAAGTTCTCAAATTGAATCGCCATGACAGCATAAACCAAGAATATCGAGAACACCAAGGCTAATGCTAAGTCCGCAAACGATTCAGCCATGTCTTCTGCTTGCCCACCCATGGAATAACTATATCCTTCTGGGAACGGAATGGATTTCAATTTATCTTCTACATCCGATACCACGCTGTTTAAATCACGATCTAAAACATCACTAGATATGTTCATTTGTGGCTGCTGGTTTTGTCGTAGCAAGGATACAGGTCCTTGCATTTCCTGGAATTGCGTTACTTCCTCTAATGGGATAACCGCTCCAGTAGGTGTTGATATTTTCAAGTCTTGTAAGTCACTAATGGTACTACGCTCTTCTTCTGGATAAATGAGTGTGACATCCATTTCATGTCCTTCTTCACGATATTGCGTTGCCAATTGGCCCGTAAACTGCAAACTAATTTGACCTAAAATTTGATCCTGTGTTAAACCATGCATTGCTGCTTTTTCTTTATCTACCACAATATTCATTTGCGGTACACCTTCTGAGGCAGCAGATGACGGATTATGAATCCCATCAATCGATTCAATCTCTGTTACGATCTGATCTGCAAGCTCACGTAGCACCTCATGCTCGGCTCCATTTAACTGAATTTGAATTGGGTCACCCATACTCATACCAGCATCCGATGCACTTACAGAAATTTCTGCACCAGGCACACGCTGGAGATCTTCATCCATTTCTTGCACAATATCTGTTGTTGATTTATCCCTATCACTAGCTGGGATTAGCTGCATCATGTAGGTAGCTTGATTTCCTCCGCCACCTCCCATGCCTGTCATATCTCCACCGCCAACACTTACGTAATTCATTTCAATATACTCTTCATAGGCAGCTAAACGTTCATTTACTTTTTCCACAACTTCTTCTGTTTGACTCAAGGAGGTACCTGTTGCTGTTTCCACATTGACCTGCACCTGACCTTGATCAGAGGCTGGCATAAATTCGGCACCGATTAATGGAGTAAGTGCCAAACTTCCAATGATAGCTATAATAGTTGCCGCAACCGTTGTTTTCCGATGTTTTAACGTCCATTTTAAAATTCTCGCATAGCCATTTCCGACCCGATCTAGGAAGCGGTTAAACCAATAGCGTCTTCCGTGGTCCTCCATTGCTTTTGATAACAATTTAGATGATAGCATTGGAACGAGTGTTAATGCGACAACAAGCGATGCGATTAAGGAAAAAGCAACCGCCAATGCTAATGGTGTAAACAGATCGGAAGCAATCCCTTGAACAAATACAATTGGTAAAAATACAACCAATGTCGTCGTTGTTGACGCGATAACTGCTGGCGCTAATTCCGAAGCACCTTTCATCGCAGATTCCTTCAGGCTATACCCTTTTTGTCGATAGGAATATATATTTTCTAAAATTACGATGGAACTATCCACCATCATACCTAACCCTAGTGCCAATCCACCTAATGTCAGTACGTTTAACGTTTCACCAGTGAAGTACATGAGTGTAAAGGTAGAAATAATGGCAATTGGAATGGAAGCCCCAATTACAATCGTTGCCCGAACGCTTTTCAGGAACAATAGGAGTACGATAAGTGACATGACGCCACCAAGTAATATGTTTTTAACAACAGAATCAATGGACAATTGGATAAATTCCGACGTATCAATTACGATATCCAAATCAACACCGTCGACTAATTCCTCGTTTAAATCAGCAATACCATCTTTGATATTGGAAGCAACTTCTACTGTATTGCCGTCTGTCTTCTTCATGATGGATAATACAATGGATTCCTTGCTATTTACTAATGTCAATCCATTGGAATCCTTAAATGTATCGTTTACTTCCGCTACATCCTCTACATGAATTGTAGCTCCTGCTTGCGTTTGGATAATGGTTTGTGAAATATCGTCTAATGAATCAAATGTCCCTGTAATACGTAGCTGTAAATCTTTATCCCCACGTTCAACAGTTCCAACCGAAGCAGATTGATTTTGACTATTTAAAGCTTGGGTAATTTCTTGCGGATTTACACCATATTGCTGCATTTTTGATTGGTCAAGAACCAATTGAATTTCTCTTGTTTTGGCACCTTCTACTGTTACAGAAGCTACCCCGCCTTGGCGTTCAAAGTACGGAACAATTTGATCGTCCGCAATCTCTGTTAATGCTGCAGCATCCTTTCCAGTGATACTAACCCACATTACCGGCATTTGATCCGGGTTAAAACGCATGATATTTGGCTCCCCAGCACTTTCCGGTAAAAATCCTTTTGTTTGATCAACCCGCTCTCGAACATCGAGCAAGGCTTGATCCAAATCGACCCCATTATTGAACATCATCACAACAAGAGATGCTCCGGACTGAGATTGGGATTGGATTGTATCAATGCCTTCCACAGAGCTTATCGCCGATTCGATCGGCCTACTTACTAAATTTTCTACTTCCTGTGGTGCTGCGTCATCATATGAAGTAGCAATAACTGCAATTGGCAAGTCAATTTTCGGGAAAAGGTCAACCGCTAACCCGCGAAGTGAAACAACTCCAAGTGCAATTACAGCTAATACGACCATGATAACCCCAACAGGACGCTTTACGGATGTATTTACGAGCTTCACTGCTTATTCCCCACTTTCTTCAACAATCGATACCTTGGTTCCGTCTGATAGCAAGAGCTGGCCATTTACAACTACTTGGTCCCCTGCTTGAATATCAGCTTCTACCGCTGTTTGACCTGATTGTGTTTCACGAATGGTTACACTTGTTTTTACCGCCTCATCATCGGCAATGACGTATACAAATGTCTCATCGCTCTCATCAACAATTGCAGCTGTTGGAACGAGTACGGTATCTTTCACCCGTGAAATAGGAATATCCATTTTAGCTACGAGACCGGTTAAAATTGCCTCATCTTCATTATCAACCGTTGCGATCACGGAATACATCCCAGAATCGTTTGGCATTTCACCAACATTCGTAATTTCAGCGTCATATTCCTTCTCATTAATTACAGCTATGAACACATCCTCTTTTTCGATGTGTGCTAACATATCTGATGTTACATTGAATTCAAGCTTCATTGTTTCCATGTCCGCTATCATTGCTAATGGATCCGCATCGGACACCATCGATCCTTCTTCTGCTTCCAAATTGACAATTTTCCCTGATTCGTCCGCATCTACATACTGTGTTCCAACAGCTGTTTTTAATTTGGCAATGCGATCATCTTCTTCTACGGTATCACCATCTTCTACTTCTAACTCATCGATTTCCCCTGGGTTCTGAACCATTATTGGAGTTAAACGATTAGGAGAAGTTCGCCCAAAAACAGAGCGTTCTACAACTAAATCCCCTTCTGTTGCCTTCTCTATTTCCACTGGAGCAATTCTTTCTTCCGCAGCTTCGTTTGGTTCATCCTCTTCCGTACATGCAGTAAGTATTCCAATGAATAGGAAAGCTACTGCAATTGTTAACATCTTTTTCATCTCTTCAAACTCCTCCGTATTAATCTAATAATTCTATATCAAACTGTTTTGCAATTTGTTCACATTCTTCTTGTAAAACAGGATATCGCTGAACATGTGCTAAAAAGCCTTGTATTAGTAGCTTTTTCGGCTCTTCCTTCGTCATTTCAACTTCAATTTCATCAAGTACTTCGTTTAAATCAGATAACTTTGATTGATCTAAAGGTAATGTTTTTATTTTTTCCCGTAACTTGTTTAACATGTGTTGGACATTTGATGATTCTTCTGTGTCCTTTGGAAAGTTGTCAATTGTTGCAAGAGGTTCTTCTCCTTCTTCAAGCATGGCCTGAATCAACTGATCAATTCGTCGGACAATATAGCCGCCTACCTTCGAACGATCAATGTTAATATCATCTATTACAATCCACTTGAAATAACTATTTATTAAACCTTCCAATTGAATAATACAATCAAGCAGAATTGGTGATACTTTCTCTCCGTATATCGCTAGTAGATTACTACGCAACCAATAGAAATTCTCTACTTTCATTTGTTTAATTAATTCATCCGTCTTCCCACTTATGGAGATATTCTCCCGTAAATGCATGGTGATAAACCCTTTATAGGAGTAGATAAATTCAGTTAATACGGTAATTTGACTCGCTAAAGAAATTCTCGGATCATCATGGGATTCATCTACCTTCTCCATCTGTTCGGAAATCTTTTCATGAAAATACTGGAAAGCAGTCGTTACAAAGTCTTCTTTTGATTGAAAATATAAATAAAAGGCTCCCTTAGAAATCCCAGCTTGCTTTGCGATTTCTGAAATCGAAGTTGCATGGTATCCCTTCTCCGCAAACAAGGTTAACCCAATTTCAATCAATTTCATTTTTTTGGTATTCACACATTCACCTCTTTTCTATGTGAATCTTGTTGACTGACCGGTCAGTCATTCCCGTTTGCAAATTGAACACATTTTTCATTATACACGCACCCTAAGAAAAATAACAAGCAGAATAACGTTAACAAAATGTAAAAATGACTAAACGGTCACCACCACCAAAATCGGTACTTTAATCGGTGCCAGGCACCTAGTGGATATTGTCGGATATCGTCGGTGCCTGGCACCTAGTAAATCACGTCGAATATTGTCGGTGCCTGGCACCGATTGGGGTTATGGTTTGGGGTTGTTTATGTTACACTTAATGTAAGTTTAGTTGATTGGAGGTTTTAGGATGGATGTTGCTGCTATGTCAGTCGCAATGAGTCAGAACCAAGTTCGTTCGGATGCAAGTGTTGCTTTAATGGACAAGATGATGAATACGATGGAACAACAAGGAGCACAGTTAACGGATATGCTTCAGCAGTCTGTTAGTGATGCACCACACCCTTCTATCGGGAACCAAATCGATCTTCAAGTATAAGTTAATACATAACAAGAAAAGTTGCTTAAAAACAGGCATTCACTATCCATACGGTGAATGCCTGTTTTATTAGTACAGTTTCTCAAAACAAATCCCCTGTTTGAGACAACAGGGGATACTTTTAAGACGAGAAATTATTCTTCGTCGTCATTCTCATCTGTATTCATGCCACCATTTTCACCAGTACCGTCTTCATCTAGGCCATTGTCATCTCCAAGTCCTTCATCCTCGCCTAGACCTTCGCCATTATCTCCACCTTGGTCACCATTTTCACCGGTACCATCTTCTCCAGTACCATCTTCATTTTGACCCTCGTCACCATTCATGTCATCTTCCAGTTCATCATTATTTAATGGTGCATCATCTTCCTCAGCTGGGTCTTCAATGATTTCATCATCTACCGGATCTTCTTCATCATCAGTACCACATGCAGTGACTAAGGATAAAGCCAATATTGGTGTACCTAGCTTTACTAACCATTTCCTTTCCATGACAATTTCCTCCTTTAGTTGTTCACTTTCGTCAATAGTCTACCCACTTTTACTCTAAGTGATACAAAATTTAGTGAAAATCGTTGGTTTATGCGCATTTTGTAGAAATTAATTATTGAAAAACATCATTCGACCATAAAAAAAGAATAACTATCGTTTAGATAGTTACTCTAGTTTGTGTGAACTACAAGGATTCATGCAGGAATTTATTGGATCGCAAACATAATTTCCGCTTCACAAGCAATCTCGCCATCCACCGTTGCAATTCCTTTACCTTTTCCGATCGGTCCTTTTAAGCGCGTAATTTCTACTTCCAACTTCAATTGATCTCCAGGTCTTACTTGACGCTTAAAACGGCATTTATCTACACCAGCAAGAAACCCTAATTTACCTTTGTTTTCTTCTTTCCCTAAGACTGCAATTGCTCCAACCTGGGCCAATGACTCGACAATTAAGACGCCTGGCATTACCGCATATTCAGGAAAATGGCCTTGGAAAAAAGGTTCATTAACGGTAACATTTTTCAAACCAACAACGCGTTTTCCTTCTTCAACTTCAGTCACTTTGTCCACCAATAAAAAAGGGTACCGGTGAGGAATGACTTCTTTTATTTGTTCAATATCCATGTATAACGCCCTTTCTCATATGTATCTTTTCTCATTATAGCAAAAAATGTTACGAAAATGAAAAAAGCTTACAACAGTTTTTCATCAATGTGTAAGCTTCCCTAGAATTATTCTTCTTCTTTTTTTATAATATCAATAATATGTTGCCATGTCTCAGATTTAAGTGCATCATTTGGATCCCCATCACCGATAACGCCATACCCAATCATCAATCCACCTATCAAAGCAGCCCCAGCTAACGAAAGAACAACTATGATACGTAGCCAAATCGGAAAAATACGACGACGAGATCGCTTATATTTTCTTTTTTCTGCCTTTTGTTTTTTCTTTTGTTCTTTTCTCGTTTTCTTATCCGTTTCTGTTATCTCTTCTTCGTAGTTCCTTGATCTCTTTCTTTTTTTCTCAACAGAAGCTTCTTTTTCTTTGCTTTTTGTCCGCTTTTGATTGGATTTCTGTTCCGATTGGTTCTCCATGTTTTGGTTCTCCTTACCCTTACTTCTTAGTTTACTTTATCGATACAACAACCTACTATCAAGAGTAAATCGTCATATGATACAACTATCTTAATTGATTCACAAGTCCCATCATTTGATCTGTTGTTGAAATGGTTCTGGCATTAAATTGATAGGATCGTTGTGTCAAGATCATATCATTCATTTGATTCCCAATATCAACATTGGATGTCTCCAGTGCTCCGCTTTTCATAGATGGGGCTGCAAGCTGAATGATATCATTTAAGTCATAGCCTAGCTCATCTAAATTGGGTAAGCGAAAATTATTATCCCCTGTTGCTTCCAATACCCTAGGACGAACTGCTTCAACTGTTTCTAACTCTCCAACATTTTCCATTTGGTCACCGCGCTTTGCAAGTATTTCCCCATTTTCTGAAATACTAATTGAATCAAAGCCATCTGCAAAAACAATACGAGCCCCATTTGGTCCTAAAACTGGATGACCATCCTTTGTTGTTAACATTACTTGGTTATTCTCTACGGGACTTAAATAAAACGATCCATCTCTTGTGTAGCGCGTTTCTGTAACATCATTTTCAGTTACTTCAACCTGAAACAAGTGATTTTCTTCTAGTAAAGCAACATCTAATGAGCGACCAGTTTCTTTAATTGAACCTAATGACAAATCATTGCTAATGGCACCTAATTTTGCTCCGGAACCAACGCGGATACCTTCAGGAGTTAATCTCCCTTCTGCATTTGCCGGATCATTCATATTATTCAGTTGTTGAACCAACAAGGATGAAAACTGTGCTGTACGGTTTTTATAACCGGTTGTTTCACTATTTGCTAGATTATGTCCAATTAAATCTAACTTGTTTTGCAGCTGGTTCATCGTTGTTGCTGCTTGTATCATCATTCTAGACATAACAATTTTTCCTCCTGATCAAATTCTTGATCGTAATTTCTATATAAATTAGCCAATACGGCCCACATCATTTACTGCTTTATCCATGCTTTCGTCATAAGCTTTTAGAACACGTTGATTCGTTTCAAACATACGATACGCTTCCATCATTTCTGTCATGGACTGCATTGCATCAACATTTGACCCCTCTAAAAATCCTTGCTGTACTGTAAAAGTGGCACCCTCTGGAACCGCTCCTGCTTCTCCAGCAAAAAGGTCATTTCCTTCTTTTTCAAGGTCATTGGCATTTTCGGTATATGCTATACCTAATGGAATATTTTGACCACCATCCAATTGAATAACTCCATTATCCGTTACATGAAATTCCATACCATCTGTTTGGATTGGATTTCCAGCTTGATCTAATACATAATACCCTTGGTTGGAAACAAGATAACCTTGACCATCCACTGTAAAATTACCGTTTCTTGTATAACGCTCTTCTCCGGCAGCATTTTGAACAGTAAAGAATATACTTCCTGTTTCATCTGGCATGTTCCCATTAACAAGTGCTAAATCCGTTGATATGCCTGTATCGCGAATATCACCTTGCATGTAATTAGGAACCATTTCATCAACATAAACTCCCGTATTTAGGGATCCAATTGGGTTTCTAATTGGAAATTTTACGTTATTTTGTGTCGGAATATTTTTTCCACCCATTTCGTGCATTAACATTTCGGGAAATGCTCTCAAGGTTGCTTGATCCGCTTTATAACCTGGTGTATTCGCATTTGCAATGTTATTAGCAAGTGCTTCTTGATGGCGTTGCTGCGAGATCATTCCGCTAGCCGCTGTATAAAAACCTCTTAACAAGTCGTTCTCCCCCTAATTTTCAGGTTTACTTTTCGTATGATATGGGTAATTATTAAACAATCTTACTTTTTTCAACTTTATCAATGTTCTCAAGCATAATTCCTGTACCCTTTGCAACACAATGCATTGGCTCTTCTGACATGAATACTGGAACTTTAAGCTCTTCTGCTAATAGTTCATCAATTCCGTGGATCATTGCTCCACCGCCAGTTAAAATCACTCCACGATCAATAATATCCGCAGAAAGCTCTGGTGGTGTACGCTCTAGAACTTGCTTAGCACCTTGAACGATAAGTGATACTGGTTCACGTAATGCTTCCTCAATTTCATTTGATCGGATTGTAATCGTACGAGGTAATCCTGTAACCATATCCCTACCACGTATATCCATTGCTTCGTCACGAGAATTTTTAAAAACTGTTGCGACGTTAATCTTTATATCTTCAGCTGTACGTTCCCCAATTAACAGCTTGTATTTTTTCTTAATAAACTGAAGGATTTCTCCATCAAACTTATCTCCAGCCATCTTGATCGATTCCGATGTTACAATATCGCCCATGGATAATACCGCTACATCCGTTGTACCGCCACCGATATCAACGACCATATTTCCACTAGGCATATATATTTCCATTCCTGCTCCAACTGCTGCAACTTTCGGCTCTTCTTCTAAGTAAACTTTCTTTCCACCAGATTTTTCAGCCGCTTCTTTGATCGCTTTTTGCTCTACTTTAGTAATATTTGTTGGGCAACATATGAGCATTCGCGGTTTAGAAAGGAAGCCCTTTACATTAATTTTATTTATAAAATATTTCAACATCGCTTCTGTCACATCAAAGTCAGCAATAACTCCGTCCTTCAAAGGTCGAATAGCCTCAATATTCCCCGGCGTACGTCCTACCATTCGACGTGCTGCTTCCCCAACTTCTAAAACTTTACCTGTATTTCTATCCATCGCAACAACCGATGGTTCATCTAACACAATACCTTTACCTTTTACATGTATCAGTACATTTGCAGTTCCAAGATCGATTCCTATATCCCTAGAAAACATGAACGATAAATCCTCCCAACATTAATTATTACTTGCACCTGTCCGAAAACACAATGCTACTTATATGATATTTTACCACAAATATATACAATAAACTGCAAATTATAGGAAAAAGGATGGAATTTTTTATTGGAAATTTGGTGAATGATTATTTAAAGGGGGAGATTTATTGGTATTGAACATTGATTCTTTGGGGGTGAGCGTTGATTCTTTGGGTTGAACGTCGATTCTTTGGGGGTGAACGTTGATTTCTCGGGTTGAACGTCGATTCTTTGGAGGTGAGCGTTGATTTCTCGGGTTGAACGTCGATTCTTTGGGGGTGAACGTTGATTCCTTGGGGGTGAGCGTTGATTCTTTGGGGGTGAGCGTTGATTTATCGGGTTGAACGTCGATTCCTTGGGGGTGAGCGTTGATTTATCGGGTTGAACGTCGATTCTTTGGAGGTGA
>NZ_FOHE01000003.1:0-1326 GCF_900111445.1 Oceanobacillus limi | reverse complement strand
AACGTTGATTTCTCAATTTGAACGTCGATTCCTTGGCGCTGAACGTTGATTCCTCAGGTTGAACGTCGATTCTTTGGCGCTGAACGTCGATTCCATTTGGCCAAACGTTGATATATCTGGGTGAGCGTTGATTTCTAATATCAAATGACACTTAATTCATAAATTTTTTTCATTTTTCAACGAAAAAATAAAGGGATTCATCTTTTATTATCGAATATAATACCAACTAATTAATGGGAGATGATTTCTTGAATCAAATAAAACGAACCAAGCCACATGTTTTGTTGTGCTATGAGGCACTGTTTAGAGAATTAAAGCCTAAGTTTCGAAACAACAAAACATTACAGGAAAACTACTCAAATTATCTAGCTGGGTATCGAGGTGAAAAATACGCTGATTATACAATATCGATGTATCAGCAAAACTCCACTCTTGTTTACCCAGGCCTTCGATTAACAAATGGACCTTTTGCTTTTCAGATTGATTCGCTTATTATTTCAGAACAAGTTATATTTATTATTGAGATTAAAAACATGAAAGATGAGTTAGAATACGATTCAAAAACGCACCAATTCATCCAAAAAGATGGGAATAAAAAGAAAGGGTATAAAAGCCCAATACTTCAAGCTGAAAGCCAGAAAGCCAATTTGCAAAGATGGCTACAAAATAATGCAATGCCACCGATCCCTATTGAAACATTAGTGGTTGTAAGTAACTCTTCAGCGATTATTATAAACAGTCAAGAGGACCCATCTGTTTTTGATAAACTTATTCATTTAGAAGTATTACCCTCCAAACTTGCTCAACTATATAGCAGCTATAATAAAAAATATTACGACCAAAATATGTTAAAGCTCCTTAACGATAAACTTCTTCAAGGGAATACTCCTCTAAAAGTTGACTTATTAACTCAACTTGGCATAAACGATAACCACCTAGTAAAAGGAATAGTCTGCTATAACTGTGATCACTTTCCCCTCATACGAGAAAAAAGAACTTGGATTTGTCCCAAATGCAAAAAAACAAACAAAAAAGCACATGAAAGAAAAATATTAGATTATTTTCTACTACACAACTCCACGATAACGAATCAACAATGTAGAAAATTATTGCAAATTGATTCAGCAAGATTATCACAACTTCTTCTAAAATCCATGAGTCTTAAACACACTGGAGAAAACAGAGGCAGAAAATACTTATCTCCATTACTTGATGAATTTCCTCAAGACTCCTTTATTCCTATTAAACAAAAATCGATTTTTCACTCCTAATAATACGATCCGTGTAAGGAGATCGATATTTAATAGCAGTATACAGTGATGAAGC
>NZ_FOHE01000043.1 GCF_900111445.1 Oceanobacillus limi | reverse complement strand
ATGATGCAGGCATGAAAGTTGAAAACTTGCTTACTGCTGGTAGCTATAATGAGCTTGCAACAGAAAAACAAGTTAATGAACATCAGGCCGATTATGCGTCATATAAAAACAAACAACGATCCAAAGACGCAAAGCAAGATCGAGAACTCGCCTATCTCAATTTGAAACAAGATGCATCTGACCGTATCAACGCACCGAATACATTCGCAGACGATATGAAAGGCAACTCATTCGGTATTACGTTTGATGAAGTGAGTAGTACGAATATTTCCTTTGACGGTGAAGGTATGTATATGGCAGAAGGTTTGTTTACCGAGAAAACTGTGGAAGATGCTACCGTTGTTGGTGAAGCGCGTGATATGAGTGGTAATGGTGGAGATAAGTTAGTTAGGTTGGAAAATGGGTGGTTCGTTGCAGCATCGAAAGCAATAGATTATTTTTACTTGCATGTATATAAACCCGATGATAACGATAATTGGTCATGGTCACAACTTTGTTATTACTACCATACTAATTTCGATAGGAATGATATTGCTTTAGCAGCTGACGGAACGAACGTGCATCTGATACACGGATATAGCACATCTAATATATATTATCGAGTTATAGATGTATTAAATCAAACGAATATTGATATTTCTAGTACTATTGTGGATAGTGTGTTAGATACTACACAATCTGCACTAGGGAATGTATCTATAATTCGTAATGGAACAGACCTGCACACAACTTGGTCGAGTAGAAACAGTACGTATTCTAACTCAATTAACATCCGCTATAAAAAAGGAATAATTAACGCAGATGGTACTGTAACGTGGGGCGAGGTAGAGCAGGTAACTAAAGTAAATACTTCGGGTATTGATATACAAGACCCGTCTATTGGTATTGCAAATAGCGAGGTATTTATTATCACACAAAGAAAGCAGAACAATCCAAATTCTATTCTAATTTTTAAAAGAACAGGGTTGAGAACGAGTTCTGCATATAATTGGTCGTACGAATACGTATATCATGGCGGTCCTTACCCCCAATCCTCCCCATGCGCTAGATTCGTACCGAGTGAGATAAACGGCTTGGAACAGGGTAGGATTGGTGTAGTTTGGCGCGGTAGAGATTCTACTGACACTTCTGCTGATAATATAAGATTTAGTTATTCTGATGATATTGGAGAAACGTGGAGTTCTGTGGAGAAGGTAACAAGCGGAAACACAAGTAACCAACTACAACCAAATCTAACCGCAAACAAACAGGGTGAATTTATTGCATTATGGGCAGGTTATGATAATTCATACGCTAATATCAAGAAAGCTCGTCGTGTCGAAAGTTGGGGTGTAGTAACAGTGGTAACAAACAACACAACAGGACACGCTTTAAGACCTTCATCTTTGTTTGATTTATCCATTGAGATTAGCGAACCATTATTCGTCTATCAAGATATTGAAAACGACAAAGTAGGCTTCTACGGTACATGGATGGAGGGCAGCGAATCACCAACAACTTCCGCAACCGCAGTATATACGTTAGATAGTACCGATTACGTAGGTGCGTTTGTACAGAAGCAAGGCGACGTAAATATAGATGCGTATATTAACGACGTGCTTATGGATAGCGAGTTAGAAGATGATGAATATCAGTTTGTGAAGCCATTAAACAACGAAGAACCAATTACCTTGCGATTGGAATTAAGTCGAGCAACAACGGATAATGGCGATTCCGATAAAGTTACGAGAATACTAGGAGGGATAGCGTAGTGGCTAGGAAGATTGAAATACCATCTAAGAAAGACAGAAAAATAAAGGATCTAGAGTCAGAAAACGCTGACCTTTGGTTTGCTTATATGGAGAATAATTCGAAAGACAACGTCCAAGATTCAGATATTGCTGATTTATGGTTTGAAATTATGAATGGAGGTGCTTCGTAAAATGAGTGCATGGTTTGATCGAATTAAACGTTTTTATGACACTATTGGGAGCGATGGAGAGCGTTTATGGGGTATTGAAAGAGTAAAGCGAGCAGTAGAAACCAACACTATTACCGAAGATGAATACAAACAGATTACTGGAAAAGATTACGCTGAATAAAGACTTGTTGGGAAAAAATTAGCAAATATTAGAAATATGCGTAGGAATATAGTATTATACCTAGGTAGTTAATATAAATACGTAGGTGATTATATGCTAATTGTTGAAACTAAAGAACAGTTAAAAAAAGCCAAACAAGATAAAGTAAAAGAGTTCAAAGTTGTAGGCGAACTTGCTGAAAAGCTGTACAAGGCAAGGAAGGTTCAAAAATTAAGCAAGGCTTCTGCGGTAGCATTAGCTGGTGTTGCAGGAGCAGGAGTAGTAGCAGCACCATTTTCTTTTGGAACTTCTTTAGGAGTTTCTGCAATAGCAGCTTCAAGCGTGGGGACAGGAACAATTATTGCAGCTGGTGCTGCAGGAGGAATTTTGCTTACTTTTGCCATTTATAAAGGCTATAGCTTTAAAGTCAAAATAAATGATAAAGGGGAAGTTGAAATAGTATTTACGAGTAAACATCATACTCATAGTACCTAGGTAGAGTCAACAATAGTTGGCTTTTTTTAGATTTCGGGGATGCTAGTATGGATTTTACTAAGATATTAAAATTAACACTAAAAGTTATATTTAAGATGAGA
>NZ_FOHE01000046.1 GCF_900111445.1 Oceanobacillus limi | reverse complement strand
ATGATGCAGGCATGAAAGTTGAAAACTTGCTTACTGCTGGTAGCTATAATGAGCTTGCAACAGAAAAACAAGTTAATGAACATCAGGCCGATTATACGCAACATGTTGATGATGAAACAGCACACGGAATCGGAGATAAAACAACGCTTCAAACTACTGAAAAAACTTCTATTGTAGGTGCAATTAATGAGGTTTTTACAAATGTCAGTGATGGAAAAGATTTAATCGGTGGGGCTATTACTGACAAAGATTCAAATATAGAAGTACCTACCGACCCAACGTTTCAATATTTAGCTGATGCTATCGGAAGCATAGAAGCTGGTGGTACAGGTAAAAAGTGGGCGAGTGGTTCTAGCATGACTACTAAAGTCAACTCAAGGGATTTTGTTTTTACTGTAACCGGACTTGGTTTTAAACCTAATTTAGTAATTGGATTGTACAATAACAGTGCTCTCTATGGATTTTCTACCTATATAACTTATGGAATTATTAACGTGAATTTTGGCAGGGCTGACTCAACAACAACATTCACTGACCCAATAACCGTTTCACAAGGAGAATTTACTTCTATTCATCGTTTTGGTAGTACGTTCAACGGTGACTCTTACGAAATTGATTGGGTAGCATTTGAATAGCAAAGGAAGGTGATGATGTGCAAGTTGGAAAAAAGGTATATTATGATATTTTAACTGGTAACGTAATTTTAGACACTGGTGAGCGCCAAGGCTCGGTAATTCCAACCACAGTAGAACAAGACGTTCAGACATATAAAATACTAACCGAACGTAATCGAGAAACCTTTGACGTAATTGAATTAGAATACGGTCAGTATAGACAAGACTTCCGAGAAAGTAACGGTTTTCGAGTAAATCCTGAAACAAAAGATTTAGAGTTTAGTTATCCTGATCCTAACGAAGAACCACAAGAACCTGTTTATCAGAAACCTTTAAGCGAAGAAGTAGATAAATTAAAAACTGAAGATCTAAACAATAAAGAAGCAATTGCAGACCTATACGTTATGACGATGGGAGTGTAATAAATGGAAACGAAAGCTATACACGGTATTTTTGCAGATTTAATTGAAGCTAGTAGAAGGGAAATGAAGGATGTACCCGAACAAGATCGAGGGACTGTTCAGTATGTTTTGGATCAACGTAATCAGTAAACCATTTTTATTATTCGGAGGAGATAAAATGATTTTTGTGACTATTTTTGTAAGTTTAATTGTAGCTGGAAGAAGAACAATTGATGATGTGCCGAGTAATCTTAAAGAGGATGTATTGGCAGATCTAGAATCAATGGGACTAGACGGTTATGGACAACCTTTACAAACGGAAAAAACTGTACAATACTAATTTTTTTATTATTAAATATTAGAGATTAGTCTATGAATATAGTATTATACCTATATAGTTATTTTGAAACACGTATGTGATAAAATGCTTATTGTTGTTATTGTAGCTGGTGCTACAGGAGGAATTTTACTTACTTTTTTTGCTATTTATAAAGGCTATAGCTTTAAAGTCAAAATAAATGAAAAGGGCGAAGTTGAAATAGTATTTACGAGTAAACTTCATACTCATAGTACCTAGGTAGAATCAACAATAGTTGGCTTTTTTTAGATTTCGGGGATGCTAGTATGGATTTTACTAAGATATTAAAATTAACACTAAAAGTTATATTTAAGATGAGA
>NZ_FOHE01000011.1:135660-142161 GCF_900111445.1 Oceanobacillus limi | reverse complement strand
CGTGTATTACTACATCATCAATATAAAGATTTAGACTTTCAAGTAGGATAAGGGATAGGAGTGTGCACTCCTACCCCAACATTTGACGTAGAACCTTTTTATAAATAACTCTTTAAAGTATCAACAAATTTTTCTAGATAAATTTGATCTGTTTCATCAAACCGATCGACGATAGGACTATCAATATCAAGTACTCCAAAGACTTCATTATCAATAAAGATTGGAATTACAATTTCAGATTGGCTTGCGCTGTCACAAGCAATATGTCCCGGGAAATGATGGACATTTTCAATTCGTTGTGTTTTTTGTTCTTTAATCGCTGTTCCGCAGACTCCTTTTCCATAAGGGATACGAATACATGCTGGCAGACCTTGGAATGGCCCAAGAACTAACTGGTCTTCTTTCCATAAATAAAATCCTACCCAATTCACTTCATTCAAAAATTGATTTAATAATGCAGATGCGTTGGATAAATTTGCTACTTTATCCTTCTCACCTTCCAATAGTGATTGTAGTTGCTTTATCATTAATTCATAATCCTTAACTTTATCACCTGAATAACTGGTAGTTTGAAACATATTTCCTCTCTCCTCTCAACCCTAATAATTCGACAATCGTATAAGAAATTGTCGATGAAAAAATGAAGGATAATTTCTTTCTTTGTCGTAATAATGATATAGATGGTGTTCCATATTCGACAACCATAAATGTTTATATAGGAGTTGAATTTGATGAAAAACAGTCCTACAAAACAAAAAGTCATTCATGCAGCTTCTAAGTTGTTTTTCCAAAAAGGTTTTCATGGTACATCCGTAAGAGATATTGCGGAAGCTGCCTCTGTCAATGTTTCGTTAATAAGCTATTATTTTAAAGGGAAACAAGGATTATTAGAGTATGCTGTTACCCAATATTATGAAGCATATTTAGAAACGATGGAAGAATCTATTCGACAAACCGAGACGGTATCGTCTGAAGAAAAAATCAAGAAATTAATATGGTCCATTATACAGTATAAACAGAATAACCTTCAATTCTCTTGTTTCATTCACCGTGAATTATCATTGGACTCTGTTTTTGTTAGGGAAATGGCTGTTACTTATTTGGCGAAGGAAAATTATCTATTAAGTATGACATTTATGGATGCTGTCAATGGCAGTAAGCAAAGTAAAGTGGAACGCGAGTTTTTATTATTGCAATTAAAAGGGATGCTTGTAACGCCATATATTTTACATAATGAATGGAAGAAGCAGGTCGTCGGGGATTATTCTCATGCAAAATTTATAGAGAATTATGTACAATCCATACATAACTGGTTAGATTATATTCTTCACCCTGATGAAGCTACCAATAATCCTATAGTTTAGTTGAATAATATTGTCACCGAACCATTTCACCCGAGTATTTATTACTCCATCCATCCACGTTTGATTGAATTAATTCCTTTATTTATCAAAAAAATACATTATTCGTCAATTTTATAAGTTTTTTTTAGCCATAAAAGGCTTTTACATGGTATCATTAAGATTATATAAATAAGTTTATATTTAATTCTTTGAAAATATTGTTTAAATAGGGTGTATCCTCTTATTTAGGGAATTAGTTAGGGGGCTTTTTATGGAGTATATTATTGCTATTGTTTTAGTTGTTATAACGATTATTATAATTGGACTTATATTAAGAAAACGTGTTTATGATGAGGTTGACCGCCAGGAAAGCTGGAAGATGGATATTATGAATCGAAATATTACTGCTCAGCTTTCACGTATTAAAAGTTTAAATCTTTCGGGGGAAACGCAAGAACGTTTTGAGTCATGGAAAGAACGGTGGGAATTGATTCTTAATAAGGAATTACCAGATATTGAAGAGTATTTATTTGATGCAGAAGAGGCTGCGGATCGCTATCGTTTTTCAAGTGCGAAAAAGACACTTAGAAATGCAAACCAAATTATGCAGGCAATTGAAAAAGATATTGAAAAGATTCTAAGTGAGTTAGATGAACTAATGGAATCTGAGGAAACAAGTCGAAAAGAAATAGAGCATATTCAGCCAAAGATAAAATCACTACGTAAGCAAATAATGCAAAATAGATTTCAATATGGTAAGGCAGAGGTTCGGTTTGAAGTAGAACTTGATGAAAAAGATGAAATGTTAGAACAATACTATGATCTCGTCCAATCGGGGAATTATATTGAGGCTAGTGAGTTAGTGGGTAAATTAAAGTCTGAGTTAGACATGCTTGACGAGCAAATTAACGAGTACCCTTCTCTATTTAAAGCTTGTAAAAATGAGCTTCCAGGTCAACTGGATGATTTATATAAGGGTATTAAAGAAATGAAAGAAGATGGATATCGAGTTGAGCATCTTGGCTTTGAAAAAGAGATACAAATGTACCAAGAGCGTCTTATCGATTGTCTTAAGGCACTTGAAAAAAGAGAAACCTCAGAACCTAAGATACTAATAGAAGAACTTAATGATCGTATTCAGGAAATGTATCAACTATTGGAAAAAGAAGCAATTGCCAAAAGTTATATGGAATCAAAAGCTCCAGTATATCAAAAATCGTTAAAGGAAATTGCTGCATCCTTTGATGAAACGAAAAGTGATGTGGAGCGATTGAAAAAAACTTATTACTTTGATGATCAAGATATGGAAAAATATCTCTCTCTTGAAAAGAACATCAATCAATTAAAAAAGCAATATGATGAAATACAAGCTGGTTTAGAGTCGGAAGATATCGCTCATTCAGATTTAAGGGACAAATTAGACCAAGGATTTGAACAACTAGAGGAAATTCAACAAAACCATGAGATGTTTAAAGATAGTGTCTATAATTTACGGAAAGATGAACTAGAAGCAAAAGATAAATTAAGCGAAATGAGAGATCAAATTCATCTTGTGTCTAGAAAACTAAAGAAAAGCAATATTCCAGGTGTTCCGAATTTTATATGGAAGATGATGGAAGAGGCTACTGAAAAAAATCACCGTGTTCTACAAGCGTTAGAAAAAGAGCCGTTAGATATCGGTGAGGTACAGCGAGCTTTGGGTGAGGCACAAGTAGCGGTTGACAATATGATGGAACAGACAGATAATATGTTAGAGCAAGCTTATTTAACCGAACAAGTTATACAATATGCCAATCGATATCGAAGTAAATATCCACTGCTAGCAGCTAAATTAGCAGAAGCAGAAAGTTCTTTTAGATCCTATGAATACGAATTGGCCTTAGAACAAGCAGCTGTTGCTGTTGAGGAAATTGAACCTGGGGCTTTAAAACGAATTGAAGAAAATCGTGCTATGTTAACTTCGGTGTAATGATGTATAGAGAAAGGCTGCCTTAAGAAAAGATTGAATCCTTTTCTAAAGACAGCCTTCTATTTTTTGTTGATTATAAGTGAATTTTTTTCTAATAGTTGGTGTTAATGATAAGGAGAGGGAGTTTTGATGATATATTTAGATAACAGTGCAACAACAAAGCCACATCCAGACGTTTTAAATAGTTTCCATCAAGTGTCCGAACGGTTCTTTGCTAATCCTTCTTCCATCCATCAGCTTGGAGGAGAAGCAGAAAAGTTATTACAAAAGGCAAAGCAACAAGCTGCACAAATCCTACTAGTTGATGAAGATGAAATTATTTTTACATCTGGTGGTACGGAAGGGAATAATATAGCTATCAAGGGAATCGCTCTTGAACATCAGGGAAGAGGAAAGCATATAATTACCTCTCAAATTGAACATCCGTCCGTATTTGAAGCATGTAAAAGCTTAGAAAAATTAGGATTTGAAGTTACCTATTTGCCTGTCAATGAAAATGGTATTATATCGGTCACTGAATTAGAAAATGCAATAAGACATGATACGATTTTAATTAGTATCATGCATGTCAATAATGAAATAGGTTCCGTGCAACCTATTGAAGAGATAGGTGAAATTGCAAAAAAACATCCTAAGCTTTCCTTTCATGTTGATCATGTCCAGGGCTTAGGAAAAATATCATTAAAATTGGCAAATAGCGGGATTGACCTTTGTACAATGTCAGGACATAAGGTCCATGGATTAAAAGGGACCGGGATTTTATATAGTAATAAACGAACAAAGCTTTTTCCGTTATTCCATGGTGGCGAACAAGAGAGAAGCATACGCTCTGGAACAGAAAATCTAGCTGGAGCTGTAGCCATGGTAAAAGCATTGCGATTAATTAAAGATAGGGAAAAGAATGAACGGAATTCTTTAGAAGTGCTCAATCATTACTTGCGTACAGAGTTAGAGCAAATACAAGGAGTATACTTGAATACTTCACCAGATACGGCAGCACCTCATATTTTAAATTTCTCTGTACCAGGCATAAAACCGGAAGTTATCATTCATATGCTTGGGGAGCAGGGGATATATATTTCAACTAAATCCGCATGTTCTTCCAAACAACTGGATGAAAGTCGAATTGTATCTGCATGCGGATTTAAACAGGAACGTTCAACTTCCGCATTGCGCGTGAGTTTGTCTTATGATAATACCAAAGAAGAAGTAGGAACATTTATTATTAAACTTAAGGAAGCAATCCAACAACTAAAAGAAGTAATGGAGTAGATAATTATGCAATATGATCACATTTTAATTCGATATGGAGAATTAGCTTTAAAAGGAAAGAACCAAAAAAGATTCTTACAAAAACTACAAGCCAATATTCGTCATAAACTGAAGGAATTTCCAAACGTTACCGTAAAAAGGACGCAAGGAAGAATGTTTGTAATTCTTAATGGACATGACCCACATGAAGTGATAGATAAGTGTAAAAACATCTTTGGTATTCACAGTTTTAGTTTGGCTATCAAAGTTGCGAATAACATTGATGAGATCAAGAGTGCATCTCTTTTTGCACTCCAAAATGCAGATGGTGTGAAGACATTCAAGGTAACCGTAAAAAGAATTAATAAAGATTTTCCGTATCGTTCTCAGGATATGAATCAGATACTAGGAGGTCATTTATTAACAAATACTTCTCATTATACAGTCGATGTTCACCATCCTGATTTGGAAATTAAGGTTGAAGTACGTTCAGAGGCAACTTATATTACGTCAGGAGTAGTCAAAGGGTTAGGTGGTTTACCTGTAGGCACAGCAGGTAAAACATTGCTATTGCTGTCTGGTGGAATAGATAGTCCAGTAGCAGGATATTTAGCAATGAAGCGTGGAGTAGAGATTGAAGCAATTCATTTTCATTCTCCACCATTTACGAGTGATCGAGCCAAACAAAAAGTTCTTGATCTAGCGGAGGAATTAACCGGTTTTGGGCATAAGATTAAAATTCATGTTGTTCCATTTACAAAACTTCAACAGCGGATCTTCCAAGAGACGCCAGATGGTTATGGGATGACAGTAATGCGAAGAATGATGTTGCGAATCAGTGAGCAAGTATGTAGAAATGAAGATATATTATCTTTAACAACGGGGGAGAATCTTGGACAGGTTGCAAGTCAGACAATGGAAAGCATGAATACAATTAATGAAGTTACCAATTATCCGGTGTTACGACCATTATTAACAATGGATAAGGATGAAATTATAGAGATATCTAGGAAAATTGATACATTTGATATCTCTATCCGCCCATATGAAGATTGTTGTACCATTTTTGTTCCTAAGGCTCCAAAAACAAAACCGAAACGGGATAGAGTAAATTATTATGAGAGTCAATTTAATTATCAGGATTTAATCGATGAAGCAGTTGAAGGTATCGAAGTCATCGAAATCACGGACGAAAAACAAATAAAAGAAGAAGTATTTGAAGATTTATTTTAAATCTAATCAGTTTTGCACCATGAGCGTATAGTTCATAGGTGCTTTTTTTATAGGCAGTGTTCAACCAAATAGCATTTTCACGTTCATGAAATAGTTCGCTCTCTTGTTTCCTACGAATTTGAAAAACTAACAAGACTTACCAATAAAAATGGTGAATTAAACTAGCGTATTCCTCACACTATAAGTAGTACCAAGGAGGTGATATACCATGGCAAACAACAATAATTCAAATCAATTGGTAGTGCCTGGTGTTCAACAAGCATTAGACCAAATGAAGTATGAAATTGCATCAGAATTTGGCGTAAACCTAGGTGCAGATACAACTTCTCGCGCTAATGGTTCCGTTGGTGGAGAAATTACAAAACGTCTTGTTCAAACTGCTGAACAGCAATTTGGCGGACCACAAGCTTAATAACAACAAAATAATATAATATGGATTAGGACTACCCTGGACACTGGGGTAGTCCTTGTTTTTGTAACTATGTGAATTTGAGTTCGTCTTATTTTAACCCTTAGGGAAGTATTCAACATTTAAAAGGAAATATCAACATTAAAGCATGAAAAATCGACGTTCAGACGGAAAGAATCGACGCTTAGACGGAAAGAATCGACGTTCACCCGGAGGAATCGACGTTCAGACGGAAGAATCAACGTTCAGACGGAAAGAATCGACGTTAAAGCATGAAGAATCAACGTTCACCCGGA